>CAJFOS010000001.1 GCA_904397865.1 Candidatus Allochristensenella caecavium
CATTATATCAGTCTGATTTGAATTCGTCTAGCAACTTCTTTTTTCTTGTATTTAAGTACAAAATGACAATGAACGAAATGCTACACCATAAAATGCAACGTACAGACATATGGGGTGGCAAATACGATAAGGTCGGAGTGGCGTACACCTTTGCTCGTGTCATCCGACTGATTGTTTTATCGGGGGTGTACATTGAAAAAACAAGCAAAGAACAGACTGCGCTTATCCTGCCTCTTGTCCATTTGTCTGTTAGCGGGCGTGTTTTGCGGGGCGATTCCGGTGTCAGCCATGGCCGCCGCGCAAGGTGTTTGGACGGATGCGGGTAATTTTGACGTCAACTGGTATGATGACGCACAGACGACGTTGGCCATCGAAGATGAAGCGGACTTTGCCGCTTTTATCGCCGCTTTGGAACAGGGCGAACAATTTGGCGGGAAAACCGTTGCGCTCATGGCGGATTTGGATTTGAGCGCCCATACTTTTGCAGGGCGTGGCCAGGCGGAAGATGCCTCTTTTCTGGGTACGTTTGACGGCAGAGGCCACACGGTGCGCCATTATCGGGCGGCTACAGTCCGCTCGGGAGACGCTAGCTATTCTATTTTCGGCAACCTGTGTGGAGCAACGGTGCGCGATGTCACCTTTGCCGACTGCACGGTGGCGCCAACTTCGCTGGCCAACGCCGGGCTGAACGGTAGGGCGGTAACTGTTTCGCTGCTCACATCACAGGCATTGAAAGCGACGATTGAAAATGTGCAGATTGTCAATGGCAGCGTGACCGTGCCCGTAAGCGGTGGCATGGGGCCGGTCGTTATCATCATGGGTGGCTTAATCGGCCTGAATTTTGATGAAACTACTGTAAAGAATTGCACGGTGGATGTGGATTTTGATTACCAGGGTGTCCCGTTCTGGGGTAATTACGTTTATATCGCCCCTATCAGTGCCTGCGGAGCGGATGTATCCGCCTCATCGATTGCACTTGCGCCCAGCGTGCAGCCGTGGGAGGATACAAATGTCACGATGCACAGCATGACGAAGGCCAATGCCCGTGCGACGGTGGATTCCTCACTGACGGTGCAGAATTGTACGGTACAGTCTAACGTTACAACGCATGAGGATGGCAATTCGTCCGTCGATATGAACATCGGCGGCGTAATGGCTTATTCCGGACAAACCAGCCGCACCACAATCACCTCGAGTACGATTAATTTACAGGTAAACTGCGGTGCGGCCGACGGATACGGACAGTATTTTATTGGCGGCATCATGGGATATTCCGACGCGCCTGGACAGGCCAGCAGTGCAGCGCCCAGGGGCGCCTATTACCATACCCTGGGCTTGGAAACCGACGCCGCGTCCGGTAACACAGTGTATTTGGACGTGCGGATGCAGGGCGCAGGATACGCAGACAATCTGCCCCAGGGACAGTGGCTGTGCCTGGGCGGTCTGATGGGTTATGAACATGGCTACGGCAGCGCTTTTGCCTACAATCATGTAGAATCGAACATAGATCTGTCTCAGTCTTCCGGTCTGCAGGCATATCCGTATATCGGGGGTCTTGTCGGTTATATGCGCGCGACGCTGTACCGCGGGTTCAGCAATTTTACAGCGTTGTCCGTCAGTGGCAGCGAAGCGGCGCAATACAGTATCGGCAACGCCTATGGCTTTATCAATGATTCTGCTTTCTATGGCGTGAACGCTTACCGCAATCCGCATAGCGCCATGCAGGAGCGTTCTTCCCAATATTGGAAAATCAACGACGACGGCATCTACTGTTATACCCTGGTCAACGGAACACAGTTGCTCAAGGATGCAAACGGCTTTTTGATTTATGCGGGCAACCGCAACGTGTATTATAAGGATACGTCAGCCCGAGATATCTATTTCATTGTGCCGCAGACCATCCAGGCGGGGGTGGCGGCAGAGCCGTTTGTCTTTGAGGCCATGGTGCGTCGTAATGGACAGAATAACATGGCATGGCCGCTCGACCCGCAAAGCAACGCCACTGCCGGATTGAATGAGGCCTATCGTTATAGCGATGGCGATACGGAGGACGGTGTTTTGGTCACGGGCAGCACTGCACAAGCGACTGTGATGGTGGACAAAGCGGCGCCGGCTGTTTCCATACGAGCCGATTTAGGCGCAAATACGAACGATTATGCCATTTGGTTCCACCTGCCTGTTTCCGTTACTGCGCCGGTAACGTATCAGGTGATGTTTGAGAGCAACGGCGGCAGCGCTGTAGAGACGCAGACCGTTGTGGCCAATCAGCGGGCGGAAGAACCGGCGGTCCCAAACAAGCCTGGACACACCTTTGCCGGCTGGTATCGGGATGAAGCCTTGCAGCAACCATGGGATTTTACACAGGATACGGTAACAGGGAACATCACCCTATATGCAAAATGGACAATGGACTCGTACCAGGTGACATTTGAGAGCAACGGCGGAACGGACGTGGAGGGACAAACCGTGCCGTATGGCGGTTTAGTAGCGGAACCGCCAACGCCGGTGCGGGAAGGTTATACCTTCCTTGGTTGGTATCTTGATGTGGAATGGAACCGTCAGTGGGCCTTTACCGACGACACCGTAACGCAGGACATAACGCTTTATGCGCGTTGGAAAATCCATACAGAAGAACCCTTGCCCATGCCCTCGGATGACCAAGCGCCCCCTGTCTTGCCCACGCCCCCGTCGGATATCCCCCAAACCGGCGAAACCCGCCCCCATATTTGGCTATGGCTGCTGGGCGCGCTGTTGTTTACCACCGCGGCTTGGCTGATATGGCCGGCTTGCAGAAACAAAGAAATGAATCATTAGCATGAACAAAGCGCCCCCGATGTAAGGGGCGCTTTGTGTGAGCGTCTATTTTTTGAGCGCAGCCTTTAATCAGCGAGCGGGAGGGTCAGCTGCACCGTCCGCGCGGGCTGAATCTCGACGGCGCCGCCGATAGACGCCTGGACGATGTGTCCTTCTTGCCGGATAACCTGGGCGCTGATACGCCCGCCGGGCTGTTCTATCACATAGGTGCCCGCTCCATTTTGGCAGGTTTGGCTCAGATAGACCGCCAGTGCCACGCAGCCAGAGCCACAGCTGCTTTCCCGCACAGTGGTACCCGTTTTCCGCACCGTCACAACCGGGGTCAAAAAGCGCTGTTGCGTATCCCAGAACAGAAGCCCTAGGGCGTCGCAGTCAAACCGTTTGGATAATGCCTGCTGTGCCTGATGCATCCAATCCTCCTGCGGGACTTGGTCGGGAATGATAATGTGCGTGATGCCATCGAAGCGAATTACGGGGCAGTCCTGCTCCTGCAGACGAACGGAAAGCACCTCGATGGGAAGCGGCATTTCCGCGCGTGCGGTGGAAGCGGTGGTATCGACGCGCACATTCAGCACATGCGGGCAGCCGCTGATTTCTACCGGCACTTCCGCTGGGCCTGCGAGGCCGCGCTGCTGCGCCAAATACAGCCCGAAACTGCGCGCGGCATTGCCGCAGAATTCGCCGCCCATCATTTCCAGACGTCCCCAGGCGGGCCCTTCATACGGGCATACGAACCCCACTTGTTCGATGCCTTCCGGCCGTGCCATCAACGCCCGCGCGACCGCTGGCCGCTGCGTTGCTGCCACATTGTCCAGCACAAACGCAGTGCGGTTATGCGCCGGGTCCGCCAGCACGATTGTATAAGCTGTTTGTTTCAAAACAAAGTCCTCCATCATCCGCAGTCTTGTTTTATCTTAAACAGACGCTGATGGGCTGTCAATGTAAAACCATCGGGCCAAACAGACAAAAATCCTTCCTTTTCAAATCAATAAGACAAGCGGGCCACTCTATGATATAATACGTTCCATTCCCATCCGTTCTTTAACCGGAAAAGAGGAAACAAACGGCGGTGATGACGCCTGGGGAGGCAATGTTTTGAAATACGAACGCAAAAAAGGAAGAGCCGAGAGATGGCTGTTCTGGATTCTATTGGTGACGCTGGCGTTTTCGCTGGTGTATGCGGTGGTGCGGGTAATCGTCACGCCGCCCGGCCCTGTCGGCCCGGAAGAATATGCCAAAACACGCAGCGACTACGTGTTGATGCTCATTCAGTGCATGCTGGGGCTGGGGGTAATGTTCCTGCCCTCGCTGTTGGAAAAGCGGTGGCGCATCGCGATTCCCAGCGCGATTGTAATTATGTATTTCGTCTTTTTATACGCGGCTATCTACCTGGGCGAATTCCGCAGTTTCTATTTTTTGGTCCCCAAATGGGATTTGATTCTCCATTCCTTCAGCGGGCTGATGCTCGGCGCGCTAGGCTTTTCGGTGGTGAATCTGCTCAATCAGTCGGATAAAATCTCACTTTCGCTTTCGCCGCTGTTTGTCGCGCTGTTCGCCTTTTGTTTTGCGATTGCCTGCGGGGTCATTTGGGAATTTTACGAATATACGCTCGACGGCCTGTTGCACTTGAACATGCAGAAATTCATGCTTGAGGATGGCACGCTGCTCGTGGGCCGCGCGGCGTTGGCAGATACGATGGAGGACTTGTTGGTTGATGCGGGTGGCGCGCTGATTATGAGCGTGGTAGGTTATCTTTCGCTCAAGCGCAAAAGCGGGTGGCTGGAATGGATGTCCATCCGGCGGCTGCGCAAAAAACAGGAGGACGCCCATCCCGATAGCCTGCCCGATGCGCAGCCGCAAAACGACGCCGCCGACCCCGGGCGGCCCAAGGCTTGACTTTCGTCATTATTGTGTGGTATCCTGCGGGACGAATCAAACAAAGAAAAGGTGTTTGACGTGTTATTGACGGAGAAGACTGGCTCTGTACAATTTGAAACGATGAAGCGTTGTGCAGAGCAAGTGCGGTTTTAACAGCCTGCTCAGCTTCATCGGCCGATGAAAGGAGTGCGCCGTGCTATGGCATGGTTTTCTTTGGCATACGCTTTTCATCGCCGGTGGAGATGGAAAATGCAATGGCATGCAGCCCTGCGACGCTTTCGTCCAGGGCCTTTCTTATATCGATTTGTATCATTTCAAGGAAGGCGGCCCAAGGGTACGGCCTTCCTTTTTGTTTGGCGATAAAGGAGTTATTTACATGAGTATATGCAAAGTCGAACATCTGTCCCATCGTTTTGAAGATAAGGTGCTCTATCAGGACGCCTCTTTCACCCTGTATAAAGGACAGCATCTGGGCGTCACCGGGCCAAACGGCGTGGGAAAAAGCACGTTGCTGCGCATCCTCTTGGGCGAGGTTGTCCCGGATGCGGGGCGGGTGCAATGGCAAAAGAACACGCGCATCGGCCATCTGGACCAATATGCCGGTTTGGCACCCGAGATGACGATGGATGCTTATCTGCATACAGCATTTGCCGCGCTGTATAAAATGGAGGCGCGCATGCAGGCGTGCTATGAAGCCGCGGCCCAGTCCGGCGAAGAGGAGCCGCTGCACCAGGCCGCCCGTCTTCAGCAGGCTCTGTTGGAACAGGATTTTTATAGCGCCGATACGCGCATCCAGCGCGTTGCCGCCGGCTTGGGCCTGACCGCGCTGGGGATGGAACGTACCGTCGGCACGCTCAGCGGCGGCCAGCGTGCCAAGCTGATTTTGGCCAAGCTGCTGCTGCAAGCGCCGGATGTGCTGCTGTTGGACGAACCCACCAATTTCCTTGACCAGGAGCATATCGCGTTTTTGGCCCGTTTTTTGCACGGTTTCGATGGTGCGTTCCTGGTGGTTTCACACGATACGGCTTTTTTACAGGCCGCAGTCAACGGCCTGTTGGATATTGACGGCGGCACGCTGCATGTGTATCACGGCGATTATGCATCCTGCGCTGCGCAGAAGGCGCATATGCGTGCGGATTTGCTGCGCCGTTACCAGGCTCAGCAGAAACATATCCAGCGGACCGAGGCGTATATACGCAAAAACATCGCAGGCGTCAACACGCGCATGGCCCAGGGCCGCCGCAAACAATTGGCGCGCCTGGAACGAATTGCGCCGCCATCGGAAATGGCTGCGCCGCGCATCGCTTTTCCGAGCGCCCCGCTTTCCGTGCAAAGGGTGCTGACGGTGGAACGGTTGTCCGTAGGGTATGAACGGCCCTTGCTCGCACCGCTGGATTTTCAACTATATAACGGTGAAAAGGTAGTCATCACCGGGTTCAACGGCATCGGTAAATCCACGCTGCTCAAGACGCTGGTGGGCCAGATTGCACCGTTGGGCGGGACGTTCCGTTTTGCTGAACAGACGCGCCTGGGCTATTATGAGCAGGATTTGCGCTGGGCGTCGGCGGTGCAAACGCCGTTGCAGATTCTTGGCGATGCAGCCCCGCATCGAACACAAAAAGAATTGCGCCAGGTGCTGGCCCGCTGTAATGTGCGGGCGGAACATGCCGACCGGGCCATCGGTACGCTCAGCGGCGGTGAACAATCCAAAGTCAAGCTGTGTCTGTTGCTGCTGCGGCCCGTCAATTGCCTGTTTTTGGACGAACCGACCAATCATCTCGACGCGGTGACCAAGCAGGCTCTGCAGCAGGCCTTAAGCGTATTTGCGGGCAATGTGCTTCTTGTTTGCCACGAACCCGCTTTTTATCAATCCTGGGCCGACCGCGTGCTGGATATTCGCGTGGATTTGGCGCACAAAGCATAAAAGAAAAAGGGCCTGCGGTTAACGCAGACCCTTTCACGAAAGGCTTACAGCCCCTTGCACAGCTCCTGTGCCATCAACACGCCCATGACCGAACTCATCATCAGCCCGCGCGTCCATCCGCTTGAATCGCCCAAACAATGCAGGCCGGGGATGTTGGTCTGAAAGTGCGTATCCATTTTGACGCGGTTGGAATAAAACTTCAGTTCCGGCGCATACAGCAGCGTTTCCGTGCTGGCAAATCCCGGGACAACATGGTCCACCGCCTGCATGAACTGAATGATGTTCACCATCGTCCGGTACGGCATAGCTGAAGTGATGTCCCCCGCCATGGCATCCGGCAGGGTGGGCTGCACATTGGCACGGCACAGCTCCTTTTGCCAGGTGCGCTTGCCTTGCAGGATATCGCCGTAGCGCTGGACAAGAATGCGCCCGCTGCCCAGCATATTTGTCAATTCACCAATCTTTTTAGCGTAGGCAATCGGCTGGTCAAACGGTTCGGCGAATTGATGTGAACACAGGATGGCCAGGTTGGTATTTGCACTTTTGCGCTCCTTGTAGGAATGTCCGTTGACCACGGCCAGGTCGTTATCGTAATTTTCTTGGCTGACAAAGCCGCCCGGGTTCTGACAGAATGTGCGCACTTTGTCCTGAAAGGGCAGCGGATAGCCAATCAATTTGGATTCATAGAGCACGTTGTTCACGTCCTCCATCACCTCATTGCGTACTTCCACGCGCACGCCGATGTCCACCGTTCCCGGCATATGGTTCACGCCGTGGCGGTTGCACAGTTCCTCCAGCCACAGCGCGCCTTTACGGCCGGTTGCCAGGATGATGTGCCGCCCGCGCAGCGTCCGGGGGGCCTGCTGGTGGCACGCATCCTGTACAATCACGCCCGTACATGCGCCGTTTTCCATTACAATATCCTGGCATACGGTTTCAAAATACAACTGCACGCCAGCGTCCAGCAGCGTCTGCTCCAGCCGGGCATAGATTTGCTGCGCTTTTTCTGTGCCCAGGTGCCGAATCGGGCAGTCCAGCAGCTTTAAACCGGACTGAATGGCCCGCTTGCGGATTTCTTTGACCTTTTCCGGCTGCCCCACGCCTTCCACCTGCGCGTCGGCGCCATAGGCCAGATAAATCTGGTCGGTGTATTCGATGGTCCGCTGTGCGCGTTCATGGCCAATTAAATCCGGCAGGTCGCCGCCCACTTCATAGGATAGCGAAAGCTTGCCGTCCGAAAATGCGCCCGCGCCGGAAAAACCAGCCGTAATGGCGCAAAACGGCCGGCAATGCACACATTGCCGGGTCTGCTGCTTGGGGCACCGCCGCTTTTCTACGGGTTTGCCCTGTTCAATCAGCGCAATGGATGCCGTGCTGTTGTTGCGCACCAGTTCCAGCGCTGTAAAGATACCGGCCGGGCCGGCGCCGACGATAATCACGTCATAATCCATCGTTTTTCCATCCTTTCCGCCGCATAAAAAAACCAACTCCGGTTGGCTGAATAAAAAGGGAAGCTCTGCGGCTTCGCCTTATAGTCAACGATTCCGGTCGTTGGTAGAAACATGCGCCCAATTGCGCATTTATATAAGTCGAAAACATCCATGGAGTATCTTAGCAGACAACCGTCCGCTTGTAAAGCCGCCGAAAGCATAGCCGTTTCCGGTGCAAACACTCGTGCCTTATAAAGCGATTCCATTTGCTTTAGCCTTCGGCTGCGCAGGCACTGTCACTGTGGATAACGCCTCAATGCCATGGAGCAGATACGCGCCTGCTTGGTTGGGCGCCATTTACAGGCTTCGTTTCAGCGGCGGCAGAGGGGGCTGCGTTGGCATGCAGATGCATAAGCTGGCCGTCAGGACGCGGCGTAGGGCATAAACGGAATGGCGGATGCTCGCTTTCATGGGCGACGTTCTTCTTTTCGGTGCGCGGTTTCTTTTTTGTCACGCATAAAAAGAAACAAAACAGAAGCATTCTACCGGTTGACCTCCAAGTAACTTGGCACCCTATGCTGAAAATATCAGGGTCTGGGGGACGCCGGACCGAAGAAAAAGGAGGATGAAACAATGCTTGTTACAATGAAGGAAATTTTACACCGTGCCAACCAGGGCCATTATGGCGTGATTGCCCCCAATGTTGGTCGTGAACTCGATGCCCGCGCCGCCTTGGAGGCGGCGGAGGAAAAACAAGCCCCCATTATTTTGGATGTGTTTTATACAGACCCGGCCGATTTTCAATTCTTTGGTTCCTATGTAACGCGGCTGGCGGATATGGCCAATGTGCCCGTGGCTGTCCAGCTGGACCATGGTGGAGCGTTTGCCCAGGGCATCGATGCAATTCGCGCCGGCTTTACTTCCATCATGGTAGACCGCAGCAGCGCCCCTTATGAGCAAAACGTCGCTGAAGTAGCAGAGATGGTTCGTATCGCGCATAGCATTGGCGTCAGTGTGGAAGCGGAGCTGGGACATGTTGGCCAGGGAAGCAATTATGATGTGGATGGTGCCGCCGCGTTGACCGACCCTCAGCAGGCTAAAGCCTATATTGAACAGACGGGCGTGGATGCTTTGGCCGTTGCCATTGGCACGGCGCATGGGTTCTATTCTGGTACGCCGCGCCTGGATTTTGACCGTCTTGTTGCCATCAAGGCAGCGACAGGCCATCCGCTGGTGTTACATGGCGGAAGCGGAACCGGGGATGAAAATCTGCGCAAAGCCTGCCAGTTGGGCATCAATAAAGTCAATATCGGTGGGGAACTGATTCGCGCCGCCTATGATGCTATTCAGCAGACGGATTTATCCGGCAACAATGTATATGGCCTGTTTAACATCATCAGCGCTGGCTTCAAAGGTCGTGTCAAAGAGTTGATAGACATCTTTGGCAGCGCCGGCAAGGCATGGTCGATAGCGCCAAAAGGCATTGCCCGCGGACAAAGTACGCCGGAGGTGTAGCGAACAGAAGTGTGGCATAGGACAGATGCTTCTATTCAGTATCCATCCGCCTTCCTCAGCCGCTAGGGAACAGCACCATTTGACAACAAAGCAGCTCTGGCCAGAGCTGCTTTTTGCTGGAAATGCTCGGAGTGCATACTGCCTTGTTTCAGGCTGTGTATACGGAGGCAACCGGTTGTCTTCTCCCTTTTGTTGCGATATCATAAGGGAAACAAATAGGAGGAACTGTTTTCCATGCTGCCCATCTGTATCGACACATCCATCCGCACGGCATGTCCGGCGGCCGCGCTCGGTTGCCTGACGGCGCAGGTATATACGCGGCCCAGTGAATCGGGACTGCTCGCCTTATTGGAGCAAGAAGAACGGCGTTTATCCGTGCGTACGGTGGCCCAAATCGGGGAGAATGCCGCCGTTTCTGCCACGCGCAATGCGTATCGCGCCTTTGGCAAAGACCCACACCGCTACCGGAATTCCGCCGAAGCGATGATGCGACGCCTGGCACAGGGAAAGGGACTGTATACAATCAATAATGTGGTAGAAATCAATAACCTGCTTTCCCTGCAAAGCGGCTATTCCATGGGGACATACGACAGAGAGCATCTTTGTGGTACGTTATCCTGGCGTGTGGGACGGGAGGGGGAGACCTATCCCGGCATCGGCAAAGATGCAATCAACTTGTACGGCCTGCCCGTGCTTTGCGATGCGCAAGGCCCTTTTGGCAACCCCAGCAGCGATGGCACTCGCGCCATGATTACGCAGGAAACGAAAGACCTTTTTTTCTGCATCTATGCCTTTGATGGGACGGAACGCCTGCCGGCTCTGCTTGCTCAGGCCAGCGGGCTGTTTTCTGCCCATGCGCGGGCAGAAAACATCGAAACCTGGATGGTCTCTGCATAACCGCCGACCTTTGGGAGGAGGGAACCTGTTGGAAGCAACACGTCGTCGAGCAGAAGAAGAGAAAGGAAGACAGACGAAACGGCTTGCCTGGGCATGCGGTGGATACGCTGCGTTTGTGGTGCTGTTGGGGTTGTTCTGCCATGTCCTGTTGCCCGCCCTGGGCCTGATGCCGCGGGTATGGCTGCAATACGCTTGGATGATAAGCGCCATCCTGTTGGCCGTGCTGGGGTTATTCGGCTTTGTGGGGCTGCTGCTGCACTATGAAAAACGCGGGCTGGCTATCGCCAGTATTCTATTGATGCTGGCCATTGGTTTTTTTGTTTTTCCTTTCGCGTTGTTCGCAGGGTCCAGTTGGTTTAACAAACAGGAGACCTTGGTGGAAAAGCAGGGGCGCCAGGTATGGGCGGTGGCATCCATGGGGTTTGGTACGCATGTGTATTTTTACGACCCTGTCAACGCCTTTGCCATGCATCGCAACAGCATGGAACCGGAACATTATGAAGGCACGTACAATCCGTACCAGCGGGGCGGGGCGAAGAACCCCTATACATTTTCCGGCATCTTTGTGTCCGCGGATTGCAACAGCGTGCAGGAAGTTTATGAAAAGGGCGGCGTGGCGCTGCTTTTTGAAGACGGATTGGCGCCGGGAGAATGCCGCGGCCGCTATGTGGTGGTTGACCCAGCGGACACTTCCTCTATCGTATCAATGGACGTGCAAGGCGCATACGGGTCTGCCTTGCAGCAAGTCAACGGCGACGCATATCTGTACCTGGGCGTGCAGGCAGAGGACGGCGGCCGCCAGCCGAAACAGATTCGTGTACAAACGGAAGGGGAAGAAAGGAACGGCGTATACATTCCGGAAATCCACCTTCTGCACCGTGTTTAGGCGTTCAAGCGAGCGGGCACAGCCGCTGTAAAAATGGCGACAAACGATAGAGAAGGCCGTTGACCGAACGGCTTTTTTTATTTTGGCGATTGACACTTGAACAAGAACGTAGTATATTACAAATAGTTCTAAATAGAAAAAATCTAATTAGAATGGAGAAACCATGAAGGAAACAGATATTTTTTTAGGCTTTTGGATATCGCAGATACGCTTGGTTAATGACCGCATTTTCGAAAAATTGCTGTTGAGTAACGATTTGGAAATCAGCAGAGGACAGTGGAACATCATTTTCGTCCTCTGGGGAGAGGACCACCTGACCATCAGCGAAATCAGTGAACGGACATTGTTGGCAAAAAATACAGTGTCCATCATCGTCAATGACATGGTGAAAAAGGGCATCGTACAGCGGAACATCAATCCGGAAAATCGCCGCGAAGCCATCGTATCGCTGACAGAACATGTGCGTTCACTGCGTGGTAAATATGAACGGATATCAAAGCAGATGACAGAAATTCTTTGTCAGGACCTTTCAGAGGACGACCAAAAAATCTTGGCCGATTATTTGCAAAGGATTCTCCGCACGCTGGTGCGTTATGAACAAGAGCACCAGTAGGATAGAAGCATTCCCGGCGGTGCGTGGGTGAAATCGCTTTCATCACGCGTACCGCGCCCTCCTTTTCAAACCGGTTTTCTGAATGCCGGATAGATAATTGCAATTCAAATTTCCATTTATAACGGGACATAAATGGATGTTGTCATCAGGGAAGCAGCGGATGGGGTGCGGCTTCCTGCAGACCTTCCGGCATACGCCGGAAAAACAATTCAGAGAGGGGTTTTCGAATGGCTGAAGTCAAAAAGCTGTCCAAACATGATGTACGCATGTGCTATCTGAATTGGACAATGTTCTCGCACAGCTGCTACAAC
>CAJFOS010000002.1 GCA_904397865.1 Candidatus Allochristensenella caecavium
AGATAAAAGAAAGAAGATTGATAGAAAAAAAGAACCGATTAGAGTTCCTTTCGGTTCTTTTCCTATATAAAGATATATCCCGGTTATCCGTTTCCCTCGGATAGTTATGAAAAGTTGTCCTTTCTCGTCAAAAGTTCTTAAAAGATGTAACGAGATGTACCAAACTCCTTAAAAGATGTAGGAAGTTCTTAAAACTTGTTCCGAAGATTTGAAAAGTTTTAAAAAGATATAGGGAGATGTAGAAAATTCTACTCTCCCTATCAAATTTAGAGGCCAAACGCCGCCGCCAGTTTATTGGTGGCGTTTTTCATATGGAGCAAATCAGATTTCACATAAAAGTTTAATGTGGTGCTTGCGTCGCTATGTCCTAATATTTCTTGAACGCTCTTTATATCTGCTCCATTATTTAATAACAATGTAGCACAAGAATGACGCAAATCGTGGGGAGATAACTCTGGCAAACCATTCCTTTTCATAAAATTTTTGACCTTTCTCGTAATTGCGTTTGGGTCTTTTGGAATAGTGTTTCCTTTATCACTTGGAAAAACAAAAGTGTTTGTTTGACTAAATAAATGAAATTCTCGTTTATACTGTTTAAGAAGTTCCGCAACAACGGAAAGCAGAGGAATTATTCGATTGCTGTTTTCCGTCTTGGGCGTATCTACTACAATGCCTTTTCTTTTGGTATAGGTTACATTCCTTTTTATCTCAATAGTAAGATTATCAAAATCAATATCGCCCCATTGTAGCCCCAAAAGTTCGCCCCGGCGCAAACCCGTGGTAATAAGTAGATAAAGCATACAGCGAAAATCAATAGAACATTTCGGTAACAATGAAAAGAAAACCTCTGCTTGTTCTTGTGTAAATGCTTCTACCTTTTTCTTTGCCAGTTTAGGACACTCCACTTTGTCCATCGGGTTTTTAATAATAAGTTCTTGTTCTATAGCAAATCCAAAAATTAAAGTCAATACACAGTAATGATGTCGAATAGTTTTATCCGATAATGCTTTTCCTTGTTTTGTTTTATATGCGGTTCGAAGATAGATAATATATTCTTGTATCTGTAGTGATGTTATCTTTTGAAGAATTTTATCATCAAAATATTCGGATATTTTATTTGTTATATGCCGATAAAATTCAATAGTAGTATGCTTATGTTCTCCATCGCAAACGCAAAGGGGAAACCATACGTTTTGAATAAAGTCGGAGAAATCCGTCTTGGTTCGGTCTATCTCCCTTGCCTTGACGCGCGCGGGGTCTTTCAAGTCCTGTTCATACTCCGCCTTGACCTGCTTTTCCCATTCTGCGGCGGCTTTGAGGGCGGCACGTTCCGCTTTGGTAGGGGTCAGGTCTGAGGGAGCATACCACGTGGTGTATCTGGTAATTTGCTTGCCGAGTTCTGTTTTGCCTAAGTAGGCACGGAAGCGATAGGAGATTCCTTTCTCATTGTTGGGGTTCTTGATGATGGTAGCCATTTAGTAGTGTCCTTTCTCGCTATCAATGCTTTCGGACACATTTTTGACCAACCAGTGTGCTTTTTAGTGTGCTATTTTCAGATATACGGTATCAAGAGAAAAAAGAAAACCACCGAAAACGCTTTGTTTTCGGTGGTTTCCGATGGTCTGGGTGAGAGGATTTGAACCTCCGGCCTCTTGAACCCCATTCAAGCACGCTACCAAACTGCGCCACACCCAGTCGCAATAGTGATAATATACCAACCTACCTGTCCTTGTCAAGAAAAAGCGGACGTTCTGCCGTAAAAAACAGATGAAACAAGAAAGCCATTTCTTCTGTTTTTGATATGATAAACCACAAAGAAATGCGTCCCCTTTTCCCCTTTTCGGTTTGTTCATCCGCTTATATTCCCGTACTTATGCCCGCATAAGATATCTCTTCTTTTACGCTACCATCCGACTTTTCCGCTGGCTATTCTTGGTCGATTTGCGCCGTCTTCGTTCGAAACGAGCATACACGCTGATACACTCTATCCTCACGCCCTGCTTGCCGCCTTCGTCCTGTATTCTAACAAAGGGAATTCTCCCTCCTCCCCTTTTTCAGTGGCAGACGGTAAATTTCCCATTTAAAAAGGCATGGCAGCCGCCATGCCTTTTTTCTCAGAATAGAATGCAGATTAGGTTGTTCCGCCCTTCGTTGATGATACGCTGCAGCGTCATCTGCATCTTGGCCTGTGCCTCTTCCGGCATGCGTGTCAGCTTGTTGGAAAGCCCTTCTTTAACCAGTTCGTGCAGTGACTTACCGAAGATGTTGGTCGACCAAATCATCGCCGGGTCGTTCTCAAATTCACTGAGCAGGTAATCCAACAGTTCTTCGCTCTGTTTTTCTGAACCGACAATCGGAGAAACCTCGGTTTCGATATCCACCCGCATGAAGTGCAAGCTGGGCGCGCTGGCCTTCAAACGCACACCATAGCGATTGCCCTGACGTACGATTTCCGGTTCTTCCAGCTTAAGCTCATCCATAGACGGCTGCACAACGCCATAACCCGTTTCACGCACCGCCTGCAGCGCTTCAGCGATGCGGTCATATTCCCGTTTAGCCGTAACCAGGTCTTTGATGATGGATACCAGATGATATTCACTCTCAATCGGATAACCGCATTCATCCCCCAAAATCTGGTAAAATAATTCTTTTTTTGGTTCGGCGGCGATTTCTGCCATACCCTGCCCAAGGGCCAACTGCTTCAGCTGAGGCGGCTGCAGATATTCACAGGTCCCCAATTCCTCCACCAACAGCGGATAGTCGCGCAGTTTCTGCAGTTGTTCCGTCGCATTTTTCAGGTGCTCGCAGACATTTTCCAGCAGCCAATGCCCATCGGAAAGCGCCATCACCCAGTCCGGAAGCGCAATGCGTACCTCACGCAGCGGGAATTCGAACAATACGTTGCGCAACAGGTTTTCCATATCCGCCTGCTGCATCTCCATCACGTTGGTTGCCAACACCGGTACGCCATATTTTTGTTCCAGCGCCTCGCGCAGCGACTTTGCATCATCACTTTGCGGCATCAAACTGTTGAGCACAATAACAAATGGTTTGCCCAGCTGCTGCAATTCCTCGATAACACGCTCTTCGCTCTGCACGTATGAGGAACGGGGAATCTCCGTAACCGTCCCGTCCGTTGTCACAACTACGCCAATCGTGCTATGGTCGGCAATGACTTTTCGTGTTCCAATCTCCGCCGCTTCTGCAAATGGGATATCATAGTCAAACCAGGGCGTCCGTACCATGCGTGGGCCCTGTTCATCCTGTTGGCCCGTCGCGCCGTCAACCAAATAACCGACACAGTCCACCATGCGTACCTTGACCGTCGCGCCTTCCAAGTCAATCTCCGCGGCCTCATTAGGCACAAAATGCGGCTGGGTGGTCATGATTGCGCGGCCCGCTCCACTCTGCGGCAACTCATCGTTGATGCGCTCCTTTTTAAACGGATTTTCCACCATAGGCAGTACCATCAAATCCATGAATTTTTTAATAAAGGTACTTTTGCCCGTTCGCACCGGCCCCACGACGCCAAAATAGATTTCGCCTTGTGTACGGCTGGCAATATCCTGGTACAAATCGTACTGTTCCATCATGCTTTCCTCCCCTTGTGCGCTTTACATTTCAACATATGCATACCCTGAACGGAACAGAACGAAATTCGCTGATTTTTCAGCGCTTGTGTCTTTGTTTTACCATGCTTTCCACATACCAAAAAAGAGGGGCGTCTTCCCCCTCTTTTGTCTATATCCGGTTCATGTGCGTCATGCGCGTAACATACGTTTCACTTCCGTTACAACATCATCAAACAGCGCTAAAACGATGGGCGTTCCCTTTCCCTGTCGGGTTTCCATCGGAACTTCCAGCGCAGGAACAGGCGTCTGCGTTCCATGGAATTGAACAAACAGGAACGTATCCTGCAACGTACACAGCAACGCTGCCACCAGTTGTTCGCCATTGGAGCCGTCTTTGGCAAAAGGCAAAATACGCACACCCTTGCCATTGCGGTTCTGTGGTTCCAATTCGCTCAGCGGCGTACGCTTTGCATATCCTCTTTCCGTCACCAGCATCAGTTCACCCGTTTCCGGCAGCTGCTGTGCCAAAATCACTTCATCGTCTGCCTCCATCACAATCCCCTTGACACCTGCCGCCGTGCGGCCTTGTGCAGGAATCGTATCCACAGCAAACCGAATGGCCATTCCATGGCGAGAAACCAACAAAACATCGGAAAGCCCTGTCTGTAATGCCACCGTGTGTACGGCATCCCCATCTTTGAGTCCGCAAGCGACTAGTTTGCCACGGCGAGCCTGGTATTCCTCCGCCTTGGTGCGTTTGACCATGCCGTGCCGGGTAAAGAACAGAACATCCGCCGGCGCTTTGTCATCCAGCACCAGCATCGAAACAACCTGTTCGCCGTGCTCCAAACCGGCCAGCAGACCAGCCGCATTGGTACCACGGTCTTTGCGTTTGCACTCCGGAACGTCCTCTGCCTGTACGGCAAACACGTTGCCCCTGTCCGTAAAGAACCGAATACGGTCCGTTGTCATGCAGCGCAGCGAAAACTGCGGTTCTTCCTCCTCTTCTGCAGAGACCTGGGCCCGGCTGTTCGCTTTGAGCCCAATGCGTTTGAGATACCCTTTGTGTGTAAGCAGTACATCGCACGGTTCCGGCGTTTTTTCATGTTCAATCTTTACCGCAGCAACAGAATCAAACGCTTTCAATTCCGTCCGGCGCGGCACAGCGTATTGCTTGGCAATCTGCTGCATTTCCCGAATAATGACAGAGACGAGTTTTTTCTCACTGGCAAGAATCGCCCGCAGTTCTGCAATCAAAGCGGTCACCGTTGCGTATTCGCTGCGCAGCTCATCCAGTTCGAGTGCCGTCAGACGACGCAGGCGCATATCCAGTACAGCCTGTGCCTGAATGCCTGTCATATCAAATCGATTCATCAAGTTTTCTCGCGCTTCTTTTGCACTTTTGGACGCGCGAATGATGCGTATCACTTCATCGATATGCTCCACCGCAATGATTAATCCCTGGAGGATATGTTCCCGCCGTTCGGCTTCTTCCAAGTCAAATTGCGTGCGTGCTGTGACCACGCGTTTTTGGTATTCACCGTAATACCGGCAGATGTCCAACAAGCCCATCTGCTGCGGACGTCCGTCCGCAATCGCGATGATATTGACGCCGAACGTAACTTGCAGGTCGCTGTATTTGAACAAAATCTGCAAAATCTTTTCCGCATCGGCATCTTTACGCAGTTCAATAACAGCACGCATGCCCTCACGGTCCGATTCATCCCGAATATCCGAAATAGATGTTAACACACCCTTCTTTTCTTCACTGATGCGCAGAATCTTTTCCAGCAAGGCCGCTTTATTTACCTGATAGGGCAGTTCAGTAATGACGATGCGCGATTTGCCGTTTTTATCGTGTTCAATATGCGTTTTAGCACGCAGCAATAACCGTCCACGGCCGGTTTGATAGGCCTTTATCAATTCTTCCCCATCCGTGCAGAAACCGCCGGTTGGAAAATCCGGTCCCGGGATATAGGTCATCATTTCTTCAATCGTAATCGACGGCTTTTTATAATATGCAATCATGCCGTTGATTACTTCGCCCAGGTTATGGGGCGGAATATTCGTTGCCAGACCTACTGCAATGCCAGATGCACCATTGACCAAAAGGTTGGGAAAACGGCTGGGCAAAATAACCGGCTCCTGCAAGCGGTCATCGTAGTTGAGCTTGAACGGAACGGTATCCTTCTCAATGTCCCGCAGCATTTCCAACGCAAGCGGCGTCATGCGTGCTTCGGTATAACGCATAGCAGCCGCTGTATCGCCGTCCACACTGCCGAAGTTGCCGTGTCCATCCACCAGCGTAGCCGACATATTGAAATCCTGCGCCATGCGCACCATCGCATCATACACAGCCGTATCTCCGTGCGGGTGATATTTACCCAGCACTTCGCCGACCACGGTCGCGCTTTTACGGTGCGGTTTATCCGGCGTAAGACCCAGGTCGTTCATCGCAAACAGGATGCGTCGCTGCACCGGTTTCAAGCCGTCTTCCACACGCGGCAATGCACGCTCCATGATAACGTATTCCGCATAGGGGAGCATCGATTGATGCATCACCTCTTCCAGCGTCTGCGTCAGGATATGGCCCTGTGTGGGCGGCGGAGTTTGTTGCCTCTTATTCGCCATCTACATGCGCCCCCCATTGTGCAAAAGTATCTACCCGGTTGAAATTGGAATGTTCAAAAATATATTCTTTGCGTGGTTCGGGCTTGTCCCCCATCAAAAGCGTAACCAGGTGTTCCGCTTCCGCCGCATCTTCCACTGTTACGCGAATCAACGTGCGGGTGGCCGGGTCCATGGTGGTTGTCCAAAGCTGCTCGGGGTTCATCTCCCCCAGGCCCTTATAACGCTGAATGGTATACCCTTTGCCAAATTTGGCCACCACCTTGGGCAGCGCCGCATCATCATACACATATTCGCCTTTGTTTCCCTTTTTGACCTGATAAAGCGGCGACATCGCAATATATACATGTCCCTGTTGAATGAGCTGACGCATGTAGCGATAGAAAAACGTCAGCAGAATGGCACGGATATGCGCGCCGTCCTGGTCCGCATCCGCCATAATGATAATACGGTTATATTTGAGATTCTTGATGTTGAAATCCGAATCGATGCCCGTACCCAACGCCGTGATAATCGTACGGAACTCCTCATTGGCCAGCACCTGTTCCAAGCGTTTCTTTTCACTGTTCAACGGTTTTCCGCGCAATGGTAAAATTGCCTGAAAACTGCGGTCTCTTCCCTGTTTTGCGCTGCCGCCGGCACTGTCACCCTCCACGATAAACAATTCGTTCAATTCCGGTTTGCGTCCCGTACAGGCAGCCAGCTTGCCCACTAACGGCGCAGAATCCAGCTTGCTTTTTTCACGCGAAAGCGTCTTGGCCTTACGGGCCGCTTCGCGCGCCCGAGCCGCCTGCGCTGCCTTCTCACAGATAGCTGTCACTACTTTCTGGTTGCGTAAATCCTCCACATAGGCCGTCAGCGTCTCCGTGACTACCGCTTCCACTGCTGTGCGTGCCTCCGCATTGCCCAAACGCGTTTTGGTCTGTCCTTCAAACTGCGGATTGGCCAGCTTTAAGGAGACAACGGCTGTCATCCCCTCACGGTAATCATCGCCGGACAGTGCCGGCACCTTATTGTCCTTAAATACCCCCGTCTTTTTAATGGTATCATTCATACACTTGGTAAATGCCGCTTTGAAACCTGTCTCGTGCATACCGCCATCTGTGGTAGGAATGTTGTTAACAAACGAATAAATCGCTTCACTATATCCATCGTTATACTGAACGGCTACGGATACCTGCGTATCCCCTACACGGCCTTCCATCAAAATCGGCATTTGAAACAGCGTGTCCCGTCCCGTGTTCAAAAAACGTACAAAATCGACGATTCCGCCCTCGCTATGATAGGAAACGCTTTTATATTTGCCATCTTCCTTCACACGTTCATCCGTGAGCTGAAGCGTAACATTTCGGTTCAGGAATGACAATTCACGCAACCGGCGTGCAATGGGTTCAAAATGAAAATCCGTTGTTTCAAACACATCCGCATCCGGCCAGAAGGTCACACGCGTCCCGCGGCGGCGGGTACGGCCCAGGTTTTCCAACGGCCCCATGGCCTTGCCCGGTACAATTTTCCCCGTTGCTTCATCGCGTACAGATGCATATTCCTGCCGATACAGAATGCCGTTGGTGCCAACCTCTACCACCAGCCGCTTGCTCAGCGCATTGACCACGCTGGCGCCTACGCCATGCAGGCCACCCGAATACTGATACTGCTTGGAAGAAAACTTGCCGCCTGCATGCAGTTGCGTAAATACGACCTCTACCCCTGTAATCCCCATCTCTGGGTGTACATCTACCGGAATACCGCGGCCATTATCATCCACCGTAGCGCTTCCATCCGCATGCAGGGTGATGGACACCGTATCCGCATAGCCATTGGCCGCTTCGTCAATTGCGTTATCTACAATTTCCCAGAGCATGTGGTGCAAACCGCGGGTTTCCGTCGACCCGATATACATGCCGGGCCGCATCCGCACTGCCTCCAGGCCTTTGAGAACCTGGATATCCTTGGCTTGATAGGAATTTGTCATCGTCTCTTTCCTTCCTGTTCCACTATTCAATCCGCACGCTGGCTACGCCAGCGCGCACAGTCACTTCTACAATCGTTCCGCCTGCACCTAACACTTCTTCACGCTGTCCGGCGAAAAGGAACTGCTTGTCCCCTTCGATTTCAACCTGGCACAGGGCCGCCTGTATATTCAATCGTACCACACAGTTTTCCGGTACATGTATCGTCACGCTGGACAGTGCACAGTCCACATCCGCCTGAACCAATTTGTTCTGTTCAGCATATGGCGCCAATTCCAGCTCGCCTTTACTAAACGCCCCGACGTAATGCACCGTGCCATCGTCCTTCTGTTCGACGTATGGCTTGCCAAGATTGGCAAGCGTCTGCTGTATGCCTCCAGTGATAAAGCCAAAAATCAACCATATCCCCAAAAGAATGAGCAGTATCTTTCCCACGGAAAAGGATAATTTTAATATGGTTTTCACCAAAAACAAAACCAGGCCCAACAGCGGAAACGCCAGCAACGCCAGTAATACAAAAACCATGAATAGCCCCTTTATCTTGCGTAATTAAAAAATGCCTAACATATATATTGTATCGATTCGGCTGCATTTGGCAAGTATTTTCGGCAGATTCGCTCCCTGTTATCCACGATGCGCATCCCCTATCCGTAAAAAGCCGTGGGGACCTTATGTTCCCCGACGGCTTTATTTTCATCCTTTTAGGCCCTTTGCATATCCGGCGCACAGGCGTATACAAGCATGCTGAATCCATGCGCTGCGTTGCGCCTGCGTTCCATCAATAGCTGTACCTAAATCGACCATCGCCCCTTCCGTTGCCGCACGCAATGTGTCCACAAATACACTGGCGCCTGCGTCGATTTCATTTAACTTATTCTGCAACTCCTGCAACTGCGTACGAGCCTGCCTGGCTTTCTCTTTGGCCTCTTCCGGCTTTTCCACAAGAACTGTGGCCTCAAACAACGTCGTACGTGTCTGTTCGTACAACCCTTGTGCTTCCTTCAACACCTTTGCCTGTGCATCAGTCTGCACGTACGCCTTTCCCGCTTCCACCGTTATGGGATACACCTTTGTTTCCATCGATTCCGCCAATCGTTCCTTGACGTTCTTCGCATCATCCTCTTGCTGATAACAGGAAAGCAAAACACGGTAGCTGCTTCCATCTTGCAGAATATATCCTGCGCCGCCTTTCGCCTGGATATTTTTGGATTCAGTGGAAGCATTGTCGCTGGAAGAGAACACACCAGTTTGCAACGTGTACACCGCCTGAGCGGGCATTTCAACAACTACACTGCCCTGCTGCGCCGGCGTAGCCTGTGCAGAGGGAGCCGGCGTCTGCTTTTCCTCACCAAAAAGACCCAAGCTTGAAGCAACGGGCTGGATAACGTTCTTTGCCAGCCATGTACCGGCTGTACCCGCCGCACCAAAATAAGCGACCCCTACCAACACAATCGCCAGCAACAGCCAGCCTCCATTATGGGAATGGGAACGCCGCCGCTGCGGCGGACGTCTGCGCCTGGATTGCATCCATCGTCACCCCTTTTTCTACCGCTTTGTTGTAAACTATGCAGAAACAGGGATTTATATGCAAAAAAGAACCCCACCTTCCGTGGGGTTCTTTTTCTTGGCAGTGAATTAATACATGCCGCCCATATCGCCGCCCGGCGCCGGGGCTGCCGGCGGTTCCGGCACGTCGCAGACCAGCGATTCCGTCGTCAGCAACATCTGCGCAACGGAAGCCGCGTTTTGCAGCGCACTGCGCGTCACCTTGGTCGGGTCGATGATGCCGCGGTCTACGATATCGCAGTATTCATCGCTGAAAGCATCATAACCATAGTTATTCTTGCCTTCACGCAAAATGTTTTCCACCACAACCGAGCCTTCTACGCCCGCGTTGGCAGCAATCTGGCGAATCGGTTCTTCCAGTGCGCGAACCACCAGGCGCATGCCCGTCCGTTCGTCGCCTTCCGCTTTGTCCGCCGCTGCACGCACCGCAGGAATAATCGACAGCAACGCCGTACCGCCGCCCGGCACGATGCCTTCTTCCACAGCCGCACGCGTCGCATTCAATGCATCTTCAATCCGCAGTTTGGCTTCCTTCATTTCAATTTCTGTCGCAGCACCCACCTGGATAACCGCTACACCGCCAGCCAGTTTGGCCAGACGTTCCTGCAATTTTTCTTTTTCATAGTCGGACAGCGCATCCTGAATCTGCAGTTTGATGCCGTTGACACGTGCCTGAATTTCCTCCGTGCTGCCGCCGCCTTCTACGATGGTCGTATTGTCCTTATCCACAATGACCTGGCGTGCCGTGCCCAACATATCCAGCGTGGTCTCTTTCAAATCCATGCCCAAATCGTCGGATACCACCGTCGCGCCCGTCAGTGTCGCAATGTCTTGCAGCAACTCTTTGCGGCGGTCGCCAAAGCCAGGCGCTTTTACCGCTACGCAATTCAGCGTGCCGCGCAGTTTATTGACCACCAGCGTTGCCAATGCTTCGCCGTCGATATCCTCCGCAATCAACAGAATCTTGCGGCCCTGTTGAATCACTTTTTCCAACACCGGCAACAAATCTTGAATCATGCTGATTTTTTTGCCCGTGACCAAAATCAGCGGGTTATCCAACACAGCAACCATCTTATCCGTATCCGTTACCATGTATGCAGAAGCATAACCGCGGTCAAATTGCATGCCTTCCACAACGGATAATTCCGTCTTCATCGTTTTGGATTCTTCAATGGTAATGACACCGTCATTGCCCACTTTTTCCATTGCGTCCGAAATCAACGCGCCCACATTTTCATTTGCCGCGGACAGCGCTGCAACCTGCGCAATGCTCTGTTTACCTTCAATGGGTTTGGAAATCTTCTGCAGTTCTTCAACGCCAACTTCCACCGCTTTTTCAATACCACGGCGCAGCATCATCGGGTTAGCGCCTGCCGCCACGTTCTTCAGCCCTTCACGAACCATCGCCTGTGCCAAAATCGTCGCCGTCGTGGTACCGTCACCCGCTACATCGTTGGTCTTCGTCGCTACTTCACGCACCAACTGCGCACCCATGTTTTCAAACGGGTCTTCCAATTCGACTTCTTTTGCAATCGTCACACCGTCATTCGTAATCAACGGGGCGCCGTATTTGCGGTCCAACACTACATTGCGGCCCTTCGGTCCCAACGTAATCTTGACCGTATCCGCTAAAACATTGACGCCGCGTTCCAACGCACGGCGGGCGTCTTCGCCATATTTAAATTGTTTTGCCATGATGAACAGCCTCCTTTATTTTTCCACCACTGCCATGATTTCACTCTGGCGGGCCAACAGGTATTCAACGCCTTCAAATTTGATTTCGTTGCCGGCATAACGGCGGTAAATCACCGTATCCCCTTCCTTGAGATACATCGTGACTTCTTTTCCATCCACCATGCCGCCCGGGCCAACCGCCATGACGGTTGCCATCATCGGCTTTTCTTTGGCTGAATCCGGAATGATAATCCCACCCTGGGTTACCTCTTCCTTTTCCACAGCTTTGAGAAGCACCATGTCTGCCAACGGTTTGATTTTCATGTGTGATTCCTCCTATTGTTTATGTTCTAAATTCTTCTCGCTTCTTGTTAGCACTCATCATCATCGAGTGCTAACATCTGTATAATAGTCAATCGCCCGCATTTTTGCAAGTATTTTTTTCTCTTTTTTTTAAAATTTTTTCTTCTATTTTCCTGTTTATCCAGTTCATTCTCTTGTATCCTCGTTTTTTCTTGCAAAATCAAAAGAATTTCTTATTTTCACCAAAAACAGCTTGCATCCGTGCGTAAAATCATGTTCAATAAAATTTAGAATGTATAAGGAGGAACTGGGCATGCCGCAGTTTGATAAATGGGATATTCGTTTTATGCGTCTGGCGCAGGAAGTTGCTTCCTGGTCGAGCTGCTATCAGGAAAATCGGCACGTCGGTGCCGTGATTGTGAAAAACAAGCGCGTATTAACAACTGGTTATAACGGCGCGCCATCCGGCATCGCCAGCTGTGTGGAACGCAAGGATTGTATGCGCCGCCGGCTTAATATTCCCAGCGGCACACGGCACGAACTTTGCTATGCCATTCATGCTGAACAGAACGCCATCATTCAAGCCGCCAAGACCGGCGTATGCATCGATGGCGCAACGCTTTACTGCACGCATCAGCCTTGCGTCATCTGTGCGAAGATGATTATCAACGCCGGTATCCGCCGCATCGTCTATCAACAGGGATATCCTGATGATTTTTCACTCGAATTGATGCGGGAGGCCAATGTCGTCCTCGAACGTTTTACGCCCGAGGAGGAACCCGCTCAATCCTGAACAGGCAAAAGAAAAAGCGTCCCGGCAGGACGCTTTTTTATTCTTCTTTTTCTTCACTGGATACATCCGCATGCCGAATGCTGTAAAGTTTGCGCATCAAAGCACGTGCGGTGTGTGGTTGTCCCTCTTCCTCCACCCGAATCCCTTCCGGCGGGTCGAAATGGATATTGTCAAAGCGCGTTCCATCCTCATACAACATGGTGAACTGACCCATATCACCCAATGCATCTTTGGCATTAGCCGCCGCCTGTTCCAGCTGGGTCATTCGTTCTTTCAACTCATCAATTGTCTGATGCAGTTGCTGGGGCGTTTGCCCGCCCAAATGAATCAGATTCTCCTCCAGCTTGGCAACGCGGGCGCGCTCTGCCGACAAGTGCTCTTCCAATTCGCGCACGCGCGTTTGTGCCGCCATCATCAGCTCCGCCGCATCCTGATAACCCGTGCGTGCGACGTTCAGTTCCACCGCAAGCTGTACATTTTCTTCCGCCACGGCCTGTATCCGGGCATCCACCTGGCCGCGTTCCTCTTCCATCTGTTTAGCCAGCCGTTCCAGGTGCGCATCCACCTGCGCCCGGTTATAACCGAAAAAAGAGCGTTTGAACTTCGTCCGCACCGCTATGTCCCCCGTCCTATCTACACGAGCACGCTTTAGCCGCGTTGCTCCTCAATCATCTTTTCCTTCAAATCATACAATTCCTGCGAAAGGTCCACCTTGTAAATATGCGGTTTGCGCAGGCGCTTATATTCATCCCAAAGCGTGGCGATTTCACGCTTTGCATAAGCACGGATTTCCTGTAAACACGGGCTTTGATAAACCTGTTTTCCCCGAACAAACACGGGCACCAGTAACTCACGCAAGGTGTAATTGGTCAGCGTGGTTTTCTTCCAGGTCTCTTCCGGGTCAAAAATCGTCAGCGGCTTTGTGGCGTCGTATTGCTCATGTTCCAGGCAAATCAAGTCCGCCAACGCACGCTTGCCTGTTGCGTCATAAATCCGCAACACCTTTTTATAGCCCGGGTTGGTAATTTTGGCTACGTTGTCCGATAGCTTGATGCGAGGCATCATCTTGCCGTCTCTTTCCAGAGCACTCAGTTTATACACACCGCCCAATGAAGGGGCATTCTCGCTGGTAATCAGTTTCGTGCCTACCCCCCATACGTCAATCCGGGCGCCTTGATTGCGCAAATCATAAATTGTTTCTTCATCCAGGTCGGATGAGGCAAAAATGATAGCATCCTCAAAGCCCGCTTCGTCCAACATGGCCCTCGCCTTTTTGGAGATATATGCCAAATCACCGGAATCAAGCCGAATCCCCATGGGCTTGTGGCCCTGAGCGCGGAGTTCCTGGAATACCGTAATGGCGTTGGGTACGCCCTGGCGCAACGAATCATATGTATCCACCAGCAACAAGCATGTGTCTGGATACGCCCTTGCATAGGCGCGGAATGCCTCCAGTTCGCTGTCAAAGGCCATGACCCAGCTATGCCCATGCGTCCCCTTGACCGGAATGTCAAACAGCTGGCCCGTCATCACATTGGATGTTCCGTTGCAACCGCCAATCACAGCGGCACGTGCTCCATAAATGCCTGCATCCGGCCCCTGTGCCCGCCGCAAGCCAAATTCCGTCACGTTATCCTTGTCCCCTGCTGCATAACATACGCGGCTGGCTTTGGTTGCAATCAGCGTTTGATGGTTGATAATGGTCAACAATGCCGTCTCTACCAGTTGCGCTTCAATAATCGGCGCTTTGATGCGCAAAAGCGGTTCACCAGGAAATACAGGCGTCCCTTCGGGAATAGCGTATAAATCCCCGGTAAAAGTCAAATGCCGCAGCATATCCAAAAACGCATCCGAAAACAGATGCAATGAACGCAGATAGGCAATATCATCCTCTGTAAACGTGATGTTCTTAATATAATCAATCGCTTGGTCCAGACCCGCCATCACCGCATAGGTACTGTTTCCCGAAGGTTTGCGGAAAAACAAATCGAATACGGCTTCCTCGTTGGTTTGGTTGAGAAAATGGCCGTACATCATTGTAAGCTGATAGAGGTCGGTCATCATTGTAAGATTGCGCTCTGCCATCGATTAGGCCTCCTGTTGTTTGGGTTTATACCGATATCGTTCCGGCACATCCGGGCCCTTGTAGCCCCCTTTGCGCCACACATAAATGAACATACAGATGGCCACTACCGCCACCACAGCGCTCACCGCCTGCGAAACGCGGATGGTTCCAAAAATCATCAGACTGTATTCCGGCTGCCGCATGCCCTCCAGTACCGCTCGCGCACTGCAATACAACGTTAGATACAGCCAGAATGCGCCGCCACGCAGATTCGGTTTCTTCTTCCAAAGATATAAAATCACCAGTGCACCACAGATATTCCAGACCGATTCAATTAAAAACAAGCCTACATACCATTGTCCATCCACATTGACAGCCGGAGGAAATAATGCCAAGTGTTCCGATACCTGCCCGGAAACCTGCGTCAGCGCCGCGCCATAAAGCTCCTGGTTGAAAAAATTGCCCCAACGGCCCAATCCCTGGGCCAGCAGCAAAGACGGGGCCGCACAGTCCATGATATCCCAAACGGACATCTTCCTCCACTTTGCCAGAATGACTGCAGCTATAATGCCGCCAATTACAGCGCCGTAAATGGCTAAACCTACCATCCGCAGCGAAAAAATAGCGCCTAAATTATTGGCGAATTCATCCCAGCTAAATACGACATAATAAAGCCGCGCGCCCACAATGCCGAGCGGGACTGCTAACAGCAAAAAATCCAAAATCATTTCGCTGCTGTAGCCACGCTTGCGTGCCAGGCGTGTTGATAAAAACATGCCAATAATCATTCCACACATAATAATCAGGCCATACCAGTAAATTGGCATACCAAAAATCCAAAACGCTACATTATTCAAGGGAACCCTCCCATACGGTTGCTTCGTTATCTGTCCACGGGACAAAAACCTTTTTGATTATAGCATAAAAGCACATAAAAAACATAGCAGGCTGTTTTTCCCCTTCTGCACAATGTCCAACGGGCGTAAAAGGACTTCGTGTATCATTTTTAGGTTTTTAAAGCCAGTTTATGTATAGAAGACCCGCTTTCGTCCAAACTAAGTGTATCACGAGGAGGTGATAAGACAATGGAAAAAGCAAATCGTAGTATCGGTTGTACGGTGTCGCAGTGCGCGCACCATTGTGGCTCGCAGGATTATTGCTCGCTGGACCAAATCATGATTGGCACGCATGAAGCCAACCCGACGATGGACCAGTGTACAGACTGCAAATCCTTCCGGCTGAAGAAGTAAGCAAAGAGAAGGGACGATGTCGTCATATGCATCGTCTCTTTTCTTTTTCATCTCGAGTCAAACCGTTTTTCGTACCCTCTTTTACAAAAAGCGCCAAATAAAAACACGCAAGGATGCCCGCGTATATTTTGCACATGAAAAATGAGAAAAACGCGCAGCGGCGTTTGGTCAAATGCCGTTGATTTGCGTCCCTTCTTCATTTAACATTTTCCGTTCTATGAAAATATAGCATTCTCTATCCACCCGAACAAATGGCGTCCTGCCGGATGTCGCATGCTTTGTCCGCTTCTTCATATAAGCAGGGTTTTTGTCGCATAAAATGGCATGATGCATTTCCCATCGTCTACTTGTGGATGCACCAAAAAAGAAAAAAGCCCCAAATGGGGCTCTCGTTGGTAGCTCGTAGGGGAATCGAACCCCTGTTACCGCCTTGAGAGGGCGGTGTCTTAGCCGCTTGACCAACGAGCCATGTGGCAGCGGTACTAGGATTCGAACCTAGACAATACGAGTCAGAGTCGCAGGTGCTACCGTTACACAATACCGCTACGTAATGAAGTTGTTGCTTGTCCGTCAGGATGAAAAACCCATAGTGCCGTTCGTTTCCTCATTTACAACCCGCCTCTTTAGGCAGGTGGGTACCCTGCCTCTTGTTTCCGCAATCCCACATAAATGCGGGCGTGACGTACTCGAAAGAAGGACTCCGGGTTCCCAATGTAAATCTGTGGGTTTAAAAAAAGGAAACGCACGAACACCACAGGAATTCTATTGGTGGGCGATACTGGACTCGAACCAGCGACCTCCACGATGTCAACGTGATGCTCTACCAACTGAGCTAACCGCCCCGGACAACTGCATTTCTAATTATACAGAAATTCGCGCGCTTTTCAAGTGTTATTTTTATCGAATTAAAAAAGCTGTTTCTTTTCGCAGGGCAGAACGCGTTGCATGCGTGGCCACATCGCGCCCGTATGCACCGTAGTATCGGCCAAATACACGGAACACATACTTCTCAGATAAATAAAATGAGGAAAAAAGAATTTTTCTTATCCTTCCGCCACTTCGTTCTTTCATGCCCCACAGCTTGTAGAATGGGATTCCTTTTGCTCCTCTTCATCTTTGGTCAAAATACGTAAGCGGCCGCTGGACATCCTGCTATTGACAACGTTATACTAAAATAAATATCGTTTGGCGGATATGTCCTGCTCAGCCGATAAAAAGGCGGCTTGCTTATCCCGCTGTGGTTAAGATAGATATGGGAGGAATCGAACATGGCCAATTCCCTGCCAATCGGAAAACTAAAATTGCTTTATCTCATGGACTGTGCGGACATTCCCGTCAGCGACCAGGAAATTCTGCAAAGCTGTGTTGACTGGTTTTCTTATTTTGAACTGCAAACAGCACTCGCTGAGATGTTTGAACAGAAACTTCTCATCTGTCAATCGTCTCAGGCCGGGGTACGCCGTTACAGCGTCGCTGCACTGGGCAAACAAACGTTGGTGCATTTTGCAAAGGAAATTGCCCGTTCCGTACGCAGCCGTCTGGAAGAGGAGTCCGTCCATCTGCGCAAGCGTGCGCGGGATGCTTCCACCTTTGTCGCAGACTATCAGCGGCGCGAGGAAGGCGAATATGTAGCACATTTGCAAATTCTTGAGCAAGGTCATGCCCTGTTGGATATCACCATCAACCTGCCCACCATCCAACAAGCCGACCGCGCCTGCCAATATTGGCCGGAAAATGCAAACCGTGTTTTTCAGGCGTTGCTGGAAGAACCGGTTTCTATATCAGAGGAGCCAGCGGGAACATAAGTAACAAAAAAGGCGCGTATCTAAAGATACGCGCCTTTTCTTTACGCCTTTTGGCTTTCCGCCAGCGCTTGCTGGATATCCTCGATAATATCCTGCACATTTTCAATGCCAACCGAAAACCGAATCAAATCCGGGCTCACGCCCGCTTCTTTCAACTGCTTGTCATTAAGCTGCCGGTGCGTGGTGCTGGCCGGATGCAGCACACAGGTGCGCGCATCGGCGACATGGGTCACAATGGCAGCGAGTTTCAAATGGTCCATAAACTTTGTCGCCGCTTCCCTTCCTCCCTTGACGCCAAAGGAGATGACGCCGCACGTACCGTTTGGCATATATTTCTGCGCCAATGCATAATAGCGGCCGCTGGGGAGGCCCGGATAATCCACCCATGCGACGCGGCTGTCTTTTTCCAGCATTTCTGCCACGGCCTGTGCATTTTCACAATGCCGCTGCACACGCAACGCGAGCGTCTCCAAACCCAGGTTTAACAAAAAAGCATTGTGTGGGGAGGGAATCGACCCCAAATCCCTCATCAACTGTACCGTTGCCTTGGTGATATACGCGCCTGCGCCAAAGGATTGTGCATAGGATAGGCCGTGATAGGAATCATCCGGCTGCGTCATCCCTGGGAATTTATCCGCATGCTCCAGCCACGGAAAACGGCCGCTGTCTACAATCGCTCCTCCTACGCTGGTGGCATGGCCATCCATATATTTAGTGGTGGAATGCGTCACAATATCAACGCCGAATTCAAACGGGCGGCAGTTGATGGGCGTAGCAAATGTGTTATCTACAATCATCGGTACCCCATGGTCATGCGCAGCTTTCACGAATTTGTCAAAATCCAGCACCACCAACGAAGGATTGGAAATCGTCTCTGCAAACACACATTTCGTATTGGGCCGAAACGCAGCATTCAATTCCTCGGCCGAAACGTCCGGATGCACAAAGGTAACATCAATCCCCATTTTTTTCATCGTCACGCCAAACAAATTGAACGTGCCACCATAAATCGTCGATGCGCTGACAACATGGTCGCCCGCCTGACAGATATTGAACACCGCATAAAAGTTTGCTGCCTGACCAGAGGAGGTCAGCATGGCGGCAACGCCACCTTCCAGCGCCGCAATCTTAGCCGCCACGGCGTCATTGGTCGGGTTTTGCAGGCGCGTGTAAAAATAACCGCTCTCCTCCAAATCGAACAGACGGCCCATTTGTTCGCTGGATTCGTATTTGTATGTCGTGCTCTGTACGATAGGCAGTACACGCGGTTCCCCATTTTGGGGTGTATAGCCGGCCTGTACGCAGTTGGTTTCAATTCTCATAAGAATCCTCCTCTGGTTAAAAATAAAACTCGTCTTCGTATTGAAGACGAGTTATTCCCGTGGTACCACTTCGATTCATCTGCTTTTTACAAAGCAAACCTCATCGCCGCACTTTAAACAAAGCGCAGCTACGCTGTAACAGGCGTATCCTGTCATTCCCTCAAGCCTGACGCATTCGGAAATGCCATTCCAGAGCCATCTTCCGCGTCCCTGCTCCTCCCTTTTGCACCAACCAAGGGCTCTCTTTCCGATTGGAAACGCGTACTCTCTCCTTCTCTATGTTTGGATTTGAATTTTTTGTCATGATAGCACGGCCCGTACGCTCTGTCAACCAGGCGCTCCATATTTATTTAACGCCGATATCCCGACGCACATGCATATCCTGGAAATGGATATGCGCCATCGATTCATACGCGCGTGCAATCGCTTGCTCCAATGTATCCGCCATGCGTACGACACCCAAGACACGCCCGCCGTTGGTAACAAATGTGTCATGCTCTTGCGCCGTCCCCGCATGGAACACCAGTGCACCCGTTTCTTCTGCCGTCCTCAACCCTTCGATGGGATATCCTTTCGGATAGGAACCCGGGTATCCTCCGGAGGCTGCTACCACACACACGCTCGCCTGCGGCAAAAATTCCACATTCAGCCGGTCAAGCGTACCGTGGATGGTAGCAAGCATGATTTGGGATAGCGGTGTCTTCAACAGCGGCAAAATCGCCTGGGTCTCCGGGTCGCCAAAGCGCGCATTGTATTCCAGCGTTTTCGGTCCGTTAGGTGTGAGCATCAGCCCGCAGTAAAGCACGCCCTGGAAAGGACGTCCCTCCTGTTGCATGGCGCGTACAGTCGGACGCACAATAGTATCCAGCACCTGTTCCCGCAATGCTTGAGTAAAAGTAGGTGTCGGTGCAAACGCCCCCATACCGCCCGTGTTGGGGCCTTTATCTCCATCATACGCCCGCTTGTGGTCTTGCGCTGCCGGCATCGCAACAATATGTTCCCCATCACAGAAACACAGAAGCGATACTTCCGGCCCCGTCATAAACTCTTCGATTACCACGCGCGCACCTGCTTGTCCGAAATGGTGGTCAATCATGATTTCGCGCACTGCCCGTTCGGCCTCCTGTTGTGTCTGACAGATATAGACTCCCTTGCCCAACGCCAGGCCGTCCGCCTTGACGACGATGGGCGCCGGATGGCTGCGCACATAATCCATCGCCTGCTGGGCATCATCCAGCACGGCAAAGGAAGCGGTCGGAATCTGGTATTTTTCCATCAGTTGTTTGGAGAAGGCCTTGCTTGCCTCTATCTGTGCGGCCGCCTGTGTGGGGCCAAATGCAGCAATTCCCTTCGCGCGGAGCAAATCCACCAGCCCCAATGCCAGCGGGTCGTCCGGCGTGACACAAACCAAATCAAACTGTTGCGCCGCTGCATAATCCGCCAGCGCCTGCACGTCCGTCGCACCGATATCCACGCACGTTGCCAGTTGCGCGATGCCTGCATTTCCCGGCGCACAATACAGTTCGTGTCCGCCTTCCTGGTGCAGCTTCCAAATCACGGCATGCTCGCGTCCGCCGCCGCCAATGACAAGAATCTTCATCCCTGTTTACTCCTTAATGTTTGAAATGACGCATGCCTGTGAATACCATGGCAATGCCAAGCTCATTGGCCGCATCGATACTTTCCTGGTCACGCACACTGCCGCCGGGTTGAATGATGCAGGTAACCCCGGCTTTGCCGGCAGCCCGTACACAATCATCAAACGGGAAGAAAGCGTCGGAAGCCAGCGCGGCGCCTTGAACCCGTTCGCCCGCATGCTCGATGGATTGCTCTACCGCCCAGATGCGGTTCACCTGTCCGGGGCCGATACCCACGCTTACGTTGTCTTTGGCCAGGGCAATGGCGTTGGATTTAGTATGTTTGACAATCTGCCAAGCCAGCATCATATCCGCCTTTTCTTTTTCCGAAGGCGCACGGTCCGTAACCACCGTCCATTCATTGGTCAAGGACTGGTCCAGCGTCTGCACCAGCAGGCCGCCCATTACTTTTTTCATATCCAGCGTGTCTTCAGCGACCTCTGCGCGAATATGCGGCAAGCGCAAAATACGCAGGTTCTTTTTCTTTTTCAAAATCTCCAGTGCTTCCTCAGTGTACGACGGCGCAACGATAATCTCCAAAAAGGTCTTTGCCATTTCCGTAGCCGTCGGGGCGTCGATTTCGCCATTGGTCACCACAATACCGCCAAAAATAGAAACAGGGTCTGCATCGTGCGCCATCACGTAGGCTTCCGCCGTCGTTTTAGCCAACGCCACCCCGCAGGGATTGGCATGTTTAACCCCCACCACGGCAATCTCCTTCGTGTTGCCGCGGAATTCACGCAATAATTCCAGCGCGCCGTTGGTATCATTGATGTTGTTGTACGACAGTGCTTTCCCATTCAGTTGTTCTGCGCACGGCAATGTCGCCTCGCTGGCACCCACCTCTTTGTAAAATACAGCCGGTTGATGGGGGTTCTCCCCATAACGCATATCCTGTACCTTTTCAAACGTCAACGACAGCTCTTCAGGGAACAGCGGCGCTTCCACTTGCTTACGCAGATAGGAAGCAATCAGCGTATCATATGCCGCTGTATGCGCAAACACCTTGTAACATAGCATCCGTTTAGTCGCAAGCGAAACCGCACCATTGGCCTTCAGCTCATTTAATACAACAACATAGTCTGCCGTATCCACCACGACAGCTACATCTTGATGGTTTTTAGCGGCAGCACGCAGCATGCTCGGTCCGCCAATATCAATATTCTCAATGCATTCTTCAAACGAAACGCCTGGTTTGAGCATGGTCTGTTTGAACGGATATAGATTCACACACACAATATCAATCGGTACCACGCCCAGCGCTTCTATCTGCTTCATATGTTCCGGGTTGCTCCGCATGGCCAAAATGCCGGCATGCACCATCGGATGCAGCGTCTTGACGCGGCCATCCAAGCATTCCGGAAAGCCTGTAATATCGCTGACATTGGTCACCGGTACCCCTGCTTGACGCAGCGTCTTTTCCGTACCGCCCGTCGAAACCACTTCATAGCCCAGCGCATCCAGTTCTCTTGCAAAATCCACGATGCCCGTTTTATCTGAAACGCTCAAAAAAGCCCGTTTTTTCATCGCTCTTCCTCCTCAATGCTCACATGACGTCCCTCTACATGCAAACGCCCCTGCACCAACAGGGAAACAGCGCGCGGTAAAATGCGGTGTTCTATTTCCATCACCCTTTGCTGCAGGCTTTCCGCCGTATCCTCCGGTGCAATTGCCAGGCTCTCCTGCAAGACGATTGGCCCGGTGTCCGTTCCTTCGTCCACAAAGTGCACGGTCGCTCCCGTCACTTTCACGCCATAATCCAGCGCCGCTTGGTGCACTTTCAAGCCATAATATCCCTTGCCGCCAAAACTGGGCAACAACGCGGGATGGATGTTTAGAATCCGGTTGGCATAGCGATGAATCACCGTTTCACCCAGAATGGATAAGAAACCAGCCAACACCAGATATTCCGCCCCGGTCCGTTCAATGGCCTGCAGCATTGCCTCATTATACGCTTCTTTGCTTGCAAAATCCTTGCGGGCCACAACTTGGTACGGAATTCCGTTTTGTTTGGCGCGCTCGAGTGCATAGACGCCGTCGCGGGAAGCAATCACGCCACAGAGATGAACCGCCAGCGTGCCGTTTTGGACATGGTCAATCAAGCTCTGCAGGTTGCTTCCACCGCCCGAAACCAATACGCAGACGTTTTTCAAATCAATTCCACCTTTGTTTCGCCTTTCACAATCCGACCCATAATCTGCACCCGTTCGCCGCTTTCGCGCAATGCTGCCAACGCCGCTTCCGCTTCTTTTTCCGGCACAACGACCACCATGCCAACACCCATATTAAAGATGTTGTACATTTCCATCCGGTCCAAATCACCCGTTTGCTGCAACAAATCAAAAATCGGATGCGTCGGGCAGCGCACCAATTCCACCTGTGCACACAGCCCATCGGGAATGATGCGTGGGATATTTTCAATAAACCCACCGCCCGTAATATGCGCAATGCCGTGAATGTTGGCTTTTTTCATGCAAGCCTGAATAGCTTTGACATAGATACGCGTCGGTTCGAGCAATGCTTCACCTAGCGTCTTCTCCAGCTCTCCTACATACATACCCATGGTTTCCTTATCGATTTTGAATACACTGCGCACCAGTGAAAAACCATTGCTGTGTACACCCGAAGAAGCCAGCCCCAGCATGACATCGCCTTCCTCAATCGTGCTTCCATCAATGATGTGCGCACCATCGGCCAATCCAACGGCAAAGCCGGCCATATCATATTCTTCCGGGCCGTAAAAACCGGGCATCTCTGCCGTCTCGCCGCCAATCAGCGCACAGCCTGCCTGTAGACAGCCTTCTGTCACCCCGGAAACAATCTGTGCCGCACGCGCTGGGTCCAACTTGCCTACAGCCAGATAATCCAGGAAAAATAACGGCTTCGCCCCGTGACACACGATATCGTTTACACACATGGCCACACAGTCGATTCCCACCGTGTCGTGTTTATCCATCACCATGGCTAACCGCAATTTGGTTCCAACCCCATCCGTCCCCGATACCAACACCGGGCGCTCCATCCCACGGGCGTCATCCAGCGCGTAAAAACCGCCGAATCCCCCCAAGTCGTTCAACACATTGGCATCATAGGTTTTGGATACCATTCCCTTGATGCGCCTGACGACATCATAGCCCGCTTCTACATTGACACCTGCTTTTGCATAACTGTTTGCCAAGTGCTTCACTGCTCCTTTATTGATAAAACTGATTGCACGATATTTATAGCGCAGCTGCTTGCGCTGCAATATTGGCGTCTTTGACTTTCACGCCTTCCGCCATCTTCTGTTTGTTCGCCTGCAGTTTGTCCCATAGCGCAGGCTCGCCCGCTGCCAACACCTGCACGGCCAAAATCGCGGCATTTTGCGCCCCCCCTACGGCGACCGTAGCCACCGGTACACCCGGGGGCATCTGTACCGTTGCCAGCAACGCATCCAGCCCTCCTAATCCGCCTGAAGCCAGCGGCACACCAATCACCGGAAGGATGGTATTGCCCGCAATCGCTCCTGCCAAATGAGCAGCAAGCCCTGCAGCCGCAATAATCACGCCAAAACCTTTATCCTTGGCGCTACCCGCAAATTCCGCCGCCTCTAAAGGCGTACGGTGCGCGCTGAGCACGTGCGTCTCCGTTTCAACGCCGTAGGACTTCAACGTTTTTACCGCTGTTTGCATTACAGCCCAATCACTGTCGCTTCCCATAATGACTGCCACTTTTGCCATATATACCTCACACTCCAAATGCGGATAGATTGCCCGGCCCAGCGGGCCGAAGGACGAATGAAAACCAATATAATCCCTTATTTTATATATTATAGCGAATTAAACTCTTTTAATCGAGCATTTTTTCTATTTTTCCAGCACGGTCCTCAAATATCTTAATAAGCACCGTCCCATGCCAATGAAAAAACATATTGCCTTTCTGTGCGCCTATTCATCGCTTTTCACATTTCAAACTGTGAAATGAGGCAATAACGCATATTCTTCCGTACGTCTTTGCAAACCGAGTACGGCTGATAAAGTATCCAACTCGTAGACCTCTGCCAACAAAGCCTCGCACGCAATCAACGCACGCCATACAAATGAGCCGTCTCAATCGATGGCTGATTGTATCATCTGTAACCGTATTCGCCCTTTTCCCCTCATCCACTTATCATTGATAGAGAAGTTAATATCATCCTAAAACGCGTGTGCAGGCGGAAAGCGTTCTTTGACTAAACCATTTTTGCCGAACTAGTCAACCGATGTGCAGTCCTTGTTTTTCTGCTTTTATAGGCGGCCGGATTTTTGTATTCAATCCGTAACGGCTCCCCAACCGCAATGCCGTTCGCCCAAGTATCGCACACGCTTTGTGATTGATTTCAAGGAAGGCCGTGCGATAATCAGGCTGCAGCCCGGATGCTGCCTCGGCAATGGAATAAAGACGGTTTCTTCACCCGTTAATATAAACCGCCCATTTCATTCGCGCTTACACTGTCCGACAAACAAATTCATCAAACCCGCATCCATAAGGCTGCATCTGGCTGATAGCATTGAATAAAAAAAGCGTCCCCTTTTCAGAGACGCTTTTACTGTGTAATGGTTATTGTGCGACTTGTTCGCTATAAACCGAGACCTGCTTTTTGTCACGGCCTTTCCGTTCAAATTTCACATTGCCGTCAATCAAAGCAAACAAGGTATCATCCCCGCCAATGCCGACATTGTTACCGGGATGGATTTTCGTGCCGCGTTGACGAACCAGGATATTGCCTGCCAAAACGAATTGTCCGTCGCCACGTTTGACGCCCAGGCGTTTGGCCTTGCTATCGCGTCCGTTTCGGGAACTACCTACACCTTTCTTATGTGCCATGGATTCAACACCTCGTTTTCAATCTTATTCTGCTTGTGCTTCCACGGCTTGTTCCACCGGTTGCTCCGCTACTTTTTTCGCGGCCGGTTTGCGCGTGGTTTTTTTCTTCGCTGCGCCGACGGAAACAATCTCCACCTTCGTATAAGGCTGACGGTGGCCGGTTTTCCGGCGGATGTTCTTCTTCGCTTTGTACTTGAAAACAAGCACTTTTTTGGATTTGCCCTGCGCGAGGACTTTTGCCGTCACTTTCACGCCCTCGACCAACGGCGTTCCGACTGTAGTCTTGTCACCATCGACAAGCATCAATACATCAAATTCAACGGTCTGTTCTGCGGCGGCATCCAGTTTTTCGATATAGAGCACATCGCCCTGTTCGACCTTGTATTGTTTGCCACCGGTTTGGATAATTGCGTACACTGTTGCACCTCCCCATATTTTGTGGGACTCGCCGGTTTTTGGCAGCAAAATTGCGTTTCAAAGCCGCAACCGTGCGGTAACACCCAAGTATGATATCATATGCACCTGTTTCTGTCAATCACTTTCGTTCTACCAGTTTATAGGCGCCCATTTCCTTGAGTTCCTCGACAGAACGCGCCCCTTCCACTTCCAGATGCTCCATATGCATGTTATCGCAGGGCAATAGATATACCTCCTTGCCAAACACCTCCGGAATCAAGCGGGCGTTTGGTTTGGTCATCGCCTGAATTTCTGCCAACACGGCTGGATGAGCCTTGATAACAACATAACGGTAGTCCGTTTCATAGAACATGCGCAGGCACTCCTTGCGAGCGGTCATCGCCATGCTGGCCGAACTGAGCAGCACACCTTCCCCTCCGCAATAGACGCACGGCTGATAAAATACACTGTTGAGCGTCTGTTTGAGTTTCTTGCGCGTCATCTCCACAATTCCCAGCCCCGTCATGCCCTGTATGGTTGTCCGGGTGCGGTCGCGCTTAACGGCCTGGCGCAAAATCTCGACCAGTTTATCGCGGTTTTCAGCATCTTCCATATCGATAAAATCGACCACGATGATGCCTGAAAGGTCACGAACGCGAATCTGGCGTGCCACCTCATAGGCTGCTTCCACATTGGTATTAAAAATCGTTTCCTGTAAATCATGGTTGCCGACATACTTCCCCGTGTTCACATCGATGACGGTCAGCGCTTCAGCATGGTCAAACACCAGATATCCGCCGCTTTTCAGCCATACCTTTCTGCGGATGGCCTTGTCTATCTTGCTGTCCAGGCCATAATAACCAAACATGTCATAGTGTTTCTGGAACAGCTTGACGCGTTTGAGCAAATGCGGGCTCATCGTCTTGACAATCTCCAACACGCGGCAATATGTTTTTGCGTCCGAAATCAAAAACGAATCAATCTCCGTATCAAACAGGTCACGGACTGTTCGATACACCAAGCTTTCTTCGCTGTGAATCAGTGCCGGTGCGGTCGCGTTCTGTGCCCCCAGAAGAATTCGCTGATAGAGCGCATACTGTTCATCAATCTGGCTTTGTAGTTCTTCCCGTGACATGCCCAGCGACACCGTGCGCGCAATCAATCCCATGCCATGGGGGCGCATCTGCTCAAGCATGGTACGCAGCTCCGTACGGTCTTCCTCCGCCTCAATACGGCGGGATACCCCGATATAGGAAGCGTTCGGCATCAAAACAAGCGCCCTTCCGGGCAAAGTGATATTGGTCGTGATGCGCGCGCCTTTCGTCCCAAACGGTTCTTTGATGACCTGTACCAGAATCGACTGTCCCACTTTTACCAGCGACTGAATATCCGGAATGGTTGGTTCGTCCGCTTCTTTTTCAGTAAAATGCGTATCCTCCGGGTCAAAGTTAATATCACCGGCGTATAAAAACGCATTGCGTTCCAGGCCGATATCCACAAATGCCGCCTGCATTCCCGGTAACACGTTTTTCACACGGCCTAGATATACATTGCCCACAAGGCGTTCACCGCCTTTACGTTCAATATGCAGTTCTGTCAGCGAACCGTCCTCCATCAGCGCGACACGCACCTGATACGGGTTGACATCCAAAAACAATTGGTTTGGCATAGCATCACCCCCTTCGTAAAAAAGAATAAAATATGGGAACACCGCCCGCCGTTACCAGCCGGCTGTGTTACGGACCAATTACACGATAAGCGGCACAAGCGTTCCTTGTTCGTCCCGTACGAACAAATCCTCCCGCAGCCAGCTCATGCCCTGTGCCGGTATGCCGCCCTCCTGGCAAATGGCTTGCACAAGCGCCTGCGGTGCAAGGTTTTCATTGCCGCAGGATACGACGGCGTGCACCTGTGCATCTTTTATTACAATCGAATGAATCAACGGGCGCATATCCTGTTGTTTCATGCCGGATTTCGTCCGTTTCTCATAGATATATGTCGTTTGTTGCAGCAGTTTTTCAATCCCCCAAACAAATGCTTGGGCATCCGCTTCCGCAGGCCGAATGGCATACTGCGCCGCTACAATACGCGCCATCGGACTTTTTTCCCCTTCCGCCATCGAACGGGCTGCCAGCGCTTTGAATCCCGCCGGCGCATGCGTATTCAACGCTTCGATTACGCCTTCTGGCGCAAGCGGTTCGGTAAAACCTACCTCCAGATAGTCTCCGTGGGTTTCCATCCCCACGCTCAACGCCTGGGCAAAGGAAAGAATCGGGTGTGGATTAAATCCTTGTGAATAAGCCAACGGCAATCCAGCCCGACGGAATGTACGTTGTACGCAACGCATCAAATCCAGATGCGAAATATAGCAAAGCGAACCGGTGCGCGCGAACTTCACCACCATCTTCATTCCGCCTTCACCTCGCATATATCCATCATTCCACAGCCATTGCAGCCCTTGCGGCAATCGCGCGTAGTCTTCCCTGCATAGCCGCGCATCCGTTCGCTCCATAGATAGCGTTCGGATACCAGTACATCCACCATCGCATACGGCGGAATCTCTTCACGCGGGCGTTCACGGTGCGCATAAAACGCCAGGTCGATACTCTCCATCTCCATCGCCTGCTGCCAGATTTCATAACGGAAACAGGCATGGTCGCCGTCAAAACGCGCTCCGAGCCGGAACGCCCGTTCCAGCAGCTTGGCCAACCGGCGGTCGCCACGGGCAAACATGGCCTCCAACGTCGTTACCCGCGCGTCATGTGTATTGAATTTGACTCGTTTATTACGGCGCGTGGCTTCACGCACCACATCCTGCTTGCGCCGGATTTCCTCCAGCGTCGGCTGCGCTTCCCATTGAAAGGGTGTAAACGGCTTGGGAACAAACGGCGAAACACTCACCGTCACACTGGGCGGCTGTAGCCGTTTTTCCTTGGGCAGTTCATAATATTTTTCCACTACTTGATTGGCCAAATCCGCAATGCCGACCAAATCCGCATCCGTCTCGCCCGGCAGGCCCAGCATGAAATATAGTTTTACAGAACTATACCCTGCTTCAAAGGCCTGTCCGACCGTACGGAGCAAGTCCTCTTCCGTTACCCCTTTGTTGATAATATCCCGCAGGCGTTGCGTGCCGGCTTCCGGCGCAAAGGTTAGGCTGCTTTTCCGCACCTTGCCCGTCCCTTCCGCAAAATCCTTTTGGAACGAGTCAATCCGTAGCGACGGCAATGAAAGCGATACCCGTTTCGGATTCATCTCCGGTGTCAACGCGGCTATCAGTTCGTTGAGATGCGGATAATCCCCTGAAGACAGCGACATCAGGGAAATTTCTTCATAACCCGTGCTTTCGATAATCTGTTCCGCCTGTTGCTTGAGCAACGAAACAGAACGTTCCCGCACGGGACGATATACATACCCCGCTTGGCAGAAACGGCATCCGCGCGTGCAGCCGCGGAACAGTTCCAATACTGCGCGGTCATGCACGATGCCCGTATTGGGCACCATTGGACAAACGGGATATACCGCGTGTTCCAAATCCTTGACAACGGCCTTTTTTACCTGTGCCGGCGCGCCATCCAGGGGTGTAATCGAAGCAATGGTTCCATCCGTATGATAGGCAATATCATAAAGCGATGGAATATAAAACCCATCCAAATGACTAAGCTGCCGCAGCAATTCCTTACGGCTCTGTCCGTTGCGCTTAGCATCGCGCACCGCTTGTGCCAGTTGACAGACCGTCTCTTCTCCATCCCCCAGCAACATCACATCCACAAACGGCGCCATCGGTTCCGCATGGTAGGCACACGGCCCGCCAGCGGCAATCAGCGGCATCTTTTCATCCCGGTCCTTGGCGTATAGCGGCAGCCCGGCCAAGTCCAGCATGTTCAATACGTTGGTATAGGACATCTCATATAAAAGTGAGAATCCAATAATATCAAACCGGTCCAGCGGGTCGCCTGATTCCAGCGCAAACAAGGGCATGCCTGCTTCGCGCAGCACATCTTCTGCATCCCCCCAGGGCGCATACGCCCGCTCACATACCGCATAGTCACAATCATTGAGCGCCTGGTACAGAATTCGCGAGCCGATGTGGCTCATCCCCACTTCATATGTATCCGGAAAACAGAGTGCAAAACGCACCCTGTCCGCCGTCTCTTTATGTATTTCGTTCAGTTCGCCGCCGGTATATCGCGCCGGCTTATCCACACCGGCCAACCAGGTTTGCTGCATACTCGTCCCGCCTTCCAAACTCTAATAATATAAGCATTTTCAGGCTTGGTCAAGCAGTTTTGCCAGCGTAGTATCCTTTCCGTGCCGTAAAATCCCTTCCAATAAGTCGTTTTCGCTTAAAGTCCCTAAAATCTGCATCTGGTCACCCAGAACGGTTATGCAGGTATAACGGCCGCTCGGTATGCGTTTAATGACCTCTCCTGCCCGGGCATGAGAATCCGCTGCCATACGGTGTTCCTCCATGGGTTGTTTACGCAGGCGGTCCCGCTTGCCCTGCGTGCGTTTTGCCATGGCGAACATGCTGCCCCGCGCTTCGCGTATGGCGGTAAACACCATAAATGCCCCCACGCCCAGCAGCGTGATGTTGACCGTTCCCGTGGAAAGGAACGCCGTCACGCCAGAGGCCGCCAAAATCATGCCGCCCAAAATCCCCAGAACACTGACAATCCTCGTCGCACGTTCCACTCCGCACAGCGGCAGCAGCAGTGCTCGTACCATTCGTCCTCCATCCAGCGGCATCGCGGGCAAAAGGTTGAACAGGCCAATTACCAGGTTTGTCTGAATCCACATGCTTAATCGCGCAGACAGGCCGTATGCACGAAGAAAAATCATCAGAACGGCCACTACACACAGATTGAATACCGGCCCCGCCAAGGCAATCAAAAACTCATGCACCGGCGTCTGCGGCGTATCCATATACGCTACGCCCCCAAAGGGGAGTAATTCAATGCTTTGCGTTCGCACGCCCAGCACGCGCCCCGCGCACACATGTGCCATCTCATGTCCCAACACCGTCAGAAAAGCAACCAGCAGCGGTTCCCATTTCCCAATCACCACAGCCGGAGCAAAAATCGCCAGCAATAGCGGGTCTATTTTAAAATCCATCTGAAAAAAACGAAACAGCCGCATCTATTGTGCCCCCAAATACGGCATAGGGTCGCGGGGCACGCCATTGACAAGCACCTGAAAAACCAGTACCCCTGAATCGCCCAGAGTGCCGATTTCCTGTCCTTTTGCGACCGAAGCTCCTTCCGCCAACGGCGAATAGGCCAAGCCGTAGTACACGGTCTTTACATTATCCGGATGCCGGATGCACAAATAGTGCCCCAGCGTCTCATTCGTCGCGCGTTTTTCGACCTGTCCATCCGCTGCTGCTTTGACCTTTCCCCCCGCGGATGCTTTCAGACGTACATCCTTCCCTTGTTGGTCAAATTCGCTCACCAGCGTTCCCTCTATCGGATATCCCATTCCGCCCTGTCCCCCAAAGACGGCCTGCACGCCTGGGAACAGGTTTTCAACGAACTTGAGACGGCCCAATGTTTCGTCCAAATCCAAATCATATGTAAATACATGTTTTAGCGTCTGCGTTGCTTCCTTGGCAAACGTCATCGGCAGCAGGCGTAGTCCCAGGCAAATAGTGACCACCGCCAGACAGATGGCAAATTTATGCTTTTGGGTAAAACGAAACGGCTCCCGCTTTTGCCCGCCTCGTGTTCCTGTACTCCGGCGCACAGGGCGCATCCGCTCCCCTTCGCTTCGTTCCCGCTGCCGGGCCGATGGCCTTACGTGCGCCCAGGCGCGCGGCTCGGATTCCCCCTGCAGCGGTGTCGGTAAATCTCTGGAAACAAATTCCGCATGGGTTTTCTGTTTGTCCATCCTGTTCCCCCCATTCAATGCTGGTTCATTGTATGTGAGGGACAAGCAAAATAGGCCTTTTCTACAAAAAAAGAAGGCGCAACGCGCCTTCCTTTCCTTCTTGCTCTGCGAGCGTGCATCACCATCGTGAACCGATGTTGAGCACCAGCCCATAAGCCATCATATTGGTCAGCATACTGCTGCCTCCGTAACTGACAAACGGAAGCGGAATCCCCGTCACCGGCATAATGCCCATCGCCATGCCCATATTTTCAAAAATATGCGCAAACATCATGCTTGCAACCCCAACCACAACCAGCGAACCAAATCGGTCGCGTGTCTTTATGGCAATACGGATGGTACGCCAGAGCAGGCTGGCATATAACAAAATCAAAATCAGCCCGCCAATGAAACCAAACGTTTCACCCGCAACAGAAAAGATGAAGTCCGATTCTTTCACCGGCACCCAATCCAGCTGCGACAGATTCCCCTCCGCAAACATTCCCTTTCCAGCAACGCCCCCGCTGCCAATGGCCATCTGCGACATGCGCACATTGTATTCCGTGCCTGTTGCATCGTTCGTCAGCCCCAAAAACACGCGGATACGGTTGCGCTGTGTGGTGGAAAGCACCAGCCAAATCAACGGCAGCGCGGCAACAAATCCACCCACGCACCCCAGTACAATTTTTTTCCGAATGCGCACGACAAAAAACACGCCCAGCGCCATGCAGGCGATGACCATGGCCGTTCCCATATCCGGCTGCAGTGCAATCAGCACAAAGGGGATGGCCACAATCCCTACAGGTTTAACCAGGTCACGGAATGTCTGGATGCCATCCTCCGCAAATCCCTGGGAAAGCACACGCGATAGCATCAGCAGCATCGATAGCTTACACAATTCGCTGGGCTGAAACCCAATCCCGCTGAATGTATACCAGCTGACTGCATTGTTCGTCGCTTTCCCCAGCACAAACAGCGCCGCTAGGATACCGACGTTTATCCAGTAAATCAACGGCGACATGTCCTTGATTGTATTGTAATCAATCGACATGATGAAAACCATGGCGACCAAGCCAATCACAAACCAGATTGCTTGGCGAAATACATAATACAAGTTTAAATTGGCCAATTTATCAGCCAGCGTGGCCTCTTCCCCGGTTGCCGCAGTAGCCATCGCTGCCGCAATGCTCAGCAAGCCGTAGAGAACCAGCGCAAAAATATTCGCGACCAGCCACCAGTCAATGCTTCGTAATGTTTTTCGGTCGGTAAGTTTCCGCATACGTTCTCCTTTGTCGAATTACTGTACCAGCCCGCCTGGGTTGGGCACGTTGTTGTTCTGTTCCTGTTTTTGACGGTCGCGGTAAAATTGCATGATATCGCGGGCCGTCGGCGCAGCATATGCGCCCGAATACCCGTTCGGAATATACACAACCACTGCAATTTCCGGCTTTTCAAAAGGCGTGTAGGCAACGAACCACGCCGTGTTTTCCAGGTCAATCTTGCTGACCTGGGCCGTGCCGGTCTTTGCCGCCATATCGTTGACGTATTCAAAGCCTTCAAACATACTCGCCGCCGTACCGCCGTCTTCAGCAGATACCACCTCTCGCATGCCTTCGCGGATGTATTCCAAGTACCCGTTGGTATCGTTCAGCGTGCTGACCACCTTGGGACTGTTCTCCTGTACAATCGTGCCGTCCGGAGCAATGATACGCTTAATCAGGCTGGTTTCATATACCGTTCCGCCATTGGCAATCGCCGCAATATAACGCGCCAGCGCAATCGGCGTAACAGCCGTCACAGATTGCCCAATGCCCGTCAAAATCGTCTGTACAGGATTCCACGTAATTTCATAGAGAATCGAACTGATTTCCTGGTGCCAGCGGCGTGCATAGGAAATGGATTCCGGAATGTCCAGTTCTTCACGCATGATGGCGCGGATACTCGGGCCCAGTTCCTGCTCCGAACCAACCAACTGTACAATCCGCGTGGCTGCGCGTTCCACTTGGTAGTCGCTGTATTCGACGCCGCGCAACACCCCGTAACTGCGCAGTTGCTTTTCAATCAGCAGCTTGACCAGATACGGTTTGGAATTCTGCTGTCCGGTATCAATATCCTTTTGGTTGTCATACAGCACCTGCTGATTGGCCACATAACCGGTCGCTTCGCCCGGCAATTCAATGCCGGTTTTGCTCGTCAGGCCGAAGATATCCGACCACTTGTTGATTTTGTCAATGCCCAGACGGTTGGATACCGTATAGAAATAATAGTTACAACTATCTTTAAGAGCTTTGGTCACATTTTCGCCTGTGTGTTTGGACGGGTCCTTCTGCCAGCAGGACGGTGCTTTGCCCTGCTGAACAATCTCCGTAAATTCAGTCAAGCAATCAATCGTCTCTTCCGGCGTAATTTCGCCTTCTGCCAATCCCGCATATGCCGTTACCATTTTAAACGTAGAACCCGGCTCTGCCTTGCTGCTTATCACCTTGTTGAACAGCGGCGCAGAAATCGGGTCATTCAGCGTGGCATAATCCTCTTCTGAAATACCGCCTGTAAATAAATTCAGGTCATAACTCGGGTAACTGGCCAACGCTAACACCTGTCCGGTGTTCACATCCAGCACTACTGCGCCGCCGGAGGTAGCAAAACGCGTCTCCCTTCCGCCGCGGTCCTGCTCCTTTTTCTTGTACGATTCCAGCTTGGAATTGTAAATCTGCTGCTGGGTTTCGTTGATGGACTTGATGTTTGCTTCCAGTGCATCCTCCAGCTTCTGCTGCAGGTCGCTGTCGATGGTCAGCTGTACATCATTGCCCTGCGTAGCCTCTGTAGAACTGAGCACGCGCTGAATGCGGCCGCGGCTGTCCACCTCAACCACCTGTTTGCCCACACGCTCTCCGCTGGCACTGGTCAACTGGTCCTCCATCGTGGATTCAATACCGGAAATACCGGCCAACGCATCCGTGCTATATCCTTTGTCCTTCATTTCCTGCAGCGTCGTTTCGGAATATACTTTTCCCATATATCCAATGACATGCGCCGCCATGGAACCGCGCGGATATGTCCGCGTGAAACTCTGTACCGCACTCATGCCCATCAGTTCATCACTGCGCTGGGTAATTTCCGCCACTGTGGATGCGTCCACATCCGAAGCGACTGTAACCGGTACATACGACTTAAACGCCAAATTCTGCACCTCCTGCCATACGGAAAGCACTTTGGCCGCATCTTCATAAGGCAGGTCATCGGGAATCATATACCGCTGGCGGAGCGTGTTATAGGCCTCTTCCGCCGTAGCATCCGCATCGATGGTCATATTGCCCCGCCATAGTTTATCACGCGCGGCAATTGCGTCTTCATCCGTAATAGCGCCCCAGTAGAAATAGTATTCCCCCGCTTCATTGCGACGAATCACGAACGTATCGATGCTTTCATTGCCGTTCTTTTCCAGAATCGCAATCGTTTCCAAAATAACATCCGTATAAAGGGCGCGCCACTTTTCCCCGGTCTGTACAGGGTCACGGTAAAAATTGATATTATAACTGGTTTTGTCATACGCCAGCGGCGTGCCGCTGCTGTCCAAAATACTGCCGCGGTTCGCCTGTACAGTCAGCGTTCGGGTTTTACTGTCCTCACTGTCCGCCACATACTTGTCCCGCGAAATGATGGTAAGGTTAAAAAGCGCGCCTACCAATACAAGCAACAGCGCGCCGAAAAGCGCCATCAATCGAAAAATCTGTCTGTTTCTTGCTTCCAAAGGTAACCCCCTTGCCGTTCCTATCCGTTCAATCCAATCCTACACGGCGCCGAATGCGCATAAAGCCCGTTTCGCACACCGCACGCAGAACGATATAGATAGGAATTGCACACAGGCCGGTCAATATTGCAGACGGCAACACGTAGCGAATCATGAGCGTAAAAAAGCTCCCAATCCGCACTCCTAAGAGCACCGTCAACAGCATCGTAACCAGTTCACGTACAATATAGACCACACACGTCAAGGTACCGAACATCAGTGGTGTTTCAGAAATGCCGTGTTCGAATACAACCCCTCCAGCATAGCCAGAGAGCATAAAAATCAAAGCGTAAAAGCCGCGTATCGGCGCAAATAAAAGGTCCATCATCACGCCGACACATAGGCCGCATAAGCTTCCGGACAGCGCTCCATAGGAGGCTGCAAACGACAGGATAACCGCCAGGGAGAGGCTCGGTCTCCAATCCAGCAGGTTCAAATTTGCCACCAGCGTACAGTCCACCGTCATCACCACCACCAGGATGACAAACATCACAATACGCCGTTTCATGGCTGATTCTCCGGTGTCGGCGTCGCACTCGGGCTCGGCGTGGCCGTTGTGCCAGGTGTGGGCGTTGCAACCGGCGTCGGCGTCGTCTGCGCTGTGGTAGTCGCCGTGACGTCTTTGGCTTTGACTATCAGCACCTCTTCCAGATGCAGGAAATCCACCGCCGGCTTAATGGTCACGACTTTACCCGTCGAACCAGTTTCTGCCGATACTTCTACAACTTGTCCAATCACAAACCCACGTGGGAAAACGCCGCCCAGGCCGTTAGTAATCACTTGGTCCCCCGGCTGCAATTCCGCCTCCAACGGCAAAAACTCCATTTCGCAAAGCCCTTCCTGGGCCTTGGATTGCGCAATGCCGTTGACCACGCCATTATCGCGTGTCCGTTCCACTGTCCCGCTGACAGAACTGCGTGAATCGATGATGGAAATGACCTTGCTCCAACTTCCTCCCGTTTCCGTCACCCGGCCTACCAATCCGTCGGGTGTGATAACCGTATCATCCTTGCTGACGCCGTCGTTATAACCGGCATTGATGACAAATACATCAAAATAATATCCTGGGTCCTTGGTAATGACCCGAGCCGTGATGTATTCGTATTCCGTATGGTTCTGCACATAATTGAGCAGCGATTTGAGCCGTTCGTTCTCCGTTTTCAATTCATCGGCTGTCTGTACTTCCTGCTGCAAAGAAGCGATTTGCTCCTTGAGCTGCTGGTTCTCCTCCTCCGTCTCATTCGGCGAAAAAATGGAGCTGAAAAAATGGCCGACGCCATCAACCAGGCTGCCCAAAAAGGATTGTGTGCCGGATACAGCTGTACCGGCCACGCTTTCGGGGCCGGTCAATCTTCCGCTGCCCGGTGTTACAATCATCAGCACCACCAGCAGGACGCTCAGCAAAATGGTTATCACCAATGGCCGATTGTTAAAAAAACGCATACGCTATCCTCACCACTTCAACTTGCAAATCCCCTCATGCACGATTTGCTTGCGCCATTATACCATAACCGGGAAACGGATTCCACCCTCGCCCCTCAGCTGCTCTGTGCCTGGCGCATCGCCTGCGCCGTCTGGGCGATATACCCGGCATCCAAAATCATACTTGCACCCGTGACCACACAATCCAGCGGTTCGTTCGCCACCCGCACCGGCATCCCTGTCTGACTTGCAATCAAAAGGTCCAGCCCGCGCAGCTGCGCCGTGCCGCCGGACAGGACGATGCCGTTGCACATAATATCCCCGGACAGCTCCGGCGGCGTTTGTTCCAGCGTCACTTTTACTGCGCCTACAATCGCCGCCGCCGGCTCCTTGAGCGCCTCGCGGATTTCCTGTGAACTGATTGTCACCGTGCACGGCAAACCATTGAGCAGGTCACGGCCACGGATTTCCATGTACCCCTCCTCGCCCACGGGATACACGCTACCAATGCGCACTTTAATTTCTTCTGCCGTACGTTCTCCAATCATCATGTTGTATTCACGTTTGACATATTCCACAATTGCCTCATCGATATGGTTGCCGCCAACACGCAGGCTTTTGGCCGCCACAATGCCGCCCAGCGACACCACCGCCACTTCGCTTGTCCCGCCGCCGATGTCCACAATCATGCTGCCGCGCGGTTCGTATACGTCCAGCCCCGCGCCAATGGCCGCCGCCATCGGCTCGTCAATCAAATACGCTTCCCGTGCGCCCGCACTGCGGGCGGCTTCCTCCACCGCGCGCCGCTCTACTTCCGTAATCCCGCATGGTACGCAAACAATTACGCGTGGGTTGAACAGGGCGCTTCCGCGCGGAATGGCTTTGCGGATGAAATATTTGAGCATCACTTCCGTAATGTCAAAATCTGCAATTACGCCCTCCTTCAGCGGACGAATCGCGAAGATGTTGCCCGGCGTCCGCCCAATCATCTGCTTGGCCTCCTCACCCACTGCCAACACCTGGCGGCGCATGCCGCCCTGTACCGCTACAACGGATGGTTCGCGCAGAATGATTCCCTTCCCATGCATATACACAAGCGTATTCGCCGTTCCCAAGTCGATTGCCAAATCACGGCCTTTGAAATTGATTGCCATCGGGGTTCCTCCTCTAAAAAGGTGTTTGATGTATGGCAAGTATTCCCAAAAGGCCGGCAACCTATTCTTTTCCCTGCGTGCTCCGCTACAGTAAGCCCGCCTGCCTGCACAAATCCGCCAGCAACTGCACAGGCAGTCCTACAACGTTGAAATAGCATCCGTCGATTCGCTGTATATACGCTGCCGCCCGTCCCTGAATCCCATAAGCACCCGCTTTGTCCATGGGCTCCCCAGTACGGATGTACGCGTCCATCTGCTGCGGAGTCATCGGCGCAAACCAGACGCGCGTCCGTCTATATCCGCTGTATCGTTTCTCCGCCGCCTTTTGGTACAGGCATACACCTGTATAGACCAGATGGCTTCTGCCCTGCAAGCGCTGCAGCATCCGGCAGGCATCCGTTTCGTTGTGCGGTTTGCCCAATATCTCTCCATCAACCACCACCATCGTGTCAGCGCCGATACACCATGCCTGCGGGTGCTCCTCTGCTACGGCCTCCGCCTTTTGCCGCGCCAATGCGATACACCGCTGGCTGGGCCGCCTGATTTTACACACCGTTTCATCCACTTCGGGCGATTGACACGTATAAGGAAGCCCCAGCAACGCCATATATTCCCTCCTGCGCGGCGATTGTGAAGCAAGTATAATTTCCGGTTTCATCCGCCTTCCCCTTCCTTGTTTGTGCCATTATAATCGCTTCGTATCCGTCCGTCAAAGTAACGCACGGTTTGAATTGCTTTCTTGTAAGTTTTGTGGCAGAATAGAAATGATATTTATATATATCGTTTACTCCCATTTTTCGAGGTGAATTCTATGTTGCAGACCTTTATTCTGCTGGGAATCCTGGCTGTGGCCATCAGCGTTGGCATTTGGATGGCCGGCTTTGGTCACCGCATGTACCGCATCTTCGCTATTTTGTTCGGGTTAGGCCTCGGTGCATATGGCGTCCTTTTCGTCACAAGTCAGCTTGGTTTTCCCGCTTCTATGCCCATTTATATTGCCGCAGCGGTGGTCGGAATCGGTCTGGCTGTGCTAGCGTTTCTGTTCCGTCCGGTTGGCATGGGTGTCGGCGGTTTACTCGTAGGTATTTTTTACGGCGTTGGCATCGTCTTTACGGCGGATATCTTGACCGGCGGTGCAATTCCAGCCGTTGCGTATACCGGTATTAGCGTTCTTTTGATGGGGCTATGCGTTGCTTATTGCATCGCTCGCCCAGAAAACGGCGGAATGCTGGCCACTTCACTAGTTGGTTCGTATGCAATCTCACTCAGCATCGCGTTAATCGTGCTTTGGTTCGTCTCCGGCGGTTTGAATCCTGCCAGCCTGATTTCCCAAAAAGGCAACTTCTTCGAGCAAGGCGTGGCACTTTATCAGATGATTACAGCTGATTCACGCATCTTCTTGCTTGGCTTCTCTGCAGCGCTTGGGATTCTCTTTTTCCTTCTGCAACATTCAATGTACAAACGCCGCGAGGAACAGGGCGACTATTTTGACGACCTGGACGAGGCTTTTCCTCTGCCCGATGCACCGGAGTCCGCATCTGCAGATGACCTGGATGATGATGCTTACTTCGCCGACAGCAAAAAGAAAAAACGTCGCCGTCACAAAAAGCCGCTGGACGATTGGGATGATGAGCTGGAGAACTGGGATGATGCGCCCGCAGCCACAGGATATCAGGATTCAGTCGATACGTTTGATACCGTGCCGGCACAAACGCCTTCTGGCTCGGATGGCACTGCAGATGCAGCTGCCGCTCCCGCCGCGGAAGATACCACCGTTGCTCGCCCTGTCGTTGTGCCACATCCGGCGCAGCCTTCCGGCGGAGAAACACAGGTATTCCATCGCGTCCCCGCCACGGAAGAGCCTGCAGTCCATGCCCAGCCGTCCGCGGAAACGCCCGTCCCCTCCGCACAGGAATCCACGCCTGAACCCTCACAGCCACGCGCTGCGATGGAACGTCCGTCGTTTGCCCCTCGGAGCAGCCGGCGTCGTTGATAAACGCTCAAAAAACGCCTTCCCATGGGGGAAGGCGTTTTCTCTTTTTCTAAAGGGCTTTCACCCAACAGCGGCGGCGCTTGTGCTGTTCCGCCTCATAATTTTTCCACATGGCCTGTACATTTTCATTCGTCTCCAGTTCAGGCCCTGTCTCTGCATATTCAATGCCATCTTCAATTGCCGTGCGGGTGATTTCACTGAGCAGAATCGCCGTCAACCCGCGCTTTTGCATCTCTGGGATTACCCCAATCAGATACAAATCCAACACCTTGGCTTTCTTAAACGGCGCCCGCAGCACCCGGTACCACCCAAACGGAAACAGGCGGCCATTGGATTTCTTTACCGCTTCATTCATCGACGGCACCGCCAATCCAAAGCCTACCGCTTCTTTTTCCGCATTCTGTACAATCACCACATATTTGGGGTTAATCATCAAAATAAACTGATGGTAGTATTTTTCAATCTGCGCCTGGGTCAATGGAATTGTCCCATACAGGTTTTCGTATGCTTGATTGACAATACCCAATACCGGCCGCACAAACGGTTTGATTTCTTTACGGTTTTTGGGATGCAGCATGGTTAAGTTGGAACGTTTAAGCACAATATCGCGCAGTTTTTCCAGCCGCGGGTCCACCCGGTCCGGCACCTTGACGCGGTACTCCACCCAGTCTGCATCTTTGACAAATCCGAGCGCCTCCATATGTTTAACATAGTACGGGTAGTTGTAAATGGTAATAAACATCGACACCGTATCAAAACCCTCGACCAGCATCCCTTCCGGGTCCATATCCGTAAAGCCGAGCGGTCCGTGCAGTTCCTCAAGCCCCAACGAGCGGCCCCATTGCGCCACCGCTTCAATCAACGCACGTGACACTTCCAAATCATCGACAAAATCCAATCGCGAGAAACGGATACGCTTGGTTCCCCATTTTTCATTCGCCTTATGACTGACAATACCGGCAACGCGGCCCACCAGCTTTCCCTCTTTGTACGCAAGGAAACACCGGGCGTCACACACTTCAAAGTCCGGATTGTTCTTCGCCGTAAACTTACTGCGTTCATCGGAAAGCAAATCCGGAATATATTGAGGGCAATCCTTATATAACTCTGTCGGAAACTTGACAAACGCGTTGAGTTGACTGCGCGTCTTGACCTCCTGTATTTCGACCATGGGTCGTCCTCCCTTGTCCGGTAAATCAATGATTTACCAACCATTTTCATTTTCTTACTATACAACCGAATCCTTTGCTCTTGCAAGAAAAAAATGGGAGGCGCATTTCTCTAAAATAAATTTTTCAGTGAAAACGCATAATCATCCACCGTTGCCTGAATGCCTAGCGCCAGACGTGTCAGCTCCAAATCGCACAGCACGGCGTCCTCCGCTTTCGCCAAGTTTTGTGAACTGGCCAACGTCTCATCCACCTGGTCAAGCGTCTGATGGTCAATCAGCATGGCCCAATGGTCGCGCACATGGTCCCATGCATCATCAATTTGCTTCAGCTGCGCCCGTACGGTATCAAAGTCCCCCTCGTCCAGCGCCTGCTGCGCTTGTTCTGTCATCGTAACCAGCGCCTGTACGTGCTCACGCACGTGTCCTTCCCAGAAAAACGCACCTATCAACAGGCCCGCTAGCAGGAGAATACACGCCAACAAACGTTTCATGCGCCCACCTCCACCGTTGTATCTACCAGCTGTGGCGGGTCCCCATGTCCCTGGATGTGCAAAGCGCCCAGCTCGTCCACCGTTGCATAGAAAATGGTGTCCAGCTCCTCAAAGCCTGCCTGCGCCAGTGCATCCCGCAGTTTGCGCAAATCCAACCGGAGCGCCTGGATGTTTTTCATATCCAACCGTCCGTCCACCACGACGGTCATCACTGTCGCATCCGGCTTCGTACGTACATGAGCATCCTGCGCCGTTACTGCGCTGGATGCGTTCGTAAGTTGGACGCTTACCGACCCGTTCGTCTCCAGCGTTGCGCGCCACACGTCCTCGATATGAAACGCTCCGTTCAATCGCAGCGTTTCCATCAACTCCGGTATGCTCATGCTCAGTTTACGCAGTTCCTTTTCATTTACCGTCCCATGTTCTACTAAAACACTTGGGTGTCCAAAGAAAAGTGTACGTACTGCGTTATTTTTCATCCCAATATAGGAAATAATGGTATGAATACAAAATAAAACAATAACCGGAATAATACCATCCACCAATGAAATGCCAATATTCTGCATGGGTGTGGCTACCAAATCGGCAATCAATAGCGTAATAACCAGCTCAAACGGCTGTAACTCCCCAATTTGACGTTTGCCCATCATCCGAATAAACAGTACTACCGCTAGGTATAAAATCAACGCACGGCCAAATACGTTAAGCAATGAAATCCGCCTCCTTTTTCGCTATTGTGCAACCAAAGCCACTTCCTTATACGTCACAGTTCTGTCACATCGCACGCAAAAGGTTTTCGTTCTTCGGCCTACACATGCCACAATATTTGCGTATATAATAAGCATAGAGCGTAAAGGAGGGCTTCATCATGTATTACGATGAACCAAATACTTCATATAACGGCCATAGCTCCTATTCCAATGGAAATGGCGTCTCTCAGCCTACACAACAAGGATGGCACAGCGATGATTCATTCGTGCCTCCCACACCCGAGGAACCAAAAAAGAAGCGGCGTAAAAATGGAAACGGCCGGCTGGTCGCCCTGTGTATCTGTGCAGCGCTGCTGGGCAGTGTACTCGGGGGCGGCGGTGCGTATCTATTGATGCGCGGTCAGGTAGATGGCGCTGTCCAACAGGCGCTGGAGGCTGCTGAAAACCATAATACTGTCACGCCCAACAATACCGGCTCCTCGGTTTCCAGCGTGCAAACAACCGACCTCTCCAGCATGATTGAACAGGTCTCTCCCGCCATTGTCGCTATCCAAGCACAGGGGACCAGCCAGTCCTCGTTCTTCGGCAATGGTGCTACGACCGTTAGCAGCGGCAGCGGCGTCATCATCCGTTCCGATGGCATCATCGTAACCAGCGCGCATGTCATTGAAGGGACCGATAATATCACTGTATATCTCAAAGACGGTACCACTTATAAAGCGACTGTGGTCGGCTCAGATAGCAAAAGCGACTTGGCCGTGTTGAAAATCGACGCCAGCGGGCTTACTGCTGTCTCTATCGGTGATTCCACACAAACGAAAGTCGGCGAACCCGCTATTGTCATCGGCAATCCGCTCGGCGAACTCAACGGTTCGGTCACCATTGGGTACATCAGCGCTTTGGAACGGACGATTACCGTTGACGGACACGTTCTCACCGTCATGCAGACCGATGCCTCTATCAACCCTGGCAATTCAGGCGGCGCTTTGTTAAACAGCAACGGCGAATTGATTGGCATCGTGTGCGCAAAATCCTCTGCTATCGAAGTGGAAGGTCTGGGTTTCGCCATTCCCATGCATATCGCTTCCGATACAATCGAACAACTGCTTAACTATGGCTATGTCAAGGACCGTCCTTATATCGGCATCTCCTTCCAACAGATGCAAAATCGCACGGATAACGCCGGTATCTATATCGTACAGATTGCCAATAATAGTCCTGCACAGGCAGCCGGCCTGCAGATTGGCGACCGCATCGTCTCCGTCAATGGCAAGCAGGTTTCTGAAAGTACGGATATCGACCAAATTCTCCAATCCTGTTCCATTGGCCAGACTATCCCCTTGGTCGTTGAGCGCAATGGCCAACAGGTAAATGTCTCCGTTACCCTGGCTGAAACTCCGCAGCAATAAGTAAGTGCATACAAAAAGAGGACGCATGGCGTCCTCTTTTTGTATATGGATAAATTTCATTTCATCACAGCGCCCTGGTCTGCCGAGCTGACCAAGCGCGCATACCGCGCCAGCCACCCGGACTTGACGTTTGGTTCCTTCGCCACGTGTTTGGCCCTGCGTGCGGCAAACTCCGCTTCCGTCACCTGCGCATTTACCTTGCTATTGGGGATGTCAATCTCAATGATATCCCCTTCTTTCAAGTAAGCAATCGCACCGCCCTCTGCCGCTTCCGGGGATACATGCCCGATGGATGCGCCGCGCGAAGCTCCGCTGAAACGTCCATCCGTAATCAGCGCAACGGATTTGTCCAGTCCCATACCTGCCAATGCGGAGGTCGGATTCAGCATCTCCCGCATTCCCGGCCCGCCTTTGGGCCCTTCATAACGGATGACAACCACATCGCCTGGATGAATCCGTCCTTCGTAAATCGCTTTGATGGCATCGTCCTCACCGTCAAAAACACGTGCCGGGCCGCTGTGTACCAACATCTCCGGCGCCACAGCACTGCGTTTGACCACACATCCATTCTCTGCAATATTGCCCCACAAAATGGCTAAGCCGCCTGTTGGGCTATATGGATTTTCAAACGGGCGGATAATTTCCGGGTTGCCATTGACCGCACCTGCAATATTTTCCGCCACCGTCTTCCCCGTCACTGTCAATAGCGATGTATCCAAACATCCGCCCTTATCCAGTTCCGCCATGACAGCACGCACGCCGCCTGCCGCATTCAGCTCTTGAATGTAGTGCGGCCCTGCCGGAGCCAGATGACACAGGTTCGGCGTTTTCGCGCTCACTTCATTCATCTTGTGCAAATCCATCGGCACTTGTGCTTCATTGGCAATCGCCAGCAAATGCAGCACACTATTGCTGCTGCACCCCAATGCCATATCCACCGTCAATGCATTTTCAAATGCCTGCGGCGTCAGGATATCCCGGGGTTTGATATCCTTTTTCACCAATTCCATAATCTGCATGCCCGCTTTTTTAGCCAGCTGCGTCCGTGCCGAATAAACCGCTGGAATCGTTCCGTTTCCCGGCAATGCCATTCCGATGGCTTCACACAGGCAGTTCATCGAATTGGCCGTATACATACCGGAACAGGACCCGCACGTCGGGCACGAATTCTGCTCAATTTGCTGCAATTGTCCATCGTCAATCAAATTGGCTTTGCGTGCGCCCACTGCTTCAAACGTGTACGATAGACTCACTGGTTTCCCTTCATAATTGCGTCCGGCCAACATCGGCCCGCCGCTGATGACAATGGATGGAATATTGATGCGCGCCGCCGCCATCAGCATCCCTGGCACGATTTTATCGCAGTTCGGTACCAGTACCAAGCCGTCAAAACAATGCGCCATGGCCATCGTCTCAACGCTGTCCGCAATCAATTCACGGGAAGCTAGCGAATAACGCATGCCTGCATGACCCATCGTAATCCCGTCACATACGCCAATTGACGGCACTAGAATCGGCGTGCCTCCCGCCATGCGTACCCCTGCTTTAACCGCCTCAGCCAGCTTATCCAGGTGCACATGTCCTGGCACGATTTCGCTATACGCACTCACAACGCCAATCAACGGGCGTTCCAGTTCTTCGTCCGTAAATCCACAAGCATAAAACAACGAACGGTTCGGCGTACGTTCCACACCCTTCGTCGCTTGCCAGCTTCTCCTGCTCTCCATTGCCATCTTGTTTTTCACTCCCACTCTTTGTCTGGGAAAAATAGGCAGGCAATGATGCCTGCCTATCCCTTTTGTTCAAATGCCTTATTTCTTCAACCAGCTCATCATCTTGCGCAGTTCAGCACCCACCGTTTCCACCGGATGCTCGGCTTCCATACGGCGCGTTGCCAAGAATTTGGCGCGGCGTCCCGCACGGTTCTCTGCAATCCATTCGCTGGCAAAAGTACCGTTTTGGATTTCTTTGAGGATTTGCTTCATCTCTTTCCGCGTATCTTCCGTAATGATGCGCGTGCCTGTCCGGTAATCGCCATATTCAGCCGTATCGCTGATGGAATAGCGCATCATAGCAAACCCGCCGCTGTTAATCAAATCGACAATCAGCTTCATTTCATGTACGCATTCAAAATACGCCATTTCCGGTGCATAGCCCGCTTCCACCAATGTGTCAAAGCCCGCTTTCATCAATTCCGTTACGCCGCCACACAGCACGGCCTGTTCACCAAACAAATCCGTCTCCGTCTCTTCGCGGAACGTCGTTTCGATGATGCCCGCACGGCCAGCGCCGATACCTGCCGCGTAAGCCAGCGCATATTCTTTCGCATGGCCGGATTTATCTTGGTATACCGCAATCAACGACGGCACGCCACGGCCTTCTACATATTGACTGCGCACGGTGTGGCCCGGGCCTTTGGGCGCCACCATCACAACATCCACATAGTCCGGCGGCGTAATCTGCTTGAAGTGGATATTGAAACCATGGGCAAACATCAAAACGTTGCCATCTTCCAGATTTGGGGCAATCTGCTGGGCATAGATGTCCGCAGCCAATTCATCCGGCACCAGCATCATGATAAAGTCACCTGCTTTGGCAGCTTCTTCCACGCTCAGTACCTGCAAGCCGGCTTCTTCCGCCTTCTGGCAGCTCTTGCTGCCCGGGCGCAGACCCACCACAACATCCACGCCGCTCTCTTTCAAGTTTTGCGCATGTGCATGGCCCTGGCTGCCGTAACCGATAATCGCTACTTTTTTGCCTTTGAGCAGGTTGAGGTCACAGTCTGTTTCATAATACATTTTTGCCATTTTGGATTCCTCCACTTATAAAATATTTTTAAGTGTTTCGTGTTTTGTCATACCGCGTTCCATTGCTGTTACGCCCGTCCGGCATACTTCCAGTACCGGGTATTTGGTAATCTGCTCCATAAACGCATTGACCGTGCGCGGCGGGCCTGTCAGTTCAATCACCACGGCCTCACCCGTAACATCAATCATATTCGCGCCGGACCGTATCACCAGGTCCGTCACTTCTTTCTCTATTATAGCATCCATTTTCACTTTGACGAGCAAAAGTTCTCGCAGCAAAGTATCTTCCCTGCTCAGCGGATAAACATCAATCGTCTCCTCCAGCTTGTATACCTGCTTGGCCAATTGCTCAAACACATACGCATCGCCTTTGACCACAATCGTAATGCGCGAAACAGAGGGATTGTTCGTTGCCGAAACCGTCAGCGAATCGATGTTATATCCACGCCGCCCGAATAGACTTGAAACGCGCGCCAGAACGCCGGCATTGTTTCTCACCAGAACGGAAAGTATATATTTTTCCATGTCGCCAGCCTCCCTTCAGTCCACCATGATGTCATCCACCGTACCACCCGGCGGAATCATCGGCAGCACGCGCTCATCTTTGTCAATCAGGCATTCAATCACACTTGGACCTTTATGCTCCAACGCCTTTTGCAGCGCAACGCGGAATTGTTCTGGCGTTTGCGTATGATAACCCTGTGCGCCAAACGCGTCAGCTAATTTCACATAATCGGTTTTACGGTTCAAGCTGGTGTTGGAATACCGTTTTTCATAAAATGCCGTCTGCCATTGCCTCACCATGCCTAAAACCGTATTGTTCATCACAACCGTTATCACGGGAAGGCCGTAGGAGACCGTCGTACACAGTTCGTTCAGATTCATATGAAAGCTTCCGTCGCCTGTGATATGTACCACCGGGCGCTCCGGATACGCAACCTGCGCGCCAATCGCCGCTCCGTATCCAAACCCCATCGTCCCCAGACCGCCGGAGGTAAGGAACGAACGCGGATGTGTCCGCTTGCAGTACTGAGCCGCCCACATCTGGTGCTGTCCTACATCCGTTACCAAAATCGCTTCTGGGCCGGCCAATTCCGCAATGATTTCCATAATCTGATGCGGTTTAAGGTGGTCTTGCGCATCCTGCGGCACATAATCCGTTTCCTTCCACTGCTCAATCTGCTCCATCCAGGCCGGGTGGTCATTCTCCTTCACCAGCGGGAGCAAATCCTGTAGCACCTCTTCCACATCCCCCACCAGGCTATACTGAATCGGTACGTTTTTGTTGATTTCCGCATCGTCAATATCGATATGAAGAATTTCTGCATGGGGCGCAAAATGCCCTTTGTTGGTCGCCACACGGTCTGAGAAACGCGCGCCGATTGCAATCAGCAGGTCACACTGTTCAATTGCCATCGAACTGGTCACCCGCCCATGCATGCCTACCATGCCCAGGTTCATCGGTTCATCATAACAAAGCACACCCGTCCCCATCATCGAATGGCAAGCCAGAATGGACGCCTTTTTCATCAGCGCCAGCAGTTCATCGCCTGCACCGGAAATCGCAACGCCGCCGCCAAAATAGATAATCGGCTTCTCGCTACGGTTGATAGCCTCTGCCGCCGCCTGTAGCTGTTCGCGGGTATAGCGGTGAACCGGCTTTTGTTTGGCCGGCTGCGGCTTGTTGGTAAATTCACACATTGCGGCCGTAATATCCTTGGGGATATCCACCAGCACCGGGCCGGGGCGTCCGCTTTGTGCAATCCGGAACGCTTCGCGCAGCGTATCCGCCAACTCTTCTACCCGGCGCACCACCATATTGTGTTTGGTAATAGGCATGGTAATCCCGGCGATATACACTTCCTGGAAACTGTCCCGCCCAATCAGGTCCGTCGAAACATTGCCCGTAATCGCCACCATGGGGACCGAATCCATATACGCCGTTGCAATGCCCGTGACAAGGTTTGTTGCACCCGGACCAGATGTTGCAATCACCACGCCGGTTTTGCCCGTTGCACGGGCATAGCCGTCTGCCGCGTGCGCGGCCCCCTGTTCATGCGCAGTCGTAATATGGCGGATGCGATTCCGATTTAAATATAACGCATCATAAATATTCAGTACAGCGCCTCCCGGATAACCAAAGACCGTATCCACGCCCTGCTCGACAAGCACCTCCACCAAAATCTGCGAACCGGATATTTTCATCGCAACCACCACCCTTTTCTCCTCGTCATTTTTGTAAAAAAAAACCTTTGCCTCTTTTAAGAGACAAAGATTTACTCTCTGCGGTACCACTCTTCTTGCCGGCTTCCAGCACGCTGTCGACCGACCCCTCACACATCCGGATACTCTCCGATGCTTCGCTTAACGCGCGAATCACGATGCGGCCTACACAGCTTTCCGCCTTCGACCGATAGCTCCAAGGTGACTTTCTCCTGCCGTAGATATTGCCTTGCACCACCCGGCAACTCTCTGCATCCCTGCCACAGAATACTTGGTCTTTTCATCGCTTTTTGATTGAATTGTTATTTCTATTATAGACTTCTCCCCTTATTTGTCAAGCATCAATTTCCTCTCTTTTTTTGCCCGGATTCTTCTTTATCCGCCTTTCTTTTTCCCTTCATTTATGCTATTTTATATATAATACTTTATTTTATTTTTGTTTCGCTATTTTTCGACAAAAAAGGAGGACGTGCCTCAATGCATTGGTCACTTTCACATCCGTATCGTTTATTCCAGCGCCGTCGGGCGCTTTTTTTATACCCTTTGTCGAATTTTAGCGACAGAAAGGATGTCTTTCGATGAAAAACAAAAAGCGTCTATCCCTTATCCCCATTTTTCTTCTCTGCATGGTGGTATTGACTGCCTGTGGTACGCAATCGGTTTCTCTGCCTTCCCCCACCCCCACATCGGCTGTCAACACGACGCCTTGGGCGTCGTCTACCCCCTCGCCGACGCCTTCCGATACTGCTGCCCAGACGCCCAAAGCCAGCTCATCCGCAACCAAACAACCCACCAAAGCACCTACTCAGAAAGCCACTGCCACCCCCACCAAAAAGGCGACGGCTACACCCAAACCTGCTGATACCTCTGCAACCGTCTATATTACCGACACCGGCAAAAAATATCACCGTTCCGGATGCCGGTATTTAAAAGACTCCAAACATGCCATTTCGCTGGAAAAGGCGAAGCAAAACGGCTATTCCCCCTGTTCAGTCTGCAATCCCTGACTGTATATGCATAAATCATCCCGCTTTTGTGCAAGCTGATTGCAAACAGACGGTCATCCGTCATAAAGGAGGCGGACATATGTCCCACTATGCAAGCGGCCTGGAACAACTTTTGCAGCATGATGCGCAGGCGGCCCAGTACTTTTCTTCGCTGCCGGACTATGTACAGCAAAGCATTCGTACCCGTTCTCAAAGCGTAAATTCTTTGGCCAGTTTACAGGATTATGCAGAAAACCTGTTGCGCGGCGATGATTGATTCACAAAAAAGACGCATCACGGTGCGTCTTTTTTGTTTTTTGGCGCCAGATTATGCTACACTGGGAAAACAAATCCATCCAAAGGAGCTTTCCCTTATGCATGCTTCATCGCCCCATCCAAAAGGCATTTTGCAATTTCTCCAATTCCTTTGTTTTAGTCTCGGGGCCGGCGTAATCGAATTTGTTTCCTTTCTCCTTCTATCCTCCATTGGCAGCAGAAATGAAACCATGCTCATCATCGCGGAGGTATCCTCCGTTGTGCTCTCATGCCTTTTTAACTTTACCCTAAATCGTAAATTCACCTTTCGCTCCACCAACAACATCGTATTGGGCATGTTCCTGTATGGCCTGTATTATCTTATCGCCACACCAGTCGGTGCCAGCTTCATCGTTTATCTGACCCGCTGCGGATGGGCGGACTGGCTCGCAAAGGCGACCAAAATGGCACTCAATTTTGTACTGGATTTTCTCTATTGTAAATGTATCATTTTCCGTCAAGCCAAATAACCAACTGCCACAGTACGCGAACGCGCTTATCCTAACCGCTTTTGCATTTTGCCTCTTTCCATATTCTTTTTCTTCTCCGCGTTTGTGCTTTGCTTCCTGCGTCGGCTTGTTTTTCTCTCATGCCTGTCCACGCAGCGTCCTGTCGCTTATTCGTGCCCTACCCTTTGCCGCTGCAACAAACGCTTCTTCCGTCCACCTTAGCCAACCGGTTGCTTTTCTTCCCCTGCATCCAGCCTTTCTCCGGCGCCATACCACATTGCAGATAGCACCGATAACCTCATCACAAGTCGAATAAAACATCGGTCTCTTTGACCATCTCTTACAAATCAATCAGCAAAAAGACCGCAACCCATTTCCCGGATTGCGGTCTTTTATTGTATTGGGCGCTCGCCCATGGCAGAGACTGCCGGAATGGCTATTTTCTTTCGGGCAATAAAAATATCGCAACCCACCAACGTGAATTGCGATATTGGGATGCGGACACTATCCGCTGGTGGTCTGTACTGGACTCGAACCAGTGACCCCATCGATGTGAACGATGTGCTCTACCAACTGAGCCAACAGACCATGTCCTGCACGTTTTCACACGTGCAAGGGTTATTATAGCGTAACCGCCTATAAAATTCAAGAGTTGTTTTCATTTTTCTGTTTTGGATGGCAAACCTGGTACATGCGGCCCTTTCCTTCCTGCATATAGATGAAACAAACCCATTTGCCGGAGGTGTTTTTCTTGGCCTTTCATACTGTACAGCCTAACGATACATGGCCATCGCTCTCTGCACGCTATGGATGCCCCATCTGTCTATTGCTGCGCGCCAACAATGGTGACGATTCACTCCTTGATGGCCGCGTGCTGCACATTCCCTCCCCCAGCTTTTGCCATACGCAGCAGCAACCCGCTCAGCCGCGCCGCCATCGGTATGCCAAGGGGGAAACGCTGCTCTGGATTGCCCTGCGCCATCATGTTACAGCGCTGTCCATCCTGCAGGAAAACCATTTACTCAGCGCTGGTCAGTTGCAGCCAGGCATGCTCCTTCTTATCCCTGCTCCGCCGGAGGGCACCAAAATTGTCACCGCCCAGGCAATGGATACCCTGGAACAGATTGCCCGTGCTCATGATATGACGCCTCAATCACTTTGTTCTCTCAATCGCCTGCCGGAAGGCACGCAGGTTCACCCCGGCATGCAGCTCTATGTTCGCGACGCCCGTGCCAGCATGGGCTGTAAATATTGTCCTGTGTAACTCTTCTTGTTTTTGGCCACCTGTTCCGGCGTTCCTTTGGCCACAACCAATCCACCTCGATCGCCGCCTTCCGGCCCAAGGTCAATCAGGTAGTCCGCTGTTTTTATTACATCCAAGTTGTGTTCAATCACCACTACGGAATTTCCACCGTCCGTCAGCTTCTGCAAGATGCTGACCAGCCGGTCTACATCCGCCACATGCAGGCCCGTCGTCGGTTCGTCCAAAATGTACATCGTACGGCCCGTGCTGCGCCGGGATAACTCTGTCGCCAGCTTCACGCGCTGGGCCTCACCGCCGGAAAGCGTCGTACTCGGCTGTCCAAGCTTGATGTATCCCAGGCCCACTTCCAACAACGTCCGCAATTTATTGGCAATCCGCGGCAACGGCGCAAAAAATTCGCATGCCTGTTCCACTGTCATATCCAATACATCCGCTATCGTCTTTCCCTTGTAATGCACTTCCAGCGTTTCGCGGTTATACCGCTTGCCCTTGCAGACGTCACACGGCACGTATACGTCCGGCAAAAAATGCATTTCAATACGCACAATTCCATCGCCTTTACACGCTTCGCATCGGCCGCCCTTTACGTTAAAGCTGAAGCGGCTGTTCTTATAACCGCGCATCCGCGCCTCCTGCGTCTGCGCAAATACATCACGAATCAAATCAAACACGCCGGTATAAGTCGCTGGATTGCTCCGCGGCGTACGGCCGATGGGCGACTGGTCGATATCGATAACCTTATCCAGTTGCTCGATGCCCAAAATGGTGTCGTGTGCACCCGCATGCATACGCGCACCGTTAAGCTGATGTGCCAGCGATTTGTGCAAAATTTCATTTACCAGGCTGCTCTTGCCGCTGCCGGATACCCCTGTTACACATGTAAAGACCCCCAGCGGAATATCCACGTCAATATGCCGCAGATTGTTCTGTGCCGCACCTTTAATTTGTAACCAGCCACTCGGTTCTCTGCGCGTTTTCGGAACCGCAATCTGTTTGCGCCCGCTCAGATACGCGCCGGTGATAGATGTCGGACACGCTTCAATGTCCGCTACCGTACCCTGGGCTACCAGTTGCCCGCCGTGCTCACCTGCACCTGGGCCGATATCCACAATCTGGTCTGCTGCACGCATGGTGTCCTCATCATGTTCCACCACAATCAGCGTATTTCCCAAATCACGCAGGTTTTTCAACGTTCCAAGCAGTTTATCGTTATCCCGTTGGTGCAGCCCAATGCTCGGCTCATCCAGAATATACAGCACTCCTGTCAAATGCGACCCAATCTGTGTTGCCAGACGGATACGCTGTGCCTCGCCGCCGGAGAGCGTGTAGGCTGTACGCGACAGCGTCATGTAATCCAGCCCTACATCGACCAAAAAACCCAGCCGCTCCTGAATTTCTTTGAGAATACGGCCTGCAATCATCTGCTCCCGTTCGGTCAACACCAGTTCGTTTAAAAACTTGCTGGAATCGCGCACGCTCATATCGCTTAACTGTGCGATATTCAGTCCCCCCACCGTGACGCCCAGCACTTCGGGTTTTAACCGTGCGCCGTGGCATGTGGGGCATGGAATGGCCTGCATCAGCGTCTCCAGTTCCTCTTTCATACTCTCGCTCTGCGTTTCACGCTGCCGGCGTTCAATGTTCGGGATAATCCCTTCAAAAGCACTCATAAAGGTACCGCTGCCAAATTCACGGTTGTATTCCACCTTCACCTTTTCTCCGCCCGTGCCATACAGAAAGATGTCCACTACCTTCTGCGGCAGGTCTTTAATCGGTGTATCCATTGAAAATCCATAATGCTTGGACAGTGCCGTAAAATAAGCATCCGCCATGCTGTTCGGGGCCGATGTATCCCATCCGGATACACGGATAGCCCCTTCGCGCAGCGTTTTGGTCTTGTCCGGAATAATCAAATCCGGGTCCACCTTCATCATCGTTCCCAGGCCCGAACAATCCGGGCAGGCTCCGAATGGACTGTTGAACGAAAACATGCGCGGGGTCAATTCCTCCATGGAGATATTGCAATCCGGACACGCATAGTTGCTGGACAGCATCATCTCGGTTCCATCATCCGCATTCCGGATGATAACAATCCCGCCAGAAAGCGACAGCGCCGTTTCCAAACTGTCCACCAGACGGCCCTGCATATCGTCCCGCACCACAATGCGGTCTACCACCGCTGCGATATGATGCTTCTTGTTCTTTTCCAGTTTGATGTCATCTGCCAGGTCCATCTGTTCGCCATCGACCCATGCACGTACAAAGCCGCCCTTGCGCAAATCCTCAAACACTTTGACGTGTTCGCCTTTGCGCCCGCGGATGATGGGGGCCAGTATTAGAATGCGCGTTTTTTCGCCCAACGCCATAATGGCGTCCACCATCTGGTCCACACTCTGCTGCTGAATCGGACGCCCGCACTTGGGGCAATGCGGTTGGCCAATCCGCGCATATAGCAAGCGCAGATAATCGTGTACTTCCGTCACCGTCCCCACCGTTGAACGCGGGTTGCGCGACGTCGTCTTTTGGTCGATGGAAATTGCCGGCGACAAACCGTCAATGGAATCGACGTCCGGCTTGTCCATCTGTCCCAAAAACATACGTGCATAAGAGGACAGCGATTCTACATACCGCCGCTGTCCTTCCGCATAAATCGTATCAAAAGCCAAACTGCTCTTGCCGCTGCCGCTCAGGCCTGTGAAAACAATCAGTTTATCGCGTGGAATCGTTAAATCCACATCTTTGAGATTATGTTGGCGTGCGCCTTTAATGATGATATTTTCGTTCATCGTCTTGTTTTTCTTCCCCCTGTGAACCGTTTTCCCTTCTGTTTTTGCGGCGGGCGGCCGTCACGCAGCGTGGCAATGCCATCGCGCAGGCGGGCTGCACGTTCGAAATCCAGTTCTGCCGCTGCCTGCTTCATCTCTTCTTCCATCAGATGAATGCGCATTGCCACCTGCTCTGCATCCATTTTGGATAGGATATCCTTTTGCTCCTTCTGCGTCGCCGAACGTGAAATTTCCAACACCTCATGTACGTTCTTTACCACGCTCTTGGGCTGGATATGATGCTCCTGGTTATACGCCATCTGAATACTGCGGCGGCGTTCCGTTTCGTCAATAGCGCGCTGCATGCTGTCTGTAACTTTATCCGCATACATAATCACGCGGCCGTCTACATTGCGCGCCGCACGCCCAATGGTCTGAATTAACGATGTGGTACTGCGTAGATACCCTTCCTTATCGGCGTCCAAAATGGCTACCAGCCCCACTTCCGGCAAATCCAGCCCTTCGCGCAGCAGGTTGATTCCCACCAGCACGTCAAATTCGCCCAACCGGAGGTCACGGATAATCTCCATCCGTTCCAGCGTCTCTGTATCCGAATGCATGTACCGTACCCGGAAATCCAGTTCCTCCAGGTACTCCGTCAGCCGTTCGGCCATTTTTTTAGTCAGTGTTGTCGCCAACACGCGGTATCCCTTTTCCACCGTCGCGCGAATCTGTCCCAGTAGGTCGTCGATTTGTCCTTCCGCGGGGCGCACCTCCACTGGCGGGTCCACCAAGCCCGTTGGCCGGATAATCTGTTCCACCACCTGGGTACTTTCCTTCATTTCAAATTCGCCCGGCGTCGCACTGACAAATACCGTCTGGTTCAGCCGCTCGTAAAATTCTTCAAATTTCAGCGGCCGGTTGTCATAAGCCGCCGGAAGCCGAAACCCATACTGAACCAGTGCGTCCTTGCGCGAAAAATCGCCCTTGTACATGGCACGAATCTGCGGAATGGTCACATGGCTCTCATCGATAAACAGCAGAAAATCTTTGGGAAAATAATCCAGCAGCGTATAGGGGGGGGCCCCCGGTTTGCGGCCATCGAAATAGCGCGAATAGTTTTCAATCCCGCTGCAAAAACCAATCTCCCGCATCATTTCCAAATCAAACTGCGTGCGCTGTTCAATCCGTTGCGCCTCCAGCAACAAGTCCTTGTCCCGGAATTCCTTCACCCGTTTGTGCATATCCGCTTCAATCTGCCCCATCGCACCCATTAAATTTTCCTGCGAAGTCGCATAGTGGGTCGCTGGGAACACCGCAAAATGGTCCAAAATCGTCAGCGCCGTTCCTGTCAACGGGTCAATTTCGCTGATGCGTTCAATCTCATCGCCAAAAAATTCCACGCGAATTGCCTTTTCGCTATGGCTGGCCGGAAAAATTTCCAACACATCGCCCCGCGCGCGGAACGTACCGCGTACAAAGTTGATGTCGTTGCGCTCATATTGGATTTCCACCAGATTGCGCATGATATCGTCCCGTTCTCGCCGCATTCCCGGGCGCAGCGAAATGGACATGTTCATATATTCCTCCGGGTCGCCCAGCGCATAGATGCACGAAACGCTCGCGACAATAATTACATCGCGTCGTTCATTGAGCGCGCTGGTCGCGCTGTGGCGCATTTTATCAATCTCATCATTGACCATTGCCGTCTTTTCGATATAAATATCACGGCTGGGAATATATGCCTCCGGCTGGTAATAATCGTAATAACTAACAAAATACTGCACCGAGCTGTCCGGAAAAAATTCCCGAAACTCACTGCACAGCTGTGCTGCCAGCGTCTTGTTGTGCGCGATGACCAGCGTCGGCTTTTGCACCCGTTCAATCACCTTAGCCATTGTAAACGTTTTGCCGCTGCCCGTCACACCCAGCAGCACCTGGTTCTTATCGCCCCGTTCAATGCCCCGGACAAGTTCATCAATCGCATGGGGCTGGTCGCCCTGCGGTTCAAATGGACTATGTACGCGAAACGTCCCCATCTTTCTCCTCCTGTCTTGGATGGCATAGTGCTATTATTGTACCAAATTCTTTTTTATTTTCAACCATAAATACGAAAATTTGTTCGTATTTTTAAAATCTTTTCCTTTTGCATACTGCCGTATCCCCACCAGGCCCGCCGTAAAAAAGAAGCGGGCTCATCGCCCGCTTCTTTTATTCTTCTTCCAGTTCCGCCAACGCTTCTTCCAGCCCGTGTGATGGAATCACAATCCACTGTTTTTTGTCCACCAGTTCCTTGTTTTTAATCACATCGTTCCAGTCTTCTTTGGCAATTTCTTCAAACGAAATCGTATAAGCCGTCAGCGGGGTGTTCGTCTCTTCGCTGACCAACTTACCCACTTTAGCGCAAAGCGCGCGCTTTTGTTTGGCATTCAGCTTGTCGGGATAATCCCGGATAACAATATGGGGCATGTTTCATTCCTCCTTATTTTTCCACACGGATGATACTCACCGCGGAGATTTCCGGCATCTGTTTGATGCGCTCAATCGCTTTCATGCAGGCGGATTCATGCGTGCGGTGCGTGACAAACACCACCGGCACCTTGCCTTCTTCCCGTTCGCCTTTTTGCATCACCGCTTCGATGCTCACGCCGCATTCGGCCAGAATCGTGGCCGCCTTTGCCAGCACGCCGGGCGTATCGACCGCCATGGTGTGGATGAAATACGCGCTTTCCCAGTCACGGGCTACCTGTACCGTCGGCGCACCCGGCGCTACAAACGGATAACGGCGGTGCTTGCTGACCTGGAAGGCATTGAGCACATCCGATACCACTGCGCTTGCGGTAGGCAAATCGCCCGCGCCGCGGCCATAAAGCATCATTTCACCCAGGGCATTGGCATCAATAAAGACGGCGTTAAACGGTCCGTTCACCGAACAGAGCGGATGCTCCAGCGGCAGCATCGTCGGGTGCACACGCACCTGCAGTTCATCTCCAACCATTTTGCCAATCGCCAGCAGTTTGATTCCAAAGCCCAGGTCGTGTGCAATTTTGACATCTTCCGCCTTGATTTGTGAAATCCCTTCCCGGTGAATATCCTCCACCTTGACACGCTTTCCAAATGCAAGCGAAGCGAGAATCGCTAATTTAAATTGTGCGTCGTATCCCTCCACGTCATTGGTCGGGTCCGCTTCCGCATATCCCAGCTCCTGCGCCTGACGCAGGACTTGGTCATATCCCAGCCCTTCATTGCTCATCTTGCTGAGGATATAGTTCGTCGTCCCGTTGATGATGCCTTTGATGCCGTGAATCTGGTTGGCGTTCAAACTGTCGGTCACCGCTTTAATCACCGGCACTGCTCCGGCCACCGCCGCTTCAAAGTACAGCCCCGCTCCGGTCTGTGCCGCCGCCTGCTCCAGCTCCTCCCAATATTTAGACACCAGTTCTTTGTTGGCTGTTACATACGTCTTTCCCGCGCGCAGCGCAGCGAGTGCATATGTTTTGGCCGGCTCGATGCCGCCCATCGCTTCTGCTACCACTTCGACCGAATCATCATTCAAAATCACGGAGAAATCATCCGTCACCACATCCTGCGGTACGCCCGGCCGGTTTTTCTTTGTATCCCGCACCAATACATGCGCAATTTCCAGTTCAATTCCGGATTGCTGTGCCATATAGGCACCGTTCTCGGCAATCAGTTTGCATACGCCGGAACCAACCGTGCCCGCACCCAATACGGCAATTCGTTTTTTCATTGTTTTTCCTCCGTCATCGTTTTTTCATATATCAACTGTAAGCCTTTAAGCGTCAACAGTTTGTCCGCAATATCGATATATTTACTCTCGCCTGCAATCACATCGGACAACCCGCCCGCAGCAATTACCTTGCAAGGCCCCATCTCCTGCTGCATGCGTTCAATCACATGGTCGGCCAAGCCCGTGAAACCGAATAACACGCCTGCCTGCATCGCGTCAACGGTGTTGGTTGCCACTGCGGTTTTGGGCTGAATCAGGTCAAATCGATGCAGCTGCGCCGCCCGCGATACCAGCGCATCCGTAGCGCTGCGGATACCGGGCGCAATCGCACCGCCCAGGAAAGTTCCCTCTGCGTCGACGGCGCCAAAGGTTGTCGCCGTACCAAAATCCACGGTAATGCACGGGCCTCCATATAAATGCCATGCACCTACTGCATTGGCAATACGGTCTGCCCCCAGCTCACTGGGCACATCATAACAAATCTGCAATCCTGCCGTTGTTTCATGGCTGACAAACAGCGGGTCCAGGGAAAAAAACGTATGGAACATCCGTTCCAACGTATAATTAATACCCGGACTGACGCTGGAAATGATGACCCCATCCATCTGCGCCGGCGCATATCCCAAATGCTTGAGAAATTGCATCAGTTGAATGCCGTATTCATCGCTGCTCTTTTCCCTGTCCGTCGAAAACCGCCAGGAGGACAACAGCGTACGGTCCTCAAATAGGCCAATTTTAATATTCGAGTTGCCTACATCCACAGCTAATAGCAACATAAAGGGCTCCTTCTTGTTGAGCCACAGCGCCTGCAGACCGCCCTGTGCTCAACGTTCGTCCATCGTCGTTTTTTTCATCGCTTCCTATCATGCCTTTTGATTCTGGCATGATTGTACAGGATTGTAGTATTATACCAGTTCTTTGCGTTTTACACAATCCACTTGTGCTTCACTCCCCGCTCTCACCCTGTAGACAAAATGCATAAAAGCCACCCCGGGGTGGCTTTGGATAAAACATACGCTTGCAATCTCTGCCCTTTTGTCCAACGATGCTCTTTTTTCCATCAGCATCCGCACGTGTTCTCCATACAAGAACCGCTATATTCTGTCTGTATCCGGTTTTCGGTTCCCTTGTGTATGCTCGCTCCGTTATACTTGGTCTTCTATAAAACGTACAGCTGCCTGCTCCCAATAGCCTTTATAGACGCGCGCCTGCTCGCCATCCAAGTTCATCTGATACATGCGGAACGTCACGCAGATATCCTTGGGCTGCCACTGTTCTTCATAAGAATAGCAATATTGCATACCCAAACGTTTCATCACACCGCCGCTGCGTGGATTCCGTACGTCGTGCGTTGCGGTGATATATGCAAAACCATCCTGCTTAAGCTGTTCAATGACCGCACGGCCCGCTTCGCTTACAATCCCCCTATGCCAAAATTCCTTGCGCAGCGCATACCCAAAATCATGGCCTTCCTCCATGCTCACATGCACATACCCAATGGGCACGTTATCCTCTTTCAGGCAGATGGCGTAGCGGTATCCCTGGGGCTGCCGGTATGCGTTTTCATATCGCTGAATGAACAAATCCCGCGCCTGCTCCAACGATTGTATCGGAAACCATGGCAGATAGGTATTGGTTTCTTTGTCTCCATAAATCGCCAGCAATGCCGGTATATCCTGTCTTGCAAATGGACGTAGAATCAATCGTTCCGTCTGCAGCGTCGGCGTATTCATCCCCATGCGAACCCCTTTTCTGCTCTTTTTTCTGTATTATTTATTGTATCCGGCATCTGCCGTTTCCGCAACCAGCGATGTCTTTACTCTGTCCATAAAAAGGGGCCGCCCACGGGTAAATCATGCTACAATAAAAAAACGGTGCTCACGCATCCGTTTTGCCCCGTCCTTGCTGTATCGTAAAAAAGGAGGCGTTTGCATGCAGCATGTCGTCGTTACCCCCTATCGTGCACAGTGGCCCCTGCTCTATCAACAGGAAGCGGAAACGCTGCGTGCCGTTCTGGCAGATAACCTTGTCGCTATTCACCATATTGGAAGCACGGCTGTGCCCGGGCTCTGTGCCAAACCCATCATCGATATCATGCCCGTAGTATACCGGATTGATGCCGTTGATTCCTATAATGAATCCTTCCAGCGGCTCGGTTATGAGGTCATGGGCGCCTTCGGTATCCCCGGGCGCCGCTATCTGCGCAAAGGCGGGACGGAACGCACGCATCAGGTGCATATCTTTGGTCTGCAAAATGCGCACGATATTCGCCGTCATCTGGCGGTACGGGATTATCTGCACACTCATCCCGCACGCGCACATGCTTATGGAACGCTCAAGCAATCCCTCGCCCTGCAATATCCTTGGGATATCGAAGCCTATTGCAATGGAAAAGATGCATTTGTCCAACAACTGGAACAAGATGCGCTCGCCTGGCAGGCTGCGCAATCCGTTCGTTAATTGCTCATGTAAATCGCATAATTGAGCACCAGTGCAAAAGCTGACCAGAATACCAGCGGCAATAGCGCTATGCCCGCTTTGGTGTCGCGCGCAAACGCTTGGCGTGCCGTCCATGCGCCGCAGGCCAGGACCGCAACCAAAATCAACGTCCCCGCTCCCGGATTATGCAGATAAAAAAAGGCAAAATTCCACAGGGAAGTCAACACCAGCGTCAGTCCGTATCCCCAAAGGATTGCATAGCTTTTGCCCTGAATCGCCCAGAAGATGGACAGCGCCGTCCATGCATATACCACCGCCCATACGATGCCGAATACCATATCCGGCGGCATAAACGCGGGCTTGGCCAAATCCATAAACCATTGGCTGTGCGGGTCGGTAAATGCGGTGGAAAGCAGCGCGCTGGCGCCCACTATGCCAATGGCAATCAACACCCGTATCCCTGTCTGTTTGGTCTGTTCTTTCATCTCGGCTCCCCCTCTGGTTTATGGTATTGTGTATTTGTTTTCAGTATGTATCAAAGGAGGCAATTCCATGCAGATATTGATTGCGCCGGATAAATTCAAAGGTTCTTTGACCGCTTCTCAAGCTGCCCGCGCCATAGCCGATGGTCTGCATCAGGCTCATCCGGATTGGAAGCTGGACTGTGCGCCTCTTGCTGACGGCGGGGACGGCACGCTGGATGCCATTGAATCTGCCTTGGGCGGCACACGGCACACCTGTACTGTTACAGGCCCGCTTGGTTCCCCTGTCCAAGCCTCCTATCTGATTTTGCCTGATGGGCATACCGCTGTAATAGAAACAGCGCAGGCCTGCGGCCTTTCTCTTTTCCCCGCCGCACAGCGCGACCCGCTTCGTGCGACGACATATGGTGTTGGCCAACTGCTTGGCTACGCCGTTGACCACGGATGCACGCGGGCGCTCGTTGGCCTCGGCGGCAGCGCCACCAACGATGGCGGACTTGGTTTTTTGGCTGCACTTGGCGCGCGCTTGACCGACGCATACGGGCGCGACATATCGTCTTTTGACCCGCAGTCGCTTTTAAAGCTTGCGCATATCGACCTTTCGCCCGCCTTGGCCCGTCTCGCTCATACCACCCTCGAAATCCTCTGTGATGTACAAAATCCCCTTTGCGGTCCGCAAGGGGCGACCGCCGTATTTGGCCCACAGAAAGGGGTTACACCTGCCCAATTGCCTCTGTTGGACCACGCACTTTTTCAATGGGGGCAGCTGTTGGAATACGCAACCGGCCGGGCCGTATGTTGCCGGCCCGGTGCAGGGGCTGCAGGCGGGTTGGGTGCCGCGCTGCTTTCTTTGGGGGGCATATGGCACAGCGGCGTCAGCTACCTGATGCATCTGGTTCATTGGAAGGACCGTATCGCATGTGCCGATATCGTTTTGACTGGCGAAGGCCGGCTGGACGCCTCCTCTCTGTTTGGCAAAGCTCCCTACGCCGTTATGCAAAGCGCTGACGCCCATGGAATTCCCTGCTATGCTTTTTGCGGCGCCGTACAACCTTCTTTGCCCCCAGTCACGGGCCTTTCGCAGGCATATTGCATCGCGCCGCACCTTCCTGAATCAATACGTATCTCACAAGCAGCCTCACTCCTGCAGATGTGCGTCCATCGTTGGGCGCTACAGTTCCCTTTGGAATCATAAAAAAAGAGAGCTGCGAATGCAGCCCTCTTTTTTATCCATCTCTTAGCAGCCGCAGCCAACGCTACGATTGCTGCCCCAGCCGCCGCAGCAGCTCAAAATCAGGAGCAACGGAATAATCTCTTCGCAGCCACAACCGCCGTCACGGCCGCCGAAGAAGCCGCCATTTCCGCCGCAGCAGAACAGAAGTAGGATTAACAGCCAGCAAGAATCGTTTCCAAAGCAGTTCATTGAAGAATCCCCCTTGATTGTAATTTGCCTTGTTTTCAGGCTCGCTTTATATTACGCGGCAATCCATAAAGCGTGACGCTTTGCCTGACACTCTTTTCCTTTATGCGTGAATCTGCTATCATAGAGCTATTGTAAGCAAGCATCATATGGAAAGGATGAATCATATGGCAACCGTGACAATGGAAAAACTGGTCGCGCTGTGCAAAAGCCGCGGCTTCGTATATCCCGGTTCTGAATTGTACGGAGGGCTGGCCAACGCCTGGGATTATGGCCCGCTCGGCATCGAAATCAAGAACAATATCAAACAGGCTTGGTGGAAAAAATTCGTGCGTCAATCCCCCTATAATGTCGGTCTGGACGCCGCCATTCTCATGAATCCGCAGGTCTGGGTTGCTTCAGGTCATGTCGGCGGTTTTTCCGACCCGCTGATGGATTGCAAAAAATGCAAAGCACGCTTTCGTGCCGACCAGTTGATTGAAGAATTCGCCGCTCAAAACGGGCTGGATGTGAAAGTGGACGGCATGACCGGTGAACAGTTGGAAGCCTTCATCGCTGCCCATAATGTTCCCTGCCCCGAATGCGGCGAACACGCCTTCACCGGCATCCGTAAATTCAATCTTATGTTCAAGACTTTCCAAGGCGTCAATGAGGATACTGCCTCGGAAATTTATCTGCGTCCGGAGACTGCGCAGGGTATTTTTGTCAATTTCAAAAATGTGCTGCGCACCACCCGCAAAAAATTGCCCTTCGGCATCGGGCAGATTGGCAAATCCTTCCGCAACGAAATCACGCCGGGCAATTTTATCTTCCGTACCCGTGAATTTGAACAGATGGAACTGGAATTTTTCTGCATGCCAGGTGAGGATTTGCAGTGGTTCGCCTATTGGAAGGAATTTTGCGTCAACTTCCTTTATTCCATCGGCCTCAAAGAAGAAAATATCTTCCTGCGTGACCATGACCCCGAAGAACTGTCCCACTATTCCAACGCCACCACCGACATCGAATTCCGCTATCCCTTTGGCGTTAAAGAACTCTGGGGCATTGCCGACCGTACGGACTTTGACCTCAAAGCGCACAGCAAAGAATCCGGCGAAGCACTCGAATATATGGACCCCACCACCGGCCAAAAGGTTGTTCCCTACTGTATTGAGCCCAGTGTCGGCGTTGACCGGCTGATGCTCGCGCTCATGTGCGATGCTTATGATGAACAGACGTTGGACAACGGTGATGTGCGTACCGTCCTGCATCTGCATCCGGTTATTGCGCCGTTTAAGGCCGCCGTTCTTCCCTTACAGAAAAAGTTGGGCGATACCGCTAAGGAAATCTTTGCTGACCTATCCGCCGATTTCATGGTCGATTATGATGAATCCGGCTCCATCGGCAAACGATACCGCCGGCAGGATGAGATTGGGACCCCCTACTGCATCACCATCGATTTTGATACGTTGGAAAAAGGCACCGTCACCATTCGTGACCGCGATACCATGCAACAGATTACCCTGCCGCGCGAACAGGTGCACACCTGGCTGGCCGAAAAAACCAAATTTTAATCATGTATACCAAAAAGGACGGCTAGGCCGTCCTTTTTGATTTTCATCCATTTTTCTATAAGGTCTGCGTGGGCAATTGTCCTACAATGCGGTTCCATGCTGCCTTGGGCAGGCGCACATGCATGCGCGTTCCCGTCTGCTCATATGTTTCGGACAATACCTGGCCCGCTTGCCGCGCCAGCGCTGCCAAATCACCGCGTGCATAAGGGATGAACAGTGTCCCCTCCTGCATCGTATGAGCCAGCGCCTGGGCAATTGCTTCTCGCAGCATTTCCAACCCCTGTCCGGTACGCGCGCTGATACCCACCGCACCTTTGGGCACAAAGGATGAAGCCGCCACATCCATTTTGTTCATCACTGTCAGGCGCGGCGTATCCCCCGCGCCCAGCATACCCAGCACTTCCTCAACCACCTGCATCTGCTTTTCCCGTTCCGGATGTGAGGCGTCCACCACATGCAGCAATAAATCCGCATGAATCGCCTCCTCCAGTGTAGAGCGAAATGCCTCCACCAGGTCATGGGGCAGTTTTTGCACGAACCCAACTGTATCCGTCAACAGCATTTCCCGGCCGTCCACTTCCATACGCCGTGTCAGCGGGTCCAGCGTTGCAAACAGCTTGTTCTCCGCCAGCGCGTCTGCACCGCTGAGGGCATTGAGCAGCGTACTCTTTCCCGCGTTGGTGTAACCAACCAGCGCCAGCGTCGGTGTGCCGGATGCATTTCTGCGCGCCCGGCGCGTTTCCCTCTGCTTTCCAATCTGCTCAATTTCACTGCGCAACTCATAAATCCGCCGCCGGATACGCCGCCGGTCTGTCTCTATCTTGCTTTCACCCGGCCCGCGCGTACCGATGCCCCCGCCCAGACGGCTCAAAGCCAGCCCTTCTCCAACCAACCGCGGCAGGCGGTATTGCAGCTGTGCCAGTTCCACCTGCAGTTTTCCTTCCCGGCTCTGAGCGCGCATGGCAAAAATGTCTAGGATTAACGTTGTCCGGTCGATAATCTTGGCATCGATGATGTTTTCCAGGTTCCGTACCTGCAGGGCGGATAGCTCATCGTCAAAAATAAACATCCCCGCACCCGTATCTCCCCGCACCATTGCCAATTCCTGGGCTTTCCCGCTGCCTACATAATAAGCTTTGTCCGGCACGGGGCGTTCCTGTACTTCAACCCGCACCACTTCGGCGCCGGCGGTGCGCGCCAGTTCCGCCAGTTCCGGCATGGTCTGTGCGTCTAGCCCTACCAGCACGCATTTTTCCGGTCCTTGTTGCGGGGCAAATGCCTCAAATCGTCCAACCGCCTGGTCCGCCTGGAAAATCGCTTGCATGAGCAGCTCTGAAGGAATGCGTGCCGGGTCCATCGGGCCCGCTATGCGCACATCCGGTTCAGTGCCAGTCAAAAACGCCGCATATAGGTCCGTCGGCATACCGTCCCGGACGCCCACCGCTGCCATCGCATCAAACCGCGCTTGCCGCAATGTCCCCAAATCCACATCCGAAAGCCGCCCGCTGGCACTGGGGTGCGTGTGGATGCACCGAATCCCGCACAGCCGCGACAGCGAGCGCATCGTACGCAGCTGCGGCATGGATACGCGGTTGAAATGCCCGATGCTCACATCCCGCACCGTTCCATCGCGCGCAATCAACACCGAAATTTCCCGCTTGCATGCCTGGGTGAACCGCGCCATATCCACCAACAGCTCCGGCGTTGCAAAAGCCGCACGGCCCAGCTTATATGCATAAAGCGTCTGGATTTGCTCCAGCAGTGTCTGGGACAAACCCGTTGTATTTCCATTTACCTTTTCCATATCTATTCCCCCTGTCTTACGCATCTGCGCATGGCGGGATAAAAAACAATCCATCCCGCATGCGTTCTGCATACTGGATGGACTGTGTATCAACCCATTCTTGCCTTATGGTTCATCCGGCGCCACACTTGCACCCGGCGTATCCGTCGGCACGACATTCATCGTCGCGCCCGGCGTCGGCAAAGGAAGCGTCGGCCCCATCGTCACAGTCAATTGCTCGCCGTTGCCCGTCTGTCCCTGGGCGGCTACCGTCGCGTCCTCGCGCAGCGAACGCACGCCGAAATACCCACATGCGCCCACAGCCGCAACCATCAGTATGCTGACCAATATTGTTACAACCTTGTTTTTCTTCTTCGCGGTATTGCGCATGGTCACTCTCCTCTTTCTTTCCTATGGATGAAAACGAGGTTATTATACAGGATTTTCGCTCTTCATGCAACGCATGAAAAAAAGCGCCGAATTTTCGGCGCTTTTGCTTTTATTGGGCGGGGGTTTCCGTTGGAACCGGATTCAGATGCGGCGTATTGCCTGGGGGAATCGGGTTGGGCGTTGTTGTTCCATTGGTTGGCACCGGTGTATTCCCTGGCGCCACTGGTTGGTTCTGTGTCGCCATCGGTCCAGTTGACGAAGGGCTGGCATTCGGGTCTGCAGTCGGCGAACAGGCCGCCAGGCCCAACGCCATGGTAAAGGCAAGCACAGCACATATACATGCTTTTTTCATCTTTCTAGGCACCTCTCTTTGAGAATCGAGTTGTGCCTAGTATGCGCGCTTCATCGGCATTTATACGCCAAGCCGATTTGTCCGGTTCAATCCATCGTTTTTCCGAAAAATTCGACTGTTTTTTTCACTTTTTTCATCAGTGCATCGAATTGCGCCGGTGTCAGCGACTGCGCGCCATCGGACAGCGCCGTTTCCGGTGAATTGTGCACTTCAATCATCAATCCGTCCGCACCTGCTGCAATGGCTGCCATCGACAGCGATTCGACCATCCAGCTCATACCGGCCGCGTGGCTTGGGTCAATCACAATCGGCAGATGCGTCAGCCGGCGCAACATCGGCACCGCAGAAATATCCAGCGTGTTGCGCATGGATGTTTCAAACGTGCGGATGCCACGTTCACAAAGAATGACGTTCTCGTTCCCGCCTGCCATGATGTATTCCGCGCTCATCAGTAGTTCTTCCAGCGTGTTGGACAAACCGCGTTTGAGCAACACCGTTTTTTTCGTATGCCCCAATTCTTTGAGCAGTTCAAAGTTCTGCATATTGCGGGCGCCCACCTGCACCACATCCACATCTTCAAACAAAGGGATATGCGTAGTGTTCATCAATTCTGTGACAATGGGCAGGCCCGTTGCTTTGCGTGCTTTACGCAGCAATTCCAGCCCATCAGCCCGCAGACCCTGGAACGAGTATGGCGAGGTACGCGGCTTGAATGCGCCGCCGCGCAGCAGCCCTGCTCCGGAAGCTTTGACCGCCCGGGCCACCTCGATAATCTGTGCTTCGCTTTCCACGCTGCACGGTCCGGCAATCACCTGAAAATGACCGCCGCCTATCTTGCGGCCCGCTATTTCAATCACCGTATCCGCTGGATGGAATGTCCGATTGGCTTTTTTGTACGGTTCCTGAATCCGCCGCACTTGGTCCACTACTTCATTGGCCTGAATGTTTTCGATATCCACCTGCGTCGTATCGCCGACCAGCCCCAGCAGGCGTGTCTGTACACCCTGGGATTCATGGATTTCCAACCCTTTTGCTTTCAGCTGTTCAATCAACTGATTGACTTTTTGTTCATTGGCGTTCTTCTTCAGGATAATAATCATACAAAATTCCTCGCTTTCCCATCGGGCAAAGATAAAATGGCTGCCGAAGACCGGCAAACTTGCAGCAAGCGCGGGATGAAAAATAAAAAAGGCAGGTACTTTGCTACGAAAGTACCTGCCTCATTCATCGCGTCACTTGTTCAGCACAACGGTTCTTGAGAAACGGTCTTTTCATAGCAAACAAGGCCATAGCCATAATAATAGCTAAAGCCAAACGCGTACAAATATGCATTTGTAAACGAACGATGTGCCATTAAAGCCGTTCTCCTTTTTTGATGTTGCAATCAACATACACTAAGCCGCTCCGGTTGTCAAGCCTTTTTTGAATAGACTACCCGAATTGATTGCCTGGTTCATGCATGGACAAACTTGCCATCATTCTTTGTTTTATTGTTGGATTCTTCTTTTATAGGCTTTTTCTTTATCTCCGGTCACTAAAGTTGAGGCACATACTTCGGATGCTATACCCCCGCGGCAGTCTCACAGCAACGGCATCGCCCATGTATTATAACACTTTATTAAACTAAATTGTAAGTGAATAAACTGTCTCCTTTCGCATCCCTTGCTTGCCATTATGTCGACTGGAAATCTTGTATCTTCTCTCCGACTCTCACGTTTCAAATCTGCTATATCTATTCTCAAACAAAAAAGCGGAGGAAGTTCCTCCGCTTTCCATTTATGCTTGCATGCTCACACGTTTGCACCGCAACATTTCTTGTATTTCTTACCACTGCCACAAGGACAGGGAGCATTTCGGTCAATTTTATGACTGACAGCCTGCTTGCTCAAGCGATGTTCTTTGGTAATCTCCTTGCGGCGTTCCTCTGAAAGAACGTCCTCCCACTCTTTTAAGCCATACAGCCAGCTTGCCTTGGCTTCCAGCATGTTAAAATACAGCTTTTCAAAATCCACATCCAAGTTGATTGCGCTGTTCGTGCGGAGCTTGTCCAAGTCCATCGGCTTTTTCAGGCTTGTATTGATGCCCTCCATGAATCCGGTGAAAAACAACGGTTCAAAATTATACTGTTCCACCAATTCGGAAAATTTGCCCGTAATCGGCGTGCCATGCTGGGCCAGAATCACCTTGTACAGGTCCTCTTCACGGGCATAGTATTTTTCCTTAAACTCATCCAAGTTGTCGTCCGTCATGTGGTCGACATAATCATTCCATTCGCTCATTAAAGACATAATGGTCCCCTCCCCTTATTGCGCAAGCGTTTCGTAATTAGCACGAACCGCTTGAATAAATGCTTTTGTTGAAAGTGTCTGTTTGTCAGCAAGGCTGCTCAAGGCCGTTAAATCACCCGTCATCTTGCCCTGCGCAATGGTCTGCAGGCTCGCCTGCTCCAGCCGGTCCGCAAACTGTACCAAGTCCTCCAGGCCGTCCATCGTACCGCGCTGCCGCAGCGCACCCGTCCACGCAAAGATGGTCGCCATCGGATTCGTACTGGTCGTTTCCCCTTTAAGATGGCGGTAATAATGCCGCGTGACCGTGCCATGGGCCGCTTCAAACTCATACAATCCATCCGGTGAAACCAACACGCTGGTCATCATCGCAAGGCTGCCAAAGGCCGTGGCGAGCATGTCGCTCATCACATCCCCGTCATAGTTCTTGCACGCCCAGATAAAACCGCCTTTGGAGCGCATGACACGCGCTACGGCATCATCTATCAGCGTATACGTATAGGAAATGCCGGCATCGGCAAACGCCTGCTGGTATTCGTTTTCAAAAATGGTATTGAATTCCTCTTTGAATTTACCATCATAAATCTTGGAAATAGTATCTTTGGATGCAAACCACAAATCCTGTTTCGTTTCCAATGCATAGGTAAAACAGGAACGCGCAAAGCTATCGATGCTTTTTACGGTGTTGTGCATGCCCTGTACCACGCCGGGCGCGTCAAACCGGTGCACCACGGCTTCCCCTATGCCATCCTCGCTTTCGTATACCAACTTCACCGTGCCGGGTTTATTGATTTGCAGCTCCACTGCTTTGTACACATCGCCATACGCATGGCGGGCAATCGTAATCGGTTTTTCCCAATTGGGCACGATGGGCGCAATGCCGTCAACCAGAATCGGCGCACGGAATACCGTACCGTCCAATGCAGCCCGAATGGTCGCATTAGGGCTCGGATACATACGTTTGAGCGTGTATTCCTCCATGCGTTGTGCGTTCGGGGTAATCGTCGCACATTTGACGCCAACACCCAGCCGTTTTATCGCTTCTGCCGCCTCCAGCGTCACTGCATCGTCCGTGCGGTCGCGATGGTTCAGCCCCAAATCATAATATTCCGTCTTCAAGTCGATGAACGGAAGCAACAGTTCCTCTTTTATCATCTTCCAGATGATGCGCGTCATCTCGTCCCCGTCCATCTCCACAAGCGGCGTTTTCATTGCAATTTTTGTCATGACCCTTTTCTCCTTTGACCAGCAGGCTTACACCCGCACGCGCACAAAGCGCGCAAAAAAATCTTCCACATCCAACGCGCGTTCCGTCAACCAAGGGGTAATTTTATTGCGCCCCTGGCGGGTCAACGTCATACATAGCACCCAGAACAGCAAGATGCCCAGGTACCAACCGTATAAAACGACCCAGCAAACCAGCGTTATAACGCTGCGGAGGATGGTTTCAAATCCAAAAAAAGGCAAAACGAAATGCAGCGCCACACGGACTAAGAGGCCGCCAATCAGCGCAATTAATCCAAATACTATCGCCTGCGCACCATGAAATGCCTTGATATCATCCTCATACCGCAGCCCGGAAACAAGCATCGGAATGCCCGTGATAACCCCCAGTAAATAACTGGACCATATAGGCCAGCGCAGGGGTGTTTTTTCGCGAGGCTCCTTATTTCGCTTACCCACGTTTGACTCCTTTGGCGCCCTTCAAACCGCCGCCCTTTTGCACTTTTTCCAAAATGGATGAATCATACGCATAGCTGTTTGCCTTTTTTTCCTCCGCAGCAAGCAACGCGATACGCACCAATTCATCAATCAAGGCTGTGTAACTCATCCCGCACGGCTCCCACAGATAAAACGCCATAGAACCCGGGATGGTATTTATCTCATTCACATAAAGAGCCCCATCGCTCTGGTCAACCAGAAAATCAATCCGGACCACGCCTTTGCAATCCATCTCCGCGAAGATATCACAGGCAAGCTGCTGGATTCGCTGGGTCATTTCCTCCCCGATAGGTGCAGGAATCTCGCGTGAAGCGGATTGCATGCCTTTTCCTTTTCCGCCGTTGATATATTTATCGTCAAATGTCAGGAATTCCTTCCATCCCTTTGGTTTTTCACAAACGCTGGCTTTGCAGTCCCGCCCATAGCCGAGCACCGAACAGTTGATTTCCATCGGCTCCTGCACGCCTTTCTCCACGACGACTTTACGGTCGTATGCAAAAGCGAGTTCCAGTGCATCTGCCAATTCTTCTGCACATTTGACGCATGAGATACCAATGCTTGAACCCAGCCTTGCAGGTTTGACATACATTGGGTATCCAATGGTTTCCTCCAGCTTTTTCTGCCAGCCCTGTGCATCCTGCTGCCAGGCGCTGCGCGTAAAGTCGAGGCCGGGCACCATGGGAAATCCACAACCGGCAAACACCTTTTTCATCAATGCCTTATCCATGCCGGCTGCGCTCGCACCAACAGATGGGCTGGTATACGGAATATCGGACAATTCCAGCATGCCCTGCAGGGAACCGTCTTCCCCATGCACACCGTGCATGCACAGAAACGCTACATCGATTTTCTGTGCACGTTCTTCGACAACAGTCTTGCTCTCCTTTTTCCCAAACAGGCCTCCGCCTTCCTGCACCGTGGTCACCTGTTTGACCAATAGGCCCTCGCCCGGTGTGGAGGATAAGCGCACCTGTTGCGCTCCGCAGGCGGACGGGTTAAAGCACGCATAGATGGAAACATCCCGCAGACAGGCGCCCGTGTACCATTTACCATCGCGCGCCAAATATACCGGCACGATTTCATACCGGCTCGTGTCCGCATATTCCATCGCTTGCAAACCAGTGACAATGGAAACATCATGTTCCACACTGCGGCCGCCAAAGAAAAACGCCAAAGTCTGTTTCATTATCTGCATTCCTCTCCCCTATTGCTCATAATGGTCAGGCAAATCATTCTCAAACAACACAACATCGCGCGGGCGCGCAAGCAGCGCTAAAATGGCGCTTGCATCATCCAGGTTTTCCGCGATAAAAATATTTTTTTGGTCAAATCCTGCCTGCAGCAAGCCGCGTTCCATGGGTACAGCGCGCGTTTTGCCAACCAGAATTACAATATCACAAACCGGCGCCATGCGTGCGCCAAATTTTTCGTTTTCCCTTTCCTCTTCCGCCCCCAGCTCCACCATTCCTGGGGTGATACAAATTTTTCTATAGCCATCGAAACTTGCCAATACGTCCATAGCCGCCTGGGTACCGGTGGGATTGCTGTTAAACGCATCATCAATCACAAGTGAACCCGTGCCCGGGTCAATCAGCTGCAGACGGTGTTCCACCGGTTCCGCCTGTGCAATGCCTGCGGCAACCTGTTCCATCGTGAGCCCCATTTCCAACGCCACTGCCGCGCAGCCCAGCACGTTCATCACGTTGTGTCTTCCCAGCAGCTTGCAGGTGCATGCAATACGTTCACCCGATTTTTGCACCAAGTCAAACGAACTGCCAAACGGCCCTGTCTGAATGGCCTCTGCCCAGACGTCCAAATCATCGCCGTCAATGCCAAACAGGCGTTTGTTGCCTGTAAAACGCTGATAAAGTTGTTTACAGATGCCATGGTCCTCCGGAAAAAATCCGATTCCGTCCGGCCCAAGCGCCTGCATGATTTCGTATTTGGTATTGGTGATATTCTCCTGGCTGCCAAACGTCTCCAGGTGCTGGTTGCCCACGCTGGTCAACAGGCTGTACTGCGGGGGGATAATCTCGCACAATTCAGCAATCTCATGTGTGTGCCGCGCACCCATCTCCGCAATAATGACGTCGTTTTCATCTGTCAGCATTTCCCGCACCATACGCGTGATGCCCATGGGCGTATTATAGCTCGCTGGCGGCACCAGCGGATGATATTTCTGTTTTAAAATTGCGCCCAAAATAAACTTCGTGCTTGTTTTGCCATAGCTGCCCGTAATACCGATGCGTTTGAGGTCCGGGCGGCTCTGGATGATGCGTTTCGCATCATCGATAAATCGCTGGTTGATTTTCTGTTCCGGCTTTTCACGCAGGCGCGCGGCCAGGCGCACCCACTGGTGCACCATGCACAACGGCCACGCCGCCACAACCGTAGAGAACAGAATCCCAAACAACCACGCTGCAGGTGCGTCTTCAATCGAAATAATCGCATTGCACACCAGTACGGCGATTCCCACGCACACAGCACACACCGCTACACATACCACACGCGTACAACGGTATAGCCGTTTCATCCGTTCCGTCCAAACCAATTCTTTTTTTTGTTTTTGTGCGCGGCGTTGCTTGGCAATCTCCAAACCCAACGCCATATACAACGCAAAGGTGACCGCACTGACAACGCATCCAGCGATAACCGATACCCAGATGTTCAGCGCGCAGGCAATCGTTTCCCCCACAACGGCCACAAGTACCACGCTGTAAAACGGCCGGACATCTGCCCGGTTCCGCTTAAGTGTGCGCAGGTATCCGTCACATTGATACGAATCCAACTGCAAAAGATGTAAAAAACGAATCGTATTGCGAATCGTCACATAAGCAACACCCGCTACCAATACCGCTGCATAGAGCACCACTGCCGCAAACGGCAAGGATAGAAAGCTGCTGATGATGGTCATGCTGTTTCCTCACTTAACAGAAAATTATCGATAATCGCCAGGAACTGCGGCAACCGGTCCAAATAGGCAAAATGTCCGCACCCTTCAAAACGCACCAAGCCACTGTCACGGATTTTTTTCTCCATCAATTCTCCCATCCAAAGTGGGGTTGCCGTATCTTCTGTACCCCAAATCAAAAGGGTGGAATTCTGGATTTGTTCCAGACATCCTGTCAAATCCTCATTGACAACCAGCGAAAATGTGCGCTTCATTTGCTCCGGCAGTGCCCGGTATTCTTCGCTGCCGGCATTCTGTGTCCTGGCCTGTAAATCTACTCCAAAGGCCTTGACTATGCTCCGTATCCAGCCTATACGCGCCATCTTTTTCAATAATTTAAACGTATAAACGCGCCAATAATAGGAAAAGCCTCGTTTAGGCAAGATGCCCGCCCCGCCTGTCAGCACAATTTTGGAAAAAAGCGCGGGGTCAGCAGCTGCTAACTTCAGCACCACGCGTGCGCCAAAGGAATGAGCAATCACATCGCAACCACGGATATGCATCCGTTCGATAAACGCGCGGGTTACCTGTGCAAAATCATCCACGCGCCAGGGTTCCTGCGGCGTTTGACTGCGTCCATGGGCCGGAAAGTCAATCGCATAGGCATGCGCTTTGCGGCTGACAAACTGGTACACAGGCGCAAAGCTGTCCGCATTGCCACCCCATCCATGCAGTAGCAGCACGGGTTTGCCCGTCCCCTGTTCCTGATAATACACACGCACGCCATGCGTTTCAAATTCCATCCGTTTCCGCCTCAACAATCCAATAAAAACAGGTTATTATACCTTATTTTGTCTCTTTGTTGCAATCCGCTGTCCGCCACAAAATCAGCGCGTCCTCTCCCGTGTCCGCATAATAATGCTTGCGCCGTCCCTGTTCAACGAATCCAAACGCGTGATATAGCGCCAATGCAGCTTCGTTGGACGGCCGCACCTCCAGGGTAATGCTGTATACATGCCGCTGTTCCATCCACTGCAAAAGCGTCTGCATCAGCAGGCGGCCCACACCCTGTTTCCGATAAGGCGGGGCAACCGCTACATTGGTAATATGCCCTTCATCCAGGATATGCCAAATGCCTGCGTAACCAATCAGCCGTCCTTGGCAAAACGCGCCGGCATACAACGCGCAGGGGTTTTGTACCACGTCCTCCCAGAGCGACTGCCGGCTCCAGGGAATGGTAAAGCATTGCTGTTCCAGCATATGCAGTTCCTCCACGTCGCTTTCCTGCAAAGGGCGCATAAGAATTGCATTCATCGCTTCTGCGCCTCGCGTTCCGCTTGGGGAATGCGCAGATACAATGGTTCCAGCGTGTCTGCGCTTTGCCACTGTGCAAGCGGGGTGCGCGCGGCAATGGCGGCCACGCTGGCTGCACACTGCAGCCGATGTGCCTCATCCAACAATACCGCCTGCCCGCCAAGCGTGTCCCTGACCGTCTGCTCATGCACACGTATCCCATCGCCTGCAAAACAAGCCCGTTGCCCCAGCGCCTGGATGGGGCGCAAAAAATCAGTCAGCTTCATCGCGCACGGCGCAACTATGCATGCCCGTTCCCGATAAGCTGCACAGTATACTTCGCCCCGCCGCGCATCCATGATTGCACACCGCACAGGCGCCCCCTGTGCTTGCAGGCACAAAGCATCCAGCGTATTGACTCCCAAACAGGGAATCCTACGGGCCTGTGCAATCGCTTTCGTACACGCAATGCCAATCCGCAGTCCCGTAAAGCTGCCTGGTCCGGCCGCAACGGCAATTCCCTCCACCTGTTCGATGGTTGTGTCGCTGTAATGAAGCACATCGTCCACCAGCAGCATGATTTTTTCACTGTGGGTCTGGCGGTTTTCCACATAGGCCTGTGCAAGCAGACGGTTTTCGTATACGGCGGCGCTGGCCGCCGGACCGCTTGTATCGATTGCTAAAATTCGCATCCCAGTTCCTCCTGCAGCCTTCGTTCATCCTTCACGCCGTCTATACGAATGGTACGCGCCTGCTCGTCCGCTTGCTGCGGCGTCAGTTCTACACAAATGGGGGCCTGCACCCAGTCCTCCAGCCCCTGCGGCCATTCAACCAGGCAGATGGTATCCGGCGCTTCCAGATATTCTTCCAGGCCCAGTTCCTCCAACCCTTGCCCTTCAAGGCGGTATAAATCCATATGTACCAGCATCCCCTTCGCCAGCGGATGCTCGTGAACAAGCGCAAAGGTGGGGCTGCTGATGTGCCCTTTTATCCCTAACGCCTGTGCTACGCCGCGCACAAATGCCGTCTTGCCCGCCCCAGGCCTTCCGTATAGGAAAACAACATCACATGGATGCAGGCAGCGGGCCAGTGCCGCGGCCAAACGTTCGGTTTGTTGTTCGTTTGCGGTTTGAAATAGCATTTCCGTCCGTCTCTTTCTCAATGTCCGGGCGGTGCATGAAAACCCTCTCCGCTGACCTCCCTAACGTCTGAAACAAATAGAAACGCCTGCGGGTCCACCTGCCGGACCAGTTTTTTAATCGTCACAATTTCGCGGCTGCTCTTGACAATGCATATCAGCATATCCCGCGCTTGTCCGCTGTAGGTGCCAGTAGCGGGAATACGCGTACACCCGCGCTCCATTTCTGTCAAAATCCGCTGTTCCATCCGTTCACTGCTGGCCGTGATGATATTGACTTTTTTCGCCCCGGCCATGCCGGCAGCCACCATGTCAAAAACTTTGCTGGACAGGTAGAGCGCGATGAGGGCATAAAACGCCAAATCCAGCGAAAAGACGAACGCACTCAACGCCACTACGCAGGCGTCCACCGCAAATAACAGCCAAGGAATCTGGATATGCGGCCAAATAGGCTGCAGCAGTTGTGCCAAAAGCGCCGTACCTCCGGAATTTCCTCCAGCACGCAGAATCAGCCCCAAGCCAGCCCCCATTACAACGCCGCCCAGCACAGTGGCCAATAAGATGTCATTTGTCAGCGTCATGATGGGCACATAATCGGTCACTACGCTCATCAGCACCACGCTGTATAACGTATACAGTGTAAATTTTGCTCCATACCGAACCCAGCTGCAAATGAACAACGGCGCGTTCAGCGCCATCATCAGCGTGCCGGCTGGAATATGAAGTTGGTATTGCAAAACCGTCGCCAGGCCGCTGACGCCGCCTGGTGCAATCTGGTGCGGCACCAAAAACGCAGCCATGGATAAACCCATGAGAATCGAACCAAGGCCGATTCCGGCGAGCTCCTGTACCATCTTTTTCAAAACAACCGACCTCCTTCTCTTTCATTCTTACCCACATACGGAGGAAGAAGTCCGTTATTTTGCAAAAAAGAATAGCGGAAAGGCCATCCTTTCCGCTATTATACCACGCTATGCGCCGTCCTGAAACCCTAGACTCGCTCGCAGCGCCTTATCAATTTGCCGCATCTTTTCCTCCGACAACCGGCCCACCAGCGCCCGCAGGCGTGATTTGTCCAGTGTGCGAATCTGTTCCAGCAGCACGATGGAAGGTTTGTGCAAGCCGCTCTCTTCCGGCATAACATGGATGTGCGTAGGCAACTCTGCCTTCTGTGTGGCCGCCGTAATCGCCGCGATGATGACCGTGGGGCTATAGCGGTTGCCGCGGTCGTTTTGGATAATTAAGACAGGGCGTAACCCTCCCTGTTCGCTGCCCACCACGGGATTCAGGTTGGCCAGATAAATTTCTGCGCGTTTGACCATGGGCTTCACCTGCAGTTTCTTTTGTAGGGGGTTCGCTATAAAATATGCCTGCCGCGCAGAATCGCTACAAAAAAGGAGGATGCTGTCAAGCCTCCTCCTTCTCTGTTTCGGATATTCCATATCGTGTTTGGTACGGATTATGCCCCCGCCAAAATAGCCTGCATGCACCGCTGGATTTTCTGCATTTCCTCCGGGATACGGATTCCCTGCGGACAATGCTGCATACATTGGCCGCACCCTACGCAGCGGTCGGCTCGCTTACTCTCTTCCATCGCCTGATAACCGTCTCTGAAGTGATGAGCCTTTTTATCAATCGCATACTGGTTGTATAGCTTAAACATCTGCGGGATATCCACGCCCGCCGGACAATCCATACAATAACGGCAGCCCGTACATGGGATGGTAACGCTGCGTCGGTATTCCGCCAGCGCCGCAGCGACAACTTCGTATTCCCGCTCGTTCAGCGGGGCAAACGGCGTCATTGTCGCTACGTTATCCCGTACCTGTTCAAGCGTAGTCATGCCGCTAAGCACCGTCATCACATTGGGCAGCGACGCCGCGTACCGAATCGCCCAGGATGCCACGCTCCGTTCCGTATTTGCCTGTTCCAGCACGCCGGCCGCACTGGGGCTCAACGAAGCCAGCACACCGCCGCGGACGGGTTCCATCACAATGCAAGGCACACCATAAGCCTGAATTCGTTCATACTGCCCTTTGGCATCCTGCATCTCCCAATCCAGATAATTGAGTTGAATCTGTACAAAATCCCAGGGGTGTTTGGCTAAAATCATGTCCAATGCGGCCGGTGTATCGTGAAAGGAAAACCCGAGATTGCGGATTTTCCCCTCTGCTTTTTTTCGCTGCAAAACACCGTAGATATCGGTGTGCGCATAGTCCGCCTCATATTTTTCAGCGCTGAGTGCATGGCAGAGATAAAAGTCGAAATAATCCACCTGACATTTTCGCAACTGCTCTTCAAAAATGCGTTCTGCATCCGCTTCGCTCTTCACCAGCCAGCCGGGCATCTTATCCGCTAAATAAAAGCTTTCGCGCGGATACTTGCGCAGCGCCTGGCCGATGAATTGTTCGGATTTTCCTTCATGATAGGGATAGGCAGTATCAAAATACGTGACGCCGTGTTCATAAGCATAATCAATCATCTGCTGACCTGTCTGGTAATCGATATCCGTCTTTCCCTGCTCTGTCAGCGGCAGACGCATGCACCCAAATCCTAAAAGGGACGGGTTCCCCACAATGTTGGGAAAAGGCCGTGCAATCATCCTGGTTTCCTCCTTCTTCTGGTCTATTCAAACAGGGCGTCTCCCTGTTTTTGTTCCAGTGAACGAAACACCTCCGGCAATGCGGCAATCGTATCTGTGGGTAGCATCGCGGTCATACCCAACCGCTGCTGTGCCTTTTCGCCTGCACGGCCGCACACATACACGCCTAGGCATGCCGCATAAAAGGAGGCGTATCCCTGCGCCAGCAGTCCCGTTATACAACCCGCCAGCACGTCGCCGCTGCCGCCCTTGGCCATGCCCGGCCCGCCTGTGGTTATCACAGCTGAACGGTCGGGGGCGGCGACAATCGTGCTCGCATTCTTTAACACCACAATACAGCCCGTCTCCCTGGCAAAACGCTCGCTGTAGGAAAACGGGTCCCCCAGCAAATCTGAAACCTCCACCCGCATTAAACGGGCCAATTCCATTGGGTGCGGCGTCAATACAACCGGTCCTGCGGCATGCCGTAGCCAATCCGTTCGTTCCAGCCGGGCCAACGTATTTAACGCATCCGCGTCCAACACCAACGGTACTGACGCTGCCAGTGCGGCTTGTAAAAGCTCGGCAATGCCTGCGCCCTGCCCCATGCCCGGACCAAGCACAGCTGCATTTGCATGGGCCAGCAACGATGCCAAAATCGGCGCGCCGCCCCGGTCATACTGGCCGTCTGTGTCCGGCATATCCTGCGTCATGGCACAGGTAAGTTTATTGCGGTAAAACGGCGAAACCGTGCAGGGCGACGCCAGCACAAGCGTGCCGCAACCCGCCCGCAGCGCACTTTTGACGCACATCTCTCCCGCGCCCACCATCGTCCGGCTTCCCACCACCGCTACCACGCGGCCATATGTTCCCTTGTGACTGGCACGTGCACGGGTTATCGGCCGTACATCGGACTGGGTAAACCAACCGCGTGGTATTTGTGCCCGATAATCGCTCTCAAACGGATATACTACCTGTACGCGGCCGGCCTTTTCCGCCGCCGGGAACAGCAAATGTGCCGGCTTATATCCCATAAATGTAACCGTATGATGGGCCTGCACAACTGCTTGATGTACGCCGCCCGCATCTGGAAACACTCCTGAAGGAAGGTCAACCGCCCATACATCCGCCTCTTTTCCCAGTGTATTGATGGTTTCAATTGCAGCGGCAAACATCCCCTCGGGCGCCCGGTTGCTTCCTGTACCGAACAGCGCGTCCACCACCAGATTCGGCGTGCTGCCGGTCAACCCCTGTCCCCAGTGCGCGAAGTTCTCGATTGTATATACCTCTACCCTGGTCTCTTTTAACCGGCGCAGATGGAACTGCCTCTCTGCCCGTTCCTGCCCCTTTCCCAGACAGAACAGACGCACTTGGTGTGTGGCCGCCAGTTCAGCTGCCAACGCCACTCCGTCCGTTCCATTCAACCCTGGTCCACAGAAAATCCAGACGCGCCCGTGCGGATGCGCCTGACAAACGCAGCGGGCCATTTGTCGACCCACCGCGCTTGTCAGCGACTCCAGCGTGGCCCCTTGTTCAAGCGCACGCGCATCCATCTGTGCAATCTCTTCCGAACGGTACAGTGTATGCATGAAAGCGCTCCTTTTTTCTATGCGTCGCGCCGGGTCACGGCGTTGACAATCGCACGCGCCATCACTTCTGCAGCCAAGGCAAACAACACATCCGGGTCCACTTCAAACTGATTGGTCGCCATGGCAAAAACCGTGTCTCCGTCATACATGGTATGCACCGGGTGAATGGCCATCGCATAACCGTCATGCCCGAGCATGGCCAGCCGGTGTGCCTGTGCCTTTGTTAAAATGGCGTCGGTGGCCAGCAAACCGATTGTGGTGTTCGTCCCCTGCAGGGGTTTGACCAGCGGCGGACCCTGCAACAAGTTGCCGTTTGCATCGCGCGCACCCTGAATCAACTGTCCGTTGACAGGATTGACAATCTGGCCGGCCGCGTTCACCGCCACGGCCGCAGCCAGCGTCGCCGGCCCTATCTGTACGCTCGCACAACCAAATCCTCCCGGCGATTGATACTCCATTCCGTACAGTTTGCCAACCGTGGCCCCCGTTCCCGCACCGTGCAGGCCCTGTTTGAGCGGAGCTTTCCCCGCCTGCTGAGCCGCCTGTGCACCCATCTGTGCATCCGGACGCACATGCATATCTCCATTCGCTAGGTCAAACAACACCGCGCTGCCCACAATCGGCACCTTGCCGACGCCGACATCATACCCGATATTTTTCTTTTCCAATTCGCGCATCACGCCATCCGCGGCGGCCAGGCCATAGGCGCTTCCACCTGCCAAGACTACAGCATGCACGGCCGGCACCATGTTAATGGGCGCAAACGCATCCGTTTCCCGTGTGCCCGGCGCACCGCCGCGCACATCCACGCCGCCGGTTGCACCTTCCTGACAAATCACCACCGTACATCCGGTGCGCGCTTGCGCATTGGTTGCGTGCGCCGCTGTAATGCCCTTTACGTCCGTAATGCATCCGTTATACATAGATACCCTCTCCTCTCACACTGACATCGCCTGCGACAACGCGTTTCCGCTTTCCCTCCTGCTCAATTACCAGGCATCCATCCCGGTCAAAACCGATGCACTTGCCCTCGCTCTTCTTTCCAAACGCTTCGATTGTGACCGTCTTGCCAATCAACGCGCTCTGTTTGGCATATTCGCTAATCACCGGTGCAAAATCCTCCGTCGCCAAGTACGCATCGTACAAGGCAAAAAACTGCGTCAAAAACACCAGCAGCATCTGCCCGCGCGAAGTCTCCCGCTTGCATTCCAGATATGCACTGGTTGCAATATTGCGCAATTCCAGCGGAAACTGTTTTTGGTTTACATTGATACCAATGCCGCAAACGATATATTCAATTCCATCACATTCCGCGCTCATCTCCGTCAGAATGCCGCAGATTTTCCGCCCGTCCACCAATACATCGTTTGGCCATTTCAGTTTGGGTGTCAGCCCCGTCTGCGTTTCTATTGCGCGCGCAACCGCCAACGCCGCGATTAAGGAAATCTTCGGCGCATCCGTCGGCCGCATCCGCGGACGCAGCAGAAGCGAAAACATCAACGATGTCCCCGGTTCTCCCGTCCAGGGGCGCGCCATCCGTCCGCGTGCATGCGTCTGCGCTTCCGTCACAACGACCGTCACATCCGGAGCGCCTTTGGCCGCCAGACGCTTGGCCAAATCATTGGTGCTGTCCGTCTGCTGTGTATAATGGAAATGGCAGCGCTTCAGCGTGCCGGAAAAATCATATGTGCTCAAAATTTCCGGCGCCAGCGAATCCGGCACATGCACCAGCCGGTATCCACAGTTTGGCTTGCTCTCCAGTTCACACCCCAGTTTTTTCAGCGCGTCCATGTGCTTCCATACCGCAGCACGCGTGATGCCCAGCCGCTGAGCGATGTCCTCTCCGGAAATATACCGGTCCGGCGACTGCAATAGCAGCGCCAAAATCTGTTCTCTCATTCCCAATCCACATCCTTTACGTGCGCCAACGCATTGCGCATCATATCATAACTGAATCCGCGCGTAAGCAACGCGCGCTGTACTTTCATCAGAGCAGCTCGGTCCGTGCCATGCTTTTGCACCAGTTTTTCGCACAACACGTCGCATGCACGCTGCTCATCCTCTGTGTTGTAGGATTGTAGGCTTCTTTCAATCGTCTCCTTGCCAATCCCCTTGCGGTACAGACCTTGGGAGAGCACATACTTGCCAATGGGCTTGGTTGCTGTCCGGGTGCGAATCCATTCATCTGCAAAGGCCTGGTCATCAATATACCGGTATTCCTTCAGCCGCTCCATTACCGCGGCGATTTCTTCCGGTGCATATTCTTTTTTTTCCAGATACTGCCTCATTTCCTTTTCCGAACGCATCCGTGCCGTCAGATAAGTAAGCGCCGCATCCATGCACGTTTTTTTCATCTTTCCCGCCATCAAGCGTACACCTCAGTTGATTGTTCGTTAACATTATACACCATTTTGGCTTTTGTTTCGACGGTGCGTATATTTTCCCATCATCCGTGGCAAAGTTAAACCATCAAAATCCAAAGGAGGACTCCGGATGAATCAACAAAATGCCTCTATGCAGGCACGCGATTTGCAAAACCTGATGGACCTGATGAACCACGAAGCCGTCGCCTATCAAAAGGCCAAAGCCTATGCCGCCCTGATGCAGGACGGCAACGCCCAGCGCGTTGTCAACGACGTATGTCAACACCATAAACAAAGCTTCGACACCATGGACCAGTACCTGTCCACCAAAAACTGAGGAGGAACCATCGATGCAAGCCAATCAAGCGTTTGATGAAAAAACCATGCTGGAAGACCTGCTTAATTCCCAAAAACAGCGTATGGACGCTTACTGTACGCTGCTGTGGGAAAGCTCATGCCCGCAACAGCGCATGATGCTTTCCGACCTGTTGATTGAAGCAGCCGAAGACCAGTTTGCTATCTTTGAGCTGCTACGCCAAAAAGGCTGGTATCCTGGCAAGGAAGCCAGCGAACAAGAACTGCAGCAGGCCAAACAAAAAGCTCAGCAACTCAAAGGCAGTATGTAATGTAAAAGGAAGCCGGAAACGGCTTCCTTTTTTATGCCTCACGGTCGTATGTCAGCAAGATATCCAACGGCACGGGGCCGCCTTTTTCCATCGCTTTTCCAGAACCAATGCAAGCATCGCATTCATGCCTGCATTCCGGGCAAACACACCGGCTATCAATTCCCTGTTCGCTTTGCACCATCAGCGCGCCGCAATGCGGACAATTGCAAATCATTCTCTTCGCCTTCTTTTTTTGTTTTATCATACCACCTTCCCTCCTGTGCGGCAAATTGCGCTCGTCAGCCGGTTCTGCTATAATCAGGGCGACATGCATGCGGAAAGAAGGAGAGGCGCTATGAAGCCACGGCAAATTTTATACATCGTCTTAGCGGTGCTTATCGTTGCGTTTGCGCTGATTGCCTTCTTTTTCTTCCGCAACCGCAATCGACAGGCGGAGCCGGAAGCCACCCAAACACCTGTGGCCAGCATGATTATCACGCCCCGGCCCACCAGTACGCCTGACCCCACCCCCACACCGGTTCCTACCCCTACGCCAAATCCTACGCCCATCATTGAAACATCCGACCCCATGCCGGGTGACCGCGGGATGATTGTCGCTTGTGTGCAAGAACGGCTGCGGGCGCTTGGGTACTATCTCTATCAGCCAACTTCCTATTATATGGGGGTTACCCAACAAGCTGTCAAAACGTTTCAGCAGGCGCACAATCTGGATGCCGACGGTGTGTTGGGGCAGTCTACGCTGTCCATGCTATTCTCTACCCGTGCTAAACCCGCCTCCGTCGTCACCCCGACACCGGCCGGTTCCGCGCCGCCAACCGTGCGCCCGCGCGAGTATGGCACGCCCATCCGCTGGGAACAGGCCAACGCTGAAGCCCCGATAAACAGTCAATTTCTCGTTGTGGATTTGACCAGTCAGCTGTATTTTACCGCTGTGCGTACAGGCGGTACGACGCACATGGAAATCGAACCGGCTAACGCAGAACAAACAGCACGGTATCTGAGCATTTTCTCCGGTGCCGGCAGCTATGAAAAACGTCCCTGCCTGATTGAATACAACGGGCAAATTTGGGCGGCATCGCTGTGCGGCATGCCGCACGGAACCGCCACAATACCCGGCAATAACTGCAGCGGTACGCTTTGTCTGTATTTCTTTGATAGCACCGGACACGAAACCAGCGTTCCCGATATCGAGCACAACGCAAATTTATTGATTGCCAGCGATGGGCAGCAGCCGCAACAATAGCTCAGCTTATAATGAAAACGACATGTTGCGCATGTCGTTTTTTATTTCTATTTTTGAATTTTTTGAAAAGTGATTGCTTTTTCTTTCTTTTTTCGTGTATGATAAAAAAAGGTTTTTATACCGTTCTGTTATATAAAGGAAAGGAGGAAAGGCATTTGGATAAGGAAAATAATCTCAAGCAAGTTACTGATTTGCTTTATCGGAGTTCGCCCGCCATTCGCCAAGTGATGTCGTCTGTGTTTTCCGATAACACCGGAAACGGGTCCACTTCCACTTTACAAATCATGCTGCTATCCGTTCTGGATGAACAGGACGAAATTTCCATGGGTGATTTGGCCACGCAGCTTGCATTAAGCAAGAGCAATGCTACCATGCATGTAGATAAATTGGTGGACCGTGGATTGGTTGAACGCTACAACAGTACGGAAGACCGCCGAGTTATATTGGTGCGCATCACCGAGAAAGGGCATGATTTTCTTAACCGTTGCAAAAAAGGAACGGCCGAAGAGTTGCGCCTGAAAGTATCCATTCTTAAGGCAAATGAAATGGCGGATTTGACAGATGCAATGAACGTAATTTCCAAAATTTTGTCGAAAAAGTAATTTTTTCTTCAAAAAAAGGAAAAAAGCGTTATTTTTTAGTTGCAATATTTCATTTTTTGTATTATTCTGAATTCAGAAGTTTTAAGTGAAACAAGTTGCTTATGGTTCTTCCCGCTCCTTGTTGCTTTCGAATTGTATACACTCCAAGGTAATGCGGGGCTTTTTTATCGGCAATTATTTCAATTTTTGTACTATTCAAAAGTATAATATTTGCAGACCCTCATAGAATGATAGCAACCAGGCAGTCTGTAACACACCCTGACAGATTGCATGAACACACGGTATCTTAAAACTTGCAGCATATAGATACCGTCCTCCCAAAGGAGGCGGCGGATTGGATGCCAATGCGCCGCCCTCCTCTCCCCGATTTGGATTCAGTTTCATGATGCACAAGGGATAAATGAGAAGAAAGGAGGCTGCACAAAACGTACATCCCTTTCATCCTGATTGAAAAAGGAGGTTATCATTGATGGGCTCTATTAGTCTTCTTACCGCGGTTATTCTCGGGCTCTGGTTCTATTTTATTAAAAGTTCTTGGGTTCCTCTTGGGCTCTGGTATCATACGTTATATCGTCCATTGGCCAGCGGTCTATTTGTCGGTATTCTTATGGGCGACCCCGTACAAGGAACCATCATCGGCGCCAATATCAACCTGGTGTATATCGGTTATATGTCCGTGGGCGGTTCCTCTCCGGGGGACCCTTCATTGGCGGGTGTAGTTGGCACAGCACTCGCGCTGGCCAGCCATCTTTCACCGGAACAGGCGTTGGTTCTCTCCGTTCCAATTGGTCTATTGGGCGGTGTGTTGGACACGTTCCAGATGACAGTCAAATCCATCTTCCCGCACCGTATGGAGGACGCCTGCTGTAAGGAAGGCAACCTGCGAAAGATGACATTCCTTCACATTGGCCCACCGGAATTGGTGCGGTTTGCCGCAACCTTCCCCGTCGTCTTTTTAGGATGCTATTTCGGGGCTCCTGTTGTTGAAGCTATCGTGCACGGTATTCCTCAATCCGTTTTGAATGGCTTGACGCTGGTCGGTACGCTGATGCCTGCGCTTGGTATCTGTCTGAACTTGCGCGTCATCGCCAAGCGGGATACGCTTCCCTTCTATTTCCTTGGATTCTTCGCTGTTCTGTATTTTGAACTGAGCATCATTGGCGTGACGGTGTTTGGCGTTATCATTGCGATTCTGCGCTTTGTCTCGTTCTCGCGTTCCACAACGCCGGTGGAAAATGAACAGCACCAAGAAGGACAACCGGAACCGGAACTTGCAGCACCCGAACATCGAATCAAATTGGAGAAAAAAGATATTCGCCATGCGTTTGTGATGTGGCGCTGGTTCACCTTCGCCTGTTACAACTATGAAGGCCTGATGTCCATGGGGTTTGCCCAATGCATGGCAAAACTGATGCAGAAACTGTATCCCGACCCGGAAGAATATAAAGTGGAAATGAAACGCCACTTTGCATTTTTCAACACCGAGCCGAACGTCGGCACCATCGTCCATGGTGTGACGATTGCTATGGAAGAACAGCGGGCTAACGGTGCGCCGATTACGGCCGAATCCATCAGCGCGGTAAAGACCGGTTTGATGGGCCCGATGGCTGGTATCGGCGATACGATTACCCAGGGCATTACCACGCCCATCATGCTTTCCATCGGCATCTCCATGGCGTTGGAAGGCAACATCATGGGGCCGATTGTGTTCGTCGTGCTCAACGGCGCGTTAATCCTTTCGATGTCCTATGCGATGTGGATGTATGGCTATCGTCTGGGCAGCGCGGCTGTAGAACGGTTGATTGCAGGCGGGCTGATGCAACAGCTAATGATTGCGGCCGGCACACTGGGCTGTTTGGTGCTTGGCGCCTTGACTGCTACGACCGTCGCCATCAGCACGCCCATCGCCTTTACCATCGGCGTATCGGAATTCACCCTACAGACGGGCTTGTTTGACCAGATTCTACCTGGCTTGCTGCCGTTGGCCTTTACGATGGTCACATTCTGGCTCGTACAGAAAAACTGGAAACCCAATAAAATTCTGTTGCTCATTTTCCTGTTTGGTTTAGTAACGGGCACGATTGGCATCTTCGCCTAATTGAAGAACGGAAAAACCATATGCAAAAAAAGGACGTCTTGAGACGTCCTTTTTTATTTTTAGACCAATTCTTCCGCCGCGCGCTGTGCTTCTTTACGGATACGTTCGATGTCCAGCGTCTTATATTCACCTGCTTGATAGAGAATGCGGCCATTGACCATCGTCAAATAAACATCGCTTCCCTGCGCGCTGTAGACCACCTGGCTGCTGGCATTGTGCATCGGAACCATGTGCGGCTGGTCCACATCCAATAAAATCAAATCCGCTTTATAACCGGGCTGCAACACGCCGCCGCCCGTTCCCAGTGCCTGCGCGCCATATTGTGTCGCCATCGTCAACGCCTGCCCGGCCGGAACAGCATCCGCTTTCCGTTCGGCGCCCTTTTGCAGGAAGGCCGCAAAACGCATCTCCTCTATCATATTCAGGTTGTTGTTGCTGGCTGCGCCGTCCGTGCCGATGGCCACCGGAATGCCCCGTTCCAACATATGCGTGACCGGCGCAATCCCGCTGCCAAGTTTGAGGTTGGATTCTGGGCAATGCAGTGGAACGACCTGATGTTCAACCATCAAAGCGATGTCCGATGGTTCCACATATACGCAGTGGGCAGCTAAAACTTTCCCCTGCAGACAGCCTTGTTCTTCCAACAGACCCAGCGGCGTAAGCCCCTGATGACGCTGTTTGCATTCTTCATGTTCGTTCTGCGTTTCCGAAACGTGAATGTGCATCGGCACACCCAATTCCTGCGCCAAAACGCCGCACTTTTGCAAAAAGGGAGCGGAGCAAGTATATTCCGCGTGCGGCGCAATGGTAGTGTGCACTCGCCCGCCTGCACCCCCTTCAAACCGTTCGCAAAATGCGCGGGCTTGTGCAAGGCTGTTTTCCATCTCAGCCGGTACGGTGCTGTTGCAGGTGACGCAGCGGGTCAGCAATGCTTTTAAACCACTTTCTTTCGTGGCCTGAAAAATCTGTTCGCTAAAAAAATACATGTCGTTAAAGGCAACGGTACCGGTGCGAATCATCTCCGCCATGGCCAGCAAACTGCCCCAATACACACGTTCTTCATTGAGATGACTTTCCAACGGCCAGATGCGCTCGTTCAGCCAGGTATGCAGGGGCAAATCATCTGCTGCACTGCGAAACAGCACCATCGGGCTATGCGCATGGGCATTGACAAAGCCAGGCATGGCAATGCGACCCTGCCCATCGATGATATGAGCGTCCGCCTGATAGGGCGGTGCGGATGCCATTGCACCCGTATAAACAATCGTATCCCCTTGGATGACCACTACGCCATCCGGCCGTTCGTCTGTACCGGATGCGCTACCAATCAGCCGCACATGTTCGATAACCGTCTGCATCTATGCTTCCTCTTTTCCGATATAAACAGCCTGCTCATGCGTCAATGTATCCATGGTCATGCCCAGTGTATGTACTTTGAGCTGCGCAACCTGCTGGTCGATTTCTTCGGGTACGGAATACACTTGCTTTTGCAGCGTGCCGCCGTGTTTGGCCAGATAGGCCAGACTCAGCGCCTGCACGGCAAAGCTCATATCCATGATTTCAATCGGGTGTCCATCCGCCGCGGCAATGTTCACCAATCGCCCATCTGCCAACAGATGCAACACGCGGCCATCCGCCAATTGATATGCCATGATGTTCGGGCGGCTTTCATAGCTGCGCACGCTCAAAGCCTGCAAATCCCGCTTATTGATTTCAACATCAAAATGGCCTGCATTGCAAAGCAGCGCACCATCCTTCATGTTCTGCATATGCGCACCGGTGATGATATCCCTGCATCCCGTCGCGGTGATGAAAATATCGCCCACCACGGCCGCATCCGCCATCGCCATAACTTCAAACCCATCCATCGCCGCTTCCAGTGCACGGACAGCATCTACCTCCGTCACCACGACACGAGCCCCCAGGCCCTTGGCGCGCATGGCGATGCCCCGCGCACACCAGCCGTAGCCTCCGACCACTACGCGTTTGCCCGCGATGAGCAGATTGGTATTGCGCATGATGGCATCCATCGTCGATTGACCGGTGCCGTAACGGTTATCAAACAGATGTTTGCAACGTGCGTCATTGACCGCCATCATTGGGTAGGGCAGCTCTCCCTGTTTGGCGAGCCGGCGCATGCGCATAACACCGGTTGTGGTTTCCTCTGTCCCTGCAATCAAGCGCTCACCCAATTCCGGATGACGCGTGTGCAGCGTGCCAAGCAAATCACCCCCGTCGTCCAGAATTAGATGCGGTTTGCAGGCCAGCGCAGCATCCAGATGCGATTGATAGGTATCCATATCTACTCCGTGGACAGCATAAACTGAAAAGCCGTCCTCTGCCAGCGAAGCCGCAATGCTATCCTGCGTAGAAAGCGGGTTACAACCCGTACAAACAACCTGCGCCCCACCGGCACGCAACACATGGGCCAAATACGCTGTCTTTGCTTCCAAGTGAATGGAGATGGCAATCGTCATGCCAGCAAAGGGACGTTCTTTTTCAAATTGTGCCCGAATCGCATTTAACAGCGGCATATAAGCTGCTGCCCATTCAATCTTCGCTTTTCCCTGCGGCGCGAGCGAACGGTCCCGTACGATACTTTCATCCAACATTAGAAAGCCCCTTCCTCTCCGCGCTGGCGCAAAAAGGCGGCAAACGCTTCCTTCAAATCGTCCCGCTGCAGGGCAAAATCCACCGTGGCGCGCAAGAAACCCAGCTTCTGCCCTACGTCATAGCGCTGACCGCGGAAATTCACCGCGTACATCTGTTCCTGCTTAGCCAATTGTACCAGCGCATCCGTCAGCTGGATTTCGCCGCCAGCACCCGGTTCGGTCTGGGCGAGGATATCGAAAATCGCAGGAGTGATGATATAGCGTCCAAATACAGCCAGGTTGGACGGCGCATCCTGTGGCTGCGGCTTTTCCACCAAGGTGTTGATTTTATATACCCCCTCCTCGCCTTTATAGGCAGGGTCAGGCGCGATAACACCATAACGGCTGGTGTCCTCTTTGGCGACCTCTGAAACGCCGATGACCGTGGCACCTGTCTGTTCATAGACATCCATCAGTTGGCGCAAGGCGGGGCGTTCGCATACCGCAACATCATCCCCCAGCAAAACCGCGAACGGTTCATCCTGCAAAAGCGTATGTGCACAATAGATAGCATGCCCCAAGCCACGCGGCGCTTTTTGACGAATATAATGGATGTTGACCATGTCGGAAATGGCACGAATCTGTTTGAGCATGTCGTCCTTGCCGTGTTGAGCGAGTTCCTGTTCCAATTCAGGTGCATAGTCAAAATGGTCTTCAATGGCGCGTTTGTTGCGCCCTGTAATCACCAAAATATCCTCAATGCCGGATGCAACGGCCTCTTCAACGATATATTGAATGGTGGGCTTGTCCACAATCGGCAGCATCTCTTTGGGCTGCGCCTTGGTTGCGGGCAAAAAACGCGTGCCCAAACCAGCAGCTGGAATGATAGCCTTTTTTACTTTCATCGGTAAAACCTCCTCCTCACTTTGCAAGGAACGATATATGGTGTATTATACAATAAAGCGTTTTATTTTCAAAGAACGCGCAGGTATCGATAAAAAACGACAGAATCATCCCTCTTTTTTCTTGCATTTTATCGACATTCCTCTTATAATAAACAATAACAAGAATAATTATTAAAAGGAGGATGTTATGAAGCCCGCAACCAGCCAATTTCGTAATTCCAAGCAGCGGCAACGCGTGTTGGACACCGTTGCACATGCAGGGTTCCACCCTACGGCGGACTGGGTCTATCAGCAGATACGCCTGGAAGATCCCAACATCAGCCTGGGAACCGTATACCGAAATCTGGATGTTCTTTATCAAATGGGCAAAATCGGCCGTGTCGGTGTAGGCGATGGTCCAGAGGCGTTTGATGCCAATCCCATGCCCCACTATCATCTGATTTGCCGGGAATGCGGACGCGTGGAGGATATGCCCATGCCTTATATGACGGAACTGGACCGCCAAGCACAGCAAGCCGGCTTTTCCGTCACAGGACACCGGATTTTGTTTGAAGGGCTATGTGAGGAATGTGCCAAGCGCACACGCCAATAAAAACATGTATCATTCAAAGGAGGTCAAAACAATGGAACTGAAAGGAAGCCGTACGGAAGAATGCTTGAAGACTGCATTTGCAGGGGAAAGCCAAGCGCGCAACAAGTACACGTTCTGGGCGTCTGTAGCGAAAAAGGAAGGCTATGAACAAATCGCTGCCATTTTCCTTGAAACCGCTGACAACGAAAAAGAACACGCCAAAAAGCTGTTTCGTTTCCTGGGGGGGATTAACGACACACCGCAGAACCTGGTAGACGCGGCCGCCGGCGAACGGTATGAATGGACGGAAATGTACAAAAATTTCGCCATCATTGCCAAGGAAGAGGGCTTTGAAGAAATCGCTACATTCTTTGAGGAAGTCGGCGAAGTGGAAGAAGAGCACGATAAGCGTTATACCCAATTGCTCAAAACGCTGCAGGAAGGCCATACCTTTGTGCGCGACAGTGAACAGAAATGGCATTGCCGCAATTGTGGCTATGTCCACACTGGCAAATCCGCACCTGAGGTGTGCCCATGCTGCCTGCACCCGCAAGCATTTTTTGAAATTCTCGCGGAAAATTATTGAGATTCCAGTGTAAAAAAGGCGGTGCTGAAGCATCGTCTTTTTTCTGTTTACGTTTTCTTTACAAACAGAACATTGCCATGGTTGGAAAAAAGCGGTACAATTCGTTACAGTATGGGCCCGTCCCCATGCACAGTATTTTTGAACCATGATGCGAGGAAACTGAATTGTTACAAAAAAGCCGATACACCCGTCCCTATCTATTTGCCATTGTGATGGCGGTGCTGCTGGTATGCAGTACGGCTTGGGTCTTGCTGAGCACATTTGTATTTGCCCGGGAAGAAGTGCCAGTCGAAACGCCGGTTGCCACCCCCACCCCTTCCACCGATACCAGTGCACCGACTGCTACGCCGAACACACCGGTGATTTCGACGGACACGCAGTATGATGACGGCAATATCAAAATCAATATCGAGACCGTGAAACAGGAAAACCTGACCTATTATGTGGCGGACATCCAGTTATCTGACGTCAAATATCTAAAAACCGCATTTGCCCAAGGCAAGTTTGGCCGCAACTACACGCAAACCACCTCGCAAATGGCGGAGGAAAACAACGCCATTCTTGCCATCTCTGGCGACTATTATGGATTCCGGGACAACGGCATCATCATCCGCAACGGCACGTTGTACCGCGATAAAGCGGCCGACGAATCCTTGGTTGTCATGAGCAATGGGGACTTCAAAATCGTCAAAGACAGCGAGACTTCCGGCGAACAGTTGAAGGCAGAAGGCGCCATCCACAGCTTTTCCTTTGGCCCGACGCTGGTGGAAAATGGGCAGTACGCTCCACGCACATCCAAAGTGAATACAAACAATCCACGTACCGGTATCGGCCAAGTCGGACCGCTTCACTATGTGTTCATCGTTGTAGATGGACGCGGCGCGGGCGGCAGCCAGGGCTTAAAAATGCAAGATTTCGCCCAGCTGTTTGTCGACCGGGGCTGTTCGGTTGCGTACAATTTGGACGGCGGCGGCACTTCCACCATGTGGATGAATGGCAAAGTGGTAAACAATCCCAGTTATGGGGAAGAGCGCCGGCTGAGCGATATCATCTATATTGGGAAATAAGGAGGCCGTCATGAATCGATTGAAACGAAACTGCAAATGTTATTGCATCATTACGGCCGTGATTGCGCTGTTCTGTATTGTATATACGATTCTGGGCCGCGGCGTGTTTTCCCCCAGTATGACGTTCGCATGGGCGTATCCCTGTGTGTTGGGGTTGGGGTGGAATTTCGCACTGCTGTTCATCCAGCGCAACATCCGCTTTACCGGCACGGTTGGTTATCGGCTGTATGTAAACGCGTACAACACCGGCGTTGCTTTTTTGACCGTCAGCAGTGCGCTGGACGGCATTATGTACATTGCGGGTACCAGTTCCCCTTACATTGCATGGATGCGCTGGTTTGGGTGGATTATGCTGGGCATTGGCCTTTTGCTATTTGTGGTACTGATTGCACAGGCCTCGCAAGACCGCGCACATCGGGTACCGCGGCGGCATTGAACGATTGAAATGCAAAAAAGCAGACACGAGAGCGTCTGCTTTTTTCTTTCTCATTTATCGCTTCTTTATTGCATATACGGATTGAAATCACGTTCACGCTGAAGCGTAGTGGTCCGCTCATGGCCGGGCAGAACGCGATAATCCCCCTCCAGAGCGGCTAATTTACGCAGTGATTGGCGCATGGTATTCATGTCCCCTGTGGGGAAATCCACGCGGCCGCAACTGCTATAGAACAGCGTATCCCCCGCCACAAGATAGGAATCCACCTGATAGCATACACTTCCCTCCGTATGCCCCGGCGTTTCCAATACATGGAACTGCATACTGCCCACAGTGATGCAATCCCCTTCTTTAACCCAGCGGTCTGCGTGCAGCGAGCGTTCTTCGCCGAGCATGATGGATAAATTTAGTTTGGGGTCTGCCAATACAGCCTGTTCCTTCTCGCCTGCATAGACGGGGCAATGGTAGGTTTCCCGTAGTTTTTGCACAGCTCCCGTATGGTCAAAATGACCATGGGTCAATAAAATGGCTTCCACCTTTAACTGCTGTTGATTGATAAATTCCTGCATTTCGGAGCCATCTCCGTCACAGTCTACAATCGCACAGTGCCGCCCTTCATCGTAAAACAGATAACAGTTTGTCCCCATCTCGCCTAAAATGAACTGCTTGACTTCCACCATCGCGTCTTTCTTCCCCTTTTCGTTTTATATAGACGTGTTTGCCTGCTGCATAATTGCAACGCTGTTGCTTACACCCAGCCGGTCTGCACCCGCACGAAGCATCTGCATGGCCTGTTCATACGTACGGATGCCGCCGGACGCCTTTATTTTCATTGTATCGCCAACCGTCCGGCGCATCAAGGCCACATCTTCCGCTTTTGCTCCGCAAGCGCCAAACCCGGTGGATGTTTTAACAAAGGCAGCGCCTGCTTTTTGTGCACATAAGCAAGCTTGCACGATTTCTTCTTCATGCAACAAGCATGTTTCCAGGATAACCTTGACAATAGCCGGACGCGCAGCTTCCACTACTGCGGCGATATCCGCGTGCACAGCCTGCCAATCTGCCTGTTTGGCGGCGCCGATATGCATGACCATATCGATTTCCAGCGCGCCATCTGCCACGGCTTGCCGCGTTTCCGCCACTTTGACCTGGGTGTGCATTGCACCCAGCGGAAAACCGACCACACAGCAAGCTTTTACATCACTTCCCCGCAAAAGCGCGTGCGCCAGCGGCACATAGCAGCCATTGACACAGACGCTGGCAAACCCGTATGTCAGGGCCTGTTGACAAAGCGTGCGGATTTGTTCAGCCGTAGCTTCTGGCTTCAGCAAGGTATGGTCCATATATTTTGCAAGCCTATGCGTCAAAAAAACGTTCCTCCCCTTCTGCACGTACCACACCGAATACCAGCGGCACCGCAACCGGCTTGTGGTCCTGCATGACAATCGCCTGCAAAAAGCGATGTTCCGCCTGTTCTGCCTGCGCAGTATCGTTGAGATAAAAATCTGCTAAGGGCTGCCCTTTTTCCACAAAATCACCAACGCGCACGTGCATTTGGATGCCCACCAGCGGGTCAATCACATCTTCTTTTTTCATCCGTCCCGCTCCCAGCATCTGTGCGGCCATCCCAATTTCGGCGGCCTGCATCCGCGCTACATAACCGCTTTGTGGCGCTACAACCGGATGGATAATAGATGCCTGTCCAAGGAGCGAAACATCCTCACAGACGCGCGCATCGCCGCCCTGGGCTTGAATCATGACCCGCATCTTCTCCAGGGCGTCCCCATTTCTCAGCGCCTGTTCCAGCATTGCGCGGGCCTGAACGCTTGTCTGTGCTTTGCCCGTCATGCGCAGCAGTTGTTCACCCAGCAGCAAGCATACTTCCCGCAGCGGGCTGTCCACATGTCTGCCCTGCAAAATTTCAATCGCTTCCCGTACATCCAAGGCGTTTCCAATGCTGTTTCCCAGCGGCTGGTCCATATCCGTAACGATAGCGGCAATCCGTTTGCCCAGATGGGCGCCGATATCTACCATCGTACGCGCCAACGCAAACGAATCCTCCACTGTATGCATGAAGGCGCCGCTTCCCGTCTTCACATCCAGCACGATTACGTCTGTGCCGGCGGCGAGCTTCTTGCTCATCACAGAGGAAGCAATCAACGGCAACGATTCCACAGTCCCCGTCACATCGCGCAGTGCGTACAGCTTTTTATCTGCCGGTGCAAGTGCCTGCGTCTGCCCAACGATAGCCGCGCCGTTATCCCGTACCAGCTGCACCAGTGTTTCCGGGGAAATTTCAACCCGATAACCGGGAATGGACTCCAATTTATCTAGCGTGCCGCCGGTGTGCCCCAAGCCGCGACCGGACATCTTGGCCATTTTCAAGCCGCAGGCCGCGGCCAGCGGCACTAAAATCAGCGTTGTCGTATCCCCTACGCCGCCGGTAGAATGTTTATCGCACACCACGTCCCCAACGGCCGATAAGTCAACTGTCTGGCCACTATGGGTCATAGCATCGGTCAAATCCGCAGTTTCCTGCGCATCCATTCCTTTGAGCACAATGGCCATTAACAGCGCCGCCGCCTGATAATCCGGAATTTCACCGCGTGTAAAACCCTGTACAAAATCATCGATTTCCTGCCGGCTCAATGCGTGACCATCGCGTTTTTTAGCGATGATATCCACCATTTGCATCATTCTTTCCTCCTTTTAGGGAGACTGCACCAATCCCGGGTTAGCAATCAGCGCTTTCCGTAGGATGATATGACCGCTGATACTATCCACATTCTTTCCTTCATTGAGAAACAAAACCTGACGGATATCCGCCCGTTGTGTAACCGCATTGACAATTGCATAAACCAACTGCCGTTCTTCCTGCTCGGTCAAATCCTGACAGGCTGTATAAAAATCATCCGAAAAGTTCAGTGCTATCAAATCTCCATCTCTGACATAGGAGAGAATCAGGCTTGCGTCCACCTCTTCAGGAACGACGGCTTTATAATCAGTCGGGTCCTCTTCCAGCAGGCCGCGCAGCGTTTCCTGCACAGGCGCCAGTAAAGACCCCGCGTTTTCCCAGGGAATTGTCCGTTCGCCCATAATCAGCCCATCGCCCTGTTGCGGTGCAAAATACAGCTGAACCGTGGCGCCTTGTACGCGCTGCACAGATTCCATCGTATAATACCGTTCCAAATTCATGCCGTCCATCTGTTCCGGCAGCTGTCCGTCTGCGTAAATCCAGACCTGTTTCGCTGTGGGCACATTATAGAGCATGCTCAATGCCAGTGCTGCATAATCCACGGCCGAAAGCGCCACCCCTGTTTCCAATTGCAGATACAGGCTGATTCTTTCCCCTTCTTGGATAAAACTGCTCAACCGTATGCCGCTGGCAAATGGATTATACAGCGTATCCATCCCCGTTGGTGTACCCAGGCCCGCAAATATCGTTTCCACTATGTTTTGTTTTTCCGGTACGACTTTGGGGGTCGGCACTGCATAGCGGCTGTTTTGATTGGGGTAATAGAGCAGAAGCGCCACCGTATGCTCCTCAAGGGTATTATCAATCCATTCCATGCCGTTAACGCCCGGCGGAATGGCATCATCTTGGGTCAGGACAATATATTGCACGTCGGCGAACGCTTTGAGGGTTTGTCCGCATGCTCGCCGCAGTGTAAGGATTTCCTCGGTTTCAACCTCTTGATGAAACGATACATCCACATAGGCCACATTTTGTACAATCAACACGCTGTTCAATTCCGTTCCCCGCGGGGCAACGGGCAAGGCCGTTCCCTCCGGGCCGGCAATGAGCCGTTCCAGAATAACGTATTCAGCGCTCAGCCCTTCCGGTACATCCATCTCGCGCGTCTCTGCAATCAGGTGCCCATCCGCATCCTGAAAATACAGGGCGGCACGCACGCTGCTCTGCAAAGGCGGAAACTGTAAGTTGACCTGTGGCGTTTGTTCTTGCTCTACCTGGGCGCCGCAGCCACCGAGCACAACCGACACCACTAGCAACAAGGTCAACATCCAGCTAGATTTGCGGGTATAACAAGTTCCCAATGCTGCCGCCCTCCACTCTCCAAATGCCGGATTCCTGCCGTACTTCTACCGGCTGATTGAACTTTTGCACCGTTCGTCCATCTTGCCCTTCCAGGGCGACATCGACATACACCGTTGCGGACTGCCCGTCTGCGCTAATCACGGTTTGCGTAACGACATATCGCTGCAACACGGCGTTACTCTGTTTGAATTGATTTTGAATTTCCTGTTCGGACGGCCGGTTTTCTCCGCCTGCCAGCATACGCCGCATCCGTGTAGCGTTCTGTTCCAAAGCTCCTTCAAACAAAATCTGCACGGCGGTATCCGGTGTGAACACGAGCTCGTTATTCCGGCTCAGCGGTTCCAGCAATGCATCCGCCTGTTCTGTAAAACCGACCTGGCCGCGCGTGGGCCTTGCCCCACGCGTCCTTATGTCACTTGTGATTAAAATCTGCACTTGCTGGTACTCATCGCTGTGCGTCAATGTGTTGACCACTGCGTACAGGGCCAACTGTTTGCGATGAGCCAGGGCTTGCGCATCCAGATTGGCCCACGCTGCAGGCGTTTGGATAAACGCCTCGGACAACGTCACATAAAGCACTTCATTTTCGCTGTACACCTCACCTACCTGCGTGCCCTCCGGCAACGCCGCGGCCAAATCCAATCCGCTTTCCGGCTGTTGGGCCAGTTCCCGCAGCAACACCTGCTGCCTGCTTTCCGAACTCTGTATACGCGCGCGGCGGGTGTAACCTGCCAACGCATTCTCGTTTTCAATGGGATAATAGAGCGTCAGCGTATCCGTCTGGCTTCCGCCCGCCGTAGTCATGGGATTGATGGCGGGCATATATTCGGATTCCGGCGCGGATTCGCTGATGCCTGCACAGGCAGTCGGCAGACAGGCCAGTACAACGGCCAGAAAAATGGCCATCCATCGCTTGATTCGTACTCTCATCCTTCCAACCCCCATTGTGGTACACGCATCGTAAAAATCGAGCCTTTATTCTCTTCGCTTTCGAGCATGATATCTCCGCCGTGCAGGCGGCAAATCTGCTGTACAATGGAAAGGCCCAAACCCGTACCGCCTGTTTCACGCGAACGGGCTTTATCCACCCGATAAAAACGTTCGAAAATTTTGGCCTGGTCATCCTTGGGAATCCCGATGCCCGTATCGGCAACGTGGATGGCCACCCATTGTTCCTGTACATCCACCGAAATCGTGACGCTGCCGCCTTGCGGTGTGTATTTGATGCCGTTGGAAATCAGGTTAATCAGGGCTGTTGTCATCTTAATCCGGTCGCATTGCAGGCGGATGACCGTCGGCAAAACAATCAGCGCCACCCCTTTTTCGTCCGCGATGGGCTGCAACGTTTTCACCGCTTCTTCGATGATATCGCTCACGGGTTGATTGGTATATCGCATCGCCACACTGCTGCGTTCGGTTTGTGCCAATTCGAGCAGGTCGCTCAACAGGGAGTTGGAACGGTCAATCTGCTCGTTGATATCATTGAGAAACTCCTTATACATTTCTTCCGGCACATTCTCCTGATACAAAAGCGACTCGGTCAAAATCTTGATGGCACTCATCGGCGTTTTCAGTTCATGCGACGCGTTGGATACAAATTCACTGCGCTGGCGGTCAATGCTGGCCAATTGTTCGCTCATGCGATTGAAGGTGCGGCCCATTTCCGCAATCTCGCTTGCACCGGTTACGCGCACACGGGCCTCGAAATCGCCATGGCTCATCCGCCGAATGGCGCTTGTCATTTGGGTAATAGGCATAGAAATCCAACGCGAGATAAAAATACTGGCCACTACCAGAATTACAAGGATGCACACCGACACCACTGTGAACTTCGTCATAACAGAATGGGTCAAATCCACCACATCCTGCATTGGCAGGCTGACCAGGAGGATGCCCACTTCGCGCGATTGATGCACGATGGAAGCCGTATAATAGACCACCCAGGTTTTGCCTATGCCCAATAACGAGGGGTTGCCAGTATTGACACGGTGATATCCATAAGAGGCATTGGTTTTTCCCTGACGCACATCCTCAACCTCCGGATGCCGCAGCAGCCGTCCGTTCAGTTCCGCGTGCGTGTCGCACAGCACGATGCCGTCCATATCCAGCACCAGAATGCGGCCGCCCAGTTCCTGCGCAGCGGAAACGGACTGCACATAAAGGTCCGATGCATCCCTGTTGGCCGTATAGGAGGCCAGGCGAGCCGCCACGTTTTCCACTTGTTCGGATTGTGTAGTGGTACGCTGGGAAATCAAAAAGTTCCCAACCAGTTGATTGACCGTTAGGAACACAAAGAAGAACGCTAATGCGAACAATAGCGTATAGAGGACGACAATCCGTCCGCGTATGGTACCAAAGATTTTACCGCCCCGCAAAATAATATCCCACTCCCCATTTGGTTAAGATATATTCCGGATGCGCGCTGTCCCGTTCCAACTTCTCGCGCAGGCGGCGGATATGCACATCCACTGTGCGCAGGTCATATACGTTTTCTTCTCCCCGCTCGTTTTTCCACAGCGCATCATGCAAATCTTCACGTGAGAACACCCGACCGATGTGGCTGGCCATTGTCCAAAGCAGGTTGAATTCCTTGGCCGTCAGATTGATTTCTTTTCCATCACGCTGTACGCTGCGCGCCGCAGGGTCAATCACAAGCCCGCGCACCTGCAGGGGCTTGGCCGTTGTATTCTGTTTGTGCGCCGTCCGCCGCAATACGGATTTAATCCGGGCCTTGACTTCCAAGATATTGAACGGTTTGACCATATAATCATCCGCCCCGTATTCAAAACCCAATATCTTGTCCATATCTTCACCGCGCGCCGTCAGCATAATGACCGGCAAATCCGACGTTTCCCGAATTTTTTGCAGCACGTCTGTTCCACTGATTTTGGGCAGCATGACGTCCAGCAAGACCAAATCGTAATGCTGATGGTCAATCTGTTCCAATGCGGCTTGGCCATCCAGTGCCTCATCCACCAGATACCCATCCTGTTCGAGTGCAAATCGCAACCCTTTCAAAATCATTGGTTCATCATCGACTGCCAAAATCCGGTATGCCATCATTTCTCTCCTTACAGCATGTATGTCCTTTTTAAATAAACGCTATGGTTGTTGTATTATAGCATAAAAACGGCGTTGAAAAAAATGGGCCTTTTATTGTTCTTCAATGATTATAGTCATATCCGTTTGCACAACCTGCGCCATCTGCTCCTGATTGAGCACGGCACGTTCCGTCGGTCCACCGGCAAGCATCAGCGCATCCGCCACCGTCTGCCCTTTTGTCAGTGTATAACGGCCAGGTTTATATACCGCGCCCTTGATTTCCACATAAACCGTGAGTGATTCCGGATATGGCGTTGCTATGGATGAGGCCGACGGCGTCAAAGAAGGAGTGACAGTCGATACGGCGTTGTTTTGCGGTGCCGATTGTGTCCGTGCGCGCAACTGCAGGAACAGATAACCCAACACGGCGAGCAGCACCAAGGCCAAGGCAAGCAGTACCATTTTTCGCATATCCGGTGCAGTTTGCCTTTTCTCATCCTTTTTCTGCATAATTCTGCCTCTTTCGTATAAAAGCATGGACATTTTCTTCTTTTTTATATTATACTTATCGGTATGGATAAGCAACTTTTTTCAAAATGGATCGCGCGCGCATGCGCGTTGCTGATGATTGGTGCAAGCGTGTTGGGGGTTTCGCCTGCGGCACACGCTGCCACAGAAGCGCCTACGTCGGATGTCGATGCTTATGTTTTAGCCGATTTTGATACGGGGGAGATTCTTTTATCCAAGGATGCGGATAAGCGCCTTGAACCGGCCAGCACGACAAAATTAATGACTGCGCTATTGTTGGTGGAAAACAAATCCGATTTGTCTGAAAAAGTGACGGTGGGCGCAGAGGTAAACCCATTCCCTAAGGGTTCCAGCCTGATGGGGCTGGAAGAGCATGAAACCCTTTCATTGATGGACCTTCTCTACGGCGCCATGCTTCCATCCGGCAACGATGCTGCCGCCGCTATCGCAGTAGCGGTGGGCGGTGATATGGATCATTTTATCGAAATGATGAACCAGCGTGCGCAGGAACTGGGCATGACGGGTACGCATTATGTCAATCCACATGGGTTGACGACCAGAGAAGAGGATGAAGAACACTATACGACTGCGGCGGATATGCGCCTGCTAACGATTGCGGCTCTATCCAATGAAACGATTGCAAAAGTGCTCAAAACACCTTCTTACCAGACCAGTCCGACCAACAAACACCCCAATGGTTTTGCTTTGCAGACCACGAACAAATTGATTTCTGAAAAGGAAAATGACCAGCAGTATAATTATCGTTATGCTATTGGCGGTAAAACCGGCGTAACGACGGCTGCCGGCGGATGTTTGTGCGCAGCGGCGGAAAAGGGGGACCGGAAGTTGGTGGCCGTCATCCTGGGCGACCACAGTCTCAAAGGGACGCAGAAATATTACAAGCGTTGGACAGATTCCGCGGCGTTCTTTGATTATGGATTTACCTTGCAGCGCGTGGATTTGACGGAAAAGGTAAAAGCCGTATCCCTTACCGGCACGCCTCCCGGTTCGGAAAAAGACGTGCAGCTCGTCCCGCAGTATGATACGGATGCCATTGCAAAGTGGGTGGATAGCGATACTGCGGCAACCTTGGGTGCAGCTGACGCACAGGTGACGGCCAGTATCGAATGGGATGAAAGCCTAGCTTCACCCGCACCGGAAGGAAATGTGCTTGGACAGGTTGTTTATAAAATTGGCGATACAGAAATCTATCGTTGTAATGTGACGCAAAAGGTGGAGGCCAAACAAACGCCGGCCAGCGATGGCGAAGGCGGAGCCAATGTATTTCTCATCATCTTGCTGGTGGTTGTGGGCCTTTTGCTGCTGTTGTTGATTTTGCGCATGGTATTGGTAGCCCAGCAGCGCAAACGGGCCCGGATGCGGCGGCGTTCTCGTTATCTGGATGAAGGGCCACGGCGCAACAATTTGCGTGGGCGGCGGTTGCCGGACCCCTATGATTTGGGGCGGCAGCGTGACCGACATCACCGGTATCGTTAAGCGTGGACGAAATGAAAAAGGGACAAGCATGAAGATGCTTGTCCCTTTTCTTGTTTATTTTACAGGTGCATAAACCGTGGTGTTCGTTCCATCGTTCCATAGACGTTCCAGGTTGTAAAAGGCACGCTCCTCCTGGTGAAAGAGATGCACAATCACATCGCCCAAGTCCATGACCACCCACCGTCCGGCACGATATCCATCCAACCGGACAGCATTCAGCCCGCGTTTTTTCAGCATTTCCAGCACTTCATCACACATCGCATGGACTTGCAGCGGGTTTTGGCCACTGGCAACAACAAAGCAATCGGCCAGAATGGATAAGCCCGTTAAGTCAATAATCTGAATGTCCTCCGCTTTTTTGGCATCCAGGGATTGCGCAACGGCAAGGGCCAGTTCGTGCGCTTGTTCGGTCATGCAAATTCCTCCTCGTTTTTTAATGCTTTTAGTGCGGCAAGGGTCGTTGGGTGCGGGGGCAAACGCCTATCCCGCAAGTAGGCGATAGACTGTTCCATGCTTGCGCAGAGCGCGGCATGCAAATCCCGCTGTGCCAAGGCACGCAAGGCATCCACCCCTGGATAATCCCGGTTCGGCTCAATGGCATCGGAAAGGTAGAGAATACGGCTTAATGTATCCATCGGTACGCCGCCTAATGTATGTTGGCAGACTGCATGCAGCAGGCTCTGGTCGTTTATCCCCCATTTTTCATGCGCCCATGCTGCAGCGATTGGACCGTGCAATATTTCCGGATGTGCCTGCGTGTAGGCATCCACTGCAATGCCGTACCTGTGAGCTTGCTGCAGTGCTTCTTCCCCGTCCAATCCACGAGCCAAATCATGCAACAATCCTGCCAGATATGCTTTCTGAGGGTCGGCACCATGCCGCTGGGCCAGTTGTCGGGCCGTTTGCGCTACCCCTAGGATATGCGCTTTTCGTTTAGGGGAAACCGATGTATCTAATACTTGTAAAATATCCTGTTCAATCATGATGATACACGCCCTTATGCCGGATATACCATTCTACTTCTGCGGGCACCAGCCCGTTGAGTGATTCGCCGCGGCGAGCACGCGCCCGTATCTGCGTAGAAGAAACCTGCGGACATTGGCGACGAGATACCAAGATATTGGCGCCAAACTGACGGGTTAAGCGCTCCATTTCCTTTTCCACCGCCTGGCTGGATTCCCCGATACGCGGAAAGGCAATAAAACTACACAACGCCAACACCAGCGCATAATCTTTCCACGAAGATAATTGCAATACAGTGTCTGCCCCAACCAAAAAATAGTATTCGGCATCCAGCTGCGCACGCAATGCACGCAATGTATCCACGGTATAGGTAGTGCCAGCCCGTTCGATTTCCAAATCATCCATGCGCATGCGTTCCCGCCCGTTGATAGCGGCGCATATCATGGCCACCCGGTCCTTCGCGCAGGCGATGAATTCCCCGTTTTTATGTGGAGGTTGCCCGGTGGGGATAAACACCACTTCATCCAGGCCAAACTCTTCCAACGCAGCTTGCGCCATGGCCATATGCCCGTTGTGTATGGGATTAAATGTGCCGCCCAGCAACCCAATACGCGGTTTGGCACACCACAGCGGAAGGCCCGGTATGCTACAAATCTGTTCTCCTGGAATGGCGTTCTCCCCCTTTCTTTTCTTTATTATAATCCATGAAGATACGGTTTGCAAAAGGCGTTTGTATAGTCATTGTATTCTTCGGCCATACTAACAAATGTTGGGAGGGATGTCCGATGTTGAACCGACAACTGCGCGCCTATTACCGCAGCGCTATGTTTGGCAACCGCAGCACGTTGGCCCGTGCCATCGATTTTATCGCCTTACGCCTATTTGTCTTTGTAGCGCTTTATGTATGGTTTTCCCTGCAAACGGCCCAACTGACACTCAGTGCTATCCTGGCCGGCGTAGGGGTGGGGATGGTTTCCATCGCCCTGTCGTTATATAAAAGTATTCGCCTCGACCGCTTTGTCGCACAGAAAAGAATGGAGCTTTCGCGGGACTATCTATTTGAAAAAATGGTTCTTCTGCCTCGGCATGCGTTTTTGCAAATGCTTCGTGAAATGGCGGGCGAATTGGGGTATACCGTAAAAAAAACACTGCCTTTTGGCCTGCTTTGCTCGCACTATGAAGGGGAAAGCCTTATCTTTGCACTGCAGAACCATCCGCAAAACAAAGTCAGCCCGCAGCAAATTCTGAATTGTTACCGGAAGGCACGTGAATATCATATCCACCAGATTACGCTTGTATCAACGGCCCCTCTGCAGGAAGAAGCCCGGTCCTTTCTACATAAAATTCCAGATATGTCCGTTGATATTTGGAGCCGACAGCAGATTCTGCACCTGGCACAAAAGCAACACCGTCTGCCCGATGCACAGGAGGTCGAGGCTGCGCTTCTGCAGGAACTGGAACAAAGACGTATGAGCTTGAAAAAGATGAAACAAGAAGCGCTCTATTCTTCCCGGGCCCGCGCCTATCTCGTCTGCGGTGTGATTCTGGGTGTTGCGTCCTGGATTACCGGTCAGCATATCTATTATCCGCTCATGGCGGGGCTATGTTTCTTTTTGGCCTTTGTCTCCTTTTTCAACGGACAGCGCGACGCCGCCAAACGCCCTCACTCCTCACTTTAAAAGCATCATCCGTACGCTTATCCGCGCGTATGCAAAAAAAGGGGGGGCGTTTCCTATCCGACTGAAATCTTTTCGTTTAATTTTTATTCAATAAGTGCAACGTGCGGCACAGGCGCTTTTCTTTGACCGCACGTTTTTTTCGAAAAAGGATATTTCGGTTGCTTGGAAAAGGTTTTCGCAAAGATGCTTTGCATGCTAGTTTGAACAATCATTTGCCCGCAACAAAATATAAGAAAATATGAACTCACTTACCAGCATTCAGTATGCCAAGGCAGCAGGAAGAAGCACTCCGCAGGTTGTTCCGCTGTGTTTTACCGCACGGGTCGAAGCGATGAAAGAATACAGCGCGCTTGCCCATCCAGTTTGCGCGAGATGCTCTTTTAATCAACTGAAAAACATGCCGATGTATCCTTGCACAAAAATGTACAGGACGATGATGGGAATCAAATACTTGGCGTAAACATATATCTTGCCGGGAAAACGAAGCCCTTTACCGGTATTGACCTCCTGCAAAAATGGCTGCCATCCCCAGCCCCGCTTGCATGTACAGAACCATACATACACCAGTGAGCCCAACGGCATAATGTTATTGCTAATCAGAAAATCTTCAAAATCCGAAATGCTCAGCCCGAGCGGTTGAATCCCACTCCAAATATTGTTGCCCAACAGCGCAGGCAACGCCAATACAAACACGAGAACAACGTTCACAAGGCAAGCCTTTCTACGGCTCCAGTTCCATAAATCCATCGCAAAGGAAAGGATATTTTCAAATACCGCAATCAACGTGGACAGGGCTGCGAATAAAATAAAGATGAAAAACAGCGTGCCCCATAACTGGCCCAGTGGCATGGCATTAAAGATATTGGGCAGCGTGACAAAAATCAATGGCGGACCGGACGCCGGGTCGACCCCACTGGCAAAACAAGCGGGAATGATGATAAGACCTGCCATGATGGCAACCATGGTATCCAAGGCTGTGACATGAATGGCTTCGCCCAAAATCCGGCGTTCTTTTGTGAGATAACTACCGAAGATAGCCATGCCACCCATGCCGATACTCAATGTAAAAAAGGCCTGCCCCAATGCGGCAAACATGACGTTGGCCACCCCTTTTTCCGCTACCTTTTGAAAGTCGGGGACCAGATAATACCGCAGCCCCTCGCCCGCACCGGGCAGCGTCAAGGAGCGGACGGCCAACACCACCATAATGCCAATCAACAGCACCATCATAACTTTGGTAATCTTCTCCACGCCATTCTTTAATCCCAGCGAACAGATGCCAAACCCCACCAATATCACTACTGCCAGGCAAATGACTTGCAGCCATGGATTGGCCACCATCTGGTCAAATTGATGCTGAATCTGCACATTGTCCAGCCCTGTAAAATCGCCCTTCATCATCTTTGCGACGTAGGCGAGAATCCACCCGGAAATGACGGTGTAGAACATCATCAGCAGATAATTGCCTGCCATACCAACGTAGCCAAACCAATGCCATTTCGTCCCCTCTGGCTCCAGTTGACGAAATGAGCTGGCCACGCTTTTGCGGCTGGCGCGGCCAACGGAAAATTCCATCGACATAATGGGAATCCCCAATATGGCTAAAAAGAACAGATAGATTACGATAAAGGCCGCGCCGCCGTTTTCCCCCACGATGTAGGGAAACCGCCACACGTTTCCCAGACCAATGGCACAACCTGCCGAAATCAAAATAAATCCCAAGCGGGAACCAAACGTTTCCCTTTGTTTCATCGCTAGACAACCCTTCACTGTTTTTTTGTTTTCCCCATCCAAGCAAGCAAAGGGCGCTTACAATTGAATCCTCGGTTTTTCGTGATTGCGCCGGTACAGCACAAATTTCCGACCAATGGCCTGCACTGGTTCGGCGCATACACGCTCGCTTAGAATATGCAATGCCTCTTTAGCCGTATATTCCGCATTTTCCTGCACGGTGCCTTTAATCAATTCTCGTGCAGTCAGTGCATCATCCACTTGCGTCACAAGGTGGTCAGTAATGCCAGCCTTACCAATGTGGACGATAGGTTCCAATTGATTGGCCATCGCACGCAGCACAGCGCGCTGTTTGGTATTTATCATCTTATTTACCCCTTATTCTACAAATTCAAATTCATAACCGGCCAGGATAACCGTATCGCCTGTCTTGGCCCCTTTCTCACGCAGGGCGGCGATGATACCCTGCTTTTCCAGCTGTTCGCCAAAATACCGTACGGAGTCACGGTCATCGGGATAGACACGGCGCATGATTTCCTCTGCCAGGGTCCCTTCCACCTCGTATACATCCGCCGCCATTTTGTGTACTTCAAACGTCTTTTGCTCCCACAGTTCACTCTCGTCAAAAATTTCCGGTTCCAATTCCACCGGTGGCAAAGCATCCACCATATCGGCAGCTCTACGCATCAAAGGCAGCAAGCCCTGATGCGTCGCCGCGCTGATGGAAAATACCTCCAATCCCTTTTGCGTCAGAGCTTCCCGCAGCCGCGCCAATTGGACGCCATCCACGTCAAGGTCACACTTATTGGCGGCCACAAGCATAGGCCGCTGTGCTAATTCCGGGCTGTACTGTTCCAGCTCCCGCATGATGGTGGCAAAGTCCTCCAGCGGGTCTCGTCCTTCCATGCCGGAGATATCCACCATATGAATCAGCATGCGGGTGCGTTCCACATGCCGCAGAAATTCGTGTCCCAGCCCCTGTCCTTCGCTTGCTCCTTCAATCAGGCCTGGAATATCGGCCAACGTATAATTGCGGCCGTCCACCGTCGCCACCCCCAAATTAGGGGAAAGCGTGGTGAAATGATAATTGGCAATTTTGGGGTTGGCGCGCGTCAACGCCGCCAACGTAGTGGACTTTCCAACATTGGGAAAGCCAACCAGCCCGATATCCGCTACGCTCTTTAACTCGAGCCGTACCCATCGGCCCATCTTACGCACGCCGGGTTGCGCAAAACGCGGAGCACGGCGCGTGGGCGTAGCAAATTTCGCATTCCCGCGGCCGCCACGGCCGCCGTATAAAACGGTTTTGGGAACATCCGCTTCCGATAAATTCGCCATTACCGCACCGGTTTGTTCATCGTAGACCACGGTCCCTAACGGCACGGTGATGGTCAGCGGTTCCGCATTCTGTCCGCTTCGGTTCCGGGAGCTGCCGGGCGCGCCGTTTTCCGCCTTAAAATGCCGCTTATGCGTAAAGTCCATCAGCGTTCGCAGGCCCGAGGCCGCAATAAAGCGAACATCGCCGCCCTTTCCACCATCCCCGCCGTCTGGCCCGCCGTCCGGCACGTACTTTTCACGATGGAAAGAAACGCATCCGTCCCCACCATCGCCTGCCTTAATAAAAATCCTTGCTTTATCAACAAACATATGTTTTCTGTCCTCGCTTTCATTTTGATTATACCAGCGTCCGATTGATGGATGCAATCATCCTGTGTCTTTTTCCTTTATTATGCGCCAGAACAGGTTTTTTTCTTTAAATAAAAAGCGCAGGCAAACCTGCCTGCGCCCTTTTTTACCTTCAAATGGACAATCACACAACTCCCTGTGCCATCATTGCATCTGCTACTTTGATAAAGCCCGCCACGTTTGCACCGACGACCAGATTATCTTCGTACCCGAACTCCTTCGCCGCGGCCGCTGCGTTTTTATAAATGTTCGCCATGATATTTTTCAGTTCGCTATCCACGCGTTCGAACGTCCAGCTCAAACGTGCTGCATTCTGTGCCATCTCTAAACCGGAAGTGGCCACACCGCCTGCATTGGACGCCTTGCCCGGTGCAAAGAGGACGCCCTTTTCAATGAACAGATTGGTTGCTTCCAAAGTCGAGGGCATATTCGCGCCTTCTGCAACGGCAAAACAGCCATTCTGTACCAAGGTTTTTGCGCCTTCGATATCCAATTCGTTCTGCGTTGCGCACGGCAAAGCAATATCGCACGGCACCGTCCAGATGTTGCGGCACCCTTCATGGTATTCCGCCGTTTTCACACGGTCTGCATAGGTCTTGATACGGCCGCGCTCCACTTCTTTAATCTTGCGCATCGTCTCAAAATCAATGCCGTTTGCATCATAAACATAACCGTTGGAATCGCTCATTGCGAGCACGGTAGCACCCAGTTCCATTGCCTTTTGCGCCGCATACAACGCGACATTGCCGCTGCCGGAAATAACGACCTTGGCACCCTGGAAGGACTTGCCTTTGGCCCCAATCATGTTGTCTGCAAAATACACCAAGCCGTATCCCGTAGCCTGTGTACGCGCCAAACTGCCGCCGTAGGAGAGGCCTTTCCCTGTCAGCACGGAGGTAAATTCATTGGTAATGCGTTTATACTGGCCATACAGATAACCAATTTCACGGCCGCCTACGCCGATATCGCCAGCCGGCACATCCGTATCCGGCCCGATGTGGCGATACAATTCCGTCATAAACGACTGGCAGAAGCGCATGACCTCCATGTCAGATTTGCCTTTGGGGTCGAAATCCGAACCGCCTTTGCCGCCGCCCATCGCAAGGCCGGTCAAGCTGTTTTTAAACGTCTGTTCAAACCCCAGGAACTTCATAATCGACAAGTTCACGCTGGGATGAAAACGCAAGCCGCCTTTGTACGGGCCGATTGCGCTGTTGTATTCAACACGGAATCCACGGTTGACCTGAATTTCACCCTGGTCATCCACCCATGGCACACGGAACATCAGCTGGCGCTCCGGTTCGGTCAGTCGCTCCAAAATCTTTGCTTTGGCAAGTTCCGGGCGCTTGTTGAATACCGGTTCCAGCGAATCATAAACCTCTTTGACCGCCTGTAGAAACTCTGGTTGATTCGGATTACGAGACACAGCCACCTCGTAAGCGTCTTGTACGTAAGACATGCTACATTCCTCCAAAACTTTACAATGAGACCGTCCGACTTACAACCGGGCTTCTCACATGGAATACAAAAATTTTACCACTTGATTTTCCACACCGCAACCCTAAGCTTCCTTGGCTTTCGCTGTTTTTTTCGCACGTTGCGGGTGCATGGTTTCACACCACGGCACCAGGGGGCATTCTGCACATTTGGGATTGCGGGCACTGCATATGCGCCTTCCATGCCAAATCAGCCAATGATGGGCGATGCTCCATTTATCCTTTGGAATGTTTTCCATCAACTGTTCTTCCGTTTTTTCTACATTTTTCGCGTGCGCCAAGCCAAGCCGGTTGGATACGCGGAATACGTGCGTGTCGACGGCAATCGCATCCATGCCAAATGCATTGGAACAGACGACATTCGCCGTTTTGCGCCCCACCCCTGGCAGCTTTTGCAACAATTCGAGGTCCGCAGGGACTTGTCCATCGTATTGGTCCACCAGGATGTTGCAAGTCATCACGATGTTTTTGGCCTTGGTGGCATAAAAACCGCAGCTGCGGATATAGGGCGCCAGCTCCTCCGGCGTCAGTTTGGCCATGGCTCGGGCATCCGGATAATCAGCAAACAGCTTCGGTGTAACCTTATTGACCTGTTTGTCCGTGCATTGTGCGGATAGAATCGTTGCAATCAACAATTCAAACGCGTTTGTAAAATCCAAGCCGGGCTTCGCATCCGGATACGCCTGCGCCAAGGCCTGCAGAATTGCATCAATCCGGGCGCGTTCCTTGGCCGACATCTTTTTATTTGCCATGCGTTTCCCCCCTCTTTTTCACTGGGGTGATTATAGCATGGTTCGCATTCGACATCAATCGTCCAGGTGTTGCATTTTCTGCACTAATTCCTGCATCTTCCGGCGCTGCTGCGTGTCAAGCATCGGGCTGACGGACTGCATAAAGGATTGAATCTGCTGCGGATTGAACTGACCGCTCTCCATCTGGCGGCGCGCGGTCTCAAACAATTCCTGCTGCATCTGCTGCGGGCTTTTCCCTTTCAAAGCCCCCATCATCTTCCGGATATCCGCCTCCTGTACGCCGGTTTGTTTGGCCGCTTGTTGAGTGCCGCGGCGGTTTCGTTTGCTTCCCATCAAATCTTTCGGCATCCAAATCCCTCCTCGCAGCCATTGTATGCAGGTGGCCTGTCCCCCATGAACGACGTACTGACACGCACACCCGTGCATAGAATAGGAACGAGGAGGTGGTGCCTATGCGGCACCGTACAACCAATTATCATACCGTGCCTCTGCAGCCCCCAGCTCCGGTTCGTCGCCCGCCTGCTCCCTGCCCGCCTGCCCCCTGCGCGCCTACGGACTGGCTGGCCTTGGCTGCGCTGCTCGATGGCGATGGACTGGATTTGGCCTTGCGCATGGAGCGCTTTTTACCCGCGCGCGCCCGCACCGCAATCAATGCCGCCCAGCAGGCACGCAACGCCAGTGAACAGATTTGGCAAAGCGCGCAAGTCCGTACCGCGCTGCAACGCCACGAACAAAAAAAACAGTGGGAACGCGCTGAAGCGCTCCGCACCCTATCGGATTGCCAATGTATGCGCCGGAATGGCTGGCAACAGCCCCTGCAACAAATGGCTCAGGCCGATGAACAACTGACCCGGTTACAGGACTGTCAGCGTTCCGGCAATTGGGCGCCGCTCTTGATGGAAATGATAGGCCCCAAGCTGGGCCCAATGGGGGCTTTGATGGGGATGTTGGGCGCGCAAAACCGTGAGGAATGATGCGTTTTTGTCATAAAGGTTCACACAAACCTCACATTCTGTCTGTTTGATTCGAATGGCATTGTATCGTATAATAACTATATAAATGATACTGAATCAGGGGGCAGACCGATGCAACAACACACCAAGCAAGTTCCGGTCATCAATGGCAATTTGCGCAAGCATATTGTCGAGGTGCCCAAAGTGATTTCGCAATGCAGTGGCATTCGCATTTTCGGCCGGCGCATTAAATCGCTCATCTTCACCACTGATATTGCCATCATCCGCAACTGCAATGCCGATGCAGTCATCGCTGTCTACCCCTTTACTCCGCAGCCCATGATATCGCATGCCTTAATAATGGCATCCGATATCCCGTTGTTTTGTGGCGTTGGCGGCGGCACAACGCGCGGGAAACGCGTTATCGACTTGGCAAGCGACGCTGAGCATCAGGGGGCCATGGGCGTTGTATTGAACGCGCCAACCAGCAATGAAACGCTTGCTTCTGTCTGTGAACGGCTTGAAATCCCTGCTGTTATTACCGTATTGAACGAGCAGGCCGATATCGCAGCGCGGTTGGAGGCCGGCGCCTCCATTCTCAATGTCAGCGCATCGACGCGCACACCCGAGGTCGTACAAGCTATCCGCAATGATTTCCCGGATGTACCCATCATCGCTACAGGCGGGCCGACGGAAGAGAGCATCCTGCGAACCATCGAGGCCGGCGCCAATGCCATCAGCTATACGCCGCCCACCAATGCTGAACTTTTTCACATCATGATGAACGAATACCGTGGAGAAACTTGATATTCCCTGAACAGCCGTATAAAAAGCGGCTGTTTTTTATATATCTTCAGACTCCTGTCCAATATGACATGCGGAAAGCATATCCCCGTACCTCTTTGCGCAAGAGACAAAAGGCAATGACAACGGGCTACGGGGGGCCATTGGGCATACAGTTTATGGCGATATACTTTGCGGTATTAGAAAGAAAAGCCCACGTAAAGTGGGCTTTTTGGTTCAGCGGGCCGGCGTCGATTGCGGACTCGCCGTCGGCGTAGGTTGTGGATGTAAGGTCTGTTGCATCACTTCTACGGCTTTTTGCAGCTGTGTATCCGTTTCTTCTGTTAATAGCGTAGGGTCATCCAACACCTCTTGCGGCAATTGTATTTCCACATCCGGCGTGATGCCAACCCCATGGATATTACGCCCATTGGGCGTGTAGTAGGTGGCGATTGTCACTCGAAGCCCACCGCCGTTTGAAATCGGCAATATGCGCTGGATGACGCCTTTCCCATAGCTCTTCATCCCAACGACCGTAGCCGCTTCATGGTCTTGCAATGCGCCGACCAATATCTCGCTGGCCGAGGCTGAGTTCTCATTTATCAGCACTGCCATGGGCAAGTCTACGCAGGCAGCGTCAGAGGTATATGTCTGTTCATTTCCATTCTTATCTTTTGTATAAACAATTTTTCCGCTTGGAAGCAACATATCCGCAATGGCTACTGCAGAATCTACATAGCCGCCTGGGTTGCTGCGCAAATCCAAAATCAGTGCCTGAGCACCTTTGTCCTGTAAATCCTGCAGCGCCGTTTGAAATTCTTCTATACAGTTCAGAGAAAATTCAGAAAGGGCAATATAACCAATTTCCTTATTCAGCATTTTACTTTCCACATACTGAATGGCAATTTCGCTACGTTCCGCCTTAAACTCCTTTTTCTGGTCGTTCCGTTGAACAACAAGTGTCACTTCCGTTCCCTTTTTCCCGCGAATTCGATTGGAAATGACGGTCAATTCCTGTTCCGGGTCTATTGCTTGCCCATCAATGCTGAGAATACGGTCGTTGACCTGCAAACCGGTTTGTTCCGCCGGCGTATTGGCAAAGACACGGATAATTACCGGATAGCCCTGTTCATCTTTGCTGACCTGCACGCCGATTCCCTCATAGCTTTCTTCAGAGGCCGCATTATATTCTGCCAATTCCTCGCTATTCATGTACTGCGTGTACGGGTCGCCGAGTGCTTCCACCATGCCATGCAGCGCACCGTCCGCCACCTTGTCCGTATCTACTTCCTTATAGTAGCTCTGATTGAGCAAGGTTCCAATCTCTTCGTATAAATCAAAAATAGGCCCCTTGGAGTCAATTTTGTTTTGCATCGTGCTGCGGCCAATAAAGAAACAGCTTGTTCCTACGATGGCCACCAGCAAAAAAGCTGCTAATATTCGACTGGTTCGTTTCATCGAATCGCTCCTATTCTCATCCAATGCGCTTATTGTACCACAATGTGGAAAAAATCAAAACGGGTTTACCCCTAGCGACGCAAAAAGGCGGAAACAAAGCACGTTTGTTCCCACCTTTGTCCACATTTGGAGAAATCCCCTTTTTTCCATGGCCGCTTGCAGGGATATTTTTCCCCCTACTCCCTTGCTTGACCGCTTCCGCATAAATAAGCGTGCGGCAGCAGCCTTTAAGATTGGCCAAATATCCTCTTAAACGTATGCATGCTCATCAAAAGTGAAAGTACTACCTGTACAATCTGTCCGCCAATCAATGCAATCGTCGTCCCTATGAGCCCTAACGGACGGATGCATAGCAATGATAGAATGATGGTCGTCGCCAAACCAAACACATCGCCCCAGACCAATGCTTTCAAATCCCTTACAACAATTAAAACCGTAGCCCAGAGCCATGAACCTGCCGCCAATGCTGCTGAGAGTAAAATGGGATACAAAAGCCAGACATACTCACCAATCTGAGAGCCAAATAACAGAGTAAGTCCCCAATTGCCCAACAGTGCGGCCGCAATAAAGGCCAACGCTGTGACACATAATATCGCCAATATGCATTTACGAATCAACTTGGCAAAATCAGCCCTATCTCTATTTTCCACACTGCGGGCAAAAGAGCCCACCAATGGAGAAAATATATATGAAGAAGCCATCTGTATAATCATAGATGGTGTTGCTACCGATGCATAAATACCCAGCATCTCCCTACTCTGCAACGACTCTAGAAAATAGCGTGGTGCGGCCTGTAGCGTACTGTTCAAAAATGAGTGCATCACCATAGGAAAGCACAACAAAAGCAACTTTCTTATCTGGCGTGTATCAAACTGTGGACGAATATCCGCCAATCTTCTTGTATGCGGAATATCGTAGCACAATACCACAAAGAATGAGAATACTGCCATTAAAACGATACTTAAAAACAGATTTTGCAGCACATAAAGCGAGGCGATGAAAACTACTAGTGTGCCTACCCCACGCAAGCCAAATGAAATACCAATATAATCCATACGCATCGCTTTCTGGTCAATGCCATGAAAGACATCTACCCCTGCCTCTGCTAAGCGAATAAACATATAGGCAATGATACAAAGTGCCTGGTCTTCGTTATATGGGTTAGCCCATACAAATACTGCACAAATTACTAAACTAGCTAAGCAGGTTATCATACGCGTAGCAACGTATACTCCATCCGTATATAACGGCTTTAGGTCTGATACCTGATAGTTGCGTAATCCATAATTTGCAATGCAAACAAAGGAACCAGTTAAACTCATGGCTAAGGAAAGCACGCCTGCATCCGAAAACCCGACACTCAAACGTACAACCAGAATCGTTGTCAGCCATTGACAAAAAAAGTAGGTAATATTGCCGATGGAATTATATAAAATATTTTTTTGAAGGGAAATTTGCTGTTCGCTCATTGAACCATTCTTTCTTTTATGCTGTTACACTTTCCCGAATAATTTAAATTTCTTGCTTCCAATATTTCGATAAAACCAGACGCGGAAACCAGGCCATATTCGTGTTATTTGATTCAACACTACAAAACACATCATATAAAGTTCTTTTCCCTTTATCTTTGGTGTGCCTGCCCAGGGGGTTAGCGCTAGATAATGGGCGTAATATTTTTGGTAAGGGTTACGGTTTCCTCGAAACCATGGTCGCTGGTCTCCCAAAAAATGGATTACGGTCGGGTGTTGTATCGCCTCCTGAACCTCTTCCTCTGAAATGGCCGCATAGGAAGGCGTAATTTTTAATATGTATCGATACGGAAAGTATTTAATAAAATGGGTAAAATTATAGCGAGGCGGTAGAATTTTGATTCGGCCTTTTAATGTCAGATTAATCAAATCCTGGTCCACATAATTTAATTTCCCATTATAAATCTTGGCATTCTCTAGAATCGCCGTCTCAACATTCTCATCTCTCCACTTTTTTACATCTATCAAAAGCATGCCCGAATTGAAATAGGGCAAATCTATCGTAAGCCCCAAATTTTCTCGAATTCTTGGATGGATATTGAACTCCGGCACACCCGCCAATACACAGTTTCCCAACTCTGTATTCCATAATACTTGTAAAGAATCGTTAATGATAATATCACAGTCGAAATAAATTATTCGTTCAACATCAGCAGGTAAAAGCCGCCCAATAAATAAACGCGCTAGAATGGCATCGCTATAACCTGCTGTGTCTAAATAAAATCCGAACTGCTCTCTCATCTCGCCAATTTCGATAAACGAAATCTCTCGATGAAATTTTTGCGCAATGCTCTCTAATTTTTCTTTGCTCGACTGTGTGAGCTTCATGCTGAAGATATATACATGAATTCGTTCCATATGCCGATTTTGGTCCATCAACGAATACATTGACACACCTGCATAAATAGCATAGGCATCATTACAAGCGTATACGACGTTCATTTTTTCCGTCCTTTATTTACTAAATACTCATTCAGGGGTACTATAATTCGCAGTTATCATATCGGATTCGTTCTAAAAAAGCAAGTTGAGCGAATGGGGTCACCTCTTTCTGTAACTTGCTATCTTTTACAAATATGCCTATAATACAAGTATTATAAAATTGGTTTTTTATGTGCTTCTTTCCGATGTCAAAACACGGAAAGAGAGCGCACAGATAGGGTGGAATTTCACATGCCTTTTTCTAGCAAGGACCATACGTTCGTCGTATGTGCTTATAAAGACAATGCGCATCTAGAGGAATGTATCCTTTCACTGAAAAATCAAACGGTACCCAGTACCGTCTATTTGTCTACCTCCACGCCCAGCCCTTATATTGAGGACATCTGTAAGCGCAACGATGTGCCGATGTTTGTCAATACAGGGGAAAAGGGTCCTGCGGCAGATTGGAATTTTGCCTTTTCGCAAACGAACACGCCTTTGGTCACTTTAGCGCATCAGGATGATTACTATGAACCCAATTTTCTGGAAACCGTTATATCCTATGCAAACCGCAGGACGGATACTTTAATTCTATTTTCCGATTATTATGAACTCAAGTTGGGCGGCGTACAAAAAACCAATACGCTATTGAAAATCAAACGGATTCTCAACTGGCCGCTTCGTTTCCGCTGTTTCTACCGCAGTCGATTCGTTCGGCGCCGTTCCTTGTCGTTTGGTTGTGCAATTTGTTGTCCCGCTGTCACACTGGTCCGGCCAAACGTGGGCTTTCCTGTTTTTGACCAGACTTATCGAAATAGCTGTGATTATTACACCTGGGTTCTGTTATCTAAAAAAAGAGGGAGTTTTATCTACATCCCGAAGATGCTGATGGCGCACCGCATTTATGCGGAATCTGCCACCACGTTGAATTTACAAGAAAACATTCGTAAAAAAGAGGACTTGGAGATACTTTGTACCTTATGGCCGCGGCCCGTCGCCAAGTTTATCAATCATTTTTATGCAAAAAGCGAGAAAAGCAACCAAGTTTAATGCGGGAGGCTGTTTATGCAACAAAAACGGATTTTAGTTACCGGCGCCAATGGATATTTGGGCCGCCATGTCGTACGGGCCCTTTTGGAGCTCAAGCAAGAAGTGCTCGCGTGCGACCTTGCTTTTGATGCTGTGGATTCCCGCGCCCATCAAATCAACGAATCAATTTTTAGTGGTGCAGCGGATATTTATCGTCGCGTAGGTTCCCCCGATGTTTGTCTGCATCTGGCCTGGCGCGATGGCTTTTTACACAATTCTCCCGCCCATATGGGTGACCTTTCCGCCCATTATACGTTCCTTCTTCATATGTTGGATGGAGGGCTTCCTCATATAGCAGCAATGGGCTCTATGCATGAAGTCGGTTACTGGGAGGGCGTTATTGATGAGCATACCCCTACTCAACCGCTTTCTATGTACGGCATTGCAAAAAATAGCCTGCGGCAGGCGCTTGCATTGATGGCACAAGCGCATGAGGCAGTCTATCAGTGGCTGCGTGGGTATTATATTTTGGGGGATGATTTACATAATCACTCTATTTTCTCTCGTATCACACAGTTGGAATCCGAAGGAGCCTCTACCTTCCCGTTTACGACGGGGAAGAATAAATTTGATTTCATCTATATTGATGAACTAGCTAAACAGATTGCCTGCACTATTTGTCAAGAAGAGGTGACGGGCATTATAAACTGTTGCAGCGGAAAACCAGTCTCTTTGGCTGAACAGGTGGAACAGTTTCTATCCGAGCATCATTTCTCCATTCGCCCGGAATATGGCGCCTATCCAGACCGGCCATATGATTCGCCAGGCATGTGGGGGGATCCCACAAAAATCCAGACGATTCTTACCCTATTTAAAAAATAAGGAGCGACTCCCTTGAAGACAACTAAGTCCTTGGCGCAATGTGTATGTGGGAAGCAAAACAACCTGGATTTATTTCGTTTTATTGCCGCTTTACTCGTGATTTTTTCTCACGCGTATCCGATTTGTCTGGGAAGTACTGGACTTGACCCTTTGGAACGATTTACTTCTGAGCAGCTTTCGTTTGGTGGTTTAGCTGTTTCAGTATTTTTTGTATACGGTGGTTTTTTAATTGCGCATAGTGCCGATCGAAGCAAGACAGCACGTCATTACTTTGTTTCGCGTTGTTTGCGTATATTTCCTGCGCTTTGGTTTGCTGTTTTCACTCTTGCCTTTATTATTGGCCCTCTCTTTTCCAGTTTATCAACCAGTGCGTATTTCCAATCGTCAGATACCTATTTGTATTTACTTAATGGCGTTTTAATTTTGCGACATCCACTTCCGGGTGTATTCACTCACAATGTATACAATGCAACCGTTAACGGGGCACTTTGGACACTTCCTATTGAGTTTTTATGCTATATCGCTTGCTTCATTGCATATAAACTCGGCTTCTTTCAAAAAAAGCGATTCATTTGGTCGTTACCCATCATGATTGCTTTCTATTTTGGCATGCCGCAACTCATTGGCGCGGATTCCATCCTCAATGCAGCGCTACGCCCCGTCGTTCTCTTTTACATTGGTATTGGTTTTTATGTGTATCGAGAGCATATTTCATTGCGCATTCCTGTCGCTCTCCTCTGCCTGTTTATTATTATCATCAGTATTCCTCTCGGTATTTTGGAATATGCCTTCTTGCTGTGTTTCCCTTATATCATGTTCACATTCGGTTTTGGTTGTAGGCAAATATGGCCTAATTTTACCAAACGGGGCGAATTCTCTTATGGCATCTATTTATGGGGATGGCCCATTCAACAATGCCTATGTGTTCTTTTTCAATTCACCCTCTCCCCCTTCATGAACTTTTTAATCGCCACACCATTGGCAATTCTTATGGGAGTTATTTCTTATTACTGTATCGAACGTTACTGTATCAAACTAAAAAAACGACTAACCGGTAAATAGAAAAAAGCGTATCCGAATCGGATACGCTTTTTTCTATTTCTATCTTTTATTGCCCTGCGTTATATGCCTGTTTAACGGCCGCCTGATGCGCAGGGTCCATAGTTTGCCGTACATGCGTCTTGCTCTTATAGAAGTGAATACAGCTATGACCATTGAAGTTATTGTTACCGATGCTCTGTCCGCCATGCGGCATTCCATTGATGCTGGCAGCAAATACATAACTTCCATAAACCACCCAAACTGCACGGCGGTTCCAACTCCATCGTCCGCCATATACGCGCTTCATCTTTGCCGTATCCTCAGCCGTCAACGGTTCGGTATCGATGTGTAACCAGCCACCTAAACGCCTTCCATTCCAGGATACGCCCGTGCGCACATCTATCACTTTATACGTCGCTCCACGTGGAATAATCTTATTCACCTGACTCCATTCCGTCATCCGTACGCGGCCTTTTACCTGATTCGCTTCAGAAATCGTCAGCTTAATATCGTTATCCCCATACAGCAGTTTCAACGTTTCTTCGCCTGCAACGCCATCTGCAGTCAACTTGGCTGCCTTTTGGAAGTCCGCCACCGCTTTTGCTGTTTTGGGGCCGTAATCGCCCGTTGCATCACCCACAAAGAACCCGCGGCGGCTTAGTTCCTTTTGCGCTTTGACAACCGCGTCACCGCTCATCCCCTTTTTGAGCATACGCGTCGCCTGCTCACCCGTAAAGGGGCCTGTTACCAACAGGCTGTTTTTCTGTACATATCCTGTCTGGCCCTGATAGGTCACCTTGTAATAGCCGCTGTCATAATCCGTGACTTGCACACCACAACCACCGGCCAGCGTACTGATAACCCCTGCATCTTTCTTGGGTTCGCTCAGCATATTCACAGCATCCTGCAATACTGTTCCGTTGCGGCCATCATCGCTGAGCACAAATACCAAATCGTTGCGTACATAGCCTTCCAAAATACCAAACCGTACCTGATACCAGTTATCCTTGGTGGAAATGACTTCCACCGTTATTCCCTCATTTAATGCAGCTAATATCTGGGCATCTGTATTCGCATCCGCACGCAATTTGATATTCGTTCCCATAATGCGGCCTTTTTCCTGGATATTGGTGCTGATTTCCCCATCGCCTTGCTCACCAGATTCATCCAGCACGCCGTTGTCATCCGCTTCTGTCAACGTTGCGTTTGCCGTACCGCCAAAGAAAAACAGAAGATTTCCTTCTTCAAACGCTGCATGCAACGCCTGCTCATCTTCAATTTTGAATGAAGATGGGTCCGTAGTAACGATGTCCGTCGGGGTGGGTTCTGCTTCCGGCATGGACGCAGCAAATCCCGTCAAAACAAAGTTTGCCGGGATTAGCATCATCATGAGAGCGCCTGCCATGGCCGAACGTCGAAAGCATTTCGAGGCCAAATAGACTCCTCCTCTGGTTTGTTTTTTATTTACTCAAACGTACTGCTTCATCAATACAGGCCTGGTGCGCCGAGTCCACACGGTTTCCGCCATGCGTCTTGGAGCCTACAAAGTGGATACAGACCTGTCCGTTCATGCCGTTGTTCGGCAACGTGTCACTGCCATGCGGCATACCATTGATGGACGCTGCATAGGTTTTTCCACCTACAATGACCCATACCGGGCGGCGGCTCCAGCTCCACGACCCGCCATATGCTTTTTTCAGCGCCGCGGTATCGGACTGCGTTGCTGGTTCGACGTCCGCATGATATGTGCCACCCATACGCTTCATCTTCATTGTGATGCCGGTACGAGCGTCAATCACCGTGACATATTGGCCGCGTTTCCACATATTGTTCATGCCGCCAAACCAGTTAATCTTAATCGCTTTTCCTTTGCTATCTGAAATGACCGGTTTCTTTGTCGAAGATGGCTTTTTGGTCGAAGACGGTTTCTTTGTCGAAGATGGCTTTTTGGTCGAAGACGGTTTCTTCGTCGCTTTGGGCGTCGGTGTCGGAGTAGGCGTGGGTTTGACATACGCTTTCAATCCCTGGATGGTGGCCGGGCCGGCAATCCCATCCTGTTTCAATTCGCCCGCTAACTGGAAATCCAGCACCGCGCTATATGTTTCCATGTCGAAGAAACCATGCGCATCGCCTTCATAGAATTCCTTTTGTTTGAGCAGCTTTTGCAAATCGGCAACTGCCTGGTTGTTATCTCCCAAACGCACCACCGTTGTTTCTTCTGCTTCCCCATCCGTTTCCTCTTCCATGGACGCCATGATAGCTTCCATACCATAGAGGTTCAGCTGGGTATCCGGGTCTGCAACGCCTGTCGCTTCTACCCCAAGCTGATTCTGCAACGCCGTTACCGCGTCCTTCGTCGCCTGACCATAGCTGCCGGTGGGGTCGGATTCCAAGAACCCTGTATTGCGCAGGGCCACCTGGAGCAGCACGATTTCATCACCAATCATGCCCTCCTGCAAAGTCTGCAGGTCCAGCTCTATCGTTTTGCTTTCCTGGCCTTCCTGCGCCTGTGTCAACTGTTCAGTGCCGTCTTCCGTTTTTTGTACGCTCTTAATCGCCGTCAAAAGGGAGAGCACATCTGGAAATTTCGTATCATTATTGATAAGTAACGAGAGTCCCGAACCATCATCCGTTGCCGTCGGCATGGCTGTAGCCGAAGGGGTCGCTGTCGGATTCTCTGTAGCTGCTGCCGCTCCCGTTGCACATGAAAGGATGACTAACATTGCCGCAAGAGTTAAGGCTGCTTTTTTTCGTATCATACCATTCTCCTTCGTAAACGTTGCTCGATTCTTTCTTATTTCCTTCACTTTCCTGCACATTTTAACGCAGTTTGCCTTGTCCGTCAAAAGAGCATTTGTGAGAAAACGAAAGATTTAGGCCGATATTTTCTTCTAATCGCTTCAAATCAAGATGTTGCAAAAATATTACAAATCATTTCATAATTGTTTCCTATTGACTCGCAAGCATCCGTTTGACCGACAACATATCGACAAAAGCGTCCGTTTTTTTACTGGCATCACGCAAAAGAGCCGCTGGGTGGAATGTGGCCATCAACATTCGGCCATCCTTTTCAAACCAGACGCCGCGCGACTTGGTAATCCGCAAATTCTTATCATAATATTGATTGAGTGCTGTCGCGCCCATCAAAAGTATTATCCGCGGATTGACCATTTCAATCTGCTGATACAAATAGCCCAGGCAGGCCTGTGCTTCCTCGTCCTTCGGCGTGCGGTTTTGCGGCGGTCGGCATTTAACAATATTGGTAATGTAGATATCCTCCCGCTTTAAATCGATTGCATCCAGCATCTGGTCCAGCAATTGACCCGCGCGGCCAATAAACGGGCGGCCATACCGGTCCTCATCTGCCCCAGGCCCTTCTCCGATAATCATCAACCGCGCCTGTAAGTTGCCCTCTCCCGGCACGGTTTGCGTACGCGTCTGGCAGAGCGGACAACGCTGACAATTTGCAATCGTATCCACCAGCGCCTGATAATCGTCCATCCCATCCTCCTGCTTTTCTTTTCCTAATTCATCATATCGCATACATTTTTGATAGAAATGCCTACAGATGTGCGGCGTTTTTCCGATTCATGGCGGCCCGCACCACATGTTCAAGCAGCAGCCATGTCGTAATCCCGCCTACACCGCCCGGCACCGGCGTCACGAGTGCCGCATGGGCCATTTCCGCAGCATCTACATCACCGCACAAACGTCCCTGGGCATCTACATGGATGCCTACGTCCACCACGACCGCCTCGGGCGCTACCATGGCTGCGTCATTTACCATTTTGGCCTGCCCGACTGCAGCCACTAGAATATCCGCCTGACGGCTGACCGATGGCAGGTCCGCCGTTCCGGTATGACAAATGGTCACTGTTGCGTTGCGTTTGAGAAGCATCATCGCCAACGGTTTCCCCACCACCAGGCTGCGTCCCAGCACAACAACCCGTTTGCCGGCAATCGGAATCCGCTCATGTTCCAGAAGGCGTACAACCGCTTCCGCTGTACAAGGGGCAAAACCGGTTTCATCTCCACAAAATAATTTGGCCAGCGAAGCCTGCGTCATGCAATCCACGTCTTTTTCTGGGCGTATCTGTGCAATGACAGCTGCTTCGTCCACCCCTTTGGGCAATGGACGGAAGAGCAGAATCCCATGCACCGTTTCATCCTCGTCCAGCTGTGTAATCGCTTGGCAGCAAGTCTGCGTTGTACTCTCCACAGGCAGGGTGACTACACGGCAGGCTACCCCCAGCTGCTCGCATTTTTTTACCGCATTGCGTTCGTAGGCCAAATCATCCGGCCGTTCGCCAACCCGTACAATGGCCAGACAGGGGACTACACCGCCCGCTGTGCACCGTGTCACCTGTTCTTTTAACTGTTCCTTGATATGGGCGATTGTCGATGCGCCTTTTAAAAATTCGGACATAGGGTTTCCTCCACTGCTTGTATGATTCGTTCAGCCGTCCGGCGAGCCTGTTCCAATCTTGTTTGACATTTCTGCATGAGAGCACCCCTGCGTCGTTCATCCGCCAGCATGCCCGCATTAATATATACATTCATGGCCGCCGTATGTGCGCAAGCCCAACAAAGCGCAGCACCGCATCCCACATCACTGACAACCAGCCGGCTGGCTTTGTCATGCAGTTGTTCAAGCAATTCCAGCGCTTGCACACATTGTTTTAACACCGTCAACGGCGGCTGCGCAGCCTCATACAAAGCCTGCTGCAGCACGCGCTCTTTTTCCTGCTTCTGCTCTTCTGTATCCTTAGGCATGCCGTATGCCTTTGCCAACGGTGCAAATGCGTCTGCATCCGCTTGAATGCCTGTTAAAAAGGCCTGTGAAAGACGCGTCAGCTCTGCTGCGCTTTCCTGCATGCAGGTTTGTACATCTGCATATTTTTTTTTGCCAACGGTCAGATTGGCCGCCATGGCGCCCAGCGCTGCCCCCAAAGCGCCTGCTAGGGCGCTGACGCCACCGCCGCCCGGCACCGGTGCTTTGCTGCACAATTGCTTGGTAAATGCTTCCAGAGAAAGGCATTCCATTCCGTTTCCTACTTTCTGTTTCTTCCCTGTTAGTGTATCGATTTTTGCCGAACGGTGCAACCCACAATCCACCCGGACAAGGACGAATCGGCTTCTTTTGTCGTCACGGCCCATATTGCGCGGGCAATGTCGCCTCGCGCTGTACAAAAAAGAGGCCAACCAATTGGTTGGCCCCCCATATGCAAGGGTTAACCTTCGTAGATTTCCTTGAGCAACGCATCCAAGCGTTCGTTGACTTCCTTGGCCGTAAACATCTCCAAGCATTCGTCCACAACCGCTTTGACATGCGCGTGGTCCGCTTTGCGAATCAGGTTCTTGATTGTCGGAATGGAACCGCCGCTCATGGAGAATTCATCCAAACCCAGGCCCAGCAACAGCGCCGCGCCCTTTTCATCGCCGGCCAATTCGCCACAGACGCCCGTCCATTTGCCTTCCTTGTGCGAAGCATCGATAATCATCTTAATCGCACGGATGACCGCCGGGTGCAACGGTTGATACAAATCGGCAATCATTTCATTGCCGCGGTCTACCGCCAGCACATACTGCGTCAAGTCGTTTGTGCCAATGCTGAAGAAGTCGACAATCTTTGCCAGCTTGTCCGCATTGATAGCAGCCGCCGGCGTTTCGACCATCGTACCGACCTTCAGGTCTTTGTCGTATGCAATGCCTTCCGCGTCCAGTTCCGCCTTACATTCATCCATAATGGCTTTCATCTGATAGATTTCGTCCGCGGAAATAATCATCGGATACATGACGCACAGTTTGCCATACACGCTCGCACGCAGGATAGCACGCAACTGCGGTTTGATGATATCCAAACGGTCAAAGTACATACGAACGGCACGCCAGCCCAAGAACGGGTTCATTTCCGCCGGGAACTGAATGCATTCCGCCGCTTTATCGCCGCCGATATCCAGCGTACGGATAACCACCTGGTGGCCCTGTGCGCCTTCTGCAACCGCTTTGTATGCCTCATACTGCTCATCTTCGGTCGGCAGCGTCGGACGGTTCATGAACAGGAATTCCGTGCGGAACAGGCCTACGCCTTCTGCGCCGTTATCCATCGCACCTTTGACATCGTTGGGCGAAGCGATGTTACCCACCACTTCCACACGATGGCCGTCTTTGGTTTCCGCCGGCAGATTTTTCACCAAATCCAGCTGACGTTTATGTTCAAGGAACTTCTCCAGTTTCTCATTTGCCACTTTAAGCTGCTCGTCCGTCGGATTGATGATGATATCGCCATCGACCGAATCCAGGATGACCATATCGTCCTGTTTGACGTGCTGAAGGATATCGCCCGTGCCCACGATGGCCGGTAGACCCATAATACGTGCGATAATCGACGTATGCGATGTACGGCCGCCGATTTCCGTAACAAAGCCTTTGACATAATTCATGTCCATCGTCGCCGTATCCGACGGCGTTAAGTCATTCGCAAAGACGACGACCTGGTCGCGCAGCGTAGCGAGCGAAACACGCGCGTTGCCCGTCGCGTTTTCCAGCACACGGCTGCCCACGTCCTTGATGTCCGCAGCACGTTCGCGCATGTATTCATCATCCAGGCTGCCCAGCATTTCGGCAATTTCCGCCGTCGCTTCCTTGATGGCTTTGGCGGCTTTCATTTTGCCGTTGTTGATTTTATCCATCACCGTCTCTTCAAGCATCGGGTCCGCCAACATCATCAGATGTGCACGGAACACGTCCGCTTCCTTGGCGCTCAGACGCTCTTCGGTAATTTCGATGATTTCATTGAGCTGCGCTTCCGTATCTTCGACCGCCTTGCGGAAGATGGCCTCTTCAGCTGCGCATTCTTCTGCCGTGGTCAACGGCGTATCGTCAATAATGATTTCATTGTGCTTAAGTACGAACGCCTTGCCAATCGCGACGCCCGGAGAAGCAATGATTCCTTTCATTTGGTACACCTCTTTATAAATGTTACCCATGCCCTTTGCTGCAAGACTTTTCCATAAAAAAAGGGCTTCCGCCCTCTTTATCGGTTGCGGACACGGTTTCCTGTTGGCTTTCATGGAAGACAACGCGCGGATGAACTGTCACCCGCACCGCTGTCCGTCACAACGCGTGATTATTCTTCCAAGTTATCCAGCAATTCCACCAAAGCGTCCACGGCTTCGACTTCATCCACACCATCCGCGCAAACCGTCACTTCACTGCCTTTGCTGGCACCCAGGCTCAATACGGAAATGATGGATTTTGCGTTTGCTTCTTTGCCGTCACGTTTGAGTTTAATGACGCTTTTGAACTTCGCTGCTTTCTGTACAAACAGCGACGCCGGACGTGCATGCAGGCCGGTTTCGTTTTTCACGACAAATACTTTTTCAGTCATTGGAAAATCCTCCTGTTTTGTACCTCCTCAACCCATGCGGCATCGGAGGTTAAATTCTTTTTCTTCCCTTCATCATGCAATCAGCATCCGCGCCCGTCAAACGACATGTGCCGCGCTTCACAGCCCCAGCCAACGCAAATGCCTGCGCCTGATGAGGGGATTCCTTTTCCTTTGAAAATTATAGAGTTTTGTGATTTGATTGTCAATGTGTAAAGCGGGTAAACTTTGCGTTTGCTCTGCGTCCTTTTCTCTTTTTCAGGCCGTTTCTTCCCTGTTTTTCTCTATTCTCTCTTTTCTGGTCTGGATACAACGCCTTTGTCCGCTATTGTGCCTGCTGTATCCAGGCCAGCGCCTGCTGGAGCGTTGCATCCTGTTGTCTGTCAACCGCCCAGCCCGGCAACGGGCTGGCCTGCGTCTGTACATCCGGCACTATCCCCCCCTGTTGGGCTAAACGTCGACCGTGTGGCAATTCGTATACCGCACAAGTCACACGCAGTCCGCTGCCATCCTTTAACGTGTGTATCTGCTGCACCGTCCCTTTGCCATAACTGGTCTGCCCAAACAGCGTTGCTTTCTGATAGTCCTGCAGGATTCCCGCCAGGATTTCCGCCGCTGAAGCGCTCTGTCCGTCAATCAACACGGCCACTTTTTCTCCCTGCCAAACGCCATCCTGTGCGTTGATATAGGTCTGCTTTCTTTCCTGCGCATAGCAGATGGTTAGCAAAGGGGTTTGCCTGGGGACAAACAACCCGGCAACGGCTAAAGCCGCGTCCATCCGCCCGCCTGGATTGCTTCGTAAATCCAAAATCAAGTGGCTATGCGGAGGCAACGCGGTCACTATCTGCTGCACCTGCTGTTCCATCCCCTGCTGGGCAAATGTGCGTAGCCGCAAATAATAGACGGTATCTGTCAGCTGTTCGCCCTGTACATCTTCCATGGGGGCAATTTCAGCCGCAAAGACAGGTTGTTGGCGCGTTTGCCCGCCATGTTCGACCTCCAATATGAGGCGCTGCCCTTGTTCCAATGCGGGCATACGCATATCTTGGCTCACCGGCTTACCATCAATCCGCCGGATTTTATCACCCCGTACAATCCCCGCAATCTGTGCAGGCGATGCGTCCTGTACCTCTGTTACATAATAACAGTCCTCCTGCACAATCCATTCCATTCCCAATCCGATTGTCTCTTTTTTGTACAGCTGTTCAGAGAGCGCCTGCATCTGTTCGGGCGTCATATACTGCGTATAGTCATCGTTGACGGCCCGCGCAATTCCTTGGGCGGACGCCTCGTCCAGCGCCGCCGTATCCGGTGCAAAATAGCTCTCCTTCTGTAAAATTTGGCGAATCTGTTCGGTTTTATGCAGCGGACTGCGGCCGCATAGAAAGCCCATCCCGCCGGCTAACAACAAACACAGCGCGATGATGCACCCGCGCTCCATGCCCTTTCGTCTCATAGCGCACCTCCTGTTTCAAGACATGCGCCATGGAGACCGAATATACATTGTGCGCGCACCTTTTAACAAAAAGGACGGGGCGCTATGCCCCGTCCTTTCCAACATGTTGCCTGCATCCTCTCATGCAGGTCGCCCCTTTTTTAACCCAGGATGCCAACAGCGCCGCCGATAAATCCGACGACCACCAGAATCATCAGCACCTTGACCGACGTCAGGCCCTTGGAAATCATCTTATAGGTCGTAAACGTCAAAAGCAACGGCAACAATCCTTTCAGAATTGCATCGAAGAAGTCTTTCTGCACGCTCAGCACCAGCGCCTCATTTTCCAACGTCGCTTCTGCCAAAGTAAAGGCTATCGGCGTACTCACCGTGACAAACTGCGCCGTCAGCGCGCCCATCACCGTGCAGCCCAATATGCCCGCTGCGCACAGAATGATATTCATCATCCCACTGGCGAGGATTTTCGTTACCGCCTGTTGGCCCAACCGGTATCCATACATCCAAAGCCCATACGAACACCCCAGAATGATTCCGCCGTTTAATAGCACAAACAAAATCGGGCCAAAGAAATTGCCCTGCTGGGCCATCCCAATGCCAATGCCAAGGAAGATAGGCGTAAATATCGCCTGCACTATCGTATCGCCAATCCCTGCAAACGGGCCCATCAAACCACTTTTTACCGCATTGATTGCTTCCGGCGTGATATCGCCGCCTACTGCACGCTCTTCCTCCATCGCGATAACTACGCCATGGATGATGGTCCCAATATTCGGTTCCGTATTAAAGAACACGGTGTGTTTGGACAATTCACGCGTGAAATCCTCTTTTTTCGGGTATAGCTTCTTCAGGATAATCGACATGCATTGCGCAAACGACATCGCCTGCAACCGTTCATAATTGTAACAGCAGTGCGAGAAATTCATCCAGGAGACCCAGGAACGTACTATATCCTTTTTCGACAGTTTCGGTGTGCTTTCAGCCATTATTGGTCCCCTCCTTCTGCCAGTTGCTGCGGTTTACCAATGCCGACAATCCCAATGTATGCCATGATGCCGCCAAATACGGCAACAACCACGATGCTCAGATTGAAATACATCGACAGCAGGAATCCTATCAGATAGAATGCAACCGTATTCTTGTTCAGCAGGTTGCGCAGGTTCATACAGATGCCCAGAGCCGGCAGCATCTTACCGATGACGGTCAGGCCGTTGAGCGCCCATACCGGCAGTGCTTCCAGTGCGGCGTTTACCACTGTCGGTCCATAATAGCAGGCTAAAAATACCGGGGTGAAGCCAATCGCAAAAGACAGCAGCTGCGAAGGAACCAGGTTGAAGAACACCATTTTTTTGGTGTTGCCTTCCTGGATTGCCTTTTCCGTCATGTGCGTCCAGGTAGAGTTGACCGTCAGCCAGAGAATCCAGCGGAAGTTACCCACCACGCTCAGCAGGCTGGCCATTACGATGGCCTGGTCAACCGTAGCGTTGGAAGCCAGCGCAAGCGCGACACCCACCGTGCCTGCCAGGTTAAAGTCCCCCGCCTGGGCGCCACCTGCGGAAATGAAGCCCATGAAAATCAGGTTCACGCCAGCGCCAATCAGCATGCCGTCCATGGGATTGCCCAAAATTAGGCCGACCACCAAACCACTGAACAACGGGCGGGCGATGGTGTAAAAATTCAGGCCCATGAAAAACACCAGACTGGTGATAAACCAGAACCAGATACCAATCAACGCGGCCTGCCATAAGGAAATCGTTACCATAATGCCATTTCTCCTTTCGGCTACCAGAATATTGCTTTGTCCATGCATGACAAAACGGAATGGGAAAACGTATTCCCCATTGGTTGCCGCAAACGATATGTTTGCGAAAGAAGTGTGGTCTTTGCTTCGTGGATGACGCTGCATTCTGCTAAAAAACGACGTAAAATTGCAAGAACAAAAGAACCGTTTGCCTACTTGCACAAACGTTTTTGAGACTTCCCTCCTTTCTCTGCAAGGATAGATGCGCGCATCCCCAAACCGTTGTAATGGATGAGTTTCCTGCCTGACGGAGCAAAATAATTTCCTGAAAAATACGTTGCGTTCCAACCCGGAACAAACATGCCTTGAATCTATGTTTAGTACATCACTCAGCTATGTGCGATTCAACGTATTTTCCCCGTTTTCAGTCTTTATAAATCCCCGTTTGTTTCCATCACGCACGTTTCCTCTCCGCTCTCACTTTATGCCACGCTTGCTTCCCTTTATGTCTACGATACAAACCGGCTTTGTTGCAAATATACATCAAAAAGAGGAGACGTTTGCCGTCTCCTCTGAAAAGCGGTATGCTAAATGATTAAATTTCCTGCAAGTCAACCGAAACGCGGTACGTCCCGGGGGTTGCCGCCAGTTCGTACGCCTTTTGAATATCGCGCAGCGGAA
>CAJFOS010000003.1 GCA_904397865.1 Candidatus Allochristensenella caecavium
CCGAACACAGAAGTTAAGCTCCTACGCGTCGACAATACTTGGCTGGCAACGGCCTGGGAAGATAGATCACTGCCGGATTCCATTATTCCTCCATAGCTCAGCTGGTAGAGCGTTCGGCTGTTAACCGAAATGTCGTAGGTTCAAGCCCTACTGGAGGAGCCAGTAAGTAAGGCCGTAAACAAATAATTGTTTACGGCTTTTTTTGTATGCATTCGAGGAATGCTGAAGATGAGCCAGTTTGTTCTACTGCAAGCAAAAACGAGGAGATAGGCATAGCTATTGGCAGAAAAAGTTTTTAGAGAAGCGAGTTTGAGATTTTCGGGAGACGCGTTTACTTGAATAAAGGGAAATAGTTCATGCAAATGCTGATATTTTTTTCAAATCAATGGCGGTAAGAAACGGTCAATAGGGAATCAGCAGATTCATTCGTATATGGAGTTTTTATAGGATAACGAGGACAGGGATGCCTGCAAAGGGACCAGAGGCTAGTCAGGCAGGATATACAGGACAGTGATAAAAGGTGATAGGAGAGAGGTGAAAACGACATTGAGCATGTTGGCGTTGTTGTCGTGAACAAGAGGACCATGCGGTTGACCTGCGCGTTTGAAATTGGTTGTATATTTTCGATAAGAGGCAGCGCTGCGCCTTGGACGGAACGTGATAGGGGAAGGTGACTCGGTGCAAAAGAAGAAAGCGTTGGTCGTGTACGCCTTGTTAGCAGCTATCCTTAAAACGGTATCGGCGTTTTGGGACGGAGTTCGGTGGTGAAAAAGGAAATGGAAACAAACACATTTTTGGGGAAGGAGAAAAAATAGGCTCCTCCTTTTGGGAGGCTCCTATTCTTCGTATGAGCGAAGGATGGATTCGGCAATTTCGCGCCGTGTTTTACGCTTATCCATGGCCAATTTTTCGATATGGCGATGGGCCTCTTTTTCCGTCATATCCAGATACTGAATGAGGATGCATTTGGCGCGGTCCACGAGACGAATTTCCATGATTTTATCCTGGAGTCGGTCATTTTCATTTTTTAGACCGAGGATGCGCTTGTGGGAGGTCGAGGCAAGTTTTGCGGCCTGAAAGAAGAAGGGACGGAGAATGGGTTTGCCTATGACAAGAATGCCGGCATCTTCGACTTTGGCGGCTACGTCATCTACAAAAGCGTTTTTGATGAGAAGCAGGATACCTGCGGTAGAGACTTCGCTGGCAAAGAGCGCTAAATCATCACCAATTTCATCTGAAAGCGGCGCATTGACGAGGATGAGGTCGCAATCCATATCAATAAGCGAGCGGCGTGCTTCGCCCCCGCTTCGCATGACGGTGATGGAAGAAAAACCAATGGAACGAACCAGTTCGGCCAGCAGCTCGGTTGCCTGGTCGGCGCTGGAAATAATCAATGCCTGTTGGATGCGAATCCCTCCTTTCCTGTCAGCGTGTGGATATGAATATTAGATGAAGGGAAAATACCGTTCATATTCATACGCTTCCGGCTGTTCGTGTGAAGAGAAACGCTGCCATTCTTCGCGTTTGTAGGAAAGGAAGTGTTCCAAGGCGACCGCAGGCAGACATGTGGGCAGCCAGGTGCTCTGTTCAGCCTGTATAAGCGCTTGTTCGAGCGTGCCAGGCAAAGTGGGCAATGCATCTATTTGTGCAGAAGAAGCTTGATAGAGATTGAGATTGCTGGGGGCGGGGAGCGTAAGCGCATGTTCGACACCGTACAAACCGGCATGAATCAATAAAGCGAAGGCCCAGTAGGGATTGCATGCAGGGTCTGCACTGCGCAGTTCCATGCGCGCATGATGCGGCTGTGCGGCCGGAATGCGAATCAGCGGTGAGCGGTTTTGCGGCGACCAGGTGATGTAGCGTGGGGCCTCAAAGGCACCAAAGCGACGATAGGAATTGAGCAGAGGATTGAAAAACAGTGTCATCTCTGGCATTTTTGCCAGAACGCCTGCAATAAAAGAAGAAGCGACGGGGGAGAGTGCGCCATCAACCGGGGCAAAGAGATTATCCGCCCCCTGAGAAAGAGAGAGGTTGATATGCAGCCCGTTTCCACTTTGATTTTGCAAAGGCTTGGGCAGGAATGAAGCATGCAGCCCATTGCGCGCGGCAACGTTGCGGACGACGGATTTAAAGGTGATGAGCTGGTCGGCCGCGAGCAGCACATCGCTATAGCGAAAATCAACCTCGTGTTGTCCGGGGCCCTGTTCATGATGCGAACTTTCCGGACGAATGCCCATTTGTTCGAGCGTCAGACAGATTTCGCGGCGGACATTTTCTCCTTTGTCCATGGGAGCGACATCCAGATAGCCTGCATTGTCATGCGGGTGCTGGGTAGGGTACCCCTGCGAATCGGTTTCGAAGAGGTAAAATTCGCATTCGGGGCCAATCTGACAACGGAAGCCGAGCGCTTGGCACCGCTGCATTGCTTGGCGTAAAATGGCGCGGCCATCACCGGGGAAGGGATGTCCATCCGGATGGCGAATGTCGCAGAACATGCGCACGACGCGGCCCTGCTGCGGCCGCCATGGAAGAATGGAGAGCGTGGAAGGGTCAGGGAACAGAAAAAGGTCGGATTCTTCCACCTGCAGGAAGCCGCGCACGGCGGAAGCATCGAAAGAAATGCCGTCGGCAAACGCGCGCGGCAACTCTTCTGCCATGATGGAGATGTTTTTTAACCGCCCAAACAGGTCACAGAAAGCGAGTCGGATAAATTTTACATCGTTTTCTGTGACAAATTGCAAGATTTCCTGTTGTGTGGAATCCATAGAAACCCCTCCCTGAAGACGTGGATTGCTTAATTGCGCAAGCTGTGAATGGGCGCGGGAATTCGCCCGCCGCGTGCGACAAAGGCTTGACACGAGAACGGATTGACTGCGATAACGGGTGCATGACCCAACAAACCGCCGAATTCGACACGGTCGCCCACGGACTTGCCAATGGCCGGGATAAGTCGAACGGCGGTGGTTTTTTGATTAATCATGCCGATGGCAGCCTCATCTGCGATGATGCCTGACAGCGTTGCAGCTGAAGTATCGCCGGGGACAGCAATCATATCCAGACCAACGGAGCAGACACAGGTCATCGCTTCAAGTTTTTCCAGTGAAAGTGCACCTTTTTCTGCGGCTTCTATCATGCCGGCGTCCTCGCTGACGGGAATGAAAGCGCCGGATAGCCCGCCGACGTGGCTGGAGGCCATGACGCCACCTTTTTTCACCGCATCATTCAACAGGGCAAGGGCTGCCGTTGTGCCAGGGGCACCAGCCAGTTCCAGTCCCATTTCCGTTAAAATATGGGCAACAGAATCACCGATGGCAGGAGTGGGGGCAAGCGAGAGGTCCACAATGCCGAAGGGCACGCCTAACCGGCTGCTCGCTTCGCGGGCGACCAGCTGGCCCATACGGGTGATGCGGAATGCAGTGCGCTTAATGGTCTCTGCAACGATGTCAAACGGTTGACCTTTGACATGTTCCAGGGCGGACTTTACCACGCCAGGACCGGATACGCCGACATTGATAACGCATTCCGGCTCCCCTACGCCGTGGAAAGCGCCAGCCATGAAGGGGTTGTCCTCTACAGCGTTGCAGAAAACGACAAGTTTGGCTGCTCCAAGACCATCCTGTTCGGCGGTTAAGGAGGCGCTTTGCCGGATAATTTCGCCCATCTGTGCGACGGCATCCATATTGATGCCGGCTTTGGTAGTGCCGACATTGACACTGGCACAGACGCGCTCAGTACAGGCGAGCGCTTCGGGAATGCTTTCAATCAAGGCGCGGTCACCATGGGTATACCCCTTATGGACAAGGGCGGAAAAACCACCGATGAAGTTGACGCCCACTTCCTGTGCAGCTGCGTCCAACGCTTTGGCAATCGGTACCCAATTGGTTTGCTTGCACGCTTCGCCGACAAGAGCAATCGGGGTAACACTGATGCGCTTGTGGACGATGGGGATGCCATATTCGTCTTCGATATCCTGTCCGGTTTTGACCAGGTGTTTGGCGGTACGGGTGATTTTTTGATAGATGTTATCGCACAGACGACCGATGTCAGGGTCTGCACAGTCGCGCAGGGAAATGCCCATGGTGATGGTGCGGATGTCCAGGTTTTCCCGTTCAATCATCTGAATGGTTTGAAGAATATCCGATTGGTTTATCATGACAGTGCCCCCATTATACGGTATGCATGGCCTGGAAGATATCTTCCCGCTGAATACGGACAGACATATCCATGCGCTCGCCAAGGTCATTAAGGATGCGTTTGACCTCGGCGAAGGGGACGGTAATATGTGCGACATCGACCAGCATGACCATGGTAAAGGTATCTTGCAGCAACGTCTGGCTGATGTCCAATACGTTGATGCCGCAGCCGGCCAACATGACGCTCACTTCTGCGATGATGCCGACCCGGTCCTGCCCGATGACGGTGACAATGGCTTTTTTCATAAAAAGACTTCCTTTCCATTTGAAACGCAAGGCGGATAAGGATGATGAAATCCAACTTGCTGTTATGATAACAGAATAATCGAAAAAGTGCGATTGCACAAGAACGAGGCAGAAAAAGGATGCCGCATATGCCAAAGACCTCATGCTAAACGCACACAAGGAGGAATGCAGACGGTGAATTTACAAGCGGGTGTGGTTATGATATCATGGCACAAGAAACGAGGTGACGGCGATGGAGTATTATCAGGATAAGGACCTGAAGAGTTTTTTCCGCCGCAGGGCGATTAAAATATTAATTGTGTTTCTGATTTGTATGTTTGTGATGTTTATGGCTATACAGGTGACAAGCGCTATGGTACTGGCCAGCGAAGCGATGACGGCACGCATGGAGCATGTGCTGGGCGTTGCAGACGATATGTCGGATGAATACATGCAGCGCTTCTTTACCGAGCGTTACTTGCAGAGTGAGGAGTTTCAACAGCTTAAGGCCCAATTTGATGGATATACAGTATCCAGCTATACGGGCAACGACAGCATTCAATGGGTATGGACATGGCCGTGGGGCGGGAGTGCATCCATTAAGATGGAGGAGACGGTGAAATCCATCACTGCGCAGGCCGATGAAACCGAATCGGGAGAGACACCGCAGGGCACGCCGGTTTGGGCCAACGGTACATACCACTTAAGCTTGGTTCATCGCGGCGGCACATGGCTAATTGATGATGTGAGACTGATTGCATCGAGCAATGAACAAATGGAGACGACGACGCCAACGCCTGTGCCAACGCCTACGCCAGCGGCGGCGACGCCTTCGGCACAATAAGAAGAAAAGGCGGACGATAGATGCAGGAACGATTGCATACCCCCTTTGTCCTGGGGACGGTGGAAGTGCCGGGAAGGATGTTTCTAGCGCCAATGGCGGGCATTACGGACGATGTGATGCGGCTCATCTGTAAACGGATGGGCTGCGCTTTTGCATATACGGAAATGGTCAGCGCCAAGGGGTATCTGATGAGCGAAAAGAGCGGTCAATTACTGACAACGTTTGCCCAGGAACGGCCGGTGGCGGCGCAGTTATTTGGGCATGAACCGCAGGTGCTGGCTCAAGCGGCGCAAAAAGTGGAACAGGAGCATGCGGGTAAGATAGCCCTCATAGACTTGAACATGGGATGCCCTGCGACAAAGATTGTGCGCAACGGCGAAGGAAGCGCTCTGATGAAGAATACGGCGTTGGCAGGCCGGATTATCGAAGCGGTGGTCAAGGCGGTAAAGTTGCCGGTGACGGTCAAGATACGCAAAGGTTATGCAGACGGTGAGAATGTGGTAGCAGAGATGACACGCATTGCCCGTGATAGCGGTGCGGCAGCCATCACTGTGCACGGGCGCTCACGCGAACAGGGATACAGCGGTACGGCGGACTGGGAAGCGGTAGCTACGGCAGTGGCGGTCGGCGGAATACCGGTGATTGGAAACGGGGACTTACATACGGTGGAACAGATGTCCAAGCGGATGGAAGAGACGGGATGCGCGGCAGTGATGGTGGGCCGCGGCGCGATTGGAAACCCGTGGGTATTCGCAGGCCGCACACCGGAAAAACGCGAACGGTTTGAGGTATTAATGGAGCATTTGAGGCAAGAAGCACAGCGGCGTGGGGAGCGGATTGCAATGCCGTTTATGCGCAAGCAGGTGACGATGTACATCCGTCAATTTCCCGGCGCGGGCAAGGCGCGGGCGGCCATTAACGAAGCGACGACCATCGAGGCGATGCAAAAGGCGGTGGAGGCGGCTTTATGCCCGTAATTCATTGACATTTGGTGGCAAAAACCATATAATGATGCAGACTACAGAGAGGATGCAGGTCCGATCTGTTGTTCTTTTTTGAATTCATGAAGGAGTGAAACCCATGGCGACGACGGTGTTGACGGCGGAAGGCGTCCGTGAGCTGGAGGAACAGCTGGAATATTTGAAAACGGTTGCGCGCAAGGAAGTGGCACAGGAAATCAAAGAGGCGCGTGCCTTCGGTGACCTTTCGGAAAATGCGGAATACGAGGAAGCGCGTAATAAGCAGAGCCGGATTGAGGGCGATATTCTGCAGCTGGAACAGCGGCTGCGCAATGTATCGATTATCGATGAAAAGGCGATTAACACCAAGGTGGTATCGCTGGGTTCAACGGTGGAGGTGCAGGAGCAGGGCCAGGATGAGGTATTTGCCTATACGATTGTTGGTTCAACGGAAGCAAACCCGATACAGGGCCGCTTATCCAACGAATCGCCGGTAGGGGCTGCTTTATTGGGACATGCGAAGGGTGACGAGGTAGAGGTCAGTACGCCGGGTGGCACTGTCACGTATAAAATTATCAGCATTAAGAGAGGTTGAGCGATGCAGAAAGACAACCCGCCGGTCACGCCGGAGCAGGAACAGCAAGCGATTAGCGAACAGCGGGCCATCCGGCGGCAAAAGCTGGAGGCTCTGCGGCAGAATGGGCAGGACCCTTATACGCAGACACGGTATGACAAACAGCATATGTCCATGCAAATCAAGGCGGATTATGCATCCATGGAGGGCAAAGAGGTCTGCGTAGCAGGACGGATGATGTCCCGCCGGATTATGGGGAAAGCATCGTTTGCCCACATTCTGGACGAGCAGGGGGAGCTACAGCTCTATATACAGCGCAATGAAATTGGGGATGAAGCGTATGCAGCGTTCAAAAACATGGACCTGGGCGACATCATCGGCGCAAAGGGAACGGTATTTCAGACGCGTACGGGTGAGGTATCCGTCCATGTGACTGAGCTGACGCTGCTGGCCAAGAGCCTGATTCCGCTGCCCGAAAAATTCCACGGGCTGCGCGATACGGATACGCGTTATCGTCAGCGGTATGTGGATTTGTTTGTCAACGAAGAGGTGCGCAAGGCGTTTATCACCCGGGCGAGGGTGGTCAGCGCGATGCGGAGTTTTTTGGACGGCATTGGTTTTATGGAAGTGGAAACCCCGATTTTGCAGACAACTCCCGGCGGGGCAAATGCGCGCCCGTTCATTACGCACCACAATACGCTTGACATTGATATGTATTTGCGCATCGCGACGGAATTGCATTTGAAGCGGCTGATTGTCGGCGGATTTGAAAAGGTATATGAAATTGGCCGTATTTTCCGTAACGAAGGAATGGACCCTAAGCACAATCCGGAATTTACGACGATTGAGCTATATCAGGCATATACGGACGTCAATGGGATGATGGATATCACGGAGAAACTGGTGGCGTACGCGGCACAGGTGGCGTTGGACGGCAAAACCGAAACGGAATTTGCTGGGAATGTTATCTCCTTGCAGACGCCGTTCCGCCGTGCAACAATGGCTGAACTGGTTCAAGAACGCACGGGTGTTGATTTCATGGCGTTGACGGACGAGCAGGCGCGTGCGGAAGCGAAGAAACTGGAATTGCCGGAAATCAAGGATACGATGACGCGCGGCCAGTGTTTATATGCGGCCTTTGATGAGCTGGTGGAAAGCACGCTAATTCAGCCCACGTTTGTGTTGGACTATCCGGTAGAGGTTTCGCCCCTGGCCAAGCGCAAGCCAGGACAACCAGAGATGACAGAACGCTTTGAGCTATTTGCGGCTGGCTGTGAGCTGGCCAATGCATTCAGCGAGCTGAACGACCCGATAGACCAGTACAACCGTTTTCTGGCGCAGGCGCAGCAACGTGCCCAAGGAGACGAAGAGGCGCATGTGATGGATGAGGACTATGTGACGGCACTGGAATATGGCATGCCGCCAACAGGCGGTATGGGCATGGGGATTGACCGGTTATGTATGCTGCTGACGGGACAGACGAGTATTCGAGATATTATTTTGTTCCCAACAATGAAATCCAAAGGATAAATGTTTGTAAGGAATTTAAAAAATATGAAGATAAAAAAAGAACGCTATAAAAAATAGCGTTCTTTTCATTTTAAATAGGACATAATCAACCTTTCAGGCCACGCGATTGTCGGTCCATATCTTCGACAACGATATCATAAATCTCGCCCAAAGAGGCGCAATAGGCTAACAGTGTCCATGGTTCATTGGTATGAAAGTGAATTTTGATGAGGCGTTCATCGCCAACGGCGAGCAGACAATCGCCGGGAATGTGCGTGGTGATGTAGGCGTTGATAGCATCTTCAGAGAGGGCGTCGCCTTCGATTAAAAGTTGTGTATCGTATTTGTATTCCAGCATGAGGAATCTCCCTTCCATTTTGCAAGATGATAGTAAAGGCATTATACAACGTTTTGATGGCTGATACAATGCAAGTAGCCGCACAAAAAAGAACCGGTTGCACGGACAACAGAGAGGGCGGAAACAAACGAAAGGACAGAAAGGTAACATGCGAGAGCAAGGCATGTACGGAAAATGGAAAAAGGGGGAAAGAAGGTGGTCATTTGAGCAGGGGTATTATACAATAAAAAAGTATGAAGAACTGGGATGCAACCAATAGTTGCGGAATTGAAAACCAGAGTGGATGGCGCAACCGGGACGTCTTCCGTTATGATGCAAACATAGCGAAGGAGGAACATGCATGAACATCGAAATTGCAAATCGCTTGGTGCAACTGCGTAAACAAAACCACTTATCCCAGGAGGAATTGGCGGCAAAACTGGGGTTGAGCCGGCAGGCTGTCTCCAAATGGGAACGGGCGGAGGCTTCGCCGGATACGGATAATTTAATTCTATTGTCCCGGCTATATGGCATTTCGCTAGATGAATTGCTGCGAACGGAGGATGAAATTCCCGTACCGGAACCGACAGCGCCGGATAAACAGGGGAAAAAGGAATCGGTCGTGCATATCAATGAGGATGGGATTTATCTTAAAGAGGGGACGGAGGAGGTGCATATCGGCTGGGAAGGCATCCATTTTGCAAAGGCGGAAGCGCATGGGCGAACAAAGGGTCATCTTTTTACAAGGGGCAAGGAAAAAGAGGAGAAGAACCCCTGGTATCAGTTCCCGTTTGCCTTTGTGGCTATCCTGGCGTTTCTACTAGTAGGCATCTTCTTTCAGGCCTGGCATCCCGGCTGGCTGGTATTGTTGACGATTCCACTTTACTATACGCTGGTCAAGGCGTTTATTCACCGCGACCCGCATCAATTTGCTTATCCGATTCTGGCACTGCTGATTTTTCTATGGCTTGGATGCAGCGGTGGATTGTGGCACCCGGGCTGGGTAGTTCTGCTGACAATTCCATTTTACTATATTGTAACGGATTGTTTCCATAAGCGGACCCTGCTGACAGAGGAGGAACAAAGCAAACAGGAATGAGAAAAGGAGCGCGTACGCGCTCCTTTTTGACAAGAACAGCATTAACGGTGTTTGCCCAAAAAGACGATAGCCATCATATCCGGCCCCGTATGGGCGCCGATAACAGGGCCTAAATAGGAAATTTCGATATCCTGTACACCGGTGGCTTCTTTGACAAGTGCAGCAAAGCGTTCCGCTTCTTCCAGACAATCCCCATGAACAATATGGAGCGGCTGTTGCTGCAACAGGTCTTCCCCCATTTCCTGAACACGCTTGATAAGGTGGCGGACGGATTTTTTGCGTCCGTTTGCTTTTTCCACATTGACAAGACGGCCATCATCATCGACGTTGATAATGGGCTTGATGCTCAGCATTTTACCAAAGGTGGCCGTTGTAGCGGAAATGCGGCCGCCACGGCGCAGATGGTCCAGGTCGGTGACGGTAATCCAATGGTTGATTTTCCGTTTGAATACATTTAAATCGTCCACCAGCGCCTGTGCGGAAAGCCCCTGGTCGCGCATGGCAACGGCGTGTTTGACCAATACGCCCTGGCCAACCGACGCGCTGACGCTGTCCACAACGTACAAGGTACGTTCGGGATATTGTTCTTCAAGCATGGTTTTTGTCGCCAAGGCAAACTGGTATGTGGAAGTGAGCCCGGAGGAAAAGACGATATAAACGACATCCTGCCCGGCTTGGAAATAAGGGATAACGGCCTGCGCGATGGTGGCCTGATTGATATTGGTGGTTGTGGGCATGCTGCCTTCACGCATGGCCTGATAGAAATGATGCAAGTCGGCCGGATGAAAAGGGTCGTCTGCATACACGACGTCATTGACAATATAGGTATAAGGCAGAACGGTTACATCATGTGCGCGGTAATAATCACCGCTTAAGTCTGCCGTAGAGTCCGTGATAAGCTGATACGTTTGCATAGTGCCTCCTTACAAAAAAGGTATCATTTACTATACCATGAAATAGACAAAAAGAAAATGGAATTTATGGTCAAACCTTGACAGAAGGCTATGCGGGCGCGTACATTAAACAAAATGGAATTTTTGAGGAGAATGGACGGATGTTACAGCTTTCCGAACGCGCAAAAAATGTACAGGGTTCCGTGACGCTGGCGATTGACAGCCAGGCTAAGCAGATGCGCCAGCAGGGCGTGGATGTTGTAAGTTTTGGGGCGGGAGAACCGGATTTCCCCACGCCACAACATATCTGCCGGGCAGCGATTGAGGCCATGGAGCAGGGGCAGACGCGCTATACGCCTGCGGCGGGCACGCTGGTGCTGCGGGAAACGATTTGCAAAAAGTTGAAAGAGCATAATGGCCTGACTTATACGCCCAGTCAAATTGTGGTGACCAACGGGGCGAAACAAGCGTTGCACAACGCAATTTGTGTTACGGTGAACCCCGGCGATGAGGTAATTGTGCCGACGCCGTGCTGGGTCAGTTATGTGGAATTGATTCGTATGGCGGGCGGCGTCCCAGTATTTGTGCAAACCAGGGAAGAAGAAGGGTTTGCCCTGCAGGCGGCGGATGTGGAGAAGGCTGTGACGGAAAAGACGAAGGCAATCCTTCTCAATACGCCGAACAACCCATGCGGAAGCGTGGTGGGAGCGGATACGCTTCGCGCGATTGCCACGCTGGCGGTGGAAAAAAACCTGATTGTCATCAGCGATGAAATTTATGAAGAGTTTATCTATGAAGGAGAGCGCCCAGCATCCATTGCAACGCTGGGAGAGGAAGTCAAGGAACATGTGATTCTGGTCAACGGTGTATCCAAAACCTATGCGATGACAGGTTGGCGGGTTGGATATGTGGCGGCTGCGCCGGTGTTTGCTAAAGCGATGGCCAACTGGCAGAGCCACGCCACGGGCAATGTGAACAGCATCGCCCAGGCTGCGGCAGTGGAGGCAATTGGCGGCGACCAGAGCGATGTGCGTCGGATGGTGGAAGAATTCCGCCAACGCCGCGATGCGATGGTAGCCCGGGTGAATGCGATTCCGCGCCTGTGCTGCAGAGCGCCGCAGGGAGCTTTTTATGTGATGGTGGACATCCGCCAGGCGCTGGGCTGTATGTTTGGCCGTACAAAACTGACGGACAGCATGACGTTTGCACAGACGCTGCTGGCAAACAAGGCGGTGGCGGTTGTGCCCGGCAAGGCATTTGAAGCAGAGGGCATGATACGGCTTTCCTATGCGTTGAGCATGGCGGATTTGCAACGAGGCTTGGACCGGATTGAGGAGTTTATGAACCAGTTAACCATGGAATAGAAGACGGGGTGAAACAAGATGTTGGAATTGGGGGAACGGACGCGCGTTCTTCTGGAAAATGACTATCACTATGAATTGCAGGATGTAGAGGAACCCAAACTATACCGGGATTTGTTTGATTATGAACATATTCCGAAGATATCGTTTAACCAGCGGGTGGTGCCGCAGCATATGCCGGAGGAAATCTGGATTACGGATACGACATTCCGCGATGGCCAGCAGGCCTGCTCGCCGTTTACAGTGGAACAAATTGTGCATGTGTTCAAACTGTTGAGCCGGCTGGGGGGGCCAAAGGGCATTGTACGGCAGAGTGAGTTTTTCCTCTATTCGGAAAAGGACCGGCAGGCGCTGCGGGCCTGTCAGGAATTGGGGTTAGAATTTCCGGAGATTACGACCTGGATTCGCGCCAATGAAAAAGACTTCCAACTGGTCAAGGAGGCGGGCGTGAAGGAAACGGGCATTTTGGTATCGTGCTCGGATTACCACATTTTCAAAAAGATGAATATGACGCGCCGGCAGGCGATGGAGATGTATCTGCGCACGGTGCGCAGCGCGCTGGACCTGGGGATTGTACCGCGGTGCCATTTCGAGGATTTGACCCGGGCGGATTTTTACGGGTTTGTGGTACCGTTTGCCTCTGAACTGATGCGGCTTTCGGAAGAAAGCGGAATTCCCATCAAGATTCGGATTTGTGACACGATGGGATTTGGCGTTAGCTTTCCTGGGGCGTCGCTGCCACGCAGTGTGCCGGGGATTATTTATGGACTGCGTCATTATGCCAATGTGCCGAGCGAACAGCTGGAATGGCATGGACATAACGATTTCTACAAGGTGGTAACCAATGCTTCTACGGCTTGGTTATACGGCAGCGCGGCGGTCAACTGTGCGGTGTTGGGTATCGGCGAAAGGACGGGAAACTGCCCGCTGGAAGCGATGGCAATTGAATATGCAGCTTTCCGTGGAACGACGGACGGAATGGATTTGACGGCCATTACGGAGATTGCAGAATACTTTGAAAATGAAATCGGGGTGGAGATTTCTCCGCGCACCCCGTTTGTCGGCAAGACGTTCAACACCACACGGGCAGGCATTCATGCCGATGGCATGCTCAAGGATGAAGAGATTTACAATATCTTTGATACGGCCAAAATCCTTAACCGGCCGCCGCTGGTAGCGGTGGATTCATTCTCCGGTGTGGCCGGGATTGCACACTGGATTAAGGGGTATTATGGGCTGAGCGATGCGCAGGCGCTTGACAAGCACGACCCCGTTGTGGTGGAGATGAAAAAGCGGGTAGACGCGCTGTACGAACAGGGACGCAACACCGTGATGACAACGGGTGAACTGCGCGCGATGCTGGCGGAAGTAGCGCCGCAGCTGTACGAAAAGCTGGAAACCAAAAACAGATGAGGAACATCCAGGGGACAAAGGCATAAATATGTCCCCTGGATTTTTTATTGGCAGAAGATACATATATGGGGTATAATAAAGCAAAGGAGCAGGGAGCCGAGGAGTTTTGGAGGTGTAGAGCATGATTGGATTTGTATGCGGCATCAAAGGAACCGGAAAGACCAAGCGTATGGTTGACATGGCAAATGCGATTGTTCAGGATGCATTGGGCAAAGTCGTATTTATCGATGCAACCAAGGAGCGCATGTTTGATTTAAAGCATGCCATTCGCTTGGTGGAAGCAGATGAATATATGCTGGAAAACCACGAGGCGTTTTTCGGCTTTATCGCCGGCTTAATTGCGGGCGATTTTGATATTCACACGATTTTTATCGACCGTTTTTTGAAAATTGTCGATGCGCCAGTGGATACCCTGATTCCTCTACTCAAACGGCTGGAAGAACTGGCCGATTCACATAATGTACGGCTGATTATCTCCATTTCGGGACCGTTGGAGGAGATGCCGGCATATATCAAAGAGAAGGTGCAATAGATTTATGGCCATGCGGTTAATTTCAACGCGGACGGGCGTGGAAACCACGCCCGAACAGGCCGTCCTGTGCGGGCTAGCGCCCGACGGCGGCCTTTTTGTTCCCGCTTATTTCCCTCAAGTATCGATGGACGAGATTGAATCCTATAGCGAGATGCCCTATGCGCAGGTCAGCGCAGCGGTGCTGGGTCGTTTTTTTGACGCCATTCCCAACGAACAGCTGCTGGGGATGTGCGAACGTGCGTATGCTTCGTTTACCGATGCGCATGTCGTGCCGGTGCGGCATGTCAAGGACCGCTTGTACGCGATGGAACTGTACCATGGGCCAACCCTTGCGTTTAAGGACGTAGCGTTACAGATTTTGCCGGAGCTGATGGCATACAGCGCCCAGGCCTGCGGCGATGGGAAGAAGATTCTCATCCTGGTAGCAACCAGTGGAGATACGGGAAAGGCGGCACTGGAAGGCTTTTGTGATAAGCCCGGTACAGCGATTGCTGTCTTTTATCCGGATGATGGTGTCTCGCCTGCGCAGCGGTTGCAAATGGCGACGCAAAAAGGCGAAAATGTAGCGGTATTTGCCCTGGAAGGGGATTTTGACGCTTGTCAGCGCGGGGTGAAAACGCTGATGAGTGATGCGGCTTTTTTGGAACGGCTGGATAAGGCGGGCTATGCGCTGTCCAGTGCGAATTCCATCAACTTTGGACGTCTGGCGCCGCAGGTTGCATACTATTTTTATGCGTATGCGCAGCTGCGCAAAATGGGCCAGATACAAGCTGGCGAAGCGATTGACTTTGTGGTGCCGACGGGCAATTTTGGCAATATTCTAGCTGGTTGGTATGCCAAGCAAATGGGGCTCCCGGTGGGGAAACTGGTGTGTGCATCCAACGAAAACAACGTCTTGAGCCGCTTTTTTGCTTCGGGCACATATGCGGCGGGCGAGGTATTGCATAAGACGACGTCGCCGAGCATGGATATTTTGATTTCGTCCAACCTGGAACGGCTGTTGTTTGAATTGACGGGCCGCGACGGCGCCTTGATTCGGCAGTGGATGCAGGCGCAGAAGATTGGCCAGCCGTTTACAGTGCCGGAGGAAATGATGCGGCGGGCAGCAGAGGATTTTGAGGCGGACTGGGCATCGGATGAACAGGGCGCACAGGCAATTCGACAAGTGTTTGAACAGACGGGGTTTGTCCTGGATACGCACGCGGCCGTTGGGTATTGCGCATATGAGGCGACGCGCAGTGAGCGGGCAACGGTATTGGCTTGCACGGCCAGTCCTTACAAATTTGCACAGGATGTGCTGGCGGCATTGGGACAGAAGAGTGAAGATGCACGTGATGCGTCCAACCGGCTGGCACAGGCAACGCATACGCAGGTGCCGCAGGCGATTACCGAGCTGTGGCAGGCGCGCATTCTTCATGAGGACTGCATTACGCAAGGACAGATGGAAGAAGCGGTATGCGGGAGGATTCATGCGTGATGTTCACGGTCAGCATTTGGGCACAGGCACAATTGGAAGCGTGTGAATCGTTAAAGGAAAAGCGCAGCATCGTGCGCAGTATGCTGGCGGAATTCAGACGCATATACAAAGCAAGTGCAGCCGAAGTGGGGACACAGGACCAGCCGCACACCATGACATTGGGCCTTGCGCTGGTGGCCAGCGACATGGTATCCGCCCAGCGAATGGGACAGATGATAGAACAGGCACTCTATATGGACACCCGTTTTCCGACGATGGATGTGAAGGTGCAAATTCATAAGCAGGGGTAAACGAAGATGGAGCAGAAAAAAATCGTATACAGCGGCATTCAGCCTTCCGGCAACCTGACGCTGGGCAATTATATTGGGGCGGTGCGTAATTTTGGCAAGATGCAGGAAGAATTTGACTGCATTTATGCGATTGCTGACTTGCATTCTATCACAGTCCGGCAAGAACCAGCCTTGCTGCGCCGGCGGACGAACGAATTGTTTGCCCTGCTGCTGGCTGCAGGTGTAGACCCGGAAAAGTCGATTCTGTATGTACAGAGCCAGGTGCCGGCGCACGCACAGATGACATGGGTGCTCAATTGTTTTACATACATGGGCGAACTGAGCCGCATGACGCAGTTCAAAGACAAGAGCCAGAAACACAGCGATAATGTCAACGCGGGCTTGTTGGATTATCCGGTCCTGATGGCAGCGGATATCCTGCTTTATCAGGCAAACCTGGTGCCGGTCGGGGCGGACCAGAAGCAGCATTTGGAAATCACACGCGATATTGCGGCGCGCTTTAACGGCGTGTATGGAGACGTGTTTACGATTCCGGAACCGTACATCCCAGAGGTGGGGGCCCGGGTAATGAGCCTGCAGGTACCAACTGAGAAGATGAGTAAATCCGACCCGAATGAAAATGGATTCATCGCCATCCTTGACCCGCCGGATGTGATTATGCGCAAAATGAAGCGGGCGGTGACGGATTCGGATACGGAAAACGCGGTGCGTGTTGCGCCGGAAAAGCCGGGCGTAAGCAACCTGATTGGCATCTATGCCGTGTTGCAAAACAAGACAACACAGCAGGTGGAAGAGGAATTCCGCGGCAAAGGATATGGCGCGTTTAAGCCGGCGGTAGCAGAAGCGATTATTGAAACGCTCAAGCCGATTCAAGATGAATATGCCCGCTATCTCAAGGACAAGGCGCAGCTGGAAGCGCTGATGAAACAGGGAGCGGAACGCGCGGAACGCATCGCCGTTCGCACGCTGAACAAGGCAATGAAAAAGGTAGGGTTTATATTGCGCTCCTATTGAGCATAAAAAGTGCGGAGGAGAATGGGACCCATGGATTTAGGTTTGCGGGGAAAGAGCGTATTGGTGACGGGCGGTGCCAAGGGCATTGGCAGCGGGATTAGCGAAGTGTTTGCACAGGAGGGAGCGAACGTTGCCGTCGTGTACCATAGTGATGCGGCGGCCTGTGAAGCGTTTGCGGCCCGTTTGGCTGAACAATACGGCGTGCACACCTGGGCGATGGCGGCGGACGTCGGTGTGGAAACCGAGGTGGAACGGCTCTTTCAGGCGGCGGTAAGTGAGTTTGGGTCGCTGGACATCCTGGTGAATAACGCTGGATACTGCCCGACGTGTGCGATAGATGAAATGGATATGCAGACGTGGGAATACACACTGCGGACGAATCTGACAGGTTTATTCCTGATGTCAAGGGCGATGGTACGGCATTTGCGGCAGACGAAACGGCCAGGTGCGATTGTTAACATCCTGTCCAAGGCGGCGGTATCTGCGGCAACGCCGGGGCGGACGGCGTATAATGCATCCAAAGCCGGTGGGGTAGGATTCACCAAGACGCTGGCCCGGGAAGTGACGCGTTATGGCATCCGTGTCAACGGTGTGCTGCCGGGGATGGTGATATCCAGCAAACCGATTGAACATTATGGTCGCGGCAAGGAAGAATTTAAAAAACGGCTTGCTTCAATTCCAATTGGGAAGGCGGGACATCCGTTTGATATCGCCAACATGGTTGCGATGCTGGCCAGTGACAAGAGTGAATTTGCGATTGGAAGCATTGTGGATATGACGGGCGGCATGCTGTTATAAACGGAGAAATGGAGGCGGCGCATGCATGTGAGTGCATGCGCCGCCTTTTATCTCTCGCATCCTATGTACGCCAAATGAGGGCGGAACAGAGTAAGAAGAACACGAGGCGCAAGAGAAAAAACAAAAAAGGGATTGACAAACGGCGCGATTTTGCATATGATAACAGCAATCCAAACGCAAACCATGGACGAAGAAGAGTACACCGTTTACGGACCTCACAGGGAGTTGCCGAGAGTGGGACGGCAGCAGGGAACGGCGGATGGAATGGACTTCGGAGGGCGGCCTTGAATTCAATAGTAGGGGCTGACGGGAACCCAACCCGTTATCAACAGGGGCTGTGTGATTGCATGGCATTGAGTGGGTCGTAAGACCAATTTGAGTGGCACCGCGGAGTATTTCGTCTCAAACGCATGGAGCGTTTGGGGCGTTTTTTATTGCAGATGATGAAAAACGCAGGAAAGGGTACAACGAGACGAGGGGAAAGCATTGCTTTTCCAAAGAGGAGAAGAGAAAGGAAACAGAACAATGAAAAAAGTAGCAGCAGTAATGATGAGCGCGATGCTGGCGGTCGGTCTTTTGGCCGGGTGCGGCGGCGGACAGACGGGCGAAAAGACGTATAAAATCGGGATTGCCCAATTTGCTGAGCACGGGTCGCTGGATAACTGTCGGCAGGGCTTTCTAGAGGGCCTGAAGGAAGCAGGCATCGAGGAAGGCAAAAACCTGGAAGTGGATTATCAGAATGCGCAGAGCAACGGGTCGACGGCTAATCAGATTGCGCAAAACTATGTGGCCAACAATGTGGATTTGATTTGCGCAATCGCGACGCCGATGGCACAGTCCGCCTTCACGGCTGCGGATGGAAAGATTCCGCTGATTTATACGGCAATTTCTGACCCGGTTGATGCCGGCTTGGCCAACGCGGATAAATCGTCGACTGGCAATGTGACCGGCACGAGCGATAAACTGCCAGTGGATAAACAGCTGAAGATGATTCGTGCGATGATGCCGGAGGCAAAAAATATCGGGATTTTGTACACGACGAGTGAAGTAAATTCGGAAAGTGCGATTGCAGAATACCAGGCCCTGGCCGGGCAGTATGGATTTACGATTGTCACGCAGGGCATTAGCAAAACTGCGGATATTCCGTTGGCGGTGGACCAGCTTCTGCCCAAAGTGGATTGCCTGACCAATTTGACGGATAACACGGTGGTTTCTTCGTTGGACGTCATTTTGGATAAAGCGAACGCGAAAAACATTCCGGTATTTGGCAGCGAAATCGAACAGGTGAAAAAAGGTTGTGTGGCTGCGCAGGGCTTGGATTACATTGAGCTGGGCAAGGTGACGGGCCGGATGGCGGCACAGGTGCTCAAGGGGGAGAAAAAGGCCAGTGAAATCCCGTATGAGCAGATTGCGCAGAGCAGTTTGTATTACAACAGCACGGCGTTGGCACAGCTGAATCTGCGTGTGCCGGCGGAGTTGAGCGAAGGCGCTACGGACGTGGCGGAACAATAAAAAAGAGGATGGCTCGCACCGCGCCGGGAGAAATACAGGCGGACAGGGATGTCAAAGGGGGGCAGGCACGATGGAAATTTTCATCGGCATTATCGAACAGGGCATGATTTACGCGGTCATGGCCCTGGGCGTTTATATCACGTATAAAATTCTGGATTTTCCAGACCTGACGGTGGATGGCAGTTTTCCGTTAGGGGCTGCGGTAACCGCGATTTTGATTAGCAACGGCGTGCATCCGATTCTCGCGCTGTTGGTCGCGACGGCTGCTGGCGCATTGGCCGGTATGGTGACGGGGCTGATTCACGTCAAGGCGGGCGTGCGCGATTTGTTGAGCGGGATTATCAGCATGACGGCCCTGTATTCGATTAACCTGCATATTGCAGGAAAGGCCAATCTGTCAATCATGACGGAGGATACGATTTTCCGCAATGGATTGATTCAGGGCCTGCCGGAGGCCGTACAGCCTTATACGACGATGATAGTCGTGTGCGTGATTGCGCTTTTGGCAAAGCTGGTATTGGACTGGTATTTGCGGACAAAATCGGGATATTTGCTGCGTGCGGTGGGTGATAACGCGACGTTGGTGACTTCGCTTGCCAAAGACAGCGGTACGGTAAAAATCGTTGGCTTAGCCATTGCCAATGCATTGGTGGCATTGGGCGGTGCAATTATGTGCCAGCAGCAACGGTTCTTTGAAGCATCAATGGGAACAGGTACGATTGTAATTGGCCTGGCGTCGGTGATTATCGGGACGAATTTGTTTCGCCGCAGCCGGTTGAAAGCGACGACGGCGGTTATCATCGGTTCGCTGTTGTATAAAGCCTGTGTGGCGGGCGCGATTGCCTGTGGGATGCGTGCCATTGACATGCAGCTGATTACCGCGGCCCTGTTCCTGGTTATCTTGATTTTGGGCAAAGAACGCAAAAAGAAGGTGAAAACCCATGCTTGAACTGCGTCATGTACAGAAGATATACAACCCTGGCACGGTTAATGAAATGTGTTTGTTTACGGATTTTAACCTGAAAATTGAAAAAGGTGAATTCGTATCGATTGTGGGCAGCAACGGCTCAGGAAAAACATCCATGCTGAACATTTTGTGCGGAAGTATTCCGATTGAAAGCGGCCAAATATGCATCGGCGGGGAAGATGTAGCGAAACAAAAGGAGTTTCAGCGGCACCGCCGGATTGGGCGCGTATACCAAAATCCGGCGATGGGAACGTGCCCTTCGATGACGATTTTGGAAAATATGGCCTTAGCGGACAACAAGGGAAAGAGGTATGGACTGGGTCGCGGGACCAATAAGCAGCGCATCGCCTTTTATCGCGAACAGCTCAGTCAGTTGCATTTGGGGCTGGAGGACAAACTGGATGTGCGCGTAGGTTCCCTTTCCGGCGGGCAGCGGCAGGCGATGGCCCTGTTGATGTCGACGATGACACCGATAGAAATCCTGATTCTGGATGAGCATACGGCGGCTTTAGACCCCAAGACTGCGGAGACGATAATGGAATTGACGGACCGAATCGTCAGCGAAAAACAGTTGACAACATTGATGGTCACGCATAACCTGCGGTATGCGCTGGAGTATGGAAACCGTCTGCTGATGATGCACGAAGGTGGCGTCATCCTGGATAAGAAAGGGGAAGAAAAGCAGGCGGTGCGTATGGAAGAACTGTTGAAAATATTCAACGAGATAAGTATTGAATGCGGAAATTAAACGAGGAAAAAGGGGCGGTTACGCCCTTTTTTTGCTTTGTTTAATTTTTGCAAAAAGGGGTTGACAGATGAAAACCGAAGTGCTATGGTGAGGAACAGAAAAAAGACAGAATAAATGCGATGAACAGGACACGGGAAGGGTGCGGACGTTCTTCAGAGAGTTGTTGGGTGGTGCAAAACAGTAGAAAGCGACTCTTCTCATCCCCTGCAAGCAGTTTGGCTAAAAGAAAAGCGCGAGTAGGCCAAACCGGGTTCGTTCTCCGTTACAGGAACGCACGTGTGATGGCATGTGCATGAGCGGCCGTTTGTTGGAGCGGCAAAAAGAGTGGTACCACGGAGCATAACCCTTCGTCTCTTCTAAAAGAGACGAAGGGTTTTTTATTTTATAACAAAGGTAAGGGGGAAGTACAATGAGTGGATTGGCGTTGGTCGGAATCGCGATTGTCGTGTTAGGCGGCGCATATCTGTTGTACGGAAGGTATCTAGTCAGGATGTGGGGCATCGACCCCAAGGCGCAAACGCCGGCAGTGCGGCATGAGGATGGACAGGATTATGTACCAACGCCCAAAGCAGTGGTATTCGCCCACCAGTTTTCGTCCATCGCAGGGGCAGGTCCGGTAACGGGGCCGATTATCGCTGCGATGTTCGGCTGGCTGCCCGCTTTGCTGTGGATTCTGGTAGGCGGCGTGTTTTTTGGCGCGGTGCAGGATTTTGGGGCCCTGTATGCCTCCGTAAAGAACGAAGGGAAATCGATTGGCCTGATTATTCGCCAATATATTGGGCGTACAGGTGAAAAACTGTTTTTGTTGTTTGCCTGGCTGTTTTCCATTCTGGTGATTGCCGCATTTGCAGACATGGTGGCGGGTGTATTCAATGGATATACGGCGCAGGGAACCACATCGCTGCCCAACGGCGCTACGGCTACGATTTCGCTGTTGTTCATTGGGGTAGCGATTGCGTTTGGCCTGTTTATCAAACGCAGAAAGCCTTCCCAGGGATGGCAAGCTGTGCTGGGTGTACTTTTATTGGTGGCGATGTTTGCCGTTGGCATGGCTTGCCCGCTGTATGCGGGGAAGATGACCTGGCTGTATGTCGTATTCCTGTATCTATATATGGCCTCCTGTATGCCGATGGATATCTTGATGCAGCCGCGCGATTACTTGAGTTCGTTCATGCTGATTGGGATGATTGTCGGTGCGGTCATCGGGGTGGTGGCTGCTTCGCCAACAGTACATTTGCCGGCATTTGCGGGGTGGGAAGTCAATCAGAAAATGTTGTTCCCAACGCTGTTTGTCACAATTGCATGCGGCGCCATCTCTGGATTTCATAGCTTGGTTTCCTCCGGCACATCCAGCAAACAGGTGCGCAATGAGAAGGATATGCTATGCATCGGTTACGGCTCGATGATGCTGGAATGCCTACTTGCGGTTATCGCGCTGGTGGTGGTCGGTTCCATGGCCAAGGATGGGGTACTTCCGACGACAACGCCATTTGAAACCTTTTCCTCCGGCGTTGCAGGTTTTCTAGCCTTGCTGGGAATCCCACAAAGCGTGGGTATGGTATTCATGACGATGTGTGTTTCGGCGCTGGCATTGACTTCGCTGGATTCCGTGGCAAGAATTGGCCGCATGTCCTTCCAGGAACTGTTCACGAGGGAGGAGCAGAAGGAAAGTGCGCCGGCAACGGGCGGCCTGCGCCGCTGGCTGACCAATAAGCACGTGGCTACGATTGTCACGCTGTTGGCTGGGTTTGGTTTATCCCTGGGCGGTTATAACAATATCTGGCCGCTATTTGGTTCGGCCAACCAGTTATTGGCGGCCTTGGTATTGATTGCACTTTCCGTTTTTTTAAAGACGACCGGGCGGAAGGGCTTCATGCTTTGGGGGCCCATGTGCCTGATGCTGATAGTGACGTTTACGGCGTTGATTCAGGCGGTTATCGGTATTTGCAATAAATTATTTATAACAGGGGGGTTCGTTTTTACAACGGATGGGCTGCAGCTGCTTATTGCTGTGTTGCTGATGGCGCTGGCATGCATGGTGGCATTCTCGTGCTTTCGTAAGCTTTTGCAAAAACAGCCGCAGACAGATGAAAAAGAAAATGCATGAAACCTTTTATCGGCAACCAAAAAAGAAACCCTTTTGGGTTTCTTTTTTGGTTGGGCAGAATGATGGTTTGCTTAGCAGCGGCAGCGCACCTGCAAGCCGTTGACGATATCCAGCGCTTCGCCAAAGCGTTGGAAATGGACGATTTCCCGTTCGCGCAGAAAACGGAGCGGGTCCAATACATCCGGGTCGTCGGTCATGCGCATCAAATGCTCATAGGTCAGCCGTGCCTTTTGTTCAGCCGCCATGTCTTCTGTCAAATCGGCGACTGCATCGCCCTTGGTCTGGATATATGCGGCGGTGAAAGGAACGCCGTTGGCCCCTGCCGGATATACGCCTTTGCCATGGTCGACATAAAACGGCGCCAGCGAAGAGTTGCGGATTTGTTCATAGCTGGCGTTACGGACAAGTTGATGAATCATGGAGCCAATCATTTCCCAATGCCCCAATTCTTCCGTACCGATATCATTTACGATGGCACGCGTGGAATCTGTGGGCATGGAGAACCGTTGCATCAGGTAACGCATACCTGCGGCCAGCTCGCTATCCGCGCCGCCGTATTGTGCATAGAGCAGCTGCGCCATGCGCAAATCAGTGCGCTGAATGTTGACGGGATATTGCAACCGTTTTTCGTAAATCCACATCGCTTAGCATCCTCCTTCCCAGGGCCACGGGTCATCGACCCAAGTGAACTGGCTGCCGATGATGCTGTTGCCAAAGTTTTGTAACGGCCCATAGTTTTCTTCATATTCCCGCTTTAAGGCCATCAGCTGTTGTGAATAGCAGGAATAGTCCATTGCTGCACGCTCGTCATCCGGATGGGTATCCAGATACAGATTCAAATCCACGCAGACAAATTCGATTTGCCGGATTTGCTGCATAAGGCTTTCGCGTGCAGGAATCTGATTTCGTTGCATCTGAAAAGCCTCCTTTTTAACAATCGGTCATGGGTTGGTCAAGGTCGCCGAAATAAGTGCCCTGGTGGAACGCTTCGGCCGGGTCATACAGGTTTTGATAAGACTGCATGCGTACGAACGATGCTGCATATGGCAAATCCGTCCAGGGGCGCATATACGAATCAACATCCATGTGATTCATCGAACGTTGGCTGCATTGGCTGCACGACGTCCCGCTCTCCTGGCGCAGCTGACGCTGGCACCGGCTGCACGAAGACGCGTTGCGGCAGCGCGCGCAGTTGCATGAACGCCGGTTGCAATTCTGGGTTCTCATGCGTAAAACCTCCTTCATTGGTAATCCCGCTTGTATCCTATGCGAAGGCCATGCAGGCGGTGCGCGGAAAACACTGGCGTTCGCTGCACACACATGGTACAATACCAAAATAGGAGGTGCGTCATGTTTGGGTATGTAGCGCCGGTGGAAAGCGAACTGACGCCAGCCGACGCACAAAAGTTTCGCGCCTATTATTGTGGGACCTGTCACGCCATGGGGCGGATTGCCCGCTTTACATTGACGTACGACTGCGCGTTTTTAGCCTTGACACAGGGAGCGGTGACGGGCGGTGCCGTCTGTTGCCGTAAACGTTGCCCAGCCAAGCCTTATAAAAAGGTGGACATGGTGTGCGATACGTATACAGAATATGCAGCGGACATCAATACCTTATTGGCGTACTATAATCTTTGCGATGATATTCGGGATGAAGGCAGCTGGAAAAAACGAATAGCACGCTGGCTGCTCAAAGGGGCATATCGGCGTGTGAAAAAGCGCAGAGCTTTTGCCGCTGAACAGATAGAAGTGTCCTTGCAGCAGTTGCAGGAGCTGGAAGAAAGCAAAAGCGCAGATGTTGACGCGGCCGCCGGCTCGTTTGCCAACCTTTTGCAGACTGTTGCCGCGCCGGGCGGTGACCGGGAAGGGCCGCTTGGAAGATTGTTTTATAACATCGGCCGTTGGATTTATCTGGTGGACGCGCTGCAGGATTGGGAAGAGGATGCAAAAAACGGTACATATAATGTGTTGATTTACCGGTATGCCGACCTTGAGCAAGCACGCGAAGAAATGGCGTTTTCGCTCTGGCATACATTGAGCGAAGCGGAGCAAGCGGCCGAACAACTTGCGCCGAATGAGGCGCTGTGGCCGGTTATCGAGCACGTGATTCATCTTTCTTTGCCGGCGCGAACCATGCTGGCATTACAAAAAGGAGGTAGGGACGCTGAATCCCTATGAAGTGTTGGGCGTAAAGCCCGGTGCAACCGAAGAAGAAATTAAAAAAGCATATCGGACGCTGGCAAAGAAATGGCATCCGGACCAATACGCAAACAATCCTTCCATGCAGGCGCAAGCCATGGAGAAAATGAAGGAAATCAATGCCGCTTACGATACATTGACTGGGAAAAACCTGAATGCGGGATTTGACGCAGGGCAGAGCCATGCACAGAATGAAAGCTATGCAGGGGTGGAAGGCGAAAGCCTGCTGCGTGCGCGTGCATTCATTCAGGCAGGGGATTGGCGCAGTGCGGAAGCTATTTTGCTGCAGCTGCAAAATCGGAGTGCGGAATGGCATTTCCTGATGGGCATGGTACTATGGCGCAGCGGACGGTATGATTCGGCCAAGGTCCATTTGAACCAAGCGGTCTCTATGGACCCGGGCAATGCCGAATACCGCAGCGCTTGTGACCAGTTTATGCGGCAGGGAAGCGGTTTTGCTGGACGTACAACCGGTGGAACGGCGCAACAGCAGAAAATGTGTCAGATGATGCAGTGTCTGCTGCTTACGTCTTGCTGTGCAGGCGGCTCACGGTGCCCGTTGTGGATGGTCTGGTGCTGTTGAGTACAGGTGAAGAAGATGGCAAGAGGGATACAAAATCATGGGTATGGCTCGTTGACGAGCATGTTTGCCCTAATGACAATGCTGATGATTTATGCGGCAATGTTGTTGCCTGCACAATGGGCGACGCTGTTGCTGTTCGCAGCAGGACTCTTTGTGGCGCCATTGGTGATGGAGCGAGAATGGGGAAAGGCCTGCATTGTTTATGTGTGCGGTGCGCTGTTTGCATTGCTGTGCGGAGGGTTTGCCTGCACAGCACCGTATGTGTTGTTCGCTGGATGGTACGGCATTGTTAAATTTCTATTGACGGAAATGAAGGATGGCCTGCTGCGTTGGTTGTTGAAACTATTGCTGTTTCACTTGGCGATAGGCCTCATGGCTTGGCTGGCGCCAGACCCCCTGTTGACGGCGTGGACGTCTCGTCTTTCGGTTTGGTGGTTGATTCCGATTGCGGAGGCCAGTTTCCTGCTTTTTGACTTGGCGCTGACGGGATTTGCGACATTCTACCGTGAGGTTTTACGGGACTTTTTGTTGAAATAAAGAAGGAACCGCATAGGCGGTTCCTTTTTTTATAGCGCTTGCAATTTTAATATATATATCATAATATAATGATATATTTTCAATAGAAGGACATTATCATGCTAACAATTCGTGAGATTCAACAAAAATTGCGCAAGCAAAAAGACATTTTGGATACAGATTGGCCGGAGATAGAGATGGCGCCGCCAGATGAAATGGAAACCGCCCCGGCCAACGATACGGATGTGCAGCAGGAGTTTGCAGAAGAGACACACCCGCATACGCCCACCCAGGTAAAAACGGACAGGGAAGAACATGATGCATTGGAACGGGTGGTCATGCGGGCAGAACCAAGCGAGATAAGTGAGATAGAGACGGAATCTGCGGTGTTGACGGAAGTTGTCTTGCACAAAGAAACAGAAAGCGAAGCACCTGGGGAGGAGGAAGCGGCGGATTCCCTTCCGGTGGAGCAGCCGATGAAACGGGATGAACCAGCATCTGCGTTTGCAGAACCGCAGCCGGAACCGGACGAAGAGGAAATCCATACGATTGGGCAGATGCGGCGTGCGATTATGGATTTTCCCACGTCACAAGCAGCGGCCACGTTTTTCAAATGCTTTTCGGACAGCACGCGGCTTCGGCTGCTGCAGGCGTTGAGCATTCGTGAGATGTGCGTTTCGGATTTATGTGAAATGCTCGAACTTTCGCAACCCGCAGTATCCAACCATCTGCGGATTTTGAACAATCAGCGCATCGTACAGTTTCGCCGCAGCGGAAAAAATGTTTTTTACTCTTTGGACGAATGGCATATCAACGCCATTATCGGCATGGCGCTGGAATATTTGGACGTAGCGTTTCCCGAACACGCCCGCGAAAAGTGACAAATGTGTAATTTGCATAAAGGGGAAGGTTCCTCTATAATGTCGGTAACTTGCAGGGAAGGATGAGGTGAGGAACCCTGACACAGACGGTTTTGGATATTTGTATTGAGATATCGCGCTTTTTCTTTCTATTGCTGGCGCTATATATTTTGGTGCGCGTGGTGGACCATTCGATTGCGGAATTGTCCTTTCGCAAGCATATGCGGCAGAGTGGACCAGGCCACTGGTTCGGCGACTTGACAGTTGTCCGAGCGGAACAGAAGGAACTGTTGGGCACCCGTTACGGTTTGAAATGGGAAAACAGCATCGGTTCTTCCAAAAGCTGTGACATCACGATTGTGCATCCAGGTATGGCAAAGAGCCATGCGGTGCTCTATCTGACCAAGGATTCCGTCTTTATTACCCCTACAGGCAGAAGCCGGGTGTTGGTCAACGGCAAAACGGTGCATAAAAAAGAGGAAGTGTATGAAGGAGATACCCTTTCCTTTGGCACGCTGGCCTTGCGCGTGCATTTGGAAGAAGGGGAGGTGGAAGCATGAATCAGCGACATCTGAGTGCAAAGAGCATTTTGTTTACGATGATTCTATTCGACCTGTCCGCATTTGCGCTGTTGTTCTTCTCGCTGGAGATGGATTTGCGGATTTTGGTTATCGCCGCGGGCGCGATTGGGCTGCTGCTCTTTCAATATGGTGCGCTCACGGCCTTTTTCCCAGGCTGTGACCGTATGGTATTGGTCATTGCCAATTTTCTCGTATCCGTTGGGCTGGTGGTGCAGACGCGGATTGACCCAGCCATTGGGCTTAAGCAAATTGTTTGGATTGGCATTGCAATGCTGGCGATGATTGTCACGGTGGTGTTGATTCGGCGCAGTGATTTTTGGTCGCGCGCCAAGTGGCTGTTTATCCTGCTAAGCGTGGGATTGCTAGCCAGTGCTATCCTGTTTGGCAACAAGCAATATGGCGCAACCAACTGGGTTGATATTTTTGGTTTCACGTTCCAACCCTCGGAATTTGTAAAAATCCTGCTGATTTTTGTGCTATCGGCGTTGCTGACGTATCAACGCACCATCGGTTCCTGGCTGGTGGCGCTGGGCTATGTCGGAGCCTGTTTACTGTTGCTGCTGGTACAAAAGGATTTGGGTGCGGCGTTGTTGTATGCAGGAACGGCTGTCGCGCTGGTATATGTGGCCACGGGAAGCAAGCTGTTGCTGGGCGCATCACTGGGTGCGGGTGCAGCTGGTTCGGTGGCAGCCTACCATCTGTTTTCGCATGTACGGGTACGTGTGGCGTTGTGGCAGAATCCGTGGGCGGCTTATGAAGGCCAGGGATACCAAGTCGTCCAGGGATTGATTGCGATTGCCAGCGGTGGCCTGTTTGGCCTCGGGCTGACGCGGGGCATGCCAAGCGCCATCCCGGCTCGGCATACGGACTATATTTTTGCAGTGATTTGTCAGGAATTCGGTATCCTGTTCGGTTTGATTCTGATTGCGTTTTATTTGGTATTCATCGTCCGTGGGGCGATTATTGCCATGGATGCACGCAGTAGTTTTGATGCATTGGTTGCCATCGGGTGCGTGACCATGCTGTCGCTACAGAGTTTTATCATCATCGGCGGCGTATGCAAATTGATTCCGCTGACGGGTATCACGTTGCCGTTTGTTTCTTACGGTGGTAGCAGCATTCTTTCCTGTTTCATCCTGTTGGGTATATTGGAAGGAATCGCTATCAAAAATGCAGACGCGGATGCGACGGAATTTGAGGCCTATGTCAACCAATACGATGAAGAGGAAGACTGGGAAGATGAAGATGCGGCCTATGATGACGATTATGAGGAAGAGGAAGAAGAACCGTACGATGAAGATGCGTACGAATATGACAGCCGCTATGGGAAGGAGGACGACGAATGAAGGGATTACGGGGAAACATTCGGGCGCTCCTGATTACGTTTGTATTGATGTTTTCCATTTTGGGCGTTTATATTGGCTATACGGTATTTGTTAATGGAACGCGCTGGTTTGTGTCACCGTATAATCCGGTGCTCAGCCAGCAGAAGCAGAACGTCATTCCCGGCGCCATTCTGGACCGCAACTATAAGGTGCTTGCACAGAGCAACGAGGATGGCGAACGCGTCTACAATCCATCGCAAACGGTACGCCGTTCGGTTGCAAACATGATTGGCGACCCGTACGGGATTAGCGCAACGGGTGTGGAATTGTTCCAAGCTAAGTACCTGCTAGGGTTTTCCGGGAATTTATTCGAACGGATTTACCAAAGCCTCAGCGGTGAAAAACGCAAGGGCGAGAACGTGGTTACGACGCTGGATAGCGATTTGAGCGCCTATATTTTGGAAAAAATGGGGAGCAACAACGGCAGTGTAGTGGTGATGAACTATAAGACTGGTGAAATTCTGGCGGCGGTCTCCAACCCTAATTTTGACCCGGTGACCTTGAAAAAACCCACCAAAGAAGAGGATGAGGACAAAGCGGAAAAGACCGAAGAACAGGGGGAACTGGTCAACCGCACAACGATGGGACGTTACACACCCGGTTCGGTTTTCAAAATCGTGACGATGGCGGCGGTATTGGAATATCATCCGGAATTGATTGACCGGACGTATACATGTACAGGCAGCGTGGAATATGAAAATGGGGAAGTCGTCTGTTCCGGCAACGCAGTACACGGGGAACAGACGCTTGCCGAAGCGTTTGCGCATAGCTGTAACTGCGTCTTTGCACAGTTGGCCAAGGATATCGGGCAAAGCGATTTGGAGAAAATGGCCACGAAGATGGGATTCAATGAGGAATTTCTGTTCGACGACCTGATTCTGTACAAATCCAATTTTGTTTCAGCAGACCCGGCGACGCTGGACGGCGCATGGTCGGCTGCGGGGCAGTATCTGGATACGGCGACGCCGCTGCACATCTGCATGATTACCAGCGCAGTCGCCAACGACGGCGTGATGATGGAACCCAAACTCATCAAGAGCGTGATGGATGCGCGCAATTATGAATATAAGAAGATGAAAACGGAAACGTTCCGCACGGTGATGACGCGCGATTCCGCTGAAAAGCTGCGTGAGATGATGGTGCTGACGGTAAAAAGCGGCACAGGCCGGTCTGCTGCTATCAAAGGATATACGGTGGGCGGTAAGACGGGTTCGGCCGAGGTGTCGGACGATAAGAGCAAGAAAACGCACGCCTGGTATACGGGGTTCATCTACGATGACGAACACCCGTTAGCGGTGACGGTTATTCTCGAACACGCGGGTTCGGGCGGTTCCAAAGCGGCGCCGGTGGCGGCTAGCGTGTTGAAAAAAGCGATGGACTTGGGGTATTGAAGCAATGGCGAGCGAACGCATTGAATCGATTTTGAGTACATTGCCGGACCACCCCGGCGTCTATATCATGCATGACGCACAGGGGACGGTCATCTATGTTGGCAAGGCCATTTCATTGAAAAACCGGGTGCGCCAGTATTTTCGTTCGCATAAGAACCATAGCGCCAAAGTCATTGCTATGGTCCAGAAGATTGCGGACATTGAGTATATTTTGACCGATACAGAGATGGAGGCGCTGGTGCTGGAAAGCAATTTAATCAAGCGCTTTCGCCCGCACTATAACATCCTGCTTAAAGACGACAAGCATTTTCCCTATATCCGTGTGGATTTGAACGAACCCTATCCACGACTGGAGGTCGTACGGCGGGTACAGAATGACGGCGCGAAGTATTTCGGGCCGTTTTTGGCCGCTGGCACACTGACGGATGTACTGGATGCCGTGGCACAGAATTTTCCGCTGCGCACCTGCAAAAAAGACATCCTGCGCGCACAGAAACGTCATGAGCGGCCATGCCTGAATTACCAGATTGGGCGATGCAGCGCACCGTGCGCCAATAAGATTAGCCGTGAAGACTATGCAACGCTGATTCACCAAGTTACAGCCTTTTTACAGGGACGGTATGATGAACTGGTAGCGGAGCTGCGCCGGCGGATGATGGCGGCGTCCGAGGCGATGGAGTACGAACAGGCGGCCCGCTGGCGGGACCGCATGCAGGCAGTGGAACGGGTGATTCAGCGGCAAAAGGCAGCGGTTGCTTCGCTGGCGGAACGCGACGTGTTTGCTTTGGGCCGGTTGGATGGCGACGGAGTGATTCAGGCGTTTGGCATGCGGGACGGCAAGTTGGTACAAAGCCAGCAGTTTTCTTTCGAAAACATCGAACAGGAAAGTGATGCCGATGTGTTGACCGCCTTTTTGCAGCAATATTACTCCAGCACCAATAGCGTGGCCAAAGAGGTATTGATTCCGATGGAATTGCCGGACCAGGCGCTTTTGGAACAATGGCTGAGCGAGCTGCGCGGCGCAAAGGTGGAGTTGCACGCGCCGCTGCGAGGGGAAAAGAAAAAACTGGTGGAATTGGCCGAAGAAAACGCCATGGAAACGCTGGAAAAACGCAAGCTGCGAAGGGAAAGAGAATATGACCGACATGAAGGCGCGATGGAGGAATTGGCGCAGGCGATAGGCCTGGCCAAAGCGCCGGTGCGGATGGAATGTTATGACATTTCGCACACGCAGGGCGTGGATAATGTGGCAAGCATGGTGGTGACGATTGACGGCCGTCCAGCGCGGAAAGCATATCGTCGGTTCAAAATCAAGAGCGTGGAGGGCGCGGATGACTTCAAAAGCATGTACGAGGTCATTACCAGGCGGTTGAATCGCGCCATGGAACCGGATGAAGCCTCGCAGAAAAGCTTTGGCGAACTGCCGGATTTGATTGTCATTGACGGCGGTCGCGGTCAGCTGAATGCGGCCATGAACGCGATGGAGAGCCTGGGCTTTGCAATTCCCATGATTGGCCTTGCCAAACAGATAGAGGAAATCTACCTGCCGGATGTGCAGGAGACCATCATATTGCCGCGCAAATCGCCGGCCTTGCATGCGTTACAGCGCATTCGCGATGAGGCGCACCGGTTTGCCATTACGTACCATCGCTCTTTGCGCGCCAACCGGGATTTGCAGAGCGAACTGGACCAAATTTCCGGCATTGGCAAGGTGCGTAAGAAGGCGCTGCTGACGGAGTTTAAGACCATAGAACAGATGCGGCAAGCGACAGAAGAAGAACTGGCGGCTATCGACGGCATGGACAAGCGCAGCGCCCGTACGGTGTATGAACATTTCCATGCGGGGCAGGCGTGAACGGGTGCCGTGTATGGTATAATAAAAAATCAAAACGGGATAAAAGGAGTGCCAAGCGATGGCGTATAAACTTTTGGCTTTGGATATTGACGGGACCTTGCTCAACAGCAAAAAGGAAATCACTCCGCGTGTGCGGCAAGCGATTCGCCAGGCGGTGGAGGCCGGTACGATGGTACTCCTGGCGACGGGCCGGATGTATCGTGCGATGCGGAAAATCAATGAATCGCTGGGCTTGACGATGCCGTGCATGGTGTATGGCGGCGGACAGATTGTCAAGGACGGCAAGATTCTGTACGAATGTGCGCTGGACCCGGCACTGACACATGATGTGCTGCAATGGGCCCATGCGACCGGCCGCCATGCACAGGTTTATATCGGTAATGATTTTGTTTATGAAAAGGAAAATGTTTACGCGCGGGAATATGCGGAATTTTGCGGGTTTCCCGGCGTCGCAGACCCGAGCATTTTAGAGCGAATGGATATTCAGACGCCCAAAATGCTGATGATTTCGGAAGCGGAAAACATCGCCCGCTGGAGGGCCGAAGCGCAGGAACGCTATGGTGACAGGCTGAAGATTGCAGTGAGCAACCCGCGTTTTCTGGAATTGAATAATCCGCAGACCAGCAAGGGTGCAGCGCTGGATTTTTTAGCCAAGTCCATGGGCTTGACGGCGGAAAACTGCATTGCGATGGGCGATGCTACGCTGGACCTGCCGATGATTGAATATGCAGGTCTGGGCGTCGCGATGGAAAACGCAGACGATGCAACTAAAAGCAAAGCGGACTTTATCTGCCCCAGCAATGATGAGGACGGCGTTGCTTATGTGATTGAGCGCTTTATTTTGGGAGGCGACACGCTTTGATTGATGAAGAACAACAGTATGTATTTAAAAAGGTAGCGGTTGACTTTTTTGCCCAGCAGATTGAAGCGGTATGCGTCGCGCCGGGGCGCGGATATTTTCGTGTGAATTGTACGGATACCAACCGGCCTGCCATGCAGCTAGCTGGCTATTTTGACCATTTTGCGGATTACCGCATTCAGGTATTCGGCAATCAGGAGATGGGTTACATGTCCGAATTGCCCGAATCGCTGCTGGAGGAACGGCTGGCCAAGTTTTTTCAGTTTGATATCCCCTGCGTCATTGTGTGCAACGGAACGCAGGTGCATCCAGGCATCCTACGGCATGCGGAAGACAATGGAGTCCCGGTGTTCAGTTGTATGGAAAGCACAAGTGTGCTGGTGCATAAAGTGGTTGACTGTTTGGACGATGTGTTGGCGCCGGAAATGCAGATGCATGCCAATCTGCTGGATGTGTACAACGTAGGCGTTATGGTGCGGGGCGAATCCGGCATGGGCAAGAGCGAGCTCGCGCTCGAATTGCTCAAACGCGGTCATCTGCTGGTGGCAGATGATGTGACGGTGGTGAAGAAAGTCAACGAAAAACGGCTGCTCGGTTATGCGCCCAAGGCCACGCGCCATTTGATAGAGATTCGCGGGCTGGGCATTTTGGACGTGAAAAAGCTGTACGGCATGGCAGCTGTGCTGGATAAGAAAAGCGTTGATGTGATTATCGATATGGAGATGTGGGATACGGAAAAAGGATATGAACGCCTGGGGTTTGATGTCAACTATGATACGCTGATGGGCGTGCAGATTCCGCGCTATGTGATGCCCGTCCGGCCTGGACGAAACCTGGCCGTAGTCGTGGAGGCGACGGCGATGGATTTCCGGATGAAAAAATCCGGTTTTAAGATTGAAGAAGAGATGGAAGAACGGCTGAAACAAATCGATTGATGAATGAACATACCGCTTGCCCGGCCTGCATACAATCAAAGCAGGATGAGCAAGGGGGGTGAGGGCTTGCGGATATCCCGACGCATAGCCCTTTTTTTCTGTCTGATGGCCTTGACGGCGGCGTTTGTCATCCCGTTGTCGCAAAATGTGCCCAATCAGGAGGAACAGCTGATTGAGCACTGGCTGCGCGGGGACCCCGTCGCCTTTGAAGGCACGCTGCGCATTTGGGTGGCGGATGGGGAAGCGACGGGAAAAGGAAATGCCGCCGCGTGGCTAAAGGAGCGCAGCAGTGCGTTTGAAAAAAAGAATTTTGGCGTGTTTTACACCATGGAACAGATGAGCGTGACAGTTATGACACAACGGCTGGCGCAAGGGGAACGGCCGGATATCGTTATCCTGGGTGATGAACAGCAGGATGGCATCGCGCCTTATTGCACGCAGTTGGCGGTGGAGGTGCCATTGCTTTCCGGTTTGTCGTTAGGGCAACAGGGCCGCCTGTGCCCTTTGTACCAAACGGGATACGGCCTGTTGATTAATGAGGATGCGCTGTATGCGCAAGGGCTGAATCCGCCTGCGGGGCTGGACGGATTGGATGCGGACTGGGTGCAGCAGGTACAGCAGGTGTTGCCCCAGGCGTTTGCCTGCGATGATGGAGATGTTACATCGACGATGGCCGTATTGCAGAGTACATTGCCGGACTTGGTGCAGGAGGCGATTGTAACGAGCGATTCCGGCTCGCTCAGCCAATGGAAGGACGGGCGCATCGCCGTTTTGCCGTGCAGTATGCGTACAGCGTGGGAACTGGAAAAACAATCCATCCTGGGCAAGCCGCTGCCGGCCTATACATGGCTGCCGCTGAGCGGGTTTTCCGGGCACCTGCAGTGGGCTGGCGTGGTGGAACAAACCGATACGGCACGTATGGATGCCGCGGCACGACTGCTGGCGTTTTATCTGCAAAAGGGGAGCCAGCAAAAATTGAGTGCCATCTGGAGTATCCCCGTGCGAGAAGAGGAGGGGGGCATCGCGTGCGATGCCAGCGCGCAGGCGCCTTTTTGGCAAACTGCACAGCAGACTCCGCGCCGGTTTTTAAAACCAGAGGCCGACCGGCAGACGTTTGTTGGACTCAGGAAGCAAAAAGACGTTAAAGGGATGCGAAATTGGCTGGACGCTTCTTGCATTGATTAAGCGGAGCGTGTAAACTAAGATGATACCATGAAGGATTTTTTGAGTGAGGATGTGATTCGATGCAGACTGCAGCCATTGAACAACGGCTGTTGATGGGATTGCCGGCGCAAATGATGCGCCGTAATGAGCCCATGGCATCACATACCACGTTCCGTATTGGCGGACCGTGCGACTTGTTTATTAGCCCGGAAACGGAAGAACAGATTGTATTTTGTATTCAGACCTTGCGCGAGATGGACGTACCGATGCTGGTGATGGGCAACGGAAGCAACATGCTCGTACGCGATGGGGGCATCCGCGCATGCGTGGTGAAAATCAATAGCAGCGGCGCTGAAATGCAGGTGAACCACCAGGCTAAAACGCTGTATGCTGGTGCAGGTGAAAGCATGATGGCCATTGCAAACCGCTGTATCCAGGAGGGGCTGAGCGGACAGGAATTTGCCAGCGGCATTCCGGGTACGCTGGGCGGCGCCGTGATGATGAATGCAGGCGCATATGAACATGAAATAGGAGAAATTATCCAAAGCGTGCGTGTGTTGACCAGGGAGGGCGAGGTGCGTGAAGTCGAAAAAGCAGATATGCACTTCGGTTATCGGACCAGCGCGGCCACTACCAATCAGTGGGTGGTGCTGGGGGCAACGCTGCAGCTGCAGCAGGCAGAGCCTGCGCAGGTAAGGGCAAAGGTGGATGATTTTACACGCCGGCGCCGTGCTAAGCAGCCCCTGATGTACGCAAGCGCGGGAAGCACATTCAAACGTCCCCAGGGCCATTTTGCGGCTAAACTGATTGATGATGCTGGACTGAAAGGCGCCAGCGTGGGGCAGGCACAGGTCAGTGAAATGCATGCCGGTTTTGTGATAAACCGGGGCGGAGCCAGTGCGAAGGATGTGCTTGCTTTAATGGAACAAATTCAGCAAACCGTACAGGAACGCTTTGGGGTGACCTTGCAGCCTGAAGTGAAAATCATAGGAGAAGATTGAAGCAAAATGCTGACGTTGGTTGCGGATTATCATACCCATAGCAATTTGAGCGACGGCAAGGCGGAACTGGAAGCCAATGTAGAAGCGGCGGTGGAACGCGGCCTCAAACGCATGGCGGCTACGGAGCACGGGCCGCGCCATATGCTCAGCGGTATCAAGGCGGATGCGCTGGTGGAACTGCGCAAGCGCATCGACCGCATCAACCAGCATTATCAAGGGAAGATAGAGGTGCTTCTGGGGCTGGAGGCCAACCTGATTGGGCTGGATGGAGAGCTGGACGTGCCGGCACAGGCGCAGGGGCGGCTGGATATCTTGCTGATGGGGTTCCATCGCAGTGCGCCGGGCAGGCGTTGGCAGGACAAGCGGATCTTTCAGTTTCAGCGCAAAAGCCGCAAGGAAAGCACGGCACAAATGGTGCAACGTGTTGCAACGCAGGCCATTCTGCGCTCGCTGGAGCGATATCCCATTGGCATTCTTGTGCATCCGTGCCATCATCTGTCCGTGGACTTGCTGACGCTGGGACCTGCCTGTGTGCAAACACACACAGCCATAGAAATCAGCGACCGAAAGGGACACTTGAAATTTGACGTGGAAACAGCGCGCCGGCTCAAACAAATGGGCGTTTCGTTCGTGTTGGATACGGATGGACATGCCCCCCAGGAGATTGGACGCTGGCACCAGGCGCTGGTGTTTGCCGAACAGGCGGGGTTGACGGCGCAGGATGTTATCAATGCAGAAGGATATGCGGGTGCGCTGCCCAAACCGTTTTAAGGAGGAACAAGCATGCGTTGTGTAATCATTACCGGACTCAGCGGCGCGGGGCGTTCGCTGGCGTTGCGCCAGTTTGAAGACATGGGGTATTTTTGTGTGGATAACATGCCGCCACAGATGATGACCACGTTTGCTTCCATGTGCAATGAACACAACATCGATAAAGCGGCCTTGGTTGTGGATACGCGCGTGGGCGTGTTCTTTGACAGCATTTATGAAGCCATGGCCGAGATGGAACAGATGGGTGTTGAATGTGAGGTGCTGTATCTGGAAACAGCGGATGACGTATTGATTCGCCGCTATAAGGAGAGCCGCCGTAAACACCCCATGAACCCGACAAGCATTATGCAGGGCATCGAACAGGAAAAGGAAATGCTGGCCAAGTTGCGCGGCATGGCGCGGTATGTGCTGGACACATCCGCCCTTTCGCCTAAACAGTTCAGTGAACAGATATGGGGCCTGTTTGCCGAAGAAGCGCGCAGGGATAAGCTGTTGCCGGTCATCGTATCATTTGGCTATAAAAATGGGATTCCGCTGGATGCGGATTTGGTCTTTGACGTACGGTTTTTGCCCAATCCCTATTATGTGCCGGAACTACGTGCCTTCAACGGTACGCAGCAGGCCATTCGTGAATTTGTTTATTCGTATGAACAGACGCGCGTTTTTGAACAAAAGCTGGTGGAAATGATTTTGTATCTGCTGCCCTATTATCAGGAGGAAGGAAAGTTCCAGCTGGTCATTGGCATCGGCTGTACCGGCGGCATGCACCGAAGCGTGGCGCTGGCAGAAGGACTGCAGCGGCGGCTGAAGGAAAACGGGATTTATTCCGTGGTGCAGCACCGCGATATTCGAAAGGATGCACAAAGGGATTGACGGAGCGTTTGCAACATACGTTTTCCGCGCAGGCCAAACAGGAGTTGGTGCGTATTGCCCTCAAGGACGCAGACTGTAAACGTGCGGAATTGGCCGCCGTGGTGCAGGCGTGCGGCAGCCTGGTGCTTTCACGCGGGCAGATGCAGCTGGAAATTGCGACCGAACAGGCGGCGCTGGCACGGCGTATGTTTGGATTCATCAAGGAAATGACCGGGCAGAGCGTGCAGATTCTCGCCCGGCAAAACCAGCGGCTGCATAAGCGCAACACCTACATGCTGCGCCTGCAGGGACGCGATGTGGTCATCCCATTTTTGAGCCGCTTGGGCGTATGGAACGGCTTGGGTTGGTCACGGATGCTGCCTCATAACATTCAGAAAACATGCTGCAAGCGTGCGTATTTACGCGCGCTCTTTTTAGCCTGTGGCAGCGTCAGCCATCCGGAAAAAGGCTATCATATGGAATGGGTATTTAAGGAAGAGGAGCTGGCGGATACGCTGGCACAGTTGATGGAAACGATGGAGATTCATGCGCACCGCATGCAACGCAAGACAGCTTGGGTGGTCTATCTGAAGGACAGCGAAGAGATAGGTACATTGCTGGCGATGATGGGGGCCAACCGGGCGATTTTGGAACATGAAAATGAGCGCATCATGCGGCAAATGAAAAACAATGTTCAGCGCGCGGTGAACTGTGATACCGCCAATTTACAAAAGACGGTGGAAGCTTCTGTCCGGCAGACCAACTGCATCCGCTTTCTGATAGAGAAAGGGATATTGCGCGACTTGCCCGGCCCGTTGCGTGCAGCGGCCGACGCACGCCTGGAAGCGCCGGATGCAAGCATTGTGGAACTGGCCGGCATGATGAGTCCGCCGATTGGAAAATCCGGTATGAACCACCGGCTACGCAAGCTGGTGGAAATAGCAGAGGAACATGGCTACCACGAGTAGCAAAGGGAGGACCCTGTGAGCAATTTTTGTCATTTACACGTCCATACGCAGTATAGCTTGCTGGACGGCGCCGCGCGCATTGACGATTTAATGGCGCGCGCCAAGGAATTAGGCATGACGCACATCGCCATGACCGACCACGGCGCGATGTATGGCACGGTGGAATTTTATAAAGCGGCCAAAGCGGCGGGCATCACGCCGGTCATAGGTTGTGAAGTATATGTAGCCAAACAGTCCATGGAGGACAAACAGGGGCGGGCTGACCGTGAATACAGCCACTTGATTTTGCTGGCCGAAAACCAGACGGGTTACCGTAACCTGATTCAGCTGGTTTCCATGGGATGGCTGAAGGGCTATTATTATAAGCCGCGGATTGATTACCAGGTGCTGGCCGATTATAGCGAGGGCCTGATTTGTATGTCAGCATGCCTGTCTGGCGATATTCCCAGGCTTTTGATGGAAAACCGCTATGATGATGCAAAAAAACTGGCGCTGCGGTTGCGGGATATGTTTGGAAAAGACCATTTTTTTCTTGAGATTCAAGACCATGGTATCCCTGTGCAGAAAGAAGTGAACGCACAGCTCATTCGTATGTCGAACGAGACGGGTATCGAATTGGTGGCGACCAATGACGTCCATTATTTGACCCAGGCGGACGCACAGGTGCAGGACGTATTGCTCTGCATCCAAACGGCCAGTTTTTTGGACGAGCCCAACCGCATGCGTATGGATAGCGACCAGATGTATTTCAAAAGCGAAGAGGAGATGGCGGCGCTGTTCACCTCCGTTCCGCAGGCGATTCACAACACGATGAAAATTGCACAGCGGTGCCATGTGGACCTGGATTTTTCCACCCAACACTTGCCCTCATTCGACGTGCCGGCGGGAACGGACAAAACCAAATACCTGAGCGATTTAGCCATGGAGGGCTTCCGCAAACGGTACGGTGAGAATGCGCAGGTGCAGGCGCGGCTGGCGGAAGAGCTGGACGTGATTGCCTCCATGGGATATGTGGACTATTTTCTGGTTGTATGGGATTTTATCCGCTATGCCAAGCAACACGGCATCGCCGTTGGCCCCGGCCGCGGCAGTGCGGCGGGCAGCGTGGTAGCGTATTGCCTTGGTATTACGGATATCGACCCGATTCGCTACGGATTGATTTTTGAACGCTTCTTAAACCCGGAGCGGATTACCATGCCGGATATTGATATCGATTTCTGCTATGAACGACGGCAGGAAGTGATTGATTACGTCATTGAAAAATATGGGGCTGACCACGTTTCCCAGATTATCACCTTTGGTACCATGGCGGCGCGCGCGGTCATTCGTGACGTCGGCCGTGTGATGCGCATGCCGTATGGCGAAGTGGACAAGATTGCGAAAATGGTGCCCATGGAACTGAAAATCACCATTGATAAGGCGATTCAGTCCAACCCGCAGTTGCGCAATGCCATTGCGGAGGACCCGCGTGTTGCGGAATTGATTGATTACGCACGCAAGCTGGAAGGCATGCCGCGTCATTCCGGCACGCACGCTGCCGGTGTGGTGATTTCCCGAGAGCCGCTGGCGGATATTGTTCCGCTGCAAAAAAACGATGAGACGATTACCACGCAGTTCACCATGACGGCTATCGAAGAACTGGGCTTGCTGAAGATGGATTTTTTGGGCCTGCGGAACCTGACGGTGATTGAGGACGCCTGTGATTTGATTGAAAAAAGTACAGGTCAGCGGCCGGATATGAGCGAGGTCCCCTTGGACGACCCCGCCGTGTTTGCGATGATTAGCGAAGGGGATACGGACGGTGTGTTCCAGCTGGAAAGCGGGGGGATGCGCAACCTGTTGCGCGAATTAAAGCCCAACTGTTTTGAAGATATCATCGCGTGTATTTCGCTTTATCGCCCGGGTCCGATGGAAGAGATTCCCAAATATGTGGCCGGGAAACACAATGCGGATTCCGTCACATATTTGGATGAAAAACTGCGTCCGATTTTGGACGTGACGTATGGATGCATGGTCTATCAGGAGCAGGTCATGCAAATCGTACGCGATTTGGCCGGGTATTCCTGGGCGCGCAGCGACCTGGTGCGTCGTGCGATGAGCAAGAAAAAACATGACGTCATGGAAAGGGAACGCAAGGCATTTATCTTTGGTACGGAGGATGGCAGCGTCCCCGGTGCTGTGAAAAACGGTGTGAGCGAAAAGGCAGCCAACCAGATTTTTGACCAGATGATTGACTTTGCCCAATATGCCTTTAATAAATCCCATGCCGCCGCTTACGGGGTGATTTCGTATCGTACGGCATGGTTGAAGGCGCATTATCCCGTGCAGACCATGGCCGCGCTGATGAACAGCTGCATGCAGAACAGCGACAAGGTGGCGCAGTATATCGCGTATTGTCGCAAGAAAAAGATTGAAGTCATGCCGCCGGATGTCAACACCAGCGGTCCGCGTTTTGAGGTGCAGAACGGCGGGATACGCTTTGGTTTAAGCGCTGTAAAAAATGCAGGTGCGAAAGCGGTACAGATGGTAATTGACGCACGCGGTTCTGCACCGTATGCAGATTTCTTTGATTTTTTACAGCGGGTGCCGAGCGAAGCGCTGAATAAGCGCATGGTAGAAAGCATGATTAAAGCAGGTTGCTTTGATGAAATGGGCTATAAACGCCGCGCGCTGATGGAGATTTATGAACGTGCCATGGATGCGTTGGCTAGTGAGCGCAAACGGAATATTCAAGGGCAGGTTTCGCTGTTTGACGCCTTTGCGCCAGAGACAAAGCCGGCACATATCGAGCTGCCGGATGTAGACGAATATCCGGCGCGAGCCAAATTGCAGATGGAAAAGGAGATGACCGGCGTTTACATCACCGGGCATCCCCTCTCCGAATACGCAGAGGCAGTCGATGCGCTTCCCAATCATATCTGGGAAATTTTGCAGGCCGTAGAGGAGGGCCGCAGCATGGATGGCCAAACGGTCACACTGGCAGGCATTTTGACCGAACGCCGTACACGTACCACGCGCAACAACGCATTGATGGCGAATTTGATGATGGAGGATATGGCCGGCAGTATCCAGATGCTGGCGTTCCCCAATGTATTGGAACGCTGCAATGAGATTTTGCAGGCAGATGCCATCGTGTTGGTCCGCGGCCGCGTAAGCGTGCGCGAAGAAGAGGACCCGACCATCATTCTGGAAGATGCGTGTCTGTTTGAGCCGGATAGTGCCGCCGTCAAAGACTTTTTGGCGCGCAAGTCCAACGGAAGCGGAGGCATCCGACGCAAACGGCCGGCTTCTTACGGTACGCTGGAAGCAGAGGGCGCTTTACAAACGCCCGTGCTTGAGGCGGAACAGCTTCCTGTATATCAAGCTGCGCCTGTAGCAGCCGGAAAAACGCTGTGGCTTCGGCTGAAGACGTTCGGGAATGAATTTTTAATGGAAGGCATGGTGGGGCTGTTGCAACGCTATCCCGGCACATGCGAAGTCAAGGCATATGCGCTGGACAGCCAGGCGAAGCTGCGGTTGCGCGTAACGGTGGAACCGACAGCAGAGCTGATGGATATGCTGACAGGCTGGCTGGGCGAGACGAGCGTAAAATTGGTTTAATGCAGAGATTTGCATAGAGGAGAGGAGACGAGGCCATGGAACACAATGAACAGGCATATATCTGTATCAAGGCATTGGAAAATGGCGTCAGTGTGATGGGGATGACGCGTGGACGCGATACGCGCTTTCACCACACCGAGAAACTGGATGCGGGCGAGGTGTTGCTCTGCCAGTTTACCGATAATACTTCGGCGATGAAAATCCGTGGCAAAGCGGAAGTATGGACGCGGCACGGTTGCCTGCACAGCGGGATGGAGGAAACGAAATGAGGCGAATTGGCGTATTGTCCAGCGGCGGGGATACACCCGGCATGAACGCAGCGATTCGCGCGGTGGTGCAGACGGGATTGGCGTTGGATATGGAGGTCTACGGCATCCGGCACGGCTTCCGCGGGTTGCTGGAAGGCGATATTCACTTATTGACCAGTGCAGAAGTGCGCAACATCAATTATAAAGGCGGAACGATTTTAAAGACATCACGCTGCAAGGAATTTGAAACCGAGGCTGGACAGAAAAAAGCGGTGGAGATGATTGCCGCATATGAACTGGACGGCATCGTTGTCATCGGGGGAGACGGCAGCATGCGCGGCGCAGCGGCGCTGTGCGGCTATGGGGTGCCGACTATCACGCTGCCCGGCACGATTGACAACGACTTGGCGTATACGGATTTTACAATTGGGTTTGATACGGCGGTCAACGGCGTAATTGAAGAAATTGTGCGCATCCGCGATACCATGGTTTCACATGACCGGATAGGCGTAGTGGAGGTCATGGGCAATCATTGCGGCGATATTGCTTTGTATGCCGGGCTGGCCGGTTCGATGGATTTTATCATCGTCCCAGAGGTGGGATACGACTTGGGCTTTATCTGTGACCGGATTATGAAAAACCGGTTGAAGGGTATTTTAACCAGCATGGTTATCGTGGCGGAAGGAGCTGCCAAAGCTGGGGAAATGGCCAAAGCGATTCATCAGCAGCTGGGGATAGAAGTCAAACCCGTTGTGTTAGGCTATACGCAGCGCGGCGGCAATCCGACGGCTGGCGACCGCGTCTTGGCGGCGCGGCTAGGTTCGCATGCGGTCCGCCTGTTGCAGGCAGGCAAGAGCAACCTTGCAGTAGGCATCCGAGGCAACCAGATTGTTTCGATGGATATCATGCAGGCGGTGGAAACCGAAAAAATGTTTGACGAGGAATTGTACATGCTTGCCAACTTGTTGTCACATGCACAATAAAAGGAACGGGCTGACAAAAGGGAGTTTCTGCAAAAGGAAACTCCCTTTTACATTTAAACGGTAGCTTTTTGCGTTGCTGCGGGATATAAAAAGTGAAGGGGGGAACGCCGATGGAGCCACAGTCATTGCGTACGGATGACCAAAGCTTCGAACAAGTCCTGGAGCATTATGCGGGCATGGTGTATCGCCTGGCGCTGGCACAGGTCAAACAGCCCAGCGATGCAGAGGATATTTTTCAGGACGTGTTTTTGCGTTATGTGGACAATCGTCCCGCCTTTCAAAGCGAAGAACACCGAAAAGCATGGCTGATTCGCGTAACGATAAACAGCTGCAAAAAGCGATGGCGGTCCGTCTGCCGCCGCAGGGAAACCGAACTTTTACAGCAGGAAACCGTCCATTTTGACGCCGTGGAAGAACAGGAGCTATTCGATGCTTTGTGTATGCTGCGGGTTCCTTATCGACGCGCCCTGTATTTATTCTATTATGAGGACATGTCCATTGCACAGATTAGTCAGGTTTGCCGATGTAAGCCTTCGACCGTGCGTACTCAGCTGACGCGCGGCCGCCGCCAGCTGAAACAAATATTGCAAAAGGATGCGTTTGCAGATGAAACCGATATATACAAGCATGTATGACCAGATACAGCCGCCCGAGATATTGGTGTTGCGTACCCGACTGAGGATGCAGCAGCATGCCGAGCAACCCCAAAATAAAAACAAATGGCGGCTTCCCCTTGTAGCCGCTCTGGCCGTCAGCATGATGATGGTATGCCTGGCTTTGATAAATTTGGATGGCAGTACTTCGCTCGCGCCCCTGCCAACGACGGGGCCAATCGCCATTTTGACGCCGCTTTCCGACGACACGCATGTACCCGACGTACAGCTCTCCCAGGGGGAACTTCATTTTGTCCCGACGGATGGATACATAGCGGATGCCAGCCTCTATTTTGATGCAAAAACCATGGAAGAACATGTTTATGACCAAGCGCAGATGGTCAACTATCTTGGCCGCGATTTCCGTCCCGCTTACGTGCCGGAAGATTTATACGCGCAGGATGGAGCCGGCGGCTGGAAGGTGGTCACGTGGAAAAAGGACGGGACGACTGTACACGAAAATTTTTCCGTCACCTATCAGCAAAATTTTTCGGATACCTATCAGCCGCTGCGCAGGCAAGTCCGCGTAGAGGCAGCCAAAGATAAGCTGCCCACGCAATGTGCGGTTTACCAAGCGGATGACGCGCGGACTTCCACCATCCAAGGCGTTCCGGTTGAAGTGACATATACGGAAATGGAATACGGCCCGTACACAAAAGACCGCCAGCCGGCCGGCACATATCCCATCTATCGCGCAGCCTTCATATATGAAGGCATCGGATATATTGTACATGGGGAAAATATTACACAGAAAGAGTTTATTGACGTGTTGTGTTCCCTGTTTGTTTGACAGGAAGAACCATCTTTTAGAAGAAAACCCAGGCGTGCATCAACACACGCCTGGGTTTTCTTTTATAACCATTATTCAATCCCGCAAACCGGTACGTTGCAAAATGGCCGTCGCGCTCTTTGCACGGTTCATCGAATATAGATGAATTCCATCCACACCGCCTTTGAGCAGGTCCGTAATCTGCGCGCAGCAGAAATCCATCCCGGCTTCGGCGAAAGAAACCGGGTCTTCGCCATAGCGGGCAATGATGCGCGATAGGGAAGCGGGGATGCTGGCGCCGCAAAGCGTGGTCATGCGCAGGATTTGTTTGGCGTTGAGCACCGGCATGATACCGGCAGTGATAGGCACCCGGATACCAATACGCCGTGCGCGGTCTACAAAGGAAAAAAATGCGTCGTTATCAAAAAATAACTGCGAGACCAGCCAGTCCACGCCGCAGTCCACCTTGCGTTTTAGATACAACAGGTCATCCCGTTGTGAATCGGACTGGTAGTGGCTTTCGGGATAGCACGCCGCCGCTACGGAAAAACCACCATATGCCACGATTTCTTTGACCAGTTCGCTGGCATAGGGCATGTGGGCAAAAGCTGTCTGTGCATCCCTGCCGGCGGGGACATCTCCGCGCAGTGCTAGAATGGCCTCTACCCCCGCCTGCTGAAATTGCGCCAACGATTGCTGGATACTGGCCTTGTCCGCCCCGACGCATGTCAGGTGGCCCAGCGCTGGACATCCACATAGAGTGGGGATTTCCTTGGCGATTTCCAGCGTCAGCCCGGCGCGCGAGCCGCCCGCGCCATATGTAACGGACATGTAATCCGGCTTCAGATGGGATAATTGTACAAGCGTTTGATGAATCATGTCGACGGGCGCGTCCGGTTTTGGCGGAAAGACTTCCAGCGAGACGACCGTTTGACGAAATAAGGCGGGAATAGACATGCTGAAACTTCCTTTACAAAAAGTTTTTTTCTTATTCAACCACATTTTTTTACAACTTGCAATGGCGCATCGCCTGTTATATGATAAAAAACAATCGAAGCAAAGGAGGGCGCATTATGCGCGTTGAATCCTATCAGTCAATGCCGATTCGGCCGCAAGTGCGGGACGTATTAATCCGGATTGGCGCGCCGCGTACCCAGGACGCCGCCTTGATAGAAAAAGCCAAACAGACGATTGCGCCCCTGCGTCCTTATGGGCTGTTGACGTTGATACCCATTGATGTGCAGGCACAGCAGGTGGATTTTCAAGGTCGGGTGATGCGCAGTGAGAAGCTCGCCCGGTATTTGCAAGGCTGCTCGCATGCGTTGCTTATGGTTTCCACACTCAAACAGCCCGTCTGTGACCGGATTCATCAACTCATGGAAAATGGGCAAAGCGATGAAGGCATCTGGCTGGATGCCGCCGCATCTGTCGCAGCGGATACCGGGTTGGATTTCATGATTGCTGCCCAGCAGAAAAAATTGGAAAAACAAGGGATGCGTACGCTATCCTGGCGTTATTCGCCAGGATATGGCGATTTACCGCTGGAAAACCAGCAGATTCTTTATGACTATCTGGGCGCACAGTCATTGGGCATTCGACTGACGTCCTCCTATATGCTGTTGCCGGAGAAATCCGTCATGGCGATTTGCGGGGTGCAAACATGCAGGTAACAAACTTTTCTTCTCTTTTCCCACCCGACCAAATTGTTTTGCTGGATGGCGCGTCCGGCACGCAGATGATTGAAGCAGGGATGCCCGCCGGTGTGTGCCCGGAAGCGTGGGCGGCTGAACACCCGCAGGCCTTGAAACGGATGTACCAACGATATGTTCAGGCTGGTTCGCAGGCGGTCTATGCGTTTACCTTTGGCGCCAACCGCTATAAACTGGCAGAATACGGACTGGCGGAGCAAACAGCTGCGCTCAATACACGCCTTGTACAGATAACAAGGGAAGCTGTAGGCGATGGGATACGCATTGGTGGCGATATGTCCCCCACTGGCGCTTTTGTGGAACCGTTTGGGGATATGAAATTCGAACAAGCCGTGCAGATTTATGCCGAACAGGCCAAGGCGCTGGCGGATGCTGGCGTGGATTTTTTCATTATCGAAACCATGCTGGACTTGCAGGAAGCACGGGCAGCCGTGTTGGGTGTTAAACAGGTGTCGGATTTGCCAGTATGCGTAACGATGACGTTTGATGAATCCGGCCGCACGCTTACAGGGAGCGACCCGCAGACCGTAGCCATTACCCTGTGTGCATTGGGGGTGGATGCCGTGGGTGCGAATTGCGGGCTGGGGCCTGCCTCCATGGTGCCTATCATTGCACAGATGGCATCCGTAGCGACCGTACCGGTCATCGCAAAGCCAAACGCCGGCCTGCCCACGGGGGAAACGCTTGATGCGGATGCCTTTTGCCAGCAGGCGCTGCCATTGGTGGAGGCGGGCGCAAGGGTAATTGGCGGCTGCTGTGGGACGGATGCGGCCCATATCCGTACGTTGCAGCAGGCTTTGCAGGGAAAAACGTGTCAGATACCAGTGCTCAAACGTCTGCCCAGTGTGTTGACCGCCAGCGCCGGCCGAACTGCCTTGGGGTTTGACCAACCCTTCTGCACCATTGGGGAACGCATCAATCCCACAGGGAAAAAGAAAATGCAGCAGGCGTTGCGCGAACACGATGAAGAAGCCATTTTGCACATGGCTACCGAACAGCGCGCCATGGGCGCGCGTGCGCTGGATATCAACGTGGGCATGGCGGGCATAGACGAACAGGTGGAACTGCCGCGCTATGTATTGGCGGTTGCCGGGCGTGTCAATGATATGCCGCTGTGCATTGACAGCGCCAATATGGATGCATTGGAAAAAGCGTTGCGCGTATATCCAGGGCGGGCGTTGGTCAATTCCGTTTCGGCGGAAAAGGGAAGGGCGGAACGTTTGTTTCCTGTGATTGCACGCTATGGCGCGATGTATATTGCGCTGCCGATTGGCGATGATGGCGTGCCCATGCAGGCGGAGGAGCGCATCGCCTTGGTGGAACAGCTGCTAAAAAAAGCGGACTCGTATGGCATCGACCGCAGTGCATGCGTGGTGGATGCACTTGCCCTTTCCGTTGCTAGTGAACCGGACGCAGGACGTGAAGCGCTCAAAGTGATTCAATGGTGCAAGGCGCAGGGCCTGAACAGCTCCATGGGGGTTAGCAATAGTTCCTTTGGCTTGCCGGCCCGGCCCATGGTCAATACGGCGATGCTGGTGGCGTCGCAGGCCTGCGGGATGACAGCAGCCATTGTCAATCCCTGTGAGGAAACCATGCACCAGGCGTTGTATGCCAGCGCTGCCATTCTGGAAGGCGGTACGGGCGCAGCCCGTTACGCCCAGGAATTTGGCGGTGAACAGCAGCCGGCGCCGGAAGGACTGTTTGGGGCAGTGGTTGCCGGGGAAAAGGGCCGGGCAGAACAGTTTACCCATGAACAGATTGCAAAAGGCGTGAAGCCGCAGCAGCTGGTAGAACAGGATATCATCCCGGCGTTAGACCGTCTGGGGGTTCTGTTTGCGGAAAAGACCGTATTTTTGCCGCAGCTCATGGCGGGTGCAGAGGCAGCCAAACGCGCGCTGGCCATTCTGGAACCGCTGATGGTCGATGAATCCGCACCCAAAAAGGCGACGGCAGTGATAGCAACCGTCAAAGGTGATATTCATGATATCGGAAAAAATATTGTTGCGCTGATGCTGAAAAATCATGGCTTCACCGTGGTGGACTTGGGCCGGGATGTGCCCAATGAAGAGGTCATTCGGGCGGCAGAGGAGCATGAAGCTGCCGTGGTTCTGCTCTCCGCGCTTTTGACGACAACCATGGACCGCATGGGTGAATGCGCGGAGATGATGCGCCAAAAACAGATGAAGAGTGCGCTGATGGTGGGCGGAGCGGTTGTAACGCCCGCATTTGCCGAACAAATTGGGGCACTTTATTCAGCGGATGCTGCGGAAGCGGTGGAAGTTGCAAAACGGGCAGCCCGGGAGCGCGGTTTCGCATTCTAAATAAAAAGGGGATGGACGGATAGGAAAACGGACATCCTTTTTTATTTCCGTCCTATTTATAGACAAAATAAAAAAATTGTCTATGGTAAAAGCATAGAAAAAGTGGTTATCTAAAAATTTTACATATTTGCAATATAAATACATAGATAAAAAGTAGATAAACACATGTTATAAAACAGAACGACAGTTGAAACTCGCAGACGAGTAGGATATAATGCAGATAGCGCTTCCTTTTTTGCGCAGAATGATTGGAGGAATCATAGATGAGCGATTATATCATTGCCACAGATGCGGACTCGGAATTAATCCTTCCGTATGTGTTGGAGAAAGGAATTTCGGTATTTCCGATGCCGTTGACGCTCAACGGTGTGGAATACAATTACGATTTGGGGAAAACGGTCCAAATCCCTGATTTTTTTGAACAAATTGAAAATGGTGCGACGGTTTCCACTTCGTGTAAATCCCCATGGGAAATCAAACAGTGGTTTTTGGAACTGTTGGAGCAGGGAAAGGATATCCTTTATATCGGATTTTCGCATAACCTGAGCCAGCATTTTGGCAACTGCCAGATGGCGGTGCAGGAAATTCGCGAAGAAAAACCGGATGCTCCTCGTATCTTTTTGGTGGACACGTTGAGCATTTCAGCGGGGCAGTCCTTGCTGATTCGCAAGGCTGTCGCGCTTAAAGAACAGGGGAAACCGATTGAAGAAGTGGTTGAATGGCTGGAAGCCAACAAGCAGCACAGCGTTGTCTTTTTCAGTGTGGATGATTTAAATTACCTCAAACGGGGCGGGCGCCTGTCCGGCGGTGCGGCGTTCTTTGGTACTGTGCTGGATTTGAAACCCATTCTGCATACCAGTGCGGAGGGACGCCTGGAACCGATTGAAAAGATAAAAGGGCGGAAGAAGGCTTGGCGCCGGATGGCGGAATTGGTCAAAGAACGGGGGATAGACCTGGAGGAGAATGAAATCCTGTTGCTCTATGCCAATGAAGACGACGCCAAGGTCATGGAGGCAAACCTGCAGGAACTTTGCCATCCGAAATCCATCGAATTCTGGCCGGTAGGGCCGGTTATCGGCGGCCATGCGGGGCCGCGCGTCATGGGGCTGGCCTGCTGGGGAACGGAACGATAACAAACGCTGAGTCCGTGCAATGGCACGGGCTCTTTTTTATTTTGATAAAGCCAAGACACAAGGAAAAAACGGGGATGGGCTTGTTTTTTTTGTGGCGCGTTTGTACAATAAAAAATGAAAGTAGAAACCCTTATCAGGGCGAATCAGCTCGAAGGAGGAAAATCGATATGTTGCAGAACTATGTACAATACAACCCGGAAAAAATTATTTTCGGGAAGGGTACAGAATGCCAGGTGGGCCAAGAGGTTGCCCGTTACAGCAAGACTTGTTTGCTGCATTACGACGGAGGGGATTACATCAACCCGCTGCTGGACCGCATTCGTCAGTCGCTCAAGGATGCAGGCGTGACGTTTTATGAATTGGGCGGGGTGGAGCCGAACCCGCGTTTGACCTTGGTGCGCAAGGGCATTGAAATGGTCAAAGAACACAACATCGGCTTTGTGTTGGCTGTGGGTGGCGGCAGCACGATGGATAGCGCCAAATTCATCTCCGTCGGTACATATTATGATGGCGATATCTGGAATCATGGCCGCTTTGCGCCCATTCATACGCCCATCATCCCCAAAGGTGTTGTTTTGACCCTGCCGGGTACGGGCAGTGAGGTCAGCACATCTGCGGTTATCCGCAATGATGAAGTCGACCCGGAAATTAAAAACTGCTTCTTTGCAGAAGAATTCCGTTTTGATTTTGCCATCATCAATCCGGAATTGACCTATACGCTGCCGCCGAGCCAGACTGCTGCCGGCGCGTATGACATCATTTCACACTCAATGGAAGATTATTTCACTTCCACCGAAGATGCGGAATATTTGTGGGGCGTTTGCGAAACGGTAATAAATTCCGTGATGAAAAACGTACAGATTGCCCTCAAAGACCCGACCAATTATACTGCCCGTGCCAATATCTGCCGCGTAGCTTATGTGCCGCTGGAAGATATCATGGACCGGGGCACGCAGTATAACTTCTGTGTGCATAATATCGAAAAACCGGTCACGGGTACGTATCATTCTACCCACGGCAAGATTTTGGCAATTATGATGCCCGCATGGATGAAGTATTGCTACAAGACCAATATTCCGCTGTTTATGCGCCTGTGCGTCAATTGCTTCGGCGCCAAACCGGATTATGACCATCCGGAAAAAACGATTATGGAAGGCATTCGCAATCTGGAACATTTTACACATGATATTGGCTTGCCGACGCGCTTGAGTGAAATTGGCATTGATGATAGCAAATTTGAATACTTGGCGGATTTGGCTGTTTGGGGTGACCGTGAAAACGGCTACGTCGGCCAGGTTACGAAGATGAAATTCGAAGATATCATCGAAATCTATAAACTGGCCCTATAAAACAACATAAATAAAAAGACGGGTATGCGGATGCATGCCCGTCTTTTTATGCATTGGTATGCGCGGCGCTGCAAAATAGGACATAACATAGAAAAGAGAGGCGTGCGCGCCGCCGTTGTCACTGAAAACGTAAAACGACGGGTTTTTCTCAATAAATAACAAAAACCATGCTTGGAAATATTGAAAATTATGATACACTATACATAGAGCAGGAAATCGGTTGAATCCGCAGGAAAGAAGGGCTTGAGGTGGAAAAACGGTATATTGTAACGGGGGCCAACGGGCATCTGGGACATACGATAGTTTCCATGTTGGCCGATAAGGGCGCCTGTGTGCGCGCGCTTGTCTATGGTGGTGACGCACAGGGGGTTCCTATGCCACAGCAGGTCGAACAGGTGCAGGGCGATGTCCGTGATTACGCGTCCCTGGCGCCGTTGTTTGCTCAAGATGGTGCGCATGAAAATATTGTCATTCACACGGCAGGCGTAGTCAAAATTGCCTCCAAGGCAGACCCAAACGTATACGATGTCAATGTCAAAGGGACGCAGAACATCCTTCGCTGGTGTTTGCAAAGCCATGTGAAGCGTTTGGTTTATGTCAGCAGCGTACACGCCATCGAAGAAAAGCGGAAAGGCGAAAAGATTGAGGAAACCAGGGAATTCAATCCCAAACGCGTCGTTGGGTTATATGCAAAGACCAAAGCGGAAGCGACCAAGGCTGTGTTGGATAGCGTAGCGCAGGGACTGGATGCAGTGGTGGTGCACCCATCCGGCATTTTGGGCCCGGGAGATTATGGCAGCGGACATTTGACGCAAATGGTTATCGATGCATGCCGTGGCGCGCTGCGTGCCTGTGTCAAAGGTGGATACGATTTTGTCGATGTGAGGGATGTGGCAGCTGGCACCATCGCAGCGGCTGACAGGGGGAGAACAGGCGAATGTTACATCCTGTCCAATCGGTATTATCCGGTACCGGCATTTCTGAAGCTGTTGCATACGGTTTGTGGTTATCGGGAAATTAAACTGGTGTTGCCATTTTGGCTGGCCAAGGCGACGGCGCCATTGAGTGAATGGTACTATAAGTTGCGCAAGCAACCCCCGCTTTATACGCGCTATTCGCTCTATACGCTGCAAAGCAATAGCTGGTTTGACCACAGTAAGGCAACACGGGAATTGGATTATCATCCACGTCCTATGGAAGAGACTCTTGCCGATACGGTCGAATTTTTGCAAAAGCATAGGCGTATTCCAATGCCCAAAGGCAAGGAGTGCCGCTGTACGTAAAGACAAAAAAGGCATGTACAATCCGTACATGCCTTTTTGCTTGTTTTTCATGAGTTGGCATAAATGGCGTTGCGCAAAAATGCTGCACATCCGGGCACTTTGGCGTCGTAATATTGGGTAAAACGCGTGTCCTGGACATAAAGGTCGGCGAGTCCCTGATATGCCTGTTGTGTATAATTGGATGGCCATGTATAAGAAAGCCACTGTCGGTGCAGCTGGACAATTGCCCGACCCATGGGACCGTCTGGTGCAGCCTGCTGCAATACTGCCTGTTCCAGCTGTGTTCGAATTCGTTCATCCAGCGTCTGCATGTCAGCTAGGTCTGCTTGTGTACACTGCAAATAGGCATCATGAGCTGCCTCAACGGCCGCATCGCCATAACGTAGGCGTATTTCGGGCCCATAATCCCGTTCGTTCTGTGCGATACGCTGTTGCTTGAATCCTTCAAATTTCTCTGCGTCAGTCATCGAAATTCTCCCTTCAGCTTGTGCAATGGTTTTTTCCACCGTTTGTATCAGACGGGCAAGCGTTTGTTGCTGCTGTTGCAGTTGTGTCCGGTGCTGGCGCAGCGCGGCCACGCGGTCGAATTGAGGCGCCTGTATCAACTGCTGGATTTGTGCAAGCGAAAAACCGAGATTGCGATAAAATAGAATCTGCTGCAGCATATCGACCGATGACGCATCATACGTTCGTTTGCCGTTAGACGAACGCTGTGCAGGCAACAGCCCAATCTGGTCATAATAGCGCAGGGTCCGGGTGGTCACACCGGACAGTTCGGCTAACGTGGCGATAGTGTAAGTCACGCTTCATCCCTCCTGATGATGGGAAGTATATCAGTTGACGTAACGTCAATGTCAATACGCTGTTTGATACAATACGCTTTTTTGAAACATATTGCACACGCCGGGGTTATTTTACCAAAGAACTGCAGCCAAACAGCCAGTGATACGCATGCCAGGACAAAAATGCGGTCTCGTTCTATCTCTTCCGATGACGGCGCCTGAACGTCTGCTTCTGAATAGGGCTGCGAGTTGACTGGTATATATTTATTTAAGTGGTTTTCGATGGTTTATCAAACTGCCTGGATTATCTTTTCACAAAGAACTTGAAGAAAATCATTGTAAAGGATAACGAACGGTAGGCGTCGCCGTTTGTTTTTGATGGCTGGATAGAAAAGTGGCTGGCAAGAGGAGCGCTTCCGCTTTTCTGCAAGCTTATCCGGCCGAACCGTTTCGCAGTGATTTTTATCATCCCTTGCTTTGTCGGGCCTTCGTGCGGGCAAAACGAAAGCCATCCGTATATCGGATGGCTTTTTTTGCTTTCCTTAAAAAGCGAGCGTAGAACGGTTGGCCAGCACGATTTGTACTTGAGAAACAGCACCGTCGCGCATCAGACTGACGGTGACCAAATCTCCCACCTGTTTGGCTTCCAGCGTCTGATACAGGCCATCGATGCTGGTGATGGCCTGTCCATCCAGTTGTACCAATACGTCGCCGGTGACAAGCCCTGCTTTGGCGGCGGGGCCATCGGCGGCAACGCCGGTGACGAGCACGCCGCTTGGGATACCCAGGGTCTGTGCACTCTGTGCTGTCAGCGTCGAACCGGCGATACCGATGCCCGGGCGAACAATCGTCTGCCCATTGGCCAATTGGCTGAGAATGGGAAGGGCATCGTCAATGGGCAGGGCAAACGCAATCCCCTGTGCCAGCGTCGCGGTTGTATCCGTAGTAGCGGAAGGGATACTAACGCTTTTGCGCGTAACAATACCGATAACTTCCCCCTTGCGATTGAGCAGCGGGCCGCCCGAATTGCCCGGATTGACGGCTGCGTCCGTTTGCAGGAAAGTTTGCGTGCGCCCATTGACGTTCAATGAACGCTGCGTGCCGCTGATGATGCCGCGCGTCGCGCTTCCCATCAAAGCGCTGCCATAAGGGCTGCCTAACACAATCGCCTCTTCGCCAAGACGCACATCTTTGGAAAGCCCGAATGTGGCTGGGGTCAAATCCGTGCGGTCAATCTTCAGCACCGCTAAATCCGAAACGGTGTCTTTACCGATAACGCTGGCCGCAATTCGTTCGGTTTCTCCCGGCAGCGTGACCAGAATAGACGTCGCATCCGTTATCACGTGCGCATTGGTGATAATCAATCCCTCTGCTTTGTATACGATGCCGGAACCGGTTGTTGTCGTAGTGAGCGCGCCGGCTGTTGTATTGCCGTAAACGGAAGTGATTTGCACGACGCTTTTGGAAGCGGTTTCAATCATATCCACTAAATTGTCGCTGACAGGTTCCAGGGTGGGCGCCGGCGTTGATTCCCCCACTTGTGTAGCAGGGGTTGCCGTCGGCTCGGCGGAAGGCGCGGGCGTTGCCTGCGCCGACGACAGCGCAGGGATGTAACGTGGCAATACGAAGATGCCGACGGCAATGCCCAGGCAAAAACAGAGCAGGCAACTGGTGAGTATAAGCCCCCAACGAGTCCTTGGTTTAGTAGTTTCTTGCATCGGATGATGTGCTCCCTTCCGAAACGATAAGGCATGGATATCCTCTTGATTGTATTTATTTTAATCCTTTCCAGCCAAACATACAAGGACAAGCCACCTCCATAGGCAATGCGTTTTGCAGGAAAAAACAGAGGAATATGAAAGGAACATGGCCAATGACATGCGAAGACGACACGGTTGTGTCGGCACGACGTTTTTGTACGGCGGCAGCCATGAAACAAACGAATTTTGCCCTGATGTTGACGCAAAAAATGGGTAACGTAAAGAACGAAGAGAATCCGCTCAGTCCATAGGAGGGACAGAATGAAAGGCATGTGGAAAAGCAAGAAAGGGAAAATCGTATTGGTATGCGCTGCCGCGGCATTGGTTATCATCCTGCTGGCAGTGACGTTAGGCGGTCAGTCCGGCAGTACCCAGGGGACGGCTTATTCTTCCTACACAGTGCAGACCGGCAATGTGGAAGTGGCCGTACAGGGGAACGGCACGTTGGCAACTACCCAACAGGAAACCTATACCCTGCCCAACAGTGGAACAGTCGATATTGTTTCGGCTGCAGAAGGCGACACAGTGCAAAAAGGCGACCTGTTGGCGGTTATGACGCCGCAGACCAGCGCGCACAGCAGGGTCAGTACGGATGACAGCAACGCATTGATAAAGATAAAAAACGCTTCAGACGGCGTGTCCAGCGTCCTGGCGCCGGTTGCAGGACGCATCAAAGGTGTAAATGCCCAGGTCAATGCGACGGCGGCATCTTTGCAGAACAACAAAAAACCGCTTTGCTGGATTTCGGCAGACGGCAAGATGACCGTGGCGCTTTCCCTTGACGATGTTAGCACCGTTACACACGGACAGACCGTGCAAGTCGTCGTCGGGGAACAGACCGTGAATGGAACCGTCACAGCTGTGCGCGATGCCAATAATCAAACCGTTGTCACCATCGATACGGACACCTTTGACATTGGAGCGGAGGCGTCGGTGATGGATACGGACGGAACGGAATGGGGAACAGGCGTGCTGCAGCTCAACGACCCGGTCCCCGTTGTGGCGCCCAGCGGCTACGTCCTTTCGATTTCGGCAGAGGAGAATCAGCGCGTTGCAGCTGGCACGACCCTGTTTACGCTGGCCAACACGGGATTGGATACCGGTACGCAAAGCATCGTTGCAGTCTATGCCGACCGCGACGGGGTGTTGACGGATGTATCGTTGGGTACGGCCGCTTCCGCCTCGGCCCAAAACAGTACGAATGGATATAGCATCCAGGCCGAAGGCGATTATACACTGAGCATCGCTGTCGATGAGCTGGATATCGCCTCCATTGAACAAGGACAGAGCGCACAAATCACCATCGATGCGCTTTCAGACCAGACGTTTACCGGTGTGGTAGAACGCGTGTCCCGTTTGGGGACGACGACCGGAAGTGTCACAACTTATGATGTCACCATTCGGCTGGATGCAGCACAAGGGCTTTATGCAGGGATGAGCGCCCAGGCCAAAATCGTGACTCAAAGCAGCGAAAACGTGGTGACGGTGCCGGTTGAGGCCCTGCTGCATGAAAATGACACGTATTATGTGCTCTCCGAAGCAGCTGTCGGAAAGACGGGCGATGAAGCGGATACAGAGGCCAACCGGATTGAAGTGGGCGTTGGGCTGGCCAACGGAAGCGTTGCGGAAATTACAAGTGGTCTGTCCAGTGGGACTACTATCGCCATCCCCAACACCTCCACGTCTTCCAGCAGTTCGCTGATGGATATGATGGGCGGTATGGGGGGCCAGATGCCCCAAGGCGCCCCGGGTGACAACGGAGGATTTGATGGCGCACCACCGGAACGCGGAAATTGATGGGGTGAGTATATGATTGTATTGGAAGATATCTGTAAAACGTACCGCCTGGGTGAAAATGCCGTCTATGCGCTCCAGCATGTGAATCTGCATGTCAAAAGCAGGGAGTTTGTAGCGATTGTAGGACCCAGTGGAAGCGGAAAAAGTACGCTGATGAATATGATTGGCTGTCTGGATGTAGCCGATAGCGGGCGGTATTGCTTGGATGGAGAGGATGTTTCATCCTTGACGGAAAAACAGCTGTCCACCCTGCGTAATCGTAAAATCGGTTTTGTGTTCCAGCAGTTCAACCTGCTGCAAAAGTTGAGCGCGGAAGAAAATGTAGAACTGCCGCTGGTTTATCAGGGCGTACCCGGTGCCGAACGCAAGCAGCGCGTTCAACAGGCGCTGGCTCGGGTGGGCTTACAAACGCGGGTGCACCATAAGCCCCATGAGTTATCCGGTGGACAACAGCAGCGCGTGGCGATTGCCCGAGCGCTGGTCACACGTCCGGCTTTGATTCTCGCTGATGAGCCGACGGGCAACTTGGATTCGCAGAGTGGCTGGGAAGTCATGCGGATGCTCCAGGATTTGAATGCGCAGGGGCATACAATTGTCCTCATTACCCATGACCAGCATGTCGCTGCACAGGCTCAGCGGCGCGTACGCATTGCCGACGGTCGTCTATATGAACAGGAGGCGATGCGATGAACTGGGTGCAGACCTGGAAAATGGCGTTTGCCTCCATTTTTAGCAATAAGATGCGTTCCTTTCTCACCATGCTGGGCATAATCATCGGCGTGCTGGCTGTGACCCTGCTCGTCTCCGTCGTACAGGGTGCTACGGGGCAGGTTACTAGTCAGATTGCATCCATGGGCAGCAATTTACTGACCGTGTCGGTCACGGATACACGTGCCAATCTCTATCTTACCATGGATGATTTAGCGGCCCTGCAGGGCAAGGACGGCGTTGCGCTCACCGCGCCGTTGGTGACAACAAGCGCCGAAGTCGCGGGAGACGGCGAAAGCCAGAGCGCAACCGTGCAGGGGGTCACGCCGAACTACTTCACCATCACGGACTTGAACGTGCAAACGGGGCGTTTATTAGGCCAGACAGATATTGACAACCGGACGCACGTAGCCCTGATTGGCGTGGATTTGGCAGAAGAATTATTTGGTGCCGGTAACGTCGTCGGGCAGACCATCACCATCGCAGACCGAACATTTACCATTGTCGGCCTGTTGGAAGAACAGGGAAGTAGTTTGACCGGTTCGCAGGATGAACGCGTGCTGATTCCTTTTACCACCGCGCAGCGCATGACGCAGAATACACAGATGACGGCCTTTTATGCTTCGGCTGAATCCAGCGACACCGTTGCGCAGGCGGAAAGCACGCTGAATCGTTTCATGTACGCGGCATTGGGTGATGAAGACGCTTATACCATTTACAATCAATCTGCTCTTTTAGACGCCATGGATGAAGTGCTGGGAACGATGTCATTGCTGTTGGGCGGCATTGCGGGCATCTCTCTACTGGTGGGAGGAATCGGTATTATGAACATCATGTTGGTTTCGGTGACAGAGCGCACACGCGAAATCGGCATTCGGAAAGCCATCGGTGCACAGCGGTGGGATATATTGGTTCAATTTCTCATTGAAGCGATTGTGTTGTCGTTGCTGGGCGGGCTGATTGGTCTGGCGCTGGGAATGGCGGGCGCCGCATTGTTGACTACCTATATGGGCATGACCATTCAGGTCTCTCTGGGTGTCGCAGCCATCGCGATTGGGTTTTCGGTATTGGTTGGTGTTGTGTTCGGGGTGTATCCGGCGGCCAAAGCGTCGCGGCTGCATCCAATTGAAGCGCTCCGCTATGAATAAAATGCCCTTTTTCCAGGTTCGTTCTTCTCCTTGTATAGCAAGCGCCCACCCGCGCAGATGCGTCAAACAGCGGTGGGTGCTTTGTCCGTGTCGATAAGGAAAATGCTTGCCAAATGCGAAGATTGGCGTATAATGAAACCGAAAAGAAAATAGGCAGAGTAGGCTCTTGTGCGTGAAGTGTCAGTCGAACGGGGAGTTGTCGGCTGGACGAAAAGCGAAATGTTCGCTTGCGGTGCAGGGGTCGCATCCCGCTGCTGCATACCAAAGAGGGTTGGTCACCTCCGACGATGTAGCAACAAATTTCGGAAGAGGTGATTTTTTATGCAAACCTGCTTATCCAAATTTCGTTTATCCGCCAAGGAAAACCGTTCTGTCCTTACGTTGTGCGTGTGCGCGATGCTCATTGCGCTCAACCTGTTGTTGGACCGCGTCAGCATTCAGGTGTCGCCTTCGCTGCGCATAGGCGTCGGCTTTTTAACCAATGCGGTGGCCGCTGCGCTCTATGGCCCCGTGGTAGGCATCTGGGCCGGAGCGGCGACGGACATTCTTTCCTGCATTTTCTATCCCCGCGGTGCTTATTTCCCCGGCTACACGCTTACCGCTATCGTAGCGGGACTGATTTATGGGCTTGTGCTGTATCAGAACAAAAAGGGTATCAAGATTTATCACGCTTTTATCGCGCGGGGCCTGATTAGCTTAATATGCAACATTGGGTTAAACACCATCTGGAGTTCTATCTTTGTAGGCAAAGCAATCTCTGTAATACTCCCCGAACGGGTGCTGAAAAACCTTGCGCTTTGGCCGTTGGAAAGCCTGCTGTTGTACGCGGTGCTGGTGGTGGTCCAACGCGCGGTGCGCAAAAAATAGACGAAAAAAACAGGGCGTACCGTTCACAGGCGGCACGCCTTTTCACTTGGCCAAAGGAAAATGAGGGGTGGTGCTGTTCGTTATGTCCCAAACCAAAATCCGCCAGGTCCCCGCCCAACAAATACGCATGAAAAAGTTGGTTGCCCGGCATATCTGGCCTTACATAAGACTGGCGGCCGCCTGCGCGGCGGTATCGTGCATCGCTTACGGGTTGATATACTTGTTCGCCGGGAAAAAACAGCCGGGCATGTGGCTGTTCATTATCGGCGCAGGCATGTTTCTCTTTATCGTTCTTCTTGCCATCCTGTTGTACGCTTTTCCGCTTGATTGGCTACGCATTGTGTATCAGCAGCGTGTCCTGGGACAAAAACTGGATGAAAATCAGGAGCCGTTTCTTTCGCCCAAAAGGGATATTTTTTACAATGCCAAATGGTTTATCGGAGTGAACCAGTATGGACGGTTGGTGTTATTAAACCGAGATTTCATTGTGCAGTATGAAGAATGCAGAAAACAAAGAGTTTACAGGTCGTCCATTTTTTGGTATAAAGTCAAAATACAAACGAACTGTGGACATATGCGGGTTTGGTTGTCTTCCCAACGTTCGGCGGATTTATTGCGCCAATGGATACGCGGGAGCATTGCCATGGAACCGGCCGAAGCATCAACCATCCGACAAGAAAGACCAGACATGCAAATGCACATGTCTGGTCTTTGCTTTTAGGGGGAAGAGCGGGTGTCATGCCGGCGACGCGTTAAATCGGTACCCGATGCCTCGCACGGTTTCAATCAAAAGCGGTTCAGCCGGATTCTTTTCGATTTTCTTACGCAGATAGCGGATATGGACATCCAGCGTACGCGTATCATCAGATTGCGGATAGCCCCACACCTGGTCGAACAGCACATGACGGCTCATCGCTCGGCCGGCATTGCGCATTAGCGTGTACAACAGTTCAAATTCTTTATAGCTCAATTCCAGGGGCTTGCCGTCACGGTACGCGCGCCGTGAACCCAGCGCCAGCGTAATGCCGGCACAGGAGATGGTTTCCGGCGGTTCTTCAGCTTGCGGCGTATTGCCACGGCGAGTCAATGCCCGTACGCGTGCCACCATTTCTTTGGTGGAAAAAGGCTTGACCATATAATCATCTGCTCCCAGTTCCAGGCCAATCACCCGGTCAACCTCGTCCGTGCGTGCCGTCAAAAACAGGATTTTAGTATCGTGTGTCGAAGCATTTTCGCGTAGCATCCGACATAGTGCCAATCCATCCGGCTGCGGCATCATCCAGTCCAGAATCGCCACTGCGGGTGGTTGTTGCAGGCAGGCCTGCCAAAACGCCGGGCTCTGTTCAAAGGTACGGACACGGAAACCCGCCTGTTCAAGCGAAAAACTTGTCAATTGCAGGATATGAGGCTCGTCATCCACCACATAGACCCATTGCGCCATGACGGCACCTCCTTGCCTTACTGTTTGTCTTGCAAATAGATTTCGCGCGGATGGCGGCCGCTGGACAGATAAATCGCCCATTCCGCGATGTTGGTCGCATGGTCGCCAATGCGTTCGATGTATTTAGCAATCATCATACAATCCACCGCCTGCGTGACATCGTCCGGTTGTTCGCGAATCGATTCGGCAACGCCCGCAATGCAACGTGTAAATTGCTTGTTGATGCTTTCATCATTATGGCAGACGTGCTGTGCTGTTTGCTCGTTTTTCGTAAAAAAGCTATCCAGCGCCGCATCGTATTGCTGGCAGGCTTCCTCCAGCATACCAGGCAACAGTTGTGCTGCGTGCAGGTCGGGCAGGGCGTTGTCACGTTCCATGATTTCACAGATATCCGCACACTGGTCCGCCGTACGCTCCAAATCCGTAATGATTTTCAATGTGCCCGTAATGGTGCGCAAATCCCCCGCAATAGGGGATTCCCGTGTTATCAGCCGCAGACACAGCTGTTCGATTCGGCGTTCCATGGCATTGACAGTAAAATCGCCGCGGACAACGCTGCCCGCCAGCTCCGCATCATTCTCCCGCAAAACCTTGATGGTCTTGCGCAGTACGCCGTGTACCTGCGCCCCCATGTCAACGATTTCCTTGTGCAAAAGTGCGAGCTCTTGATTAAAACGTTCTCTTGGTGCCATTGATAAGCCTCCTGTATCAACCAAACCGGCCGGTGATGTAATCTTCCGTGCGTTTGTCCTGCGGTTTGCGGAAAATCTGGTCTGTATCGTCATATTCAACAATTTCTCCATGCAAGAAGAACGCGGTGCGGTCTGAAATACGGCCGGCCTGCTGCATATTGTGTGTAACGATGACGATGGTATACTGCTCTTTCAGCTCCCCCATCAAATCCTCAATACGAGAGGTGGAAATGGGGTCCAGCGCACTGGTGGGTTCGTCCATCAGCAGCACCTCGGGTTCCACCGCCAACAACCGAGCAATGCACAACCGTTGTTGTTGGCCGCCGGAAAGCCCCAGCGCGCTTTTTTTCAGACGGTCGGACACCTCATCCCAAAGCGCTGCGCCACGCAGGCTTTTTTCTACAATAGCATCCAGCTCCGCTTTTTTCTTAATGCCATGAACACGCGGACCGTACGCAATATTATCGTAAATGGACATGGGGAAAGGGTTGGGTGTTTGAAAGACCATGCCGACGCGTTTGCGCAGCATAGAGATATCATAGGTGTACAGGTCTTGGCCATGAAAGCGCAGGTCGCCTTCGATACGTACGCCTTCGATTAAATCATTCATCCGGTTCAGCGTGCGCAAAAATGTCGATTTGCCGCAGCCAGAAGGCCCAATCAGCGCCGTTACAGCGTTGGCGGGGATATCCATATTGATTTTTTTCAAAGCCTGCGTGGGTCCGTAATACAAATCCAGGTCCCGAGCAGAGAGAATGGGGTTGGGTTTGACTTCCATTGATTATGCTTCTCCTTTTCCTTTGCGGCCAATACGTTTGGCCACGAACGAGGCGAGTGTGTTGAGGATGAGTACCAGCACCAGCAGTATGACGGCCACTGCAAAGGCGGAATCAAATGAAACGCCCTCCTTGGCCAGAAAGTACAGGTGGACGGACAGTGAACGTCCTGCGCTGAGAAAACCGGTCGGCATTTCCGTCACTGTGCCCATGGTATAAATGACGGCGGCTGTTTCACCGATGATGCGGCCAACTGACAGAATGACGCTGGTTAAAATACCCGCAATAGCGTTGGGAAGTACCACGTGCCAAATCGTATACAGTTTGCCGGCGCCCAACGCCAGCGACCCTTCCCGATAGCTCATCGGCACTGCCTGCAAAGCCTGTTCCGTTGTCCGGATGATGACGGGTAGCACCATGATGGCCAACGTCAGCGAACCGGAAAGGATGCTGTATCGGAAACCAAATCCCAGTACAAACAGCGCATATCCAAACAGGCCGAACAAAATACTGGGAATGCCCGCCAGACTTTCGGTTGCAAACCGGATGACTTCCAATACCTTTCCTTTTTTAGCATATTCGTTCAGGTAGATAGCGGAGAGAATGCCAATCGGCGTTGCAATGACCAGTGTCAGTCCAATGAGCATCAGCGTGGAGACAATCATGCTTTGAATGCCATATTGCTCAAGGCCGGGTTTATAAGGCGTTGTAAATAAATCCCAGGACAGGTGGGGAATCCCCTGCAAAAGGATATAGCCGAGAATCAGCAGCAACGTACCGATAACCAGCACCGCGCTGCCGATGACTATCCCGCGAATCAGACGGTCTCTACGTCGTTGTTTGCGGTGCTGTTTTTCAGCATCAGGCCACTGCGGTTTGACGTCGGTCGTGGGCGTGGATGAAGTGGTGGACGGAAGGCTCTGTTCCATTACTGCTCCCTCCTTTTATTCGATAGGGCGCGTAACAGAAGGTTCAACGCCATGATAAAGACAAACAGAACGACGCCTGTCGCATACAGGGCGTCCAGATGAAGACCGCTGGCATAACTCATTTCCAAAGCTACGTTGCCGGTCAGCGTACGGACGGGGTCGGTCAGCGACGTGGGGAAGAAGGGACGGTTGCCAGAGACCAGCAACACAGCCATCGTTTCGCCAATCGCCCGGCCCATGCCCAGCACAATGCCGCCCAGGATGGATTTTTTAGCGGCTGGAAGCACGACCTGGAACAGCACCTGCATCTTCGATGCACCCAGTGCAAGTGCGCCTTCCCGGTAGCGCCGCGGCACCGACTCAATCGCATCTGCCGTGATGGACATCACAGTGGGCAGAATCATTATCGCCAAGATGATGATGACCGCTAACATGCTCAAGCCGAATCCTCCAAAGGCATTGCGAATTGCGGGCACGACCACCATCAAGCCGAAAAAGCCGTATACCACAGATGGAATGCCGGCAAGCAGGTTGACGGCCGGGCGCATTATTTTCTTTGCGCGTTTGCCTGCAATATCCGTCATAAAGCAGGCGGCCAGCACGCCTACCACTGACCCAATCAGCACGCTCAGCACACCGGTCAGCAGCGAGGAAACAATCATCGGCGCAATGCCGAATTGATTGTAATTCGGACTCCATGTGGAGCCGAAGATGAAATCGAACAGACCGATTTGCGTGATGGCAGGCACGCCGCGGAAGAAGATGAACACCGAAATCAGCGCCACCGCCAAAACCGCAAAGCATGCGCATAGAAAGAAGCCACCCTCAAAAAACTTTTCAATGGGTTTACGTCCGTCTACAGGTTTGATTTTGCTTGTGTTTATCGCTTGTGTTTTCATGCCTTCATTATAGAAAGCGGCAACGGGGTTGTTGTTATCGGTGTTTAAAGTTGTTGTTAAAGAATGGTTAATTCAAAAACGGAGCGCCGGTTGCAACCGGCGCTCCGTTTGTATATTCATTTGTATGATAAACAGACGTCATGGTAAAGGCTGTTCCAATGGTTCGGATGCGGCTTCCTCAACCGCCTCCTCCATTAAAACTGGGTCGATGGGAAGCGTGTCCAACGGAAGCAGATATCGGCGGTTGACGTAACGATACAGGAAGAAAGTCAGCACAATGGCGCATATCTCCGAGATGGGGAAACAAAACCAGACGGCGTTCAAACCGAATAATTCAGCCAGCAGGAATGCGCAGGGCAGCAGAAAGACGAGCTGGCGCACCACGCTCATGACCAGGCTTAAAACGCCGTTGCCAACCGCTTGAAAGGTGCTGGACAGCACAATGGAAACGCCTGCAATCACAAACGAGATGCTGATGATGCGCAGTGCAGGAATACCAATGGCGAGCATATCTGCACTGGCGTTGAAAAAGGAAAGGAACACCCCGGGAAACAGTTGAAACAATAATGTCCCGATTCCCATGATACAACAAGCCAAAAAGGATGCGAATTTGACCGTTTCCATGACGCGGGTACGCTTGCGTGCCCCAAAATTATACCCAACGATGGGCACCAATCCGTTTGTCACACCAAACAATGGCATGAATACGAAGCTCTGCAATTTGAAATATACGCCCAGTACGGACACAGCTGTAGGAGAAAAAAGAATCAGGATGGCATTCATGCCAATGGTCATCACCGAAGTGATGGACTGCATGATGATGGAAGGGAATCCCACTTGGTAAATGGCTTTGATGATAGCGCCGTCCGGCCGGAAATGACGGAAATGAAAATGGATTTCCTTGACTTTTTTATGGTTGATATACAGCCCCATGCACATGGCGACAATCTGGCCGCCCACCGTAGCGATGGCCGCGCCTGTGACACCCATGGCAGGCAAGCCGAACCAACCGAAAATAAGAATGGGGTCAAAGATGATATTAATCAGCGCACCAGCCCCCTGGACAAACATGTAGTAGATGGGATTGCCGGTTGCCTGCATGATGCGTTCGGTTGCAACCATGATGAATGAGCCGAAGGAAAGCCCCAGACAAATCTGTAAATAAACCGTACCCATCTCGATAATTTCGGCATCGTCAGTAAAGGCGGCGATGAAAGGCCGTGCGAACAAGAGCCCCAACACGGCGAAAACAAGGCTGCTCATCAGGGCGATGAATACGCCGTTGTTTGCCGTGGCATTTGCTTCATCCAATTTGCCTTCGCCCAGCCTGCGCGAAAGAAGCGAATTGATACCAACGCCGGTTCCTACTGATACGGCAATCAGCAGGGATTGAATGGGGTAGGCCAGGGAAACGGCAGTCAGCGCATCTTCGCTGATTTGCGCGACAAAAATACTGTCTACGACATTGTACAATGCCTGAATCAGCATCGATACCATAATGGGGACGGACATGGAGACCAAGAGCTTACGGATGGGCATGACGCCCATTTTGTTTTCCTGCATCCAATCAACCTTCTTTTTTGAAATTTTTATAAAATAGTCAAAATAAACTGCAAAAAGAAAGAAAACAGGCCTGCGGCGGCCATCGGACGCTTCTCCAGCTGGTTTTCGCAAACGGCGAAAGAGAAGGGAAAATCAGAAGAAAATCGTCAAGTGAAAAATGACGGGAAATCCATAAGTATGGTATCATAAAGAAAACGTTGTGTAAATCCGAATTGCACCGGCGTCAGGAGCGCAGAAAGGGAGGATGAAGGATGCAGAATACAGATATGCCTATTATTACCATCAGCCGGCAATATGGCAGCGGCGGCCGTTTTATCGGCCAGCGCCTGAGTGAAAAACTCGGCATCCCCTTTTATGACCAGGCACTTATCAATTTAGCTGCAAAACGCAGTGGATTTGCTTGCGAATTGTTTGAACATGCGGAAAAGGATGCCAGCGGATTGACGTTTTTGCTTTCCATGAGCACACATGTGCCCGGGTTGGCGGGGCCGCCTTTGAATGACCAGGTATTTATGATTCAGTCCGATACCATCCGTCATCTGGCCGAACAAGGACCGTGCATCCTGGTCGGCCGCTGTGCAGACGATGTGTTGCGCGAGCGGACGGATTGTTTGAACGTATATGTGCATGCATCCATGCAAGACCGCATAGACCGGGCGGTCAAACATTATGGAGTGCCGCGCGAACAGGCGAAAAATATCCTACGCAAGATGGACAAAAACCGTGCCGCCTATTATGAATATTATACGAATCGACACTGGGGCCGGGCAGAAAATTATCATCTCAGCCTGAATAGCGACAGTATTGGGATTGATGCCTGCGTGGAAACCATTGCGTTGGTGGCTCGCAGCTTGATGAAAAAAGCGGCGGTTGAGCGCGCAAAGAAGGCGAACCCCACCTGAAACCGCGCCGTCCACTCCGGCGGCGCTTTTTCGTTTGAAACAAGCGGCATGCTATGGTATAAATGAGAGGAAAGAAAAAAGGAGAGATGGGTACGAATGGCCTATTTGGCGCTTTATCGGCAATATCGTCCGCGCACATTCAGCGAAGTGGTCGGACAGGAACCGATTACCCGTACATTGCAAAACCAGGTGCAGACCGGGCGTATCGCGCATGCTTATCTGTTCTGCGGTTCCCGCGGGACAGGAAAAACCAGTACGGCGAAGATTCTGGCGCGGGCGATAAATTGCCTGGACCCCCAGCAGGGGGAACCTTGCGGCCGGTGTGCGTTCTGCCGGCTGAGCGAGGAAGAAATTGCCACGGATGTGCAGGAGATTGACGCGGCCTCGAACAATGGCGTAGATGAAATCCGCGACCTGCGGGAAAAGGTGCGGTATGCGCCGTCGATTGCCAGATATAAGGTGTATATCATCGATGAAGTGCACATGCTTTCGGATGGGGCGTTCAACGCGTTGCTTAAGACGCTGGAAGAGCCGCCGCAGCACACTGTGTTCATTCTGGCGACGACGGAAACGCACAAGCTGCCCGCTACGATTTTATCCCGCTGTCAGCGCTTTGATTTTAAGCGACTGCCGGAGAACGTATTGATAGAGCACATGCGGGAGATTTTGGCAAAGCAGTCCGTTGAGGCGGATGATGCGGCGTTAGCGTTGATTGCCAAATCCGCAGAGGGCGGGATGCGCGACGCGTTGAGTTTGTTGGACCAATGCCTCAGTTACGCAGGCGATAGACTGGAGGAGGATTGTGCGCTGCAGGTGCTGGGGGCGGCTGGCCGTGAGACAACGGCGCAGATGGCACGGGCGTTGCAGGCGCAGGATGCGGCCAGAGCGCTGGATATCCTGGCACAGGTATATCAAAACGGGGTGGATTTGGGTGTGTTCACACGTGAATTGATTGATATTTACCGCGGCCAAATGCTTAGTGACGCCCAGACGGGCGGCGGGCAAGCGGCTATGCAGGCCGTGTGCATTCTTTCACAGGCCGAGGCGGACATGCGCAAGACGCCCCGGCCGCGCGTGACGTTGGAAGCGGCGTTGGTACGGTTGTGCATACAGGAACAGGCGCAGGATATACAGGGTGTGTTGGCCCGCATGGACCGGTTGGAACAACGCATGCAAAATATTCCGTCCATGTCGGATTCAAATGGGGGCGCATCGGTTCCCGCCGACTTGCTTGCCCGGCTGGAACGTTTGGAACAGCAGAGCCGGTGTGTGTCGCCGCCCCCAGTGCGCAAGGCAGCGGAAGCGGCCCCGGCGGTGCCCCAACAAAAATCATCCGCGGCTATTCCGCCGCCCCCGGCGCCGGAACAGAAGGATATATTGCCGCGTATCAGTACGGCGCTGCAGCAAATCAACAAGTTGGCCGGTCAGTTTTTAAGTCAGGCTAAGCAGCTTGTTTGTCGGGAACAGCAGCTCCTGTTCTGTTTTGCAGAGGAGGATGATGTGCTTATTGCAGCGCTGCGCCAGCATCAGCAGGATGTAGAACAGGCCGTGCAGCAGGTGCTGCCAGGCCAGCAATGGAGCATCGAATTTTCCACGGCCGCCGTGCATCGTTCCCTCGAACAAGAAGAGGCGGATTTGTTGCAAAAGGCGCAGCAGGCCTTTGGCATGGACGTGGAGATTGAGGAATAATCGAAAAAAGGAAGGAAGATATACACATGGCAAAAGGTGGATTTGGCAACATGCAGCAGCTGATGGCACAGGCCCAGCGCATGCAGGCGGAGATGGCGAAAAAGCAGGAACAACTTGCCCAGCAGACAGTGGAGGCTAGCAGCGGCGGCGGAATGGTGACGGCAGTGGTCAACGGCGCCCATCAGCTGGTGGATTTGAAGATTGCGCCCGAGGTGGTGGACCCGGATGATGTGGAGATGCTGGAAGATTTAGTCAAGGCGGCTGTTGGGGAAGCGTTGGCCAAGAGTGATGCGATGGTAGCGCAGGGGATGAGCGCCGTCACGGGCGGCCTGAATATTCCGGGGATGCGCTGATTATGAGCTATTATATTGAGCCGCTCAGTCTACTGGTTGAACAGTTGGCCAAATTACCGGGTATTGGCGGCAAAACGGCGCAGCGGTTGGCGTATCATATTTTGACATTGCCCAAAGAGCAGGCCCGCGCGTTGGCGGATGCCATTGCGTCGGCAAGCGAGAAGGTGCGCTTTTGCCGCATCTGTGGGAACATGACGGACCAGGAGGTCTGTTCCATCTGTACAGACCCCACCCGCGATAGCCAGATGATTTGTGTGGTGCGGGATGCGCGGGATATTATGAGCATGGAACGCGCGCGCATTTACCGTGGACTGTATCATGTGTTGGGGGGGACGCTTTCCCCCATGGATGGCATCGGGCCGGACCAGTTGCGTATTAAGGAGCTATTGAGCCGGCTGGACGGGGTGAAGGAAGTTGTGCTGGCCACCAATCCAGATGTGGAAGGAGAGGCGACGGCGGTGTATCTATTTCGTCTGCTGCAGCCGATGGGCATTCGGGTTTCCCGCATCGCTCATGGCGTGCCAGTGGGGGGAGACTTGGAATATACGGACGACGTCACACTGCAAAAGGCAATGGAGGGACGGCGCGAAATGGTTTAAAAAGAATCCATTTGGATTCTTTTTTCTTTGAATAAAGGAATGAGGGGCATACCAATCGGGTGGTTGATGAAAGCGGATGCGCTGATTTGAATAGAAATGAGGCAGCCCGGGCATACTGGAACAAACTGGATGAGGAGGAATGTTCCATGTTGGGTTTGCGCAAACAGGAGTCCGCGTCCGCGCAGGCGAATTATCGAAGGCAGGTACAGGCGGCGATGGAGGCATGGAAAAATGCCCAGAATTATTTTAATAACGTCAGCGACCCGGATTTGGTGGATTACGCCATTTATGATTTAGGCGCTGCACAGCGCCGTTACATGTACATGCTTAAATGCGCGCGCGAGAACGAATAATTGCGCATGGTGCGCCCCCGGCACGCATAGCGTGTACAGAGGAAATGACGGGAGGGCGCGTACATGGAAATTACATGGGTGACGGTACTGGTTTTTGCGGGTGCGCTGGGGCTGGTCTATGGGTTGGGACGCATTCTGCTCTGGCCGGCGCGCAAGCTGGGCAAGCTTTTGCTCAACGGCATTTTGGGCGGGCTGGTACTGTTTGCTATCAACGCCCTGGGCGGGCTTTTTGGCCTGAAGGTAGGACTCAACCCGCTGACCGCGTTGATTGCCGGCACGCTTGGCCTGCCGGGGGTTGCGCTGGTATTGATTCTTCCGGTGATTTTATCCGCTTAGGGCTTGCAATTGTTGAAAGCCTATGGTACAATACGCCCCAAGAGAAAAGGGAGTAGCTCGCCAATGTTTTTTGGTTTCCTTTGTTCGTCATCTCGGCATGTTGCCCGGGCGAAGGATCAGCGATGAGAGTAAGACTTTTGTCCCCCCAAAAAGGGGCAGAAGTCTTTTTGTATTTCTGCCATATATCATAAGGAGGAAAGAACATGGAAAAACCCTGGCATTCGCTTTCCAGCGAACGCGCCGCACAAACGCTCCATAGCCCCGAACAGGGCCTGACACAGGAGCGTGCCGCCGAACTGCTGTCCGAAGGGCCGAATGAATTGGCGCACAAAAAAGGCAAGACGACCTTCCAGCTGTTTATGGACCAGATGAAGGACTTTATGATTATTGTCCTGCTGATTGCCGCCGTTATTTCCGGTGTGATGGGAGAGGTCATTGATGCCTGCGTGATTGTGTTCATCGTCTTGCTGAATGCAGTCATCGGCGTGGTGCAGGAGAAAAAGGCGGAATCCTCGCTGGCTGCCTTGCAGCAGATGAGTGCGCCCACGGCCAAGGTCATACGTGACGGACAAGAGATGAACATCCCTGCCCGCGACCTTGTGCCGGGTGACCGCGTCTTGTTGGAAGCAGGAGACCGTGTGCCGGCTGACCTGCGACTGACGCAGACGGTTAACCTGAAGATTCAGGAAGCTGCACTGACTGGTGAATCCCTGCCGGTGGAAAAGGATGCTTGTGCAGAACTGGCTGAAGACGCCGCCCTGGGTGACCGCATCAATATGGCGTATTCCAGCAGTGTAGTGACCTATGGCCGCGGTGCGGGCATCGTGGCTGCCACGGGTATGCAAACAGAGGTGGGCCGGATTGCCGACATGCTCATGCAGGAGGGGGACCGTCAGACGCCTTTACAGAAAAAGCTGGACCAGCTGGGTAAAATCCTGGCGATTGCGGCGCTGGGCATTTGCGTAGTGATGTTCTTTGTCGGGCTGCTGTATGGGAAGCCGTTTTTTGAAATGTTCATGACAGCTGTCTCGCTGGCGGTTGCGGCGATTCCGGAAGGGTTGCCCGCCATTGCAACGATTGTGCTGGCGTTGAGTGTGCAGCGCATGGTCAAGCGCAATGCGATTGTCCGTCATCTGCCGGCGGTGGAAACACTGGGCAGCGCGACGGTTATCTGTTCGGATAAGACTGGCACGTTGACGCAAAACCGCATGCAGGTCAAGGCGTTGTTCTACAACGGCCAACAGAAGGAGATTGAACAGGCGCAGGCGGAGGATGCCTTTGCCAAAACCCTGCTTTTGCAGGATTGTGCCCTCTGTAATGACGCCCGCTATACCATGCAGGATGGAGCCAGCACAGCCATCGGGGACCCGACGGAAATTGCACTGGTGGATATCGCAAGGGATTTGGGGCTGGACAAAACCGAACTGGACCAGCAATTGCCGCGGGTAGCGGAGCTGCCGTTTGATTCCGACCGGAAATTGATGTCCACCGTGCATGATGTGGATGGGAAGCTGCGCGTGTATGTCAAAGGGGCGGTGGATATCTTACTGGCCCGCTGTCAGGGTATCTTGGTGGACGACCAGCCGGTGGAACTGACAGACGCACATCGCCAAACCGTACAGGAAAGCAACGATGCCATGGCGCGCCAAGCCTTGCGGGTTTTGGGCATGGCATATAAAGAAATCGACGCGGTTCCCGCTAAAGAAGAGATGCCGTCTTTGGAACAGGGACTGACGTTTATTGGCATGACTGGCATGATTGACCCGCCGCGCGAAGAAGCACGCGATGCGGTAAAAACCTGCCGTCGTGCAGGTATTCGTCCGGTGATGATTACGGGCGACCATAAAACCACGGCCGTGGCCATTGCGGAAAGCTTGGATATTTTGCGGCCGGATGACCTGGCTATCACGGGTGCCGAATTGGATTTGATGAGCGATGAGGAGCTGACGGAAAAGGTAGACCACATTTCCGTTTATGCCCGGATTTCCCCTGAACACAAGGTGCGTATTGTCAACGCCTGGCAGAACAAGGGACATATTGTGGCAATGACCGGTGACGGCGTCAACGACGCGCCCGCGCTGAAAAATGCGGATATCGGCTGTGCGATGGGCATTGTGGGCACGGAAGTGGCCAAGGAAGCAGCGGATATTATACTGACGGATGATAACTTCGCCACCGTGGTTTCCGCCGTAGAAGAAGGACGCCGTATTTATGATAATATCCTCAAAGCCATTCAGTTCCTGCTATCCTGTAATGTGGGTGAAATTGTCACGCTGTTTGTCGCTACACTGCTGAACTGGGCCGAACCGTTGCTGCCGGTACACATCCTATGGGTAAACCTCGTGACGGACAGTCTGCCGGCGTTGGGACTTGGAGTAGACCCTGCGGTTAAGTCCATCATGGACCGCAAAGCGCATGTCACCAAGAGCTTATTTACCAAAGGGATGGTGTGGCGCGTGTGCTATCAGGGCATAATGATTGGCGGCTTGACGTTGGCTGCGTTTATGCTTGGCCAGAGCGCAGGCGAAGAGGTTGCACGCACGATGGCGTTCGCGGTGCTGGCGTTCAGCCAGCTGGTGCACGCCTATAATGTGCGTTCGGCACGTTACAGTGCCCTGACGGGCGCCGTGGGCCACAACAAATACCTGGTAGGCGCTACGCTGATTTCCATGACGTTGATGCTCGTTGTGCTGCTCATCCCCGGCCTGGAAATCATCTTTGAAACGGTACCGCTGAGTCTGACGCAGTGGCTGTCTGTGATTGGTCTGTCACTGTTGCCGATAGTGATTGTTGAATTGTTCAAGGCGTTGAATCTCAATGGCGCCAAGCATGAAGACTGATGCCATAACCGCCCGCCATGTGGGGCGATAAGCGCTGTACAGCCCCTGTAATAACACAGGGGCTGTACGTTGTTAACAAGCAAGATTGAGCGATTGATTTGGAAGAAAAAGGAAGGGGCCAATACCTGTACATAGGTATTGGCCCCTTCCTTTTTCTATTAAATTGAACAGGGAACCGATACGATATTCAGTCATTTTTCGACCTAAAAACACATGAACTTCCAATGTATTTAACCCGCTCTTTTTTCTGGGCTGCAAGGCGTTTGTGCGGATATACATCCCCGTTTGTTCAGTGGTGAGGCGGTGGATAAAACACATTCCATTTCGACTGCACAGGGCCGTCAACGACAAAAGTTGGTGTACTAATTGTACCGGAACGCATGCTAGGATAAACCAAGGAAAAAGAGGAGAAACAGCCCTTTACCCCAGGTGATAAAAACAGATGCGCAGAGCATATATTGCGTATAAATAAGGGCTGTATATGCGTTTCACTTCATAGGGTTTTATGCGGGGCGAAATACCGCCGGAAGAAGAGAACAAACAGCGGCAGGGAAGGAAAAGGGTCAATCAATCGATTGCCGCAAACCGAGCTGGACCGAAGGACATGACGAGGTGTTTGGATGGATCTCAATAACAGACGCATTAAAATATTGACTTCTCTTTTGAATGCGGAAACAGGAGTATCCTTGACGGATTTATCCAAACAGTTTGGCGTAACCAAGCGTATGCTCAGCTATGACATTGAGGAAATCAATGCCTGGCTGAAAATGGAAAAAATGGGCGTCATTAAGGTATATAAGGGCATCGCCCAATTACAGAGCCGGCAGCGGGAGGAGCTTCGATGGAAGGGGAAAGCCCATCAGGAATATCGTTTTTCCGTCGATGAACGGCAGCGTACGGAATATTTGCACATCACGCTCTGTGCCGAGCGGACCACATCGCAGGATTTTTGTCTGTTTTTCGATGTCAGCGCAAATACGATTTTTACCGATATCAAGGCCCTGAAAGCCATGCTGAAGGGGAAGGAATTGGTATTGCACAGCACGAACAAGGAGGGCTACGTCATCCAGGGGCCGGAAGAGATTATCCGCCGGCTGATTGGTGAGGCCTACAACGTATTGACGGTTGAATACCCGCGTAAAATGCTGCATCTGCTTGTACAGGAATCGCTGGAGACGCTTGTGGGAGAAGACCTGGACTTTTTTGCGCTGGTATTCGCGGCCATCCGCGAATTTGAACGGCGGATGAACACCAAACTGCTGACGGTGGATATCGATTATCTAATCACCATGCTGTTGGTTGTACATATACGTAACCTCAAAGGGTTCCGACTGATTATGCCGCCGCAGGAGCAGGAAGCGCTCCGTAAGACCAGGGAATACCAGGCGGTCAAGGCGATTATGAACAAGCTGGAAAAGGATGGCATTGTGCTGGCGGAGAGCGAAGCGTTTTATATAACATCCCTGTTCCTCTGCGCCAAGAATTTTGACAGCACCACACCGGAGGTAGAAGACGCCTACATCCGCGATTTTACCCAGAAACTGATTCACCAATATGAACGGATTACCTGTACGCAATTTTCTGAAGAGGAGTATTTGAAAAACCGGCTGTATCTGCATATCCGTTCCATGTACTATCGCCTCAAATACAGCGTGCCTGTTGAAAATAAACTTTTACCACAAATCCGCGAGATGTATGCCGAAGATTATCGATATACACAGCGCGCGTTGCAGAACATCGGCGGGAAAATCGCCCGTTCCATCACAGAAGAAGAGACCGCTTTTCTATGTACGTATATGATTAGCTCGTTCAACATTCCGGATGCGCCGCAGAGACCACCGCGCAACCGTGTTCTGATTATCTGCGATGCAGGAGTGGCCTCCGCTGTGTTGCTGCACGAACAGCTGATTCGCCTGATTGGCAACGTCTATTCATACGACATTGTACCGGCGTTTGTTGTAACGCCCAAGAGCCTAAACGAGTACGACTTGATTATTTCAACAGTTCAATTGGAGATAAAGAACGAATCCACGATTATCACCGGTTCCACCCTATCCGCCCAGGACCAGAAGCGCATTTTGATGATTATGGGCGAAAAGGAAACCGCTGGCACGGGGCAGTCAAAACCAGGAGATATTCTGTCCGTGGTCCGCAAACACGCCGTGATTCAGGATGAAGACGAACTGTACATGGACCTGGTACGCATGCAGCTCAACGGGCATTTGGCGAACCAAACGCCCCCCAATACGGAATTCCCGGCGCTGCTGGCAGGGCAAAACGCCGTGCAGTTCATCCAGCAGCCGGCAACAGCCGAGCAACAGCTGTGGCAGGCGGCGGAGCCGTTATTGCTGCGGGAAGAAAATTGCGCCCAAGCCGTCCGGCAAATGTGGACGCATATACAAACGGATGGTTCCATTTACGAAATAGCGCCGCAGGTGGGATTGGAGTTCTTTCGGTCACCGGAGAATAAAATGGGCGTCAGTTTCCTGGTTTTTGCACAGGAACCTTTACGGTTTGGCCGGCAGGATATCCGGGTGCTCATCACCTTGTCCTGTGTGGGAAACAGTTTGCACCACCGGTTACTTGGCTATTTATATAAGTTTTTTGGCAAGCGCACAAATGTAAGAAAGCTTTTGCATACACAGGACGCCCAGACTGCCAAGCGTCTGCTCATTGACCAGTATCAAGTCTGGGCAGCACAGGGACTTTGCTGTGAAGAAAAAGACAACGAACCAACACGCGGATGACAATTGCTCTACAGGCCCTTTTTTACCAAGGGGAGGAGAAGGATATTTAGTTTGGAACGGAAGGAGGGAAGGACAGGGTTCATCAGCTGAACGCAGGGTGTTGAAACGATAGCGAAAACGATGCAGGACACCCGGCTTCCGTCGGCTGGCGGCTGATGCAAACCCAAGCGGCCACCGGAGATACGTGAACATCCCTGGTGGTGCGAGCAACGCCAGCATGCAAATCATCCATATGCATATCCATCTCTGCAAACGACTGGCATGCGAACAGACAGGAGGAGAACGACGATGCTGGTTTCTATGGAAAAGGTATTGAACAAAGCAGCTGCGCAAGGTTATGGGGTGGTGGCTCCCAATGTGTATAATGCAGCGACGGTTGAAGCCGCATTTCAAGCGGCGGATGAATTTCAGTCGCCACTGATAATGGATGTTTATGATGAACTGGACATTGAAAAAATTGCGGATGCGGTCCAATTTTTCAGCAAACGGTACGCGCATATAGCCACTGTATTGAATTTGGACCACAGCAAAACGTACGAGGTAGCGGTGCGGGCTATCCGATGTGGCTTCACATCCATCATGGCGGACCGTTCCAGTCTCGCGTTTGAAGAGAACGTACGCCAGGTGGCGGAAATCGTAAAGATGGCGCACGCCGTCGGGGTGTCTGTGGAGGCGGAATTGGGACACGTCGGGCAGGGTGTGCAGTATGCCCAGGACCGTGATGCTGGCCTGACGCGTGTGGAAGAAGCGCAAACGTACATCGAACGCACGCAGGTGGACGCGCTGGCCGTTGCCGTTGGCACGGCGCACGGGCGCTATGTGGGAACGCCATCTCTGGATTTTGAACGGCTGGCGGACTTGAAAAAAAGATGCAGCGTTCCGCTGGTGCTTCACGGAGGGTCTTCTTCCGGCGATGCAAATCTCAAAAAAGCCGTGGAGACGGGTATCTCCAAAGTAAACATAGGCACCGATTTGCGGACGGCGGGCGCCGCGGCCGTGACCGAATATCTGCAGGGGTGCGAATATCCGGACTATGTGAAGATGATAGAGGCCGGGCAGGTAGGCTACAAAGAGATGATTCAACATTATATGACGCTGTTCGGGAGCAAGGGAAAAAACGAATAAGCCAGTAAGGAGGTTTTGTATGTGGCAGAACATACGAAGTGAAGGTCGAGGTGGTAAACGTTGGTAATCAATTGCCCTCATGAAATCGTGCCGGATTTGGCGGGTATCATCGTGCTCAGCCACGGTCCGCTGTCGGGTGCGCTGGTTGAATCGGCCAAGCTGATTATCGGAGATTCACCGAATATTGCTTCTTTATCGCTGGATTATGAGGACGACCCGTGTGAGTTTCGCGAGGAGTTTTTAAAAATTTATCATCGATTTCCGGAAGGCTCTCTGTTTTTGGTGGATATCAACGGAGGAACGCCGCTGAATCAGCTCTTATTCGCAATCCAGCAAGAAAAAAAGGAAATTTTGGCGCTCAGCGGAGCCAATTTATCCATGCTGCTGGAAGCCATCTTTGCACGGAACATGGTGTCCGGCAAGGAACTGCTGCGGCAGATGGAAAGCATTGGGAAGGATGCCGTCATCAATGTAACGGAATTGGCGGCCCGTAACTTTTCCGTCAAATAGACGGCCGCGTACGTCAAATGCACAAAAACGAGAAAAGGAGGAACCGTATTTATGACACTTCTTGAAGCAATCTTACTGGGCGGAGTCTACTGGTTAAGCTCATTATACCTGGGCAACCTGTTGGAATCCTTTTTCCGCTTTCCGCTATGTAACGTACTTCTCGTTGGCCTGATTTTGGGCGACGTTCCGACTGCAATGGTAATTGGCGCTACGGTAATGCCTGCGTATCTGGCATTTATCAATGCCGGTAGTGTAGCCCCGGCCGACCAGGCTGCCGCGGGAATTATCCCGGCCGCTTGCGCGCTGGGTTACGGGATGAATCAGGATGTAGCCATCGCGCTTGCGGTGCCTGTATCGCTGTTGTTTGCTCAGCTGTGGACGCTGAACAAAACGCTGTACTCTTTCTGGAACCGCTATGCAGACCGCTGTGCGGAAAAACTGGATTTGAAAGGCATTGCGCTGGCACATCTGTTATTCCCGGCGCTGCAGAAAATTGTCACGATGTGGCTGCCGATGACACTGCTGCTGTATTTTGGCGGCGGCTTGATGGCCAACGCCGCTTCGCTGCTGCCCGCTTCGGTGACGGCCGGGTTGAGCGTTGTCAGTAAGGCGATGCCGGCTATCGGTTTTGCAATGATTGTTAAGATGATTGGCAAGCCTTCGTTGATGCCGTTCTTCTTTGCCGGATATTTCTTTGTCCAGTATACGGGCGCCAGCACGATGATGGCGACCATGGTGGCCATTTTCATCGCCTTTTTGGATTATCGGTATCATGGCCTGCGCGGTGAGGAAAACGAAGAGGGCCTGTTCTCCATGTTCAAACGCGACAAATCGCATGAGACGGCCAATCCGGGCCTTGTAACGCGTTCGGATATTAACAAGGTCTATAATCGCTGGTGGTTTACCGCCTTTATGACGGATGGATACGAACGTATGAAAGGGCTGTGCTTCTGTTATTCGATGCTGCCTGTATTGAAAAAAGTCTATGCAGACCGCCCGGAAGAACTCAAGGAAGCGTTGCGCCGCCACCTGTTATTCTACAACACGGAAGCAGCCATCGGCGGTACGCTGATTGCGGGGATTGTCACCTCCATGGAAGAACAAAAAGCACAGGGCGGAGACGTTCCGGAGGAAGCGATTATCAACGTCAAAAACTCTCTGATGGGCCCGTTTGCCGGCATTGGCGACACCATCAACTTGACCAACCTGCGCCCGTTGATTTTCTCGCTGTTTATCAGCTTTGGCTTGCAGGGCTATTGGTGGGCCGCGGTGGTACCGGTCGTGATTCTGGTTGCGATTACGCAATTTGAAGGCTATAACCTGATACGCATCGGCTATCGTCTGGGCACCCGTGCTGCCAGCAACTTGCTGCAATCGGGTTCCATCCAGAAAATTATCCAGTTCTTCGGCGTGCTTGGCCTGTTTGCCATGGGTTCCATGTCCGCGTTGAACGTCAAAGCCACGCTCGGCATCATGATTCCGACCGGCGGCACGCCGCTGAATCTGCAAACCGGGCTGTTAGACCCCATTTTGCCTGGCCTGCCGGCACTGGTCATCGTGTTGTTGCTGTACCGTTATCTGAGCAAGGGCGGTAGTATGACCAAGGGCATGCTGGCGATGTTGGGCGCCACGTTTATTCTTGGGTTCTTCGGCATTCTGGTATAAGGAACCGGCCGGTCAAAGACGAAGGAGCTTACAGTGAAAATCAAATTGGCATTAGGTGCCAAACTGGCACCAATGTTTATGGAACAGATGGAACCGTTCTGTCAAATCCGCCTGGTTGGAAACCAGGCGGAGGAGGACGGAACGCCATTGATGGACCAATGCATGGGCAGCGAAATTGTATATCTCAGTTCCGAAACGGTGGACCGGGAGTGCCTGACGCAATGGAAACAAGCGGGGCTTCGGCTGCTTGGATGCGCTCGGTCCAATCCAGTCAACATCGATACGCAGGCGGCCAAGGAACTGGGCATTCCACTGGTGTATTGTCCGGGGCGCAACGCACAATCCGTTGCAGAACTGACTGTGGCGTTGCTGCTCTGTGCGGCCAGAAGGATAAACGTCGCATGGCAAAACCTGCAAAGCGGTGCGCTTTTGGCCCAGGAACAGCCGGATATTTATGCAGTTGAACAAAAGAAGGATGTGGTTTGGAGGGACGAACGCATCTTTGTACGCGATATCGTTCCCCAGGGCACAGAACTGTATGAGAAAACGCTGGGCCTGGTTGGATTTGGCGCAATCGGTTCGCGGGTATGCGGCCTGGCACAGGCATTTGGGATGCGAGTGCTGGTGCATGACCCATATTGCGATACCGCACGTATCCGTGCATGCGGGGCCACCCCGTGCACGCTGCCAGAACTGTGGCAGCAGGCGGATTTTGTCTCTCTCCATTTGCCAGTAAATTCGACAACAGAAGGGATGGTGAACGAACAGTGGTTTTCCGCGATGAAACCCTCCGCTTGGCTGATAAACACATCCCGCGCCGCTTTGGTGAATCAGCAAGACCTTGTCCAGGCGTTGCGTACCGGCCGGATTGCCGGCGCAGCGATGGACGTCATGTGGAAAGAGCCCTGTCCGGTTAACCATCCCCTACTGGCAATGCCTCAGTTTGTCTTGACGCCGCACATCGGCGGATGGACGGATGGCGTCGAAAGCTGGCAATCCAGGATGATTGCCGATGAAATCATCCGCTACGCCAAAGGCGAGGCGCCGCTGCGGTTGTGGAAAAACGGATAGGTATCCATGTTTATGAATAGAGATAGGTGTACGAATAAGGAGGTTGATTAGATGGCACATATCGCATTGCTTCGGGTAGACAGCCGCTTGATTCACGGTCAGGTGGTCACGGCATGGGTGAAGGTGACGCAGGCCAAACGCATCATTATCATCGATGATTGGTGCGCCAAAGACGCGTTGTCTGCACAGGTTTTTGCCATGGCGGCGCCTCCGGGCGTGAAGGTGGAAGTCATTACGGTGGATGATGCAGCCAAGGCATGGCAAGACGATGAGTTTGGGGCGTTGGGCCCAGTGCTGGTGCTCTTTAAGAGCGTCAAAGGTGCGTTCGAATCATATGAAAAAGGCATCTGCTTTGAAAAGCTGCAGATTGGCGGTATTGCAGGCGGCCCGGGCCGTGTTGCAGTGGAAGGAACCATCGCCTTGAATGAAGAAGACGCGAAGATGCTCCAGGCGCTGGCCGACCATGGCGTGGCGATTACTTTCCAGTTGACCACGGACACCAAAATTAAGGAATGGCGCAGCGTGAAAGAAAAATATTTCCCGCAAATCTAGGGGGACCTCATTCTGCCTCGCCGCGCACGATGCGGCGGGGCAGTCCCTTTATATGCATCCATGCACGAAGAGAAAGGAACGATAGAAGAATGATTCAATCCGCAATCCAAAAAGCCAAGGAAGAGGTACTCTGGGGCGTACAGGTTATGGTAGAACGCGGGTATACGCTTGGCACGGCAGGCAATATCAGTGCCCGGGTGGAAGGGGAAGACCGATTTGTTATTACGCCGTCCTCGCGCAGCTATGCCACGCTCAAACAGGAGGATTTGTGTGTAGTAGACATGGACGGCAATATTGTTGAGGCTGCATATAAACCGTCCGTCGAAACGACGATGCACCGGTATCTGTTTTTGCTTCGCCCCGAGGTGAACGGCATCATCCACACCCATTCCAAATACGCTACGTTGGTTGCTACGCTGCAGGGGGTGACGTCACTGCCCATTATCGATATTGAGAGCGTGAGCTATCTGGGCGGGGAAACGCCCATCGCGCCGTTTTATCCGGCCGGCTCGCCGGAACTGGCCCAAGCGGTACGCGATACCATTGGCACCAGCGCGGGCATTCTGCTGCAGAATCATGGCGCCATCGGTGTAGGGACTTCGATGGAAAAGGCGATGATTGTCAACGATAATATCGAACGGACCTGTGAACAGTATCTATGGATGCTCGCTACAGGCCGTGCAGGTAAACCGATGCCGGAGGCATATATAGCCCATGTCAAGGAATTGTCGCTTCGGTCGCGGCAGGTGACGAAATGAAAGCGTTGATGCGTTTGTCCGGCCGGGTGGGGGATATGGGCGTTGCACAAACGGATGAACCCATCCTACGGCAAGACGATTGGGCCAAAATGCAGGTCTGTTATGCGGGCGTATGCGGCGGGTCGGACCTCAAACTGATGCAGATGGATGCAACTGGGCCGGACGCCAAACTCAAGCCGCCGATTGTCTTAGGGCATGAATTCAGCGGGATAATTACGCAGGTGGGACCGGCGGTTACGCACCTGAAGCCCGGCGACTGGGTCACGGTGGACACGGTGGTTCAGCCATGCGGTCATTGCTCGTATTGCGTATCGGGAGATTGGAACATGTGCCCGGAGCGCTTGGGAGTAGGCTCGAGTTTTGACGGCGGATTTGCCCCGTTTTTTGCAGGTCCGGCCCGTAACTTTCATGTATTGCCGCAGGGATTGCCATTGCGGATTGGAGCACTGACAGAACCTGCTGCCTGCGCCGTCCACATCGTACATGACGTAGCGAAGGTACAGGCGGGGGAACGGGTGGTCATCATTGGCCCGGGGGTCATTGGATTGTTGTGTGCGGCCGCGGCCTTGTTTGCCGGTGCACAGGTGTTGGTAGTCGGTACGCCGCGCGGCGCGCAGCGCTTGGAATGCGCCCGCGCAATGGGTTGTCAGACGTTGGTAAACGATACGGAGAATCTGGCGGCCCGTGTGCAGGCGGCGTTTGGCGGCTCGGCGGATGCAGCAGTGGATGCGGTTGGTACGAACCGAGCCTTGCAGCAAGCAATGTATACGCTGGGCAAGATGGGCCGGCTGGTGGCAGGCGGCGTTCCGTTCAAGGACAAAACACCGTATCAGCTGGATATGGATTTTGTATACCGTAACCAGATAAGCATCGGCGCGGGCCGCAGTTCGCGCCCTTCGGACTGGCCCATTGCCATGCAGGTGCTCAAGCGGTTTGAGAGACAAATCGATTCCTGGGTCGACAGCCATTTTACGCTGGACCAATGGCAGCAGGCCTTTGACCAGACGCGGAATAAGCAGGTAATCAAAGCGATGTTTACCTGCGCAGATGAGAAAGGAGACTGATTGACGATGCAACGATTCCGTATCGTGCCGGATATTTACGAATTTGACGATTTTGCTTCCTTCGCCTCGGCGTTTGCTTTGGGGGAAAAGGACTTGCTGGTCACGCAGAAATTTCTTTACGACCCGTTTATCCGTGATTTGCATTTGCCATGCCCTGTGATTTTTCAAGAGGAATACGGCCAGGGTGAACCGACGGATGAAATGGTCGACCGCATTGTGCAGGCCGTCCGGCCCATTGATTATGAACGGGTGGTTGCCGTGGGCGGCGGGACGGTCATTGATATCTCGAAACTGTTGGCCCAAAAACGCTTTGATACTGTGACGGAATTGTTTGACGACCCCAGTAAAATTGTCCGTGATAAGGAGCTGCTGATTGTGCCTACCACCTGTGGAACGGGCAGCGAGGTAACCCGGTCGTCCATCATTCATTCCGTCGCGCGTGAGACCAAAGTGCGTATGGCATACGACCCATTTTTTGCCACTGCCGCCGTACTGATTCCGCAATTACTGACCACGTTGCCGTACGCACCGTTTATGTTCAGCGCCATCGACGCCCTTGTGCATGCGGTGGAATCCTATCTTTCACCGGCAGCTACCAGTTATACGGAGCTATTTTCTCTGGAGGCTACGCGCATGCTGCTCAACGCATTCCAATACGTAGCCGAGCAAGGGGAAGAAAGCCGCAAGGATTTGCTGTCTGATTTTCAAAAGGCGAGCAACTACGCCGGCATTGCCTTTGGAAATGCCGGATGCGGGGCGGTACATGCGTTATCCTTTCCGCTTAGCGGCCGGTATCATGTGACTCATGGCGAAAGCAACTATCAGTTTTTCTGCCAGGTGCTGCGCGTATATGCCCAAAAAAAGCCGCAGGGAAAGATGGATACATTATGTGCCTGCATAGCGCAACAGCTTGGCTGTACAAAAGCGGATGCCATCGAACAGCTGGATACGCTGCTGGAACGCATCTGGCACCGGAAGGCGGAACGCGAATTTGGCATGACGCAGTCGGATATTCCCGCTTTTGCACAGGAGGTAGCACAGACGCTCCAGCCCGTATTGGCCACAAGCTACGTGCCGCTGTCCGTTGAAGAACTCGAGCAGATATACCGCGTGTTGTATTGAGAAAGGAGGCAGAACAATGGACTTAGGCCATAAAGGGAAACGGGTATTGGTCACAGGCGGTGCCAAGGGCATCGGCGCCGGCATCAGTGAAGTGTTTGCCCGTGAGGGGGCTGATGTGCTGGTCAATTACCGTTCCGATACAGAGGCAAGCCAACAATTTGCGGCCGACTTGTCCACACGTTATGGAATCCGGGCATTTTGCGTGCAAGGGGATGTGGGTGAGGAGAAAGACGTTATCCGCGTGTTTGACCAAGCGGAGGCTTGCTTGGGCGGGGTGGATATCCTGGTGAACAACGCAGGGAAGGTATATAACGAAACGCTGCTGGACATCACCATGGACCAATGGCAGCGCTGCCTTTCCGACAACTTGACGGGCCAATTCCTCATGTCCCGTGAATTTGCGCGCCGCGCAATTGCCCGCAAACAGCGAGGCTGGATTGTGAATGTGATTTCCAAGGCGGCTATTTTTACGACGACGCCGGGACGCATCGCGTATGTAAGCAATAAAGCGGGCGAAGTTGGCTTGACACATGCCCTTGCTGTGGAATTGGTTGGTCATGGCATCCATGTCAACGGTGTGTTGCCCGGCCACATCATGGCTTCCAGACTGGAGGAGGAGATGCGTTTGCGGCCTGAAAAATACCAGCAACGTTTACAGCGCGCTCCGCTCAAACGTGTGGGAGAACCCTGGGAGATTGGTGCTACGGTTGCTTTTTTAGCCAGTGACCAGTGCGCCCTGGCCGTGGGTTCCATCGTAGATATTACCGGCGGCCTTCTGCTGGGTTATTAATGGGAAAGAGAAAGACGCGCAAAGGCAGCGTACGGCCGTCAAGCCGCATGCTGCCTTTTGATATGGCAAAGCAGGGGGCGGTTTTGGACGCGGTGCAGGATATCTTGCTGGACAAAAATCCTTTTCCGATAAAAATGAGACGGTCTGCTGTTTTGTGTTTCCAGGATGTAAATAAAGCGGTTCAAAATGGATAAATCCCGGAAAAGGGTTGCAAAGTAGGACCGAAAAAGGCATAATCATACCGTACATATTTGTATATGCATCTCCGTGAGGTTGGATGAAAAAAGTGGACGTCCTTTCTTCTTTTTTCACATGTGTATACATAAATAAAAACGGAGAGCGTGGCGCGGTGTGCAAGCATGTCTCCCGTCATGCGTCAATAGACTTTGGAGGTCATAAACGGATGAGAAGAATCGGCATTTTAACCGGCGGCGGCGATTGTCCCGCGCTTAATGCGGTCATTCGCGGCGTGGTGGAAAAATGTGCTTTGGAGGACATCGAAGTATTTGGTTTTGCAGATGGCTGGCGTGGCGCATTGCATGCGGACGGCAGGGTGTTGACACTTGATGATGTGGAGGGTATTCAGACGCTGGGCGGCACCATCTTGGGAAGCAGCCGCACCAATGTGATGAAGACCGAAAACGGGCCGGAAATGGTGCGTGCATCCATGGAAAAACTGGGGCTGGAAGGCATTGTCGCCATCGGCGGCGACGATACGCTGGGCGTAGCGAACCAACTGTTCGACATGGGGATGAATATGGTGGGCGTGCCCAAAACCATTGACAACGATTTGAGTTGTACGGACTTTACCTTTGGGTTTGACACAGCGGCCAACATCGTTATGGAAGCGCTGGACCGATTGCACACCACAGCCTATAGTCATGGCCGCGTCATGGTGGTGGAAATCATGGGCCGGCACACTGGTTGGATTGCTTTGCAGGGCGGCCTGGCGGGGGATGCACATGTCATTGCGATTCCGGAATTTCCGCTGCATATCGACGATATCTGCCGCATCGTAACCGAACGCAAGGAGCGCGGCAAGCGCTACAGCGTCGTGGCGGTTGCAGAAGGAGCAACCATCGAAGGGTTTCATGTCGATGAGGGCGAATTGAAAAAAGATGCGTTTGGCAACGCCGCGCTGCCGGACCGCGCCATTGGCCACAAGCTGGCACAGGAGATTCAGCGCCGTACCGGCATTGAAACACGGGATATCGTTTTAGGGCATTTGCAGCGCGGAGGCTCGCCCAGCGCGTTTGACCGTGTTTTGGGCGCGCGTATGGGCGCCAAGGCGGCCGAACAGGTTATCAGCCGCAACTATGGCTGTATGGTGGGCCTTTCGGCGACAAAGATTATCTGTACGCCGTTGAAGAATGCGTTGAGTACGCGCAAAGAAGTGGATGCCGAGCTATATGAGGTCGCAAAACTATTCTGCCGTTAAGCGGTATTGCAAACGCCCTTGGTACAAGGGCGTTTTTTGCTGGTAAAAGACAGATGTTATTTTTTTACGGCACTTCTTTGCGGAACAGAGGGAATCATGATAAAATGCGGATAATGGAAAGGAGGCGGCGCGGGTGCGTTGGAAATCCATTTTGGCGATATCGTTATCCCTGGGACTGATGTGTGTAGCCGTGGGCTGTAAACAGACCGAACAACAGGGGGACGTACAGGCTACGCCTGATGCATCCGCACAAGCGGTGATGCAGCAAAATCCGCTGCTGGCTGAATTGGTCGCCTTCAGTGAAGCCAAGGACATTGCGGCCGGGAAAATGGCAGAGCGGCTGGAGTCGTACACCAAACAGGAAGGCCAGCCGGATTATACCGCGCTGATTCAGGCAGTACAGAGCCCATTTGTGGAGGGCGATGCACAGCTGTTTGATTTGCTGGCCAATCTGCTGGATACCAAGCAGACGGCGGAGAACACGTGGAGCGTACAGACCGAACAGCAAACGGGGCATCTGGCCCTTTCAGACGGCCAGTATCGCTTTGATGGAAAAATTGTGCAGAATCAAGAAACACAGACCATGCAGATTCAACAGGTTACCATGGCGCAGGACGGTTCGTTTGTGGATGCTTCTTTGTCCTCACAGGCGGCGGATGGCACAGAGACGGTGTTGCAACTGTGGATGCAGTATCAGCATACGAGTGCGCAGTACCGTGTGCAGTATTACTATACGACGGATGATGGCGAATCGTATCATGTGCTGCGCAGTGTATTTGATGATATGCAGTTTTCCTTTACCATGTATGATGAGGTCGAACAGCGCCCAGCATCCCTGGACACCCTTGCGGCTGATGGACTATATACCGACGGCTGGGTGACAAGGGTTATGTTCGATGGACAGAGCGTACAGATTGAAAATGATGGAAAAACATTGACCATTTGATAGCGATTTTAAACGAGCAGGAACCGGCCTTAGGCCGGTTCCTTTTTTGCGGTATACATGGCAGGCATTTTGTCGGAAAAACAAGGAAAACGGTTGCAAGTATAATGGGAACCGAGTATACTTTACATTGTAAATTATTTCACAATCTAGAACGGCCGACATGAACGTAAGCCTCCTAATAGGCATAGAAAAGGGAGGCTGGTGATAGGTATGTATGGCAGAACGAAAAAAGCAAAGACGCACAGGAAAAGCCTTCGGTGAAAAGGGTTTGGAAAAGAAACGGGGTGCACGAATGAGTATTCTCCAATTCAAGACAGCCAACTGCAAAGATTGCTATAAATGCATCCGTCATTGTGCAATCAAAGCCATTGAAGTACGCGACCACCAAGCGCAGATTATTGAGCGCGACTGTGTGCTTTGCGGCCGCTGTACGCTGGTATGCCCGCAAAATGCTAAAGAGGTGCGCAACGATGTCCATCTGGTAAAAGAGTGGATTCGCGCAGGTAAAACGGTTGTGGCTAATGTCGCGCCGTCATTCGCTGCGCACTATGCCGTCAATGATTTTGCCTCCTTTGCGGCCATGCTGTATTCCCTTGGCTTTGCCCAGGCGAAAGAAACAGCAGAAGGGGCTTTTTGGGTCAAATCACAATATGAGGAACTGCTGGCTAAGCAAGAATATCCGGTTTTAATTTCCTCTTGCTGTCCAACGGTCAATCAATTGATTGAAAAACATTATCCTAAGGCCATCCCCTATCTGGCACCGGTGATGACGCCCATGCAGGCGCAAGCACAGGCTATCAAACAAACTCAACCCGATGCATTGGTCGTATTTATTGGCCCCTGTATTGCGAAAAAGGCCGAATGTGAACAGCAGCCGGGTCTGACGGATTGCGTTTTGACATTTGAAGAACTCAACGGCTGGATGGAAGAGGAACACGTCACCCTGCCGCCGCTGGCTGAATCCCCGGCAGAACCGCGTTATCGTTCACGGTTTTTTCCGATGGGAGGCGGCATCATCGCCTCAATGGATGCGCAGCCGGATACGCAATACATCTGCATTGATGAACTGGAAAACTGTATGGATGCGCTGCAGGAGATTATCGATGGCAAACTGACGCACTGTTTTGTCGAAATGAGCGCCTGCAAAGGCAGCTGCATCAACGGCCCTGCCACAGGTCATCGCAGCCCGCACACCATTGCTGCCACAGCCAAGGTGCGCGCCTTTGCGAGCCAACCGGGTGGGATGGTGGATTTTGATACGCCCAACGACACGCCGCTGGCCCAGTCCTTCCGTGACCGGCAGGTCGTTTTCCCCGTGCCCAATCAGGCGGAAATCGCGGCCATTTTGCACAAGATGGGCAAGAACACCGCTGAAGATGAACTCAATTGCGGCGCGTGTGGGTACGCGACCTGCCGTGAAAAAGCGATTGCCATTTATTATGGCAAGGCGGATGTCAGCATGTGCCTTCCTTATATGAAAAAGAAAGCGGAATCCATGGCGGACCAAATCATTCAGGCGACGCCAAACGGCATCATTGTCGTGGACGTCCAGATGAAAATCCAGCAGATAAATCAAGCGGCGTGCCGACTGTTTCAGATTCAAAATCCGTCGGACGCCATCGGCATGCCGATATCGCAAATCATGGATGAATTTGATTTTGTCCAGGCCTTTTCCAACCAGCAAAGCACGTTTGACCAGAAGGCATACCTGGCCGAATATCGCAAGAATTTGGAACAGAGCTTTATTTATGATGCTGAGGACAACCTGGTGTTTTGCATCATGAAGGATATTACGGAAGAGGAAGCCAACCGCGAGAATCTGCGCAAAACAAAAAATGAAGCGGTGGAGATAACCGATAAAATCATTGCCAAGCAGATGCGCATCGTACAGGAAATAGCCTCTTTGCTGGGTGAAACGGCAGCAGAGACCAAAATTGCACTGACCAAGCTGCAGCATACCGTGGTGATGGAGGAACAGGAAGAGCGATGAGAAACATGTTCCTCGAGTCCGGGCAGGTCAGTGTGAATAAAGAAGGCGAGGATTTATGCGGCGACCGTCTGACCACCATTGCGGACGAATCCATGATTACCACCGTACTGTCCGATGGTTTGGGTAGCGGCGTTAAGGCCAACATCCTTGCGACGTTGACCAGCAAGATGCTCGCTACGATGCTGGCGAATCGTCTGTCCATTGAAGAAAGTGTGACAACGGTGGCGCAGACGCTGCCAGTGTGCAGCGTGCGCAAACTGGCCTATTCGACGTTTACCGTTTTTCAAGCCAATTATATGGGAGAAGCGTATCTGGCGCAGTATGACAATCCGCCCGCGATTTTACTGCGCGGCGGCAAGCATATGGATTATCCATATACGCGCAAAATTGTAGAGGAAAAGGAAATTCTGGAAAGCCGCCTGCAGTTGCAGACGGGTGATATGTTGATTCTTCTGACCGATGGCGTCACCCATGCAGGGCTGGGGAAACTGATGCCCAATGGCTGGAAACGGGAAGAGGTTATCATGCATCTGGAGCGCATCTATAAACCGCATTTGTCCGCCAAAAACATGGCGGCCCTGCTGGTGGATGCCTGCCGGGACTTGTATATGGGCCATATGGATGATGACACGACTGTGGTTGTATTTAAAATTACCGAACGGCAGGCTGTCAATCTGATTATCGGCCCACCGCAGGACCGGAGCGATGATGAAAAGATGCTGCGCCTTTTCTTTGCCAAGGCCGGTAAGCACGTGGTGTGCGGTGGTAGTACGGCGCACATGGTCAGCCGCTATCTCAACGAACCGCTGAAAACAGAGATGGATTATGTGGACCCAGATATTCCGCCGATTGCCCATATTCGTGGGGTGGATTTAGTGACAGAGGGCGTCATTACCATCAATCGTGTGCTGGAAATTGCCAAGAGTTATTGTTCGGCGGATATTATGTCGCCGCAATGGAACGAGCGCAAAGATGGTGCAACCCGGATTGCGCGCATGCTTTTGGAAGAGGCGACGGATATCAATTTCTTTGTCGGCCGGGCGGTGAACCTTTCCCATCAGGACCCAAAGATGAACATTGACTTCAATTTGAAGATGGGACTCATCAACGAACTGAAGCGATGCTTGGAAGGAATGGGAAAAAAGGTGAAAATCAGCTATTGTTAATCCCCTGCCAAGGGGTTTGAATTTCAATCCACGTTTGGGAGGTCATCAACATGAAACTATTTGACACGGACGTGCAGGAGCTCAAATACAAAGTGCTGCGTGAAGTGGCGTCCTGTGCGTTTGAGGACAATTTGGAAAAAGGCCTGCTGGATATTCCGGAAAAGATTGTTCCTGGTCCGGAACCGCTGATGCGCTGCTGTATTTATAAAGAACGTGCCATCGTCAATGAGCGTATCAAGCTCGCCACGGGTGGAGACCGGCAGAACCCGAATGTTGTAGAGGTCATCAAAATGGCGTGTGATGAATGTCCGGTCGACGGCATCCGTGTGACGCAGTCCTGCCGCGGATGTATTGCGCACCGCTGTATGAATGCATGCCCTAAAGATGCAATTCGGATTGTTAACCACCGGGCCGTAATTGATAAATCCAAATGCATTGAATGCGGTAAATGCATGGCGGCTTGCCCCTATCATGCCATTGAAAAATCCACGCGCCCCTGTGAAAATGCCTGTAAGGTAAACGCCATCCATATGGATGCATATAAACGAGCCGATATCGACAATAACAAATGCATCTCCTGCGGTGCGTGTGTGTATCAATGCCCGTTTGGTGCCATTCAGGACAAATCGTTCATTCTGGATACGGTGCGGCTCATCAAAGGCTCCCAGGGCAATACGAAATATAAGGTATACGCCATCGTAGCACCGTCCATTTCGGGCCAGTTCCGCCAGGCAAAGGTGGAGCAGGTGGTGGCCGGTATTAAAAAATTGGGTTTCTACAGCGTGATTGAAGCGGCGCTAGGAGCTGACATGGTGGCCTATAAGGAAGCGCAGGAATTGTATGAAAAGAAATTCCTGACCAGCTCCTGCTGTCCGGCGTTTGTCAAGTATATCGAAGTCAATTATCCGGACCTGGTGCCGCATATTTCGCACAATCTTTCCCCTATGGAGGAACTGGCCGCTTATATCAAAAAGAAAGACCCGGATTGTAAAATCGTATTTATCGGCCCGTGTGTTGCGAAGAAGATGGAATATAGGCTGGAAAAAGTGTGGGGCATTGTGGATTGTGTGCTGACGTTTGAAGAGTTGCAGGCATTATTTGACAGCCGTGAATTGGATTTAGCCAGCCTGCCGGAAGAAAAACTCGATAATGCATCGTATTACGGCCGTATTTTTGCGCGAAGCGGCGGTCTGTCCGAAGCAGCGGCGCAGGCGGTCAAGGAACTGGGCATCGCACCGGAAGATTTTCAGGTACAGCCAGCCGTGTGCAACGGCATTGCGGAATGCAAAATCGCTTTACTCAAAGCCAGCAAGGGACTCTTGAAGGAAAACTTTATTGAAGGCATGGCGTGTGAATCCGGGTGTATCGGTGGTGCAGGCTGCCTGACCCACGGCCCCAAAAATAAAACAGAGGTGGATAATTACGGCAAACAAGCCATGGAGAAAACCATCACCGATGCCATCACTGTGTTGAACATCTAACAAAAAAGGCCAAAAGGCGACGGATTTTCCGCCGCCTTTTTTTGTATGGAAACATTTTTTTTGTGCACCCTAGAAGGAGAATATGCAGCAAAGGAGTTGTGTGCAGATGGATTTAAAGGGAAGCAAAACGGAACAAAACCTCATCACTGCCTATGCAGGTGAATCGGAGGCGCGCAATAAGTATACGTATTACGCTTCACAGGCGCTCAAAGACGGCTATGTACAGATTGCCAATATCTTTACCGAAACGGCCAATAATGAAAAGGAACATGCAAAAATCTGGTATAAGCTTTTGCATAACGGGATTGGCAACACGGAGGAAAACCTGAAACTGGGCGCCGAAGGCGAGCATTTCGAATGGTCGGAAATGTATAAGAGCTTTGCCGAGGAGGCCAAGGAAGAAGGATTTAACCACATCGCCTATTTGTTTGAACAGGTTGCAAAAATCGAGAAGGAACATGAGGAACGATATTTGGCTTTGCTCAACAATGTCAAAGGCATGACTGTATTTGCCAAGGATGAAGAAATCGTATGGATTTGCAGCAACTGCGGCCATATCCACCGCGGAAAAACAGCGCCGCACAAATGCCCGGTGTGCGAACATCCCCAAGCATTTTTCCATCAACGCGCCGTCAATTATCAATAAAAAAAGGAGAGGATTGCCTCTCCTTTTTTTAACGTTTCCGCCGCCTTGCCAACCAGCCTGCAGCAAGCGCCGCAGGCAGATAATAAAGCATCACCAACCATGCTGTCCAAGCCGGAGCACTGTATGCGGGGTGCTGTAAATGTTGCACGAAGCACAACGCGCCATGGCCGACCATCGTGACCAACAGCGTTATGCACAGCCAACGCCATAATCGCCCAGGGAAACGAGATTTCTTTGCTGTGTACATGTTGGATTCCTCCTGTCGATGAGGCCTGCGCCTGAACGAAACTGGTCCTATTTTTTCAGGACAGCAACCGCCTGGTACGTACGGCATGGGCCGATTTCCTTCCTTTTTATTTAACTTCAACCAATGGTTCCGCCGGTCCGGATAGCCATTCGGCACCGTCTTTGGTGACCAGAATCTGGTCCTCATAGCGGAAGGAAGCGTAGATGGATTCTGCGCCGATGGATAAGTCAAACGGATACACACCATTTTCCACCGCAAAGACCATGCCTTCTTCCAAAGGCGTATGGGTTTCATCGCAAAGCGTGGGGAATTCCACCACATTCAGACCCAGACAATGGCCGCTGGAATGGATGACAAAGTCCCCAAACTTGGAATTGGCAATGTAATCCTCACAAATGCGGTTGATAGTGGATGCAGGAACGCCGGGCTTCATCGCTTCAACTGCTACGCGTACCGAGTCAAAAGCCACCTGCGCCATCTCTTTCTGTTCCTGTGTTGCCTCTCCCATCACATATACACGGCTCAGGTCGGATGCATAGCCATCGATGTGGCCGCTGATATCCAACTGTACCACATCGCCCTTTTCAATTACGCGGTCGGTAGCATATGCGTTAAACGTCTTCATTTTCACATCGCCACTGACCACCGTTAAATAAGAAATCCGGTCGACACCGCCTGCCGCCATGATTTGGGCTATGCCGCGTGCCACATCTTTTTCTGTGGTTTTTCCCGGGACAATGGCCCGACAGGTTTGGTCGATGGCCCGTTCGGTCAGCTTGGTACATTCGCGGATTTTGCTGATTTCCCAAGGCGTTTTGACCATGCGCGCATGTTGAATTGCATAGGAGCCGTCCACAAATTCCTTGTCGCTGAATTCGTCGATGATTTCCTTTAAAAGCGTAAGGGAGTTATAGTAATTCAGGCCGGTGCCGGCTTCAAGCCCGACCGTTTTGGTGTTGGGCGCGACGCGTTCGAAAATTTTGTGCAGCGCATCGATGACGGATGTGGCCTGCAACGGCCCCAAATTACGCGTTGGCGTTCCCCAGCAATAGATATTCTCATTGGGCAGCCAGGCATAGAGCTGTACGGTTGTCTTTTCCAAAATCCGCAGGATGATGGCCGGGTCGCCTTCTTTAGGCACTACGCAGAACACGGGGCGGAACAAACTGGCGGTGTACCAGGTGCGGTAACCCGTAGCGTAATAAACATTTTCAGGGGTAGAGAGCAAGAGCGCGTCGCACTGCGATTCCTTCATATACCGCTGTAGCCGTGCTACATGGGTTTTATACTCTTCATACCGGAACGATTTGCAGAAAGTTTCATCCATTTGTTTCATTCTAATTCTCCTTTTTTGCTAGTTTGGTAAAATTAGGGATGTTGTCCGAGTGGACGCCGGTATGCCGTACCGGATGGGATGTCAAACCTTGTTCCTAAGGGTTCGCAGTTTTTTTGGACCGGCCCCGCCTCCTTTTCGTCGATAAGGATAAAACCGAGCGCCGTTGGCGCTGCTGTTTCCTCTATGTATTATATTTTACAATATAACATACATGCATACAAGCGCAGGCCTTTTTCACATGCGCAGAAGACAGACCGCTTGACAGGCAAAGCAGCTTGCTTTATAATGCATCCCAACAACCTTGAACGGAAAGGAATCTGAGTTCACACAATGGACGACGCCGACGCTAGCGACGCGAACCGAACGAAACCAAAACGAAATCAACAACCGCGAGGTGGGCATAATCGCCCCATGAGACCATGGGTGGATTGTGCCTTTTTGTGTATCCGTTTTCCGATGCGCGCATAAAAGAGGAGCGGGAAAGAACGGAACACAGGCATGTATGGAAAAAGGAGCAAACTGGATTGAGTCACATTCCACAACAATTACTCTTACAGGTATGTTTGATTTTATTAAACGCATTTTTTGCCGCTACGGAAATTGCGGTCATTTCCCTGAATACGACCAAATTGCGCAAAATGGCGGAGGAGGGGGACAAGACGGCCCCGCGTTTGCTGCGCCTGGCCAACGAACCTTCCAACTTTTTGTCCACCATTCAGATTGGCATTACCCTGGCCGGCTTTCTGGGCAGCGCGTTTGCAGCGGATAGCTTTTCCGAATATCTTGTCAATTGGGTATATAACGACCTGGGTTTTACCAGCCTGTCTCCGGCGACGCTGGATACGCTGGCTGTAATTGTCATTACGCTGATTTTGTCATATTTTACCCTTGTTTTTGGCGAACTGGTTCCCAAACGCATCGCTATGCAGCGCCCGTTACAGGTGGCGCGCATCTCTGCTGGTGTGGTGTCCGGCCTAGCGGTGGTGATGAAGCCGGTCATTTGGTTTCTGTCCGTATCCACCAATGGCGTGCTTCGTCTGCTGCATATGAAGACGGAAGCAGAGGAGGAGACGGTAACGGAAGAAGAAATTCGCATGATGGTCGATTTGGGACAGGAAAAGGGGACCATTGAGGCGGATGAAAAAGAGTGGATTGAAAACGTGTTTGCCTTCAGTGATGCAACGGCGTACGATGTCATGACGCACCAGTCCGACGTTGTTGCGCTTTCCGCCAATGCCACCGTGGAAGAGATTGTACACACAATTTATCAAAGCGGGTTGTCGCGGTTTCCGGTGTATGAAAAGGATATTCATCATATCCTGGGGATTCTCAATGCCCGCGACTTTTTATTGAACATGAACAAACCCGAACCGCTTGCCCTGACTGCGCTTTTGCGCCCGGCATATTTTGTGCCGGAAACGTTGCGGGCAGCGCTGCTGTTTCGGGATATGCAAAAGAAGAAGCTGCATTTTGCCGTTGTGGTGGATGAATATGGTGAAACGAGCGGCATTGTAACCATGGAAGACCTTATTGAGGAAGTGCTGGGGAATATCTATGATGAATTCGACCCGGCCGAGGCGGCGGAAATCGAGCAGCTGGAAGAGAACCTTTGGCGCATTTCCGGCAGTACGGACATCGAGACCATTGAGCAAGCGTTGCACATCGACCTGCCGGAAGATGCGGACTATGATACCTTGGGTGGGATGGTATTCAGTTGTCTGCGCACCATTCCCAAAGATGGAACAGCACTGGACGTTGAAGTGTGCGGCCTGCACATCCATGTGGACCAAATTGCCGAACGGAGAATTCAGGAAGCGCGCGTATGGAAAATTGATGCAGGACAGCCGACAGCGGATGAAGATGCGGGCGAAAAATAAGAGAGTATCATAAAACAAACTGCGCATGGCGTGAGTCGCCGTGCGCAGTTTTTCTGATGGTATAAAATAGAGGGGGCAGGTTCCAATCCGATGCGTTTTCGCAGGTTATGTCCGAAGGAGAAGGGGCCGGACAAAGGAACGCTTGCCCCATCGCGTTTTTCGAAAGAAGCCGAACGCGCAATCAGATTGGTGTCCCCATTGGAATTGCTGTGTTGCAAATAAAAAGCCGAGTGTTCCTATGAACACTCGGACTTGGTGCCGAAGGCGGGACTTGAACCCGCACATGGTCGCCCATATCGGATTTTGAGTCCGACGCGTCTGCCAATTCCACCACTTCGGCCAGCAAAAGCAATTATAACAGAGCGGATGGATGCCGTCAATAAAAACATTGGATTTGGGAAACAAAAAAGGGGAGAAGCATCTGCCCCGCCCGCCTGCTTCGTTTGATTTTTACAAGCGTGTATGATACAGTTTGAACAGCAAAAAAGGAGGAATTGCATCGAATGTCCAAGATTTTAGTCGTGGACGGCAATAGCCTGATGCACCGTGCATTTCATGCCTTGCCGTTATTGACCGATGAAAAGGGACGTTATACCAACGCCGTGTTCGGCTTTCTAGGGATGCTGCTGCGTTTGCTCAAAGACGAACAGCCGACCCATGCGGCTGTTGCGTTTGATATGCATGCACCAACATTTCGGCATAAACAATTTGAAGCATACAAAGCAGGCCGTAAGGCTACGCCGGAGGAGTTGCGTCCGCAGTTTGACCTTTGCAAGCAGGCCCTGCAGGCGATGGGCGTTGCCATTTTGGAACGCGAAGGGTTTGAAGCGGACGATATTTTGGGTACGCTGGCGCGCATGGCGCAGGATAAACAGGCGGAGGCCGTGCTTGTCACGGGCGACCGGGATGCACTGCAGCTTGTTGCGCCGCATGCAGTTGTGCTGTATACCAAACGGGGCATTAGTGAAACCGACCGCATGGACGAACAGGCGGTTTTGGATAAGTGGGGCGTCATGCCGGACCGTGTGCCGGATTTGAAAGGCCTGATGGGAGATAGTTCGGATAACATTCCAGGCGTACCCGGTGTGGGAGAGAAGACGGCCCGTACGCTTTTGCAGAAGTTCGGCGATTTGGAATCGGTATTGGCGCACGCGCAGGAAGCGGGCGGCCCTAAACTGCGCGCGTCCTTGCAAACCTATGCGGACCAGGCACGCATGAGCCGGGACCTTGCCACCATCGATACCCATATTCCCGGCGGCTTTGACTGGGATTCGTTGCATTTCACTTATCCGGATGTGGAGAAGGTACGGCCTGCGTTCACCGAACTTGGCTTTGTATCGCTGCTCAAACGCATGGGCGCTATGCCCGCTGAAACCGGGCAAACTGAACAAACGGCTGCTTTTCCACCAGTGGAAGAAAAAAGACTTGACCAGTTGGAGGACTTGCGCCATCTGATGGATGCGCACTCCGGCCCATGGGCCGTTTTGTGGGAGGCAGAGCGGATAAGCCTGGCGGCGGATGAAACAACGGCATACGAAGTGCCGTTTGCCATGACGCTTTTGGGCGATGGCGTAGACCCTGACCAGGCGCGGCAACTTGTAGCGGCATTGCTGGCAAATCCGCAGATTGATAAAATTGTATTCGATGCCAAGTCGTTGGCGCACGCGCTGTTGCCGTTGAATGTTCGTTTGGCTGGAGACGTGCAGGATGCTATGCTGGCAGCATACGTATGCAATCCTGCGCAGGGGCAAAAAGGGCTGGACAAGTTGTGTCAGGCTTATCAGATATGTCCGGAAGGACAAACCGCTACGGCCGCCCACCTGATGCAGTTGTTCCGTCTGCTGGATGAACAGATGCACCGTGATGAGGTTTATACGGTTTACCATGATTTGGAACTGCCGCTCTGGCCGGTGCTGTTTGCCATGGAATGCGAAGGCTTCCGTGTGGATACGGCGGTCCTCAAACAGATGAGCGATGCCTATGGCGAACGCCTGCATTCGATAGAGGAGCAGGTGCATGCATTGGCAGGCCATCCATTCAATCTCAATTCAACCAAACAGTTGGGCGAGGTATTGTTTGATGAATTGAAGTTGCCTGCGCTGAAAAAAACCAAAACAGGCTATTCGACGGACATCGCCGTATTGGAACAATTGACCGATGTACATCCCATCATCCCGCTGATGATTGAATACCGTAAACTGTCCAAATTAAAATCCACTTACCTGGACGGCCTGCAGGCTGTAGCGGATGAGCACGGGCGCGTTCACACGCGATTTACGCAAAACGTTACCGCAACGGGCCGCATCTCTTCGCTGGAACCGAATCTGCAAAATATCCCGGTCCGTACCGAGCAGGGCCGCGAAATCCGGCGGGCATTTATTGCTTCTGCGCCGGGCCGTCTATTGGTCACGGGGGATTATTCACAGATTGAACTGCGGATTTTGGCCCACATGGCGCAGGAGGACCATATGCGGGATGTATTCGCACATGGCGGCGATATTCATACCAGTACGGCTGCGCTTGTCAACGGCGTGCCGATAGAACAGGTCACAAAACAGATGCGCAGCGCGGCAAAAGCCGTGAACTTTGGCATTGTGTACGGCATCAGTGATTTTGGTTTGTCGCAGAATCTGCATATTACGCGCAAACAGGCGGCCGCGACAATTGACCAGTATTTAAATACTTATCCGCGTATTCGTTCCTATATGGATGCCTGCATTGCACAAGGCAAAACGGATGGCTATGTTACCACTCTGTTCGGACGCCGCCGTTATACGCCGGAACTGCGCAGCAAAAACTATAATCAGCGCTCCTTTGGTGAACGCATCGCCATGAACGCGCCGATTCAGGGCACGGCTGCGGACATCATCAAGGCCGCGATGATAGCCGTCTATGACCGCCTAGCCAAGGAACTGCCCGATGCAAAACTCATTTTGCAGGTCCATGATGAATTGATTGTCGATTGTGCACCGCAGGATGCGGAAAAGGTACAGCAGCTCATGCATGCGTGTATGGAACACGTAGTCGAATTGTCCGTGCCGCTGGAAGTGGAGGTCAGCCAGGGGGAAAACTGGCTGGAAGCCAAATGAGATATAAACTTATCGGGCTTACGGGAAACACCGGCGCAGGAAAAAGCACTGTGGCAGCCGCGCTTGTGGAAAAGGGGGACGCTGTCTTGCTGGATGCGGACGCCATCGCCCGTCAGCTGCAGCAGCCTGGCAGCGAGGCGCTTAAGACGATAGCTGCGCATTTTGGGGCGCAGGTGCTTGCTCGCGATGGCTCCTTGAACCGGGCTGCGCTGGGGCGTCTTGTCTTTTCGGATGTCGTGCAAAAACAGGCGCTCGAAAGCATCATGTGGCCGCGTATCGCGGATGTGATTGAACAACGCCTGCAAGAACAAACACGATGGATGGTATTGGACGCGCCGCTGTTGTTTGAAAGCGGCCTGGACGCCCTCTGTTATCAGACATGGATGGTTGTTGCGCCCGAATCGGTACGCCGCGCACGCATCATGGCACGCGACGGCATCGACGCAACACAGGCGCAAATGCGCATCGATGCGCAGGTTTCTCAGCAAGCAAAATTACGGATGGCCACGCATATACTCGATGGTACACAGCCGCGTGAGGTGTTGTGTGCACAGGCATTGGCCCTTTTTCAACAAGCAAAGGATTTGTGGGGATGAAACGCAAACAGAAAGCGCAGCGAAAGCTGTGGATTGTTTTAATGGCGGTCGTCTTGGCTATCGCCGTCTCATTTGGTATTTTTCTGGTCGCGCAGCGGGTTTCGTACCCGCTTAAATACCAAGACCAGATTGAACAGATGGCCCGTAAATACGATTTGGAACCTTCGCTCATCTTTGGCGTGATTCATACTGAAAGCCGCATGAACCCGCAGGCGGTCTCTCCCGTGGGGGCTGTTGGTTTGATGCAAATCATGCCGGATACGGGTCAAGGGATTGCACAGAAGCTAAACTGGGAAGACTTTGAAGAAGAACAGTTGAAAATGCCTGAGAAAAACCTGGAACTTGGCTGCTGGTATCTGCGTTATCTGCTGGACCGTTTTGATGCGGATATCAATGCCGTTCTGGCGGGCTATAATGCGGGGCCCAATCGGGTCGCACAGTGGTTGCAGAACGAAGCGTATACCACCAACGGCAAGCTGACCACCATTCCCAATAAGGACGCAGAACAATACGTAGAAAGGGTACTTCATGCCAAAGAAAAATACCAGAGTCTGTATAAAGTCGACTATTAAAATATTTGCGCTGTGCCTATGCCTGTTGTTGCTGTTGACGGGCTGCGGCGGACAGGACAGCGAAGTGCAGAGTTCGCCAAGCCCGACATCCACGGATAAACTGGGGGGAACGGGCGCGCCCTTGTCTGGCGGAACGATGAAAATCGTCATGACGGCCAATCCGCAAACGCTGAACCCATTGCTGGCCAAGAGCCGCGAGATGATTGATTTGTTTGACCTCATATATGACCCATTGATTCGTTATGACGACACGCTCAGCCCGTTGCCGGGCCTGGCGGAGCGTTGGGAATTGGGCGAAGATGGGAAAACCTGGACGCTTTATCTGCGCAAGGATGCAAAGTTCCACAACGGTCAGGCGTTTACTGCAGCGGACGTTGTCTACACGTTGGACCAGCTGAAAGCAATTTATGACGACAGCACCCAAACCTCTACTTATAGCGGCGCCATGCGGCTGATTGCTTCCTATGCCGCGGTGGATGACTATACGCTAACCATTACCTGCAGACAAAAACCAGGTCATTTGCTTAGTGTATTAACATTTCCCATTGTTCAAAATGGAACGATAAGCGATACAGCATTGGCTGGTGGAACGGGAGCCTATGTTCCGTCCGATTACGATGCGGCCAAAGGCATGACGCTTACGGCGAACAGCGCCTGGTGGCGCCGCACGCCCTATATTTCCAGGATTGAAGTGAAGGCGATGCCCGACCCCACTACGGCGTTAACCAGTATGAATGTTAAGCTCGTTGATATCGTGCACACCGACTCACTCAATGCGAACACCTATAAACAGCCCGATAGCGTAGATGTGCATGAGCTGATGACCCAGGAATATGAATGTATCATTCCCAATTTTAAGCGCGCGCCAATGGATGATGGCCGCATGCGGCAGGCCATTTTAGCGGCGTTAGACCGTAAGACCATTATCACGGAGGCTTATCTGACCCATGCCATTTCAGTCGACGTACCGATTCCACCGGATGCTTATTATTATGACCAAACACATATCCAACACGAATATAATCCGGGAACGGCGCAGTCGCTTTTGACGGAGATGGGTTATGCGGATGCCGATGGCGATGGGTATGTGGAGAAGGACGGCGTCCCGTTTACCCTGCGCATCATCGTCAATGAAAATCCGTCCAATACAGCCCGCGTGGATGCTGCCAAAATGGCCAAGGACCAGCTTAAAAAGGTAGGGCTGCAGTGTGAGGTGTCCATTCTCTCCTGGAGCAACTATCAAAAAGAGCTAAGTGCCGGGAATTTTGATTTGGCGCTCTGTGGATTCTCCATCCCATTGGACGGGGATTTGAGTTTTATGCTGTCTTCGACCTCTTCACAAAACTATGGCGGCTATTCTTCTGCAACGATGGACCAGTACCTGGCTACTTATACAGCAGCTACAACGGAAAGTCAAATCAAAAGCACTGCGGCCGATATTCAACGCCTTTTTTCACAGGATTTACCGCTTATCAGCCTCTACTTCCGCACCAACACGCTGGTGACATCTGCTTCCATCAAAGGCATCCAGGGAGCCAGGGATATGAGCGTATATCGAGAGGTAGAGCAGTGGTATATTTTGCAGGAGGGGGATGAGGATAAGGTCGCCGTCCCGCAATGAAAAAAACGGTTGACTTTTCCCCTACGGGTATTATAATATTCAACATGTGAGTAAACAGCATATGTTGAATATGCGAGAGTGCTGGAACTGGCAGACAGGCACGTTTGAGGGGCGTGTGTCGCAAGGCGTACGGGTTCAAGTCCCGTCTCTCGCACCAGCGGCAAGTTGCCGCACCCCAATATCGCAATTCACTTTGGTGGATTGCGATATTTTCGTTGCTCGAAAGAAAGTATCCATTTCGGCAGTCTCCACCAGTTCGAGTGTTCATAGCCGATTTAAATTATGAACACGCGTTTTTTTACCTATTGGTTTCCGTGATATGTATGGAGCGGGTTTTCACCCGCTCTTGTATTTCAATAAAATAAGGGAGTATACTCGAAGTTAACCTTTTCGAGCATCTCCCTTGTAGTCACTTCCGCAGTCGAGATTTTAATGAGTGGGTTACTATCCGCTTGTTTCCATTTTTACTTATACGTTGCGTCTTTCTGTTTAATCGGTTTTTTAAAGGCCGCGCTGTCAGCGCTTCCATCTCCATAAATTGCCCCGATAGAGTGAAACTCGCCACGAAATCCGGATGTGCAGTGCGTTGGATTCCGGCAATTCTATCGTTAATTCGATTCTCTCTCTGATAAACAATCGATTGAGCTTTGTAAAGCTATTTTTTAATAAATTCAATATCAACATTGCCGTTATTGCTGGATACGTTCAATGTCTTTTCTCCATCTTCTTTGTTGTCCGGCAGATTACTTTTTCCTTTTTTGGTTTCAGACCGAATGGAAAAATCATCCGCACTTCCGGAAATCGCACCGGAAATATTTCCATTTTTGACGTTTAGAGTCAATGTACTGCCTACCCCTAAGTTCTCAAAGCGAATGTTTCCTCCATTAGAGGCAATGTTGACGCCTCCGCTTACATTTAATGATGGAAGGGATATATCCTCATTGGTCGTAGACAGTGTAAGACTTTCCAAAAGTGCGTCGGGTATCTGTAATAATATTTTCCGGTCTTCGGCAGATGGCTTCCATCCAATATAATCCGCCCACTCTTTGTTGCTGGTGCTTGTCATAGATAACACACCGCCATCAGAAACGGAAATCTCATAATACTCCTTGCTGTTTTCGGAATATTGGAGATGAACCTGTTCATCCTCGGATAATGTTACTTCGATATTTCTATCTCGTACATCAAGATGGATGGCCTTGACCTGTGTATCCGGTGTATAACTTTTGACCTGAAATGGTTCGCGGTTGTCTGAACAGCCTGTCAAAAGAAAACTGCTTATTACGAGACACAATACCAACGAAAATGTTTTTTTCATTTTCTCTTCCTCCGTTTGTAGATTAAAGTTGCAAGCCTAACTTGTAGCAACGTCCGGTTTAATCAATATTTTTGATAAACTGGAATCCACAAGAAAGACTAAGATGTTCTGCATGTAGATTTGTGTTGTTTTATATGGCTGCTTGTCTGTACTGCTTTGTAACTTGATTAAGTACTATTATGCGGCCATTGCTCGCTTTACCTCATCGTTGGCATAGATTGATTTGCCCCCTTTTTTCATGATAAGATAAATCATAAACTCTTGTGTTACACAAAGGTCAAGAGGGCGAATCAAATGAAGAACTATTTTTCAATCGGAGAAGCAGCAAAAGAGGCTCATACAACAAGTGAAACGCTGCGGCACTATGACCGTATCGGATTAGTGAAGCCGGGGAAAAAGGATGAATGGACAAATTACCGCTATTATACTGAGCAGGATATTGTCCGTTTGAATACAGTACGGGCATTGCAGCTCATGGATTTACCTTTGCGGGAAATAAAAAAGGTATTGGAATATGATGACCTCGAAAAAATTGTAGATTTTTTGATACAGGCAGAGAAAAAGGCTGATGAAAAAATAGAGGCGCTTCAGTACAGTAAATCCAAAATCCAGTTGGCAAAAGCGGACTATGAAAAGAAATTGCAAAATCGCAAAAGCCCAATGGGTACTTTTATCAAAGATATTCCAGAACGTGTTATTTTGCTATCGGACACCTTACAAGAGCCAACGCTTGATAACCTTTGGAATTATCTCAGCCACTTCTATGATAAAGTTACGCCTGCTTTAAAAGAACAATTTTACTTTGAAGATTTAGCTGGTATATATACGGAGAATAACGATGCAAGGCTTTTTGCGGTTTGTATTCGCTATGTAGATATAGACGGATTAAAGGTGTTGCCTAAAGGGAAATATTTGTGTGCTGAATGCACGGAAGAAACGCGAGAACATATATTAAGCCAGATACTGCGTATAGCCCGTACAAAATATGGTGTTGAACCAACATTTACAGTTCAGTTAATCGTGGTGTCCGGCATTTTGCACTGGAATTATGAAGTACAGGTCTACATTGGGGAGTAAAATACGGGAATGCTGCATAGCTACAACTCCCTGCAAGTCATCATTGGCTAAGGGCGTTACGACTCTAGCCGCTTATGAATGGGATACGTTTTCGGTTTCGATGAGTTGTTGAAGTGTTTGCAGAAAGGCCTCAGCTGCTTTTGAAAACACCTGGTATTTCTTCCATACAATAAAGCATGACGCCTCCAATGGTGGAGAAAAAGGGCGGAAGCAGAGATTGCTTCCATGTGTGTGAATAAGCTTATCCAGGCCCAAAGCGTACCCAAGCCCTTCATCCACCAATAAGGAGGCGTTAAAAAGCAGATTGTAAGTAGCAACAATATGCAATTCGGATTCTTTCCGTTGAAGCCAACGTCCTAAGTAGTGGTTATCTCCTTTTTGATGAGAAACAATCAAAGGTTTATCCCACAGGTCTGCTGGACAAATGTACTGTTTTTCCGCTAACGGGGCGTCTTTACGCATCAGCACGCCCCACGTGTCTTTTATGGGAACGGGAATTATTTCATATTTTTGTGAGTCAATTTCGGTAAAAAGCAAGCCAAAGTCAATCAGTCCCTTATCCAGATGTTCGAGTACATGCTCCGCATTGCCGCTGGAGATATGATACCGAATATCAGGATATTTTTTTTGCAACGTTTTAGCAACTTTGGCAAACAAACGTACGATGTTGGTTTCACCTGCGCCAATGAACACATCACCGGCAATTGTTTCATCGGACTGGGTAATTTCATTTTCCGTCCGTCTGACCAGCGAGAGGATTTCCTCCGCACGTTTGCGCAGAATCATTCCTTCTTCCGTTAAGGTGACTTTGCGGGAACCCTTCACGCCACGAATAAGCAATTGCTTGCCCAACTCCATTTCCAGCGCTTTGAGCTGTGTGGACAAGGCGGGTTGGGAAACATGCAGGGAACTAGCGGCGGCCGTAATGTTTTGTTCCCTTGCAACTGCTAAGAAATATTCCAATACACGGAGTTCCATCACAATTACCTCCTGGTAAGAGTATAACGAGAAAATCCATAAAATTCAATTATGGAAAATGATAATGAATAAGTATTTTATATAAATTGGATAGGCGCATATACTGAAATTGCAAAAGAACTTCCAAAGGAGGCGGCGAAATGCATGCGAGCTACTCAAAAAAGGGGCGGGCATTCTTCCTTTCCATCTTGCTGGGTATTACGATGATTGGTTGCGCAGGAAGGATGGAGAATCCCATGCAGAATTCTAAAAATACAGATGCGTTTGACACGGAAGTCAACATCATTGCGACTACGCCAACGAGTATTGAATCGGAGGATGGATTTTGCACCGCCCTGTGTGACGGCAATTATGGGGTTACGGGCCTTCTTGTCCAGGCCAGCGTTGTGTCCAATAGTGAAGCGCCCCAATATTTTGCATGCAATCTGCTTTCTGACCGGAATGCGGACCACGTTCCGTGGGATGGATTTGTGCGTTGCTACCATGACATGCAAATCCGCGAGGAATATACCTCGATAGGTCAGTTTGACACGATGGATGATAGGGAGAATAATCCTGCGTTGGACGGCTGGGAAAGCCAAGTTATAGTTATGAACGAAGGAAAAGAACGAGCGTCGGGGAAGATGAGAAAACAATGATAAACAACGCGATGATTCGGGCAGTAATGCAGAACTTAAGGGATGCTGGTTGTGATACGAAGACCGTGGACCGGTTTATGGAACTCGAAGAGGAAGGAGACATCCGCGGGCAGCTGGACTTGCTCGCAACCCATCGCCGCCGGTTATTGGACCGCCTGCATAAGGAAGAACGGTATATCGATTGCCTGGACTATTTGGTCTATCAGATGGAGAAAAATACGCCGGCAAGCTAGCCCGGCCTATGATTTGTGAAAGGGGTATCTACATGCGAATTATACAGGACAAAACATTTGACGAAGAGCGGGCCTTGTACGGCAGCAGCGATATTTTGGTAAGTGGCTGTGCTTTTGACGGGCCCGCAGACGGAGAGAGTGCTTTGAAGGAATGTGAAAAGGTGCAGGTGGAACGCAGTTTTTTTAATCTGCGCTATCCATTCTGGCACGATAACGGCTTGACTATTCGGGATTCAGAGATGACAGACAAATGCAGAGCCGCCTTGTGGTATTCCACGCATATCACCATCGAAGATACAAAACTGCACGGCATCAAGGCGTTACGAGAATGCAGCGATATCAAAATGCGGGGCTGCGATGTGATTTCCCCGGAATTTGGCTGGTCTGTTCACAATATGCAAATGGAAGACTGTGCCGCCGAAAGCGAATATTTTATGATGCGCTCTACCAATCTGCATTTTCACAACGTGCGCATGAAAGGGAAATACTCTTTCCAATATATCGAAGATGCCGTCTTTGAAAGTTGTATATTCGATACCAAAGACGCTTTCTGGCATGCTAGAAACGTTGTCGTGCGGAACAGCATTCTAAAGGGCGAATATTTGGCCTGGTACTGTGAGCACGTTACCTTCGAAAACTGCAGGATAATTGGTACCCAACCACTATGCTATTGCAAGGGACTGAAACTCATCAACTGCGAAATGCTGGACTGTGACCTGGCGTTTGAACGCAGCGATGTGCAAGCCATGATTACCACACCGGTGGACAGTATCAAAAATCCTTTATCGGGACGCATCATCGTTCCGGAAGTGGGCGAAATCATCCGAGACCTGGAAAAAGCTCAAGGGACCATAGAAGTGCGAAAGAAGGAAAACCAAGGCAACTGTGCTTGTGCATGAAGGCGAGAACGAGAGGCCCTGCAAGCCCCTTGGCTTGTGCACGAGAAGGAATGGGCTGTGGGAGATGTTCATCGACCTATTATTATTATTATTATTATTCGGCTCCCCATTTGGTGTGGTTGAAATCCGGGCATCGAGGAGGAGCGGATAGCCGTTTGAGGGCCCTTTGGGGTAGATGACTTCTACGCTTTGCTGTGGTTTCCGTTGGAGCGCCTTGTGTTTCTTAAAACGGCTTATTAAAAAGAGGAGCCTCCGTTTCAATTCCAAATCACGCGCCGTATTTTCAGCACAGCGTTTTGTCCATTTCGGGTCGCAGGATATCGATTATTATTACAAAAGAATTTTGGAAGAAGGCAATAACATGAAAAAGGCAGTGTCCCTGCTGGTAATTGCGAGTCTATCCCTGGCGGCATTGCTGGCCGGATGCGCAAGCCAACAACCAATTTCGGAACCACCAGACAGCAGTTCCCCTGAAGGGCAGAACATAGTAGAGACAGGGCGGCGGATACGTGTAGTATCCGCTATGCAAACCATCGTTTTTTCAGCTAAATGATAGTGCGGCAGCACAAGCGCTTTATGAGCAGTTGCCCCTGAACGTCCAGGTGGAGGACTATGCCGGAAGCGAGAAGATATTTTATCCGCCGGAGGCGCTGGACGTCAACGATACCCCGCTGGCGGAAGGCCCCGCCGGAACATTGGCCTACTACGCCCCCTGGGGGGATGTGGCGATTTTCTACGGCGAATGCAGGGGAGCGAATGGGCTCTATGCATTGGGCGAAGTCATCTCTGGCGGAGCGCAGATTGAAAGCCTTACAGGGGAAGTCCGGATTGAAAAGGTGGTGGACGAGGTGGGGATAAATCATGCGGCAGACAGGCAAAACCCGTTAGAAAATGCCGCTTCGGTACCGCAACAAACCAAAGAAACCGGGCAGGCCGCGGGGAGAGAAGGGAGCGATACGGCTTTGAAAATGCGTGTTCAGGTGGGCGAAAGTACTTTTAGCGCTACATTGAAAGAGAATGCGGCAGTAGACGCTTTGATAGCAATGATGGGAAAGGAAAGCATCACGGTTGAATTGAGTGATTACGCTGGCTTTGAAAAGGTAGGGTCGCTGGGGCTAAACCTTCCCACCAGCGATGAACAAATCACTACGCAGGCTGGAGACATTGTCTTGTATCAAGGAAACCAAATTGTCATGTTCTACGGTTCTAATTCTTGGAACTATACCCCGCTTGGCCATATCGACAATCTTACCGGTTGGGAAAGAGCGCTGGGCGCTGGGAACGTGACGGTGACTTTTTCATTGGAGGAATAAATCGTGAGAATACTCGTGTTAAACGGTAGCCCGCGGCTACAGGGGAATACAGCGGCGATGGTGCAGGCGTTCGCAAAGGGCGCTCGCGAACAGGGCCATCAGGTGGACATTGTGAATGTCTGCCAAAAGAAAATCGCTGGATGCCTTGCATGTGAATACTGCCATAGAGAAGGTTCGGGGCATGAGCGGCGGTGTATTCAGCAGGATGATATGCAGGAAGTTTATCCGATTTTGGACGAGGCGGAAATGCTCGTGCTTGCTTCACCTGTTTATTATCATGGGTTTTCCGGACAGCTGCAATGTACCATCAACTGAATATACGCACTGGACAAACCAAAGAAACTGAAAAAGGCAGCGCTCTTCCTCTGCTCCGGAAGTAACCACGTGTATGACGGGGCAATCTATGAATATCAAAATTCATTCCTACGCTATCTGCATCTGGAGGACAAGGGGATTTTTACAGCTTATGACGGGCAGGGTAAATCCACGCCAAACCGAGAGGAACTCTATCGGTTCGGCAAGAGCCTGGAGCCGGATAGCGAGCCGCCAGTGGACAGCACGCTGGAGGAGTTTTTAAATGCCTTCACCTGTGGACAGCCGGTGCGGGCTGGCTCTGAAACCATGCAGTATTGCAGATGGTTATCCCAACAAGCGATGCGCCTGACGGCCGAACTGAACCGGACCTATCATACACCCGAAGAAATTCGAGACATCTTTTCAGAACTGACGGGCAAGCCGGTGGACGAGACTTTTCGCATGTTTCCGCCTTTTTATACCGATTGCGGTAAAAACATTACAATTGGCAAAAATGTGTTTGTTAACAGCGGTTGCCACTTCCAGGACCAGGGAGGCATCTTCATCGGAGATGGAGCGTTGATTGGGCACGGTGTGGTACTAGCGACCCTCAATCATGGAATGACCGCGCAAGAACGCCATGACCTGTTTCCGGCTCCCATTCGGATTGGGAGGAATGCCTGGATTGGCGCAAATGCCACAATCCTTCCTGGCGTGGCCGTTGGCGATAATGCCATAATTGCCGCGGGTGCAGTGGTAGCAAAAGACGTGCCCGCGAATACAGTTGTGGGAGGCGTTCCGGCAAAGCCACTTGACGGATGAAACATTTGATGGATGTCGCTCTTTGACGAGGATTCAGACTATACGCTGAAAAACACCAAACACGACTCTGGTGAGCAAGTTGCGGGGAGCAAAGCATGTGATAATTGTTCCAAATACCAAGGATAGCCTTCTCCGCATACGCCGATTCCTATTTTATTTTTCCCATAAGTATAAATTTAGAGGTGTATAGTTTTTTCTATATAGGCAAAACGAAGTCAATGATGAGAAACCACGGAACCGAAAACAGAAGGTTCCGTGGTTTTATGTTTACAAGATTGGATAGGTTAGGGCGATTGAGAGGGGAAGAGCCGTGGATTTCCCGCATGAATATAGAACCAAATACAAGTGCAGATTCGCCTGGCAGAAGTATGTCTACATCATTATGGGAAGCCGCCCGCCCCGCTTTTTCAAGGGCCTTTTTGTTTATAAATATAAGCCCGTTAGGCTTTCTGGGCAGGCCCTTATCGTTTCCGGCGTTCCAGCGGCGACAATCTGCCCGCCATCCTCTCCACCGCCCGGGCCCATATCGATGATATAGTCCGCATTTCGGATGATATCGAGGTCATGTTCAATGACAAGGACAGTAGCACCGTTATCCAGCAGCCCCTGAAAAACACGAAGAAGCGTGCGAACATCCAGCGGGTGCAGACCAATGGTTGGTTCATCGAAAACAAAGATGGAATCGGACTGGGTACGCCCCATCTCGTTGGCCAATTTCAACCGCTGCGCCTCTCCGCCGGATAGACTGGGCGTGGCCTCGCCCAGGGTCAAGTATCCAAGTCCTAAATCATAGAGAACCTGAAGCCTCTGCCGAATCAGCGGCGGGCCCTGATAGATATCCAATACCGTCTGGATATCCATGGACATAAAGTCCGGCAGTGAATAAGCACGCCCCTGCCCATTTTGATAGCGAATGTGGCTGGCGGCCTTGGCGTATCTTGTTCCATGACAATCCGGACAGGGAATTTCAACATCCGGGAGGAATTGAACATCCAAGCTGATAACACCCGTACCGTCGCAGACGGGGCAGCGCAGTTTCCCTGTGTTATAGGAAAAATCACCGGCCTTATAGCCGGACCGCTTGGCTTCAGGTGTTTTGGCATAGAGCTTTCTGAGTTCATCATGTACATTGGCATAGGTCGCCACGGTGGAACGAACGTTCAGTCCAATAGGCGTGGCGTCAATCAGCTTCACATGGACAATGCCCGCAGTATCCACGGCATGCACATGCGACGGCTGTTTTTTATGTTCAATTGCAGCTTGAAGGCCCGGAATCAAACTTTCCAACACCAGCGTCGTTTTTCCGGAACCGGATACCCCCGTTACAACCGTCAGTTTTCCCTTGGGGATGGATACGTCTAGGGGCTTTACTGTATGGATGGACGATGTGGATATGGACACCGCCCCCGCATCAAACAAATGGCTCGCTTCGCAGCGATGTCGTACGATGGAGGCCGCTTGTTTGGAAAGGAATGGGCCAATCAAAGAGGCGGGGTTGTCCCGTACCTGTGCGACCGTTCCTTGTGCAACAAGACGACCGCCTTGCGCGCCCGCTCCAGGCCCCATTTCAATCAACCAGTCCGCTTCTGTTAGGATTTGTGTATCATGGTCCACAAAAACGACGGAGTTGCCGTCGGCGACGAGGTCACGCATTACGCCTGTTAATCCTACGATATTGGAAGGATGTAGGCCAATTGACGGTTCATCAAGCACGTACAAGACTCCTGTTGTGCGGTTACGGACGGCGCGGGCAAGTTGCATCCGCTGACGCTCTCCCGTAGAAAGGGTAGAGGCTGCACGGTCAAGTGTCAGGTAGCCGAGCCCCAAGTCCATCAACCGTTTAGCAGTCCCGGTAAAGGTTTCACAGATGCTTTCCGCCATAGGACGCATTTCTTCCGGTAGTGCAGGGGGAACCTCGCTCACCCATGCAACGAGGCTGGAAAGCGTCATCTTACAAACTTCATCCAAAGAAAGGCCACGTAATTTAGGCAACCTTGCCGCTTCGGACAGGCGTGTTCCCTGGCAATCCGGACAAATCTCTTGTTTTAGAAAACGCGCGACGCGTTTCATCCCTTTTTCATCTTTCACCTTGGCTAGAGCATTTTCCACTGTATAGACAGCGTTAAAATAGGTAAAGTCAAGTTCGCCGGCCTGATTGCTGTTCTTGGCTTTATAGAAGATATGCTTTTTTTCGGCCGGGCCATGAAAGACGATGTCCCGCTCCTTTTCAGTCAATTCGCAGAAAGGGACGTCCGTCCGTACGCCCATCTCTCTGCATACATCCGTCATCAGTGACCACATGAGCGAATTCCAGGGTGCCACAGCCCCCTGGTCGATGGAAAGGGATTCATCAGGAACAAGCGTCGTCAGGTCAACTGTACGCACAATGCCTGTACCACCGCATGTGGAACAGGCCCCTTGGCTGTTGAAAGCGAGCGCTTCGGCAGAAGGCGCGTCAAACACTTCACCGCATGCAGGACAGGTCAGCGGCTGTTCTGCAGCCACGGCCAACGAAGGGGGGAGAAAATGGTGACAATGGGGACACCGGTGGCTGGCAAGTCTGGAAAACATCAGCCGAAGGCTGTTCAGTAATTCGGTTCCCGTGCCGAATGTGCTGCGGATGCCGGGGACACCCGGGCGCTGATGGAGCGCAAGCGACGCAGGCACATAAAGAACCTCATCGACCTGTGCTTTGGCTGCCTGGGTCATTCTGCGCCGCGTATAGGTAGAAAGGGCGTCAAGATACCGCCGGGACCCTTCTGCATACAGCACGCCCAGTGCGAGGGAGGATTTACCCGAACCAGAGACGCCTGCGATGCCCACAATTTGGTTGAGCGGAATATCAACATCTACATTTTTCAGATTATGAACACGTGCACCGCGCACTTTTATCTTGTCAATCATGGGCCCCACTCCCGTATGTTTTTTATTCAGTCTATCAAAAAAGCGGTGGTTGGTTCAACGGTCTGCATAGGCACTGCGAGGAAAATAAAAGGCTGAAGCGGATAGAAATATACCCGGAATTAGTTTGCAGATGCTTCTCAATCCGGGCGCGATGAACGCTTTGGGATGTTTGGGGATGCTGCCCTTGCGTCCAGGGAAAAATAGAGCATAGGTATGGCGCTTGCGGTAGAAATCGGGTATACTGTAAAAAGTTAGCATATGCTAACGATAAAACTATTATTATTTCTCGCTGTCCCATCGATGGAGAAAGGATGGAAAAATCAATGAAGATGTTATCGATTGAACATGTAAAAGGCCGTGAAATTATCGATTCTCGCGGCAATCCCACCGTAGAAGCAGAGGTGTGGCTGTCCTGTGGTGCGCATGGCAGGGGTGCGGCGCCAAGCGGTGCTTCCACCGGCGAATTTGAAGCATTGGAGCTGCGCGACGGCGATAAGAGCCGGTATGGCGGAAAAATCCAATTTGGGCGCCAATGCAATTCTGGCGGTTTCTATTGCCTGCGCAAAAGCGGCTGCACAGGCGCTGGATGTTCCGCTGTATCGCTTCTTAGGCGGCATCAATGCCAACCGTTTGCCTGTACCGATGATGAATATCTTAAATGGAGGCGCGCATGCGGCCAATACGGTAGATGTACAGGAATTTATGATTATGCCGGCCGGCGCTGCCAGTTTTGCAGAAGGGCTGCGTTGGTGTACGGAGGTATTTCATGCCCTGGCAGCTCTTTTAAAATCCAAAGGACTGGCCACCTCGGTAGGCGATGAAGGCGGTTTTGCTCCGGACTTAAACAGCGACGAGGAGGCAATTGCATACATTCTTGAAGCGGTTGAAAAAGCGGGATATAAGCCTGGGCAGGACTTTGTCCTGGCGATGGACGCAGCATCGAGCGAATGGAAGACAGGGAAGAAGGGTGAATACCGGCTGCCGAAAAGCGGCCAATGCTTCACTTCCGCAGAACTGGTTGCGCATTGGGAAACGTTGTGCGCAAAATATCCCATCTATTCCATTGAAGACGGCCTGGATGAAGAGGATTGGGAAGGCTGGAAGCTGATGACGGAAAAACTGGGAAAGAAAATCCAACTGGTAGGAGATGATTTATTCGTCACAAATACGGAACGCTTGTCCAAGGGAATTGAGCAGGGATGCGGAAATTCCATTCTGATTAAACTCAATCAAATCGGCTCAGTTTCCGAGACGCTCGAAGCAATAAAAATGGCACATAAGGCCGGCTATACGGCTGTTACGTCGCATCGTTCCGGCGAAACGGAGGATACCACTATTGCCGATTTGGCCGTTGCGCTGAACACGGGACAAATCAAAACCGGTGCCCCCAGCCGCAGCGAACGGGTGGCCAAGTACAACCAGCTGCTCCGCATTGAAGAACAGCTGGGTGCCGGCGCCGTATATCCAGGATTTGGAGCGTTTAACCGCAGGTAAGAAACGATATGGTTTTGGATAAAAAAGGAAGGGCTGTATACAGTCCCTTCCTCTTTTGTTGCATGAGGGATGTGCAACGCAAGCCCGGCATTTTCGGTTCTGGCAGAAAAGAAAGGCCCATGCCTAATGATGCTGTTACATGGGAGAAGCCTTTACAGCCTGGATATGGCCTTGGATGACAGCGGAACTGCACCGCTGTTTTTTATTTGGCATGAATACAATTTGGGAATTGACGTTCGATACCACATATGCTATGATTCTTTCACATGACATACAAGATATAGTTGGGTTTCGCACTGCTGGGCCACTGTATCTGGAAGGATAGCAATATGAAAATCATTAAACGCAACGGCTCGGAAGCAGTATTCGACATCACAAAAATCATTCTCGCCATCAGCAAGGCAAATGAGACGGTGGGCGAAGGAGAGCGCATGACGCCCATGCAGATTCAGCGCATCGCCGAACGGGTTGTACTGGCCTGTGAACAACTGGGACGTTCCCCCAGCGTAGAAGAAGTACAGGACCTGGTGGAAAAACAAATCATGGCGCACGGCGCCTTTGAGGTGGCCAAATCCTATATCACCTACCGTTATACGCGTGCCCTGGTCCGTCAATCCAATACCACGGATGATAAAATTCTCAGCCTGATTGAATGCAATAACGAGGAAGCCAAGCAGGAAAATTCCAATAAAAATCCCGTTGTCAATTCCACCCAGCGCGACTATATGGCCGGTGAGGTATCGCGGGATATCACCAACCGCATTCTGCTGCCCAAGGACATCGTGGATGCACACAACGAGGGTATCATTCATTTCCATGATACGGATTATTTTGCTCAGCACATGCACAATTGCGATTTGGTCAACCTGGAGGACATGTTGCAAAACGGTACCGTTATCACCGGCACGCTGATTGAACGTCCGCACAGTTTTTCTACGGCCTGCAATATCGCCACGCAAATCATTGCGCAGGTTGCGTCCAATCAATATGGCGGTCAGTCCATCTCATTGGCGCATCTGGCGCCGTTTGTGCAGGTCAGCCGGGAAAAAATCCATCGGGATGTATTGGGTGAAATTCAGGCCATTGGCGTACAGCTCTCCGATGAAGAAATCAGCAAACTCGTTGAGCGCCGTCTGCGCGAAGAAGTGCGCCGCGGTGTACAGACCATCCAGTATCAGGTTGTCACCTTGCTGACCACCAACGGACAGGCGCCGTTTGTAACGGTATTCATGTATTTGAATGAAGCCAAAAACGAACAGGAAAAGCGCGACCTGGCCATGATTATTGAAGAGGTACTCGAACAGCGTTATCAGGGTGTGAAAAACGAAAAAGGGGTTTGGGTCACGCCGGCGTTCCCCAAACTCATCTATGTGCTGGAAGAGGATAATATCCATACCGATTCGCCGTATTATTATCTGACGCAGTTGGCCGCCAAATGCACGGCCAAGCGTCTGGTGCCGGATTATATTTCAGAAAAGAAGATGAAGGAACTCAAAGAAGGCAACTGTTTCCCGGTTATGGGTTGCCGCAGCGCGCTTTCGCCCTGGAAGGATGAGAACGGCCAGTATCAGTTCTACGGCCGCTTTAACCAAGGGGTGGTCACGCTGAATCTGGTGGATGTCGCGCTGTCTTCCGGCGGAGACTTGCAAAAATTTTGGGATATTTTTGACCAACGGCTGGACTTGTGCTATCGGGCGCTGATGTGCCGGCATGAACGGCTCAAGGGCACGCTTTCCGACGCCGCGCCTATCCTCTGGCAATACGGAGCTTGTGCCAGGCTGAAGAAAGGCGAACCGATTGATAAATTGCTCGTCGGCGGTTATTCGACCATCTCGCTGGGCTATGCGGGGCTGTGCGAATGCGTGCGGTATATGACGGGCAAATCACACACCGACCCGTCGGCGACACCCTTTGCGCTGGAAATCATGCAGCATATGAATGACGCCTGTGAAAAATGGAAAGCAGAAACGACCATTGGGTTTGGCCTGTATGGCACGCCGCTGGAATCGACGACATACAAGTTTGCCAAGTGCCTGCAGCGCCGCTTTGGCATCATCGAAGGCGTGACGGATAAGGGCTATATCACCAACAGCTACCATGTCCATGTGACGGAGCCGATTGACGCCTTTGAAAAACTGAAATTTGAAGCGCAGTTCCAGGCGCTTTCCACCGGCGGCGCCATCAGCTATGTTGAGGTGCCGAACATGCAGCACAACCTGGAAGCCGTGCTGCAGATTATCCGGTATATCTATGACAACATCATGTATGCGGAACTCAACACAAAGAGCGACTATTGCCAGAAATGCGGTTGGGATGGCGAGATTCAGATTCTCGAACAGGACGGCAAACTCGTGTGGACCTGCCCACAATGCGGCAACCAGGACCAGGATACGATGAACGTCGCACGCCGTACCTGCGGCTACATCGGGACACAGTTTTGGAATCAGGGACGCACGCAGGAAATCAAGGAACGCGTGATGCATCTGTAAATCAAACGCCTGAGGGCATTCCGCCAAGGGATGCCCTTTTTTGAGGAGATAGCCCATGTATTATGGAGAGATTAAAAATTGTGATATCGCCAACGGGATTGGCGTGCGGGTAACGCTGTTCGTTTCCGGATGCACCAACCATTGTGAACACTGTTTCCAGCCGCAGACCTGGGCATTTGATTATGGCCAGCCCTTTACGGAACAAACAGAACAGATGTTGCTTTCCATGCTGGAGCCTTCGTATATCAACGGTTTGACGTTACTCGGCGGCGAACCGTTTGAACCGGCCAATCAGCGCGCACTTCTCCCTTTTTTGCAACGCGTGCGCGCGCACTATCCCGATAAGACAATTTGGGCCTATTCCGGGTTTACCCTCGAACAACTCCGGCAGGAGGGAAGCTATGCGCACTGTGAGGCGACCGAACCCATGCTTGCTCTGGTTGACGTGCTGGTGGACGGACGCTTTGTGCAGGCCCAGAAGGATATCTCGCTTCGTTTCCGCGGCTCGCGCAATCAACGCCTGATTGATATGAAACAAACGCTGGCTTGTGGCCAGGTTGTCCTTTGGGATGAGGTTTCTGCCAGCCGGACATAAAGTACGCGGCTCTGCCCGTGTGCCGTACCATAAAAAAGGAGGGACCGATGTCCCTCCTTTTTTATGGCCTTGTTCTGTCAATCCCAGACGGTCAAAATCACGCCGTCCACATTGTTGCCGGATACCTGTACCCAGCATTCCGGCACCTGCAAAACGCGTCCGGTCTGTGTCACGGAGACAAAGCCAATGCTTCCATTGCCCTGCGGATGCACAAAGGGCAGCGGATTATCCGGATATGGATAAGCCCGTAAAAAATCGATGTATTCTTCCAGCGCAAATCCATGCGCTTCCATCAACGATGCGTGCGGCGCGCCGACATAGCGAAAATGCCAGGGTTCGTGTGCGATACCCGTGACCGCCTCTTTCTCTGCTGTATAACGCTGGATGAAACCATACGCGGATGCTCTTTGGCGAAACGCCTGGCAAACCCCCTCGTAGGGAAAATCAGGACAGATAAAGTCAATCGTTTCCGCCGCCTGCCCTACGTCAATGGCCAGCCCAGTCTGATGTTCGCTGCAATTAGGCAATGCGACAAACTGCCGTGCAAACGCCTCGCCGTGCGTATGCAGTGCATCGACATAGATGCGCTGCTGCTCGCTAACCTCTCGATATCCGCTGACCGGCACGATAGTTCCTTCGCCGCCGCAGTCGTGAATCAGCGCTGTCAGCAACACCGCGGGGCAGGATGCCAGTGCGATGTCCTTATGGCCTTCAATGGGAACCAATGCCGTGTTTTGCTGCACCAGCGCATGGTCGATGGGATATTGCCGATTGACCAGAATCAGACTCCCTTTGCGCACATCCTCAGGCGTCAGTTGTAGATGTTTCATGCTCGCACCGCCAATTCAATCATTTCATCTATCACTTGTGTGAAGGACAGTCCGATTTCCTTCATCATACGGGGATATCGGCTCAGGGGCGTCAGGCCGGGGATGGTGTTAATTTCGTTAAACAGAATGCGTCCGCTCGGGGTTACAAACAAGTCCACCCGTGCGAATCCGCGGCATTGCAGCAGCCGATACAGCCGCAGCGCCGTATGCTGAATCTCCTCCGTCTTCTGCGGGGAAAACCGTGCAGGCATATGGATAATCGTGGTTTTCAGCGTGTACTTTTCCTCATAATCCAGGAAATCCTGATGCAGTTCCATTTCATCCACCGCGCCAATCCGGCACAGTTCGTTCCCCAAGATGGCGCACCCCACTTCGCAGCCCTGTATCGCCTGTTCGATGACCACCTTGTCATCATGCTGAAAAGCCTGTTCAATCGCCGGCCCGAGCTGTTCCCGTTCCGTTACGCGCGTAATCCCGATGGAAGAACCGGAACGCACCGGCTTGACAAAAAGCGGGAACCCCAGCGCCTCAGCCTGCGCAATGGCCGTCTGGACATCTTCGCGTCCTTGGTGGAGCGTAATAAAATCTGCCACGGCAATGCCCGCCGCCCGCGCCAATTTGTGCGCGATTTCCTTATCCATGCACAGCGCGGAAGCAAGCATCCCGCATCCCACGCACGGGATGCCCGCCATCTCCAACAGCCCCTGCAGCGTGCCATCCTCCCCGTTCTGCCCATGCAGGATGGGAAAGGCCGCATCCACATACAAGGGTGCGCACGGCTCATCCGCAAATAAAATGCCGTGAATGGAACGGTCCGGTACAATCATAGCTGGCCGGCAGGAAGGGTCCTGTTCCCAGCTGCCATCTTCAATCTGCTCGATGGGCCCCGTGTAGTGCAGCCAGCGTCCCTGCCGCGTGATGCCAATCATCACGGGCCTGTATTTTGTAGAATCCCAGTTCTTTAAAACCGCCGCAGCGGAATGCAGCGAAACGTCGTGTTCCGTTGAACATCCGCCAAATATAACAGCAATGGTCGGCCGATTCATGCAATTTCCTCCTCAATCGGTGTGCCTGCAGGCAGCGCGTATTGAATTTCGCATCGGTTGTGATACAGCAGCGTGTCCGCCAGCGGTTGACGCGACACGCGGTCAAGTATCTGCCGATAGATATCGATTTGTTCATAGATATGGTTTTTTTTGCGCGTATAGTGCAAATGCCGCCCTTCGATATGGTAACAAAGCGCCAGCTGCTGTGTTGTAAGCAGATGGATGGACATCGTTTCCTCTTCAAAGGAAAAAATGATTTGGAACGGCAAGTCGGTTTGATTTCGCACCTTTAAATCCAGCCATCCTTCGCTCACGGTTGCGTCCACACCGGGTGGGATATCCCCCTGGTTGGGGGTGGGAAAGGCTTCAATGGCATGCCCGTGGCGTTCGATGACCGTCAGTGGACTGTGCAGGAAAAGCCAGAACAGCGTGTTGCTCAACTGGCACAATCCCCCTCCTTGAATGGGTTGGATTTTCCCGTCCGAAAGCACAAGCCCCTCTTTATAAGGCGTCTGCCGGTCCGCATGCCGCACCAACTGCCAGAACGAGAAAGTCTCGCCCGGCTGAATGACCAGATGGTCCATCGGCTGGCTGGCCAGCTTTAAATTGAATACTTTGTTGTATTGATACTGCAGGTCAAACCCGCTGGCCGGGTTGATTAGCGTTGATTGCGCAGAAAAAACGGTATAGGGCAAACACTCTGTTTGCGTTGTGTGCGCATAATGGTTACGGTCCAGCCGCATTTTCAAATAAAAACAGAATTTACGCTGGCGTTTGCGTAAAGGAAGCAGAAAAGGGAACACCTGTGTCAATCGAATCCGGCCCATGGCCAAACCTCCTCATTGAGGCGCAAAAAAAGCGCCGTTGCCTTCATGCTTGTATTATGCACAAAAACAACGGTCGCTTTTTCTATTTTCCTCGGAGAAACGCTGATGTTTCCATCACAAATTTCTTACGATTTTCTTACGGTGTATTGGGTAGAAACACGGTGAACCGGATGATATCCGCTTCACTTTGCGCAATGATAGTGCCATGGTGCAGTTCTACAATCTCTTTGGCAATCGCCAACCCAAGCCCAGCGCCGCCCGTCTGGGTGGCCCGGGCGCTGTCCAGTCGGTAAAACTGTTCAAAGATGCGTTCCAGCTTGTGGGGCGGGATGGTATCACCATGGTTTTTAAACAGCAGCGTCACGCCACGTTCATCCTGTTCGGCATGAATGGTGATTTCCGTCTGTTCGTAACTGTAGAAGATGGCATTGCGCAGCAGATTGTCAAAAACGCGTTCCAGTTTTTTTGCATCTGCACGAATATGCATTTCCGGTGGAGCAGTCAACGAATAGGTAAGGCCTTTGGGAGTCAGCAACGGACGGAATTCATCGGCCATTTGTTCAAGCATGCGCGTCAGGTTGACGGTGCTCAGGTCCAGCGTCAATTCCTGTAGATTAAAACGTGTGATTTCAAAAAACTCATTGATTAAATCCTCCAGCCGTTCCGCCTTTTCCACAGAAATGGACAGGTATTTTTCTCGTAGCTCCGGCGAAATCTGCTGTTCGTCACGCAGTAGCGTCAGATACCCGATAACCGATGTCAGCGGTGTTTTCAGGTCATGCGCTAGATAGACCACCAAATCGTTTTTTCGCTGTTCGGCTTCTTTAGCCAACTGTTGGCTACGAACCAGATCATACTTGATCTGGTTCAAGCGTTCCTCGGTGGGCTTTAATTCGCCTGGCAGTTGCACCAGTGCATCATCTTCGGTAAAAACCTGTTCGACTGCACGCGAAATCTGGTCCACATATCCGACTGTTTTGCGCAAATAACGAACCACAAGCCCCAGACACCCTAGCCCCCAAAGGAATAGGAACAATAAGAACGCGTTGTTGTCCAGCCATTGAAGAAACGAATAGAATGGGTTGTTGGACTGCCAGACAAAGACATTGTGTCCGATGTAGGAACCAATCATCAAAAATAAATACAGCAATACCGTATAAATGACCACCGACAATAAAAAACGTCCGAATAAACGGGGCACCAGTGCCTGACGACGGGGCTGCATGTGTACATTATGATTCAATTTGATAGCCGACCCCCCATACGGTTTTGATAAATTTGGGCTTGCGCGGCGGTTCATGCATCTTTTCCCGCAGCCGTCCGATGTGCGCCATCACAGTGTTATTATTGTCCAGGTATTTCTCCCCCCACACCGCTTCAAACAATTCTTCGGAGGAAACGACCTTGCCGCGGTTTTCACACAGATACCAAAGAATGGAAAATTCAATCGGCGTCAGCGATAAAGGCTTGCCATACAGTGAACATTTATGCGTATCCTTATTGATAATCAAGCCCGCAAAATCAAATTCATTGGCTTCTGGCGCCTGCCCCTCATCAGATGCGTTGTACCGCATGTATCGGCGCAACTGGGCCTTGACGCGCGCCACCATTTCCAGTGGGTTGAAAGGCTTTGTGATATAATCGTCTGCACCGATGGTCAAGCCCTTGATTTTGTCGATGTCCTCCACCTTCGCGGTCAGCATAATCACAGGATAATGCCAATGTTCACGAATTTTTTTGCATAATGCGAATCCATCCATATCCGGCAGCATGACATCCAAAATCGCCAAATCCAGCGATTCGTGTGCGATTGCCTCCAACGCCTGTTTGCCGTCATGACAGACATGGACACAATAGCCTTCGTTGTGCAGGTACCATTCCACCAGGTCCGCAATTTCCTTTTCATCATCTACCACCAGAATGTTGGGCATCGTGCTCGTCCCTCCTTCGTTCATCGCGCCCATTATATACGATTCGTCTGCTTTTTTGCCAGTCCTATCGTCTGCACCGTTGCGCTGGCGTATAAAGAAAGTCTGTCAGACGTGAAAGAATACGTTATAATCAATCCCAGGGAGGCCAGCAATGGAAGATACGATTTATACCCAGCACGGCATTTTTGTCTATCGCCTGCTGGAAAAACCCATCAAACATATTTACCTGCGTCTGCAGCCGGATGGCATTTTTGACGTTTCGGTACCGCACCATACCTCCGTAAAAAAACGGGAAGAGGTACTTCGCCAAAAATCAGCATGGATGGCGCGTACCCTTGCTCAACAGCGTGCCGCGCAGGCACAGCATACGCCCTTTACCCATCAATCAGGACAGACGTTGTATCTACAAGGGAAAGCATACCGCTTTTTCCGTTTGCAGGGGGAACCGGCCCGCATTTGGATACAGGGGGATGGTCTTTATCTTCGTCAGATGGATGATTCGGATGAACGGGCCCGCCGGTTCCTGAACCAATGGGAAAAACAGCAGGCTCAACAGTTATACACGCGCATCCATGCTGCGCTTTGGCCGTATTTTGCAGCTCGTAAAGTGATGCAGCCCCGGATACAATGGCGTGTCATGCGTTCCCGATGGGGCAGCTGTTCCAAACAAAAAGGCCGTATCTCGCTCAATGTTCGCTTGCTTCGTGTTCCGCCGGCTTGTTTTGCTTATGTCGTGGCGCACGAATATTGTCATTTGCTCCAGCCCAATCATGGCCCGGCGTTTTATCAGGAATTGGCCGGCTGCCAGCCCCTGTACCGTCAGACGGAAAAAAAGCTGAAGGAATGGTCGTTTGTTTTAGATATATCATGATTTCATGATATATGGATATAAGAAGCATGGCCACCCATTTATACAGATAAAAGGATTCTTTTCCTTTAACGAAGCTACAACACATCCCGTAGGAAACAAATTGGGTTCGCTTTGCTATAGCGCCGGCCATGATATTGGTCACTGCAGCCCAAAAGACTGTCTGAAAAATCAGAAACGCAGGAGTTGGTGGTTCCCTGGGTATGGAGTTGTGCCGCACGGTAATGTCTGGTGTGCGGATGCGTCCGCCGTTGCTTATGTCGAATAGCAGGCCAAAACCAAGTGTCCAGAATGCAGGGAAGTCAATACAGGAATTCATCAGAGTATTCATGATAATATTGCCTGTATTCTTTGCCCCGCGTGAAGCTGGATTTTTTACGGTCAGTCCGAAAGAATACCAGTGAGGCGCCGGGGCAATGTGCGGATTATGCCAATTAAAGAAAACATACATTTTTAAAGCAAAGCCAATAAAGTTCATATTGTGTGCCATATAAAACAAATCAAGAGGACGTGCATTCCAATAATTCGGAAGGCACGCCCTCGTATGGGTCTTATAGGGATAGGACCGGTTCAGCATACGCTGAATAGTAAATCGCCATATGTCGGGAAAGGCCAGCAGGTTTTAGCCGTCAGGCTTTCCAATTCGTCCGCAATCGCACGCAGCTCTTGCATCGCCGCAAATACGCTATCGTGATAGAATGTTGCGCATGCCGCAATCTCCGTTATCTGCTTGCTTTGCAGCAAGGCGTCTTCCAATGCGCCAATTTTCTGGTATAATCCGGTGCTTAGTGCAGAAAGCTTTGCAATCAGCGTCGTTTCCATCTCGCATGAAATCGCTGCATCGAGCGCACGCTTGGCCAGCGCTGTCTCCGTCAATTCACGGGTATACGCGGTCACGGCGGGCAGGATGTCCTTTCTTGCCATTTCCAGCATCGTTTCCGCTTCGATGTTCAGCACCTTGCAGTAATTTTCCAATGTGATTTCATACCGCGACCGTACTTCCGATTCCGTCAATACGCCATGGTGGCCAAACAGCGCAATGTTGGCATCGCTTACAAAATACGGCAGTGCTTCCGGTGTGGATTTGAGGTTCAGCAGGCCGCGTTTTTTTGCTTCTTCGACCCATTCTTCCGCATAGTTGTTGCCATTGAAGATGATGCGCTTATGTGTACGAATCGTATGTTTAATCAATTCGTTCAGCGTGCCGATGAAATCTTCCTGCCCTTCCAATTCATCCGCCATCTGTTCGAGCGCATCCGCCACAATTGTATTGAGGACAAAGTTCGGCCCTGCGATGGAAAAGGAGGACCCCAGCATCCGAAATTCAAATTTGTTTCCCGTAAAAGCGAAAGGGGACGTCCGGTTCCGGTCCGTTGTATCTTTGGGGAAACGGGGCAGCACATGAACGCCAATCTCCATTTCGCTGGCCGGTTTGCCCTGGTAGGCGGTGCCGTTTTCCAGAGCCTCCAGAATGCCGCCCAATTCTTCGCCGACAAACATTGAGACAATGGCTGGCGGCGCTTCGTTAGCACCCAGCCGGTGGTCGTTGCCTGCGCTCGCTACGGAGATGCGCAGCAAATCCTGGTGTTCATCCACTGCTTTTATCACCGCGCATAAAAACAGCAGAAACTGTGCATTTTCGCACGGCGTGTCGCCCGGTTCCAACAGGTTCATGCCCGTGTCGGTGGAAATGGACCAGTTGTTGTGTTTGCCACTGCCATTGACGCCGGCAAATGGTTTTTCATGCAGCAGGCATACCATCCCATGGCGGATGGCCACGCTTTTCATCAGCTCCATCGTCAGCTGGTTGTGGTCAGTAGCCAGGTTGGTGGTGGTGAATATGGGAGCCAATTCGTGCTGTGCCGGAGCAACCTCGTTGTGCTGCGTCTTAGCGAATACGCCCAGTTTCCATAGTTCCTGGTTTAAATCCTTCATGTAAGCGGATACACGCGGCTTGATGACGCCAAAATAATGGTCCTCCAGCTCTTGGCCTTTGGGGGGCTTGGCACCAAAGAGCGTCCGCCCGCAATAGATAAGGTCTTTGCGTTTTTCGTAAACCTCTTTATCCACCAGAAAATATTCCTGTTCCGGGCCAACGGTGCTCACTACGTGGTGTACATCTTCATTGCCAAATAGGTGTAAAATCCGCAGCGCCTGCTTTTCCAGCGCCTCCATTGAACGAAGCAGGGGCGTTTTTTTGTCCAGCGCCTCGCCGCCGTAGGAACAGAAAGCTGTCGGGATGCAGAGGATTCCATCTTTGATAAACGCATATGACGTAGGGTCCCAGGCCGTATATCCGCGCGCTTCAAACGTAGCGCGCAGGCCGCCGGAGGGGAAGCTGGAAGCGTCTGGTTCACCCTTAATCAGTTCCTTACCGGAAAATTCCATGATGACGCTGTCATCGGAACATGGCGAAATGAAGCTGTCGTGTTTTTCGGCTGTGATGCCGGTCATCGGCTGGAACCAGTGGGTAAAATGGGTCGCGCCTTTTTCCGTTGCCCAGTCTTTCATCGCATTTGCCACCACATTGGCGACGTCGATGTCCAGCGTTACGCCTTCTTCAATCGCCTTGCGCACCGCTTTGTAGGTAGCCTTAGGCAACCGTTCTTTCATCACAGCATCGTTGAATACCATCGTCCCAAACAGTGCAGGAACATTGGTCGGGGATGTCACTTCGTTCATCACTCACAGTCCTCCTTATACAAAATAAAAAAAGACGCCGCAGGTGTTTTCACCTACAGCGCCTTTGCTGTTCATGCCGCTATTATGCACCTGCCTACAGCAGCTGTCAACCCCTTTTTTTAAAAATCATGCAGGCAGCGCCGGCAAGGTTGTGCTTACGAATTTCCCTGCGTGCGCAGGCACATCAAAGAGGCGCACCCAAACCGGCATACGCATACGTTTCGCTTATTTTTACACGGACGGCATGATTGGAAGGGAATGAAAAAGTAGTTGACAAGCGCCACCGGCATGTATAAAATACGCATTGAACAAAGATGTTTACCTACGAGCAATCGGCATGTTTGCCTGTTGTCCGCGGGTAAGCATCTTTTTTTGTACTTTTTTCTAGGGGAGGAATTCCAATGCAAAGGGAAGGACAGGTCAGGATTCCAGCCGGATGCGCAATTTCCGGCATCTTTTCCAAATCCGGCGAACGCATCGCAGGCGATACGATTATTCAATCCATCGCCAACATGCATGACCGCAGCAACGGCCTGGGGGGTGGTTTTGCCGGCTATGGTATCTATCCGGAATACAAAGAACTCTATGCCTTTCATATCTTCTACGACAGCGATGCCGCCAAGGATGCCTGTGAAGCGTTTTTGGAACATCATTTTGATGTGGTAAATCTATCCAAAATTCCACACCGCAAAGTCAAGGCCATTACGGATGAACCGCTTATCTGGCGCTATTTTGTCACACCGCTGCCCAGTAAGCTTTCCTCCAGCCAGCTGGAGGAAAGGGAGTTTACTGCTCGCTGTGTTATCCGCATCAATACGCAGATTGACGGCGCGTATGTCTTTTCCAGCGGCAAGAACATGGGGGTATTCAAGGCAGTCGGTTTCCCGGAAGATGTAGGTGCGTTTTACCGCCTGGATGAATACGCCGGTTATTGCTGGACTGCGCATGGACGTTATCCAACCAATACGCCTGGCTGGTGGGGCGGGGCGCATCCGTTTGCACTGCTGGACTTTTCCATCGTCCATAACGGCGAAATTTCTTCCTATGATGCAAATCGCCGCTATATTGAAATGTTTGGCTACGCCTGCACGCTGCAGACTGATACGGAAGTCATCACCTATATCTTTGATTATCTGGTGCGCAAACAGGGTCTTACCTTACGCGAAGCAGCCAGCGTGGTGGCGGCGCCGTTTTGGGATACCATCGCCAAAAAAGATACACAGATGCGTGAACAGCTTACCTACCTGCGCAACGCTTTTGCCAGCCTGTTGGTAACGGGGCCGTTTTCCATCCTGCTTGGTTTTGAAGGCGGGATGATGGCCTTGAATGACCGTCTGAAACTACGCAGCATGGTCATCGGTGAAAAAGACGACCGCGTGTATGCCGCCAGCGAAGAGAGTGCGATTCGCATCATTGAACCGAATCTGGATAAGGTCTGGTCACCGGAGGGCGGCCAGCCCGTGATTGTTACGTTGGACAGGGGGTTAGAAAAATGATTCCGCAAGATTTTCTGTATCCGGAATTTGAGGTCGTACGCAATCCGGTCAAATGCATCAATTGCCGCATTTGCGAACGCGAATGTGCCAATGAGGTGCATCGTTATGATGCACACACGAAATCCATGGTCAGCGATGATGCACAATGCGTCAACTGCCATCGTTGTGTGGCCTTGTGCCCAACCCATGCGTTGAAGATTGTGCAATCCGACCACACCTTCCGCGAAAATGCGAATTGGTCCGGTCAGACCATCAAAGAAGTTTATAAACAAGCGGGCAGCGGCGGCGTGTTGCTTTCCTCCATGGGCAATCCGAAGGACCTCCCCGTCTATTGGGATAAGATTCTGCTCAATGCCTCTCAAGTCACCAATCCCTCCATTGACCCGCTGCGCGAGCCCATGGAAACCAAAACGTTTTTGGGCAAAAAGAACATTGTCATTGAACGCGATGCACAGGGCCGTCTGGTCAACAATCTGCCTCCGCAGCTGGAATTGTCCACCCCGTTGGTATTTTCTGCGATGTCCTATGGCTCCATCAGCTACAACGCGCATGCCAGCCTGGCGCGCGCCGCCAAAACACTTGGCATCTTCTATAATACTGGGGAAGGCGGCTTGCATGAGGATTTTTATCCGTACGGTACCAACACCATCGTCCAAGTTGCTTCCGGACGTTTTGGGGTGCACAAGGATTACCTGGAGGCCGGCGCCGCAATTGAGATTAAAATGGGGCAGGGGGCAAAACCGGGGATTGGCGGCCATCTGCCTGGCGCCAAAATCGTTGGAGATATCTCCAAAACGCGCATGATTCCCATGGGGACGGATGCCATCTCGCCTGCTCCGCATCATGATATTTATTCCATTGAGGATTTGCGCCAGTTGGTCTTTTCGCTCAAAGAAGCTACCGATTATCGAAAACCCATCATTGTAAAAATTGCCGCCGTACATAACGCGGCTGCCATTGCTAGCGGCATCGCGCGCAGCGGCGCAGATATCATCGCCATCGATGGCTTTCGCGGCGGCACCGGCGCAGCACCCACGCGCATCCGGGATAATGTTGGCATCCCCATTGAACTGGCGCTTGCCAGCGTCGACCAGCGGCTGCGCGAAGAAGGCATCCGCAACAATGTCTCCCTTCTTGTTGCAGGCAGCATTCGCAGCAGCGCGGATGTTGTCAAAGCCATTGCCCTGGGTGCAGATGCCTGTTATCTAGGTACAGCCACAGCGCTGGCGCTGGGTTGTCACCTCTGCCGTTCCTGCCAGACGGGCCGCTGCAATTGGGGTATTGCCACCCAACGGCCGGATTTGGTCAAGCGGCTGAACCCGGATGTCGGTTATCAACGCCTGGTGAATCTTATCACCGCTTGGACGCATGAAATCAAGGAAATCATGGGCGGTATGGGCATCAATTCCATCGAAGCGCTACGAGGGAACCGCCTTATGCTGCGTGGGATTGACTTAAACGAGAAGGAACTCTCCATTCTCGGCATCAAATATGCGGGCGAATAAGGGAGGTATTGCCATGAAAATCAACGCACAAAATTTGCATTACAAAACGCTGAACGACCAGATAAAAGCGTCCAACGCCAAGCGGATTGAAGTGGATAACTGTATCGGCCAACGCTATATTGGCGACGGCCTGGCAAAGAAGGAAATTCTCATCCACGGTACGCCTGGCAATGGCCTGGGCGCCTATCTCAACGGCGCCGTCATCACCGTGGACGGCAACGTACAGGATGCCGTTGGCGATACGATGAATGATGGCGCTATCTATGTGCATGGCAGCAGCGGCGATGCGACAGGCTATGCCATGCGCGGCGGTAAAATCTTTATCCGTGACAACGCCGGCTACCGAGCTGGCATCCACATGAAAGCATACATGGAAAAGCTGCCGGTTTTGGTCATCGGCGGCCAGGCGGGCAGCTTTCTGGGCGAATATCAGGCCGGCGGCCTGATTATTGTGCTGGGCCTGGGCAGTGAAAAACAGACGCCCGTTGGTTATTTTTGCGGCACAGGCATGCACGGCGGCCAGATGTTTCTGCGCTGCAACGCGCTGCCGCATGACCTGCCGGCACAGGTATCCGCCCGTGCGGCCAATTCAGCGGACATGGAGCGGATTCGCCCCTATATAGCCGAATATGCGCAGGCGTTTGGCCGCGATGAAAATGCAATTCTGGCGCATCCGTTTTTCGTTCTGGAACCCAATACCCAGAATCCATATAAACAGATGTATGTTGAAAATTAAACAGCGCCGGAAAGGAGCGGTTTGCCATGGAACAGACAGCGCGGGATATTCTTCGCTTTGTGCACGAAAACGATGTAAAGTTCATTCGTCTGGCGTTTTGCGATTTGTTTGGCACACTGAAAAACATCTCCATTCTGGCGGAGGTGCTGCCCGCGGCACTGGAGCGCGGTGTCGCGTTTGATGCTTCTTCCGTACCCGGCTTTGCATGCGAAAAAGCGAGTGATTTGTTTTTGCACCCCGACCCTGCCACGCTTTCCATTCTGCCTTGGAGGCCGCAGCAAGGGCGGGTTGTACGCATGTTCTGCGATATCGCTTATCCCAACGGGGCTCCGTTTGAAGGGGATGCCCGGGCCCTGCTCAAGCGGAGCATGGAACATGTTCGCGCACAGGGGTATGGCTGCCGCATCGGTCCAGAGTGTGAATTCTATCTCTTTCATACCGACGATGCCGGCCAGCCTACCCACATTCCGCATGACCGGGCTGGTTATCTGGATGTAGCCCCTTTGGACCAGGGGGAAAACGTACGACGGGAAATTTGCCTTTCTCTCGAACAGATGGGCTTTCATCCGGAAAGTTCGCACCATGAGCAGGGCCCAGGCCAGAATGAGATTGATTTCGCCTATTCCGACCCGCTGACTGCCGCGGACCACGTCGTGGCTTTTCGCTCCGTCGTCAAAGCCATTGCATCACGCAACGGGCTCTATGCATCCTTTATGCCCAAACCCCTGGAACAAAGCGGAAGCGGCCTGCATATCAACGTCTCTTTAACCCGGCAAGGGAAAAACCTGTTCCGCAACCAGGAGGAAGGGCACTGCCTGGAAGCTGAACAGTTTATCGCAGGCGTTTTACACCGCGCGCCGGAGATGACCGCCTTTCTCAACCCAACCACCAATTCGTACCGCCGTCTGGGAACCTTTGAGGCGCCCGCCTATGTCACCTGGTCGCACCAAAATCGTTCGCAGCTGGTGCGGATTCCCGCAGCCCAGGGGGAAAAAGTACGCATGGAATTACGCAGCGCCGACCCCTCCTGCAACCCCTATCTGGCCTTTGCCGTATTATTGCAGGCCGGGTTGGAGGGTATTGCACAGCAGCGGCCGCTTTGTCCGGCCACGGACTGCAATCTTCTGGCCGGTGACATGCAGGATAACCGGGGTTTGATACGCCTGCCGGATTCGCTTGAACAGGCGTTGACGCTTGCCAATCAGAGCAACTGGGTACACCGGACGGTTCCTCCCACGCTTTTGCAAGCCTTTTTGAATCAAAAGTGGGCGGAATGCCGCGCCTGCAGTGCCGCGGAAGACCCTCGGCAATGGGAGGATACACACTATTTCTGGCAGCTGTGATATTCGTTCATGCCACATCAAAGGAGGGTTTTTCACCGTGCCCGTTGAACATATTCTGATTGTGGCCAGCACCGTACAGGCGCAGCAGCGCCTGCGCACGCTGCTTGCGCCGGAAGCGGCAGAGATACAGTGTGCACACAGCGGCGGGCAGGCCCGCCGGATGCTGGGCCAGCAGTCCATGGATATCGTAGTCATTTATCACCCGCTTGCCGATGAATCCGGTGCGGATTTGGCTGTGCACATCGCGGCCGCTATTCCCGCCTCCGTTTTGCTTTTCGTGCAGGCCGATATCGCAGAATTGATAGCATCACGCATGATGGAGGCGGGCGTCATCGTGGTGGTACGTCCATTGAGCCGAGCCGCCCTTGACCAGGCGCTGCGCATGGCAAGGGCCTACACCTATCGTCTGCGCGGGCCGCGTAAAACCAACGATAAACTCAAACGGCAATTGGAAGAACTGGCCTATATTGACCGGGCCAAATATGTGCTCATCGGTGTGCTGAACATGACGGAGACCCAAGCCCATCGCTATATTGAAAAACAGGCGATGGACCTGCGCATCTCCAAAAAGGAAGTGGCCCGCAATCTACTCAGCACCTATGAACCATAGATGCAGCTCGTCCTTGTTTGCTTCGCCACGCAAAACAGGCAGTCAATCGTTTGGATTGACTGCCTGCGTTCTATTGGGCCGCTTATTCGTCATTTTCCTCTTTGAACCGCTCCACCCGCATGGTCAATTTATGTTTTTCTCGCAGGTCTGCAATGTCCTTCATCATCGTTGTCCGATGATGAAAATCGAGTGCCGCCTGGTCACGCCATTTATCAACCAATAGCACAGTCTCAGGGTCGTCCATGGATAGATAGTACGCATACATTTCATTGCCGGCTTCCGCGCGCACTTTTTCAACAATCCCGCGTGCAGCCATTTCTTCTGCAAATCGCTTTGCGCTTCCATTTTCCCATGTGTAATGGATGTGGATGGTGATGCTCAACTCATTTTCCCTCTCTTCGGTTCTTTGCCGTCAAATGAAAAACAGTCCGCCGATATGAAATACGATAAACGCAATCACCCATGCAATGCATGTCTGCATCAGCATGGCCAGCAGTGCCTGCCAGCCGCTGCCCAGTTCCCGCCGTACCGCCGCCATTGCCGCCACACAGGGCATGTACAACAACGTAAATGTCAAAAAGGAAAATGCAGACAGCGGTGTGAATAGCTGCGGCAAAATGGGCACCAATGCCCCCGGCTCGCTGCCTACGCCCATCAGGATAGCAAACGTGCTAACCACGGCTTCCTTCGCTGTTAACCCCGTCATCAGCGCGGTAGCGGCCCGCCAGTCTCCAAAACCGAGCGGCGCGAAAATGGGCGCTACAACATGCCCGATGGCCGCCAGCATGCTATCCGCACTGTTCGACACCATCTGGAAACGGAAATCGAAGTTCTGGAGCACCCAGATGACGATGGTAGCCAGAAAGATAATTGTAAATGCTTTGCGCAAAAAATCCTTTGCCTTGTCCCACATGTGAAGCACCACGCTTCTGGCAGACGGGAAGCGGTACGCCGGCAATTCCATCACAAACGGAACAGGGTTGCCCTTAAAGAGCGAATTTTTCATCAACAATCCGTACAGAATGGCGATTATCATGCCCATCACATACAGTGCCATCATCACGATTGCACCGTTTTCCGGGAAAAATGCCGCTGTGAATACCGCGTAAATCGGCAGTTTCGCGCTGCAGGACATAAACGGCGTCAATAAAATGGTCATTTTGCGGTCGCGTTCGCTGGACAGTGTACGCGTAGCCATGATGGCCGGCACCGAACAGCCAAATCCAATCAGCATAGGTACAAACGAACGACCTGATAACCCGATTTTACGCAGCATTTTATCCATGACAAATGCCACGCGCGCCATGTATCCGCTGTCTTCCAAAATGGACAGGAAGAAAAACAGAGTCACAATCGTCGGTAGAAAACTCAATACGCTGCCTACGCCTGCAAATACGCCGTCAATGACAAGCGAATGAATCGGCGCACTGACGCCAACGGCCGTCATCCATGCGTCCACTGCTCCTGTAACCGCGTCAATCCCTAGCGAAAACCAATCGCTCAGCACGGCGCCAATCAATCCAAACGTCAGATAAAAAACCAGCAACATGATTCCCAGAAAGATAGGAATCGCCCAGATTTTATGCGTCAATACGGCGTCGATTTTCAGCGAACGCTCCTGCTCTTTAGTCTGACCGGCCTTAATGACCGTTTTTGCACATACCTGTTCAATATACGCGTACCGCATGTCTGCTAGCGCCGCTTCGCGGTCGGTGCCCAGCGCAGTCTCCATTTCATGAACGATGTGCCCTAAAATATCAATTTCATTTTCTGTCAGCCCTAGTTGTTGAATCGTCGGTTCGTCGCCTTCGACCAATTTGGTCGCGGCAAACCGCGTGGGCATTTGCTGTGCCTGCGCCTTTTCCTCAATCAAGTGGGCCAGAGCGTGAATGGCCTTGTGCACTTCGCCGGAACAAAAATCCATTCGTTTGGGGCGTATTTGTTTACCTGCCGTTTCAATCGCGCAGTCCACCAGCTCCGCTACTCCTTCATTTTTACTGGCGGCGATAGGGACGACAGGAATCCCCAATTCATCCTGTAATTTGTTGATATCGATGGAATTGCCGCTGGCGCGCACTTCATCCATCATGTTCAATGCCAGCACCATGGGAATATTCAATTCCATCAACTGTAAACTCAGATAGAGGTTACGCTCAATGTTCGTAGCATCCACAATGTTAATGATGCCATCCGGCTTTTCACGCAATAGGAAATCGCGCGTGACCACCTCTTCGGCCGTATAGGGCGAAAGGGAATAGATGCCTGGCAGGTCCACCACACTGACCCCCTTATGCTGCCGGATATTGCCCTCTTTTTTTTCTACGGTCACGCCGGGGAAGTTTCCCACATGCTGGTTGCTGCCCGTCAATTGGTTGAACAACGTTGTCTTTCCACAATTCTGGTTGCCAATCAAAGCGAAAATCATGCCCGTTCCCCCTCATCCGGCCTGATTTCGATTTTTTGCGCATCCTCCAAGCGCAGCGTCAATTCGTATCCACGCAAGTGCAGCTCAATCGGGTCGCCCATCGGCGCCATTTTTCGCACCATGATACGCGTATTGGGCGTCAACCCCATATCCAGCAACCGCCGTCGCAGTGCGCCGCTTCCTCCCACAGCCACAATTGTCGCCTGCTGGCCAATGCGCAATTCGTTTAATGTCATCCCGGTTCCTCTTCCTTTTTTACAATCCACGTTAGCATATGCTAACAATAGGGATACAAACATAACTTAATCCTATCAACAATCTCATTGTACGGAAACAGCGCTGCTTGTCAATCCTTTTATCCCTTGTGTGCCGAGATGCCGGCCTTCGGTTGTTGCACAGTGAAGGCCTACGCATTTGCCGGATTTCGTGATATACTATCTATGTATATCACATTCCAATGCTTGGGGGAGGAATTGCCTTGCAGCTTGCACAAAATCGCGAGCAGGCGCTTGCGCTTCTCTATGCGCATACCCAAAGTGCGCATTTACGCCAGCATGCGCTGAGCGTGGAAGCAGCCATGCGAGCCATGGCGCGCCATTTCCATGAGGATGCATCGCTGTGGGGCGTTTTGGGTTTACTGCATGATATTGATTATGAGCAGTATCCGGATGAACACCTGCAGCATACGGAGGAAATGTTGCAGCCTGCAGGCTGGGACGCGTCGTGCATCCGTGCCATTCTAAGCCATGGATATGGGCTTTGTAACGATGTGGAGCCCAAGAGCAATCTGGAAAAGTCATTATATGCCGTTGATGAATTGACCGGGCTGATTACGGCCTGTGTGCTTGTACGGCCATCACGTTCCATCTTGGACTTGGAAGTGAAGAGTGTGAAGAAAAAATGGAAGACCAAAGGGTTTGCAGCCGGCTGTAAACGCGAAGTTATTCTCGATGGTGCGGCCCGTCTGGGCATGGAATTGGATACGCTGATTCAGCTTGTTTTGGATGGCATGCGTGAACAGGCGCATGCGTTGGGGTTGGACGGCGGACAGGAGGGTTTGATATGATTCGGCACATCGTAGCCTGGAAATTTGCTCCTTATGCGCAAGGGGCGACTGCACAGCAGAACGCACGCATCCTCAAAGAACGGCTGGAGGCGCTTGCCCCGCACATTGAAGGATTGATTTCTCTGCGCGTTGGATTGGATATTGGCCAAGCGTCGCACTATCATGCTGTGCTGGAAAGCACCTTTGTTGACCAGGCGGCTCTGGATGCATACAAGGTTCATCCGGAACATAAACAGATTTCAGCCTTTTGCAAAAATGTGCGGGAAGACCGCGTTGCTGTCGACTATCTGTTGCCAGATGGACAGGAGGGATAAACAATGCAGGACAATGCAGCTGCGGCCAAAAAATCGGTTTCGCTTCTCTATATCCTCCTGATGGCGCTCGGCTCGTTCGTCATCAGTTTCCTGACGCGCTTTTCTATTGAAATTTTGTCTATCCGGCTGCTGTTTTCGCTTTCGGATATTGTGCTCTATCCAGCGGCTTTGCTGCTTTCACCTTTTGCAGGCTGGTGTGTTTGCGTTCTTCCCGTTCTTGCTGTGGAGGCCATTGCCGGTAATTTTATTTGGATACCTTGCGTCCTCTTGGTCAAAACCGTCACCTTTTTGGCTATGCATTATGTGATGAGCGGGGTGCTTGGCTTGCAAAGCACACGGTCTATCGTACCGTTTTTGACACACGGCGTTTGCATGATTCTAGGCGTTTTTCTTTTTAATGTCGTCGCCTATGGTCTCCTGACAGCTGCACCAGGGCTTTTGGTCAGCATCGTGGAATGGAATGTAGCAGGCGGCCTTGGCATGTTGCTCATCCGTATGGTTCTGCGTCGCCCTGCCTTTATGCAAAGTTATGTGGCAGGCCGAGGCGCGGCATAAGAGGAGAAAGAGATGCCGGTGGGGGAGCGTTGGGCAAACTTTGTCAAATCCTGTCGATGCGTGCGCTCGCGCCCGCTGGTATTTGTTTGTCTTTGTTTTATTCTTGGCCTGTTGCTGAGCCGGACGGGGTCCATTTTACCTGTTGGTTTGGCCGGCCTTTTTCTCTGTGGGCTTGCGGTTTTTTGGCGTTGGATACGCTGGCCTGGAGGCGCATTGTTTTGCTTGGGCCTGCTGTTTTTAGGCATTGGATTTTTGCGCGGCCTGCTGGCCTTTTCCTTTCCGCTTCCGCAGCCGCCTGCACAGGGCACGCTGCAGGGGACAATGGTTGACCAGGCGACCAAACTGGAAAGAGGGCGGCTTCGGCTTACCCTCGAACAGGTGCAAGTCGATGGCGTCTCCCTGCCTTACCGGACCCAGGTCACCGTCCTGACGCAGCCGGAACAGATGCCGCTCTCGGGCGATATAGTCATCTGTCCGCACGCAAAAGTCGAAATTCCCTCCGCATCGGAAAAAGACAGCACCTATAACCAACCGCTTTATCTACAGGGAAAAGGCATCTATTATCAGGCTGTGGCGGCGGAAGCAGAGGTTATGCCAAGTCAGCCGGCTTTGCGGCATATACCTGCACGTATGGCCGCCTGGATGAAGCAACAGATTGCCGATTTATATCCCCTGCAGGCAGGTACAGTGACTGGTATGCTTATGGGTGATAAGTCCGCCCTGGCGGATGATTCACTGGATGCATTCCGCATCAGCGGGGTTTCGCATGTGCTGGCGGTGTCCGGTTTGCATGTCGGTTTTCTATCCGCTGCTCTATTGTATTTTTTGCGCAAAAGCAAACGGAAACGCTGGTGGCAGATTTTGCTGGTTCTTTCCGGGCTGTGGCTATATTGTGCGATGGTAGGCATGCCCGCTTCTGCCGTGCGCGCTTGTTGCATGACCACGCTGGCGCTTTTGGCCCAAGTCCGTGGGGAACGGTATGATTTGTTGACGGCCTTGGCGGTTTCTGCCTTTGTTATTTTGTTTATTGCACCGGCCCAACTTTTTGCAGCGGGCTTTCTGCTTTCTTTTGGAGCCATGCTGGGCATTGCATCGCTGTGTAACACGATTGAAAGGGGCCTTCGGTTTTTACCGCAATGGTTGCGGGCATCCTTGGCATTATCCATCAGTGCGCAGATGGGCGTCTGGCCAATCGGCTCCTATCTTTTTGGCACTGTGCAGCTGTATGGCCTTGTAACCAATCTGGCCGTCGTGCCGTTGGCCAGCGTGATTACGGTAGGCGGTTTGGTCAGCTGTCTTCTTTCGCCGTTGGGATTTCTTGCACAAGCTGTCGCCTGGGTTGTTGAAGGCCTGGCCGCGTTGATGGAAACCATCGTACTTTTTGTTGCCTCATGGCCTGGTGCTCAGTTTTTATATACGGTTACCCCTTGGCAGATTGCATGTTGGGCCGCAGGCGTATTTTTGCTTTCAGTTTACTGTTTGTGGCCGAATAAGGTGCGTTGGCCGATGGCGTTTGTCTGTTTTGCATGTGCCATTTTTTTGTAACATCACGCATGGACATGCCGCATGAAAGGACAACGGTATAAAACCGTTGCCTGTGAGGGGAAAGTCTCTGATGGAAAAGGAGAGGGCATGCTTTATTCACAACTGCAAAAGGAAATCAAACAACATATTCTTCATCCTGTCTATCTGCTCTATGGCGAAGAACGGTTTGTCCTGCTCCGCACACTGGAACGGCTGATTCAAGCGGCTCTGGATGGGGCCGATGCAGACTGGAACCTTGTGCGCTTTGACGCCGCCGCCCGTGCAGAAGATATTGTGCTCTCCGCACAGACGCTGGGCTTATTTGCTGCCAATCGTGTAATTGTCGTCCAGGATTGTCCGGCCTTTTATCCGGGCTGTAAGGAAAGCGAAGAGAAGCAGTTGCTTGCGCTTGTACAGGATTTGCCCGAACAGGTGACGCTCATTTTTGTCTGCCGCAAAAAACCGGATGGCCGCAAACCCTTAACCAAAGCATTGCAAAAACAGATAACCGTAGATTTTGCCCCTCTGGCAGAACCGGATATCCACGCTTGGCTGCGCGGTTATGCCAAACAGAATGGCCTTTCCTGGCAGCCGGAGGCGATGGAACGTCTGCTTTTCTATGTAGGACGCGATATGCAGACCATTGTGTCCGAAACCGATAAGGTGTTTGCCTACGCCTATCCGCATACGGATATCACCCCCGCGATGGTTGAAACCATCGTCACGCAGTCCACCGAGGCAAAGACGTTTGATATCGTGGACGACTTATTTTCCGGCCATCTGGCGCAGGCGCAGATGCAAATCGATTTGCTTTTGCGCAACGGGGAAAGCATTCCAGCGCTGATTGGCGCCATCGTCTACCGTATCCGTACCGTGCTTGAGGCGCGGCAGTGGCTGGAACAAGGCTTGTCGGTTAAATCGGCTGCCGCAAAGCTCAAAGGCCCGCGTTTTGCTACGGAACGCACCGCCCGCCTGGCGCAAAAATGGCCATTGCCGCGGCTGGAGCGCGCACTCTGCGCCCTGGCGGAAGCAGATTTTTCCTTTAAATCCGGACAGATGCGTGACCGCACCGCGCTGGATACTGCGCTGGCACGGGCGTTCAAGCATGAGGAAATCATATAGCGATAACGGGCGGATAAACGCGTTCGCTTTCCGGTACGAAATGGCGGACCCGCTGTATGGCTGTAGAAATGGACGGGACATAATACGCCCCGCTATTTTTAGGAGGCACATATGCGACAAACCTACCTCATAGAAGCCTGCACAGGGCAAGCAATCGACATGAAGGCAAACCAAACGATAACCATCATCGACTTGGAAGGGAAGCAGGTCGTGGACTTTTTTGCAGAATCAAAAGAGACGCCTGATGAATATCTGTCCACAGGCGTTACCATTGACTGCAATCAATCCCTCGCCCTGCAAGTAGGGGATTTGCTATATTCCAACCTTTATCGTCCCATGTTTGAAATCCTTTTGGACGATGTGGGCACCCATGATTTGCTGCACCCGTGCTGCCGGCCGGAGATGTATGCATTTTTTTATGGCAGCGGAATAGGGCATCCGAACTGCCTGGATAATATCAATAAATATCTGCAAAAGAAAAGAGACCTTATTCATCCCGTCAATCTGTTTATGCATACCAGAATCCACACCGACGGTAGCATAACGGTAGAACAGCCTCTTTCCAAAGCAGGGGATAAAATTGTGCTGCAAGCGAAAATGGATGCCCATGTGAGCATGGCCGCGTGCAGCGTCAGCCAGAGTGATTGCAACGGCGGACAATGCACGCCCGTCCAAGTCATCCTGGAAGATGAATGACGGCCCAAAAAGTAAAAAGCGCCGAATAACCGGCGCTCTCTTAAATTCGACATCCGGCGTTTTTTGCGCCGGATGTTTTTTGTTACGCTTGTTTGTTGTTCAACAGCTTGGCCAACTGCGCTTTTTTGCGGTTGGATGCATTCTTGTGAATCACGCCCTTGGAGGCTGCTTTGTCCACCAGGCTCACTGCTTCACGATACAAACTTTCCACGTCTGCTTCTCCTGCGGCGACAGCGGCTTCAAATTTTTTGATGCTGCTCTTCATGCGGGATTTTGCAATGCGGTTGCGGAGGTTTTTCTTTTCTTCCACTTTCACGCGTTTCGCTGCGGATTTGATATTAGGCAAATTCTTCACCTCCCTGGGGGACAATTTAACATCGGTCATTGTAACACGCATCCTGCCGTTTGGCAAGTCAAAAGATATGCTCGCCGCGCATATCTGCGCTTTCTTTGTGCCATAGTAGAAGGGAAGTCAATACGGAAAGGTGGAAACCGCCATGCGTTTGCAAACCGACCTTGCCATGGAAGCCGCGCAAATTACCGGCCGTCTGCCGGAAGGCGTACGCGTAGAGGAACAGCAATTTACCCCGGATGTCCATATCCATCGCGTTTATATTGATAACGAACAGGGGCAGCAGGCCATCGGCAAGCCGCCAGGCACCTACGTCACCATTCAAGCCCAAGCGTTGACTGGCGCAGATGCAGATATAGCGGCCGATTGCACCCGCGCGCTGAGCGAACAATTGCAAGCTTTGTTCCCGCAAAAACCGGACCGCGCACGTCCCGTGCTTGTCGTGGGCTTGGGCAACCGTTCCATCACCCCGGACAGCCTAGGCCCGCGCGTGCTCGAACATCTGCTGGTTACACGCCACATGTTCTCGCTCGTCCCGGAACAGGTGGACCAGCGCGCTGCTAGCGTTGCGGCCATTGCGCCGGGTGTTTTGGGCGAGACGGGGCTTGAATCGGGCGAGGTCATCGCTGCCTTGGTCGAACACATCCAACCCAGTATGGTCATTGCCATCGACGCTCTGGCTGCGCTTGCGCCTTCGCGGCTGGCTACCACCGTGCAGCTCAGCGATACAGGTATTGCGCCCGGTGCGGGCATTGGCAATCAACGACCCCGCCTGGACCAGGCATTGTTGGGGGTGCCCGTCATTGCCTTGGGCGTTCCAACGGTTGTCCACGCCGCTTCATTGGTTATTCACGCCCTAACCGATACCGCTGGCCCGCCGGACGAAACACAGCAACAGGCATTGCAGCAATCCTGCGGGGACCTCATCGTCACACCCAAAGATATTGATACCATCATCCACGGGTGTGCCACCGTCGTCGCCAGGGGCTTGAATATGGCGCTGCACGGTGACCTGGCGCTTGCAGAAGCAGCCCAGCTCTTCTCTTGAGCGGGAAAGCACATATTCAGCGTCATGCCATGCATATCCTTTTCTGAAGAACGGGGAGGGATGCAAAGCATGCGCCACACGCAAAAACAATCCTATCAGGGCCTGGGAGCCATTGCAGCCGGCATGGCTGCGCTGTTTGTGCTGGCCTTCGTAGGATTTTCCGCATTCAAAGGGGAGGACGTTCCGCTTCCCGTACTCAACGACCAGTCCGAGCCGGCCGTCACCACCACGCCAAGCCCTACGCCCACACCAACACCGAAGGCATCCCCGCAAACCGGCCTCAGCTTGGTGCAGCGTTTGTTTGCATGGGAAATTCCATCGGCCATCGCCGTTCCTCTGGAAGATGAACATCAGGACACCGCCTGGGCAATGGAAGAACCGCCGCAGGAAAATGTTGCAACCGGCCCTTCAGCGACCATTGCGCCGCTTGTGCCTGCGCAGGGAACCGGCCCCCGCATCATGCTGTATTCCACCCACTCCAATGAATCTTTCCGCAAATTGCCGGACCAGGATTATCAGGAGGCCAACAATTCGCGCACCCTTAACAGCAATTACTCTATCCTAAAAGTCAACAGTACGCTGTCCAATTTACTGAGCGAAAAATACCATCTGCCCATCTTTTTTGATAACACCGACCATGAACAGGGCAAATACTATACGACCTCCTATAACCGCAGCCTGAAAAGTATCGAGGCAGCCAAGAAGAAATACGATACGCTTGCCGTATTCTTTGATATTCACCGTGATGCCATGGGCTCCTCCGGCATCGGCGATACCGTCACCGTGGACGGCAAGCCCTGCGCCAAAATTATGTTTGTTGTCGGCACCGGCGAAGGAAAGACCGGCAATGGGTTCCGGGAGAAGCCGAATTGGCAGTCCAACAAGCAATTTGCCGAAGCGATTGTCGCTGAATTGAATAAAATCGCACCGGGTATTGCCCGTGGGGTACGCGTCAAAACCGGCCGCTATAATCAGCATGTTTCGGACCATGCCCTTGCCATTGAAATGGGGCATAATCAGAACACGCTGGAAGAAGTGCTCAATTCCGTCCCCTATCTGGCGCAGGCGATTGCCACCGTCGCCACCCGTGACCTTGACATCCAACCGGTTTCCGTGCCATGATAAACGCATCGGATTGTAAACGGTAAAAGGGGATTGTCGGTTTGATAGGCGTATTTGATTCGGGCCTGGGCGGTCTGGCCACCTTGAAGGATTTGATGCGGGAACTGCCGGGAGAGGACTTTTGTTATTATGGCGACAACGCACACGCGCCGTACGGCACCAAGCCCGTGGAACAGATTCGCGCATTGTCGTTCGCCTGTACCCAGTTTTTGCTTGATAAGGGGTGTCAGGTGGTTGTCGTCGCGTGCAACACGGCATCCTCCGCCGCCATCGACGCCATGCGCGCCCACTTTTCCGTTCCGTTTGTTGCCATGGAACCTGCCGTGCGCCCAGCGGCCCGCCTGCGTAAACAGGGCCGCATTTTGGTCTTGGCCACACAGGCTACGCTGCGGCAGCAGCTCTTTCAGGCACGCATCGTTGAATGCGGCATCCAACAAGCTGTCCTGCCCGTGCCTTGCCCTCAATGGGTGGAATTGATTGAACAGGGTTTTTTGCATACCTCGCAGATGGAACAGGCCGTGCAGCAGGCGCTTGTGCCTTATCGGAAGGAACGGATTGATGTCATTGTGCTGGGCTGTACACACTTTGCCCATATTCGCCCTTTGATTGAACGGGAGGCCCGTAGTCTATGGCCGCAAGCCCAGGTGATTGATGGCAATGAAGGCACCGCCCACCAGCTTTCCCGCGTGCTCCATCGTGCGCATTTGCGTACCGGCCGTACACAGGGCGGCGCCGTACAGCTGTATACCTCCGGCGACCCGGCCGTCTACCTGCCTCGGATGGAGGCGCTTTTGCACAGCTGAATAGCAGGCATGGTATCATGGCCCGCATCTGCGGGCCATTTTTCTTTCCATATGGACATGCCTTGGGACAAGTGATACAATATCTGGTAAATCCAAGTGGATTATTTTGTGGGAATCACTATATATAGATGGAGGGAGCCGAAATGCAATTATCTGAAAATGCGCAGAAGGTATTGGAACGGCGTTATCTGGCCCGTGATATGGATGGCCGCTTGATGGAAGATATTCCAGGCATGTTCCGGCGTGTCGCCGACCATGTTGCCAAAGGAGATTTGGCCTTTGACCCGCAGGCGGATGTGCAAGCGCTGTCCGACCGTTTCTATGCCATGATGACCAATTTGGAATTCATGCCCAATTCGCCGACACTCATGAATGCAGGTCGCCCGCTCGGGCAGTTGTCTGCCTGCTTTGTCTTGCCCGTAGAAGACAGCATGGAGGCCATCTTTGATGCCGTAAAAAACGCCGCCTTGATTCATAAGAGCGGTGGCGGCACCGGCTTCTCTTTTTCGCGTTTACGTCCTGAAGGTGCCAGCGTCAAATCGACAGGCGGCGTTGCCAGCGGCCCTGTCAGCTTTATGAAGGTGTTCAATGCCGCAACCGAAGCGGTCAAGCAGGGCGGTACGCGTCGCGGTGCCAATATGGGCATCTTGCGTGTCGACCATCCAGACATCCTCTCCTTCATCCGTTGCAAACAGGATACGACACAAATTACGAATTTTAACCTCAGCGTCGGCATCACAGAGGATTTCATGCACGCTGTTGAACAAGGGGAGGATTATGCGCTCATCGACCCGTCCACCCAGAAAGAGACCGGCCGTCTCAACGCGCGTGAAGTTTTTGACTTGATTGTGGATATGGCCTGGAATAACGGCGAACCTGGCATCATCTTCCTTGACCGTCTCAATGCGGATAATCCCGTTCCGCAGCTGGGTGAAATTGAAAGCACCAATCCCTGCGGCGAGCAGCCGCTGTTGCCGTATGAAAGCTGCAATTTGGGCTCCATTAACCTCAATGCCATCTTGAAGGAAACCGATGGAAAATACGCGCTGGATTTGGACAAGCTTGGCCAGGTAGTCGATTTAGCCGTGCATTTTCTGGATAATGTGATTGAAGTGAATGAATATCCCCTGCCGGAAATTAAGCGCATGACCCGCGAATCTCGTAAAATTGGCCTGGGGGTAATGGGCTTTGCCGACTTGCTGTTCAAGTTAAAAATTCCCTACAATTCGGACAAAGCCATTGAAACCGCTGAAATTATCATGAAATTCATCGATGACCGCAGCAAGCAGGCTTCCCGTGCGCTGGCCAAAGTGCGCGGTCCATTTCCGGCATTTGCCCAAAGCGCGCTTGCCAAGGGGGAACCCATTCGCAATGCCACCACAACCACCATTGCGCCCACTGGCACCATTTCCATTATCTGCGGCGCCTCCAGCGGCGTCGAACCGCTGTTTGCGCTCGCTTTCGTCCGCAACGTGATGGACAATGACGCTTTGCCGGAAGTCAATCCCTATTTTCAACAGGTGGCGGAGCAAGGCGGTTTTCATACGCCGGAAATCATGCGGGCCATCGCCCGGCGCGGCAGCGCGAGGGGGGTGGACGGCGTTCCACAGGATGTGCAGGAGGTCTTTGTCACAGCCCATGATATCTCGCCGGAATACCACATCCGTATGCAGGCGGCGTTTCAAAAATATGTGGACAATGCCGTTTCCAAAACCGTTAACTTTGCGCATGATGCTACGCGGGAGGATGTCCGGGAAGTCTATACCCTCGCCTATGCACTGGGCTGAAAGGGCGTGACCATCTACCGTGACGGCAGCCGCGATGCCCAGGTGCTCAACGTGGGGGACAAGCTCCCCGCGGCGGAACCCACACATCCTGTTGCCAGCACCGTCATCCGCCCGCGGCCACGCCCGGAAGTCACCTGTGGTTATACGGAGAAGGTGCGCATTGGGTGCGGCAACCTCTATGTCACGGTCAACTACGATGACCAGGGCATCTGTGAAGTCTTTGCCAATGTCGGCCGTGCGGGCGGGTGCCCGTCGCAGAGCGAAGCAACCAGCCGCCTGGTATCCACCGCTCTGCGTTCCGGGATGGATGTGGAAAGCCTGGTCGAACAGCTCAAGGGGATTCGTTGTCATTCCACCCTGCGGAAGAAGGGGCTCAAGGTCCTCTCCTGCCCAGATGCCATCGGCCGTGTGATTGAAAAGGTGAATAACCTGCATAAGCAGGGTTTGGCCGCAGGTATGCTGCCTCCCATTGACCCCCAGGTCAACGAGGCGCCGCAGCCATGCCCGGACAATTGTTCGCTCTGTTCGCACCGGGATGATTGTACCCGTCCGCAGCGAAAGGATAACGGAGTCCATCTGCCTTCCTCTGGCGCCCGCTGTCCGGAATGCGGCAGCGAGATGGAACATGAAGGCGGTTGCGTCATCTGCCGTGCCTGCGGCTACAGTAAATGCGGCTAAGCGTTGCCGTCTGCCTAATGAAGCGCAGAAAAGGGAAGGGATGGAAAAATCTCTTCCCTTTGCTTTTGTAAAATAGCCTTTGCACAAACGTGCAAAGCATTGTAAAATATAAACAATAAGAGTTTCGTAGTTTGGCAGATGAAGCGGAGGACGTATCGGCTACCATCCCCTCCGCGCCCACCCAAGATTCAAAAAGGAGGCAAAACATACACACCACCACGGACCTGATTTATTTTTAATATCCACATCATGCTCCGCTTGGCCCGTTCACTGGGGGACGGATTGGCGTTATGGACCGCCAAAGAAGCGCTTTTTTGCGCGCATCTGCTCAATATTCGGTAGTTCTGTGCATATGTACATATGTATAGGTACACGTAGGTCATCAAGCTTGCAAGGAGGACTGGAATGAAACACTATTCCGCAGAAAACCTAAGGAACATTGCCTTGGTTGGTCATGGAAGCGAAGGAAAGACCACGCTTGCCGAGACCATGCTCTTTAACGCCGGCGCCATCGACCGCATGGGCCGCGTGGAAGATGGCTCCACCGTCACAGACTTTGATACCGAGGAAATCAAACGCAAGATATCGATTTCTGCTGCGTTTGCGCCGGTAGAATGGCACAACTGTAAACTCAACATCATTGATGCACCCGGCTATTTTGACTTCATCGGCGAACAGCTTCAGACGTTGCGCTTGGCCGATTCCGCCCTGATTGTCATTGGCGCGGTGTCCGGATTGACCGTTGGTGCCGAAAAAGCATACGAGCTCTGTGAGGAATGCGCCAAACCCCGTGCATTTTTCATCAATCAGATAGACCGTGAACATGCGGATTTTGAAAAAATCTATATGCAGTTGCATGAAAAATACGGTACGTCCGTCATGCCTGTTATGATTCCTATCATGGAAGACGCGAAACTCGTTGGTTATGTCGATGTTATCAAAAAGAAAGCCATGTATGCGCAAGGCAAGGGCTATAGGGCGGAGGATGTGCCCGCCTCGTTAGCGGACTTTACCGAATTGTGCAACATCGCCGTTGTCGAAGCGGCAGCGGAAAGCGATGACGAGTTGATGGAAAAATACTTCAGTGGTGAGACTCTGTCCGAACAGGAATTGGTTGCAGGATTGCACTGGTCCATCGCCGCGGGACGTGTGGCGCCGATGCTGGCCGGGTCTGCCTCACAAAACCTTTTGATAGATGCGGCTATGGATAAACTGTCCGCATTGATGCCCTCTCCGCTGGATTTGCCCGGCATGCGCGTCGAACATGCCAAAACCGGCGAACTTGTTGCCGTCAATTGCGACCCCAAGGAGCCTTTCGCCGCGCAGGTCGTCAAGACCGTTGCCGACCCCTTCGTTGGCAAATTATCTATTTTGCGCGTTTATGCAGGCGAATTAAAAAGCGGGATGACCGTCTACAATCCCCGTTCGGAAAAACAGGAAAAGATTGGTACTGTGTATATCATGAATGGCAAGAAACAGACCGATGTGCTATCCCTTGTGGCGGGTGACATCGGCGCTGTGGCCAAGCTGCAATTTACCAGTACGGGCGATTCGCTTTGTGATGTCTCACGGCCAGTCATCTTCCCGCCCATTCGCTTCCCGGAACCGTGTATCTCCATGGCAGTCAAGGCCAAAAAACAGGGGGAAGAGGATAAGGTGTTCAGCGGCTTGGCCCGCCTGGAAGAAGAGGACGCCACCTTTAAAGTAGAAAAGGACACGTCCACGCATGACACACTCATGCGGGGTATGGGCGAAGTTCACCTGGAGATAATCACCCGTAAACTTGAAAATAAGTTCGGCGTGCAGGTGCAGCTGTCTGACCCCAAGGTGCCCTATCGGGAAACCATCCGCAAATCCGTCAAAGCGGAAGGGCGACACAAAAAACAATCCGGCGGTCATGGCCAATTCGGGCATGTGTGGATTGAATATGACCCGTTGACCGATGGTACGGAATTTGAATTTGTCGACAAGGTTGTTGGGGGCGCTGTGCCACGCAACTTCATTCCGGCCGTAGAAAAGGGGCTGCGGGAGAATTTGTCCAACGGTGTGCTCGCAGGCTTCCCCATCGTCGGAATTCGTGCTACACTATACGATGGGTCGTATCACCCGGTCGACTCTTCTGAAATGGCTTTCAAGACAGCGGCGCGTTTGTCACTGCGCAAGGGTTGTGCGGAAGCCAATCCCGTTTTGATGGAACCCATCTATCGGGTCGTTGTCACCGTGCCGGATGACTATATGGGCGATATCATTGGCGACATGAATCGCCGTCGCGGCCGCATCTTGGGCATGAATCCGATTCCCGGCGGCAAGCAGGAGGTTATTGCGGAAGTTCCGTTGGCGGAAATGTTCAAATACGCCACCGACCTCCGTTCGCTGACCCAGGCGCGCGGTTCGTTTACCATGGCGTTTGAACGCTATGAGGATGTGCCGTCCAATATCGCGCAAAAGGTCATTGAAGCACATAAAGCACAGGCAGGAGACGAAGACTAATCAACAAAACCAGGGGCGGGCTGCGGGTACGTACCTCAGCCCGCTTTTGTTACAAAGGAGAAAAACATGTTTCGCATCACCGTACCGGCTACCTCTGCCAATCTTGGCCCTGGCTTCGATTCCCTGGGCATGGCGCTGCAGCTTTACAACACGCTGGAGGTCGAGCCGTCTGATTCACTAAAGATTCAAATCGAAGGGGAGGGAGCAACCTCCATTCCCCGCAATGGCAGCAACCTGGTCTATAAATCCTATCGCCGCACGATGGAAAGAATGGGGGTAACGCCCGGCAACCTGTTCATCCGCCAGCACAATGCCATTCCGTCCACACGCGGCCTTGGTTCCTCCAGCAGTGCTGTTGTAGCCGGCATCTTGGCTGCGCAGGCCGTCAGCGGCCAGACCATTTCCAAAGAGGAAATGTTGTTGCTTGCTACACAGATTGAAGGACATCCGGATAACGTTGCACCTGCGATTTATGGGGGCTTTGTCGCCGCTGTCGGTGGCACGCACGATGCCCGTTGTCTGTCTTTTGACGTGCCTGCGACGCTCCTTCCCATTGCCATGATTCCAGATTATGAGCTTTCCACGCAAAAAGCACGTGCGGTACTGCCCAAACAGATTTCTTTTACCGATGCGGTGTTCAATGTTTCCCGTGCTGCTTATCTGTCCGCCGCCTTTGCCAAAGGTGATGTGGATGCCATCCTGACCGTTTTGCAGGACCGCCTGCATCAGCCCTATCGCGCCGCGTTGATTCCGGGTTTTGAGGATATTTTGGATACCTGTGAAGTCATGGGGGCTCCGGCTTATCTGTCCGGTGCCGGCCCCACGCTGATGGCGCTGTGCCGGGAAGCAAATGCGGATGAATTCATCAGTCGCATTACTCCCGTCCTGGCGGACTGGGGGAATTGGCGCATCTGCAAGCTTCCGCCGGACAATCTTGGCGCACGGGTGGAAACGCTGTGAACACGCGTGAACAACAGATTGCCCAGGGCTTGTGTGACTGGTTTGTCGAGAATTGCCGCACACTTCCATTTCGTGAAACCAAGGACGCCTATTGCATCTGGATTAGCGAAATCATGGCCCAGCAAACCCGTATTTCTGCGCTCATTCCGTATTACGAACGGTTTATCGCTCAATTCCCTACGGTGGAGGCCCTTGCGCAAGCGGATGAGGATGCAGTCTTGAAAGCCTGGCAGGGACTGGGTTATTATTCTCGTGCGCGCAATTTGCATAAAGCGGCGCGTATCATTGTCGAACAATATGGCGGGCGCTTGCCGGCCGACCAGAAGGCGCTGCTGGCTTTGCCCGGTATCGGGGCCTATACAGCCGGGGCCATTCTATCCATTGCCTATGAACAGTGCGTGCCGGCGATAGACGGCAATGCCCTGCGCGTTTTCTCACGCTTGGAAGCCAACGATGCAGACATCGCAAAACCGCAGACACAGAAATATTGGATGACGCACGTTGCCCGGATGATGCCGGCAGGCAAAGCATCCATTTTTACGCAAGCCGTTATGGAATTGGGTGCGCTTATCTGCCTGCCCACCTCTCCGCGCTGCGGGGAATGTCCGATGCAGACGCTCTGTCAGGCGCTGGCCACTGACCAGGTCGAACGCTTGCCAGTTAAACAGCCGCCCAAACCGCCCCGGGAGGAGCCGCGTCTGATTGCATTGATTCGTACAGGCAATCGAATTCTCATGCGCAAACGCACCGAGAAATTGCTGCATAATCTTTGGGAGTTTCCAGGCTTTCCAGATGAACAGACCTTGTGGATGCAATTGGAACAATGGGGTTTTGTAGTTTGTACGCATACCGTAGGGCAGAGGGCTCAGCATGTATTTTCTCACATCATCTGGCAGATGCAGGGAATGGAATGTGAGGTGCCGGATGCCCCTGCACCGCCTGGCTATCGCTGGGTTACCCGTACGGAACTGGAATCCCTGGCGACGCCTACGGCGTTGCAGGTCTATGTCAAACAGATATTGAAACAGTGATAGCCGGGGGGATATACGTCCCCGGGTTTCGAGTTCACAAAAGCCGGTGTAGGTTTTGCCTTTGTAAAGGAGATGGAATTCCATCTCCTTTTTTATATCGTTTTGATATATCCTTTGCCATATATGAAGCGCGTACAGTAGTCGACATACAATATTTCTGCAGTCCTCTCTGCGTACAAATGAAGCATACATATCCCTCATTCTGCATAAAAGAAAAAAGGATGAAAAAAGAAAAGAACTGTGCGTTCTAACGTACACCTCTTTTTGTATGCTGTAGATAAAGACGAAGGGAGTTGCAGCAATATGCAGGAAAAATCAATGAGCAAAGCCAAATGGATTGTCGCCATCATGCTGGTAATCATGACAGCCGTCGCCGCCTATACCATCTTGGTACAAGCTTGTTTGGGCACCGCGACATTTTGGGGCATCGTGCAAGTATTTACGCCGATTCTGCTGGCACACTGGGCCAGTAAATGGGTCGAATAAGGGCCGCTTGTGGTATATTCATCCGTCCCTATGATATACTACTCCATAGGTCAAACAATACGGATATTCGGGTAGGAGTGTGCACTGCGATGAAAATAGGCAAACGAATTCTGGCCTTTTTGCTCAGCGCCTTGTTGGCTATCCCGCTGCTTGGGTGCAGCGATGGGTCCGCCCAGCTGATGGAACGCATGGCAAAACGCATGCAGGACGTGCAAAGCGCACGCATGGATATCTGCATGGACGTGGATGTCTCGGCTGCTGGAGAAATGTTGGATTTACAGGCAGCCATGCAGTTGGATTATATACGGGAACCACTTGCCATGAAAATGCAGATGGACTTATCCAGCGCGGGGCAATCGGAGCAGGCAACCATGTATCTGCAACAGGCGGATACATGGATACATGCTTATATGCGTCAAGGACGGGGGGACTGGCAGCATGCCGCCTTATTGGAAGGGCAATTAACCGGGCAGGTCCAGCAAGCGCTCAATATGACGGACATAGTCAACACGCTTTTTGATGCCAAGCAATTCAAAAAGGTAGGCACGGAACAGATTGATGGTGTCACCACCGTGAAAATCAGCGGAAAATTGGGGGCAGAAACCATCGTTAAACTCTTGCTGTCCTCTGGATTATCCGAGGAAATGACGCATTTGCATGCGGATGCCTTGGAGCAGCTGCGCAATATCGTCACACAGATGGGCGAAACCTCCATTACCTATTGGATTGATGAAGAAAAAGCCGAACTGCGCAAGGCCGAGGTGGACATGACGCAGGCGCTGAATGGTTTGTTACAAAAGCTTGTTTCTCAGGTGGATGCACGGAGCGGAATGCAGTTCGTGCTTTATCTCATACAATTTGATACGTGTAAAGTAACGGTTTCCTATACGGATATCGACGCCCTTTCTTCCATCGAAATCCCACAGGAGGTGTTGGATACTCCGTTGCAGAGTTCGGATGCTTCCAACGAAATTTGAACGGCATTCGGCATGGCCCCTTCCTAAGTGGCCCGAAAGTGCTGTCTAGTACAAGCCCACTTGAACTCCGGATGTATCCGATAAAATAAGTACGGCATACGCCTTTCCTACCCAATAATGAACGAAATAGAAGATGCCGTACGGTTTCTGTGCTCCCACGGAATAGCGATGCAAACTGACATATAAAATAGAAAAGGAATCGGCATGAACCTTTCTAATATTCTCTCCGTTACAACAAGAGATGCCTTTAGACAGTGGCTGATAGAAAACCATGATAAACAAACGGAATGCTGGATGGCTGTCAAAAAAGGGAAGAACCCGCCGGACAACAATGTTTGGTATTTGGATGCAGTGGAGGAAGCCCTCTGCTTTGGTTGGATTGATACCACACATAAGAAAATCAATAACGTAGATATGCAACGATTTACGCCGCGTGCGGCAAAAAGCACATGGTCGGAATTGAATAAGGAACGTTGCCGCAGGTTGGAAAAACTGGGGCTTATGACCCCCGCCGGCCGGGCCGTTTTGCCAGACATGTCGGATGCATGCTTTGTAATAGATGCGGAAATCATGCAGGCTTTCATCGCGCGGCCTGATGCGTGGAGCCATTTTAAATCTTTCCCTCGTCTTTATCAGCGCGTCCGGATTGATTCTATCCAGCGTGACAAAAATAAAGACCGTATTGTGTTTGACAGGCGGGTACAAAAACTGATTGAACAGTCCGCCAAAGGAGAGATGTTCGGCCAATGGAATGACTACGGGCGGCTACTTGCGTATTGAAATTCTCCGCATAGGAAAACATCACGGCCGCACCGTTGCTTTTTTTGAAAGAATGCCGCTTCGTGGTTGTGCGCTCTCTTTCTTTTGCTATTCGTGTAAAAGCCATCCGAAGGATGGCTATTTTATTTTTCTGGGATGCATGCTTTCCTTTTTTATGGTACAATACAGGGCAATCTGTATAAAAAGACGGCTTCCGTCTTGTTTGTGGAGGAAATATGATTAATGTAACCAATGTCGGCCTCAGCTTTGGCGGACAAAATTTGTTTTCACATGTGGATTTAAAATTCACAGCAGGCAACTGCTATGGAATTATCGGCGCCAATGGCGCGGGAAAGTCCACTTTTTTGAAGATTCTTTCCGGTGAATTGGAACCTACAACCGGTTCCGTTTCGCTTGACCCCAAATTACGTATGTCCGTCCTCAAGCAGGACCACTTTGCTTATGATGCTTACACCGTTCTGGACACAGTCATCATGGGCAATGCTCGTTTGTATGAGATTATGCAGCAAAAGGATGCGCTTTATGCCAAACCTGATTTTTCGGAGGAAGACGGTATTTTAGTCTCTGAATTGGAAGGAGAATTCGCCGAAATGAACGGTTGGGAGGCGGAGGCGGATGTCTCGCGTCTCATCCAGGGGTTGGGGCTGGATGCAGCGCTGTTGGATGCGCAGATGAGCAGCCTCTCCGGCAGCGAAAAAGTAAAAGTATTGCTTGCGCAGGCGCTCTTTGGTAATCCGGACGTCATCCTGCTGGATGAACCTACCAACCATCTGGATGCGGATTCCATCCATTGGCTGGAAGATTTTCTCATGGAAGTTCCGGGTACGGTTATTGTTGTTTCACACGACCGCCACTTTCTCAATAACGTCTGTACCCATATCGTGGATATCGATTATGGGAAGGTGCGCTTATACGTCGGCAATTATGACTTCTGGTATGAATCGAGCGAATTGATGAAACGCATGACCCGTGACCAGAATAAAAAAGCAGAAGATAAAATCAAAGAATTGCAGGCGTTCATTCAACGCTTTTCAGCCAATAAATCCAAATCACGCCAGGCAACCTCCCGGCGTAAATTGATTGAAAAACTGACCATCGAAGAAATGCCGGCCTCCTCGCGCAAATATCCGTTTGTCGGTTTTTCCATGGACCGCGAGCCGGGCAAGGAAATCCTGTTTGTCGAAGATATTAGTAAAACCATCGATGGTGTGAAAGTGCTCAATCATGTCTCCTTTCGCCTGGGGCGTAACGATAAAATCGCCTTCGTCGGCGATGAAATTGCTGCAACTACTCTCTTCCAAATTCTTATGGGCGAACTGGAACCCGATGAAGGGACCTTTAAATGGGGCGTTAGTACCTCACAGTCGTACTTTCCCAAGGATAACTCGTCCTATTTCAATGATTGCAACCTGAATATCATTGAATGGCTGGGCCAGTATACCAAAGAGACGACAGAGAGTTATCTGCGTGGTTTTTTGGGCAAGATGCTCTTTTCTGGAGATGATGTTTATAAACCCGTCCAGGTGCTCTCCGGTGGAGAGAAGGTGCGCTGTATGTTGGCCCGGATGATGATGTTCGGTTCCAATGTCTTAGTAGTCGACCAGCCTACCAATCACTTGGACCTGGAGTCCATTACGGCTGTCAATAATGGTCTGATAGATTTTAAAGGCAATGTCCTTTTTGCCTCGCATGACCATCAGTTCACACAGACCGTCGCCAATCGTATCATCGAGCTGACGCCTGACGGCATGGTTGACAAGATGATGACGTATGATGATTATTTGGAATATCGCAAGACACTTGGATAGTCTTTTGCAAGACTTCCCAACAAAAAAGGGAACGCTTCAAGCGTTCCTTTTTTATTGGGAAGGGCTGTTTTTCACATACCCATTGGGATAATCACAAACATAAACATACAATACAACAAGATGAAAAGAATTCCATAATGTGTAATTAACATATTGGTTGTTTCGCTCAGCCGACAACTGAATTTATCGCTTTGGAAAAGGTAGAATAACGGAACAAGTAAGGGCAGATAATATCGAGCGCTTACTCCGTTGATTGTCGTACTGCCTACGGGCGTAAACGACAAGTACAGCGCAGTCCATATTAGACAGATAGTGCCCGCCACAAGCAAGAACAAAAAGGTGCGCTGCCAAAACCGATAAGACTTTTGCTGTGGTGTACGCTTATTATCCGTCAATATCGTAAAGATACAGATTATGACGAACAATACACGGATATTAACATCATGGACTTCCCCTAAATAGGCCCATTGCATGGGTGTAGTGAAGAATGTGTATAAGCCAAAACTCCCAATAATACTGGAAAGTAGAATCTTAGCATAGCCGACAGGGTTTTGGAAAATCATTGCTAGTTGTCGTGTTACGCTGGTATCCCCTCCTCGTATATCGCCAGACATACTGGAAGATGCTGCCGGTAAGACAAATGTACTTATAGTCAATAAAAACAAGAGGACAATGCCCGTTTTGAAACAAAGCATGTGCGTTTGATTGACAAACTTCTTCTTTGGCAGAAGAAGTGCAAGAAGAATAATGGGGATATATACAGCTTTAGGGAAACACGACCAAAGCGACGCCCCTATGAACACGACCATACGCCATGGTGATAAAGGAGTATCGGGCTCTAGTAATTCATTATTCACCATGACAAAAGCAAGAATAAAGAATGCCATAGTAGTTGGGTCATACGAATAAGATGTTGCTAAAAATAGGGAGGTAGGAACAAGCAAAACAAAAGAAAGTAGACGCTTGATTGCCTTACTCTTTTTAATTGCGATAAACCCAATTCCTATGTACATTAAAAGATTGCCTAAACGTCCCATATAAAAACAAGTACTAAAAGATAAACCCAACCATCTTCCTAGGCGTAGCATAAGCGATTGGGGAAGATGACCCAATTCGTTATATTTTAGAATCGGCGTGTGTGATTGAATTGATACAGGCTCTTCATAGTTGTGCCGCTGGTCTAGATAAGCACGTAAATCTGCTTGTTCTTCAGAAGAGCCAATCTGTCCGTTTTCGATGGAAGGAACGCGTAAATTAACCACATCGTCCGCAGCTTGCGTCCAGACTGTGGTTGTTAAAAATGATTGAGAGTATGCCCATTTAAAATGAATTTGCTCATCCCATGATGCCATGCTAATTGGAACACATAACAAAAGCATACTACCAATACAAAAAGCAATGAACAAAAATGCATACTCTATCTTTTTTGCAAAAAAAGAACGATAAATCCACAAAAAGCTTATTAGAAGTAAAGCCATATAGATGCATAAAAAACGCGGGATATTCACTCGAATGGTATTATCAATTTGAAAATCGGATAATACGGTTCCTTCCGGAGCCTCTATCGATAAACCGTTTGATAAACGCCCAATATATTCGACCGAGCGCGTCAATGTAGATGAGCCTCTATCTAATTGCTGTGCTTGTTTTGTATTGCCATAATAATCATATGTATCAACACATATGTTGACTGCTATATCCTTGGTTGATTCATAGTGATAGATAAGTTTGTTCACATACGTTTTAGGAAAATGATAATAAAGTTTAGCATGATTTTTTATCGCTACTAAATGTCCGTCAGCAGTGACAGAAAATCCATCGAGCTCAAGTTGGCTTGTCTCAATTCTGTGTATACCCCTATCTTCCTTGGGCATGCGGATTAACCGAAATTGAAATCCAATAGTTTCGATAAGAAGCGCCAATATCGCAGCTAACAAAAAGACCGACAAAGGGATAAACCATTTTTTTGCTAGTATGTTTTGTTTGAATGAATCCAACATGATAAATATCCCCCCTTTTAGTCTTGGTTCGTGCTTTTGGCAAAAAGTGATGCTGATGTAAAACAAATACAAGAAAGTAGAAGCAATTCCCATAAGCCGCGATTTCTTTTAGAGGTTTCCGTCCAAGAAAATACGAGAGGAACGTTGCTCCTTATCCCATTGATGACAGCGGGTGAATAAGAAACCTTCGTGTTATCCGGCACCTGTGCAAACCAAAGTGTAATTGCATTTGTTGCCGTACAGCCACTGCTTGTGATGCGAAGTACACAGTCATCCAAGGCCTGTGGCTGTTGGAGGGAAATAGTAATGTTAGCATTGTCTTGAATATCTTCGGTTGCGATTTGGCGTTCAGCCAGGATTGCCCCATCCGGCTGTTGGATAAGTTGCAGAGTAATCAAACCACCACGGTTTACACGGGCAAATGTAGAAACAAAAACAGAAACCTCATGAATGGTTTTTCCGTCAAAAGAAATTGGCTGCTCAATTACTTTGCCATCGGTGATACCGCCTTCAGGATTATTGCGAGAAAACCCATAGGAAGTGCTTCGATTATACGGAACGGGAAACAAAATAGAGGCTAAGCTCGCAAGCAGAAAAAACGTACCAAGGGATATAAAAATGAAATAAAAGTGTCCTTTTATCCAAACCGATAGTTGTGAAAAATATTGCTTCATTCAATAATCCAACCTCTTGTATCAATTCGTATAAAACTCGCAAATCTCAGTATACTATATTTCCATATTAAAGTCACTAACTTGAACAAGTATGGAGAATACTTATTCTTAGGCGCTTTTAGCGTCTTTATGATAATAGTGTCATGTTGACACCTCAGTTAAAAAAAGGTAAGATAAATTGATTTAGAACCTAAACGATGAATGGCGTTGTTCTCATAATTGGGGAGGAAACGGATTGTTTGCATATTTTCGCAATATTGCCAAATATAAATCGCTGTTGCACAATCTCATTTCACGCGATATCAAGGTTAAATATCGGAGGTCTTTTCTGGGGATTTTATGGAGCGTATTGAATCCTCTGTTTACAATGGCCGTTATGACGGTTGTGTTTACAAAAATGCTGCGCTTTCAAATCCCCTATTTTCCCATTTATTATCTTACAGGGCAGCTGATTTTTAATTTTTTTTCAGAATCAACGAGTTCTGCGATGGCATCCATCGTTTCCAATAGCGCCTTGATTAAAAAAGTATATATTCCTAAGTATATTTTCCCCTTAGAACGCATTTTGTTTGGGCTGGTTAACTTAGGGTTTTCGTTTATAGCGGTTTGCATTATGCTTATCTTTGTACCCGTTCCGCTTTCTTGGACCATGCTTCTGTCGGTAATCCCAATTGTCTATACATTTGTTTTTGCATTGGGTATGGGGATGGCCCTGGCTGCCTTAGCGGTGTTCTTCCGTGATTTATTCCATTTGTACGGGGTGGTCATTACGGCGTGGTCTTTTTTGACTCCTATTTTTTATCCCGTAGATATCATTCCGTCGCAATGGATGTTTATGTTGGAGTGCAACCCGCTGTATCATTTTGTATCTTATTTTCGCAATGTGTTCATGTATGGCACCATCCCTCCATTGAGTGAAAATTTAGTCTGCATGGGAATGGCACTTGTGATGTTAATAATAGGCATGCTGATTTTTAGAAAAATGCAGGACAAGTTTGTGTTGTATCTGTAAAGTGAGGGTAAAGAAATGGAACCTATCATCGAAGTCAACCATGTGAGCATGCGATTTAACATGTCCAAAGAGAAGATTGATAGCATCAAAGAATATGTGATAAAGTTTGCTAAAAGGGAATTGATGTTTGAAGAATTTTGGGCATTAAAAGATGTTTCATTGCAGGTACAAAAAGGCGAGGTATTTGGCCTGATTGGGTTGAATGGCTGTGGAAAATCCACACTATTAAAAATTATTTCGGGTATTTATAAGCCGTCTGAAGGGAATGTAGTGGTTCGCGGAAATATCGCCCCGTTGATTGAGCTAGGCGCTGGATTCGATATGGATTTAACTGCGCGAGAAAATATTTATTTAAACGGTTCGGTATTAGGTTATTCCAGACAGTTTCTCGACGCGCATTTTAACGAAATTGTTGATTTTGCAGAACTGCATGAATTCATCGATGTGCCTCTGAAGAATTATTCATCTGGTATGGTCGCGCGCATTGCTTTTTCTATTGCTACGATGACAGAACCAGATATTTTGATTGTAGATGAAATATTGTCGGTTGGGGACTTTTTGTTCCAGAAAAAGTGCGAAGACCGTATCAATCACATGATGGAAAATGGTACGACCGTATTGATAGTGTCGCACTCGCTGGACCAAATCCGTCGCTTATGTGACCGGGTTGCTTGGTTGGAAAAGGGAAGGCTGAAGATGCTGGGGGATATGGAGCCCGTGTGCCAGGAGTATGAAAAGTTAGGGGTATGTTAGCGACTAAAAGCGCAAGAAATGCGAGTGTATCTTAAAAACCATTCATCATGATTCGAATGGTTTTTTATTTTAATAATTTAGAAAGAAGGAAAGAGATGATTCGTCGTGGATAAGTGTAAAACATATTTGTATCGTATGGCGCGACGCATGTTGGAGCCTTCTGCGCAGAGCAAGCGGAAAGCATTATTGGAAAACGAGCCTGTTCCGATTCCGCTCATCCGGCGTATACTGAATCATTTTCCGGGGCTAAGCCGTAAAGTCAAACGCATTTTAAAGCCAAAACAGCCGGCGGTAGCTTCCCCAATTCAGTATGATGAAAGGGTGCTGGATGACCAACGGAACTACCAGTGGCAAAACCCGGTTGAAATTTCGATTCTAGTGCCCTTATATAATACGAATGAAAAGATGCTAGTGGATATGTTAGACTCCGTCAAAGCGCAGACCTATCCTTACTGGCAGCTCTGCTTATGTGATGCGAGTGATAACCAACATACGTATGTAGCGGAAATTGTGCGTCGTTATGCCGAACAAGATGTACGCATCTGTTTTCAGAAACGGGAAAATGAGGGGATTGCCCAAAATACAAACGCGTGCTTTGCTATGGCACGTGCAGACTACATTGCATTGCTGGACCATGATGATTGTTTGGCGCCAGACGCCTTGTTTGAGAATGCAAAGAGAATCCAAAATGAAGGGGCGGATTTTATCTATTCAGACGAAATGATTTTTATAGATAATCCGCGGCATGTCGTTCAGTATACATATAAACCGGATTTTTCACCAGAAACATTACGGTCGGTAAATTATATTTGTCATTTAACTGTGTTTAATCGTATGTTGTTACAACAAGAACAGTTGATGGATAGTCGGTATGAGGGAAGCCAGGACCATGAGCTGTTTTTAAGATTGACGGAACGAGCCCTGCGCATTGTACACATTCCACGTGTGTTATACTACTGGCGTGCGCATGACAACTCCGTGGCGGGGGGCATTGCGGCAAAACCACATTGTATTGCGTCGGGTATCCGTGCCGTGCAATCGCAACTAAATCGGTTGTCCATTCCCGCAGTTGTCACAACAGCAAAGGATGGCTATCCGTATTATAAAGTGCAATATAAGATAGAAGAGAAACCGCTTATATCAATTATTATTCCGAATAAAGACCATGTGGAGGATTTACAGACCTGCATTCGTTCCATTTTAGCGAAGAGTACTTATCCAAATTATGAAATTATTATCATGGAAAATAACAGCACACAACAGGAAACCTTTCGTTTTTATCAGCAGATACAACAACAGGAAAAACGGATTACGGTTCATGTGTTTGAGGGCGCCTTTAACTATTCGCAAATCAATAATCAGGCAGCCCGGCATGCCAGGGGGGCGTACTTGGTTCTGCTAAATAATGATATTGAGATATGCACGCCCGATTGGCTGGAACAAATGTTGATGTTTGCACAGAGAAACGAAGTAGGAGCGGTAGGAGCAAAACTCCATTACCCCGATGGTAGCATACAACATGGGGGCATTATTGTTGGCTTCGGTGGGGTTGCCGGACATGCCTTTAAAGACGAGTTGCAAGACGCACCTGGATACTTGTCCCTTTTGTGGGTTGCCCATAATGTATCTGCAGTAACGGCAGCGTGTATGATGGTTCGACGCAATGTATGGATACAAATGGGGGGACTGGATGAACGATTTGCAGTCGCATTTAACGATGTGGATTTTTGTATGAATTTGCTTGCGCATGATTATCAAATTATCTTTACTCCTTTTGCGCAGATGATACATGCAGAATCTAAATCGCGTGGAATGGAAGATACACCTGAAAAGGTACAGCGCTTTCAACAAGAGGTTGCATTATTCCAAACAAAATGGCATAAACAGTTGCAAAAAGGAGATGTATTTTACAACCCTAATTTATCTTTGCAGGGTGATACGTATACCTATCAATCTTAGTAAAAAAAGAAGCTCCTTCAGGAGCTTCTTTTTTTCAGCAAATCGGTAATTCCTTGATAAATGGATTCGAATATATCGTCATCTTGCAAATACTGTTCATTGAAAAGCGGTTGTGAATTCTCTGTATACGCCTCACACAAACGGTATAATTGTTGCGCCAAACTTTCCGCAGAACAATTCTCTACAGAAACAATATTGGCATTGAATGTGCTCAAATCTTTATTGGCATATCGATTGGTAATGGTACGTATCCCAAAGGTGGACATCTCAAGTGGAGGATAACTCGGATGTGGAGACACCATTAACGATATTCCCACAGAGGTTTCAAGCATTGTCTGCGCATATTGTTCAAGTGTCAGTTTTCCAACGGGTGATATCTTTACTCCATTGGAGAGAATAACTTCTGGATGCGGCTCCCCCGCGGAGAGGACCGTCCAGTCAGAGGCATCCGGTTGTAATTTGCTCCATTGCCGCAGGGCTTCCACAGCTAATGTAAATGCGTTACGTTGCGTAGATGGACGCCCATAGAGTAGGATTTGTTTTTTGCGTTTTGGATACTGTTTACATGCCAATAGGTACGCTTTCAGCTTCTCATTTAAGACGGGGTCGAAAGCAAAATGTCCATAAAACTTATAGCCATTCTGCTCAAAGAAATCCGCCAGAAGATGGGAGTTAAATACGGCAATTGTATCAACATCCATTTTATAGGTGCTATCTGCTAATAGATACTGTGAAGACCATGGATAAAAACCAGGTTCGTAGTCTTGTATCAAATAGATTAAGGGAGATTGCGTACCATACTGAAGGTTTTGCCATTTGAGAATGGGCTGTGCTGCATATGCGGTCCACCACGCAGTAGCCATAAAAATATCCGTTTTGCGTACGGGGAGGCTTTTTCCTTCCGGAGCCGTCATATCGACGATTTGCTGTGAAGCATTTCCCTCGTATTTTGTATGCACGAGCCGGTATCCAGCAAAAGCATCCACATCCTGTGTAGATATTTTTCTGTCCAGCACAATAATACGCGTATCCATACCTAGACGGTGGGCAAGTCCCTCATAAAAACGAAGAGCGGTTGCAATACCACCAAAGATATCCTTCTCACTGATAGAAGGAAGGAATAAATTCAGTCTAGCTTTTTCACATTCATCCATGCGTGCTTCAATGTGTTTGATTTCGTCCACACGTGGTGAAAAAGATATTGTGCTTTCCTGTTTTTCCGGGTTATTATCTGCACGATGACCATTAATCGGTTGGGGTTTGCATGTATCTAAACGCAAATTGATATTATAAAAGGGATCACCGCTCTTCCAATATTTTTTATAAAACTTTGCTGACAAAACACTATCCGTTTTAGGAACAGCCGCCGCGTCGCGGCTTTTGGATTCCATATGATAGAGCCGAACTTGAGCGTTATAAACATTGAATAATCCTGCCTCATAGGCGCGCAAACAAATTTCAACGTCGCTACCACATACGATAAACGCCTCATTAAAGCGACCAATCTTTTCGATGGTCTTTTTAGAAAGGGCCATGCATGCGCCAGTTACAGCTAATACATTGCGATTAATCATCGGCGAAGTAAAAATGGCACTCTCATGGACCGGAGAGGCGGCCTTAAATACATGGTCTGCCCACCCATTCAATCCAACCACGATACCAGCATGTTGGATAGTATTATCCTCATAAAGAAGAAGCGGGCCAACGGCACCAACATCTTCTCTTAACGCGGTTTCGGACAGGCGAGTCAACCAATCCGGTGAGATTACTACAGTGTCGTTGTTGAGAAAAATATAGACTTCGCCCTTGGCGTTATCCATACCAAAATTATTTAATTTTGACCAATTAAAATCAAAATCAGCATTAATGATGCGTATACGAGAGTCCACTTGCTGAATTGTGTCAAACCACTTTTGCGTTTCGGGTTGTTCCGAACGGTTATCCAAAATCAATATTTCGTAGTTCTCATAATCTGTTTTGTCTAAAATACTACGCACGCACGCATCGCTTAGCTGTGCTTTATCCTTCATTGGGATAATAATGGAAACGAGCGGACGAGTGTCTTTTAATAAATCAAAACGAGGATCGAAAACAAAAGTATAAGGACTATCCTCTGCGTGCGCAAAAGACCCATATTTACGTTTTAAATGGGCGTCTAGTGCATTTTTGCCAGCTGTATGTGCATAGGGTTTGGCATCGGGATTCGCAGCGGTAGAGGTTTCCACTTCTCGCCAGGAATATAGCACCTTAGGGACGTGAACAATTTGATTTGTTTTCTCGCTAAGCCGCAACATTAAATCATAGTCTTGGCTTCCGTTAAAAGACGAATCAAACCCTCCGATTTGCTCGAATAGACATTTGCGGAACACGAGTAAATGTCCAACATACATCTGTGAATACAACAAATCAGGGGACCAGTCAGGTTTATAAAAAGGATTATAAAACTTGCCTTGTGCAGATAACTTGTCCTCATCAGAATACAGGACATCCGCATTTGTTCGATTAATCGCACGAACCATTTCAAAGAGCGCATCGGGTGTCAAAACATCATCATGGTCCAATAATGCAAGATATTCACCTGTGGCAAGCGAAGCACAAGCGTTCGTATTCGCTGAAATGCCTTCATTTTGTTCCAGACGAAGATATTGAATACGCGAATCTTTCTCTTGATATTCTTTTACAATCGCTTCGACTTCGGAATGTGACTGTTCGCTTCCATCAGCTAGACAAAGCTCCCAACGTTCGTATGTTTGTGCGCAGACAGAATCAATCATTTCCCGTAAAAGGGTAGGCTGTGTATTATAAAGGGGTACAAGAATACTTATGGTAACAGGATTTTCAAAAACAGTTGCTTTCTGAATGCGAATCTGTCCCTCTGAAAGAGCGTGTGAATTCTGTGTAGATGCATTCAATGCTTCGTTTGCCTGTGCGCGGCGAAGTTGTTGTACGGTACGTTCCCATGTAGCCGTCCACCCCTCACGACGGATGCTGGCGATTCCTTTAGGGAATAGACGCACACATTTGGCTGTATTGCGTACGATGGCTCCACACAGACGAATAGGCTTTGTCAGTTTCCAACTGGTACTATTGGCCATGCTGTCAAGCCGAATCTGCATTTTTGCACGGATGTCGCTCTCTTCTTCCAAGGCAAGTTGCTGGTCACTTATGTGCATCTGCAAAGCAAGGATTTCATCTTCCTTTTCTTCCAGTAATTTTTTTAGCAAATCATTTTGTTGCTCCATGAGGCATTCAACCATCCTTCATTTGAATAGTTTTCATGTGTAAAAATTCATTTCAGTATATCATAAAATCATCATCTTGTATATTTGGCCCCGCTTTCTGGTTTTAGCAAAAGTCCTGGTACGCATTAGACAAAACCAATAAAAAGCGATATGCTAAGCCTATTCGACAGGGAGGCACAGGGAAACATGTGGGAACAGTGCTTGGATGCATGTATCGATACACTCAAAACCATTCCCTTTTTACTGGTGGTTTATTTTTGTATTGAGGTTTTGGAACATAAATGGGCTTGGCAAAAAGCGCTTCAGCGTTCCCGCCGCTGGGAACCGTTGATGGGTGCACTGGTCGGCTGTATTCCACAGTGTGGGTTTTCTGCCGCAGGCGCCACGCTTTATAACGCAGGAGCCCTGGGCTCAGGTACGCTCATCGCCATCTTTTTGGCAACGTCGGACGAAGCACTGCCCGTGTTGCTGTCCAGCCAGGCACCGCCGGCCACCATAGGGCTGTTAATTGGTTGTAAGCTGGTCGTAGCTGTGGTGTTTGGCTATCTGTTTTCATGGACGGTTTTTCGCAGCGAAACCGTATCCATAACACCATCGGCAGAGGAAAATGAACACACGCATCCTTGGCGCTGGGGTACCGTTGTCAAAAGCGCGGTTCTACATACAATACAAATTGCATGCTTTATGCTGGTATGTCTATGCGTTATCAATCTAGCCTTGTACTGGATTGGCGAGCAGGCGCTTTCGAAACTGTTGCTAGCCAACACCATCTTGCAACCGTTTTTGACAGCCCTCATCGGCTTGGTACCGGGTTGCGCTACTTCCGTGTTGCTCACCGAATTATGGATGCAGGGCGCTATTTCGTTTGGCGCCGCCATTGCCGGTCTTTCGACAGGCGCTGGCTTTGGTTATCTGATTCTGTTTCGACAAAGTGGCAAACGGCGCAAAGCCGCAAAGGTGCTTCTGTGTACCTATCTTGCGGCGGTATGTGCTGGTGTGGTCATTCAATGGCTATTTTAAAACAACAAAGGCGGAGAATGCTCCGCCTTTGTTGTTTTTCCATCTGCTTAAATAGCTAGGATGTGTCCGCAAAGCAACTGGCCCCCAGGTAAGTCGTTCTGCGCCAGGATATCGTTTGGCGTGCGGTCAAACCGGCGCGCAATAGTGGCGATGGTATCCGCAGGCTGTACAACATAGCTGCCGGTAAAACGCTTTGTTTCCAGCGATAGCGGCGAAGCATAGATGCGAAGCACTTGCCCGGGGTAAATGCGGTCAGGGTCTGTCAGACCGTTCATTTCTGCAAGTTTGGCAGCGCTGGTATCGAATTTTTCTGCAATACGCGCCAGTGTATCACCAGCCTTGACAACATAAGTGCCGTCCAGTTGCTTGGTGGGGCTGCTGTGTGGTGCATCGGCACGCGTAGCAGGGATTTTGAGCACCTGTCCAGGGAAAATACGATTGGGGTCATGCAAATCGTTCGCCTGTACCAATGCATGCACTGTGGTATGAAACCGTTCCGCAATCCGGCTCAGCGTATCGCCTTGCCGTACGATATATTGGCTGGCAAACGCCCCCGCTTTCGCAGGAACGTCGGTATGAATTTTTAATACTTCGCCGATATAAATACGGTTCGGGTTGTGAATTTGATTTAACTGGGCGATGGCTTCTACGCTTGTATGAAACCGCTCGGCAATCCGGCTTAATGTGTCGCCTGCCTGTATGGTGTAATAAATGTCCCGGCTTTTCTTCGTGTGTACAGGCGGCTGCACCGGCTTGGGGTGTACAGCGGGCTGAGCAAGCAATACCGCATTCGTAAACACATCCAAATCGACATAGCCATCAATCCCGGGCAATCGTCCGGTATTGCTATATTGAAACCCGGTCCACATGGGCCAGGATGCATTTGACTCCGGTTGCGTAACGCCGTATTCAGCCACCCAGAGCGGATAAGCGCTCAGGTTTTGCAAATCGTGCCGTGCCGTGGAAGCGGAAGCATAAATCATGCCGCGTAAACCGCTTCGTTGCTCCACATCTTCTAAAAAGACGCGGCACAACTGTGAAAAAGTTTCAACATCCAATCGGTCTTTATTGCCCAGGTCTACGGCCACACGGCAATCGGATTGCATACCGCCCAGTGCATCCAAAAAATAGCGCGCTTCTGCATGGCATTCCGCTTCATCCCGTGCCGTTAGATAATGATAAAAGCCGACGGCATATCCGTTTGTGCGTGCCCCGTCGTAATTCTCCCGCAGGTATGGGTCGATATAATCCGTTCCCTGCGTTGCTTTGATATACATGATTCTTACATTCGCCTGCCGAAGCGAAGAAAAATCAATACGCCCCTGCCAAGCGCTGACATCAATCCCTTTCAGGTCGTCGGGTTGAATGGTCTGCATGATATAGCCCTCCTCAACATGATATGGATATCCTATGTTCGATATCATTCCATGGTTCCCGGATGACTTTCTTTATCAGATATGATAAAATAAGCGAGAATTTACAAAGGTTTATTGAGGAGACGGGCTACATGAAGATTTTAATCATCATCCCAGCCTATAATGAGCAGGAATCGATTGTTCAGGTCGTCCGTGATTTAACGAGTCAGACATTCCCTCCCCAGCATGTCGTGGATTATATAATTATCAATGATTGTTCATCGGACCGTACCAAAGAAATATGCGAACGAAATCATCTGAATATTCTGCACTTACCCATTAATCTTGGTATTGGCGGTGGTGTCCAGACGGGATACCGTTATGCCTTGGAACATGATTACGATATTGCTGTCCAGATGGATGGTGATGGTCAGCATGACCCGGCATATCTTTCTACAATTATAGAACCGATTGAAAACGATGAATTAGATATGGTGATAGGTTCTCGGTTTATTAGAAAAGAGGGATTCCAATCTTCGGGTCTGCGTCGTTTTGGCATCAAAATTCTCAAGGTGCTAATTCGTCTGTGTTCGGGTGTTACGATTTATGATGCAACGAGCGGTTTTCGAGCTGTTTCTAGACCATTAATTCAGCTCTTTGCAGCGGACTATGCACAAGACTATCCGGAGCCAGAGGCAATCCTCACAGCGGCCCTTCAGGGTTTTCGCATAGGAGAGAAACCTGTAGTAATGCGTGAACGGCAAGGGGGCCAGTCATCCATACGTGCCTTTTCTTCAGCTTATTACATGTTGAAAGTCAGCCTTTCTTTACTGATATGCCGTTTGCGTGGACGACGCAATATTCATCTGGAAGGAGAAAAAGAATGAGTGCGAGTCTACAATGGCTTCTGATTATTGGCACGTTGTTTTTTTGTTGCATTATTCTAGTGATGTTAAGAAGAAAATCGTTGAACTTGAAATATTCAATGATTTGGTTTTTCTTTTCTGTCATCCTTCTGCTTATTGCAGCGTTTCCGCAGATTGTATATTGGTTGGCCAGATTGGCAGGTGTTGCAGCGCCATCGAATATCGTATTTGTATTGGAAGCTGTTTTTGTTTTGATAGTATTACTATCTTTAACGATGATTGTGTCTAAGCAGAATGAAAAAATTGTTAAACTTATTCAATCTATTGCCTTATTAGAAAAACGCGTTCGCGATTTAGAACAGCAAAAGGAGCAGCAAGAATGAAAACCATCCTTGTTACGGGCGGAACGGGATTTATCGGCAGTCATACTTGTGTCGAATTGCTTAAGGCGGGTTATCAGGTTGTGGTGATGGATAACTTAAGCAATTCCAAGGCGGATGTAGTGAAAAAAATTGAGACGATTACGGGCCGGACGGTACCCTTTTATCGGGCGGACTTGTTGGATGTGCCGTCCATGGACCGTATTTTTCGCGAACAGAAAATCGATGCGGTTATCCACTTTGCAGGACTGAAAGCAGTGGGTGAGTCGGTAGAGAAACCGTTGTTGTATTATCAAAACAACGTGTCTGGGACGATTAATCTATGTGAAGTGATGCATAAGCACGATTGTAAAACCATTGTGTTTTCATCCTCTGCAACTGTGTATGGCATGCACAACCCGGTACCAATGACCGAGGATATGCCTACATCTGCCACCAATCCTTATGGGTATACAAAAGTGATGCTGGAACAGATTCTGACAGATTTGCATACGGCAGACCCGGCTTGGAGTGTGATGCTGCTGCGCTATTTCAATCCGATTGGGGCACATGAAAGCGGACTGATTGGCGAAAACCCAAATGGGATTCCAAACAACCTACTCCCTTATATCGCACAGGTGGCGCTGGGGAAACTGCCTTGCCTGGGCGTGTTTGGTGATGATTACGATACGGTAGACGGTACGGGCGTGCGGGACTATATTCACGTGGTGGATTTGGCGCTGGGCCATATCGCAGCATGCCGCTATGCATTTTCCCATAAGGGTGTAGAGATTGTAAACTTAGGAACGGGCAGCGGCACAAGCGTGCTGCAAATGATTAAGGCCTATGAAAAAGCGAGTGGACGCGCTATCCCCTTTGCGATTCGGCCGCGGCGTGCAGGGGATGTTGCTACCTGTTATGCGGATACGCAAAAGGCTAAAGACTTGCTCGGTTGGACAGCCCAGCGGGATATTGACCAGATGTGTAAAGACAGTTGGCGGTTTACCGTACAGAACGCATAAAAGTGACAGAAGAAAGACGGAAGGGTTTTGTTCGCCAGTATTAAAAAAGCGCGTTTTAGCGTGAAATAATTATTACATACACAAAAAACCATTCGTACGGGCTCGGTACGAATGGTTTTTTGTGTATGTACTGGTTTAAGCGTTCAGCAGGCCGGTGAAAGTGATTGCCGGTGTGGAGCGTACGATGGCAGAATCCCAACACTTGATAGCGCTGGTGGAAAAAGCGATATTGCGAACATGTTTATCAGGCATTATCGCGATGCAAACGGATTGTTCCAACCTGAATTTACACAGGGATAAGAAGACCGCGCATCCTTACTGCGGTTGCCTGCCAATCAGGGAGCTGACTTGTTTTCGGTTACGGTCAATATTGCTCGCGGCGGCGTTGTTCACGGATGGCACGGCGTTTTTCTGCGGCCTGCCATTCCGCATGGTCTTCTGTGGTAACCAGCGTAAGACCAGGGACGGGAACCGGCTCGTTGGCTGTGTTGAGAGCAACCAGCACCAAGTAGGCCCGGTTAATCATCGAACGGGAACCGTCCAGAGATTCGACGAATGTATCGACCCGCACTTCCATCGATGTCCGGCCAACAGAAGTCAGGCGGCCGCAAAGAATGACGGTGTTGCCTAAAAAGGCGGAGGCTTTAAACTGCAGCTGGTCTACACAGGCGGTTGTTACCTCACGGTGGCAGTGGCGGCGGGCAACGACGGCACCGACGATATCAATCCACTGCATTAAACGCCCGCCAAAAAGCCGTTGATTGCTGTTGATGTCGCCGTTGAGGATGATTTGCACCTGTTCGGTGTAGGAATCACAGACGCGTTTGCTGGGTTGTGCCATCATAAACAAACCTCCAGAAAGATGATACCGGGAAGGGACGTCTATAGTGTATACAGTGCGGCAAGGAAAAAACGGACAGATGAAAAAAAGTGAAAAAAGTGGAAAAAACGACAAAATCGGCTTGTCGTGGCATGGGGGAGAAACTATATCTTAAGCGGATTGGACATGACAGTGTTGGTTCACGCCGATTAACAGGCAAAGGGCTGCAATAATAGCGATAGCGTCCCCAGTAAAAAGCTGGACAGCAGATACAGGGAAAAGGAGGAACAGGGGTGGGTTGTGCAGCGATGAGCCCAAAACAGGCCGGTAGCATCCCAGAGGAATGCAAGCAAAAGAACGGTGGCTGGTGCACAGAGGAACCAGACCTGCTGGCGGGCCCAGAAGGAGGGCTGCTGAGCAAAAGGGGCGATGTGGACAAAGGGAAGACCGGGGCGGAGGACGAAAAAGAAAAAGGAGAGGACGCATGCGCCCAATAAAAGCAGAGATGCGCCAAACAGCGCGTCCGCCCACTGACGGGCGCGCTGTGAACGCCGTGAATGCAGATAGGCACACAGACAGCCACCCTGGCAGAGCCAGGCGAGCAGGTGTACACAGGCGGGCAAAAAATCAAACATGCGTGCGCGCTCCTTTCCGGCAAAAGGTCTTCTGTTCTTTGCGTATGATGGCGCAGAAAGGAGTATGCGCGAAAAGCAAAAACGCACACAACGTGAAGAACCGACGGCAAAGCGCTGGGGAAGCGGGCGAGGATACAAGCAACATCCGCTTGCAAGAAAAGGAGTTCCAGCAAGGGCGCAGGGCAGCGAAAAAGTGGAAAACAGCGCCGCCGGATGGAGCAACAAAAAAGAAGCAGGTGCAAGTTGTTTAGTATTGTGAAACGGCCCAAAAAACCGGCGGAAAATGCCTTGACAAGGGGCGGAACGCACGCTACCTTAGTCATAGAACAAAATATAAGGTACGGAAACAATGATGCACGCAACGTTTGCATGGTAGTTGAATGATTTACCATCAATGATGCACGCAAAAGTTTGAGTGGTAGTTGGGTTCTCGACCTGGAAGATGAGGAGGAATCCCGATGAAATGGATTCACAATCAACAGGAACGGCCGAATGACGACGCGTATCTGCAGTTTGTCTCGGACGAAGAACTGACCGACATCCGTCGGTTTCACGCAAGCTTCCCGCAATACAAGCAGACGCCGCTGGTATCTCTGCAGGCGCTGAGCGAAAGGCTGGGCGTGAAAAGCATCCACATCAAGGACGAATCACAGCGGTTCGGCCTGAACGCGTTCAAAGTGCTGGGCGCTTCTTATGCCATTGGACGGTATATGGCGCAACAGCTGGATTTGCCGATGCGCGAAGTGACGTTTGACGCGCTGCGCGACCCCAAGGTACGCCAACAGCTGGGCGATGTGACCTTTGCATCCACCACCGATGGCAACCATGGACGCGGCGTAGCATGGATGGCACATGAACTGGGTTACCGCAGTGTGATTTACATGCCCAAGGGGACGACTCAAACCCGTTTGGACAATATCCGCAAACTGGGAGCAGAAGCATCCATTACGGACATGAATTACGACGATACCGTGCGTTATACGGCGGAGCTGGCCCAGAAAAACGGCTGGGGCATCATCCAGGATACGGCCTGGGAGGGCTATGAAGACGTACCGAAGTGGATTATGCAGGGATATTCGACCCTGGCACAGGAAGTGATTGATTCGCTGGGGGATGAGCACCCGACGCACATCATTCTGCAGGCGGGCGTAGGCGCGTTTGCAGGCGCGATGGTGGCTGTGTTCTTGCGGGCTTTCCAGAATCCGGCGCCGAAGATTATCCTGGTGGAACCGGACCAAGCCGACTGTTATTACCAGAGCGGCGTCAAGGGACAGAAGGTATGCGTGACGGGTGATTTGAACACGATTATGGCGGGCCTGGCATGCGGTGAACCGAACCCGGCAGCCTTTGATATATTGACCAGCCACACGCAGACGTTTGTTTCGGCGCCGGACTGGGTGGCGGCAACAGGTATGCGCGTTTTGGGCAACCCGCTGGGTGAGGATGCCCGCGTGATTTCCGGCGAGAGCGGAGCGGTTACGGCGGGCCTAGTCTATACCGTGTGCAGCGATGACCGTTATGCGGATTTGAAAGAGGAAATGGGACTGGATGAAAATTCCAGCATTTTGTTGATAAGCACGGAAGGCGATACCGACCCGGTGATGTATCGCAGCGTGGTATGGGAAGGACGTTCCCCCAAACCCGAACAGGAGGCATAAGAAGATGGCAGAGAAACAGACGGTTGTACAGTATTGTCAAGATTTGATTCGCATCCCCAGTTATTCCGGACAGGAAGGGGAAGTGGTGAAAAAAATCGAGGAGATTATGCACGCCATCGGGATGGATGATGTGGTGGTGGATGACTACGGCAGCATCATTGGTCGGATGAAAGGGGACGAACCGGGCGAAAAAGTGCTTTTTGACGCGCACATCGACACGGTGGTAGCCAAGGCGGAAGAATGGACACACGACCCGTTTGGGGCGGAACTGGTGGACGGCAAGATTTACGGCCGCGGAACATCGGACATGAAGGGTTCGCTGGCGGCGATGCTGGCGGGAGCAAAGGCATTCCGTGAAAAAACGGGCGGCCATTTTAAAGGTGAAGTCGTAATTGCGGGTGTTGTACACGAAGAATGTTTTGAGGGCGTGGCGGCGCGCGCGATTTCCAAACGCGTGCAGCCGGACCTGGTGGTCATTGGCGAAGCGTCGCAGCTGAATCTGAAAATTGGTCAGCGCGGCCGTGCAGAGATTGTGGTGGAAACGTTTGGCGTGCCAGCACATTCTGCAAACCCGGAAAAAGGCGTGAATGCTGTGGAAAAAATGGTGCCGGTGATTCAGGCATTGGCTTCGATGGAATATGAAACGCATCCGGTTTTGGGTAAGGGGATACTGGTGCTGACGGATATCATTTCCTCGCCGTATCCGGGCGCTTCGGTGGTGCCGAGCCATTGCCGGGCGACATACGACCGCCGTTTGCTGGTGGGAGAAACGCCGGAAGGCGTGCTGGCGCCGATTCAAAAGGTGCTGGATACGATTGCGGCGAAAGACCCGGATTTCAAGGCGACGGTGCATTACGCTACGGGCACGGAAAAGTGCCATACGGGCAACGAAATCCATGGCGAACGGTTCTTCCCGGCATGGCTGTTTGATGAAAAGGAAGCGTTTGTACAGAAAATTGACGCAGGACTGAAGGAAATTGGATTGCAGCCCGAGATTACGCAATATTCCTTCTGCACAAACGGCAGCCATTACGCAGGCGAAGCGGGCATCCGGACGATTGGATTTGGCCCGTCGCAGGAGAATTTAGCACATACGATTGACGAATACATCGCCGTTGAACAACTGGAAAAAGCGGCGGATGGATACGAAAAAATCATGGAAGTCATGCTGCACGCATAAAGCGTGTGGATGCGAACTGCCGCGGGGAAACGGATGTTTCCTACGCAGAAAGGGAGGGTCACATGCAAGCGATTCAGGCAGGACTGTTGATTGTAGATGTAAACGATGTACGGGAGCAAAGCGGGCTGTTGATAGAAGAAGGGGAGATAAAGGCGATTCTCCCCAATGAAGAGATTGACGCTAAGATAAAAAGCGGAGAGGTCACCCAGTTGCAAGATGCACGGGATGCGCTGGTGATGCCGGGTTTTGTCAATGCGCATATGCATCAATACGGCATGCTTTCACACGGATTGGCGGCGGATGTGGAAAACTTTGAGAGTTTTCTGGACGATTATTGGTGGCCGTACATTGAAAATAGAATTGGCCGCAAAGAGGTAGAGGCCACAACCAAGGCGTCGGCGGCGGAGATGATACACGCTGGCATTACCACGTATTGTGATACGATGGAAGCGCCGTTTTCGGGCGAGGATATTCTGCTGTATCAGGCCAAGATTGTCGAGCAGATTGGGCTGCGGGCCATCCTATCGCTGGAAAGCTGCGAACGGGTGGATGAAGAAAACGGCCTGCACTGTTTGAATGAAAACAGGAAGATGGTGGAATATCACAAGCAAAACGGCGGCCGTGTCGGCGGGATGATGTGCACGCACACATCGTTTACCTGTTCGGCGCCGTTTATGCAAAAGGCCAAGCAGATGGCGGACGAACTCGGGGCGATGTGGCAGTTCCATCTGTCGGAAAGCATTTTTGAGCCGACGTATGCCAGGGAGCACTTTGGCAAGCTGCCGGTGGTGTATTATGATGAGTTGGGTTTGCTGGGTAACCGAGTGCTGGCTTCGCAGTGTGTGCAGATGCAGGAGGAAGAAATTGAAATCCTGGCCAAACGTGGCGTCCAAGCTGTGCACATGCCGATGAGCAACTGTGAAGTAGGCGGCGGTTTTGCGCCGGTGGAAAAGATGTTGGCCGCAGGCGTAAATGTAGCGCTGGGCACGGATGGATACATCAACGACTTTTTTGAAGTGATGCGCGGCGCCTTTTTGATGCATAAGGCAAACCAACAAGACCCGTCGGCCATGCCGGCTAAGACGGTGTTTCAGATGGCGACGGAAAACGGCGGCAAAGCACTGGGCATGCCGCAGGCGGGAACGTTGCGCGTGGGCAGTTTTGCGGATTTCACGGTGATGAGCCGAAAGTTTCCCACGCCGTTGACGAGCAAAAACCTGTTTGACCAGATTGTTGTCTTTGGACAAAAACAGAATGTGACGGATGTCTATGTGGCGGGAACGCCGGTTTTGAAAAACAAGCAATTGGCGACGATGGATGAAGCGCAGGTTTTTGAAGATTTGCGCGCGGTTGCGACATCGTTTTGGGAGGTAAAACGTGGGTAAAGTGAATTTTCTGGGCGTAGAATTGCAATCGCCCTTTATTGTGGGGTCTGGCCCGCTTTCCTATGATGCAAACGGATTGATTCGTTTGCACCAGGCGGGCGCAGGCGCTGTGGTGATTAAAACGATTCGGGGGGAAACGTGTATCAACCCAGTGCCGCATATGTTAAAGGCGACGGCAAACAATTCGCTGATAAATTGTGAAAAATGGTCGGATTTGGAATTTGACCAATGGGTAAATGTGGAGATTCCCAAGGCTGTGCAGGCCGGTGTGAAAGTGATTGCCAGCGTAGGGCATTCGATTGCAGAATCCAAACATCTGGTAGCGCCGGCGGAAAAAGCGGGGGCCTCGTTTATTGAACTGGTGTCCTACACCAACGATTTGGTGGATATGATTGTGGATGCGAAAAAACAAGTGAAGATTCCCGTACTGGCGAAGGTATCCTGCAACCATGCCAATTGGCTGGAGGTAGCGATGGAATGCGAAAAAGCAGGAGCGGATGCGCTGACGCTGTGTGATTCCATCGGGCCGGTACTGGAAATTGATATTGCAACGGGCAAACCGGTCATGGGTGGCGAAGGCGGTTATGGCTGGTTGTCCGGCGGAGCGATTAAAGCGGTGATTTTACAAAAGATTGCGGAAGTGCGTAAGCATGTGAAAATCCCAATCGTGGGGCTGGGTGGCCTGGCAACGGCCAAAGACGGCATGGAAATGCTGATGGCGGGTGCCAACATGATGGGCCTTTGCTCGATTTTAATTTTGAAAACACCGGAATATTTGCAAAAACTACGTGCAGATTTTGACGGGTTGATGGATAAATATGGCTATGCGGATATTGAGACCGTGAGTGGCATGACGCAACCCTATTTGTTTGCACCGGAGACGCTGGGGACGCTGCCGTTCTCTTTTGACGCGAGCAAATGTACCAAATGCAAACTATGTGAACGAGCCTGCTGTTATCGCGCCAGAAAGATGGATGAAACGGATATGACGATGCACCTGAACCAGAATGAATGCCGTTACTGCGGCCTGTGTGCATCGATGTGCCCAACGGGGGCGCTTTCCTATCGCCCCCAGGCATAGGGGAAAGGACAGGCGGATGTTCGAACTTGCGATTGAAAATGGCCGCGTCTATCAGGACGGTGCATGGACGGCACAAACGGTTTATATTCAAGACGGCATCATCGCGCGCATTTCAGCACAGAAGCTGGATGCGCGCGAACGCATAGATGCACAAAATAAAATGGTATTGCCGGGATTGATAGACCCGCATGTCCATTTGGCGATGCCGGCAGGGAATGGGTTGTTTTCGGCGGATGATTTTGTCAGTGGGTCGTGTGCGGCGGTACACGGCGGCATTACAACGGTGATTGACTTTACAGATGAAGCGACAAGCGCGGAACAGCTGCGTACATTTACGAAGAAAAAGAAAGCGTTAGCCGCCGAGAGTGCGGTGGATGTAGCGCTACATGCGGCCATGGCCGACCCACAGGATGACCCGGACACCGTGATGCAGACGATTGCGGAGTTGGGGTTGTGTGGGCTCAAATTATACACGACATACAAGGAAGGCGGCATGTATTCGCCCTACGCAACCATTGAACGCCTGATGCAGGCAGCCGCCCGCTGGGGCGTACATATTCTGGTACATGCGGAACAGGACAATATGTTGGATGTATCCAATACGGTACCGTTTTGCGAGCATGGAACGGCTCGGCCCGCGCAGAGCGAGACACAGGCTGTGTTAACGCTTTGTCGGATGGCACGGCGATATGGTACAAAGTTGTATATTGTACATATCAGCGCGGGCAGCACATTGCTGGCGGTGCAGAAAGAATACGGGGATTTGCTGGGAAAGCAGCTGTTTTTAGAGAGTGCGCCGCATTATTTTTGTCTCAATGACGCGATGTTGCACCGCGCAGACGGCTATCGGTTTACGATGACGCCACCGCTGCGTAGCGCGGCTGAACAGGCGATTTTATGCAATCACCGGGCGATGATTGATGCGATTGGAACGGACCATTGTCCGTTCATGCGGGCGCAAAAGGAGCATCGCTACACGGCTGAGATTCCGATGGGCATGGGGTCGCTTTCAGATTCGTTTATGGTGATGTACAAACGATTTGGCGATGCGATTATCCCCCAATATACGGAAAACGTGGCTAAAATACATGGGTTGTGGGGGAGAAAGGGTGCCTTACAGCCTGGATTTGATGCCGATGTGGTGATTTTTGACCCGGATGCACCCGCTGAAGCGCCAGGCACCGGTTCCGTATGCGACGATTCCATGTACACGGTTGAACAAAAACAGGGCCGCTTTTGTCAGGTATTCCGCCGCGGGGTTTGCTTGCTGAAGGACGGCGTGTACCATCAAGAGGAGCGAGGGAAAGGACGTTATCTGCCCGTTGCAGGTACAGCGGAAGAACGGCGATGATACCGGATTGGTTGTGGATTTACCTGATTGTGGTGAACGCCTTGGCCTGGCTGCTTTGCGGTTGGGATAAACGGGCGGCGATTCGGCATCGCCGGCGTGTGCCGGAACGCACGCTGTTTTTTGGGGGTATCATCGGTGGGGCGTTTGGGTTTTGGATAGGGATGTATTGTTTTCATCACAAAACACGGCATCGTTCCTTTACGATAGGTATGCCAATTGTGTGGATGATACAGGCAGGACTGTTGTGCTGGCTGACCCTGGGATAAGAAAGGAAGAAACGGATGGCATCCAAACGGATTATACTGGAACAGGAGCAGGCGCGCAGACTGTTGGCTAAAGCGGATTATGGCGTATTGTCTTTAATAGACGTACAGGATATGCCGTACGGCGTACCGATTCACTATGTATATGATGAAAAAAAGCATGCGCTGGCGTTCCACTGTGGAAAAGATGGACGAAAAATACGAGCAATGCAGGCCCATCCACAAGTGGCATTGACGGCGGTGGTGCAAGAAACAATCGTTGCGCCGTATTTTATCACTCATTACCAAAGCGTAATGGCGCAGGGTGAAGCCCGGATTGTGACGGAGGAAGAAGAGAAGCGGGAATGGCTGCTGGCGCTTTGCAGGCGGTTTGCACCGCAGGAGCAGGCCCGTTGGGAAGAAGTGATAGCCGCATATTGGCAGGCGGTGTGTATGGTGCGTGTGGATATCACGGAATTATCCGGCAAGGAGAGCCGGGATGATGAAGAAAAGAGCAATGAACGAACAAGATAGATGGCAGAACGGGGCTTGGGCAGATTGTTGGACCGTCTATCAGGTGCTGTGGGAAAAGGGGCGGAAATCAGCAGCCAATCAAATACTGAATCAAGGGTTGCAGGCGTTTGACTAGATGAGCGTGGAGGTCAGAGAGAATGGGTATAGCGCCTTCGCAGGCAGTTGTGTGAAGGAAGCGGCGAACCTATTTACAAAGAATTTGCTCAAAGCGGTTCTATGAGCAAAGAGGGGCCACCGGCATTGCTGTACCCGCTTGCGCAGCGTGTTAAACGTATCTTACACGTGGATTGCGAGGGAAACCGTATGCCGCAGCTGCATTGGTATGGAGAATGCTTTGGCGAACAGAAATCTATTGAGAAGGCATATATGTATCCGGAATGTGATATGCGTACGGTGAAACTGTACTTTTTTGCGTTGTTATGGGAACTTCAATGGTGCGCGCGTCATTTGCCGGAGATGGGGATGATGGACAGGGACCGATATGAAACGGTGAAGCAGAGATGTGAAAACATGTTACAAGAAGCAAGGCTCACGCAGCAGGAGAAGCGGATTTATTGGGAAACGATTGCGGAATAGGAAGCTTGGTGGGCCGAAGAGGACGAACTACAGAAGGGATAAAGTCGGCCGACGCGATGATTCGATGCGCATAAATGAAGAAAAAGAACGTCTTACAGATTTGCAGACGTTCTTTTGTTTTACATACAGGTGCGTTCAGAACCGATGCCAAGTGAAAACAAAGCGGGTGGAATATGGCCCGGTCAATCTTCCATGGCATTAAAGGCTTCAAGCTTGCTTTGCGGGGCATCCGGCCGGTTATCGCCGTGTTTGACAAAGCACATGGTGACAAACGAGAGGATGACAAACAACGCGGCATAGGGGAATAGGGTGCCATAGCCGATATGTTCAAGAAAAAAGCCGGAAAGCATGGGGGTAACGACCTGCGCGGCCATGGAGAAGGTGTAATAATATCCGGTGTATTTGCCGACATCCGCCCCTTTGCTCATTTCTACGACCATGGGGTAGGAATTGACGTTGATGGTGGCCCAGCCCACGCCAGCCAGGGCGAAGAAAACGAAAATCAGAGCGGAGAAGGTTTTAAACAGGAACGCAGCCCCGAAGGCAAGGGCCAAACATGCTACCCCCAGCAGGATGGTCTTTTTTCGGCCGAATTTGGAAGCCAATAGGCCAGCAGGGATATAAGAGAGGATGGCGGCAATCTGTGCGATGATAAGAGTATAGGCGAACAAGCCGCCTTCCAGCCCCCAATAAAACCGGGCATATTTGGAAAATGCAGTGGTGACGGCGTTGTAGCCCATATACCAGAGTGCGACAGAGAGCAGGATGAGAATCAGACTGCGTTTGACCGTTCTAGGCATGGGTTGTGAGGAAGAAGCGGAAAGCGTATCGGATGCTTGTTCGCCAGATTCCCGGTGCATTTGTGCGACAAGTTTGGGTTCGTTGACTTTGCGCAGCATCAGCAATAGGGACAACACCATGATAATGGATACGCACAGAATCAGCGGCGCGTAACTGGGGTGCGCAGTCTTAGGAACGAGCATGGCAATCAATCCCAAGGAGAGGATGCCGCCGAAAGCCCCCATAAGATTGATGATGGCGTTGCCACGGCTACGCAAGGGCTTTGGCGTGACATCCGGCATTAGCGCAACAGCGGGAGAACGATACAGACTCATCGAACACAGTACCAGACACAACGCGACCATAAACCAGGCCAACGACCCCAGGTTGGCGGTGATAGGAATAAGGTTCATAAATACGGCCGCACAGAGCGTACCGGCGATGATGTAGGGCATGCGACGGCCAAGGCGCGTATGGGTTTTATCCGACAGAGCCCCAAAAAGCGGAAGCATGACCAGCGCAAGCACATTATCCAACGCCATGATAGCGCCTGAGAGCGTATCGCTGATGTGAAAGGATTCTTTGAGAATCAGCGGAATGATGGAATCATATACTTGCCAGAACGCGCAGATGGAAAAAAAGGCTAGACCGACGTAAATGGTGCGCTTATGGTCGAGTTTCATCAAAAACCTCCTGCATGTGGCATGGAAAAAAACAAAGAGAAAGAGGATGCCACTGGATACAAGCATTATACCACAGGCATTGTTAAAAGAAGGTGAAGGGGAGGAGAAAATCCGGCGAATGAGGATGAATTATGATATAATAATAAGAATTTGTGGGGCAGGATGAGAGAAACAATGGCAGAGTTTTTTTTACGGTTATTTGTCAAGGATTATCAAACGATGGACCGTGACCCGGTTGTGCGGCAGAAGTGCGGCATGGTGGGTGGTGCGATTGGCATTTTTTTAAATGTATGCTTATTTGGATTCAAGCTGCTAGCGGGGCTGGTGAGCAATTCCATTGCCATTATGGCAGACGCAGTCAACAATCTGTCGGACGCAGGTTCGTCGGTGGTGACGCTATTTGGGTTTAAGATGGCCGGGAAGCCCGCGGATGAAGAACATCCATTTGGACATGGACGCATCGAATACGTAGCCGGCTTGATTGTATCCATGGCCATCATGCTGATGGGGATTGAATTGTGCAAATCGTCGGTGGAGAAGATAATCACGCCGGAGACGGTGGTATTCAGCACGCTATCAATTGTGATTTTGGCTGTGTCCATTCTGGTTAAGGGCTGGATGTGCCTGTTTAATCGTTCGTTAGGCAAACGAATGAAATCCACGACGATACAAGCCACGGCGATGGACAGCCTGAGTGATGCGATTTCAACGACAGCGGTGTTGATTGGCGTGTTGGTAAGCCGCATGACCGGCTGGCATGTAGATGGATACATCGGGGTGTTGGTGGCCGTCTTTATCCTCTATACGGGTTTTACGACGGCACGGGAAACACTGGACCTCTTGCTGGGACATCCGCCGGAACGCGAACTGGTACAGGCGATTGAGGAGATGGTGCTTTCACACAGCGAGGTGATTGGCGTACATGACTTGGTGGTGCATAATTATGGCCCGGGCCGCAGTATGATTTCTTTGCATGCAGAGGTGCCGTGCGATGCGGACATCATGCATATGCACGACACAATAGACCTGATTGAGATGGAGCTGAAGGAACGCTTTCAATGTGATGCGGTCATCCATATGGACCCGATTGTGACCAACGACGAACAGACCAACCGGCTGCACATTCAAATGGTTGAGATTTTGCAAGCCATCGACCCACGGCTTTCCCTGCACGATTTTCGGATGACGGCAGGACCAACGCATACGAATCTGATTTTTGATGTGGTGGTGCCGTATCGGTTTGCGTACACGGATAAGCAACTGACGCAGCTGATTGAGCAAAAAGCCAAGGAATTGGATGAACGATATTTTACGGTGATACAGATTGACCATTTATACGTGTGAAAAAAGCATCGCTGGCCAGCGATGCTTTTTTAATCCAATACAAGAGAAAAATAGGGCGGAGCAAGTGCGCGCGCACTGGCCTTTTCCGCCTGCGTATCCAGCCAGCGAACCATGGAAAACGGCGTGCTGGAGCCAGGCATGGACGCAGGCAAACGAAGATGATACTGCCGTGCATGCAGATGCGTATCGAGCATGCCAAGTGCCGTTTCCGGCGCAAGGCCTTCGGTGAGGAGTTCTTTGACATAGGCCTGTTCATGCGCACATTCGACTACGGCACAGGCCAGCCCCTGCGTGGTTTCTATCCGATAAGCGCCACCGCCGGTCTGCCGGGCATTGAGCAGGGCGTAGGAAAGTGCATCCATATCCCATTGCCCCCACAGACAAGCGCGTTTTTCCAGCAGCTGGCGGCGCAGTGAAAACAAAGCTGCTGCATCGCATGCCACGACTTGTCCTTCGGCCGGGGCAGAGAGGGAGGCACTGTTCACGGTGCGCATTTGCATGGAGGAGAAGGGAACAAACCCCTGTCCGGCATAAAACGTAAACAGAGATGCAGTGGCGGGAACGGTCACAACGGCCTGTACGCCCTGGGTACGCAGTTGTTCAAGCGCGTATTCCGTCATGGTTTGGCTGAGCCCCAACCCCTGCCATTGCTCCTCTGTGGCGACGGCATACAGGTAGCGCGCAGAAAAACGATGCTCGCCGTCGGTCAGCTGCAAGGGAAGAAGCGAAAGCATGGAAGCGACTTCCTCATCCTCTACGACGGTGACATACATGTTTGCATCGGCATGGCGGAAGCGAAAATAGGTATCCAACCAGGCGTCGGTATCCCCAAAAGCCTGTTGCCAGAGACGTCGGATATCCGCATACATGGATGGGATGGGATGGGTAATCATGCTTGTCCGGTCCAGATGGCGCTGTATTTTTCTACAATACGGAAGGGATGATAGGACATTTTGGCTTTGCGAAGGCCTTCGGTGCCCATATCATCCTGTCGATTGACATAGGTGTAGGCATCGCAGTTGGCGATGACAAACTGCTGGTTAATCATGGGATACGCGCCAGGTACTTCGCTGAAAGCTTTTTCAAAATGCACCATAAAGGTGTCATCGTTAAGGGGGTCCCCCATGGAGAATGCGACGATTTCGCCGCCAGCGCGAAGCGCTCCGCCGGAGAAGCCCAGGGCATCAAAATGGGTGAAGGCCTGTTCCAACGCGCAGGCTTCTTTCTTCAAATCATCATTCTGGTCACAATCGCTATTCAGACACCACTGCTTGCTCATCGCGCGGCATTCATCAATGTTGGCGGATGTGATGGGTTCATAGCTCCAATTGGGATAGGCTTCCATAAAGCGGTTGATATGATTGCGTTTGCCGTGCAGTTTTTTGCCGGTCAAAGTGCGCAGGCTTTCGGCGGTATAGATATAATCCGCATAGTCGCGCATTTCGGTATAGGCAAACTGTTCTGGATACAAGGCTTCCAGTTTGGCACGCTGTGTAGCCGTCAGGGTGTGGAAACGAAGCGGGATATGACGCTGGGAAGCATCCGCAAGCAAAGCCTCGATTACGGGCTTCAAATCGCCTGTTCCTGCGGGGAAAAGATAACTGGTTCGTTCCGGAAATTGCGGATAGGCGATAAGAAGCAGGTAATCGTTCATACGGGCAACTTGATAATGGTATGCTTTACGCCACAGATAACAAAAGGTGAAGCTAAATTCCTCACAGTCCAGATATTCTGCGCGAAACAGCGGTTCCATCCAACTTCGGTCCGTCAGTTCCATTTCATGAAAGGGTATCATATGTCCTCCTATAATCACGGCAGCCAAGGCGGTGTTTGCACAAAAAGACAGCGCATCCTTCGCCAAGAAGGAACGCCCCGTGCCGTTTATTATATCAGGGGCAGCCCTGAATGAAACATTCAGAATGTTTCTTAATAAGTATAACAAAGGGCGGCAAATATTTCAAACGGGGGAATTGCAGGGGGTATTGATAAGATGCCCTGTTAAGGACAAAATATAGGAAGAAAATGTGGAATTAATATTAGGAATAATTATTGACAATAAGGAGAAAATGGTTATAATAAAAGACAAGAACGATGCAAGGACACAGAATAGAAAGGGGAAGAAACCATGTTGAATGAAAAAGTTGTGGAGCTGTTGAAACAGCAGGTGAACAAGGAGTTTTATTCCGCATATCTGTATTTGGATATGTCCAATTACTACATCGACCAAAATCTGGATGGATTTGGTAACTGGTTCTATCTGCAGGCGAAAGAAGAGCAAGACCATGCGATGTTGTTCCTCAAATATTTGCAGAATAATGATGTTTCGGTTTCGTTGGAGGCAATTGACAAGCCGGACAAGGTATATGCGGATTTTGGTGCGCCGCTATATGCAGCGCTGGAGCATGAACAGTATGTGACCAGCCTCATCAATGCCATTTATGAACAGGCACAAGCGGTCAAGGATTACCGGACATGCCAGTTCCTGGATTGGTTTATCAAAGAACAGGGCGAAGAGGAACAGAATTCGCGCGAGTTGATTTCCAAATATGAGATGTTTGGTAAGGACTGCAAAGGGCTGTATTTACTCGATGAGAAGTTGGGCGAACGGACCTATTCTGCACCGTCGCTGTCGCTATAAGAAAAAGGGCTGAGGAATTCAGCCCTTTTTTCTATGAAGAAAGGGTTCCTTGCATAAAACAAAAAAGAGGCATGGCCGTTGCCATGCCTCTTTTTGCAATCAATATTCGTAATTGCTTTGATAGATGTTCATCATCTTATTGTAATGGTCCGCAACGCTTCGATTGGTGGTTTTACGCATTTGCGGATTGATACGCTGGTCAATGCCGGCGGCGGCCATGGCGTCATTGATGGTGGACAGAACGGTTTTTTCATCCTGCTGCAAAAGTGCCCCAACATTGAGCGCTTTGGCATGGTGTTCGCTGGAAACCGCAAGCGCTTTAAGCATATGGCTAACCTGCTGGATATACAAGTCGATAGGATAATCATATTGCTTGCAGCGGGCGATGCCCTCTAAAAGCGTATAGACATAACCATAATGAATGGCAATGACAACCAAATCCACAATTTCGGCGGCGACAGCGGTGGATTCGCTACAGAAGACGGGAACGGACAGCGCGGCAAGCGTATCCTGAATTTCTTCAAAGGCGGCTTTATCACCTGAATAGAGCAGATATCCCGTATGCGGGCCGACTTCTCCCTGATAGGTAAGGATACAGGAGTCGATATAGCGGCCGCCGTCTTCTTCCACCAGTTTTTGCATGGCCAGGACATCGGAAGGTACTTCCGAGGTGGTGTTGACGAAAATCTTGCCTTTGAGACTGCCCTTGGGCAACGCCTCCAGAACGGAGCGTACAATTTTATCGTTGGGTAGGTTGGAAAGGATAAAATCTGCCTCCAAGGCATCGGCCAGGTTTTTTGTATAATGTGCGCCGCGTGCAACAAACGGCTGGGCAGCCTGTTCGTTCAGGTCAACGATGGTGACATCGTGACCGGCGTTCATAAAAGCGTCGACAAGGTTGCTGCCCATCAAGCCGCATCCACAACATGTTACTTTAGCCATTTTGGTTCCTCCTATTTGATGGTATGGGCTCAATTGAGCTTATAGCTTTCCATGACGGACGTCCAATGGGCGAGCAAATCGGCATGGATTTGTTTTTGCCGTTCCGGTGTCAATTCCTTGACAGCGTCAGATTTTTGAACCAAATCGACGAGTTGTTCCATGGCGTGGATATTATCGTCATAATGTCCATAGTCTTCACCGGTGGAAAAACAGAGGAAAGTATTGCGATGAGCAGCTTCGGCCAGCGGCGGCATGGCTTTTTGCACATGGAACACATATTCTTCAGGCGGATACCCATATTTAGCGCACAGAGCCAATCCGTCTAGGAAGGAAAGTTCGAAAATAGATTGTACGCCGGTAGCGGTATAATTGAGCAGTTTCGCGCCGATGATGTTTTCGCTGGCAAATACAGGCTTGGAGAAAGCGGATAAAATGTCCTGGATTTGTTCGAACGCAGCTTTGTTACCCGAATAGACGACATAGCCGTCATCGGTGCCAACATCGCCAGCGTGGCTGATGACGGCCGCATCCAGATACAGTGCGCCGGTCTGTTCGATATAAGCCTGTAAATCAGCGACTTCTGCCAGTGTTACGTAGGTGGGATTGACGATGATTTTGCCTTTCAGCATGCCGGTTGGACAGGCAGAAAGAACGGATTTAACAACCCCGCTATCCGGCAGACAAAGCAGGATACATGCGGTGTCTACCGGAGCTTGTTCCAATGAAGAGACACAATGCGCCCCCTGTGCGACATAGGGCGCGGCCATCGACGAATTGACGTCGACGATGGTGACATCATGGCCGGCTTTCATCAAAGCGGAAACGAGCTGGCTTCCCAGCGCCCCGCAGCCGACACAAGTAATCTTTGCCATGAGAAATCCTCCTAAAATGATGTGTAACAGGTCTTGTGTGTACAGTGTTACAAAGAATCATGAACAAATATATTATACTATATCCCACTTTGCGTTGACAAACAGATTGCAGAATAAAGCGAGGTATGCGCAACAAGGGATGACTGGAATACAAATATGCCGGAAGGCGTGCTATTACGGGCCAATACGGTTTGCCTGCAGGGCAAACCGTATTTAACGATGCGCATTTTGATAAGCACGCCGAATATCGTCCGGCATATCCGCTGGCTGCATGTGGCTGAGCCGGTGTTCATTTCCATCTTTGATAGCCTGGCCATAATACCAGCATTTGAAGGTGAGCATGTCCAACACCTGGTTCATGCGCGCGATTTCAGCTTCGACTGCTTCCTTTTGGCGTAAAAATAACTGTTGTCGCTGCGGATACGTTTGACTACCTTGTGTGCACCAGAGCATGAACTGTTTGATATCTTTAATTTCCATGCCGGATTTTTTGAGACATTCGATAACGCGGAGCGCTTCCAGTTCTTTTTCACCGAACTTGCGGATGCCGGAATCCCGGTGCATATCGGGAAACAGCCCTTCTTTATCATAATAGCGCAAGGTGGAAATGGGCAATCCGAACATTTGTGATACCTGGCCGATGGTGTACATATGCTGCGTACGCTCCTCACTCTAAAAATTTTTTGACATCTAAATATTGACCTAAAGTTAGGTTTAGGGATTAAGGTGATTATAACACAAAATAAATGTTTCATCCATACAGGATTGGCAGGATGGATCGATAAGGAGGAAAAAGCATGGAAGAAAGACGATGGATGGAAAAAGAATGGGATAAAACATTTCCCCAAAGCGACAAGGTTACGCACCGTAAGGTTACTTTCCACAATCGATACGGTATCACGTTGGTAGCGGATATGTATATCCCTAACGATATGAAAGAGAAGCGGCCGGCGATAGCAGTGTGTGGTCCTTTTGGGGCGGTAAAAGAGCAAGCTTCCGGTTTATATGCCCAGACGATGGCAGAACGGGGTTTTTTAACACTGGCATTTGACCCCTCCTTCACAGGGGAAAGCGGTGGAGAACCCCGGTATGTAGCATCTCCGGACATTAACACGGAAGACTTTCAGGCGGCGGTAGATTTTCTGTCTGTACAGGATGATGTGGATGCGGACAAAATTGGAATCATAGGGATATGCGGCTGGGGCGGCATGGCATTAAATGCGGCAGCGATTGATACTAGAATCAAGGCGACAGTAGCGGCTACGATGTATGATATGACCCGTGTCAATGCAAAAGGATATTTTGACGCAGAGGATAGCGAACAGGCGCGGTATGAAAAACGAAGGACATTGAATGCGCAAAGGACCTTGGATTATAAAAACGGGACATATGCAAGGGTTGGCGGAGTTGTGGACCCGTTGCCGGCAGACGCTCCTTTCTTTGTAAAGGATTATTATGATTATTACAAGACAAAACGAGGGTATCATGCCAGGTCGCTCAACTCCAATGACGGATGGAATATAACCTCAACGCTATCTTTTTTGAACATGCCCATTTTGCAGTATAGTGATGAAATTCGCAGTGCGGTGCTATTGGTACATGGCGAGAAGGCGCATTCCTGTTATTTTAGCCGGGATGCATTTGCTAAATTGACAGGGGAAAATAAGGAATTGATGTTGATTTCTGATGCAGTTCATACAGACCTGTATGACAAAACGGAGATAATTCCCTTTGACAAGATGGAAGTATTTTTCAGAAAATACCTGGGATGCTGAGCGACAGGGAAGATGGGGCCTCGTGTGGCCGTGGATAATGGGTTAAGCGATTGGGCGAAGGAGAGCGGAAAAGTCCGTATAGACAGTGGTTGGGACACAGCAAAAAGGCAATGAGAAAACATCTTTCATCAAGTGCTTGAGCAATGGCGGTTCTTCTTTATTGTAAATATGCTATGCAATTGAAAAAATAACAGGGCGGGCAGATATCTGCCCGCGTTTTGATTTGTAAAGATATAAATATTCAATCGATCCTTTCAATGCTGTTGCTAAGACAAATAAAGCACGTAGGGAAGGGATGAAAATCAGACGGTGAAACATTAAAAATGCGGGAGCATATCATCGATTCCTTCGGCCAAAACCCGCGGTAGACACTATTTTGAAAATATCTCTGTCCGGCTTCAATAATTCACAGATAATGTCTCCAAACATGTAGGCATCTGCTCGATTTGTTTTTTCCTGTACAGCTAATAATTGCATTAGAACATACAAGAATTCCACATTATATTCTCCGAACAAACTTAGAGTTGAATATTGTGTTATATCGATTATTTTTTCGCCATATTCAATTAGATTTTTTAATGTTGCAAAATCATTGTTCGTTAAGGGCACACAAGTATTCCAACAGTGCTGAATCGCCAACAGGTAACGCCGTGTAAGCGCTTCATCCCCCTGCAGCTTCATTAGCATGTCCACAGTCCAATGAATATGTTTGGGAGTACGAATTTTTTGCCCTTTTTTCTTATATTTGATTACAATATCAAATTGCGACAAACTTCCCTGAAAAACGCAAATGGTGTAATCAGTAAAAATGAACTCGATGATTGCTTTCTTAGTCTTTTTTTCTATGTACTGCGTCTCTTTACAAATAATCACACGAAAACCCTTTCTTAATAATTAGATATAAGTAGTTCTCCGACGAGGTTACCCCTTGATTCACCCTTGCAGCTAATCATACGTTTTGTGTCGACTCTTTCGATTCGATAGGCGGAGTAGATATCATCAAAAAAGTTATCATCCGCATTTATATGCTTCGGGTCAGAATTGCTCAGTAATATTTTGGCGCCCTTTTTATCCATTTCATTGAAAAAGCTAGCAAGTTTGATTTGGTCATTTTCTATAAAAAGATTTTGCGTATAAGCAGTGAAATTTGCTGTATTCGTAATGGGCCTGTAGGGGGGGTCTAGATAAACAAAAGTATTTTTATCAATGAAGGTTGCGGATTTACTATAGTCGTCACATACGATTGTTATCCCCTGTAGTTTTTCTGAGGCAGTGCGCAAATTTTTCTCATTACATATCGGTGGTCGTTTATACGAACCAATAGGCACATTAAACTCGCCTTTTCGGTTGACGCGATAAAGCCCATTGAAGCATGTTTTATTAAGAAAAATCATCAAAGCAGCTTTTTGTATGTCCGTATAAGACTTATCATGAAGTTTGAGCGTATTGAAAGCATTACGAGATTCCCAATAATACTTTTTTCTCATATCAGTATCCAATGGCCAGTATTCATTTTGCATTGTATAAAGTATTTCTATCAGTTCATCGATGTGGTCGCGCACTACACAATACGCATTGATAAGTTCAGTATTAATATCGCCGATATATATTTCTTTTAAATTATAATGACTGAGGATATCAAATAATACAGAGCCGCCACCGACAAATGGTTCTGCATATTTTGTGATTGTTCCATTACCAAATGGATAATATGACCGGATTTCTTCAAGCAGTTTTGATTTTCCACCGGCCCATTTTAGAAAAGGTGTAACAGTACTTCCCCCTTTTGTATCGCGAAGCAAAGTCTTCACGCCGGTTGGACTTTCCGCAGCGATAGAAATGCTCTCTATATTCTCAACTGCAGTTGCTTCCGCAATTTTTTGCTCTGTGCAGAGAACCGCTGCCCTATTTTGTGAAAATTCCTGTTTGTGAGCAGCTTTTTTTGCGGGCATAAAATTTGTCCTCCTACGAAATCCCTACCGCTGTATTATATTCCAAAATACGAATAATAGGAACATTATTTTCAATTAAAAACTTTCTCTGGAAAAATTATCTTGTAAATGAGCAAAATACACGAAAGCCCTATTACCTTGGTGCTTCCGGGCATTTTGAAACACAGAGGTACGTTTATCGCTTCGTAGCTCTTGGTGATATCGATTTTGCTAACTCTGTTAGCCTTCCGTCCTCATTTCCTCAGCAAGATTTTTTCACGGGATTTTATTAGAAAAGTGTTGACTTTTCAAGGTTTGTGATAGTTGCCATTTCAAAAACAGACCTCAAAGGGATTTCCTCTAAGGCCTGTTTTTATCTGCTGTTCGGTATATATGTCTGTTGCTTGTCCATTGTTCTTATGACAACGATTTTTGTAACAAATACGCTATCCGTATGTGCAAAATGTCAGATTCGTTTTACTCCCACTCGGCAAATTCAGATATAGTAGGGTGTATTTGAGGTGATTTCGCAGGAAAAACTTTCGCAAATATGTTAATA
>CAJFOS010000004.1 GCA_904397865.1 Candidatus Allochristensenella caecavium
CAAAGGATTTGACCCGGGGAGCATAGACGGCAAATACGGGGACAGGAGCGCGGCGGCATGCAAGGCGTTTCAGCAGAGCCGTGGGCTTTCGGCCGACGGCATATGCGGGGAAAAAACCTGGGCGGCGCTGGAGCAAGCAAACAGCGGCGGTGCGGGCAAACCGCACAGCGCGCATTTTACGTTTGCCGAATTGAATGTGCACCCGGCTAAGTACGACAACGTTTATACGGAGATTCCGCCACAGTATTATGCCAACGCCAATGAACTGCTGCAATGGCTGGAAAAGTTGCGTGCGGAATTGAACCGCAAATATGCCAAAGCCGGAGAAGAGGTAACATTGGTCATCCGCAGCGGATACCGGCCGGAGCCGTACAACAGCTTGGATGGCGGCGCGAAAAACAGCCAACACCTGTATGCCAAGGCTGCGGACATCTATGCGGTGACCAAACATGCCGACGGCAGCCAGTCCGTACGCATTCCCAACTGCTATCAGGTGGCGGTCACGGCACAGCAATTGTGGCCCAAGACGGGCGGCCATGGGCTGGGCAGCAACACGAATTTTCACCTGGATACGCGCAATGTGGGCCGGCGGGTCATTTGGTATTACACCTACAAATCCATGGCGGATTGGGAAAAACACCAGGGCCCGAAAGCATAGGAGGACGCAATGGAAACAATGGGTTTACAGACGCTGGCGTTTACGCTGGCGCTGGATAATCAGAGCGAAAAAGAGGTGCCGTTTACGCTGGTGCGCAACGACACCAACCGCTATGAGATGCGCATTGAGATGCAGGTGGACAGCACGCCCGTCGTGCTGCCGCCCTGCACAGCGCGTCTGAAGTTTTTGCGCAGCGACGGCCGGCTGATTGTCGGACAAGCACAGACGGATGAAACAGGCCAAGTGGTGTATCCGGTGGATATTGCGCAGTTCAACCAGGAAGGCGTGGTGCGCGCCGAAGTATCGCTTTATCCCAACGGGGCGGATGAAACGGATAAGATGCGCATGACGTCCCAGCCGTTCCGGTTTCAAGTGCGTAACGACCTGGATGATTACACGAGCGTGGATGCGGATGTATTTGTACCGCTGTTTGACGCGGTCATGGCGCGGTGTGAGAAGGCGATTCGCACGATGAACGATTTGGTAGCGGAACTGCAAAAACAGCGGGAGGACGGTTTTTTCACCGGCTTGCAGGGGCCGCAGGGCTTGCAAGGCCCGGCCGGAGCTGGATTCACCGTGGGCGATATCAAGGAATGCGCCGACCAGACGCTCGAACCGCAGTGGCTCTGGTGCAACGGGAATACATATAGCCGCACGGAATTCAGCGAATTGTTTGCGGTGATAGGGGAACGTTACGGTGCGGGCAACGGACGCACGACATTTGCCGTGCCCAATATTACCGGCCGCACCTGCGCGATTCTGGCTAAGCCCCTTCCGATTGCCCAGGGGCCCCAAGGCCCGCGCGGCGAGCAGGGCCCTCAGGGGGTACAGGGCCCCAAGGGCGACCCAGGCGTGGGCACGGTGCGCGTGGGCAAGGTAGAGACGGTGGCGCCCGGCGCGCCGGCTGAAGTGGTCAACGTCGGGACGAGCCAGGATGTGGTGCTGGATTTCAAACTCCCGCGCGGGCAGACCATTGCCTATGGAACGACTGAGGGAACCGGCAATGCATTGACCCTGCAGGCATCCGGCTTTGTATTGGAAGATATGCAGCCGGTGCTGGTCAAACTGCATACGGACGTGCTGGACGAACCGACCATCAACATCAACGGCACTGGCGCCAAGCCCATTTATAACAGCGACGGCACCAAGCTGTGCGCCGGCGCCAAAAGCGGGGCAGTGCTGCAGCTTTGCTATGAAGCCGCCGAACAGCGGTTTTATATTGTCGGCGGCGGCCACTCCTTTGCGGTGTACGCATAGAGGAGGGCCGGGCGATGGGACAAAAGACGTTTACCGCTGCCAATTATCAGACGACGTATGCGCCGCAGGCAGGATATATGGCAGCTGGCAAATCCAGCGGCGGAAAGATGCACACCGCCACGATGACTTTTGCACCGCTGTCCGTGCCGGGCAGTATCCAGAGCGTGACGCTGGTGCTTCCCTGGAACAATGCGGCCGCTGGAGTGGGATTTACCAAATCCGTGACGCACCGCGTCACGGTAGGCGGCCGTGATTATACATACACCATTGGTGGTGCTTCCGGCACGGTGCGTGTGACGATTGGCGGATACAGCACAACGGCAAACTGGACGTGTACGCTGCAGGGGTTGGCGAATAACGCCAACGCCACGGTCAAAGGATATCAGAAAAACATTCGTGCAGAGGTGCAGTACGCCGTGGCCAAACCCTCGGCGCCGGAAATGGCTTTTGGCAACGGCGGCACGGTTTACCAGCAGCGCCCGCGGATTGCGTTGCGCTGTCAGACGGCGGAATCGCTGCAAAGCGCACAGGTGCAATGGAAGACGGGGCAAAAGACATTTTCCGCACAGACCAACGGGACGAACGCGCTCTGGTGGAGCCGCACCAGTCCGCTGACGCAGGGGCAAACGTTTCTCATCCGGCCGGGACAGGACGTAGGGACGGGCAGCTGTACGCTCAGCGGGACGGTCCGCAATGCTGAACAGCAGAGCAACGCGCGCACACAGGTCTGTACAGTGGCGCAGCCGCAGTTTACCGATGCGGCGCTGCAGGTGGGGAAAACACCGGTCAAAGCGGTGCATATTACGGAGCTGCGGGCGATGCTCCATGCCCTGCAAACGTATTTCGGCGTGCCGCAGACGGCGTGGGCCGAGGGCGTGCAGGCGGGGAAACCCATCCAGGCGGCACATGTCCAGCAGCTGCGTACGGCGGTGGAAACGCTGGCCAAGCGGGTCAATGAATACGACCCATACAACGCGAAAAATGACGTATCGGCCATGCCGTGGGGGCAACAGGGCGTGCAGAGCAAACAGCGGATTGCGGCCGAGCATATCGCGCAGATTCGTACGATGATTCAGTCCCTTTAACCCTTGCCAGAAAAGCGGCCTCCCAAGGCGTTGGGCAACGCGCGGATACGCGTTGTTTGACGGCCTGGCGGACGCCGCTTTTTTGCGTGGGCGGTTGTGAAAAAAAGACGGGCAATGCTATAATGCAAATAAAGAAAGCAGGCATTTTGAAGGAGGGGACAGGATGAAAAAAACGTTGCAGTTGCAGGATGGCGAACGGCTGGTATACCTGCCGCGGGTAACCTATGCGCAGTTGATTGACCCATCGGGAAAAAACACGCGCATTTTGGAACTGGGGATGATAAAGCCCCGTTACAACACCGGCCCGCGGCCGCTGCTGATATGGCTGGCCGGTGGCGGCTGGGAAAAGCAGGACCGGCATATGTGGATTCCCATGTTGACGTATTATGCGGAACGCGGATTTGTAGTGGCGAGCGTGGAGTACCGGCTTTCCCATGAAGCGACGTTCCCCGCGCCGCTGGAGGATGTCAAGACAGCGATTCGGTTTTTGCGCACGCACGCGGAAGTTTTCGGCATCGACCCCAAGAAAATTGCCATCATGGGGGAATCGGCCGGCGCCCATCTGGCGGCGATGGCGGCGACGACCCACGCGCACCATGTGTTTGAAAAGGGCGCATGGGCCGACCAGGACGACAGCGTGCAGGCGGTGGTGGACTGGTATGGGCCGAACGACCTGGCGCTGCAGAACCCCAACGCGCACAATGCGGGCACGCCGGAAGCCAAATTCCTGGGCGCTGCTGCGGCGGATTGCCCGGAGCGGGTGCGCGAAGCCAACCCCATTACCTACATCACCGAACAGACGCCGCCGTTTCTGATTCTCCACGGCGATGCGGACGATACGGTGAATCTTGCACAGAGCGAACTGCTGTATGATGCCTTGCAAAGGGCGGGCGTGCCGGTGGATTTCTACACGCTGGCGGGTACGGGCCATACGGGGCTGAAGTTCATGAATCCGCAGGTATATGCGATAATCCTGGCATTTTTGCAAAAACATTTGGGCATCTGAAAAGGACGGATGAAAAAAGGATGGAAGAATCCATCCTTTTTTTGTGGGTACAGGTCAATGGGTATAGTCGAAGATACGAACGGCCGGCCCCAAGTCTGCGGCGATGCAGTCGCGCATTTGCTGGGCAAACGGGCAAGGGTATCCGATGGGCGTGCCCTTCTGGATACAGGAGGCGAAGGCAAGTGTATCCGCACCACGCCGAACGAGTTCACGGGCACGGAAAACGGCCTTTTTCCCCGGACAGCCGCCACAGCTGACGAACCCGACGCATTCGATGGATTCCGACACGTCTGCAAAGCGGCCCGTTCGGTTGCGCATCGCTTGGAAATCTGCAGTTCCCGGGCAGGCATCCTCGGTTTGCATACAGCGGATGATGCCCACTTTCATGAAAAACACCTCCTGTCAGACAAGATGCAAAGGAACATAGAGCGTTACCGCTGCACGACGGTATAACCTTTTTGCATCAGACGGGCGACGATACCGTCTGTGCCGAGCATGTGCGCCACGCCGACGACATAAAAGCAGGTCTGCCCGCTTTGCAGATATTCTTCAGCCTTTTCCGCCATGGAGGCGTTGCGCTGATGAAGAAGCTGGTCGTTAAAACGCAGCAGGATGTCGCGCGTGTCCGGGTCCAGCTGTTCGCTGACGGCCTCGTCCTGCGTTAACGCTAACGCATTGCCGACCTTCCAGGCATTGTACATGCGCTGGGTGGCGATGGGGAGCATGGGCGCATACTGTACGGCGTTGTTCAGCAAATACACGCCAATTTGTTCATCCAGCCCGGATAAATAGGCGTAATGTTCGTCAATGGGTTCGATTTCCAAAATCGGTTTGCCTTCCGCATGGGCGCGAGTCAAAAAATGCAGGTCGATGCCTTTGTCGGCGGTAAGGGTCGTGGTGGCCGGGTCGCCCTCGGAGACCAGCATATACCAAAATACAGGGTTATACGCGTCCAGCTGCGGTGCGTACAGCCCGCGCTGCTGCAAAAGGGCGCGCGCCTGCTGATATAATTCGGCAGGCAGATGGTCAGCGATGGAGGTGCCGTCGGTATAGAGAAACCCGCGGAGCAGTTCGCTCATCAACGCTGCGTTCTGTGAGGCGGCCAGCACATCGGCTTCAACGGCCAGCGTAGCGGACTGTTCATAAGCCTGATAGACCATATCCGGCAGCGGATAAGCGGAATCATCTGCAACATGGATGGACCCGAACAGATAGAGCGTATGCCCGTCTGCATCGCTAACTTCCCAGAACAGCGGATGGCCCAGGGATGAATCAAACGAGGCCTCCGGCCCGCGAGCCGGGGACGAACAGGCGCACAGCACAAACGCAGCGGCCCATAGACATACCAATGTGCGCAGCAAACGACGCGGACGCATGGAACTCCCCCTTTTGCAAAAAAACCGATTGTTACGTTTAGTATAGCGAAAAAAAGGCGAAGGGGGAAGCGCCGGGCAGCGGCGGAATGTGCGCAATGGTTTGAATTATCCATTTATGAATGAATCGGGAATGCGGCCGGCAGCGCACCCGGGCATCCCTCACAGAAAACGCGCGCACGGCCGTGCGCGCGGACGAATGCCTTTGCGGCCATCGGGGGCCGGCGCTGGCGCAAAGCGCAAAAAGGAGAGCGGAAAACGATGCAAAGGCCGCGCCTGCGGACATGCGTAGTTTGCTGTATCCGTATGGCGGGAGGCGGGCAATGGCGCATTCTACGCGAAGACAACGATTTCTGTGCGAGCAGAATATGGTATATTCATTGCAGAGGTGAGTAGCAATGAAAGCATGCAAACAAAAGGTGAGCGTGACATTGGACGCGGCCCTGCTGCAAAGGGCGAGGGAACTGGCCAAAGCGGACGACCGTTCGCTCTCGCAGTATATCAACATGGTTTTATACAAGCATATCACCCAGACGGACATGGCGCGCTGAACGCGCCTGTTCCCATCCAGCCGCCCGCACAGGCGGCTTTTTTCATCCCCCCGTCGCAAGAAAGACGAATAAATGATAAACCATTTATCCGCTGCATAGGATGTAACACATTCCAACGAGCAAAGAGGAGAAATATGCATGCAGGCAACGGATTTTCGGGGGAAAACGGAACAAAAACGCGGCCTGAGCGAGGAGCAGGTGGAACGGTCAAGGCGCCAATATGGGGCGAATGTGCTTACACGGCGGCCGCGCAACGGTTTTTTCAAACAATTTCTGGCCAGTTTTGGCGACCCTATCATCAAAATTCTGCTGGCGGCGCTGGCCATCAACGTGCTGTTTTTGTTTCAGCATGCGGACTGGTACGAATCGGCAGGGATTGCCATTGCAGTATTTTTGGCGACGTTTGTCTCCACATTGAGCGAATATGGCAGCGAAGCTGCCTTTGAAAAACTGCAGGCCGAGGCCGAACAGGCGACATGCCGCCTCCGACGCGGTGCGGATGTATGGGAGAAGCCGGTGAGCGAAGTGGTGGTGGGCGATATCGTGCTTTTACAGGCCGGTGAACGTGTGCCGGCGGACGGCATATTGCTTGCAGGTGAGGTGCGTGTGGACCAGTCCGCGCTCAACGGAGAAAGCCGCGAGGTGCGCAAACGGCCGGGCCGTCCCTTACGGGATTGGGATTTGGGGTGTACGGCACAATTGTTCCAGGGCAGCGTGATTGCGGCGGGCGAAGGGGTGATGCAGGTCGGCCGGGTGGGCGACGCCACGTTTTACGGTTCGATGGCGCAGCAGATGCAGGAATCCACCCGCCAGAGCCCGCTAAAGCTGCGGCTGAGCCGCCTGGCGGGTACGATTAGCAAAATCGGCTATGGTGCGGCGGGGTTGGTGGCATTTGCCGACCTGTTTAACGCGCTGGTGATGGACAACGGTTACAAGTGGGCGCTGATTGCCGCGGAATTACAAAACGTGCCCGCGCTGGTGGGGCATGTGTTTCACGCGGTTACGCTGGCGATTACGGTCATCGTGGTGGCAGTGCCGGAAGGGCTGCCGATGATGATTACGGTGGTGCTCTCCTCCAATATGAAGCGCATGCTCAAAGACCATGTGCTGGTACGAAAGCTGGTGGGGATTGAAACATCGGGCAGCCTGAACATCCTCTTTACCGATAAGACCGGCACGCTGACCAGCGGCCGGCTGCAGGTGCGGCGCCTTGTAAGCGGCGATGGAAAAGCCTATGAGATGGCGGCGCTGCAACAAAAGAAAAAGCTTTATGCGCTATATGCGCTTTCTGCCGTATATAACACGCAGAGCTTGGCGGCGCAGGGCCGCGCCATAGGGGGCAACGCCACCGAACGGGCGTTGTTGGACAGCGTGCTGCCGCTGACGGACGAACAGGATGGCTATGCGGTGCGGCACATGTTGGCCTTTGACAGCGCGCGCAAATTTTCCGCGGTGCATATCCATCGTCAACAGCCGGTTTATCTGGTCAAGGGCGCGCCGGAAAAACTGCTGCCGGCATGCAAAGCGTATGTGGATGCAAACGGGGAAAGCCGACCGCTGACTGAACAGGCCGTGCTGCGCCGGCAATGGAAGGCCATGACCGACCAGCGCGAACGCGTGCTGGCGCTTGCAATGGCGGAACAGGCGGTGTATGACGAACGGGGCATACATGATTTGACGCTCATCGGTCTGGTGGGCATCCGTGATGAACTGCGCCCGCAGAGCCGCGCGGCGGTGGCGGAGGTACAAAAGGCGGGCATCCAGGTGGTCATGATTACCGGTGATAACCGAGAGACCGCAGTGGCCATCGCACGGGAGGCGGGCCTGGTGCGGGCGCGTGACCGGGATTTTGTGCTGACCAGCGATGAAATCAACCGCATGGACGATGCGGCGCTCAAACGCGCCTTGCCGCGGCTGCGTGTGGTGGCGCGCGCTTTGCCGACGGATAAGAGCCGGCTGGTGCGCCTGGCGCAGGAATGCGGATGGGTGGTGGGCATGACGGGTGACGGCATTAACGACGCGCCGGCGCTGAAAAAGGCGGACGTCGGGTTTGCCATGGGCAGCGGGACGGAGGTGGCGAAGGAGGCGGGGGATATTGTCATTCTGGATGATAATTTCGCCTCCATCGGCAAGGCAGTGCTGTATGGGCGGACGATTTTTCACAGCATCCGCAAATTCATCGTCTTTCAGCTGACGATGAACCTATGCGCGGTCGGGGTCTCCATCCTCGGCCCGTTTATCGGTATTGATACGCCGGTAACGGTGATTCAGATGCTGTGGGTGAACATCATCATGGACGCGTTGGCCGGGCTGGCGTTTGCAGGGGAAGCGCCGCTGGCCGCTTACATGAAAGAAGCGCCCAAAGCGCTGGATGAGCCCATCCTGAACCGGGCAATGGCAGGGCAGATTGCCTGGATGGGTCTGTTCACCATTGGCCTGTGTCTGTATTTTCTCAAATCCTCCGCCATGCACCGGGTGTTCCATTACCAGGCGGACGACCCGACGTATTTTATGACCGCGTTTTTTGCGCTGTTCATCTTCTGTGGGATATGCAACAGCTTTAACGCGCGCACCCCGCGCATCAATCTGTTTTCCCACCTGGCAGGCAACCCGTCGTTTGTGGGGGTGATGGTGCTGGTGACTCTGGTGCAGCTGGTCATCATCTATTACGGCGGCAGTTTGTTTCGCACCGTGGGACTGGGATGGGGCAATTTGGCGTCGATTGCGGCGCTGGCGATGTGGGTCATTCCGGCGGACATCCTGCGCAAGATAGGATGCAAATGGTGGAGAATGCGTTAAAAAGGAGGCATGCGCGCCCCCTTCTTATGTGAACCGGGGCATGCCCAATACATGCAGGCCATGCCACATGGCTGAATCTTGAGTTGCCAGAAACATGACGCGCAGCAGCAGGGCACATGCGTATGATACAGACCGGGCGAAGACATGCGCACAGCGGTGCATGGCCCAAGCGCCTGCCTGCTGCGGCAAGGGGGAGGAGACGGCGGTAAAAGCGCTTGCCGGCAAAGAAAAGGCGACGCGGGGCGGGCTGGAAAGCGTCGGCAAAAGAAAGGGCGGATGCAGGGGGCATCCGCTCGGTTGTCTGCTTATGGCTTGCAGCGGCCGCAAGGCGTATACCCCTGGTCAATGAGTTCCTGACGGCTGCCGGTATAGGCCTGTTTGTTTTCCTCATTCATTGTTTGCGCGCTCGAACAGTCGGGCAGGTGAAACTTATGATTGCTGGTATTGAGAATATAGGAAGCGGCGTCCGGCGCAGAGGCCTGCGGTGTGGAGGTGGGCGCAGGCGTTTGTCCTTCGGCGTGGCTTTGCCCGGTGGCATAGTCGATGACAACGCCGGGCTGTACATTGTAGCAATAGACGTTGAAACAAATCCCCGCGCCGTTGTCTTCGACGGACTTGGCTTCGATTTGCACGCCGCTGGCTACCAGGTTATCCCCTTCGAACACGGGCGTGGCGCGGTAGAGCACATGATAACCGGTTTCCTTGATAAAGTCCGCCACCATATCTTCAAAGGGCAGCATGCCTTCGGTGTTGAGATAACGCGTGCCGGTGATAAGATTTTGTGTATTGGCGTTTTCGCCGCTGAGCTGATAGCCAATCAAATGACAGCGGTTGTACAGATACTGGCCGCTGACAAAATCATACCGGATGGTCTGCCAGCCGGACGGCTTGACTTGGCCGATGGAGCCGCGCTCCTCGGAGGGCATGGTGTCGGCGGACAGGCATGCATACGCAACGCCGCAACGGCCAAGCGCATCCAGTTCGCTGTACGATTCAAAAGAGATGGTCATATTGCCGGTATCGCCAAAATCCGGTTGGTTGTCATGAAGGACAACATATGGTTTGCCCGCGTAAGCGGGAATGGTATTGCGCGTATAAGAAGGCGGTTCGCTCGCAGGGGCGGAACAGGCTGCCAACACCAGGCACAACGCCAGCAATAGGGGCGTGAAGACGCGTTTGCGCAGGTTCATCGCATATAGACCTCCTCAGTGATTCGTTCATGGGAAAAGCCGGGGAAATCGGCGGCGCCAAGCAGGCGCCAGCCATGTTCGGCCAGCGGGATGGTGAAAAAGCGGTCGGCCGGATACGTCCGGTTCCAGCGATAGAGCACAATCCGTTCCATGGCTGCTTCGTGTGTGGCCGGGTCGATGTCTTCGACCAAACAATATTCGCCCGGCGCGGCTTTATGCAAAGGCTGTGCATCAACGCACAGCTGCGGCGCCGTTTGTTCTTGAAACTGCGCATAGGTATAGGCGTTCATCCACAGCCGGCTGTGAGCGCAGAGGGTCAGCAGGCGCGCGCGCAGCGCGCGGTCCTGACTCTGGCGCCGGTGGTTGAACAGCATGCCCATCTTATCATCGACACAGACGACGCATATCATTGGATAGAACAACCCTTTCTTTGAACGGAACCACTTTTGTTTTGCATTCCGACTCATGTATTTTACCGCCTTTGGCGCGATAAGGGTATAGGGGATGACGGCAAACACAAAAAAACATTTACACGCACACGCGCGCAACCCCCCGGCGCACAAGGATTTGAGCAGACGGTTGGGCGTGTGTGACAAAAGGGATGCCTAGCATAAACGCGAAAAACGGCAAAATAAAAACTGAACCCGGAACGCAGATTGCGTCCAGATTCAGTATGATGGTGTGCTGGCCGTTGTGCTGAACACGTGCGTAAGCGGGTGGACGTGGAAATCTTGCCGGGCGGTTTGGCGAGCGGCCTTGCGTCCACGGGTGCGTTTGAGCCTGTACGCAATATGATGAAAAGCAAATCAAGGATAGAGAGAGCCCTGCTATATGCGGGGTTTTCTCGCATTATTGTTGACAGTTTTTGTGTTGAAAAAACAAATCCGAACAGGCCATTTTGACAATGACATGTTCGGATAAGCCCATCAATGGTGTGCCAGAAGGGATTCGAACCCCCGACCTTTTGATTCGTAGTTGTTTCCCGCATGTTTCATAGCGTGTTTTATCGCTTCCTATCTTTGCATTATAAGCACATATAGTTATGTATTATTAGCATATTTTTTCATATCTTTGCATATTGAATCATTCGAGTAGTGCCCAAAATAGTGCCCAGAATAGTGCCCAGAGAATCACGCGCACCCGCAAATGCTTTTTTATGGCCGCCGAAAACGCCTATTTTTGTATAAATCAACATAAAAACATATATTGACAAACTAAACAATCTATTATATATTAAAAATAAATCAAGTATTGCTGTTACCGCTTTCCGATGGTGCGGGATATAAATATTCGGGTTGTCAAAAAGCCCCGCAATAAAGCGGGGCTTTTTTCGTGCGCAGTTTCGCGCGTTAAACCGTTATAATGCTGTAACGGCTTGGGATTGTCGGGTCTGTTTTTAGCATGCCAATCATGCGGCAAGCTGAACCAATCGGCGCATTTGTTCCAGCTTCCCATGCTTCAACCGTCTTTTTGGATACTCCTACAACGGCGGCAAATGTTTCTTGCGTCATGCCCATGCTGTTCCGTATTCCTTTTATTTCTTCTGCCTTAAATGTCGGTACAGGCGCAACGGTACACTTTACTTTGCGAGCATGCGCGCCCGTTGTTTCGTGTGCTATTGCTTCATTCAGTCCTGCAACAATGCTATCATATACGCTCATTTTGTTTTGCTCCTTTCGCAAGTGCTTCGTGTAGGGATGTTATCAACTTTTTGATGTCGTTTCTTTGTTCCTTCGTTAGATTATCCCTTTCGCTTTTTGGGTATGCAGTGATTAAATATATTTTTTCAAATCGAACAAAATCAACATAACAGACGCGCGCGCTTCTGCTTTTGCTCCTGTTCTCGAATGCTATGCGCATTTTGCGTAGCCCGCCCGTTCCTTGCATAACCTCACCCGCAGAGGGGTTGACGGTCAGCTCCTCTTGAAGTGTGCGCAACTCTTTATCTGATAACCCCATTCTTTCCCATTGCTTATCGAATGTGGGAAGGATGATAAACTCTCTTGTCATTTCTTCGATATCCTTAAACAATTATTGATTCTTTCAACGATATTTTACCCTATTCAATAGGGTGTGTCAACGCTATTTTCCCCTTTTTCGAAAAAACGCCCCGCATTTAGAAGAAGTTACCCCCGCCGTTCCCGCTCGTTGCTCTTTTGGCCTTGATGGTAGGGGGGTTGATATCAAGGGCAATCATGTTGATTTGTTCTGATATCAGAGACAATCAACTGATATCAGAGAATCAGGCAACCGCTTCGTAACGCTTCGTACTAAACAAAACATACAAAAATAGTAGTAGTCGTTGTCGTTGTCACGCGCGCGCTCGCCCGCGCACACACGCGCCCGCGCGTGTATTACTACTATTCTTTTCTTTTTCTCTTTTATAATTATACTATATATATGTCGCACAAACGTGCCGCTTTTCTGGCACAAACGTGCCGATAAATCGGCACAAATGTGCCTTATTATCAGAACATTTGTGTAAAATAGAAAAATGAAACCATAATATATAATAAAACAAAAGCATTATAAATGATTTAATACTGGGAACAAACGTTCCAATTTTCTGGCACAAATGTGCCGCTTTTGCTATGTATTGCGATTTGTATCGCTATTTGTATTGTGATTTGTCCGTTTTTTGATATAGATAGCGGACAAATGGCGATACAAAACCCAGAAAACCCACCGCTTTTTTACAAAACCAAAAAAAGCGGTGGGTTTTGATTGTTTGTTTTGATACACAAAGCGATACACAATGTTATACACAAAGCGATACACAAAGCCGCCGCCTTTTTATAGCGCGATACGGTCAATGCCTTTTTCGTTGATGAAGATTGCGGCGCGTTCTGTTGCACTGGTTCTCGTATATTTGAATGTTTGAACGCCTGTTCCGCTTACTCCTAGCGAATAATAACAATCATCTGCAAGCAGTTTGTTTATCTCTTTTGTGTTCGGCCTGTGTCGTAGCCAGCGCATAGCTTTTTTGTATGTTGCGAATGTGTTCGCTTCGCTTTCTCCCATGAGCTTAGCCACCTGTTTGAAAGACAAACCCGCAAAATAGCGCATAACAATAACGCGCCTGTAGTTTTCGGGCATTCTTTGTAAAACGGCTCTTATTGCCCCTGTAAGGCTTTCATTTGCCGCCTTGATAAATAAGTCGTCAAAAGAATCTAAAGCTCTTATATCCTCAATCATGGCCTCTAGCGTGGTGCTGTCGCCGTCATCTCCTATGGGTTCATCAAGAGACGCGCAATTATTAAGCGGTTCGCCGCGCTGTCGTGATGTGCGAAGCCCGCAAAGGTTGTTAAAGCGGTTGCGCATGTGAAACGATAAGAACGAAGAAAACAAAAAGCCCCTTGTTTCGTCAAAGTCTTTTACAGCATCCACAACGCCGAAAAAAGATTCTTGCTTTAAGTCATCGAGAGTAACGCCGGATGAATTGCATTGCTCTGTCTTGGCTCTGAAATATAGAAAGGCCAGTTTATAGCAAAGCCTTTCCACACGCGCCCATATGTCGCAATAGTCGCGTGTGTTCTTTGCAATAATCGCGCATTGCTCATTGCTCATTTTGCATAACTCCCTAAAAATTTACTAAAACCAATATTGGACATTGCTTTTAGTTAAATATTATTGTAAAATATAACAAAAGATATTAAAAGATAAAGATATTATATAACAAAGTATTAAATAATAAAAGAGAATAAATTTTAATAAAAAATTAGGGGGAAAAGCGTTGTATAAGATAAAAGAAAACAATATTGTAAAAGAAAATTTACAGCTTGAAAGAATGGGTAAAACTCTTTCTCTTGTCATTTATACAAACTTTTATGACGTTGTTAAAAGATATAGAGATGCGGAACAAACGCTTATAAGTATATTAAATAAAGAATACAAAAACACAAAAGAATTTTTAGTGGACGCAGATTATGCAATAAAAAATATGATGGCTGTTGTTTTTGGCGAAGAAAATGCAGAAAAAATCCTTTCATTTTATGACGAAAATTGCATGGAGGCGCTTTCTTGTACAATTAGTTATATAGATAAGGTATTCAAAAAAGGAATGCAAAAAGTAGTAAAACAACGAAAAAAGTATTATACAAAACAAACAAATAAACGGGGGATTTTTAGATAATGGCAGACGACGGAAAAGTAATTTACAGGATAGAAGCCGATGACAGCGGCATTGATAGGCAGATAGACCAAGCAAACGAAAAAATTAAAAAAGCGGCTCAAAAAGGGGAAAAAGAGGTTGAACGAGCCGCAAAAAATGCCGGTGCTGAATTAAGTACAGCGGCAGAAGAGAGCGCGCAAAGCATGACAGAAGTTGGAAAGGGTGCGCAACTTCTGTCAAGGGATATTGAGAACATAGGAGACACCCCCATTATTGACATTGCAACAGCCGCAAACGACGCGGAGGGAACGCTTGAAGATATGGCAAAATCTGCGAAGAATGCCGGAAGGGGGATGGTGGATACTTCTTCAGGGCTTGGCAACTTGAAAAAAATGTTGATTGGCGGGGGCGTTACAGCGGCTCTTTCTAAGTTTGTATCAACTCTCGGCCAAGTTTATGAAGAATCAAAAGAATTAAGAACGGACTTGTCCATTTTGTCAACGAACGCAGAAGAAAACGGCGTTTCCGTAGATAAAGCAAAAAAAGCATGGGAAGAATTTTCGATTGTAACAGGTGAAACGGATAGCGCGGTTGAAGCCGTTTCAAACTTGTTACAGGCCGGAATAGGGGAAACAGATATGCAACGCGCCGTTGAAGCTCTTGGCGGCGCTATTACACGTTTTCCCGATACGCTAAAGGTTGAAAGCCTTGCTGACAGCTTGCAGGAAACGCTTGCCACAGGCGAAGCTACAGGGCAATATGCGGAGCTTTTAGAGCGTCTAGGCGTTGACGTTGACGATTTTAATAAAAAAATGCAACGTTCCAAGACGGACGCGGAAGCGGTAGACCTTGCGCTCGGCGTATTGGAAGAAAACGGCCTAACAGATACATACAACGCATATAAGGACAACAACAAGGAACTTCTTGAAAACAATAAAGCGACACTCGAACAAAAACAGGCCCTTGCAGATTTAGGAAAATCTATAGAGCCGTTCGTTACAGCGTTCGCAAAGGGTATGACAACGGTTATTGGATGGCTAGAAAAAGTCGTTGGTTGGGTTAAGACAGCAATAAAATGGTTTGTTGACCTTTTGGCTAAAATAGGGGATTTCTTGTTTAAAAAGCGTCAAATTGACACAGAAAAACTAACAGACGATGTGACAAATTTAGCAGAAAGGCTTGGCTATGATGGCTCATCACCTTATGTGCGAGGGTTCCGCTCTGGCATCCATTACGTGCCAGCCGACGAGTTGCCCGCCCGTCTGCATCGCGGCGAGCGCGTCTTAACAGCCGAACAAAACGCAAGATTCAACGCGTTAGGCGGCCTTGAAGGTCTGGAATCCTCTATCATTGACGCTACTACCCTTTCCGCTTCAAATTATATATCAAGCCCAAATCTGTCAATTAACATTAGCGGAAGCGTTGACGTTGATGGCTATAAGCTGGGCGAAATTATTTTCGAAAATTTGAATGATGTTTACGGAATGTTAGGTTGATAAAAAGCGGGCGGCATTGCCGCCCGCTTTGTTATTCTTCCACTTTGCCGCCGAACCATGAATCTATTACGCTCATTGGCAATCTGTATGTACCTACCCACGCGGGGGAAAAGTCCCCATCGGTTGGCTCATTCACAGTAAATACGGCGTATTCCGATTTTCCAAAAACGGGATTGTCTACTTCTACCGTATCAGCCGCAAGCGTTCCGGTTAATTGCGGCGCATTCTGACAAGGGAAGGCAGTAAACGCATGCCCGAAAAGTCTGCATTTATATGTAGCCGTTGCATCAAATACACCCTTAGCCATTGATTAGCCCCCCAATACTTCCAAAAGCTTATAATTTATCTGGTTAGGCTCTCCAAAACCTTTGACGCTGCTTTCTACTCCAAAGCCATCTACTCCGCGCCCCCAGCCGTACCCTGTTATATTCTGGATAATGCCGATAGCGTTTTCTGCAAAGATGTTGTAAGCCTTGATTTTCTCGTCTACTGTTGGAACTTCAACGGATGCAAGGTTGTTCCACATCGGGATTTCATCGTCTTTCTTTTCTGCGCGCGCGTGTTTCTCTGCGTATTGCTTCAAGATAAAGCACATTGTACCGTTGTTCCTGTTGCGTTCAACGATTTGCGCAAACTGTTCGGGGGACAAATCAAGTTTTAACAGCTTCATATCATTATCGTTGATTTTTGCCCCGTCTAACTCTCCCCATCTTTCGACCTCTGCGAGAGCTTCGTGCAATTCTTCGTTGATTGCATCCTTTGCAAGCTGTGCGCGCGTCTGCGTGTCGTTTTCAAGTTGCTTTACCTGTTCGGCGGCGATATCTTCCCGAAACTGCGCCCGCGCCCGCTCCTTCTTTTCTTCGTTGGATTTTGCAACGCCCCAAAAACCGTCAATAATGGTTTTCATGGCCGCCAAATGCCTGTTCATTGTTGTTTTCCTCCGCTTCTTGATTCTGTATAATTTATAACAATATTATACAATAAAATAATAATATTGTCAATTTAGAATTGACAATAAAAATGGTATATGATAATATTTAGTTGCATTATATTCATCGTTTCCTTTTCTGTGTTGGTTGTTATTCCTCCTTAATTCCTTGATGTAATGCAGAAACAAGGCGCAATTTGCGCCCTGTTTTTTTATTCTTCGGAAAAGTCCTTGTCTAAATCAATGTCGCAAACAGCATTGAACATGTCTTGTATATCGTCAAATTGAATTTCCATATTCTCCACCCGATACGCCCCCGCTTTCTTCGCCTTGTCTGCGTTGTCTTTGTCTGTCTGCCTTTTCTGATGATTGCCCGATTAGGTTTTCAATTTCTGGAATTTTATATTTTTCTCCTTCCGCGTTCACCAATCCAACGTCCAAAAGACGAACAAGCATTTTCGCAACGCTTATACCGTCAAAGTCTGCGCCTATAAATGATTTTATTTGTGCATCTTTGATAGGCTTTCCGTTTGGAAACTCGAGAACCCCGCCCGTTTCTAACGACATAAGGCAAAGGCGCAAATAAAACACAGTAAGTGCATGCCCGCTGATTTCTTCATCTGCATATAGTTGTCTAATCTGCATCGAGTTGAAAAAAGAATCTTTTAGGCGCATGTACCAGTATTTCCCATTCATTCGTTTGCCCCTTCATCCGCTGTTGCTTTTTGGTTGTCAATCATCTGTTGCATGATTGCGTCACGCACAAGCTCCACACAAAGCACAAGCCGCCTTCCGCTTCTGTAATAGGGAATATGTCCTTTTTGTATCCCTTGACGGATTAGCCGCTCTGACAACCCCGTTAGCTTTGCTGCCTGTTTCACCGTTACAAACATTAGGCAGCACCTTCTTTTACAAAATCTTTCAGCCATTGAAAGTTATATACAAGTATAGATGCAATACATGGGGATTGCTCGTTGTAAAGTACATATATAATGCCGTGTTTGTCTGCCGTTACAACCATTTCGCATACCATGCAAGACATTGGAACCGTTTCAATGCCAATCGCGTGCATCTCATTTAGAATGTTTATAACGTTCTTATCCATTTTTATTTCCTCACATATCAATTTTTGTTTGGTTAAAGTTTTCAAAATTCTGTTTCATTTTAATGGCTATTCCAAGTGTGCCGAATGCGTGGGAATACATTTTCCTGCATTCTCTATCAACCTCGCCCGCCGTTTCTGCAAGATAGTATCCGCTACCGTTGTTTACGACTGCATGGCCGTTCATGCGCAGTTGGCGAATAGCTTCGCGCGCCGTTCTTTCGTTTACGCCCATCAAGCGCGCCAGTTCTTCGCGCTTGATTGCGCTTTGTTCGCCATATCCCAAAAATTGCAATGCGTTTAATTTTTCCATATTGTCCATCCTGTCCGTGTATGTCTTGACTTGTCGCTTTTTTGTGGTACAATACAAATGATTTTTCTTTGCTTTATCGCCTTACAGCGTTGCCGCGCTGTTGGCGATTTTTCTTTAACCGCTTTTCAATCTCTTTTTCTGTCGCTTTTAACCACCAGCCAGCCACAAGGCCCGCAAAAAGATAAAAACAAGGATAAAATTGCATTTTGTTCACCTCCTTAAACAGCCTTATGCTGGGTTTCTTCGTCATCTTTGAGTAGGTCGTCTACTGTGCATTTATACAATCGAGCAAGTGCAACAAGCTTTTCTGTTCTGGGCTTGCTTTCTCCAGATTCCCACATTGATACCGTTGTTCTAGATAAACCGAGGGACGTAGCCACTTGTTCTTGTGTCAAATTTGCTAACATTCTTGCACCCTTGAAACTCATCTTCTCACCTCTTTGTCAAATATCTTGACATCATAATACTACTACACTCAATGTGTGTCAATACTTTTGACAAATATTTTCTACGATTTATTGTTCGTCAATTTTATTGACGTTATAATAAGCGTAAAGAGGTGTTGACGTTGATTCGATTAAAAGAGTTGCGAACACATAGCAACCTTAGCCAACAAAAAATGGCAGACGTGTTAGGAATATCACGGTCGGCTGTTGCAATGTGGGAGACGGGCGGGTCAGAGCCAGACAATAAGACGCTCGAAAAAATAGCCGATTACTTTAATGTGTCTATCGATTATCTATTAGGCCGCGATGATACACCTCGTCCGCGCACAGAAAAGAAAGGCGTAAAAATACCCGTCCTTGGACGGGTTGCGGCAGGTATCCCCATTACAGCCATTGAGGAGGTGCTGGATTATGAGGAGATAGAAGAAAGCCTTGCCAAAACAGGTGACTTCTACGGTCTGCAAATCAGAGGGACAAGCATGGAACCAAAATTCAGTGAAGGCGATGTTGTTATTGTTCGGCAGCAGAACGACGTAGAAAGCGGAGAAATCGCCATCGTTTTAGTAAACGGGGATGACGCGACATGCAAGCGTGTTGTCAAGCATGAAAATGGTTTATCGCTCATCTCGCTAAATCCATCTTTCCCACCCAAATTCTTTACAGACCAAGAGGTTGAACAGCTGCCCGTTCGCATCATCGGACGGGTGATGGAACTTCGGGCCAAGTTTTAGGAGGTACGGACGATGAAGGAACAGGAAAAGAATACTTTGCAGACAGAGAACGCACAAACGGAGGACAAACAGGCCTATAATGGGCCGCTTAAAGTGCTTTTCGTTGTTGACAAGGAAGGAAACAGGATTGCTTTTGAAGATATGCCAAAAGAGCAACAGGACGAATTGACGGCGGTTGCGCGTAGGCTTTTGAAAGAACATAAAGAACATGCCGAACAATGAGCGCGTAACAGTGCGCCCTCATACGGGCGAGGGACACACTCTAGGGGGTGTATGGATACATGGCCATAAAACCAGTTGATAAAGGCGGCGGAAAGTGGTTAATTCGCGTAAGCTGTGGCTATGAGAACGGGCAAAAGAGGATGATAAAGCGAACAATACAACTTGACCCGTCCATGACAAAAAACGCGCAATTAAAAGAAGCGGAAAAGCAAACGGCTTTAATCATGGCCGAATATGAAGCGGGGAAAGTTGCTTGTAGTAAGCGAATGACCGTTCGGGAGCTTTCAGAAATGTGGATGGAAAGCTATATCAAGCCGCGCAATCTTTCCCCAAAAACGGTGTACGGATATCAATATCTGCTTAAAAGCCGTATCCTTCCAAGACTGGGCCGCGCCTATGTGCAGGACGTTCGCCCCGCCTTGCTCAATCGTTTTTACGCTTCTATACGCAACGAAAAGACAACGCACACGAAAAGCGGCCATCTTTCGGGAACAACGCAAAAAAGATATCATCAAGTATTAAACAGCATGTTTACTTGTGCCGTCCGCTGGCAAATTATAGCCGTTAACCCTGTTACGGCCATAGAGCCGCCCAGAGCCGATACAAAGGAAATAACCCCATACACAGCGGAACAGTCGCTTTTGCTTCTGGAAGCATTAGAGGGGGAAATGAAGCTGTGGAAAGCAGTTGTATATGTTGCCTTGTATGCGCAGTTAAGGCGCGGCGAGATTGCCGCCCTTGATTGGCCTTGTGTGGATTTGGACAACGGGGAAATCAACACGAAACAAAGCGCAATCTATATACCGGGCGAGGGTACGACTATCAAGAAGCCAAAGACAAAGGCCAGCAATCGGTCTGTAAGCGTCCCGCAATGCGTGGTTGATGCTCTGCACGAATGGAAGAAAGAACAGACCGCCGTGCGCCTTATGGCGGGTGAGGAATGGCGCGAGTGCGGCGCAGTATTTACGAACGAGTACGGAGAGCGGTTGCACGTTGATTCCATTACAAAATGGTTTGACCGCTTTTTGGCGCGCAATAATCTTCCGCGTATTCGTCTGCACGATTTGCGACACACGGGCGCGTCGTTGCTTATTTCTGCGGGAATGGACATTGAAACGGTAAAAAACAGGCTGGGGCATTCTCGCGCTTCTACAACAATGGATATTTACGGTCACGCATACAAACAGAACGATAAAAAAGCGGCTAATGCGCTGGACACTATCCTATCAAAAAACGCTTAAATAGTGCCCTGTAGTGCCCAAAATAGTGTCCAGAGCACGAAACGGGCGAGGGAAAGAAGATACAAGAAAAGCCCGAAAGTACTGAAACTTCGGGCTTTTTTCTTGGTGTGCCAGAAGGGATTCGAACCCCCGACCTTTTGATTCGTAGTCAAACACTCTATCCAGCTGAGCTACTGGCACATGATGCTAAATGATAATATAACAACAAACTAGGATTGTCAAGCGAAAAATAGAAAAATTCGCTTTGAAAATATGGAATGCAACTCTGCGGAAAGCCGCTTTTTCGTTGCGAAACGGGGGCGGGTATGATATAGTAAACTGTAAAAATATAGCGTGGATTTTGCACGCAAAAATCCCGTTGGATGTATAGAGGAAGGAGCGAACGAGGTTGCCGTTTCGCCAGGAGATTGCCAACGCCGTCGCGCCTGTTTTGCAGGTGGACGCACAACAGATATTGGACCGTTTGGAGACCCCGCCGGACCCGGCGATGGGCGATTATGCCCTGCCGTGTTTTCCGTTTGCCAAAAACATGCGCAAGGCGCCGGCGCTGATTGCCCAGGACGTGGTGGGCGCGCCGATGCCCGCGTGTGTCAAGGAGGCGCGCGTGGCCGGTGGCTACGCCAATTTTTTCATTGATAAGGCGCAGTACGCCGCACAGGTGATGCGCAGGGTGGACGAGCAGGGCGCGCAGTATGGCGCGCAAAATTTGGGGCAGGGCCGCGCGGTGTGTATCGATTATAGTTCTATCAACATTGCAAAACCCTTCCACATCGGCCACCTGAGTTCGACGGCCATTGGCCATGCGTTGTATAACCTGTACAATTTTATGGGATACAAGAGCATCGGTATCAATCATCTGGGGGACTGGGGCACGCAGTTCGGCAAGCTTTTGGCGGCGTATGAGCTGTGGGGCGAAGGGACGGACATCGAAACCGGCGGCGTGAACCGGATGCTGGAATTGTATGTCAAATTCCATGCCGAAGCGGAAAAGGACGAATCGCTCAACGATTTGGGACGCCAATGGTTCAAACGAATTGAGGACGGCGACCCGGTGGCGATGGATTTGTTCACGCGCTTTAAGGAGACGACGATTCGTGAAGTGATGAAAATCTACGACCTGCTGGGGATTCATTTTGACAGTTATGCCGGGGAGAGTTTTTATAACGATAAGATGGACGCCGTGGTGCAGGAACTGCGCGACAAGCATCTGCTGGTTAAGAGCGAGGGCGCGTATGTGGTGGATTTGAGCGAAGAGAACATGCCGCCGTGCATCATTTTGAAAAGCGACGGGGCGACGCTGTACGCCACGCGCGATATCGCCGCGGCATTCTACCGGAAAAAGACGTATGATTTTGCCAAGTGTCTGTATGTGGTAGCCTACCAGCAAAACCTGCATTTCCGCCAATGGTTTAAGGTGGTGGAAAAGATGGGTTACGACTGGGCCAAGGATTTGGAACACGTGGCATTCGGCATGGTGTCTCTGGCGGATGGTACGACGTTGAGCACGCGCAAGGGTCATGTGGTCAAGCTGGAGGACGTGCTGCATACGGCGATTGAAAAAGCAAAGACGATTATGGAGGAAAAATCGCCGCACTTGGAAAACCGTGACGAGGTGGCCCAGCAGGTGGGCGTAGGCGCAGTGGTGTTCGGCGTGCTGTACAACGCGCGCATCAAGGACATTGCGTTTTCCTATGAACGTGCGCTGTCCTTTGAAGGGGAGACCGCGCCGTATGTGCAATACACGCACGCCCGCTGCACAAGCGTGCTGCGCAAGGCGGGCACGTTGGATGCTGCACTGGATATGCAGGCGCTTTGCGGCGAATTTGCGTTCCCAGTGGTGCGGCTGTGTGAATCCTGGCCACAGACGCTGGTCAGCGCGCTGGAAAAGAATGAACCGTATCTGGTGGCGCGCCATCTGGTAGAGCTGGCGCAGGCATACAATCGCTTCTATTATGAAGTGCGGATTTTGGACGAGGAAAATGCGGCGCAGACCGCAGCCCGCCTTACGTTGACCCGTGCCGTGAAGACGGTGCTGTCTACGGGGCTGGGGTTGCTGGGGATTGGCGCGCCGGAGAGGATGTAAAAAAACATGCAGGAATACACGATGAACGGAAAATACCGGACGCAGATGATTGTCATGGGCACGCTTTTGTATGGCTTGATGACGTATTTTCTGATGCGTTCGGTACGCGAAGGCGGCTGGAGTTCGTCTTCGACGATAATCAACGTGCTGTTTGTATTATACGCGGCGTATGTGCTGGCGCGGCCGTTCGTCAGCTATTTGCGGGTGACGGAGACGGCGGTGGAAGTGCGCGACGGTCTGCGGGCGCGGCTGGTGGCGCCGTTTGTAGACATTGCGTTTGTGATGACGGACGCGACGGGACGGCGCGTGATGATTCAGATGGAACACGGCAAGCGGTTTATCTTTGAATTTGTCTATACGGACATCAAAGGATTTTTAAATACGCTGCGCCAGCGCGGAGTGCGCGTGGAGACGGCCATCCAATAAACGAACGAAGGGCCTGAAAAAGGATGCAAGAGAAAAGACAATATGCCTGGAAGGCGATTTGGCCGCGGCTGTGGAAAGGAATTTTTTATGCGCTGATTGCGGCGGCAGCGCTGGTGCTCAGCGCGCGCAGCGGGCAGACGGCGGACCTTGTACTGGCCTGGGGCTGGACGGCGTTTACCTTCTGCTATATCTGTGGACAGGCTTACCGGTATGTACGCACCTATTACCAGATGGACGACACGGGCGTGACCGTGGTGCGTAATGGCGTGGCCCAGCGGGCCGAATATGGGGAGCTGGAAAGCGCGCAATATGACAAAAACCGCATGGGCCTGGAACTGGTCTACCGGGACGGCCAGCGGTATCTGCTTTATGAATACACCAACCTTTCCCCGCTGACGTATGCGTTGGACGAGCATGGCATCCGCGTGGAATACAAACGATTTTAAACAGGCGGGGAGACGGCACCATGGCAACCAACCAAACGAGTAAAAAGGGAAAGACGGGCGGCGGATTGTTTAAACGCTGGTTTATCGACGCGCTGGGCGCGATGGCCCAGGGGCTGTTTGCCTCGCTGATAATCGGCCTGATTCTGACCCAGCTGGGCAAGATTTCCTTTCTTTCGTTTTTGACGCCGTTTGGGCAGATGCTTTCCGCGGACTCCCCGGTGGTGGGCGCGGCCATTGGCGTGGCGGTAGCCTGGGGCATCAAAAGCGCGCCGCTGGTGATGTTTTCCTCTGCGGCCACGGGTGCGCTGGGATATAGCCTGGGGGGCCCGGTGGGCGCTTATCTGGCGGCGCTGGTGGGTGCGGAATTGGGCAACTTGCTGGCGGGAAAAACGAAGGTGGATATCGTGCTGCTGCCGCTGGTGACGATTGTATCCGGCGGCCTTGTGGCGCAGTTTTGCGGACCGGGTATCCAGCAGGTGATGCTGGGGCTGGGCAATTTTATCAACCTGGCCACCGAACTGCACCCGATTCCGATGGGTATCATCGTATCGATTGTGATGGGGATGGTCCTGACGCTGCCAATCTCTTCGGCGGCGATTGCGATTTCGCTCAATTTATCCGGCATTGCGGCGGGCGCTGCGACGGTGGGATGCTGTGCGAACATGATTGGGTTTGCCGTGGCCAGCTATAAGGAAAACGGCTGGGGCGGGCTTATCAGTCAGGGGCTGGGCACATCGATGCTGCAGGTGCCGAACATCATGCGCAAGCCAGTCATTTGGCTGCCGGCCATCGTGGCCAGCGCCGTGCTGGGGCCGTTGGCGACAACGGTGCTGCGCATGACCAATCTGCCAATGGGCGCGGGCATGGGCACCAGCGGCCTGGTGGGGCCGATTTGCACCTGGACGGCCATGGCAGGGACGGAGAGCGCGTTGTGGATTTGCACCAAGATTTTGCTGCTGCAGTTCATCCTGCCGGCGGTGATTGCCTATGGCATGGCACAGTTGATGCGGCGGGCCGGTTGGCTGAAAAATGGGGATATGAAATTGAATTTATGAGCATAAACAGACACAGACGGCCGGGGGATGACCCATCTGGCCGCGAAAGGAGCATGGCACAATGAAAGTGGTTTTGAATGCAGACGTAAAGGGCACGGGAAAAAAAGGCGATATCGTCGAGGTATCGGACGGATACGCCCGCAATTTCCTGTTGCGTAAAAAATTAGCCAAGGAAGCGACGCAGGAGAACATCCACGTCGCCCAGGCCAAGAGCCAGGCCGCCGCCCATCAGAAGGCGGTGGAGGAACAGGCGGCCAAGGAACTGGCCAAGAAGATGGACGGTGCGACGGTGTCGCTGAAGGTCAAGACCGGCGACGGCGGCCGGCTGTTCGGTTCGGTGACGAACAAGGAAGTAGCGGAACTGATTGAACAAAAATTCGGCATTGCGCTGGATAAAAAGCGGATTCTGCTGAGCGAGACCATCAAGATGCTGGGCACGTATACGGCCGAAATTAAGCCGTATGCCAACGTATCGTGCAAGGTCTATGTCCACGTGGAAAGTCTGTAAAAAACGAAAGGGGGCGCCGGCATGGAACAGCGCATTCCGCCGCACAGCGTAGAAGCGGAACAGTCCGTCCTGGGCAGTATGCTGTTGGACCGGGACGCGGTGATTGCGGCGATTGGCACCATCCGTGCGGAGGATTTTTACATCGCAGCCAACCGCATGGTGTTCGAAGCGATGACGGCGCTGAACCAGACGGACAGCGCGGTGGACATGGTCACGGTTGTGGATAAGATGGAACAGCTCGGCACGCTGGAAAAGGCGGGCGGGATGGAATACCTGGCCCTGCTTTCCCGCATCGTGCCGACGACGGCCAATGTGGAATATTATATCAACATCGTCAAAGACCGCAGCACGCTGCGCGGCGTGATTCAGGCAGGTTCCCAGATGGTGGGCAGCGGATTTGAAGCCAGCCGCCCGGCGGACGAGGTGATTGAACAGGCGCATAAATCCATCTATGACTTGCAGATGCGCGGGCGGCAGGATTCGCTGCGCCCCATCAAAGAGGCGCTCAGCGCGGCGAGCGCGCGTGTGATGAGCGCGATGGAAAACAACGGAAAGCTGATGGGCGTATCCACCGGCTTTGGCGAACTGGACCGCGTGACCGGCGGGTTTGAAAAAGGGCAGATGGTCGTCCTGGCGGCGCGCCCGGGCCGCGGAAAGACGAGCCTGGCCCTGAACATCGCCCACAATGTGGCGGTGCGCAACGAGCAGACCGTCGCGATTTTCAGCCTGGAAATGTCGGCCGAAGACCTGGCGCTGCGTATGATGTGCGCCGAGGCGGAGGTCAACCTGGGCGACGCGCGGCGCGGACAGATTCGCGATGAGGATACCGGCAAATTGATTGAAGCGATGCGGCGGCTGAACAACGGCAAATTGTACATCGATGCATCCGGCCATGCGAGCGTGCCGGAAATCCGTGCGCGGTGCATGCGCCTTTCGGCCAAGGAGCCGCTGGGGTTGATTGTTATCGACTACTTGCAGCTGATGCAGAGCACGGGCAGCGGGCGCAGGGAAAGCCGCCAGCAGGAGGTCAGCGAACTGACGCGTTCGCTCAAGCTGTTGGCTGGCGAACTGCAATGCCCGATTCTGGTGCTTAGCCAGCTGAACCGCGGGGTGGAATCCGCCAACCGGCGCGACCGGCGGCCCAAGCTGTCCGACTTGCGCGAATCCGGTTCGATTGAACAGGACGCGGACATCGTGCTGTTCATCGCACATAAGAGCGACCTGGAACCGCCGGAAGATGAAGAAGAGGAGATGGACGCCGTGCAGAACGAGGCGTTCTTAATCGTGGCCAAGAACCGCAACGGCGAAACAAAGGACATCCCGGTTTACTGGCTGGGCGAATATACGAAATTCAAGGGCGCTTCTTTCCGGCATGAGTGAGGATTGTCATTGTGTTTTCGTGCAGAATCGGATACAATGAACGCGGCGGCTTGTCCGTCACTATACAGAAAGAAGGTGCCCCCCATGGACAATATGGACCAGGAAATGGATATCGTCGTCTTTGAAGATGAGGATGGCAACGAAATCGAGTTTGAAATTCAGTTTGCCTTTGAACACAAGGGCGAACAGTATGCGGTGCTGACCGAAGCGAGCGATGCACCCATCGATGAAGAAAACGTACCGGATATGTACATCCTGCGCATCAACAACCCCGGCGAAGAGAACGAGGAGTTTGTTGCGGTGGAAGAGGATATGATGGATGAATTGATTGCGGTGGTGGAAGAGATTTTCACCGAAGAACTGGAAGCGGAGGAAGAGGAATAATCCGTCGCTGCACAGGATGCATGGAAAACGCCCGTGTCCCCCTGGAAAAGGGCGGCGCGGGCGTTTTCGATTGCAAAAACAGGCACGGGGACAAACGGATGGACGCCGGGCGGATGACGTGCGGCGCAAGTGACGGGGCGAATCCAGGAAACGGAGCCCCGCCGCATCCGCTAGGCGAGGGAAAGCGCAGACAGAGTGGCAGAAGGAGCCGAAACGGCCGCTGGACGGGCTGGCAAGGCCAGGAGGATGCAATGCAAATTGTGGACGGCACACCTTATATTGAACAGGTTAAGCGCCTGCTTTTTGAATACACAAATGCCCTTGGCCGTGATTTGGCATTTCAGCATTTGGAGGAGGAATTGTTAGACCCGACCAGCAAATACACCCCCCGGCGGGAGAATTGCTGGTCGCCTGCGAAAAGGATACGGTTTGGGGCATGGTTGCTTATCATCGGCATTCCGAGCAACGATGCGAAATGAAACGGCTTTATGTGCATCCCAAACGCAGGGGGCAGCATGTGGGAGAAAAGCTGATTGCACAAATCCTAAACCGTGCCAAGAGAGCGGGCTACAAAGAAATCGTGTTGGATACGCTGCAATCGATGAAATCCGCTGTGTGCCTATATCAAAAATATGGGTTTCAAGCATGTGAGCCCTATTATGAAAACCCGTTTGCAGACGCAATTTATATGAAAAAGGAATTATGAACATAGGCGGACGGCGCTTTGCAGGCCGTGCAAGAAAGGGGAGCGGCCGTGTGTCAGGCCTGGCGCGCGGCGTCCCCCGACATAGGCGGCCGCTGGCCTACCGCAAAAAAGAATCCTCCGTATGCATGCATACGGAGGATTTTATGATTTTGTAAACGCCGCGCTGGGGGAATGGCTGTTTGATGGCCAAACGTATCAATCAAGCTCGAGTTTACCGGTATAAAGCTGATAATAGGTGCCTTTGGCCTGGAGCAAATCCGCATGGTCGCCGCGCTCGATAATCCGTCCATGGTCCAGGACGATGATGGCGTTGCTGTTGCGGATGGTGGACAGGCGATGCGCAATGACAAACACCGTGCGCCCTTTCATCAGGTTGTCCATGCCGTCCTGCACAATCTTTTCCGTGCGGGTATCGATGCTGGACGTTGCTTCATCCAAAATCAGTACCGGCGGGTCGGCAATGGCGGCACGGGCGATGGACAACAGCTGCCGCTGGCCCTGAGAAAGTTCTTCGCCATCGCCGGAGAGCATGGTTTGATAGCCGTCCGGCAGGCGCCGAATGAATTGGTCCGCATGCGCCAGACGCGCCGCCTGGTAGACCTCTTCATCCGTAGCGTCCAGCTTGCCGTAACGGATGTTGTCCATGATGGTGCCGGTGAACAGGTGCGTATCCTGCAGCACGATGCCCAGCGAACGGCGCAAATCCGCTTTTTTTATCTTATTGATATTGATGCCATCATAACGGATTTTGCCGTCCTGCACATCATAAAAACGGTTGATGAGGTTGGTGATGGTGGTTTTCCCTGCGCCAGTCGCACCGACAAAGGCCAGCTTTTGGCCGGGCTTGGCATACAGGGAAATGTCATGCAGCACCATCTTGTCGTCCGTATAGCCGAAGGACAGGTCGAAAAAGCGTACATCGCCTTTCAGTTCGGTGTAGGTGACGGTGCCGTCCGCCTTGTGCGGATGCCGCCAGGCCCACAGCCCCGTGCGTTCGGCGCATTCGGTGATGTTGCCATCCGCATCCTTTTTGGCGTTGACCAGGGTGACATAGCCATCGTCCACTTCGGAGGGTTCATCCATCATGTCAAAAATGCGTTCTGCGCCGGCCAGCGCCATGATGATGGAGTTGAACTGCTGGGCCACCTGCATAAAGGGCTGGGTAAAGCTCTTGGTGAATTGCAGATATGCCACGATGGTGCCTATCGTCAGTCCGCCGACGCCGGTCACCAACAGAACCCCGCCCAGCACAGCTGTCAGCACGAAGAGGATGTTGCCGATATTGCCCATCACCGGGCCCATGATGCTGGCAAAGGTGTGGGCTTTGGACGAACTGGCGTAGAGCGATTCATTCAAAGCATCGAATTCCTGTTCGGACATTTTTTCGCGGTTGAATACCTTGACCACGCGCTGGCCATTCATCTGTTCTTCCACATAGCCGGTGATGTTGGCCAGGTCCTTTTGCTGGCGGGTGAAGTATTTGCCGCTGTTGCCGCCCAGTTTTTTGGCCACCACATACATGACGAAAATCATCGCCAGCGCCAGCAGCGTCAGCAGCGGACTGAGCACCAGCATTGAAATGAAGGTGACAAGGATGGTGATGGCGGACATGAGCACCTGCGGGATGGACTGGTTAATCATCTGGCGCAGGGTGTCGGTATCGTTGGTGTACAGGCTCATGACGGAGCCGTTGGTGTGTTGGTCAAAATAACGGATGGGCAGGGTTTGCATGTGTTCGAACATTTCGTCACGCACACGTTTGAGCACCCCCTGGCCAATCTTGACCATCAGGCGGCTATACAGGAAGGAGCCGAGCACGCCCATCAGGAAAATGCAGCCCAGCACCGTCAGCGCCTGGTACAGGCCGGCGAAGTTGGGGTTGGCCTGGCCGACAAGCGGGAGGATGTAGTCGTCCAGCAAAAACTTCATCGAGAAGGAGACGGAAATACTGGCGACTGAACAAACCAGGATGCATACAAGAACGACGCAAAACTCCTTCTTATAGGTGCTGGTGACATACCGAAGCAGGCGTTTGGCCGTCTGCATGGTGTTTTTGGTGAACTTTTTGGGTTTATTCTTCGGCATCTTCGTTTCCTCCTTTCACCTGGGATTCGTAGACTTCACGGTAAATCCGGTTGGTCCTGAGCAATTCCTCCGACGTTCCCACGCCGTTGACTTCGCCTTCATCGAGAATGATAATCTGGTCCGCATCTTCAATCGAGGAGATGCGCTGGGAAATGATAATCTTGGTGGTGTCCGGAATCTCTTCACGGAAGGCTTTGCGGATAAGGGCGTCGGTCTTGGTATCCACAGCGCTGGTGGAGTCATCCAGAATCAGGATTTTCGGTTTTTTCAGCAGGGCCCGCGCGATGCACAGCCGCTGTTTCTGCCCGCCGGAGACGTTGTTGCCGCCTTCGACAATCATGGTATTATAGCCGTCCGGAAAATCGCGGATGAAGTCATCCGCTTGTGCCAGGCGGCAGACGCGCTGCACCTCTTCATCGCTGGCGTTTTCATCGCCCCAGCGGATGTTTTCATAAATGGTGCCGGTAAAGAGCACATTCTTTTGCAGCACGACAGCCACCTGGTTGCGCAGCGCCTCCAGGTCATAGTCGCGCACGTCTGTGCCGCCCACCTTGATGCTGCCGCCGGTGACATCATAGAGCCGGGGAATGAGCTGCACAAGCGTCGTCTTGGCGCTGCCTGTGCCGCCGAAAATGCCAATCATCTGGCCGGACTTGATATGCAGGTCGATGTCCTTGAGCGCCCGCTTCCCCTCCGTGCCGGCATAGCTGAAATCGACATGTTCAAAATCGATATCGCCATTGTCCACATGTTTTTTGGCATTGGGTTTGTTCTGCATTTCCGGGACCTCACGCAACACCTCGGCGATGCGGTCGGTGGAGGCCTGGGCAATCATAATCATGACAAAGACGAACGAGACCATCATCAACGACATCAGAATCTGCATCGCATAGACCAGAACGCTGGTCATCTGTCCGGCCTCCATGGTGCCAAAGACGATGGCCTCGCCGCCGATGAGCACCATGACCAGGATGACGGTATACATGACAAACATCATGATGGGGTTGTTCAGTGCGACGATTTTTTCCGCTTTGGTAAACAGGCGGAACACGGTTTGGGAAATCTTATGGAATTTCTGATTTTCATAATCCTCGCGCACATAGGCCTTGACCACGCGCGCGGCATTGACGTTTTCCTGCACGTCGTTATTGAGCACGTCGTATTCGTCAAACACCTGGACAAAATAATGATGCGCCTTTTTCGCGATATACAGCAGCGGGATGCCCAGCACCGGAATGGCGACCAGCAGCATCAGCGCGATATCGACGTTGATGCTCAGCGTCATAATCAGGGAAAGGACAATCATAATGGGCGCGCGGGAGAGCAGGCGAATGGACATCATGTATGCCATCTGCACGTTGGTGATATCCGTCGTCATCCGCGTGACCAGGCTGGAGGCGGAAAAGTGGTCGATATTATGAAAGGAAAATTCCTGGATTTTATAGAAAATATCATGCCGCAGGTTTTTGGCGTAGCCGGCGCCCGCCTCGGCGCCGTATTTGCCGGCCATCGCACCGAAAAAGAGTGCGAGCATGGCCATCACGACCAAAATAAGGCCGACTTCCAGGACATAGGTCAGGTTTTGGCCTTGGATGCCGATGTCAATGATTTTGGCCATCTGAAAGGGAATCAATACTTCCATCAACACTTCCAGCGCCACAAAGACCGGCGTTAAAATCGATTGCTTTTTGTACTCCCGCAGGGAGCGGAATAACAGTCTGTTCATGTGTTCACCTTCTTGTTTGCGTTTGCTTCATGCATAGAGATGGCGGCTGGGGTCGGTGATGTTGTGATACATCTGCGCAAGGTAACGGCGCAAATCCGCCTGTTCATCGTCGCTCATCCCCTGCACCAGCAGCGTTTCCATTTGGTTGCGGTTGCGGACGACTTCTTCAATCACATGCTCTTCCTGACCGGTGAGGGTAACGAGCTTGATGCGCCGGTCTTTCGGGCTGACTTCCGTATGAATAAAGCCTTTGTTCTGCAAAAGATGGAGCATGTTCACCACCGTCGGATGGGAGAGCCGCATGTATTCCTGAATATCCTTCTGGCTGGTTTCAGTCTGGCCCTGCCGCTTGCGCAGAAAACGCAGAATCTGCATCTGCTGCATGGTCAGATTCAGGTCTTTGAAATTTGCGTTCATCTGTTGATTGATGGTTTCGCTTAGGATTTTAATCATGACGCCGATGTCCCGCCCTTCCATGGAACGAACCTCCCTTCAATATGTAGGATGCTAACTATTTTATGTAGTATGTTACATATTTTAAGGAGGGGACGGGCTGCTGTCAAGACGTTTTTTGACGTAAATCACAAAAGATAATGAAAAAATATGGCGGGTAAGAGCTTCTGTCATTTGGTGTGGAAAACAGGGGCACAGCGACAGTGGAGGATGTCTGCTGGCGTACCATCAGAGTAAATAAAAAAGCAACGGCGTAACCGCTGCTTTTTTTAAATATCGGTGTTATTGACGGGTGAACGTCGCATCATCCAGAATCAGCGTATCGCCGTTGAGGCTATACTCGACTGTCTCCGTAGCGGATTGACCAAGGCCGCTGATGGTAAGTTTCATTTCGGTATCACTGAGTACTTCGTAGCTCATTTCCATCGAAGAGAGGAACGGTTTTATCATCTCCAATGCCAGTTTTTCTTCCTCGCTTAAAGAAGAACCAGTTTCGAGTTCCAAGGCGATTTTTCCACCTTTGATGTTAAAATAGATAGCCCCATATTTTTCGAATTCTGCAAACTGAGCCATATCTCCACCCGTGGCGCCGGTCATTTCCATTTACCTTCCAGGCCGGTTCCCCCGCCACAGGCAACCAAAGCAAATAGCATTAGAAAAGCAGAAAGAACAACTGCAACCTTCTTTTTCATTGTGTACCCCCTCATTACATTGATATTTTATATTTTTATTATAGTATGTGTATGAAGAGAATACAAGCGGATATTTGATTTATTGAATATAGTTGCTATGTTGAATTGTTTTCTTCTGTTGCAGTTTTTCGCGCGAACCATCGGGATACACGATGGTGGTATGGTCGAGCTGCTGTTGGAGTGAGGCGCGTACGTCGGCAATGTAGGCCGCGCGCAGGCGCGCTCGTTCGGCGGCCTCTTCCTCGGTAAGCGGGCGCTGACGGGCAAGGCGGCTCAGTTCATTGATGCGTTGTATATCGGCGTCTTTCATGTTTTTTTGTCTCCTTCCGGGTGATTAAAATCCAATTTCCGCACACATTCCCGCCGAGAGCGCAAGCTGTACGGTGACGTGCGCCTGCTCAGCGCCAACGAGCTTGATACGGTGGATGCCGGCGGAGATGGGGATGGTGACGGTCTGCGTGGGGGTGGTGTTGTTTTCCGCCAGAATGCCGACCTGGCCGTCCGGTTCTATCCAGACAAGCTTGGCGCGGCCGTCTTCAACGGAGAGCGAAAATGTGCATGTGACCGTCTGCGCCTGCGGCGCATCGTACTGCCAGAGCGTGCCGGTGCCTTCAAACCGCATGGAACCCTGATAAGACGCGCCCTGTGCCATCTGGCGGGCATCGCTGAGGCAATAGGAATTGGAAGCGGCGGCGATGCGTGTGTAATCATCATATATAGCGCCGGGAGAGGGGCCGGCACAGCTGCACAAAAGCAGTGCTGCCAATGCCCATGCCCCCAGGAGCGTTCGTTTCATCGCAATTCTCCTTGCAGCAAAAAAGTTTTTCCGCTTTTCTATTTTACCACAGGAATGGGTATGGTATAATCTTAGAACCAAAGAACGGAGGAAACAAGATGCTTTATGCCAAATGGATTCACGGTTCAGAAGATATCGCCGAAGCCAAACAGGTGCGGCAGGCGGTTTTTGTAGAAGAACAGGGATACACGCCGGAACAGGAATTTGACGCGACGGACGCGCTGAGCTGGCATGTGGTGGCGCTGGATGAAGAGACGCCGGTGGGCACCGGGCGGCTGTATGTGCAGGATGGCCAGTATTGCATTGGCCGGCTGTGCGTGCTGCCGGAATACCGCGGGCAGGGAATCGGCGAAGCGATGGTCGGGCTGTTGATTGACCGCGCAATGATGATTGGCGCGCCGGGGCTGCATGTGTATGCGCAAGTGCAGGCACAACCGTTTTATGAAAAATGCGGCTTTGAAGCGGTGGGCGAACCCTATGCCAAGGACGGCGATGCACGCCAGCATATCGACATGTACTTGAGCGCGGAAAAGATAGCGGCGAGCGGCTGCGGCGGCGGATGTGGAAGCTGCGGCGGCGGATGCGGTGGATGCAGCGGCTGCTGTTAAATGCAAACAGGGGGCGGGCCTTATGGCCTGCCCCTTTTCTGTTCCCGGCGGCAAAGCGCTGCACAAGGCCGCAAGGGGCCGCGTGCCGGACAAAGAAAGCGGTTGCAATTCGCCCGTTGGTTTGCTATAATACAGAACGTGTCACGGTATGAAAGGGAAAAAAGGTAGGACCCGCGCGACCGAATGTTTATGAAGATGTGCTGATATAGCTCAGTAGGTAGAGCACTTCCTTGGTAAGGAAGAGGTCACCGGTTCAAATCCGGTTATCAGCTCCACGGGCGACGGCCCGAGCGAATATCGCAATTCACTTTGGTGGGTTGCGATTTTTTCGTTGCCCGAAAGCAACGCTTTCAGCCCAGGGGCCAGACGGAAGCGGCAAACGAACGATAAAGCGGGCGCATCCAGCTGGATGCGCCCGCTTTGCTATGCCGGGTTGCCGAGCCCGCGGCTGTCGGCGGGCGGGATACCGGTCAGTGAAAAAACCCTTTTTTGACAACGGCTTCGCCTGTCACGGAAACCAATGTATAGCCCGTTGCCTGGATAACGTCCCGCAGGGCCTGTTCATCCAACGGTTGTTCCGAAAGGATGACGGTTTCCTTCTTTTTGCGTGACGAGGTCACCTTTTTGACGGCAAATGCCTGACGGATGGCGTCGTTGATATGCGCTTCGCACATTCCGCATTGCATGCCATCCACTTTGAGGATATATTTTTGCATCGTTCCATTCCTCCTTGGCTGGATTCGAAAGTTAGCGAAGGCTAACAATAAAATAGCATAGGCGTTGGAAAAAAGCAACGCAGGAAAAGCAAGGGTGCGGTTCAACCGCACCCTTGCTGCGCTTTGCAGAAGCAAAGCGTGTTTTACAGCTCGCCCAGTTTATAGACGGACAGCGAGATGGCGGTATACAGATAATCGCCGCCCTGCCCGATGATTTCCAGCGTAGTGGGGGCTGTGGCCACCTGGAGGATTTGCGAAAAGGCTACGTTTGCCAAATCCGTGGAGGTCTGGAAAGTGTGCACGACGCTCGTACCCGGGACAATCGCGCCCTGTTGATACAGATTCAGCGTGATGGACAGCGGGAAGTTGACGCCGCTGGCCGGGCTGAGCGTTGCGTGGAAACCGACGAAATAATAGCCGGTATCCTGGATGGTGACGGTGGAATCGCCGGCAGTGTGGGCAATGGAATTGCCGACAGTGGTGCCGTTTTGGTCAAAAATCAGCGCGGCGCCGTCCGTACCCGGCTGCGGCGGGGTGGAATACGCATTGAGCAGTTGGCTGGGCACAGCGCCGCCGGTTTCACCGCGCGGAATGACGAAATCCAACACAGCGTCCTGGTCGGAGCC
>CAJFOS010000005.1 GCA_904397865.1 Candidatus Allochristensenella caecavium
GTGTTTGTGCGGAAAGCGGATGAGAAGCATTTTCAGATAAGTGTAGAAGTAGCGGTAAGCAATCAGTTCTTTGGATGGTTATTTGGGTTAGGGCGCGGGGCGAGGATTATTGAACCTTCTTCTGTTGTAGAAAAGATGGAAAAGTTATTGGATAAGGTAAGGGAGAAGTATGAAGTAGCGGAAAGTTCTATGGAAGAAACGGAAAGACGTTAAAAGACGTTCCATACTTCTTAAAAGTTTTCAAAAGATGTAAGGAAATGTAGGGAACTCTTTGAAAGTTCTTAAAAGATGTATCAAAATCATTAAAAATAGCGACGAGATGTTAAAACTCGTCGCTTTCGTTTAAAAAGGGTCATTTTTTGGCCGCGCGCCGTCTGATTTTTCCCTTGAAATGGGCACTTATCGCCTCTTTTTTTAGCACACTAAAAAGCACACTGGGCGGTTAAAAACGCCGTTTTTTCATTGTTATTCTATCATTCTCGTGGTATAATTAAATTAAGAAAAACGCAGTAAAATTAATGGTTTCCAGCATTTTAGACTACGCCAGACAGGTCAAAGTTTGGTAGCGTGCTTGAATGGGGTTCAAGAGGCCGGAAGTTCGAATCTTCTCACCCAGACCATAGCGGAGCAAGCGTGATAACGGTTGCTCCGTTTTTTTATATTCAAACAGGGAGGATAGTGTTCCCATTCCCTTTTTTACACTCGGCCTGTTGTTGTGGGCAGGATTTGCCGACACAAAGTCCCCTTTTTTCGAACGATTGCACTTCACCTATCTAAAAAAGGGATAAAATTTCTTTTCCGAACATGAAAAAATGTGTATGATGGGCTCGTAAAGAGCGGAAAAGATGCATGCTGTACGGGAAAAAGAGGCGAGGAAACGATGAGCAATTTATTGGATTATTTGATTTGGCGCGGGGATTTATCGATGAAAGCGGCTCCGTTTCAAGCGGTAGATAGCCTGGTGCTGTGCAGGTTGTCCTATGTATCGTTTGATGATTTGCTAAAGGAAGAGGATGGGCCAGTTTCCATTCGTCAGGCGGCACAAAAACGGCTTGAGACACTTCAGGAAGATAAGACCCCGCTTGGCAAGCCCATTTCTGCGCAGGACCAACAGCTGCTTTCCCTGCTCAGCGAAAGCGAACGTTTTGCGGACTGGACGATTTGCCGATATGTCAATGAGCTGGATACACAGGAAGAGAAGCAGTTCTCTGCGATGACGCTGCAGAGTGGAGAAGGATTTGCATATCTTGCATACCGGGGGACGGACAATACGCTGGTAGGCTGGAAAGAGGATTTCAATATGAGTTTCCGTACACCCGTGCCCGCGCAACAGGCAGCGGTGAAATATCTGATGGAAACAGCTTCGCGCACGACGGATAATCTTTGTTTGGGCGGGCATTCCAAAGGGGGGAATTTGGCGGTCTATGCGGCCTCTTTCTGTCCGCCGGAGATACAGGCGCGCATTGCAAGTGTTTATAACAATGATGGTCCAGGCTTCCAGCAAAGCACCATCGAACAACCCGGTTATCAGGCGATTAAGGCACGTATCCATACGTTTGTTCCGCAATCCTCCGTCATTGGCATGCTGATGGAGCATGAGGAAGCGTATACGGTGGTACACAGCACGCAGATCGGCCTTTTGCAGCATGATGTGTATTCCTGGGAGGTCAAACGGGATGACTTTATCCGTTTGGAATCGGTTACGAACAGCAGCCGCATAGTAGACCATACTCTCAAAGAATGGATAACGGCAATGACGCCACACCAGCGCGAACAGTTTTTTGACGCCTTGTATGAAATTGCGCAGGCGACCCATGCCAAAACGTTGAAGGAGATGAGAGAGGGCGGCTTACAGACGGCCAAAACGGTCTTGCAATCCTTAAAAAACGTGGACGAACCGACGCGTAAGATTATTCTTCAGGGACTAAAAATATTGTGGACAGCGGCGCTTGATAACCTGCCGGAAGGAAAGCCGGTGAAGGATTTGCCCAAACGCAAAGAGCAGCCGAAAGAACCGATACAGAAGAAAGCAAAAGGGACGCGGATGTCACACATGGTTACGAAGAAAAAGAATCCATAATGGGTTCTTTTTTATTGCGGATAAAAGAAGAAGAGAAAACCTTGGATTTTCGCCGATTTTTACGCAAATATCCGGTGGAGGTATGCTATAATAATAAATCATTTATCAAGCAACGGCGAGGAGTACGAAAATGAACACGCTGCAACACGCCAGAGACACAATCGATACAATCGACCGGGAGATGGCAAAACTGTTTGAACAGCGCATGCAAGCAGTGGAACAGGTGATTGCATATAAATGGGAACACGGCTTGCCCATCTTGGATGCTGGACGTGAACAAGAAGTCATTGAACGGAACTGCGGGCGTATTACCAAAAAAGAATACGAACCTTTTTATATTGATTATATCAAGGCCTTGATGGAGATTTCCAAACGGTATCAGCGTACGCTGGTCAATCAAAATAAAATTGGTTACCAGGGAACGGAGGGCGCGTTTCAGCACATTGCTGTGCGGAGGTTGTTTGGTGATGCACAGGGCGTGACATACGCTACGTTTGAAGATGTTTTTCGTGCCGTGCAGGATGGTGAAGTGGCCTATGGCGTGATTCCTTTTGAAAATTCCTACACAGGCGAAGTGGGCGAAGTACTCGACCTGTTATGGAAGTACGATTGTTATATTACGGATATTTATGATTTGCGTATCCATCAGAATTTATTGGTCAATCATGGCGCGTCGATGCAGGATATTCAACAGGTGTATTCCATGCATCAGGCGCTGAGCCAATGTCAGGAATTCTTATCCGCCCATGCGTTTGAAGTGGTGCCGTATCCAAACACAGCATTGGCGGCCAAATATGTCAAAGAGAGCGGGGATATCCACAAAGCGGCGATTGCATCGGAAGAAGCGGCGGAGTTGTATGATTTGGATGTATTGGTACGCAATATCAATACAAGCGCGGAAAACACAACGCGGTTTATCGTTATTGGACGCCATTTGCCGCAGGGGGGGAATCGATTCAACGTACTGTTTACGGTCAGCCATGACCCGGGACAGCTGGCAAAAATCATGCAGCTGGTAGGCAGTCTCGGGTTTAATCTGGAGAGCATCAAATCGCGTCCGCTGCGCAACGAGCCTTGGCAATATTATTTCTACATGGAAGTGGTGGGCAATTTAGGTGACCAGAAGTCCCAAAAGTTGCTCGAACAACTGCGTGCGAACTGCAAGGAAGTCAAGATATTGGGTGGTTATACCGTTTGAGAGGAGAAAGGATATGGAGATTACCGTAGAATTGAATGAACGGTCTTATCCAATCGTGTTGCAGCGTGGCATTTTGGCACATGCAGCGGAATATGTAAATTTGCAACGAAACGTCCTCATCGTTACCGACCAGGGCGTACCGCAAGTCTATGTCCAGACGTTGCAGGAACAATGTAAACGGGCGTATGTATGTACGGTGCAGCAGGGCGAGGGTGCAAAGAGTTTCCCGGTATATGAGATGTTGTGCAAGATGCTGTTGGAACATGACTTTTCTCGCAAGGACTGCGTTGTCGCGCTAGGTGGCGGCGTAGTCGGAGACCTGGCCGGCTTCGCAGCGGCTTCGTATATGCGCGGGATTGATTTTATCAATATTCCTACGACGACCCTTTCGCAGATTGACAGCAGCATTGGTGGAAAAGTGGCGATTAATCTGGAGCAGGTCAAAAACGTAATCGGCGCATTTTATCAGCCTCAAGCGGTATTGATTGACCCGGATACATTGTCCACATTGCCCAAGCGGCATTTTTACAATGGCTTGGTGGAAGCGGTCAAAGCTGGATTGATTTATGATGCGGAGCTGTTTGCGCTTTTTGAATGCGCGGACCCGGAGCAGGAACTGGAGACGATTTTATACCGGGCGCTGTTAGTGAAAAAAACCGTGGTGGAGCAGGACGAGAAGGAAGCTAATTTGCGTAAGATATTGAATTTCGGCCATACAATCGGCCACGGAATTGAGAGTGTATACGGCCTGGGCGGCCTACTGCATGGAGAATGTGTGGGGCTTGGTATGCTGCCGATGATTGAGGATGAAGCGCTACGGGCCCGGACAAAGGCTGTGTTGGAAAAGCTGGGGGTGCCGACGCAGGTGACGTATGACCCAGAGGCGGTTTATGCTTGCTTGGTACACGATAAAAAAGCGAGCAATGGCCATATCACCATTGTGAAAGTGGCGCAGGCGGGGCATGCGGAACTGCAAGAAGTTCCGTTGACGGTCTTGCGGGAGAAGCTGAAAGGACAGAAAACGGAATGAAGAGCACGTTCGGCAATCATGTAACCGTAAGCATCTTTGGAGAATCACATGGACAGACAATTGGCTGTGTAGTGGATGGCCTGGCACCTGGAATTCGGCTGGATTTGGATTACTTGCGGGCAGAGATGGAAAAGAGGAAGGCGTTTGGACGTATTTCTACAGCACGTCAGGAAAAAGATGAGGTGGAGATTGTCAGCGGCTTTTTCAATGGCTATACGACAGGCACACCGCTCTGTATGCTGATTCACAATCAGGTACAGCACAGCAAGGATTACGAAGCTACGCGATACAAAGCGCGCCCTTCACATGCGGACTATACGGCACAAGTCAAGTACCTAGGCTATCAGGATTACCGCGGCGGCGGCCATTTTTCCGGCCGGATTACGGCGCCAGTGGTAGCCGCAGGGGCAATTTGTCGGCAGATATTGGCGCAGAAGGGGATTCATATTGGTTCGCATTTGGTGCAATGCAAGAATGTATATGAGGACCCCTTCAGCCAGGATGTACAGGTTTTAACTGAACAAATTCATATGATGAACCGAAAACGGTTTGCCGCCCTGAGTGAAGACAAGGAAAAGGAGATGACAGCAGTCATCGAGCAGGCGGCACAGGAAGGGGACAGCGTCGGCGGTGTATTGGAGACGGCGGTTATTGGTGTACCGGCCGGCATCGGGGAGCCGTTCTTTCAATCCGTGGAAAGTGAAATTTCCCATCTGTTGTTCAGCATTCCGGCTATCAAGGGTGTGGAGTTTGGCATTGGGTTTGCCTTTGCAGATTTGTTCGGGAGTGAGGCGAACGACCCGTTCCGTATGGATGCAGCGGGGAAAGTCATCACGACAACTAACCATAATGGAGGCATCAACGGCGGCATCACCAATGGTATGCCGATTGTGCTGCGCAGCGTGGTCAAACCTACAGCATCGATTTACAAAACCCAGCAAACGATTGACATGCAGACCATGGAGAATACGGAACTGAACATTGTAGGCCGGCACGACCCTGCCATCGTGCATCGGGCGCGCGTGGTGGTGGACGCCATGGTAGCGATTGCGCTGGTGGATTTATTTGCTGACCGGTATGGTTATCTGTGGATGCGGGAGGAAACATGCGTATCGGATTGATTGGTGAAAAATTGGGCCATAGCTTTTCCAAACCCATTCACGAGGCGTTGGCGGATTATACCTATGAACTGATACCACTTGACAAAGATGAATTTGCCCCTTTTATGGAACAAAGGGATTTCCAGGCGATTAACGTCACCATTCCATATAAGCAAGATGTGATTGCGTACTGTGATGTGGTGGATGAACGTGCAAGGGCCATCGGGGCAGTCAACACGATTGTACAGCGTGAGGGGAAATTATTCGGATATAACACGGATTTTGATGGTTTTCTATATATGGCTGAGCGCCATGGGATTGATTTTTTAAATAAAAAAATACTCATTCTGGGCACAGGTGGCACGCGAAAAACCATTACGGCGGTGGCCAAAAGCCAAGGTGTGCGGGAGATTCTCATCGCGTCCCGCGGTGCAAAAGAGGGAACCATTTCCTACGAACAATGCAAAGAACATCCGGATGTGGAAATCATCATCAACGCATCTCCACAAGGGATGTACCCTAACAATGGAACGTGTTTAATTGATTTGGCGGATTTTCCTCAGTGTACAGCGGTGATGGACGTGGTGTATAATCCACTGAAAACAGCATTGCTGCTGCAGGCAGAAGAGCGTGGCATTCAGGCGATAAACGGTTTGGAGATGCTGGTAGCACAGGCTAAATATGCGGCAGAATATTTTGCCGGTCGGCCGATTGCGCAGGAAGAGATTGACCGAATTTATCAATCGCTACGGATGGATTTGAGTAATATCGTGTTGATTGGTATGCCTAGCGCTGGCAAGACGACGTTGGGACGGCGGCTGAGCAAACGGCTGGGCAAGACGTTTGTGGACGCGGATGAGAGGTTGGTCAGCGAGCAGAAGCGAAGCATTCCAGATATCTTTGCCCAAGGAGGCGAAACGCTGTTCCGTGAGATAGAAGCGGATGTTATCGCACGCATTGGGAAAGAAACGGGGCAGGTTATCGCCACTGGCGGGGGCGTAATCAAACGGGGAGCAAATATGCGGGCATTGCGGCAGAATGGACTGGTTATCTTTTTAGACCGTGACTGCCGCCGCTTGATGACGGACCCAAACCGGCCGTTATCCAGCAGTCCGGCTGCGATTGAGCAGATGTATCGTGAACGGCGGCCGTTGTATGAAAGATACAGCGACTTGCATGTTTTGAATAACGGGAATCCCAAACAGACGTTGATGGAAATGGAGAAACAGATTCATGCATATTTTGGTCATTAACGGCCCGAATTTGAATATGTTAGGCATCCGTGAGCCGGAAATATACGGCCGGATGACGTATGATGAGCTGGTGGATTATATCGTCCAAAAAGCAGAAGAAGCCAATGTGACAGTGGAAGTATTTCAAAGCAACCACGAAGGTGCGATTGTCGATAAAATCCAACAAGCTTATGGGCATGCTGATGGCATTGTTATCAATCCAGCGGCCTATACGCACACCAGCGTGGCAATTCTAGACGCATTGAAGGCGGTGGCTATTCCCGCGGTGGAGGTCCATCTATCCGATGTGAAAAGCCGGGAGGCGTTTCGACAGATTTCGTATGCCGGCCAAGCCTGTTTCCATACATTGATGGGAGAAGGCAAGGAAGGGTACGCAAAAGCGATTTCACTATTAAAACTTACCATAGAGGAGCGAGAGCAACAATGATTATTACGATGAAAAAAGGGGCGCCCCAAGCGGAGGTAGACCGCATTATTGAGGGGTTGGAAGCCAAGGGATTGAGCGTGACGACCATCATCGGAGCGAACTACAATGTGTTCGGCGTGGTGGGCGATACGACAATTGTGGATGAAAAGTTGATTGGTGCAAATCAATATGTGGATTCCATCACACGTATTGCCGCACCCTATAAAAAGGTCAATCGGCTGTTTCATCCAGAGGACAGCGTGATTGACGTTTCGGGCGTGAAGGTGGGTGGCCAGGAAAAGATTGTGGTCATTGGCGGCCCGTGCAGCGTGGAAGGGGAAGAGCAGATTCTGGAAATCGCAAAAGGCGTGAAGGAGGCTGGCGCAACGATGCTGCGCGGCGGTGCCTATAAACCGCGGACTTCACCCTACGCATTTCAGGGATTGGGTAGCGAAGGCATTCAGTATATGGTCAAGGCACGTGAAGCAACGGGGCTGCCGATTGTCAGCGAATTGATGAGTGAAGACAAGTTGGATGAGTTTGTTGAATACGTGGACTTGATTCAGATTGGTGCGCGCAATATGCAGAATTTCAACCTGCTCAAAGCGCTGGGCAAGGTAAAAAAGCCTGTGTTGTTGAAACGCGGTTTGGCTAATACGATTGAAGAATGGCTGATGAGTGCGGAATACATCATGGCGGGCGGAAATGAGAATGTGATTCTCTGCGAACGGGGAATTCGTACGTTTGAGAAATATACTCGAAACACGCTGGATTTGTCCGTGGTGCCGCTGGTCAAACAAAAGAGCCACTTGCCTATCATCATTGACCCGTCCCATGCGACGGGGGATTGGCGGCTGGTGGAATCGATGTCGCTGGCAGCGATTGCCGCCGGTGCGGACGGTTTGATTATTGAAGTGCACAACCATCCGGAACAGGCATGGAGTGACGGCGCCCAATCGCTGAAGGTGGACAAGTTCAAAACGCTGATAGAAAAGGGCCGTAAAATTGCACAAGTGATTGGAAGGGAAATGGATTGAAGGTACGAATTCAACCCGGTACATGCGGGGGGACGGTTCGTATTCCCCCCTCCAAGAGCATGGCGCATCGTGCAGTGATTTGTGCAGCGCTGGCCCGCGGCACCAGCGTGATTGAGAACATCGCATATTCCGAAGATGTAAAGACCACGCTTGTGGGAATGGAACAGCTGGGCGCCAAAGTGGAACGTGGCGAACATTCCGTGACTATTACGGGGATTGATTCGCTGTGCAATCGAGGCGATATGGTGGTGGACTGCAATGAATCGGGTTCAACGCTTCGCTTTTTCATGCCGATTTTTTCCCTCACAGGCGCACAAGTTACATTTTTGGGCAAAAATCGCCTGCTTAAACGGCCGCAGAGCGTATATGAACGTATTTTCCATCAACAGGGGCTGCATTACCGGCATACGGATGAACACATTCGTATACAGGGCGCACTGCAGCCTGGATTGTATGAGGTGGATGGAAATATCAGTTCCCAGTTCATTTCAGGGTTGCTGTTTGCGCTTCCTTTGTTGCAGGGGGATTCAAAGATTGTGATTCGTCCGCCATATGAATCGCGCTCCTATATCGATTTAACACTGCAGATGATGGCGCAGTTTGGCGTGCAAGCCCATTATGCGGACGAGCATACCCTGGTTATTCCGGGCGGACAGCAATACAAAGCATGCCATACAGCGGTAGAAGGCGATTATTCACAAATGGCTTTCTATGCGGTGTGGGGAGCAATTGCGGGAGATGTCGTCTGTCAGGGAGTCTCCCATGATTCCTTGCAGGGGGATAAAGCAATTCTATCCATCCTGCAGATGGCCGGTGCACAGATTGAGCCCGTAGACGACGGATACCGCATCTATCAAAGCAAACTACGGGGTACGGAGATTGACCTAGGGGATTGCCCGGACTTAGGGCCCATTTTGACCATCCTGGGCATGTATGCGGCGGGAAAAACCCGCATCTATCACGCCGCTCGTCTGCGTTATAAGGAGTCCGACCGAATTTTAGCCATGGAAACGGAATTGAAAAAGTTCGGCGTTGCGATTTCCAGTACCGAGGATGAGATATGCATCCAGGGCGCCAAGGACTATGATGGGTGCATTGCTTTGGATGGTCATAAGGACCATCGCATTGTGATGAGCCTGGCAGTGGCAGCTGCCTGCTGCCATACAGACAGCGTGATTGATGGCGCGCAGGCAATTGGGAAATCCTATCCGAATTTTTTTGAAGATGCGGCGTTGCTCGGAATGCAGGGGGAAAAGCTGGATGATTGACCGCCAGACAAAATTTTTAATTGTGGGCCTGGGTTTGATGGGCGGCAGTTATGCGCGCGGATTGAAACGGCGTGGTTATACGGTGTATGCAATTGACAAAAACCCCGATTCTATCGCGTTTGCTTTGCAAAAAGGCTGGATTAACGGCGGCGCTACCATGGATAGGACGCTGATTCAACAGGCGGATGTGGTTATCTTTGGGTTGTATCCGCATGCGATGATTCAATGGATTCAAACGCATCAATCCGACTTGAAACCTGGCATTTTCATAACGGATGTCAGCGGTGTCAAATGCCATATTGTCGATGCGGTACAGGCGTTGTTGCGTCCGGATGTAGAGTTCATCGCTTCCCATCCTATGGCAGGGAAAGAGGTTAGCGGTGTGCAGAATGCAGACGATGCAATGTTCCTAGAGGCCAATTTCCTCATCACGCCGACGGAACGCAATACACCAGAAGGGATTGCATTTGCAGAAGAATTTGCCAAAATATTGGAATTTCATCATATCGCGGTGCTTTCGCTTCGTGAGCATGACGAAATGATAGGGTTTGTTTCCCAGCTGACGCACGCGATAGCCGTATCATTGATGAATTGTAATGACAATCCACATTTGCATGAATATACAGGCGATTCTTTTCGAGATTTGACGCGGATTGCCCGCATTAATGAAGTCCTTTGGGCGGAATTGTTTTTTGCCAATCAAGATGTATTGGTCAAGGAAATCGATGCATTTACTGCAGAGCTGCAAAACCTGAAAAACAAACTGATAGAGCATGATGAAGAGGGGCTTAAAGCGCTGTTTGTGCAGTCCACACAGCGGCGCAAACGGTTCGATAAATGAGGAAAAACGATGTATGAGGCGTTTTTGATATGAAACGCCTCTTCTTTTTTATTGACGCCGGCAAAGTGTAAGAAAAGGGGGAAATCGAGCTTTTCGTTGGAAAATGGTTTTCAAGAGAGCAAAAAAATGGTAATATAAATTGATAGAAAAAATCGATATGAGGAGGGGTACGAGATGGTTAAATCGTTCCGCCGCGTAGCGGCAATCGTACTTGCCGGCGCGGCAGCGTTGTGTCTGGCAGGTTGTGGTGGTGGGGACCAAGCAAAGAAATACATCATTGCTACGGATACCACGTTCGCACCGTTTGAATTTGAAAAGGATGGACAACGGGTCGGCATCGATATGGATTTGATTGCAGCGATTGCGGAAGACCAGGGCTTTGAATATGAGATGCAGGTGCTTGGTTTTGACGCGGCCGTACAGGCATTGGAAGGCGACCAAGTGGATGCCGTGATCGCGGGCTGCAGCATTACGGACAAGCGCAAACTGAAATTTGATTTTTCTGACCCGTACTATGATTCGAAAGTCGCGATGGGCGTCAAAGCGGACAATACAACGGTTAACAGTTATGAAGATTTGCGCGGCAAGACTGTGGCGGTGAAAAAAGGCACGGAAGGTGCCAACTTTGCTGAAAAAATCAAAGAGCAATATGACTTTACGACCAAGTCCTTTGATGATTCCGCCTTTATGTATGAAGATGTCAAAACCGGCAACAGCATCGCTTGCTTTGAAGACTTCCCGGTGCTTGCCTATGGCGTACAGCAGAACAATGGGCTGAAAATTGTGGGCGAACAACAACAGGGTTCTTCCTATGGCTTTGCCGTGAACAAAGGCAAAAATGCCGAATTGTTGGAGATGTTCAACAAAGGCTTGGCCAACTTGAAAGCCAACGGCAAATACCAGGAAATCGTTGATAAATACACCAAATAAAATCAACGATTAGGGAGTTAGTTTTCTATGGGCTTTTTTGAACTATTGAGCGCAAACCTGCCAAATTTTTTGGCAGGTTTGGGCATGACAATTGTTATTACGCTGATTTCATTGATCCTTGCGTCTATCGTAGGGGTCTTGACTTGTTATTGCAATCTTTCGCGGTTCCGCATTTTGCGTATTATTGGAACCTGTTATGTGGATATCATCCGTGGTACGCCGTTGCTGGTACAGGCTTTTTTCATTTATTTTGGTATTCCACAGGGTTTGGGAATCCGCCTGAGTTCAGATATGGCGGGTATTATAACGATGACATTAAACGCCGGTGCCTATTTGTCGGAAATTTTCCGCAGCGGCATTCAGGCGATTGATAAAGGACAGATGGAGGCGGCCCGTAGTTTAGGCCTTCCGGCGCGCAGCGCGATGGTGAAGATTATCGTGCCGCAGGCGTTCCGCATCATCATTCCTTCGTTGGTCAATCAGTTTATCATTACGCTGAAGGACACGTCGATTATGTCCGCCATCGGGATGCGCGAACTGACGCAGGTGGGGAAACTGATTGTGGCAGTAAACTTTGAATCGTTTAAGACATGGGCGATTGTTGCGCTGTTGTATTTAATTCCCATTACGATTCTTTCGAAATTATCCAAACGCCTGGAAAGGAATTTGTCTTATGGAAGCAAAGGTAAGCGTAAAAAATCTGCATAAGAGTTTTGGCAAGCTGGATGTTTTGCGCGGCATTGACATGGAGGTGCAGGAAGGGGAAGTCGTTTGCTTGATTGGCCCTTCCGGCAGTGGGAAAAGTACCTTTTTGCGTTGCATTAACTCCTTGGAGCAGCCTACTTCTGGCGAAATAGTTGTAGATGGACATGTAATTACAGAAAAGCATGCAAACATCAATAAAATCCGTGAGAACATCGGCATGGTGTTCCAACAATTCAATTTGTTTCCGCACCTGACGGCTTTAAAGAATATCACAATGGCGCCATTGGACCGCAAGAAGATGGATAAAGCGACTGCGGAGAAAAAGGCGATAGAGCTGTTGAAACGCGTTGGATTGGCCGATAAGGCGGATGAATATCCGGACAATCTTTCGGGCGGCCAGAAACAACGCGTGGCGATTGCACGCGCCTTGGCAATGGAACCTGATTTGATGCTTTTTGATGAACCGACCAGTGCTTTGGACCCGGAAATGGTGGGAGAAGTATTGAACGTTATACGGACGTTGGCGGATGGCGGTATGACGATGCTGGTGGTGACGCATGAAATGGGCTTTGCGCGAGAGGTTGCAGACCGCGTGGTGTTTATGGATGGCGGGGTCATCGTGGAAGAGGGGACGCCGGAAGAGATTTTTGGCCAGCCTAAAAATGAGCGTACCATTGCATTCCTGAATAAGGTACTATAAAGGTACAAGTTAAATTGAGCAAGAAATAAAGAGAAAAAACAGTTGACAAATGCATGCGCAGTGGATACAATGCATGCATAACGAAGACAGCAAAGGCGCTGCAGATGAATTCTGCGGCGCCTTTCCTGTTTTCGGACATCTTTATGCGAACGCCGGCAAAACGCGAGGGATGAAAAAAACGTTCCAAACTACATCGAAGGGAGATAGGCAATATGTTTATTGAAGCAAATCCTTATAAGTGGCCTTATGATGGAAATTTAGCAGCTGAAAATACAGCACTGATGGTCATCGATATGCAGCGGGATTTTGTGAGCAAAGGTGGCTATGTAGATGCTATGGGATATGATATTTCCCTGACGGCTCGCGCGATTGAACCGATTCGCAAACTATTGGATGTAGCGCGCAGTGTGAGGGGGCTTCGCATTATCCACACCCGGGAGGGACACCGTCCGGATTTATCGGATTTAAACCAGATTAAAAAGTGGCAGACCCAGCGTACAGGTACAGAAATCGGAGCGCAGGGGCCTCTGGGACGTGTTTTGGTGCGCGGAGAAGAGGGGTGGGATATCATTGATACACTCTATCCGCTATCAGACGAAATCATCGTTGATAAACCGGGGAAAAGCGCATTTTATGCGACGGATTTGGAGCAGATTCTGCGTAGTCAGGGGATTGAGCATTTGATTTTGACAGGCGTCACGACGGACTGCTGTGTGCACGGTACGTTGCGTGAAGCAAATGACCGAGGGTTTGAATGCCTGACACTGGAGGATTGTACGGGGGCTACGGTATATGAGAATCATTGTGCTGCACTCAATACCATTACAACAGCAGGCGGATTGTTTGGCGCGGTATCAGATAGCGCGCACGTGATGGAAACCTTGAAACAGATGAAAGAAATGGGATAAAAAAGGCGTGGAGGTGAACACAATATTAAAAAAACATAAAATGATGAAAAAAGGGTTGACGAATGGTAGGGAAATGGCTATCATAAATATCACAAATTAAGGATTTGTAGAACCCAAAAGGTTCTGTTGATTCTAGTATATCGTGAGAATTTCAGTGGTTCTCATATGTCCGGTTTTCTCGGGCCTCCGGAAAACATGAATCAGACACACCCACCGTTTTTGAGCGAGAACAGAAACGGATTTACTGAGGACATAAAGGACTGGGAACAGCTGGGAAACTCGTGATTTATAATTTGAAAAGCTTTGCTTATGCAAAGCTTTTCTTTTTCTTTTCTACTTGAGAAACAGTTGAGCCCATGATAAACTAAATACATACAAAAAAAGAGGAAAAGGGGCGGTGAGCATGAAAGAATCAGGCGAAAATTACTTGGAAACCATACTGATTCTCAAACAGCGCAATGGGATGGTCCGCTCTGTAGATATTGCAAACGAACTTTCCTATTCCAAGCCCAGCGTCAGCCGTGCGATGGGCATTTTGAAAAATGACGGTTTTATTGTGGTAGAAGCGGACGGGAATATTCAACTGACGCCATCCGGTATGGAGAAGGCGAGCGCAATCTATGAGCGCCATGATGTGATTACACGTTTTTTGGTTGCGACATTGGGCGTGGATGAAGCGGTGGCTGACCAGGACGCATGCAGGATTGAACACGTGATTAGCGAGGAGACCTTTGGACGTATGAAAGTCAAGATGGCAAAAGGATAAAGAGCATCTGAAAAGATGCTTTTTTTCAATCAATACATTGGATAAGCAAAAACGGAAGGAGTATATGCGATGGCCAATATGGAACGGATTTTGCAAGCGTTTGGAGAAAAGCATTTTGCGGGCAAAATCGGCTGTCAAATTGTTTCTGTCGTGCCGGAAGAATCGGTATGCAGACTACAAATTACCGAACAACATTTGAATGCCACAGGCAACGTACAGGGAGGCGTCATCTTCACACTGGGGGATTTTGCCTTTGCCGTAGCTGCTAACGCGTTTGGAAAAGTAACGGTTACGTTAAACAGCAGCATCTCTTATTTGCGGGCAGCCAAGGGGACGGAATTGCTTGCTACAGCGAAACAGGTCTCGCGGAGTAACCGTATTTGCGTCTATGAGGTGGATATCAGAGATAATACGGATGTGCATGTCGCTCAGATGACGATAACCGGCTATGTCAAAGAGAAGGAAAATGGAATGGCTTGAATAAAGCGTTAGATTGCCGTTTGAGTACAATGCGTAGTACAATACAGGGAGTGTATAAAATAAAGGAGGCCCAGGCACGATGATTGATATTTTCATAAAACATGCGACAATCGTAACCGTAAATCCGAAACGGGAGATTTTATATGATGCGGCATTGGCGATTGAGGGTTCGCGCATCGTGGATATAGGAGATACTTCTTCGCTGTGTGAGAAATATTCGGAAGCAAAGCAGGTGTTTAACGCGGAAGGGAAAGCTGTTTTTCCCGGAATGGTTAATACGCACAACCATCTCTTTCAGACCAATCTGAAAGGAATGGGAGACGATAAGGACTTGAAGGACTGGCTTAAGGATATGATGTTTCCAAGCGCCACTCATTTGATTGCGGACGATTGTTATACGGGCGCAATGATTGGAAGCATAGAAGGGTTACACAGCGGTGTAACGACACAGGTGGATTATATGCATGCGCACCCGGTAGCAGGTTTGTCCGATGCAGTCATTCAAGCGTTTAAGGATTTGAAGATTCGGGCGGTTTTTGCACGCGGACATATGGATTGCGGGGAACAGTTCGGTGTGCAGAAGGGACTGATGCAGTCGGTTGATACAATTGAGGCGGATATCCGGCGTCTGGTTTCGACGTATGATGGCTGTGAAGAAGGGCGAATCCACATCTGGATGGCACCTTCCGCGCCGTGGTCCAGTTCCCCTGCAGCGATGCAGATGACCAAGCGCTTGTATGATGAAGGGATACGGCTGACTGTGCATACCTCCGAAACGCCTTTTGACCGTAATTCAACGATGGAACTACATGGATTCTACGATACGGATTTATTGGCGCACTATGGGCTTCTGGGCCCGCATACGCTGTTAGTACATTGTGTGCATTTGACCGACCGTGATATCCGCATGGTCAAAGCGACAGATACAAAAATTTCGCACAACCCGGCCAGCAATATGTATTTATCCAGCGGGGTGGCCCGTGTTCCGGACTGGAACTTGGCAGGTATTGATGCCGGGTTGGGAACCGATGGTGCAGCCAGCAATAATTCCAATGATATGTTGGAACTGTTGAAGCTAACATCATTGCTGCAAAAGGTTTCCCATCTGGACCCGACTATTATTACAGCGGAAAAAGTACTGGAAATGGCGACCATTGACGGTGCACGCTGTATTGGTCAGGAGGATGAGATTGGTTCGCTGGAAGTAGGGAAAAAAGCAGACCTGTTTATCTTCAATCCGGAGCGAAATATCAAAGCAATCCCAATGCATCATCCCGTTTCTACACTGGTATATTCCTCGACAACGGAGAATGTAGAGACAGTCATCGTCGACGGCCGGGTAGTTTTGGATGATGGGAAAGTACAGACGGTAGATGAGGTGCAAATGGTCAAACGTTGCCGTCAACAGGCGGATGCCTTGAGCGAACGTGCCGGGACATGGGGGTTGAAAAAACGGCCGTGGCGGAATTTGGCTTATTAAACAATAAAAAAGCAGAAGGTTCTCCTTCTGCTTTTTTTGCGGCTTATTCCTGTGTCAGCTCTTCCAGACGATGTCCGTAAGGAGACTCGTCAGCCGTGCGCTTATCATTTTCGGTTGCATATTTTTTTACCAAGGCACTGGAGGTGGAAATGGGTTGCAGCGTACCTGCACCGGCAACACATCCACCTGGACAAGCCATGCCTTCCAACAGATACCCGTTTAGACGTCCAGCTTTGGCCATCATCAACATGGTTTTACAATTCTTCAGGCCTTCTGCGGTTTGTACTTTGACTTCCATTCCTGGATGCTCTTTCTGGATAACGTTTTTTACTGCATTTGCCACACCGCCGCTGACAGCGAACCCACGGCCGTCATTGGTTCCTTCCGTCAAGGGCTCACTGACGGTGATTTGTTCCAGGTTGATGTTTTTGGCTTCAAACATGCCCATGACTTCTTCAAACGTCAAAACAAAATCCACATCACTGCGTACGGATTTCCGGCTCGCTTCCAGCTTTTTGGCTGCACAGGGGCCAATGAAAACCACTTTGGCATTCGGATGGTCCTTTTTAATCATACGAGCCGTCAGCACCATGGGCGTTAATGCCATGGAGATATAGGGAGCAAATTGCGGGAACAACTTTTTAGCCATGACCGACCATGCGGGGCAACAACTTGTAGCCATAAATGGTTGTTTTTCCGGCACTTTGTCCAAGAAGTCAGCCGCTTCTTCAATCGTGCATAAGTCTGCGCCGATGGCCACCTCTACCACATCTGCAAAGCCCAATTCCTTCAAGGCGCCTTTCAATTTATCCGGTGTGACGCTTGGCCCAAATTGTCCAACAAAGGCAGGGGCAACGGCTGCAATGACCTCATGGCCCTCCTTCATAGCGTAAATCGTCTGAAAAATCTGTCCTTTATCGACGATTGCACCAAAGGGACAGTTGACTAAACACATTCCGCAGCTGACGCATTTATCATAATCAATCTGCGCTTTTCCGTCTTCATCGCTGCTGATAGCGTCCATTCCACAGCTAGCGGCACACGGCCGTTCCATCTTGGTGATGGCATGATAGGGACATGCATCCATGCAGCGTCCGCATTTAATACATTTGTCCTGGTCAATCAAACTTTTGCCATTGACAATATGGATAGCATCCTTCGGGCACACCTCCGTGCATTGATGGGAAAGACATCCCTGGCATGCGTTTGTAACCAGAATTTGTTTTTCCGGACAGGCGTTGCAGGCAAATTGAATGATATTGACTAATGGGTCATCGTAATACTTCTCAGCAATTGTGCTTTCTTCAATGCCATCTGACAGTGCACTGAATTCCCCCATATTCCGGATGGGGAGCCCCATGCCCAGCCGAAGCCTTTCGCCAACAATTGCACGTTCCAAAAAAATGCTATTGCGATATTTTGCGTCTGTTCCGGGCAAGATTTCGTACGGAATCTCTTCGATACGCCGCGCATAATCGGTATTGTCATCATAAGCCATTTCAGCGATGGCGGTAAATACCTTCCGGCGAATATCGGTCACTGAATTATAAATGCCTCTCATAGCGTCCTCCTCGTTGATTTGCCGGATTTATTATAGCGAACAATTGGCATTCTGCAAATAGTGAAAGACAAATTTTTCACAAAATTTACTCAAAAAAAGAGAACCGTTCACGTGTTTGGATAAAAAGTGGAATTTTCTATTATAAAAACAAGAATCAATTTGTCAAAAAAGAGAAAAAGAACCGATTGACCGCCTTTCTATTCTATGATACGATTCAGGGTACGAGACATTGGAAGGGGGCGTATGATTGGAGAGTTTAACGTTTCAAAGCAGCCACAACAAGGTGGAGCTTAAAGAAGGGAAAGTGTATAAACAATACGAGGAGAAGGCCCACTTTCTGATTGAAAAGGAATTGTTAACCATCCTGACAGAGGCGAATGTAGCGGTCCCCCGCATAGTAGCGGAGGAAGAGGGCGTGTTAGTCCTCTCTTATTTGCCCGGAGAGACGTTGTCTGCCTATTTGGCAAGGATGGAACGGGAACAGGCGACAGAAGAGCAGATAAGGGATTTAACGGACGCTGTCGCGAACTGGCTGCGTGCTTATTATATGGCGGTGGGTCAGACGCGTTCTGGCATTATCCGTGGCGATATTTCAGGAAACAACTTTTTGATTTCCGGGCAGGGAATTGCCGGAGTGGATTTTGAAACTTGTATGTTTGGGTCACGTGAACAGGATGCAGGCCGCCTACTGGCCAAAATGATGCCGGAAGAAGGGATACCCTCACCGTTTGAGCAAAGAGTAATGGAAATAATGTTAGAATCTTTGACAGATATTCTGCTGTTAGACCGAACAGCAGTGTTGAACGAACGGGATGAAGAGCTGGCGGACAGACGTCTCAGACATGTATGATATATTGAATGGATTGAAAAAAGAGGAGAGTGTATCTCTCCTCTTTTTGATTAGGATGATGCCGGCGTCTTTTTCTTTTTTTTCTTTTTCTTTGGTGGTTTACGAAACCCACGCTCGATATCCTTCTGGTCCATTTTTCCAAACATCCAGATGATGGGGATTTTGATATCCACAATGGCTTGGAAAGAGGTGGCTAGATATGTCAGGCTATTGGCAAACAGCAACCGTTTGAGCACCGGTTTTTCTTTCTTTGTAAAATTGGAGAAGATGCCGTCTGCCTTTTTGACATAACCATTGGCCGCCAGTTCAAGAGGGAAGAACAACACATCCAACACAAAAGCAGCTGCAAATGGAACAAAGGACCAATACATCACAATATAGTTACTGATAAAGATGCTAACAATAAATGAAATCAAAGCAATCCGCGTACAGAGGCGTAGAATCCCATGCAAAATACGCCGTACATTAAACAGCCAATCCAATCCTTTAGAGGACTGTACAGCGTGCCCTGCTTCGTGTAAAGCGCCAGCCAGCGCGGCAATCATGCTTGAATCCCATGCAAGACCTGAAATATAGAGCGTTTTGTTCACAGGCAGGTAACGGTCGTTGAAGCTTCCTTCCCGGCGTTCCAATTTTACGTCTTTGACTTGATAAAAATCCAACATATCTTGGACGAGTCGTGGTGCTTTCCAGTTTTTCCGCATCATCTCATCCAGCAAATTCTTAAAAGAGGAATTCATATAGATACGGGCAATGGTGGAAATCAACATTCCGCCCAGCATTATCCAAAAAAACGGATTATATACAATTGCGTCTTTCATTCGGGCACCTCAGTTACCGTATATTTATTTTGTATCAAGCTGTTGTTGCTGTACTTTGGACTCAGCAGACGCTTCGGCAGGGTCTTCTTCCAATTCCATTTGGTGCATCTCTCTATGAAGAAGAATGCGGAAACGGGGAAAGGTAGAAAGAAATCCGCCAATCAACGCAGCAACCAGTTGCTTCCAATCAAACATATCCTGCATAAACGCAATGGCTGGCAGGGAAGCGGTATCGGTAATCAACATAGGCATAATTCGAACAACCATTAGCCAATAATAAGCAAATTGAATCAATGCGGCGAGCACAATGCCAACTAAAATAGACCGACGTTCAAAGGACATATTGATAATGATTAGGATAGCGTTTCCCAAGGCAACATTGATTGCAAACATCATGCTGGGATATAACCCTGTGAAATACCCAACAATGGGCAACAAAAAACCAACGCCTGTAATATAGATAGGATTCAGCCATGTACAGGCGGCGATTAAAATCATATTCTGCAAGGTGAAGTAAACGATTATCCATGCAGTAGACGTATAGCTTTTGGTTAAAATAAACGCCAATTGCAAAATAAGCAACACACCGAGCACAAGAACGGAACGTTCAGTTACGCGTTTTCCCGTGTTCATATAATGAAATCCCCCTCCAAAGCGTATAAAAAAGTATAATACATTATATCATGAACAACATGGAAGGGAAATAAGAGATTTAAAAAAGGAGAGCACTTTTGTGCTCTCCTTTTTATGCCAAAGTAAGGATTGCTTATTCAGCAGCCGCTTCGCTCTTGCCGAAAGTCAGGCAGTAGCCGATGATAATCGCAACACCCGTTACGAAGATAATCGTTACATCCAGATAGCCCATCAGCAGGAAGCCCAGGAAGAAGTACGGCCAGGTCTCTTTCTTGGCAATCGCACGCAGGTTCAGCGCCAAGCCCAAGCACGGCAGCAACTGTGCGATAACGTTGAAGATGTTTGTTACAGCCGGCGTCATGATGTCATTCAGCAGGTTTGTTGCAGCGTTCGAACCAACCAAGAACGCCGTAACTACGCCGATACCAATTACACCAATGATAACCTGCGGGACAATAACGTTCCAGAAGAACACACCCTTGAGGTTACCCGCACGACCCGCTTTTTCGGTTTTCGCTGTGAAGAAGGAGTTCCAGGTCATACGGCCCGTCCAAAGAACCGTGCCGAGGATACCAATCGGAACTGCAATCGCCAATGCAGCGTCTGCCGTGATGCCCTGGCCAATCGCCAGCGCCGTGCCAACACAACCGGACAGAGCCATATCCGAAGGAATCGAACCACCCGCGGAGATGAAGCCCATGAAAATCAACTGGATTTTTACGCCGACTTCAACGCCGGTCGCCACATCGCCCATGACCAGGCCTACAAACAGACCCATAACCAACGGACGCTGCAACGTGACAAAACCAAGACCCATCAGCCATGTGCTTTGTGCCAGGTAATACAAGATACCACAAAGCAAAGCTTGCACAAAGGAAATGCCCATTATATGCCTCCTATTAAATCGGATTTTTGTTTCGCTGTTTGCGTATTCGTTATTCCGTCCGCCCTACGGGAAGGGGGTTCATCCTTGAATACGATGACGCAATGGGTTTATGCGAAACCGAGAATTACGCAGCCGGTACCGCCGGCACCGGGCCCAATACCGGGAACCACGGGTTGCCCAGAATGATGCCTGCGATGAACAGAATCAGAATGATTTTGTTCGAGCTCATGCCCTTCTTCAGCATCGTGAACACCAGCAACACGCCCAGTACGCTCAGCAAGTTCGGCAGGATTGCATCAAACAAACTCGTCTGAATGATGAACGTTCCTGCATCCGTTACCAGCGACAGCCCGCACGTGATGTTGATGAAGTTGCTCACCAGGCCGCCCAGCACCATACATCCCAGGATTCCTGCAAA
>CAJFOS010000006.1 GCA_904397865.1 Candidatus Allochristensenella caecavium
CGTCAACGTCGTCTTCCCGTGGTCTACGTGCCCGATTGTCCCGATGTTTACGTGCGGTTTCGTACGTTCAAATTTTCCCTTCGCCATAGTTGATGACTCTCCTTTTATTGTTCGTAAATGATTATATGAAATTGATTTTACTTGCTCGTCACTTTTTCCAGAACGAACTTCGGCGCTTCTTCATAATGCGAGAACTGCATGGTAAACACGCCGCGGCCCTGCGTTGTGCTGCGCAGGTCGGTTGCATAACCGAACATTTCGCTCAACGGCACCATTGCATGAATCACCTGCGAATTGCCGCGCGCTTCCATCCCTTCAATACGTCCACGGCGCGAACTCAGGTTGCCCATGACATCGCCCATGTATTCTTCCGGAATGACGACTTCGGTTTTCATCATCGGCTCCAGCAGAATCGGGCCTGCCTTTTCCATTCCCTCTTTAAAGGCCATGGAACCGGCAATCTTAAATGCCATTTCTGAAGAGTCGACGTCGTGATAACTACCGTCCACAACTGTCGCTCGGAAATCCATCACTTCAAAACCGCCCAGGACGCCGCTCTTTGCCGCTTCCTGGATACCCTGGTCAATGGGGGCGATGAATTCCTTAGGAATACAGCCGCCGACCGTGGCATTGACAAATTCATAGCCGGAACCCGGTTCCAACGGTTCGAATTCCACCACGCAGTGGCCGTATTGGCCACGACCGCCGGATTGACGTGCGTATTTCTTGTCTACGCGTACTTTTTTGGTAATCGCTTCACGATAAGCAACCTGCGGGTTACCGACGTTGGCTTCCACCTTAAATTCGCGCAGCAGACGGTCTACAATAATATCCAAGTGCAGTTCGCCCATGCCAGCGATGATGGTCTGGCCCGTCTCCTGGTCCGTATAGGCGCGGAAAGTCGGGTCTTCTTCTGCCAGCTTACCCAATGCGATGGACATCTTCTCCTGTCCCGCTTTGGTTTTAGGTTCAATTGCAACGCGGATAACCGGTTCCGGGAACACCATGGATTCCAGTACAATCTGGTTCTTTTCATCACACAGCGTATCGCCAGTGGTGGTGTCACGCAAGCCAACAACGGCTGCGATATCACCTGCATAAAGCTGTTCAATCTCTTCCCGATGGTTGGCATGCATCTGCAGGATGCGTCCTACGCGTTCGCGCTTTCCTTTGGTAGAGTTATAGACATAGCTGCCGGATTTGAGCGTGCCGGAATAGACGCGCACAAACGCAAGCTTTCCAACAAAGGGGTCTGCCATAATTTTGAAAGCCAGCGCAGCAAACGGACCATTGTCATCCGCTTCGCGGGTAATTTCTTCATCGCTGTCCGGTTTGGTGCCATGGGCCGGCGGAATATCCAGCGGGGACGGCATGAAGTTGACGATTGCGTCGAGCAACAACTGCACGCCCTTGTTTTTATAGCTCGTACCACAAACAACCGGTACGATTTCGCAGGCAACCGTCGCCTTGCGGATGGCAGCAATCATTTCATCTACGGTCAGTTCTTCACCGCCCAGATATTTATCCAGCAGCGCTTCGTCCGTTTCCGCGATGGATTCAATCATCGCCTGCCGGTATTCCTCGGCTTTTTCAACCATATCATCCGGAATCGGCGCGTCCGAAGGCGTACCGTCATCGGCAAACAGAACCGCTTTTTGATTCAGCAGGTCCACTACGCCGACAAAGTCGCTCTCTGCACCAATCGGCAATTGAATCGGTACCGGATTGGCATTGAGACGGTCCTTCATCATCTGGATGACGTTATAGAAATTTGCGCCCGTGATATCCATTTTGTTGATATAGGCCATACGCGGAACGCCGTAGCCTTCTGCCTGGCGCCAAACGGTTTCACTTTGCGGTTCTACGCCGCCCTTGGCGCAGAAAACGGCAACTGTGCCGTCCAAAACGCGCAGGGAGCGCTCCACTTCCACGGTGAAGTCCACGTGGCCAGGGGTGTCGATAATATTGATGCGCTTGCCTTTCCAGAAGCAGGTCGTCGCAGCGGACTGAATCGTAATGCCGCGTTCCTGTTCCTGCACCATGAAGTCCATGGTAGCCGCGCCTTCGTGCACTTCACCGATTTTATGGGTTTTGCCCGTAAAATACAGGATGCGCTCTGTCGTCGTTGTTTTGCCGGCATCGATGTGTGCCATGATGCCAATATTACGAGTGTTTTCAAGGGAATACTGCCGTGGCACGCCTTCCCCCTCCTTCCAGGAATTGTCCATGATAATACAGACAAGGGATTACCCCCTGTGAAAAGGGGGCATTTGCACAAACATGTGCGTGGTTTACCAGCGATAATGGGCAAACGCCTTGTTCGCTTCCGCCATACGATGCGTATCCTCACGACGTTTGACGGTGCTGCCGGCGTTGTTGGAAGCATCGATAATTTCGTTGCCCAAGCGCTCATACATCGTCTTTTCATTACGCGTGCGGGAGAACATCACCAGCCAGCGGATGGCCAGCGTCTGGCGGCGTTCGGTGCGAATCTCAATCGGCACCTGGTAAGTCGCACCGCCAACACGGCGGGCTTTAACTTCCAGCTGCGGCTTGATGTTTTCCATGCATTGGTCAAACACTTCCATGGGTTCGCGGCCGGTTTTTTCTTGGATCAATTTGAAAGCGTCATATACACAACGCTGCGCAACACCGCGTTTGCCGTCAATCATCACCTGGTTAATCAGCTTGGTTACTACGGTGCTGTTATAAATCGGATCCGGCAATACTTCACGTTTCGGTACACTACCACGTCTAGGCATTGGGAACCCTCCTTAATTCGATTTTGGTTTCTTGGCGCCGTAAAGCGAACGGGACTGTTTCCGGTTCGCCACGCCAGCGGTATCCAGCGCGCCACGAATGATGTGATAACGCACGCCGGGGAGGTCTTTGACACGGCCGCCGCGAATCAACACAGCGCTGTGCTCCTGCAAGTTATGGCCGATGCCGGGGATGTAGCAGGTACCTTCCATGCCATTGGTCAAACGGACACGCGCAATTTTGCGCAACGCCGAGTTCGGTTTTTTCGGGGTCATCGTACGCACAGCGGTGCAAACGCCGCGGCGCTGCGGACATTTTTCAAGAATAGGTGCGGTCGATTTATATTCCACTTTCTGTCGACCTTTACGCACCAACTGGTTAATGGTTGGCATTGAGATCCTCCTTCAAAAAATCAGGGTATTTGAAATCCCTTAGCAACCCGAAAAGGGATTTTACGCAAATTTAAGAACACCTGCAACCGCAGCCCCTACCGAAATTCCACAAATTTTACCCAACTCTTTCATCGTCGGGATGGTCTCAAACGGAATATGGGCCGCCTGCAAAGCGGGTATCACTTGGTCTTTGACCTTCGCGTCAGCATCCAGCGCGACAACCGCCCAAGCCAGCTGTTGCTGGTCCAGAGCGCGCAGCACCTGCCGCAAACCGGTTACGCGTAAGTCGGCATCAATGAGTTTTTGCATTTATATCCTCGCATACACACAGAAATGCCCACCATGGGACACTTGTGTATTCTAGCAAAACGTCAAGGGCGTGTCAACGCCTTTTTTCTCTCCGTTTTTGTTGGTAGACCTGCATATCTCCCTCCGTCGCAGCCCGGATGGTATTGAAATCCGCATGTGCTTTGGGACGCGAAGCATGCAGGGTGGGTTTGTTCGTGCTTTCCGTGCGCACATACCAGCCCTTGGCTGCCCAATCTTCCAGCCCTGGCAAGTCCAATACATGCAAACAGGTACGCTTTTCAATGCGTTTGTGATTGGCACGATGCAGCAGCGTAAAACAGCCAAAGGCCAAAAGCGCTACGCCAACGGTCACCAACATGGGCAATACGCCCGTCTTGGCTTTGACGACAAAGACGTTCAGGCAGAAAGCGAGTGCGACAGCTGCCAGGACAACCAGCGTAAGGATGACGGTATCGCCACGGCTTGCTTTCTGAATATTCTTCATACATTTTTCACAAGCCGGCGCCTCGATATCGATTTCGCCGCCGTTGACAAGATTGCCGACGCCTGTAGTTACCCGTTTGCCATCCAGGCAATGGTTTGCAACTTTGGCATAAGCTTTGGTCGTCGCCTGGTTGGGATGTTCTCCCCGACAAAGAGCGCACACGCCTTCTTTGCCAACCGTCACAGGGTATTCATCCAGCACGCCCTGTTCCTGGTAGTATTCCACCGCCATCTTGACGCGTTCCTTGCGTTTCAAGCTTCCAATTTCACATTCGTTGCAATGCCGGACTTCCCCACGCACATAACGGCAAAGCGGCGAACCCTTAAACGCACAGCCATATTGCTCCAGCATCCTGTCCAGATATACTTCAGCCATCTTTCCTTCCCCCAAATACGCCAAGGGGAGGCGTTATCATGGCCTCCCGTTGGAACAGAGTAGGTGCGTCTGCCCACGGCAGACGGTCATTACATATCCTGGAAATCCACATCCAGCAGGTCCGTCAGGTTATCGTCTTCGCCAAGCAAATCCAATTCGCCTTCATCGTCATAAAAAGTCAGGTCCTTCGTATAATCACGCGTGTTTTCCTTTTTGATTTCGATGTCACGATAACGACGCAAGCCCGTGCCCGCCGGAATCAGCTTCCCGATGATGACATTTTCCTTCAAACCCAGGAGCGGGTCGCTCTTGCCTTTGATAGCGGCTTCAGTCAATACGCGGGTCGTTTCCTGGAAGGAGGCCGCCGAAAGGAACGAATCCGTGGCCAACGACGCTTTGGTAATTCCCATCAGCACATACTTGGCACTGGCCGTCTGCCGCCCCTCCAACAGGGCTTTTTCGTTTTCTTCTTCGAAGCGGAACACATCAACCACTTCGCCCGGCAGCAAATCCGTGTCGCCCGCGCTTTCCACCTTGACCTTGCGCAACATCTGGCGGACGATAACCTCGATGTGCTTATCGTTGATTTCAACGCCCTGCATACGGTATACCGCCTGCACTTCGCGCAACAGATAATCCTGCACGCCTTTGATACCCTTGATGCGAAGAATATCGTGCGGATTGACCGGCCCCTCCGTCAATTCCTGGCCGGCTTCGACAATATCGCCCTCTTTGACCTTCATCCGGCTTTGATACGGAATCATATAGCTTTCCGATTCGCCGTCTTCATTGGAAACGGTCACTTCGTTGCGTTTTTTGTTCTGGCTGATGCTGACCTTACCGGAAATCTCCGTGATAGTCGCAAATCCTTTGGGCTTACGCGCTTCAAACAATTCCTCTACACGCGGAAGACCTTGGGTGATATCCTCTGCACTTGCAACACCGCCCGTGTGGAACGTACGCATCGTCAGCTGCGTGCCCGGTTCGCCGATGGATTGGGCCGCGATGATGCCAACCGCTTCACCGATGTTGACCATCTGACCGTTGGCCATGTTCGAACCATAGCATTTGCTGCAGACGCCGTGGCGCGCACGGCAGGTCAGCACACTACGCACCTTAACGCTGGTAATGCCTGCGGCAATGATGGCATCCGCCTGCGCCGGCGTAATCATCTCATTGCCGACGACGATGACTTCACCCGTCTCCGGATGGACGATATCCTCCACCGCTGTGCGGCCAATCAGCCGGTCGTGCAGCGGTTCAATGACCTCTTTGCCGTTGGTGATATCGGTTAGCACAATGCCCTTGATATCTTCGCCCAGGGAAGCAAAGCAGTCCTCTTCCCGTACAATTACGTCCTGTGAAACGTCAACCAGACGGCGGGTCAGATAACCCGAGTCCGCCGTACGCAGCGCCGTATCCGCCAACCCTTTGCGCGCGCCGTGAGAGGAGATAAAGAATTCCAACACCGTCAGCCCTTCACGGAAGTTGGCGCGAATCGGCAATTCAATGATGTTACCCGACGGGTCTGCCATCAGGCCGCGCATGCCGGCCAGCTGACGAATCTGATTGATGGAACCACGGGCACCGGAGGTAGCCATCATATAGATGGGGTTGTATTCATCCAACCCTTTCATCAGCGCGTCGGTGACCTTCTTGCTCGTTTCGTCCCATACTTTGATGACCTCATTGCGGCGTTCCGCGTTGCTCAGCAAACCGCGGCTGTACATGCCTTCAATCTTACCGACCTCAGCATCCGCCTGTTTCATCAATTCTTTCTTTTCTTCCGGCACGGTCATATCCGAAACGGATACCGTTACCGCGCCGCGCGTGGCATAATAGAAGCCTTTACGCTTGAATTCATCGAGCACCTGGCTGGTAATGGTCGTACCGTGTGCACGGTAGCACCGGTCAACCAATTTGCCCAGCGCGCCTTTGTCGACGGTAAAATCCACTTCCAAATCCAGGAAAGTATCCGGGTTGGTACGGTCCACATAACCCAAATCCTGCGGGAGGCCCTGGTTGAAAATGACACGGCCCACCGTCGTATCCAGAATTTTGCTGACCTTTTTGCCTTCCCATTCGCCCCAGACGCGCATTTTTACCGGCGCCTGCAGCGAAACATTGCCTGTCTGATAGGCCATGATGGCCTCATCCGCATCGGCAAACAACGCGCCTTCGCCCTTCGCCCCCGGACGTTTGAGCGTCAGATAATAAACGCCCATAACCATATCCTGCGACGGGGAAACAACCGGTTTGCCATCCTGCGGTTTGAGCATGTTATTGACCGAAAGCATCAGGAAGCGGCATTCCGCCTGCGCTTCCACAGACAGCGGCACGTGCACGGCCATCTGGTCGCCGTCAAAGTCCGCGTTGAAGGCCGTGCAGGCCAGCGGATGCAGTTTGATAGCCCGGCCTTCCACCAGCACCGGTTCAAAGGCCTGGATGCCCAGGCGGTGCAGCGTGGGGGCGCGGTTCAACATGACTGGATGCTCTTTGATGATATCTTCCAATACGTCCCAAACGCGTGCATCCGCACGTTCGACCAATTTCTTGGCCTGGCGGACGTTGTGGCTGTGGTTATCCTGCACCAGTTTTTTCAAGATAAACGGCTTAAAGAGTTCCAACGCCATCTCCTTGGGCAGGCCGCATTGATACATCTTCAGTTCCGGACCGACAACAATTACGCTACGGCCGGAATAGTCCACGCGTTTGCCCAGCAAGTTCTGCCGGAAACGGCCCTGTTTACCGCGCAGCATATCCGAAAGCGATTTGAGCGGACGGTTGCCCGGGCCTGTGACCGGACGGCCGCGGCGGCCGTTGTCAATCAGCGCGTCCACCGCCTCCTGCAACATGCGCTTTTCATTGCGGACGATGATATCCGGCGCCTTGAGTTCCAGCAGACGTTTGAGCCGGTTGTTGCGGTTGATGACCCGGCGATACAAATCGTTCAGGTCACTGGTGGCAAAACGGCCGCCGTCCAATTGCACCATGGGGCGCAGTTCCGGCGGGATAACTGGAATAACATCCAGGATAATCCATTCCGGTTTGTTATGTGATTTGCGGAAGGCTTCCACCACTTCCAAGCGTTTGACCGCACGCAGGCGCTTCTGTCCGCTGGAATCGTTGACTTCCTTGCGCAGTTTTTCACTCGTCTCATCCAAGTCAATCGCTTTGAGCAATTCCTTGACGCTCTCCGCGCCCATGCCTGCGCGGAACGAACCAACGCCGTACGTTTCCTCCGCTTCCGCGTATTCTTTATCGGTAATGACTTGTTTATAGGTTAAATTGGTCGTGCCCGGGTCCAAAACGACATGTGCAGCAAAATACAGCACACGCTCAAGCGAGCGGGGCGACATATCCAACAGCAGCCCCATGCGGCTCGGAATCCCTTTGAAATACCAGATATGGCTGACCGGAGCGGCCAAAATGATATGACCCATCCGTTCCCGGCGCACTTTGCTGCGCGTAATTTCCACGCCGCATTTGTCACAGACCATGCCTTTATAACGCACCCGTTTGTATTTACCGCAGTGGCATTCCCAGTCCTTGGTCGGCCCAAAGATGCGTTCACAGAACAGGCCGTCTTTTTCGGGTTTTAAGGTGCGGTAATTGATTGTTTCCGGCTTTTTTACTTCACCGTGAGACCATTCCAAAATCTGTTCCGGCGAGGCAAGCCCAATCTGTATGCTGTCGAAGTTGTTCAATTCCACCATGAACACCAACCTCCTGAATCATGCGACGCGATTATTCTTCGTCGTCCGTGTCCGTATCCGTATCAATTGCAAAAGCGTCGTCATCGAGCGCCAGCAAGTCATCGTCAATGCTGAAGCTGTCGATGCTGAAGGCATCCGGGTCAATATCCTCTTCGGTGCCCACGCTCTGTTCGTCCACCACTGGCACGTAATCGTCGCTTTCCAGCAGCCGGCTACGGCGTTCTGCTTCGCGCTGGTCCATCATATCAAGCTCTTCCTCTGTGGATTCACGCAGCTTGATTTCCATCTTGTCTTCATTGAACACGCGCATATCCAGTGCCAGGCTCTGCAATTCCTTCATCAATACTTTGAAGGATTCCGGAATGCCCGGTTCCGGTACGTTCTCGCCTTTGATAATACTTTCATATGTCTTAACACGGCCTATCACATCGTCGGACTTAACGGTCAAAATCTCCTGCAGGGTGTGCGCCGCGCCATATGCTTCCAGCGCCCAGACTTCCATTTCCCCAAAGCGCTGGCCGCCAAACTGCGCCTTGCCGCCCAGCGGCTGCTGGGTGACCAGGGAGTACGGGCCGGTCGAACGGGCGTGAATCTTATCATCCACCAGGTGATGCAGTTTTAAGAAGTACATATAGCCGACGGTCACCGGGTTTTCGAACGGTTCGCCGCTGCGGCCGTCGCGCAGTTGGATTTTCCCATGGCGCGGATAACCGGCCTGCTCGAGCAAATCCTCAATCTCCGTCTCCGTTGCGCCATCAAAAACTGGCGTGACGCATTCAAAGCCCAGCGCTTTTGCCGCCAAGCCCAGGTGCGTTTCCAGTACCTGCCCGATGTTCATACGGGACGGAACGCCCAATGGGTTCAGTACGACGTCCAGCGGCGTGCCATCCGGCAGGAACGGCATATCCTCTTCCGGTAGAATCCGGGAGATAACGCCCTTGTTTCCGTGGCGGCCGGCCATTTTATCGCCGACGCTAATCTTGCGTTTCTGTGCAATATAGACGCGTACCATCTGGCTGACGCCGGCAGGCAATTCATCGCGATTTTCACGGGTAAATATCTTGACGTCCACAACGACGCCGCCTTCACCGTGCGGCACGCGCAGCGACGTATCGCGCACTTCGCGCGCTTTTTCCCCAAAGATAGCGCGCAGCAGCCGTTCTTCCGCCGTCAGCTCGGTCTCGCCCTTCGGCGTTACTTTGCCGACCAAAATATCTCCGGAATTGACTTCTGCGCCAATGCGCACGATGCCAAAATCGTCCAAATCCTTCAAGCCCTCCGGGCCGACGTTTGGAATATCCCGGGTAATCTCTTCCGGGCCGAGCTTGGTATCGCGGGCTTCGCATTCATGCTCTTCAATGTGGATGGAGGTATATACGTCTTCCTTGACCAGCTTTTCACTGAGCAGGACGGCGTCCTCGTAGTTATAACCTTCCCAAGGCATATAGCCAATCAACACGTTGCGGCCCAGCGCCACTTCGCCCTGGTCCGTGCTGGGGCCGTCTGCGATGGCCTGGCCTTTTTCCACCCGGTCTCCCTTGGAAACCAGCGGGCGCTGGTTGATACAGGTACCCTGGTTGGAACGGGTAAATTTAATCAGTTTAAACGTGTCCACTTCGCCGTCATCGCCCTGAATGGTGATGGTGCGGGCGGTTACATCCGTCACCACGCCATCCCGTTTGGCCAGAACGACCATGCCGGAGTCGTGTGCGGCTTTATATTCCATGCCCGTGCCGACGATGGGCGCCTGTGGATTGAGCAGCGGCACCGCCTGGCGCTGCATGTTGGAACCCATCAGCGCGCGGTTTGCATCGTCGTTTTCCAAGAACGGAATCATGGCAGTAGCCACAGAGACCAGTTGTTTGGGCGAAACGTCCATCAAGTCAATCTGGCTGCGCGGCACTTCCTGAATCAAATCCTGATAACGCGAAGTAACGCGTTCATTGACCAATCGGCCGTTCTCATCCACCGGCTCGTTGGCCTGCGCGATGACGTAATTATCCTCTTCATCCGCCGTCATATACACGACTTCATCCAGCACGATGCCTTCGCCGCGCACTACCTTACGGTAGGGAGTTTCCATAAAACCGTATTCATTGATACGCGCATAGGTGGCCAGCGAACCGATCAAACCGATGTTCGGGCCTTCCGGCGTTTCAACCGGACACATGCGTCCGTAATGGCTGTGGTGTACGTCGCGCACTTCAAAACTGGCGCGCTCACGGTTCAAACCGCCCGGTCCCAAAGCGGACAGACGGCGTTTATGCGTCAATTCCGCCAGCACGTTGTTCTGGTCCATAAACTGGCTCAGCTGGCTGCTGCCGAAGAATTCCTTAATCGCCGCGGATACGGGGCGAATGTTAATCAGGTTGCTCGGCGTGGCAACGTCCATATCCTGAATGGACATACGTTCGCGCACCACGCGCTCCAGACGCGACAAACCGACGCGAATCTGGTTTTGCAACAATTCGCCCACGCAACGCAGGCGGCGGTTGCCCAGATGGTCGATGTCGTCCGTGTGGCCAATGCCGTGGAACAGGCAGACCATGTAGTTCATCGACGCCATGATGTCATCCGGATGGATGTGTTTGGGCAACAGTTTTTCTTTGTTCTCCGCCATCGCTTTGCGGAGTTCTTCTTCCGTCCAGCTTTCACGGCTGTTGTAAATTTCCATGAATGTCGGGAAGTGCGCCTTTTCGTTGATACCCACTTCCTTGACGTCAAAGCCGCAATAGGGGGAAAGGTCTACAAAATAGTTGCCAAAAATTTTGGTTTCGCCGTCTTCGACCGCCACATACGCTTCATTCAATCCGGCCTGCTGCAATTCCGCCGCTTCTTCACGCGAAATTTTCTGACCGGCAACGGCCAGCACTTCGCCCGTATAAGGCTGTACGGCATCGCGGGTCAGCGTCTGTCCGGCCAAACGGGCAGCCAGGCCCAGCTTTTTATTCAGTTTATAACGCCCTACACGCGCCAGGTCATACCGTTTGGGGTCAAACAGCAGTGAATTAAACAGGCTGCGTGCGCTTTCCTCTGCCGGCGGTTCACCCGGACGCAGGCGTTTATAGATTTCAATCACGCCTTCTGCGCCCGTCTTGGCCACGTCGCGGCGAATGGTATCAATGATAAGCTTTTCCTCGCCGAATTTTTCCAAAATCGCTTCATCGGTTTCGCAGCCCAACGCGCGCATCAATACCGTGGCGGGCAATTTGCGCGTACGGTCCACGCGCACCCACATCACGTCGTTGGCGTCGGTTTCATATTCCAGCCAGGCGCCGCGGTTGGGGATGACAGTCGAAGCATAGAGTTCCTTGCCGGTTTTGTCCGTGCTCATGTTGTAATAAGCGCCGGGTGAACGAACCAGCTGGCTGACAATGACACGTTCTGCACCGTTGATGATGAACGTGCCCTGTTCGGTCATGAGCGGAAAATCGCCCATGAACACTTCCTGTTCTTTTACTTCACCGGTTTCACGGTTGATTAAACGGACCGTCACCTTCAGCGGTGCGGCGTAGTTGACATCGCGTTCTTTGCATTCTTCGACGGAATATTTCGGCTTATCTTCCAGGCAATAATCGACAAACTCCAATACGAGGTTGTCCGAATAGCCCGTGATTGGCGAAATATCGTCAAACGCTTCTTTCAGTCCTTCTGTGACAAATTGGTGGTAGGAGTTTTTTTGGATTTCGATGAAATCCGGCATCTTGAGAATCGCTTCTTCATCGATGCGCGAAAAAGACATCTTCTTCCGTTTCCCCAGGGTGATTTCATGAATCATATTAAATCTTCACTCCCAATCCGTATGGTTGCTGATATACACCCCACAGACAAACGTGGGTTAAGACGGGGCCCCCTCTTGCACTTTTTGCAAAAGGCGGTTACAATGTGAATGTTGATGGTTAGAAATCCCACCAAATTGTCCATCGGTTTCCCTTTTTCAGGGGAATACTGATGCAATTTATGATGGTAGCATATTTCTGTATAACTGTCAACCTTCTCCCGAAAATGCGGGGTTTTTTTCTTTTTATCGCCTTTTCTCTACAAATATGGGGGGTACGGAATTCGTACCCCCCATATGGTTTTGCTTTTATTTAATCATGCGCTGATTTTGGCAAAAATCATGCGGCCAGCCGCCGTCTGCAGCACGGATGTCACCATTACATCGAGCTGCTCTCCCAGCCGATTGCGTCCACCGTCGACGACAATCATCGTGCCGTCGTCCAGATAGCCAACGCCCTGGCCCTGTTCCTTGCCGGGGTTGACAATTTGGATGTTCATCATTTCCCCCGGTAATACAGCCGGTTTTAAGGCATTGGCCAACTGGTTGATATTCAGCACCTCAACACCCTTGACCGTAGCGACCTTATTGAGATTGAAATCATTGGTAACCACTTTGCCCTTCATTTCCTTGGCCAGGCGAATCAGCTTCTCATCTACTTCCATATTCTCATAATCTTTTTCCACCACCTGCAGACTCTTCATCTCCGTCTGCATGGCGTTGAGGATATCCAACCCCCGGCGGCCGCGCTGACGGCGCAGCGCATCCGCGGAGTCCGCAATATGCCGCAGTTCACCTAGGACAAAGGCGGGCACAACCAACTTGCCCTCCAAAAAACCGGTTTTAGCCAAATCGTATATGCGCCCATCAATGATAACCGATGTGTCTAGAATTTTGGGGCATCCGCCACGCACTGCTTTGGGTTCAGCGTTTTTCTTGCGCGCCCAACTGCTGACGGCGCCATCTCGTGGCTCGCCCGTGTTCTCCGCCTCGGTATTTTCCGGCAGCAACCGGCGCAGCGGGCGAAACAGTTCGGTCTTCCGGTGCACGGCAACCGTTGCCCCCAAGTATCCCAATATGATGTATACGACGACAGAAAGGGGAACGGATATCCAAGCCAGGGGGATGCGGTTAATCAAAGTAGAAAGTAGTAATGCGAGAATAAGTCCGATAATCAGTCCGGCCAGGCCCGACAGCACATCCTGCATGGGAATCTGTGTCAGTCTGTTTTCCAGCCTTTTCAGGCCGTCCATAATTTTGCGCATCAGCATGGGTTCAAAAATGAAGGTGAACAAAAGCCCTGCCAATGCAAATACGCTATAGAGAATCGCCAGCGTCACAGAGGAAAGCTGTGCCGCCGCATCAAAAATCTCCAGCGCATGCGCTACACTGAACGTCAAAGCCAAAAGGCCCGCCCCCAGCGCTCCACCTACTAAAGAAATTAAAATACGCAACAATCGTTTCACATGTATTCACCTCCTTTCCCTGCCCGCGTTGCGGGAGAATCTTCCAATTACACGAAAAGCCGTTTTTCAGCAAACGGCTTGTTCAATCTTCTGCAACACTTCCTGCTCTTCCAGTCCCAGTGACAAAACCAACTCGCTGCACAGAATATGCCGGGCACTGTTAAGCATCTTTCTCTCGCCGGTGGAAAGCCCCTTGCTTCTGTCACGCAACGTCAACGCCCGAACAACCTCGGCCGTATCGATAATGCTGCCCGTCCGCATCTTATCCAGATTTTCCCGATAGCGCCGGTTCCAGTTCGGGCATTCGTCATCTCCGTCTTCGGACAAAAAATCCAATACCTTCCGGCCCTGTTCCGCCGATATGATAGGGCGCAATCCCCCTTCGCCCGGCGTATCCACGGGCACCATTACCTTCATTCCACCCACAGCAAAGCGAAGCACATAATAGCGCTTGATTTCCCCTAATATCTCTTTCTCTTCAATGGCCTCAATGACGCCCGCGCCATGCATCGGATACGCCACGCGGTCTCCCACGCTAAACAATGCCTCGCCCTCCTTCTCATTTTTCATGATATCGTAGCGGGTCTGTATTGTCAAACCAACGGCTGAGCCGGTTTCCCGCTTTCTTCCGATGGATTTTGCCTGTGAACAGGCTGCAGGGCAAGACCCAGCACCTGCACGATATCCCGCACGCCTACCCACTGCGTTCCCTGCGGAGGTTGCAGCCCTTTGACCGCATCACGGGGGACCAGAATGTGTGTAAAGCCCATTTTGCCACATTCGCTGGCGCGGCGTTCCAGCTGTGAAACGGAACGGATTTCCCCGGTCAAACCTATCTCGCCAATCATGCAAAACCCTTCGCGCAACGGCCGTCCGGTTGCAGCAGAGGCAATAGCAGTCGCCATGGCCAGGTCATTCGCCGGTTCATTCAGCCGCAGACCTCCTACGGCGTTCACATAAACATCGCGGTTATACAGCGCGATGCCGGCGCTGCGTTCGAGCACTGCAATCATCAATAGCATGCGGTTATAATCCACGCCAGTGGCCATACGCCGCGGCTGTCCAAACGTAGTGGTGGCAGCCAACGCCTGGATTTCGCTGAGCACCGGGCGTGTTCCTTCCAGCGAACAGGTCACAGCCGAACCCGCCACGCCGCGGGTGTGCTGAGAAATCAACATTGCCGACGGGTTGGTCATCTCCCGCATACCCTCTGCCGTCATTTCAAATACGCCAATTTCGTTGGTAGACCCGAATCGGTTTTTGACAGCACGCAGGATGCGCAGCGAGGAATGGCGCTCCCCTTCAAAATACAGCACCGTATCCACCATATGTTCCAAAACCCGCGGGCCAGCCAGCGCCCCCTCCTTGGTTACATGCCCGACCAACAGCACGCTCGCCCCTGTTTCCTTGGCTACGCGAAGAGCCAGTGCAGCGCATTCGCGCACCTGTGACACGCTGCCAAGCGAACTGGATACGCCGGCGCGATTCATCGTTTGGATGGAATCAATCACTACCACGGGCAACGTCCGCTTTTCGATTTCTGTACAGATGACGTCCATATCCGTTTCGGCAAGCATATACAGGTTTTCCGACCGTACACCCAACCGCTGGGCGCGCATCTTTACCTGTCGCGCGGATTCTTCTCCTGAAACATACAGTACGGTATGACCGGATTGCGCCAGGTTTTCGCATGCCTGTAACAGCAGGGTGGACTTTCCCACGCCCGGCTCGCCGCCCACCAGAACGACTGCCCCTTCCACAAGCCCGCCGCCCAGCACGCGGTCCAATTCCCCAATGCCGGTAGAAGCATAGGTCTGTGCGGTTAAGTCAATGTCCACCATGCGCTGCACGACGGCTTGAGCGCTACGGCGTGGCGTCGCAGCGGACTTGCTGTTGCCGGTAAAGACCGTCTGTTCCTCCATGGTGTTCCATTCGCCACAGCCTGGGCACCGGCCCATCCATTTGCCGCTCTCATATCCACAGCCTGTGCAAATAAATGTCGTTTTTGTCTTTGCCATGTGCTCAGTCCAATCCTGCGAATTTCAAAATATCGCGTTCTCGTTTCTCGTCCGTCACGTCCCGCCAGGCGACCCCGTGGTCAGAAACCGTTTCCAGCTGTGCGTATTCGGCAGGTTTGGAAACACGGTAAAGCGCGTCTTCTTTATAATAATACGCCCATATCTGCCCATTTTCACACCAGGCGAGAAAATTTTGCCCCAATCCATATTCCGATACATTTTCCGCCATCTTGCGCGGCATGGACCCATCGACGCTCAAATACAGCGTGCTGTCCGCAGCGCCAAAATGGTCGCTCCATGCCAGGGCGCTCCCATTGGTCACTGGATGAAACGCGTACATGCCCGGGTCAAAGGTGGTCTTTTCGCCCGTAGTCAACGACTGGCGGACAATGCGATTGTACTGTTCGCTATTGGCACGGTCCGGGTCTGCTTCTACAAAGGCGATTTCCGTATCGCAAACCCCCGGTTCGGACAGGCCCATCGGACTGTCCGTATAAACCGCAAGGGTCGTCAACTCCTGATTTTTGACGTTCATCATATACAGTTTATAAGTATCCGTTGCCGTCCGTTCTATCCAAAAGGCCCACTGTCCTTCCAAATAAACGTTTACCACCCCATAGAGCACGGTCTTCAACGGCGTTACGGTGTTATCATTACGGTTAAAGGCCATGATGGTTCCGCCGCCGGTGTCCTTGGCATCAAAATAAACGATGAAATCCGCACTGACCGCTACGGAAAGGATATTGTCATTCTGGGCGGCGATGCCCTCCACTTTTTTGGGCACTTCGGAATTGGAGGTTGCTGCGGTGCTGCGATAAATGTTAACAAGGGCCGGATTCAACGCGTTATCTGCACCGGAGGCAAAAAAGATTTCATCCCCTATCAGCGCAGGTTTGCTCACATAGCGGAACTGGTTGGTCAACAATACTTCGCGAATATGGTCCGTCAAATCGCCCACCTGCTGTTCCTCCGGCGTCGGAGAAGGAAATGCTGTCTGCTCGCCCCGGAACACGCTGCCCAGGAAGGGGAACACAAACGCACTCATTACCCATACCAACAGTGCAATAACGCCAATCGCCAACGCCAGCATGGCGTACGGCCATATGCGGCTGCGGCGCGCATTGGAAAAGGGGCGGTGGGTAGAGAAGATTTTCTGTCGTTTGCGCATGGCCTATTCCTTTCGCTTCAGAAGGCATACAGCCTGTGCCGCAATCCCCTCCGCGCGGCCACAAAAGCCCAGGCGTTCCGTCGTCGTCGCCTTGACGCTAACGCATTGCTGTGCAACACCCATTGCCCGCGCCATATTCTGCTGCATCTGCAGACGGTAAGGCGCTAATTTGGGCACTTGGGCAATCACGACTGCATCCACATTTTCCAATTCCCATCCTTGTTGGCGCACCATCTTCATACAGCGGGCCAGCAAGGCCAGGCTATCCGCACCGCGGTAAGCGGGGTCGGTATCCGGAAAATGCTGTCCAATATCGCCCAAGTTCGCAGCGCCCAACAGTGCGTCGCTGACCGCATGCGCCAGCACATCCGCATCCGAATGACCCATCAAGCCCTGTTCGTATGGAATCGCAACCCCGCCTAAAATCAGGTCTCTTCCCGGCGCAAAGGCATGCGTGTCAAACCCAAGTCCGATTCGCATGGCCGTCCACTCCTTCGATACGCTTGAACAAAAGCGCCGCGTCTTCCTTATTGACATGTTCCTGGATGCTTACAATTTCAAAAACCTGTTCCTGCGGCCCCAGCCGCAGGGTAATCCGGTCGCCGATTTTGACCTGGTCGCCCGGTTTGGCTACTTTCTCATTGATGCTTACGCGGCCTGCTTCACACGCTTGCTGCGCAACCGTACGCCGTTTGATAATGCGTGCAACTTTCAGATATTTGTCAATCCGCATGCGGACACCTCCCCATGATAAACGTATTATATCATAAAAAGCCCTTCGCTTTGGGCGAAAACAAAAAAGGCCGGTACAACCGGCCTTTTAAAATTGTATTCTCCCTTATTTAACAGCGTCTTTGAGCGCTTTGCCCGCTTTGAATGCAGGCACTTTGCAGGCGGGATATTCGGTGGGCTGTTTGGTCAGCGGGTTGATGCCGCTGCGCGCCGCACGTTCACGAACTTCAAAATTACCAAAGCCGACCAGCGAGACCTTGTCGCCTTTTTTCAGCGCTTCCGTGATGCTTTCCACAACCGCGTTAACCGCTTTTTCCGCATCCTTTTTGGACAAGCCACTGGTCTCCGCGACGCTTGCAATCAATTCTGTTTTATTCATGGGATAAACCTCCTAATATTGTGGCCTCTGAACGAGGCCGTGGTCACTCGGTAAGAGCCTGTACAGATTCTCTCTAATCTTGTTGCTTTTGTCAAGCCCTATTTTCCAAAACTTCTTCTATTTTCCTTTGTTTTCTTCTTTTATCTTTTCCCAGAGAACATCCTGCTGTTGTAACGAAAGATTTTTCAATTCATTTCCCTGTAAACGTGCAAGCCTTTCCATCGCGTGCACACGCGACTGAAATTTCTCACAGGCGCTCATCAGCGCTGTTTCCGCATGCACGCCGCAAAGCCGCGCCACATTGACAGCGGCAAACAGCAGGTCACCAGCTTCCTCTTCAGCATGTGCACCACACTGGTCCATTTCCTGCGCCAGTTCGCCCAATTCTTCCTTCACTTTCTCCATCGCAGGGCGGTAATCCGCCCAATCAAACCCCACTTTGCGTGCCTTCTGCTGTAGTTTCTGTGCACGAATCAAAGCCGGCATGCCTTCTCCAACCCCCTTGAGCAGCGGTTTGCAAGCCTGGGTTGTTTCCCCGCGCTCCTGCGCCTTGATGGCTTCCCAGTTTTGCAAAACCTGCTCGCTTGTTTGCGCATGCGTATCCGCAAAAATATGCGGATGGCGGCGAATCATTTTCGTGCAGATGCCCGTGGCAATGTCATGTATCGTATATTCACCCTGTTCGGTGCCGATGGTGGCATGCAACGCCAGGTTCAGCAGCACGTCGCCCAACTCCTCACAAACATGGTCGGAATCCCCTTCATCGATGGCGGCCAGCACCTCATAACATTCTTCCAGCAAGCTGGATTTAAGGGAAAAGTGCGTCTGTTCCCGGTCCCAGGGGCATCCGTCCGGCGCGCGCAAAATACAACAGATTTCCAATAAATCCGCCACCTGAAAACGCTCTCGCTGCAAAAGCGAACGACCTGGAATGACCACGCTACAAGTGACGTCATAATCTGCCTGACGGTCGATTTCACACAAGGGCAGCTGGATAGCCCGCATTCGTCCCTGCCGCAAACGTACCCAATATACGGGTTGTTCATCGCCATATGCCTGCATCAGCGCAATCTTTGCTTGACCGGCACGCAACGGGGTATCCAGTTCCGTAATAATTTGCGTACGCGCTCCCTCTATCCGCAGCGCATCCACTTCGCCCACGTGCACGCTTACACCGGCCGACGCATCGGCGCCACAGGCCGCAAGGGCCGCGGCATCCGCAGAAAGTCCCGGAACGATATCGACGGCCATTCCTTGCTGTTGGGCCAGTTGAACAATGGCCTGCGAAGCGGCCTGCCCCTGCAACCCATGCCCGGCCGCCGCCCACACGGCATGTGTTGACTGCGCGGCATCCAGCACGCGGCGGGCAATCGTTTCATTGAGCGCATCAAAGTCAACGGCCTGTTCATATACGCTGTCCATCGTCTCTATCTGCGCATTTTGTTCACACAAATATGCATAGAGCGGATGCCGTTCCGTCTGTACGAACAACCGCTCTGCCCCGCGGATGGCCGCCTGTGCACGCATGGTTAAATCCTCTTCCGGGCCGGGGCCCAGCCCTACAATCGTCAGTGACATTGTTTACCTCCACCAGCCGATGCTTCGCATCGCATAATCCAATTTGTGGCCGCCGGGTAAAAAGCGGCAATCCTCAGAATTAATGGCGCCAAAGCGCAACCCGATAAGAATATAGCAGGCAATGCCCAGCAAAATACCGGCCGATACAGCCAGCCACAGCGGCGCAAACGTCAGCACTGCGCGATACACGCCATAAGCTATCACGCCCATCACCGCCGTCATCCAAAGCGGGCGGAGCAACCAATCCTTCCCACGCACCGGAAGCTGTACAATACGCCGCACCGAGTGCAGATTCATCACCGCTGCCACAAGGAAGCAGGCCAGCGTACCAATCCCTGCGCCGACAACATTCATCCCCGGGATGCGCAACAGAAACCAGCTGACCACCACTTTGACAACCGTACCCAGCAACAGGTGGCGTACCGGCAGATGTGGAAAACCGATTCCCTGCAGAATACCGGTCGCTGTCTGCGCAAGGATGAGGAAAAGCACGCCGATGCTCAACACCATCATCAGCCCGCTCGCCGCGGCCATGCCGTCCGCATCCTGTACCAAAGCGGGAAAGATGCATTGCAACAGCGGCGTGCCCAGCAAAAACAGGCCAACGGCACAGGGCAGTCCTACAACCATGGCCAATTTCATCGCAATGGAAGCATTCTGTTCCACTTCATGCGGCCGCTGCAGCGAAGCGCTGGCCGCAATGGCCGGCACCAGGCTGACCTGCAACGCCTGCGATAATGCCACCGGCACGTACACCACCGGCGAAACAAACCCCGTCAAAATGCCAAAGCGAATTTCCGCCATCTGCTGCGAAAAGCCGATGCTTTTAAGCACATTGACCACCATCACATTATCCACCAACGTCACCAGCGGCAAGACTACCGCACCCAGGGTAATCGGCAAGGCCTGTTTCCACAAATCATGCGCCACTTCGCTGCCGGTGGCCAGTGGTTGATGGGCGTGTGCGCTTTGGCGTATCTGCCGGCGCAGTTCGGGCAATGCTTGTGTATATGTATGTCTGAGGAACAGCAGGGCCAGCACCTCGCTGAGCGGAATGCCAAGCAAGGCACCTACAGCGGCCCAAACCGAACCATTGCCCAACCACAGACGTGCCAGCAAATAACCGATGGCAAATTTAGCAATTTCTTCTATCAGCTGCGACCATGCCGTCGGTTCCATTTGCTGCAGGCCCTGAAAATAACCACGGTAAGCGGATAAAAGAGCCGACAGCAAAAAAGAGGGCGCGATGGTCAAAATCGGAAAGCGGCCGGCCGGCACACCCTGTATCTGGGCCAAAAGGCCGGACCCCAGCGCCATGATGGCCGTCGCCACGACGCCGACCAACGTCAGCACACGAAAGGAATTGCGAAAAAAATGGTGGGCGCTGCGGAAATCATCCTGGGCGACGTATTCGCTTACGCGCTTGGAAATCGCCGCCGGAATGCCCGCTGTTGCCACGACGGTCAAAAGCCCATAGATGGGATAGGCAACCTGGTAATACGCCATGCCGCTTGTGCCAACGGCATCCGCCAAAAGGATGCGGTATAGCGAACCAATCAAACTGCAAATCAAGCCGGCTGCGCCCAAGATGAAGGCGCCTTTTGCCAGCGTTGTCTTCTTCTGCATACCCATCCCCCTTTGCTCTTATTTTGTACCCCATTATAACAAAGCGTGTACGTTTCGGCCATGCTTTGCGGCAAAATGACAAAAAGCCGCCTCGTTTGAGACGGCTTTCTTTCGCTTTTATCCTATTGTTCGAGCTGCCTGCCCAAAAAACCGGCGGCTGTCTGCGCCACCTTGCGTTCGGCTTCGCCAAATACGGCGTCCGTATTGCGCGAAGCCAGCACAACTGCGCCAATCGCTTCCCCTTCGCTGAGCACCGGCACTATCATCTGCGCCGTATAGGAAAACCCATCCGCTTCCTGGGGCAGCAACCGTCGGGGCGGGGTATTCTGCCGGTTACCAGCCAGCACGCTCTGCCGGGCCTCCATGGTCTGTTCCATTTCCTTGGAAACGTTTTGTTCTGCGTACTCCTTTTTGCCCGGGCCGGCCGCCGCGATGAACGTATCCCTGTCGCAAATCAGCGCCAAATGCCCCATGGTTTTATAAAGCGCTTCTGCGTATTCTTTGGCAAACTCTCCCAATTCCCCAATCGGCGAATATTTTTTTAAGATAACTTCCCCATCCCGGTCCGTAAAAATTTCCAGCGGATCCCCTTCACGAATGCGCAGCGTGCGGCGAATCTCTTTAGGAATCACCACCCTGCCCAATTCATCAATCCTGCGGACAATTCCAGTTGCTTTCATGGGTTTCCCTCCAATAGGCTCTTTTTTCCAACCTGTTTTCTCCCCTCATGGGCTAAAAATCAGCGTCTGAAGCCTATTGTTTGCCAACAAGGAATTTTTATGCTTTTTTGCCAAGGCTTTGTGAAAAAAGGTTTTTTTGGTTTTTCTCTCCGATTTTTCCTGTCTAAGGACAAAAAAGTACCAGCGTTCCGAGTGCGGCGTACGACCATAAAATATCCATTACTTCATCTTCAACTGCCACGCATCCTTGCGTCCAGTCCGTCTGGCTTCCCCCGCCATGAATCATGATAGCGCCGCCCAAGGGCGTATGCCAGGGCGGACGCGTCCGCACCTTGATAGCATGACAAATCTGTTCGTACACGGGGGCGTCAATCCGGCCCTGTTTGAACGCTTTTTCTGCATCGTCCACGTTGGGATAGGCAATGCCCAGGGAAAGGTAAAATCGGCTTTGTGCGTTGCGCGTACATACGTAATATTCACCTTCCGGCGTACGTCCGTCCCCTTCTGTTTCCTTCGGTTTGCGCGGGGCGCGCCCCAACCCCACCGGATAAACGCCCAAACAAAGGGCGCCGTGCCAGAGTTCCAGCCGCCGGGCACTTTTATAAACGATGATTTTTGTTTCCTGGTTGGATGGTGATTCCAGCTGCATGCAGACCGCTCCTCTCATCTTCCATGCCGCTCCCTGACCGGATATCCGCTGTCATCATCCGGAAGAAGAAGCGCAAGCAATTGTTCGGTTTGTGCGCCCGGAATATAGGTATCCAAGGGCACGGCACGCACTGCGCTTCGTATCTGTTGAGGGGTAAACGGCAGGTTGAGCAGCCGTTCTTCCAATTCGCTCAAATCGCACAAGGCAAAAAAGTCTCCGGACAATTCAATATCCGCAATACGGTCCCGTTCCACCTGCATGCGCACCTGCAGCGTTCCCCACGGATAGCGGGCGCGCCGCTCGCGGTTAAACCTGCGGTTTTCCCGCCAAACCCAGGCTGGATTGCGATACCGGCTTTGTGCCAGCGCTTCTGCTTTGTGCAAAAAATCGGGCTCCAGTGTTATCGGTTTTAAAGAACCATATTCACGGCCCACTTCCTGCACCAGCGCCTGTTTGAACTGCTCAAGGGTCATGCCGGCTGGCAGATACGGGCGCAGATTGGTCACACGGCTGTGGATGGACGCTACCCCCCGGCTATGCAGCTTGGCGGGGTCTGGACGCAATACGCCAGTCAACACCGTCATGTCCGAATCGAACAACAGCGTGCCATGGTGCAACAATACATCCCGATAGCGATATTGCGCATTGCCCGAAAATTTTGCGCCTTTAAGGACAATATCATTACGGCCGGATGCTTGCGCCTGTACACCGAACTGCGCCAATGTCCGTGTTACCGGCGCTAAAAAACGCGCAAAATCAAACCCGCGGTGCGCTGGGTCTTGCAAGATGAAAGAAAAATTCAAATTGCCCAAATCATGATATACGGCGCCGCCGCCGGTCATGCGGCGCACCACGCACACACCGCGGCGCGCTACTTCCGCACGGTCCACCTCCTGAGCGGCATTCTGATTGCGGCCGATGACAATGGTATTCGCATTCTGCCAAAGCATGAAGAGCGGTTGTAAATCCGCCCGTTCCCGCACCAATAGCTCCTCCACGGCCAGATTCAGCGCCGGGTCCGTTGTGCTGCGTTCGATGTAATTCATCGGGCTGCCTTCCGGCTCACGGCATGGATAGCCCTTCCCAACGCGTCCAGCACCGCCTCATGCAACGTTTCACCCAGCGTTGGATGCGGGAATACCATCTCGCTTGCCTGCGTCAGCGTCGTGCCGTTTTGTACCCATTGTGTGGCCAGCAACACCAAATCGCTGGCATGAGGGCCCATGATATGCACGCCGACAATGCGGCCGCATGGGTCTGCAACCACCTTGACCATGCCCTCGGCCTCGCCAAGCGTCAGCGCCTTTCCATTGGCGCCGAAAAGGAAGCGGCCCGTCGCACCCAGACACCCCTGCTGCTGGGCGGCTTGTTCGCTCAGCCCCACACAGGCGATTTCCGGAAAGGTAAAAATACACGAAGGTACGGCGGCCACATGCGTTTGCATCCCTGCCATGCGTTCCACCGCAACACGGCCTTCTTCGGACGCTACATGGGCCAGCATGACGCCGCCAATCACATCGCCGATGGCATAAACATCCGGCAGTGTCGTCTGGTAATTTTCATCCACCTCAACCGCGCCGCGTTCACAGGCGATGCCCAGCGCCGGCAAGTCCATTCCACCATGGCAGGGCTTGCGCCCAACGGAAACGAGCACACAGTCCGCCTGCAGAACCTGCCCGCCCTTCTTCCCTGTGACTTGCACGCACAGGCCCTGTTCATCCTGGCCAATCCGTTCAACACGATGGTCAGTCAGTATGCCGATACCCTGTTTTTTAGCCATGACGGTGAAACGTTTGGATAAATCCCCGTCTACGCCGGCCAGAATCGTTGGCAGTGCTTCAACGACCGTTACCTGCGCGCCAAAACGACGGAAGATGCAGGCGAATTCCATCCCAATCACGCCGCCTCCCATCACCACCAGGTGCCGGGGCACCTCGGTCAAGGCCAACATGCCGGTCGAATCCACCACGCCCGGCAAATCCATTCCTTCAATCGGCGGCAGGACCGGGTCGCTTCCCATCGCCAGCAGGACACGCTTGGTTTCTATCGTCTCTTCGCCGATGCGTACATGATGTGCATCGAGCAACACGCCCTCACCCGTACGCCAGTCAATGCCGTTACCCTTCATCAGTTTTTCGATGCCGCTGACCAGCTGTGCGGAAATCTTCTGCATGCGTGCCTGCGCGCCTGCCATATCCAGTTCCGTCAAAACGGGCAAAAGATTAAACTCTTCCAGCCGCTGTATCTCCCCGAGCAGCTGCGCATTTTTATAATAGGCTTTGGTGGGGATGCAGCCCCGGTTCAGGCACGTTCCCCCCAGATGGTCGCGTTCTATCAACATCACGTTCATCCCCAGCTGGGCGGCGCGAATCGCCGCAACATAACCGCCCGGGCCGCCGCCAATGACGACAAGGTCTTTCATCTCTTTCTCTCCTTTTCAAAAGACCCGCCCATGTTTGCTATGGGCGGGTATGCGGATATCAGGCTTCCGTTTGCTGCGCCGCTACAACCGGATTGCGGGCCGCGCGCACTTCATCGACACGCGTAATCACGGTATCATGCGGGGCGGTAGTAACTTGTTCGGGCGTTTGCAAGCTTTCCTGAGCAATGGTCTTCATCGCTCGTACAAATGCATCCAGGCGCGCCTTGCTTTCCGTTTCCGTTGGCTCAATCATCAGCGCTTGATGCACAATCAACGGGAAATGTACCGTCGGCGGATGATATCCATAATCTAACAGGCGTTTGCAAACATCCGTCGCACCCACGCCGTTTTCTTCCATCGCGCGGGTTGTCGAACAGACGAACTCATGCTTGCAGATGCGGTCATATGCGATATCATACGCATCGCGCAGCAAGACGCGCAGATAATTGGCATTCAATACCGCCAGCTGGCAAGCCTGGCGCACGCCGGTTGCCCCCAGTGCTTTAAGATAGGTATAGGCACGTACTACTACGGAAAAATTGCCATAGAACGCATGCATCTTGCCGATGGACAGCGGGCGGTTCCAATCCCAGGCATAACCGCCGTCCGCCTTTGTGAGAACCGGTTTGGGCAAAAACGGTTCCAAAAATGCCTTAACCCCCACCGGGCCGCTGCCCGGCCCGCCGCCGCCATGGGGCGTGGCAAACGTTTTATGCAGATTATAATGCACAACGTCAAAGCCCATATCCCCCGGGCGGGCCATGCCCATAATGGCGTTCAGGTTTGCGCCGTCATAATACAATAGGCCTCCGCCCTGATGGACAATGCGCGCAATTTCCATAATGTTCTGTTCAAACAGCCCCAGCGTATTCGGGTTTGTCAGCATCAATCCCGCTACCTGCGCATCCATCTTCGCGGCCAAATCGTGCAAATCCACCATGCCGTCCGCATCGGATTTGACTTCGACCACGTCAAACCCTATCACATGCGCTGTGGCCGGATTGGTACCATGCGCCGAGTCCGGCACCAGGACTTTCGTACGCCCTGTATCGCCGCGGTGGTCATGATATGCCTTGATGATGCGCATGCCCGTCATCTCCCCTTGCGCGCCGGCCGCTGGCTGCAGGGTAAAGGCGTCCATACCGCCGATTTCGCACAGCATCGATTCCATCTCCGCCATCAGCGACAATGCCCCCTGCACGGTTTGCGCAGGCTGGTCCGGATGGATTTGTGCAAACCCGGGCAACCGGCAGGCCCATTCGTTTATCTTCGGGTTGTATTTCATCGTACAGGAACCCAGTGGATACATCCCGTCGTCCACGCCGTAAGCACGGTGACTGAGCGCCGTAAAATGCCGCACGGCCTCCACTTCCGGCAGTTCAGGTAAATCCAGCGGGGTTTGCCGCAAGAGCGCGGCATCCATCTCCTGCGCACAATCGTGTGCGGGTACGTCGCTGAGACCCAGCGTAAAGGCGTTGGAGCCGGGTACGTCTTTTTCAAACAACAGTTTATCCACGGCACACACCTCCCAACACATCCGCCAGCCGGTCAATTTCTTCTTTGGTTCGTTTTTCGGTAAAAGCCAGCAGCAATCCATCCGTCAATGCATAGCCGCCCAGCATGCCCGCCTGCAGCAACGCTTGATTGGCCACCTTGGCATCCGGCACTGCAACAGCAAATTCCATAAAATACGGACCGCCATGCAGGCGTTCAATCCCTTGCGCCGCCAGCGCCTGTTCGGCATAGTGCGCCAAGTCGTAGCACCGCTGCGCCACCTCTGTAAGGCCCTTGGGACCGACGAATGCCAAATACATGCTTGCAGCCAAGGCGTTGAGCGCTTGATTCGAACAGATGTTGGAGTTGGCTTTTTCACGGCGAATGTGCTGTTCGCGCGCTTGCAAGGTCAACACAAAACTGCGCCGGCCCTGCCCATCGACCGATTGACCGACGATGCGGCCCGGCAATTGACGCATATTCCGTTTCGTCGTCGCCATGAATCCAAGGTACGGCCCACCGTAATTGAGCCCGCAGCCCAACGGCTGTCCGTCGCCGACGACGTAATCCGCCCCTACTTCCCCAGGCGTGCGCAAAAGCGCAAGCGCGGTCGGATGGACACACATAACCAGCTGCGCACCCGCTTCATGCACCATTTTCTCAATGGCGGCCACATCCTCCAGCAAACCATAAAAATTGGGTTGCTGCACAACAACGCACGCCGTCTGCCCATCCAGCGCCTGCGCCAACGCCTGCAAATCCATTCGTCCATCTTTTTCCGGTACGGTATGCAGTTCCATCGTTTCATCTGTGACGTACGTACGCACCGTATCCGCATAACCAGGGTGCAGCGTCGCAGGCAGCAACACGCGCGGGCGCCGCTTTTGCAAAACGCATATCTTACAACATTCCCCCAGCGCAGACGCCCCATCGTACATGGAGGCGTTGCTCACATCCATACCCGTCAAACGACAGATATAGGTTTGGTATTCAAAAATCGACTGCAGAATTCCCTGACTGATTTCCGCCTGGTAAGGCGTATAGGCCGTATAGAATTCACTGCGCATCAGCAACTGTTCCACCGCCGCCGGTACCAGATGGTCGTATGCGCCAGCCCCCAGAAAACTGGGCATTTGTTCGGTGGTCGTATTGCGAGCTGCCAGTGCCTGTAAATGCCTGCGCAGCTGCAGTTCTTCCATTCCCGGCCCAATGGCCAAATCCCGTTGAAGCCGCAGCTCTTCGGGAATATCCAAAAAAAGGTCGTTCAAACTGTCCACGCCGACCGTTTGCAGCATGGACGCTATTTCCTCCTGTGCGTGAGGCGTATAACGCATGGTTTTCCCTCCCCTTCTTTATTCGGCTAAAAACGCCTCATAGGCTGCTGCATCCATCAGCGCAGGGAGTTCACCATCCAGTTCGACAACAAAGATATGCTGTTCAAACGGCTCGCTATTCAACAGTTCCGGTTCATCTTCCAATCCTTGATTGACTTCCACCACCGTGCCGCTGACCGGGCAAAACACATCCGCCACCGCTTTGACCGATTCCAGTACGCCTACCTGGTCGCCTGCGGAGACCGTCGCCTCCAGTTCCGGCAGTTCAACAAACACGATGTCCCCCAATTCGTTCTGTGCATAATCTGTAATGCCAATATACGCCTTTCCTTCTTCCACACGCACCCATTCATGGTCCTCCGAATACAAATAACCCTCTTTTACCATTTAAACGGCCTCCCTCTGCCTATTTGCTTTTGGTTTGTTTTTTATAAAAGCCACCTTTTACAACCCTGGCTTTTAATCCTTTGCCGCGCACCATGATTTCCACTTCCGTGCCCGGCTGTATATAGGCTGCATCCACAAGCCCCAGCGCCAGCGTCTTTTTCAGCGTCGGTGCGACGCCCGCGCTGGTTGTGTGCCCAATTTCCTGTCCGGCGGCTCTGATGGGCAAATGCGCCCGCGGCATGCCGCGGTCTATCATTTCAATCTCCACCAGTTTGCGCGACAAGCCCTGGGCCTTCTGCGCACGCAATGCCTGTGCACCGATAAAATCTTCCTTATTCAGTTTGACAAAAAAGCCCAGCGCCGCCTCCAACGGTGTGATATCTGCCGACAGTTCCTGGCCATACAGCGGCAGTTTCGCTTCAAAGCGAAGCGTATCCCGCGCCCCCAGTCCAACGGGGCAAATCGCATCACCGCCGGCATGCAGCAAAGCATCCCAGACCAGTCCGGTCTGTTCGGCGGACACGTATACTTCAAACCCGTCTTCCCCCGTATAGCCAGTGCGGGAAACAATCGCTTTGCAGCCCGCCACCTGTCCGCCGCTTTGAAAAGCAAAGAACGGGATGGTTTCCAGGTTCACATCGCACACCTGTTGCAGAATTTGCTGTGCCATAGGCCCTTGAATGGCAATCTGTCCGTAATCGGCTGACCGGTTCTCCAGCTTTACATCCGTTCCAGCCTGTTCGCACATCCATGCAAAATCCTTATCCGTGTTGGCGGCGTTCACCACCAGCAGGTAATCGTTGGGCGCCATTTGATAGATGATTAAATCATCCACCGTGCCGCCGTCAGGATAACACATGGGGGAATACAGCGTTTGACCGGGATGAATGGCGCTGACGTCATTGGTAACCAGATGCTGCACAAACGCGTCTGCTCCCGGCCCTTGCACCGTTATCTCGCCCATATGCGAAACATCGAACAGGCCGCATTGCGTACGCACCTTTTCATGTTCTTTGAGGATGCCCGTATACTGCACCGGCAGTTCCCAGCCGCCGAAATCCACCATACGCCCACCCAACGCCACATGGCGTTCGTACAAGGGGGTTCGTTTCAAATCCACATACATGACCTCTTTTCCTAAAAATCATGATCCAATCCGTTTTTTATTGTAGACGTTGCCCCTGGGTTTGACAAGGCATTTTGCGCCTTGGATTTTACTTTGTTTGTCCTTTCTTCCTTCCGGTTTATTTTTCTCTATTTTCCTGCGGGCATCAAGGAGGCGCACCGCGGTAAAATAAAAAGGAGCGTGCCCAAGACACGCTCCTTTTGCATTTCATTCCGTCTATTTAATAAATTTAAGCCGGCTAGTCCAGGTTTTTACATCCAAATCCTTACGCCACTGCTCCACCTGTGCTGTCCACGCCTGCTCCTGGGCGTCGGCGTCCGCCTGTTCCTTGACGATGGACCGCACCGTCTCATACGGAAGTTCTACCTCGGCATCCAAATTATATTCGGCGCGAATCACATGCGCGCCATGCACCGTAAGCACCGGGTCGCTCAACTGGCCCGCTTCGGTCAGCGCACGCGCTGCGGCGGCAAAATCCGCATCATAGGTGGTGTTATTGGGGCTGACTGTGTAGCCCAACGTAGCGAAGGCGCCGCTCTGCATGCCTGGGTCGGTGTTGTAGGCCGCAATGAGTTTTGCAAAATCCTCGCCCGCTTCATAGCGCGCAATCATCTCTTCTACCTTGGCCTGGATGTTCTTGTAGGCCGCCTGTTCCACCGCGTCCACGTTTTTCTGTTCCTGTTCCTTTTCTGCCGTCTTCTGGTCGACAATCGGCTGCTGTTCTTCCTGAATCGCCTTTTGTTCATTGATGACTTTCAGCTGAGCATCCATGGTCTGTTGATGGGTGGCCATGGCATCGGCGTCGTTGTTTTGCTGCGCGGTATCGTAAGAAGATTTTGCCGTATCAAACGCCGATTGCGCAGTGGATAATTTACTTTTAGCCGAGGAGAGCTTTTGCGTTGCCTCCTCCAGCTCATCCTCCACCTTCTGCAGTTTTTCATATGCCGCACTGACCTTTTCCGCATCCGCTTCGGTATAGGGAATTAGCACCTGTTTGACCACCGCATAATTCTTTGCCTTAAAGAGCAAATAGTCGCCCATGCTTTCCTGCTGAATGGCTGTCTCATAATTGGTGGTATTGGTCGTAGCGGCCTCCTTCTGCTCGGCTAAATCCGTGTCGTATTTCTGCCGAATCGCCGTTTCATCCGCTTCGATGGTTTCCGCATGCGCTTTCTGTACTTTTTCGTACTTGTAATTCAGCACAACGCTCTGCTTGTATTCTGCGCTTGTGGTGCCCTGGGAAGCAAAGAACGCCTCCACATCTTCATCGATGTTACCTTCATAGGCTTCCGGTTTTTCCGCATCATATCCCAGGTATGTCTTTATTGCGCTGATATATTCGTTGTATTGTTCGTCAATCTGTTTTTGGTCCTCATCCGTCAGCGGATAATCCCGGTCGCAAATGGCTGCAACGGTCAACAGATTGGCTTTTGCTTCGGCAAAATCCACCAGCTGTTCGTTGACATATTCGCGCGTCTCGCTATCCATATCCTCATCCCACATGTCAACAGAATAACCGCTCACCGCCAGCTGGTAAGCAAATTCTGCATAGACCTGTTCCTTGGTCAGCGTCGTTTCCCCGATTTGGATAATCGCCTGTGCCCGGTCTTTATCCCGGTTGACGGATACCATTTCACATCCTGTCAGCGATAAGCCGCACAACGCGACCAGCAGCAATGCCACTCCCTTTTTCTTCATCCGTAAACTCCTTCTATCCACGCCTTCGGCAGGCGGTTTCATGCTGAATTGGTTGTATTATACCGCACACCGTCCTGTTCCGCAACGCCGCGCTCATCCGGCGGGGATGGACTGAAAGAAGGCCAGCGTCTTTTCCATCATCACCCGCGCCGAAGCTTTGGGCATACGCAATACCATGCCGGGCACGTCGCCCCGCACCATCTGCGCGCCTGGGCCAAATGCCTGCATGGCTTTGAGCAACGCCTGCGGGTCAGGATGCGCCTGCGGTGCAAAACGGATGCGCGTCAATCCATCGCGGATAATCACAGTCTGTACGCCCTGTGCGCCGGCTTTGGCGCGCAGCAGCGCGATTTGCACCAAATCCTGCACTTCCTGCGGCACCTTGCCGTATCGGTCTTGCAATTCCCGGCACATGTCCTGCGCCTGCCGGGCATCCGCCAGGTCCGCAATGCGGCGGTACGCCTGTACTTTCTGTTCGCGCGAAGGAATGAACGAGGCCGGAATATGGGCGGTCAGCGGCACGTCTACCGTTGTTTCAACCACCTGTTCTACCTCTTCGCCGCGCGCTTGGCGAATCGCATCCGCCAATAGCCGGCAATAGGTATCATAACCGACGTTGTGCATCTGTCCATGCTGTTCCGGCCCCAGCAGATTGCCCGCTCCCCGGATTTCCAAATCACGCATCGCAATACGGAAGCCGCTGCCCAATTCGGTGAATTCCCGAATGGCCTGCAGACGCTTCTCCGCCGTTTCGGACAGCGCGCGCTGCGGCTGATAAGTCAGATAACAATACGCTGTGCGTGTACTGCGACCTACCCGGCCGCGCAGTTGGTACAACTGGGCCAGCCCCAGCCGGTCGGCGTCAATGATAATCATGGTGTTGGCTGTTGGAATATCCAGCCCGCTTTCAATGATGGTCGAACATACCAATACATCCGTTTCCCCTTCATAAAAGGAGAGCATCGCTTTTTCCAGCGTTGCTTCGTGCATCTGCCCGTGCGCCATGGCAAACCGCGCCTGCGGCACCAGTTGTTCCAGGTGCTCGACAAACCGTTCCATCTTCTGCACCTGATTATATAGAATGTAAGCCTGCCCGCCGCGGGCCAGTTCACGTGTGATGGCCTCTTTGACCAGCTCATCGTCATATTCGCACACTGCGGTGTGGATGGCCACACGTTCGGTCGGCGGCGTATGAATCACAGACATATCCCGAATGCCCACCAGCGACATTTCCATGGTGCGCGGAATGGGCGTAGCCGTCATGGTCAATACGTCCACCGTCCGTTTGATATCTTTAATCGTCTCCTTATGTCCAACGCCAAAGCGCTGCTCTTCATCGACAATCAGCAGCCCCAAATCGTGCGGCTTGACATCCTTGGCCAGCAGGCGGTGTGTGCCGATGAGCACATCGATATGTCCCTGGGCAAATTTATCCAGAATCTCCTCTTGTTCCTTTTTACTTTTAAAACGGGAAAGTACCTCCACTTCGATGGGATACCCTTCAAAACGGGCGGACATGGTCGCATAATGCTGCTGCGCCAGTACCGTGGTCGGCACCAGCACCATGACCTGTTTGGCGTCCATGACGCATTTAAAGGCGGCGCGCATCGCTACTTCCGTCTTGCCGTAGCCCACATCGCCACACAGCAACCGGTCCATGATACGGGGCGATTCCATATCTCGTTTGATTTCTTCCACGCTTTGCAGTTGACCTTCTGTCTCTTCAAACGCAAAGGCCTGTTCAAATTCCTGCTGCCAGACTGTATCGGGCGAAAATGCATAACCTTTGAGCGCCTGCCGTGCCGCATAGATAGCTACCAAGTCCTGCGCCAATTTTTTGACGCTGCTGGATACTTTTTTCTTCGTGCGGTCCCACTCCTGACCGCCCATTTTACTGACCTTGGGAGCCGCGTCGTCCGAACCGATGTATTTTTGTACCCGCCCCATCTGTTCGGCCGGAATATAGAGCTTATCCCCGCCTTTGTATTCCATCATCATGAAATCCTTGGGCCGGCCTTCTACCTCGATGGTTTTAAGGCCGCGGTAAATGCCAATGCCGTGGATATCATGAACCGCGTAATCCCCCTCTTTGAGTTCCAGCGCAGGCGCAGCGACGCGCGTGCCCTTTTTCTGTGCACGCTGAACGGATTGATTGCGGAAAATTTCCGCCTCGCTGAGCACCAGATACTGCTCTTCCTGCATTTCAAATCCTGCACCCAGCGGCGCACGGGTGATAAGCGTCTGTCCCTTTTCCGGCGGCTGACTGATTTCATATTGCAGCGTGCAGGGCACGTCGCGGTCCTGTAAGGACTGAAACAGGCTTTCGCACCGTTTTTCATTCTGCAGCACCAACAGCGTCCGCCATCCCTGGCGCTTACGCGCCAGCAGGTCTTCACACAGCAAATCCATCCGGCCATGAAATGGCTGAGCGGGTCGCATGGCAAAATAGAACGAGTCCGTACCGCCGCGCATCAACGCTGAAAAGCGCAGGGTACAAACCTCTTCCGGCGCTTTAAACATCGCATAAGGGGCCAAGTGTTTATCCCAGCCGCGCGGTTCTTCCCCTTTTTGCGCCAGGTCGCGCACGGCGGTAGCGATATCCGTATCTGTACTCTGCGCCGCATCGCCCAGGCGCATCGGTTCATCCAGGCACAGCAAGCCGCCTGCGGGCAGGTAGTCCGCCGCTGTCACCGTTGGTAAAAATAACGAAGCGACCTCATACGCTGTGCTGTAATCACCCTGTTCAATAGCCAGATATAGGTTGTTCAAACGCACCAGCGTTTCGCCCTGCGCACCGCGATGGGCGCGATTAATCGCATCAAGTGCGTGTTTAGCCTGCCGGGCGTTGAGCGGCATCTCAATCGCAGGACAAATGCGGCACTGTTCCACCGCATCGCTGCTGCGTTGGGAAAGCGGGTCCAGCAGACGGATGGAATCAATTTCATCGCCAAAAAAATCGATGCGGTATGCATTGGCATTGGGCAAAAACACATCGACAATCCCACCGCGCACGGCAAACTGTCCATACGCATCCACCGTTTCCACGCGTGCATAGCCAGCCCGCTCCAGCGCTTCCGCCAAATCCAATAGGTCAAGCTGTTCCCCCGTCTGCAGCGTAAATCCATTGCTGGCAAACGTCTGCACCGGCAGCAGGCGCGCACGCGCGGCATCCACCGAAGCGACGACAACGCCCGGCGTATCACCGCACAGCGCATCCAACGCAGCGGCACGTAAGCCCTGGTTTTGTTTGTCCTGTACGCGCGCCTTGCTTAAATGCACCGTGCGCATCGGCAGCAAATGCACATCCTCGCCCAGTGTCCCTTCCAGGGCTGCATACAATTTTTGTGCGGCAAAGTCGCTGGCGCATACGATAAGCATGCTGCGCCGGACCTGTTCAAACAAAGCGGCCAGCAACGGCGCCTTGCCATTTTCCGGCATGCCAAAAAGCGGGAGAGTCTGCGCACCCCCCCGTATCTCGCGCAACAGGCGCTTATACATCCCGCTTTGCGTCAAAGGCGCAAACACTGCCTCATGGCAGGCCGCGCGCAGTTGTTCCATCTGCATTCACCTATTTCATTCTTGCTTATTTGCTTCGTGCGGCTCTTTTCCATTGAGCTGCTGGGCCGCCTCCACGCCGTGTTCCACCAGACAAACCGTTGCCCGGGCCGCCCGCTCAACGCCTTCTACGAACCGTTCCCAGTCCTCGCCTGTCGGTTTGCCCAGCACATGGTCCACCAAGTCCCATTGCGGCGGCTTGGCCCCCACGCCAATACGCACGCGCGGAAATGCGGTCTCCCCCAAGTGCGCGACGATATCGCGCATGCCATTGTGCGTGCCCGGGCCGCCCTTGGCGCGCACGCGAACGATGCCAACCGGCAAATCGATATCGTCATACAGGACGACGATGTCCGCTAATTCCACCTTATAGTACGCGGCAAAATCCAACACGCATGACCCGCTGTTGTTCATAAATGTCTGCGGTTTAATCAACAGCGTCTTTTCATTGCCGATATGCGTCTGCGCCACCAGTGCGCCGCGCTTTTGCTGCTGCACTTCCGTACGCAGCAGCGCTGCCAGTGCATCCAGCGCCATAAACCCCGCATTGTGCCGGGTTTGTGCATACTGTACGCCCGGGTTTCCCAATCCAAAAATCAGCTTCATGCTATTTTAACCGTCCCTGCTCACGGCGCCGTTTGGCCCATTTTTCTTTAATATCCGCGTGTGCACGGCCGATGCAGAGTGAATCGCCCGGCACCTCGCCTACCACCGTGCTGCCTGCAGCTACATAGGCGCCATCGCCGATTTCCGCCGGTGCAATGAGGTTGACATTGCAACCAACAAAGCAGTGGTTTCCCACGTGTGTTTGCTGTTTGACCTTGCCGTCGTAATTGACAAAAATCGTACCACACGCGATATTGCAATCCGTACCAATTGTGCCGTCTCCGGCATAGGTCAGGTGCGGCAGCTTGCTGCGGTCTCCGACCTGCATGTTTTTCAGTTCCACAAAATCGCCAATCTTGCATGCATTGCCCACCACGCTGCCCGGACGCAGATATGCATACGGCCCAATGTGCGTTTCCCGGCCAACTCTGGCCTGGATGAGCACGCTGTTCTGCACATCCGTCCCATCGCCGATTTGGCTGTCTATGATGCGGCAGCCCTGCAAAATGGCGCAGTCCTCCCCGATAATGGTGTGTCCCTGCAGAATAACGCCCGGATAAATCACGCTGTCGCGACCAATTTGCACATCCTCTTCGATATAAGTGTGCGCTGGGTCAATCAGCGTCACCCCCGCCTGCATCCAGCGTTCGTTTACCCGGCGGCGGACGGCCTCTTCCGCCTGGGCCAGCTGCGCACGGTTGTTCACACCCAGGCAGGTTTCCTCTTCCGCTACCACCGCGCCAATCGCCTCGCCCTTTTGCGCCAGCAGGCCGATGCAGTCCGTCAGATAGTATTCACCCTGCGCATTGTCACACGTCAGTGCATCCAGGCATGCCAGCAGCGCTTTGGCCTCAAATACATACACCGATGCATTGACCTCCCGGATATTCCGCTGCGCCTGCGTCGCGTCCTTGTGTTCGACAATGCCGCATACATTACCAGTCGCATCGCGCAAAATTCGCCCGTATCCCGTCGGGTCAGCAGCCACGCTGCTCAGCAGCGCCGCCTTTTTCCCCTGCGCCTGCTGCACCAGCGCGTCGATTGTTTCACGCGTCAATAAAGGCATGTCGCCTGCCAACACCAGCACCAGTCCCTCATGCTGGGTCAGATACTCGCGTGCCATCATCACCGCATGGCCGGTCCCTTTCTGTTCCTCCTGCACGACAAAGCGGGCACGGCTGCCGACGTGTTCTTCCACCGCCTGTCGGCCGTGACCGACAATGACCACCGGTTTCGGCCCCTGTGGGCAGACGTCCAGCACGCGGTCAATCATCGCCTTTCCCGCCACTGCATGGAGCACCTTAGGCCTCTTACTGTTCATACGCGTCCCCTCGCCGGCCGCCATAATCAATGAAAGACAGGATTCTGTTTGCATGATGCTCTCCTTATTGACACACTTGTGCGTGTCCGTTCATAGGTTGTTTTATTGTATGCCTGTGCGCGAGCCGCTGTCAAGCAAACAGTCTGCTCGCCGAGTTGCCAAAGCCCCCGGGTGCGCGTATAATAGGAACGCATGAAAGGTGTGTGAGAAATAGATGGCCAAATCCATCGATATTCAGGACTTTCGCGGAAAACACGTACATATCATCGGCATCATGGGCGCCAGTCTGTGCGGCTTGGCCGATTTGCTCAAAGAACAAGGCTACCAGGTCACCGGTTCGGACATGAAGGAGACCATTTTCACCCCCTTTGTCCAACATACCGGTATTCCTTATACCATTGGCCACAAGGCCGAAAATGTCCAAGATGCGGACCTGGTCGTTTACAGCGCGGCGGTCCCTTCCACCAATGTGGAATTGGCCTATGCAGTGGAACACGGCATCCCCACTATGGGGCGGGCGGAATTATTGGGCCAGCTGATGAAACAGCATCCCGTCGCCATCGGCGTTTCGGGTTGCCATGGCAAAACCACCATCACTTCCCTGATTGGTCTGATGCTGCTCAAGGGCGGAATGGACCCCACGATTCACGTCGGCGGTGTGCTGGATTATCTGGATGCCGGCGGTACGCGTCTGGGCAAAGGCGACGCCATGGTCGTGGAATCCTGTGAATATCGCGATAGCTTTCTGCAATTTTATCCCACCATTGCCATCGTCAACAATATCGACGATGACCATCCCGATTATTTTGCTTCCATCGACCAAGCGGCGGAATCCTATGCCAAATTCGTCGCGCGGCTGCCGGAAGGCGGATTGGTGTTCGGCTGTGCGGATGACCCGCGTGTCGTGGCGCTGATGCAATCCTGTGGTCATCCGTGCATTTCCTATGGCCTGACAGAACAGGCGGACTGGACAGCTACGGACATCACCTACGACGAACACGGCTTCTCCACCTTTACGCCGGTCCACAACGGGCAAAAACTCGATTCCATCCATCTGGGACTTCCGGGGGCGTATAATATTTCCAATGCCCTGTGCGCGATGGCGGTCGCTACCCACCTGGGCGTTTCTATGCAGGCCGTCGAAGAAGCCTGCGCCACCTACCATGCGGCCGAACGGCGTTTTGAATTCCACGGCCAGGTGGACGGTGTAAATGTCTATCACGATTTTGCACATCACCCCACTGCCGTCAAGGCCTGCATGCAAGCTGCGCAGATGATTCCTCACCGCAAGCTGTGGGTGGTATTCCAATGCAATTCCTTCTCTCGGGCCCATCAGTTCTTTGACCGCTTTGTTGAAGCATTTGACCCGGCGGATTGCACCATCATTTCGCAGATTTTTCCCGGCCGCGAAAAGGACACCGGCCTGGTCAACGGGCAACAGATGTCCGACGCTATCCGAGCGCGCGGCAAGGAGAGTTATTATATCCCTACCTTCCCGGAAATCGGGGCATTTTTGCGCCGGCACTGGCAGGCGGGCGACCTGGTGCTTATGGTCGGCAGCGGCGATATCGACCAGCACGTTTGGGAAGTAATGGGCGAGGCAGCGCCACGCGGCTGAATGGGATTGTTCAAATATTCCATATTTAGATTATATAAAAAGGCTGGATTTTTTGACAAATAAGAGTATAATCCTAGCAGAACCGAAACGTGTGTATGAGAAAGGATGTGCGGTTCCATGACGTTTGGGCAGGTTTCCGTTGGTTTCCTGGCTGGATTGTGTACCGGCGCCGCGCAGTTCTATTTGGCCACCTGTCTGGTTCATCTCCTGCGGAAAAGCGCATGGCTCATCGTGTTGAAGATGTTGATTTATGCGGGTGTTCTGACAGGAATGGTCTTTTTATCCGTCGGCCATTTGGTCGGATGTATGGTCGGTATTTTAATGGTGCTATTCCTGGGTGCTTTGCATCTGTATCGGCATACCAAATAGAGGGACGGGAACATAGAAACGCCTGTTCGTTTCGCTATATTGTCTACTTCCCGTTAAGCGGTCGTACTGTTTGCAAAGGCGCACGGCATTTGGCATGTCAGCATCATTGCATTTGGGCGGCCGTTGATTTTGTTATTATCCATCTTGGGCAACCAAGTGGTTCAATCTTTGAGAAACGCTGGTGATTCGCCATGGGAAAACTTCGCAATGGTTTGCATAAGGCAGGTGTCAAACTCGTCCGTATCTGGCAGAAATGGCTGAAGGGATTTTTAATTGCCATTTGGCCGTATCTGGCCATTGCGGCGGTCTTCGGCGTCGTTTGTGCGGTGATGACAAGCGGGCAGTCCAGTTCGCTTGAACTGAGCATCGATATCGCCCAGGTGACGCTGCCGGGCATCGGCGCTGTGCCGCTGCCGATTGTTATCAGCGCAGGCATTCTTCTGTTTTGCGTCGCTTTTCTTCTTTTTTTCAACTGTTATTATTTGAAAAGGCGCATGCGCGAAACACCGCATGGCCTGCAAAACCTCATTGAGTTGCTTGTCACTTCCTTGGACAAGATGACACAGAACCGTGTGGGTCAGAAAATCGGTGCCGGCCTTTCGCCGTATTTATTGGCGTTGGGTGCGTATATCGCACTGGGCAGCCTGATTGAGCTGTTTGGCATCCAGGCCATGACGGCGGACTTGAACACCACACTGGCTCTTGGCTTGTGCACGTTTATCATGATTAACGTCACGGCTGTGCGTTACCGCGGCGTACGCGGACGCATCCGTTATTACGGCCAGCCGATGAAACTGGTCGCCCCGTTTAAGCTGCTCAGTGACATCTGTACGCCGATTTCCCTGGCCTGCCGGCTTTACGGCAACATTTTGGCCGGTGCGATTGTCATGGAACTGCTTTATTATGTAACGCCGATTTTGATTCCCGGCATCATGTCGCTGTATTTCAACCTGTTTCATGCCGGTATTCAGGTGTATATTTTCATGTATCTTTCGCTCTCCTTTATCGGGGAAGCGTTGGAATAAATAACAAACTTGTTCATTCATTTTATTTCTGCAATAGGAGGATGGAAAAAATGGGTACGATTGGATTGATTGCCATTGGCGCAGGCATCGCCGTATTGGCGGGTTTGGGAGCCGGGCTCGGTATGGGCATTGCCACAGGCAAGGCGGTTGAGGCTGTAGGCCGTCAGCCGGAAGCGACGACAAAAATCAACAGCGTTTTGTTGATGGGGTTGGTGTTGGCCGAATCCACCGCGATTTACGGCTTTGTTATCTCGCTTCTTATCATCTTCATTCTGGGCGGCGCTGCATAAAAACATTCGGTTTGCCTCAAACGGAAAGGATGACGGAGTATGAGTATCTCGTTTTGGAACATCGGCTGGCATATGCTTTCCATTTTGCTACTGATGCTTTTGTTCAAACGGTATCTGTTCAAACCTGTTCGCGCCTTTATGGAAAAACGGGCCGCGCAGTTTGCACAGGAACGTGAACAGATTCACACCCAGCAGGTGCAGATTGCCGACGAACAAAAGCAAATCGCACTCGAACACCGCACCATGCAGCAGCAAGCTTCGGACCTGATGGCCAAAAGCCAACAGGAAAGCAAAGTACAGGCGCAGCAGATTGTCGAAGCCGCCCAGCAAGAGGCACGCGGCATTTTGAACAATGCGCAGAAACAATCCGAAGCGATGCATGACCAGGCGCTGCAACAGGCACAAAAGGAATTGACCACGCTTTCCGTGCAGATTGCCGGACGCGTATTGGAGCGGGAAGTCAAACCGGAAGACCATGCCCGCATGGTAGAGGAATTCCTCTCCGAGGTCAAACAATGACGCCGGTACAGGTGCGCACCGCGTTTGCTTTGCAACCGGAACAGCGCGAACGATTGAAACAAAAGATGGAACAGGTCCTCGGGCAGGAGGTAACGCTTACCTGCACGGAAGACCCGTCGCTCCTTTGCGGCCTGGTCGTACAGGCGGGCGGCCGCATCTGGGACTTTAGCGCCAAGGAACAACTGGCGCAGATTCAAACGCTTTTAACCGCCTGAAAGGAAGGTGAATCCTTTGCAGGAATCCATCAGCATCGACCAGCTGCTGCGTCAGCGGCTGGAACAATATAAAGCCGAACCCGCCGTCTCTTCTTATGGGCATGTTCTGAGCGTCAGCGACGGCATCCTCTGGGCGGACGGACTGGAAGGGCTCCAATTATCCGAACTGGTTGCCTTGCCAAACAACGTATTTGGACTGGCGCTTTCCTTAGCGCCGGACCATAACGGCATCGCTTTGTTAAACGACGTATCCACCGTCGAAGAGGGCATGGAAGTACGCGGCACAGGCCGCGTGATTGAAGTCCCGCTCGATGGGCTGGAAGGGCGTATCGTCGACCCTATCGGCCGCCCACTCGATGGCAAAGGGCCTATTGAAAGCCGCCGTAGCCGTCCGATTGAACAGCCTGCCCCCGCCATTATGGACCGCAGCGCAGTCGACCGGCCGCTGCACACCGGTTGGTTGGCTATTGACGCCATGGTGCCCATTGGCCGCGGGCAGCGCGAACTGATTATCGGCGACCGGCAGACGGGCAAAACATCGCTTGCCGTCGACGCAATTATTAACCAGTGCGGGCGCAATGTACGCTGTTTTTATGTAGCTATCGGGCAAAAAATTTCCACTGTCAAACAAGTGGTGGACGAATTGGCTGCCCACGATGCCTTGTCCTACACCACCATCATCGCTGCTACGGCGGCCGACCCGGCCCCGCTGCAATACATCGCACCCTATGCTGGCTGCGCGATGGCGGAAGGCGTCATGTATGCCGGGGGCGATGCGTTGATTGTATATGACGATTTAAGCAAGCACGCCGTGGCCTATCGGACGATGTCCCTGTTGCTGCGCCGGGCCCCGGGCCGCGAAGCCTATCCGGGCGATGTTTTCTATCTGCATTCGCGCCTGCTGGAACGCTCCGCACAGTTGAGCGAGGAAAAAGGCCATGGTTCCATGACCGCCCTGCCGATTGTCGAAACGATGGCGGGGGATATTTCCGCTTATATCCCGACCAATGTGATTTCCATTACCGATGGCCAGATTTTTCTGGAAGAAGGTCTGTTTCACGCGGGTGTGCGTCCCGCGGTCAACGTCGGTCTGTCCGTCTCCCGTGTAGGTGGCTCCGCACAGACCAAAGCCATTCGCAAGGTGGCCAGTCAGCTGCGGTTGGAACTTTCCCAGTACAACGAAATGAAAATCTTCGCACAGTTTGGTTCGGATTTAGACAGCGCTACCCAACAGCAGCTCGCCTATGGCGAACGGCTGATGCAGGTGCTTAAGCAGGGCCGTTATTCGCCCATGCCCGAAGAAGAACAGGCGGCTTTGCTCTTTGCCATGACCACCAAGGGATTGGTGCAGAATATGGAACAGACAACGGCCGTCCAGCAGGGCTTAGCCGCTTATCTGCGTACCCATGCGCCGCATATTCTGACGCAAATTCATCAGACCGGTGAACTTTCCCAGCAGACGGCAGAAGCCTTGACCTTGCAGGTGGAAAACTTTTTGACACAGCTGGCGGAACAGAAGGAGTCTTTGCAATGAATATTGCGGATATTCGGCACCGGATTGATAGCATCCAGCAAACGCGTCAAATCACGCAGGCTATGCGCCTGATTAGTAGTGCAAAAATGCGCCAGGGCATGAAGCGCGCCGTGGTCAACGACTCTTACGTTAGCGAAGTGCGCTTATCCATCCGCTGTCTGCTGGCCAGCGCCGGACAAATAGAGCACCGCTATCTGAACCGGGCAACAAGCGGCCGTTCTGCCTATGTCGTCATTACGTCTGAACGCGGCTTGGCCGGCGGATACAATGCCAATGTGCTAAAAATGGCCTATCAGCACATGCAGACGTATGAACCCGTGCGCGTGTACGCCATCGGCAATGTGGCTTATGACTTTTTCCTTGAACATCATCTGGAGCCCAATGTCGACTATCTGCATGCGATTGATATGCCTCATCTGCAGGAGGCGCGGAAACTTTCTTGGGAATTGTGCCGCCTGTTTATTGAAGGCGAAGTGGACCAGGTCTTTGTCTTTTATTCGCACCTGATTCATTCCATGAACTGCCAGCCCATGGTGGTGCGTCTGTTGCCGGTGCGCGTATCGGATTTTCCAGACGTTCCCATGCCGGACAGCCTGCAGGCCGGTTCATTGTTTTTTGAGCCATCGCCTGGCCGTGTGTTGGAACGGCTCATTCCGCAATATGTCATCGGTTCTGTTTATGCAACGCTGATTCAATCGTTTGCAAGTGAACAATGCGCGCGCATGGCAGCCATGGATACAGCCACCCGCAACGCCGATGAAATCCTCGCCGATTTGCGTCTGGCCTATAACCGCGAACGGCAGAGTTCCATCACACAGGAAATCACTGAGATTATGGGCGGCTTGCTCGAAGGAGGAGTCTCATGAATACCGGTAGTCTTGTTTCGGTCGTAGGACCTGTCGCGGACGTACAGTTTGACGTCAAGTCCCTGCCCCCGATTCATACCTTGTTATATGTACAAAGCGAACCCCGCGTGCCTCTGGAGGTCGTTTCCCAGCTGGGAGGCGGCAAGGTGCGCTGCATTGCGTTGGCAGCCACAGAAGGGCTGAGCCTTGGCCTGACGGTCGAGGATACGGGCGGCCCCATCACTGTGCCGGTCGGCGATGCAGTCCTGGGCCGTACGCTCAACGCCCTAGGCGAACCCATCGACGGGAAGGGGCCGATTGACGCACCGCGGGTGGGCATCCACCGCGCTCCGCCGCCGCTGAACGAACAGCGGCCTGCTACCGAGATGTTCGAAACGGGCATCAAGGTTATTGATTTGCTTGCCCCTTATGCACGCGGTGGAAAAATTGGCCTGTTTGGCGGCGCAGGTGTTGGTAAAACCGTTTTGATTACCGAATTGATTCATAACGTCGCTTCCTCTCATGGCGGTGTATCCATCTTTGCCGGTGTGGGGGAACGTTCCCGCGAAGGCAATGATTTGATTCACGAAATGGGCGCAGCAGGCGTATTGGATAAAACAGCGCTGGCCTTTGGACAGATGAACGAGCCGCCGGGGGCACGTATGCGTGTCGCTCTGACTGGGTTGACCATGGCCGAACATTTCCGCGATAAGGAAGGGCAGAACCTCCTGCTGTTCATCGACAATATTTTCCGATATGTGCAGGCTGGCTCCGAAGTATCCGCTCTATTGGGGCGGTTGCCCTCTGCCGTCGGCTATCAGCCCACGCTGGCGACGGAACTGGGTGAATTGCAAGAGCGCATTGCCTCCACTACGCGAGGGTCCATCACCTCTGTCCAAGCCATTTATGTGCCGGCTGACGACCTGACCGACCCCGCGCCTGCCACGACCTTCACCCATCTGGATGCTACAACCGTGCTTTCGCGTAAGGTCGTGGAAATGGGCATCTATCCTTCCGTCGACCCACTGGAATCGTCGTCGCGTATCTTGGACCCGCATATCGTAGGCGAAGAACACTATCGTGTCGCCCGCGCCGTGCAGGCGATTTTGCAACGTTACCGCGAACTGCAGGACATCCTTGCCATTCTTGGCATGGATGAACTGGATGAGCAGGACCGGCTGACCATCCAGCGCGCGCGTAAAATTCAGCGTTTTCTTTCGCAGCCCATGTTTATGGCGGAGGTGTTCTCCGGCATCCCCGGCGTGTACGTGCCGGTGGAAGAGACCGTCGCGTCCTTTGCCGAAATTATCGATGGCAAGTGCGATGACATCCCCGAACAGGCCTTCTTCATGGCCAGCAATATTGAAGATGTGCGCAAACGCGCGCGTGAGGGAGTGCAGTAACCCATGGCAACGTTTCGCCTGGAAATTTTAACGCCGGACCGCCGTTTTTTCGACGACCAGATTGATATGTTGATTTTCACCGGTTCGGAAGGGGAAATTGGCGTCATGGCCGGTCATATTCCCATGGCCGCTACCATTGAAGCCGGCCCGATGCGTATCAAAAAGGACGGCGAATGGAAAGAGGTTTTTTCCTCAGAAGGTTTTTTATCCATCATGGATGGTACGGCGCGCGTGTTGGTACAAACTGCCGAGTGGCCGGAAGAGATTGACCGCCGCCGGGCCGAGGAGGCTATCGTGCGCGCCAATGCACGCATCGCTCATCAACGTTCCCGTTCGGATTTTTTCCGGGCGCGGGCCGCTATCGCTCGGGCGATGGCGCGCATCAAAGTGCTCAACGATACAGACCACCATTAAACCGGATATGTTATCTCCATACTTTCAATAAAAAAAGAGGACACGGGCGTGTCCTCTTTTGTATTTTGCTTATTTTTCGGTAATCTCTTCGCCAATATGTTCAATCATATTCACAGTTACCTTGTTAAACAGCGGGCTTACGCTTTCCCGATTATTGATGCGCAATACCGTTTCAGCAAACAGCGGCGCCACCGACACAATCTTGATTTTACTGCATTGGCGAATGTATGGGTTTTCCACCGAGTCCGTTGAAATCAGCATTTCAATCGGGCTGTTTTCAATGGCTTGTACCCCTTTTTCACGAATCAGGATATGGCTCAGGCATGCATAGATATGCCGAGCCCCTTTGTTTTTCACCGCATTGGCAATTTCCACCAGTGTGCCGCCGGAAATCGTGAAGTCGTCCACAATCAGGCAATCCTTGCCCTCTACATTGCCGATAACTTCCAGCACCTTGGCCTTCTCATCATGCGCCACACGGGTTTTATCCCCAATCGCTACCGGCACGCCCAAATAATCCGCGTACCCGCGCGCATCCTTGGCAAACCCTGCATCCGGTGAAACAACGACCATGTTATCTGTCAATCCAAGGGATTTAACGAATTCACACAGCATAGGTTTGGAATACAGGTGGTCTACCGGTTTACGGAAAAAGCCTTGTACCTGCGGCGCATGTAAGTCCATGACAATCACACGGTCAGCGCCCGCCATTTCAATGCAGTCCGCACATACACGCGCCCGGATAGACACGCGCGGCTCATCCTTCTTATCGCCTTTTGCATACCCGAAATAAGGAATTACAGCCGTCACCGAACCCGCAGAAGCCCGCTTCATCGCATCCATCCAGAATAGGATTTCCACAAATTCGTTATTGGGATTCAGCCCAATCGGCTGGACAATATATACGTCCTTATCGCGCACCGTTTCCTTAATCCGCACGAAGATGTTTCCATCCGAAAACGTAATCACTTCGCTGTCGCCCAATTCACATCCGATGTACTCACACATTCTGCGCGCAAACGGTTTTCCCGTCGAGCCCGCAAAAATCTTTACGTCCCCGTTGGCATGCATCCCAATCAACGCCTTTCAAACATTAAAACTTTCGGTAATTTTATTGTACCACCGAGTCCCTGTTCCTTCAACCAAACATTCTACAATTCTTTAAAAATTCTTCTGTTTTTCTACATATATCCATGTTTTCAAGCTGGCGTATCGTGTCTTTTGATGATGAAAAAAGGACCATTGCAATGGTCCTTTTCCGTTTTTCTGATTATGCTTCATGCTCCGGCTGTTCATCAGTAGGGACAGCGGATGTTTCAAGCTGCGCAGGCGCGCTGGCCTGGTCCTTAGCAAACAATGCCTCGAATGTCTGCTGGTCCAATTTTTCCTTTTCCAACAGAATTTGGCACATCTGTTCGAGCGTATCCCTGTGTGCATTCAGAATATCCTTGGCCACTTTATAGGCGCTTTCGATAATGCGATGAATTTCTTCATCAATCTCAGCCGCAACCTTTTCCGAATACGAGCGCGTCTGGCCATAATCACGGCCCAGGAACACCTCATGTTCACCGCCATAATAGGTGCGTCCGATGGCGTCGCTCATGCCGTATTCAACCACCATCTTGCGCGCTGTGCTCGTCGCCTTCTGCAGGTCGGACGAAGCACCGGTAGAAATCTCTCCAAGCATGAGCTCTTCCGCTGCACGGCCACCCAGCATCATCGCAATGTCATCGGTCATTTTGCTCTTAGTGACATAATGCGTTTCTTCGCCCGGCAGCGTCATCGTATAACCGCCTGCCTGCCCGCGCGGAATGATGGACACTTCATGCACCGGGTCGCAGTGCGGCAGTACATGGCCCACCAACGCATGGCCTGCTTCATGATACGCCACCAGCTTCTTGTCTTTTTCGGTCACGACGCTGCTCTTTTTCTCCGGCCCAATTGTTACACGGTTGATGGCCTCCAAAATGATAGGCATCGTAATCTCTTTCAATCCACGGCGCGCGGTTAGAATGGCCGCTTCATTCATCACATTCTCCAAGTCTGCACCCGTAAACCAGGGGGTTCGTTTGGCCAGCACTTTCAAGTCAACATCTTCGGCCAACGGCTTGCCTTTGCTGTGCACTTTGAGAATCTCTTCACGTCCTTTGATATCCGGATAGTTGACCGTAATCTGGCGGTCAAACCGACCCGGGCGCAACAGCGCCGGGTCCAGAATATCCGGACGGTTGGTCGCCGCGATGATGATAATGCCTTCATTGGGGGCAAAGCCATCCATCTCCACAAGCAACTGGTTCAGCGTTTGTTCACGTTCATCATGGCCGCCGCCCATGCCCGCGCCGCGGTGACGGCCCACCGCATCAATCTCATCGATGAAAATCATGCAGGGTGCGTTTTTCTTCGCTGTATCAAACAAATCACGCACACGCGAAGCGCCTACGCCGACGAACATCTCTACAAAATCGGAACCGCTGATGCTGTAGAACGGCACGCCCGCCTCACCAGCAACTGCTTTGGCCAGCAACGTTTTCCCCGTTCCCGGAGGGCCGACCAGCAATACGCCTTTGGGAATACGCGCGCCTAAATCCGCAAATTTTTTGGGATTTTTTAAGAAATCGACGATTTCAGCCAGTTCTTCGCGTTCCTCTTCAGCGCCAGCGACATCTTCAAATGTCTTTTTATTCTTGTCATCCGTATTGACCTTGGCACGGGATTTGCCAAAACTCATGACGCCGCGGCCGCCGCTTTGGCCCCCCTGCTGGCTAATCATGAAATAGAACAGCCCGCCCATCAACAACATCGTCAACAGATAGGGCAGCATCGTCAGCAACCAGCTCGGCTCCGGCTCCGCTACAAACTGCAGCGAAACATCCTTATCCGCCGGATTCGGACCCAAGATGCTTTGCACGTCTTTCATAAATACGTCAATACTGGGCAAATACGTCGAAACATCGTATTGCTTGGGGAAATCCTCTTTTTGGATTGTGGTGGACCGTTTGAGCGCCTTTACCTCATTTTCCATGACATAAATGCTGCTAATCTCGTTGTTTTCCACCAGTTGCATGAATTCCGAATACCCGACTTCCTTATCAACCGTCGGCGTTCCGCCCAGCGAAGATACCAGGAAAAACACCAGCAACAGCAATAAGAGATAGGTACCCGGCCCACGTAGCGCTTTTTTCAAGTTGGATAATCCTCCTCTATATTCCGTCCATCCATGCATAAATGCAAATTCGAAAGTTTGCGGATTATTATATCATATCTTCCCATCAGCGACAACCGAATTCTCCGTGTGCTCAGCAGTATTCTTCCTCTTTGAGCACACAAACATCCGGATAATTGCGGTGATGAGAAGCAAAATCCAGACCATAGCCGACAACAAATTCATTGGGAATGGAAAAACCGACGTAGTCTGCCTGTAAGTCTACCAGCCGGCGTTCTTTTTTATCCAACAACGTGCAAATTTTCAGCGAAGCCGGATTGCGCTTGAGCAAAATATCCTTCAGCGCATTGAGCGTCTGTCCACTGTCAATGATATCCTCGATAATCAAGATATGTTTGCCCTGAATATCCACACCAAAGTCACGCTTAATTTCCACCGTGCCGCTGCTTTCCGTGCTGTCCCCATAACTGGAAACGATTAAAAACTCCACCGACATCGGCAGGTCAATCGCGCGCACCAGGTCTGCAGCAAAGATAAACGCGCCGTTAAGGATACACGTGGCAACGATTTCCTGTCCTGCATAATCCTGTGTAATCTGTTTGCCCAGTTCCTGCACTTTCCGCGCAATTTCCTCTTTGGATACCAACACCTTTTTGACTGCCTGATTCATTGTTTTCCCCCATCTTGCTTATAGATCCGCGACCCATTGTAATTGAAGTATCGTATTGGTCCGCCCGTTGACCAGTGCGCTGTCGCTACGCGCCACCCCGGGAATCCATAAGACCTGCGTGCCGCTGCACACCACTGGCAGCCTGTCGCGCAGGCCATGTGGCACCTTTTGGTCCGTCAAAATATCACTGACGCTCTTGGTGCCCGCCTTTGTATGAATCTTGTCGCCCTTATGGCGCGGCCGCGCCGTCAAAATAGGCGTGGATAACGCCTGCTCATCCAGCCAAAGCGTATCCATATCCAACGGCAACGACATGCCCTCACGCCTTTGTAAACGACTGACCACGATGCGCCCTCCATCCAGGCGGACGCATCCCGGCTGTGCAAGCGGCATGGCGGCAAACGGCTCTGCATCGATGCATAACTCCACCCAGGCTCCACACCATATCTGGCAGTTCGGCGTAAGGCGGGCATGCGTACCGGTTTGCACCGTCTTGAGGGCATCAGCCAATATCGTCTGCCGCATTTCCGTCAGGCCTAAACACTCCATCGCCGTTAGCAGCAACCGTTTCTGAACGGGAACAGGCTGCCGGCAAAAAGCCTGCCTGTCCATGCGTATCCAATACGCATCCTGCCCCTGCCAGTGTACCTGTTTCATCGCTTGGTGCGTCCATTGCTGTAAAAGCGCCTCATCCTCACGCACATTTTGTGCTAAGCGAACCAGGGCCGTTACAATTTGCGGATTGAACTCCGCTTGCAAGTAAGGCAGCAAACCATGGCGGATTCGGTTGCGTGTATACCGGCAATCTGCATTGCTCTTGTCCTCACAATACGGAATCCGGTTTGCACGAATATAGGCTTCAATCGAAGCGCGGCTGTTGTATAACAACGGGCGAATCAGCCAGCCGCGTTTGGGCTGCATTCCCTGCAGGCCTCGCAGACCTGTTCCCCGCAGCAGATGCATCAACACCGTTTCCGCCTGGTCCTCCTGATGATGCGCAACCGCTACCACGCCTGGCGTCTGTTCACACATACGCTGAAAAAAGGCATACCGCAGGCGGCGTGCCGCCTGTTCAATGCCTTCGCCCTTGCGCTGTTCCTTGGCTACATCCACCCGCTCTACCACGCAGGGAATGCCCCAGGCAGCGCACACACGCTGGACAAATGTCGCTTCCTTGCTACTTTGTGGGCGCAGCATATGGTCCATATGCAGCACCGTTATCGAAAAGGGTACCTCTCGGGCCGACAGCCGCAGCGCGTGCAGCATGGCCATAGAGTCACGCCCACCGGAGACAGCTGCATACACACGGCCGTTGCGCGGTACCATGGCATATTGCTCCATGGTTTTCTGCATCTGTTCCCGCAAGCGCCCGCCCCCTTTCAATATGTACTCATTGTACCCATTCTGTCCGCGCAAAGCAACTGATTCCCGCGCTTTTCCACGAAAAAAAGCGCCCCGTGCACCGTGGGCACGAAGCGCTTTTGGGGGGAGCTAATGTACCTTTGCCTTTTCCGTTCGTTTTATACGCAACACAATGGCCGTCATATCATCCTTGGCACCGCCGGCCTGTTCCATCGCCAAATCCACCAGCCGGCCTGCAGCCGCATGCGCATCCGGCGCTGTTGTGGCCTGCAGCAGCCAAGATGAGACCAGTTCCGGTTTCATCATGTCCGCAACGCCATCGCTCAACAGCACAATGGTGTCACCGGGCGCGATGTCCCGTTGCATCATTGCCGGCTGCACACTATCGACAATGCCAATCGGCAATGCCCCCTGCGCGATGGATTCCGCAATTCCCCGCCGTATCAAAAACGATGGCGCCGCACAGGTTTTGATAAAATGGCAGCGTTGTTTGTTTAGGTCAATCAAGCATAGGTCCACGGCGGCAAATACATCTTTCTGGCGCATTGTGAGAATGCGATTTACCATGGGCAGAATATCCTTCTCTTCATATCCGGCCATAAAATAATCCTCTATCAGCTGCGCTGCCGCCTGGGCTGTCTGGGCCGCCTGTTCACCGCTACCCATGCCGTCACACAGGCATATCAGTTCCCGGCCGCCTTGCAGATGGACGGAGGAAACTACATCGCCGCATACGCTTTCGCCCTCTTTTTGTACACAGGCCGCCCCGCCTTGCATACTCAGTGGAAATACCTGCGCATATCCCATCACGCATTTGTTCCTTTTCGCGCCGCAGCAAGGCCGTTCCAACGGGCGCATCTCCACCCCGCAGGCCGCAGAAACCGCTTTTTGCATCATCTTCTGGCATACGCCGTGACCGCCGCAGGCCCGCGTTTCCACCCGAGCCACCAACCCGTCCTCCTCGCGCACAGCAACGCCCAACACATCCACCCCTGCCAAGCGCAGACGCTGAGCGATGGTGCGTTCCGCCCAATCATCAAAGCCGCTTCCCTGCTCCACCTGCCGGGCGGTTTTTTTCAGCAATTCCGCCGTTTGAGCGGACTGCTCAGCCAACAGCACTGTCTGTGCCTGCGCGTCCGTTTCCTTGCCCAATACACGGGAAGTCTGTTTCATCGCCTTGCTCAGCCGAAACAGCTTTTCCGATACCAACCGCTGCAGCATCGCCGAACGCGGCACATCCAGCAGTGTGCGGCTACGCCGGAACATCGCACCCAGTGCGTCCAGCCAGCTCTGGGGAACGGCCGCGCAAAGCGCACCTGCTACCATCAGTTCCCCCAAGGGGATAATCGCCTGCGCATTGGCGTTGATATACACAGTAAACAGCGCGTTACACAGCATGAACCCCAGGATGGCACCACCCTTGCCCATCCGTCCACAATATCCGGCAATCAGGGCGCATATGCCCATATTCCCGATATATAGCGCCGTGGCGCCGCCGCACAGCGTCGCACAAAAGCCAAGTGCCAGGCCGATGCACGCCAATAAGGGGGGCGACATACAACAAGCCAACGCCATCAAAATGGCAATCTCGCCCATACGCATTGCATTCATGCTCATAATCGAAACAGAAGCCAGCCCCATCAGCAAGGCACAGATGCCAAAAATGACGGCCAACACCTCGTTTTCCTTGAGCGGCGCCTTTCGTTCCAGTGCCGAAAGCCCCCGCAGCGTTTCCGTAAAAATAAACGTGCAGGCCACTGCTAACGTTCCCTCTAAAAGAGTAATCAGAATGCCATACCAGGTATCCCTACGCACATACATCGTCCCGCAAACCGCGGCCAGCAGTAATGCATAGCGGATGCGCGGCGCTACCGTGCGGTTATGATGTTCCGCTATAAACTGCATACCCAGCTGCAACGGTGCGTTGAACAGCGTCAGAAACATCATCTCCCTGGATGCAAAGCACGCACCCACCACACATCCAATCGCCGTCCGATTGCCCCCTTTGCGTTGCAGATAACTGGCGGTACAAAAGGCCGCTGCAAATGGGCAAAGGGATTTTACTACGCAAGCCTGCGCCAAAATGACCGCAATGCCCAGCGGAGCAAACGTGCGAATCCAGGTCCCAATGGGAACGGCTTTGAGTTGTTCCATACGCTGTTCCATGCTTGTCCTCCTCCCCTGTTGTAGGGGGATTATAACAAGCTGCACAGGGCGCGTTTCGTCGAAGGGCGCTTTCGCCAAAAGCCGTAGTCGTTCGCGTAAAAAAGCAAGTATATTTTTGGCATTTTATTTTGCAGTATTTTATTTTGACATTCAAACTACTTTCTGTTATTATGGGCAACGGTTTTTTATTTTCCCAACGGATTTGGAGGTAGAATCATGCAAAAACAAACCAGACGAATGGCCGCCTATGGATTGACGGCCGTCGTCCTTCTTCTGGGGGCTTTTTTGGGATATCGGCAGATTTGCCCGCCCCAAACCCCTGACAATTTTCAGGAAAACAATACCCTTACGCTTTCCGATGTCGCAGGGCAGACGGAACCTTCGATGAATATGATGCTTTCTCATCTGAAAATCATGAGCCGGCAGATGCATGTGGCTGGAAGCGACGCCAACCGGCAGGTACATGACTACCTGGTTCAACAACTGACTGCCATGGGCTACACCCCGCAAACCGAATCATATCAGCTCACCCCCCAGCAGATTTTTCAAATCGAACGTACCCACCGCAACCACCAGGACGATGTATATGACGAACAGGAAATCCGCGATTATGCTGCCATGGGCGACGCACAGACCTTGGATATCCAAAATGTGCTGGTTACTATCCCCGCGCCGCAGGCGCAGGGGGCCGTTCTGGTCATGGCGCATTATGACAGTGTGAAATTCGGTCCCGGCGCATCGGATGACCTCATTTCCGTCACCGCATTGATGGAAACGCTGCGTACGCTGGATACAACCGGCATGCAAAACGACCTGTATGTCCTCTTCACAGACGGGGAAGAACAGGGCTTACTGGGTGCCGCTTGTTTTGTGGACAGCCATCCTGAACTCAAGGATAGGCTTTCTCTGGTGGTGAATGTCGAATCCCGTGGGCAGCGCGGCGCGCTGCTGATGTTCGAAACCACGGCCAATAATCAGGCCATGATTGACCTATACCAACAAGGCGTTCCCGTTCCTGTCAGCTTTTCCATCGCAACGTCCGTCTACCAGATGATGCAGAACGATACGGACTTGAGCGAATTCATGCTTGCCGGCTATGCGGGCCTCAACTTTGCCTGCATTGAAGGCGCCGAAGTCTACCATACCGAAAACGATACCTTTGAAGGGATTGACCGCGATACCGTTTACCACTATCTGCAAACAACCTCAGGGTTTGTCAACTTTCTCTGTAGGGCGGATGTATCTGCCGTCGCCAGCTCCCAGCAGGATGCTGTGTTCTTCCCGCTTTTGCAGGGAAACCTTGTCGTCATGGGCGATGGAACCGCTAGGGGGATTGCTTGGGTAAGCGCAGCGCTTGCATGCGCTTGGATTGCCTTCCTTCTCCTCGCCCGTAAGGCCAGCGGAAAGACGTTGCTGAAAACCGTGGGCATGCAATTGGGAATGATGGTAGCCGGAGCACTCGTTAGCTTTGTAGTGGTCAAAATCGCCAGTACGGCCGCACACCTGTCCACCACGCGCGAATACCTCACCTGGGCGCTTTCTACGCCGCTGTTTTTGATTCTCTTGGCCATCAGCATGGTTGTCAGCACATGGATTTTGCTGCGGTATGCACGCAAACAAAACGAACCGCTGGCCGTGCTGGCTGGTATGATGCCGCTGCTCATCCTTGGTGCGATTGGTACCGCCCTGGCATTCAATGCGGCAAGCTACTTATTCTCTCTGCCGCTGTGCCTGTTGCTGGCTGTCAGCGTGATTGCCTGGATTTTGCAATCCAAACACATGCGCCTGCATATGTTGGGTAGCATCAGCCTGGTAGTGATTGGCCTGTTCACATTGCTGCTGTTCACGCCCATCGTATACTTGGTGTATGTAGCGCTCGCCTTGCCGATGGCGCCGGCCGCAATTGCCCTGGCCGGTATTCCTCTTTCCATCTGTGTGGCATGTGCATGTTTGCTGTTTCCCTGCGACACGCCGGAATCAGCTCTTGCATAATAAAAAAGAGCATCTAAAGATGCTCTTTTTTATTCCTGAATATCAATCACGCTGACTGGGCAGCTATCACGTGCTTCCTGTGCAGCTGCCTCCGCCTCTGGTGGAATTGGATTAACCACTGCCTCCGCTTTTCCTTCATCATTCAGCGCAAAGACCTCGCCGCATATGCCTGTACACAATCCGCAGCCAATACAACCTTCCTGGTCCACTGTCGCATGCATGCTTGTCATCCTCCTCGTTTGTACTTGTTGCTAGCATTCGCCATTTTGCAGATTCTATACAATCTTTTTTTCATAACAAATAAACGGCATTCCCCAGGCCTCAATTTCACCGCGGGCGCTGTACCCACATCCTTCATAGACCCGCAAACTGGACAGGTTTTCCCCAAAAGCCTCTAGACGAATTGCCTCAAAACCACGCTTGCGTGCCACTTCCTCCACAAATGCCATGGCACGCCGGCCAATCCCCCGCCCCTGTTGGTCCGGCCTGACGCAGAGCCGATGAATCACACAATAACGGGCATGCGGCGCGGCCCATTCCACCTGTTCATATTGCGGAATCCCTTCTGTGGACAGGGCAAAACAAGCCACCACCTCCGCATCGCTCATCACCACAAACAGCGCCTTTTGCGCAATATCCTGCTCAATTAACGCAAGCGTTGGATAATGTTCATCCCACTGCCCAAATCCCTGTTGGGCCATCTTTTTGCCCGCGTCCTGCATCATCTGATAAAGCATTTCCGCCTGGTTTGTGCACGCCAAGGCTACCTTCCATTCCATGATTCATTCCGTCCTTCTGCGGCTGGTCCTGCATAGGCCAGCGCTTTTTCACATGTCTCTATGATGCATTGTAGCATAGAACGCTTTTCGTATGTTGCACTCATTTTTTGTCCGTGCCCCCCTTTCCCATCCTCCATCCAACAAAAATGTTCCTCTGCGGTCACTTCCCCAATCTTTTCCTTCTTTTGCACAATTTTCCCAAGGCATCCCGAGGCTTTGCGAATTTTTAGGAAATAAATAGGAATTTTTCAGAAGTACTTGCGCGGCCATTTTACATTATTATAATGTATTTCGATAATATCTTTTATAAATATGCTTAATTTTACTTTATTGTTATTAAAGGAGGCGGGTTGTATGCAAGTCATTCCCACAGAATCTGCCAAGCAAACGATTGAGTCCCTTCTCATCGAACTGAACCTCTCTCCGCATTACAAGGGTTATCATTACTGCCTTTCCGCGCTCCTGCTTTGTCTGGAAGATATCCACTATCTATCCGGTCAAATCACCAGGACCCTTTATGCCGAAATCGGCATGCAGTATCACGTCAGCGCTGCGGCCGTGGAGGCGGGCATCCGACACGCTGTCGCTGCTATATGGACGGAAAGCAACACAGCCGCGCTGGACCGTGTTTTTGGCGAACGACCTTCTTTTCGCCCATCAAATGCGCTGTTTCTCGGTCTTTTAACAAATCGGCTGCACAAACTTTCCAGTCAACGCCGTCCAAAATGATGCCGTCTGTTTCTTTTTATACGTTCAATGGATGCGTATTTCCTTTACAGATTCGGCTTGGAATCTTTAACATAAAAGTAAGTTCTTCATATAGAAAGGAGCATTGGCATGAATCAAATTTCCCCTTTGTACGACATTGAAGTTATTTTGACCAAAGTCCATATGCCTCGTTATTTGAAAGGATTTGATTACGCAGCGATGGCAATTCTATGTTGTCTGGAGGATTCCTCGCTCCTACACAGTATGAAAAAACATCTTTATCCCAAACTAAGTCAAATATTTGACGTCGGCGCAGATGGAATTGATTCCAGCATCCGCAATGCAATCCGGAAGACCGAATCCCAAATTGAAAAGAGAAACCTGCCGCCCAATGATGAAGCCCTTAAAATCTTGGAAGGACTAGAAGGATTCACCAACAATTATTTCATCGCACATATCACCGCCTATCTCCGCACACAGGGAATGTCCCCAAAGGAATGAGGAACGGCTTTCTACAAAATGGAGCTCTTAAAAGAGCTCCATTTTGTGTTGTTTTATTGACCAACCTGAACTCTCCCGTTTACCTGCAGCGTCAACCGGCGCACACTGTAGTTATTTTGCATTCTAACCCTACGGAGCACTCTATTATTCTGGCTGAATATGAAATTTTACCGGATAGGAACGCCGACCATTGTATCGATACAGGGTTCACTCATGCAGGCCGCTTTTACTTGGGTAATCCGAATAAAGTCGATAAATATGTCGGCCTCCGTCTATGGCGCACTTTTCATCTACTTGTCATTCTGGTGCACCATTGGAACAAGCAATTGGTCTCTTGCTTTTTCAATTTCAAGCTTTTATACTCATAGTTAGCAACCGCTAATTATACTCGGGCATAAATTATATTCTCGTCTGCTGACAAACGCGGAAGAAAAAACGTGCGGCAGGGAAGACTATGCTTTATCTAAAAAAGGAGTGTTGAATATGTACTGTACACGCAATATTTCTGAATCCGTCATATGGGTAGGCGGATGCGACCGCCGGCTGGCTTTATTTGAAAACCTCTTTCCCGTACCGCGCGGCGTAGCTTATAATTCCTACCTAATTCTGGATGAAAAGACGGCGTTGATTGATACGGTGGACTCTTCTATCTCCCGCCAGTTTTTAGAAAATGTTTTGTACTCGTTGGGCGGGCGTACACTCGATTATCTGGTTATCAACCACATGGAACCGGACCATTGCGCCAACATTGAAGAACTGTTGCATCGCTTCCCCGCATTAAAAATAGTAGGCAATGCGAAAACGCATACATTCATCCGCCAATTTTATGATACGGATATTCAAGGCCGTACCATCACCGTGCAGGACAACGATACGCTTTGCCTTGGACAGCATACGCTGCAGTTCTGTTTCACACCCATGGTCCATTGGCCGGAGGTCATGATGACATATGAACAAAAGGAGCGTATCCTATTCTCTGCGGATGCCTTTGGTAGTTTTGGGGCGTTGAACGGCAACATCTTCAACGATGAAGTGGATTTTGACCGCGACTGGCTGGCGGACGCCCGGCGATATTATGGAAACATTGTGGGCAAATATGGCCCGCAGGTACAAACAGCGTTGAAAAAAGCGGCGGAAAAAGAGATTCAAACCATCTGTCCGCTGCATGGCCCTATCTGGCGCAGCAATCTGGGATATTTGCTGGAAAAATACAACCGCTGGAGTCTGTATGAGCCGGAAGAGCATACCGTCACATTTCTATACGGCTCCATGTATGGGGATACGGAAAATGCCGTAAACATCTTGGCTACGGAAATGGCGAAAGCAGGTATCAAAAACATTGTAGCCCATGATATGTCCAGTACACATGTATCCACATTGATTGGCGAGGTGTTTCGTTGCAGCCATCTGGTGCTGGCCTCTCCTACCTATAACAATGGTATTTATCCTGCTATGCTTAATTTCCTACATGATATGAAAGCACTGAATCTGCAAAACCGCACCATCGGGCTGGTTCAAAATGGTTCCTGGGCGCCTTCCAGCGCTAAGCAGATGCGTGCATTGCTGGATGAAATGAAAAACATGCAAATACTTGAACCCGTGGTGACGATTCAATCCTCTTTGAAAGAATCTTCGTTGGAACAACTGTTTTCCTTAAAAGATAGCCTGCTTGCTTCGCTGCAATAGACCCAAATGGTGCAGCCGTAATATTATTTTAACAGCCCCATAATAAAGGGAGCCTATCTGGGCTCCCTTCTCTTTTACTCATCAGGGATGCACCGCATCTGCGCATCCTTGGCTAAAAAAAACACTTCGTGTAAACAGGCCTACCATTCACAGCATCTAAACGACACCTTCACCTCGTTGTTTGTGCATTGCTAACAATCAAACAGTTTCATATGCGATTCTGTAATAAATACATTCGCTACAGCGTTATCTTTTCCCTGTTTTTCAATTGCTTAGCAGCTCTCCAATCGTTATATAAATATACAGGTTTGCAAATGAATTCACAGCATATACCGGTACGTAATTCCCCATATTTTTGCACATCTATTACAAACGCCTCTTACAGCTTCATCAATACCCGTATCCCTTTTTAAAAAACTTTTTAAAGACCCTCTCACACAATTCCCTATATCGGATACATAGTCACATTCTTCAAACCCCATTTCACTATCCCTTTTGTCTGACATTATACTTCGGCATATTAGAAAGAAATATTTTTGTTTCCAGCAAACACATCCCGTTCTTTGCCAGTAGATGACCCGGTTGCCCAGTTCAACCAAAATGTCACTTTGCTACTCAAATGAGTTCGGATATCTTTGTCTCTTTCAATGGTCACACAACTAGTTTGCAGAACACAAAAAAAGAGCCCGAAAAACAGGCCCTTTTGGTAGCGGTAACTGGATTTGAACCAGTGACACTCCGGGTATGAACCGAATGCTCTAGCCAGCTGAGCTATACCGCCATAAAAAACGGCTACCGAAGCAACCGTCTTAAACATGGTGGCGGGGGTGGGATTTGAACCTCACGACCTCCGGGTTATGAGCCCGACGAGCTACCGAACTGCTCTACCCCGCGACGACTTTTTTAATTATATCTGTATGCCATACGCTTGTCAACCCTCAAATTCCAAGCTTATACGCCAGATAGCCATCCAATCCATCTTTATCGCTGGCGACCAACGCATCGGCGCCTGTATGCTGCAATATGGCTACGGCAATGGCACAACCAGGCACAATGACATCGGCCCGTTGGGGTTCCATGCCGGGCAGGCACCGACGTTGTTCGAGCGGCAGATGGAGCAAATGCTCCAAAAGCGCTTCTAGCCTGTCCTTATGCATGACAAATCCCTGTACGCGTCCTGCGTCATAAGCGGGCAATCCCAGCGATAGCATCGCCAGCTGGGTGGCTGTCCCGCCAACACCAATCACCCGCTCCACCTTATGGTTCCCCAATACCTGTTTGCACAATCCCTCTGCGTGCATCTGTGTTTCCTGCCGTAGACGTTCTTGCTGGGCAGGGATGATTGGGTTGGTGTCAATCAGCCGTTCCAACAACGTCACACAGCCCATGGGAATGGAACGTGTATACAGTTTTTCTTCCCGCCAACAGGTCAGTTCCGTCGAACCGCCGCCGATATCCAGCACCACTCCGCCTTTACACGAAGCCCCATGATAGGCCAGATACGCTTCCAATTCGCCGCCGATGATTTCCGTCTGCAAGCCGGAAATCTCGGCCAATTGCTCCAAAAGCGCCGCACCGTTGGCTGCTTCGCGCGCCGCACTGGTCGCATAACAGAATACGGGTGGCTGCGCGCCACTTTGTTGTGCCAGACGAACAAACTCCCGAACTGCTTGTACAGTACGTGTCAGCGCTTGGGGCTGCAACATTCCTGTAGATGCCAAGCCTTCGCCAAGGCGCGTAATATGCAGATATTTTTTTGTAGCGCATAACGTTTTGTGTTCTACATCGGCAAGCAATAACCGAACGGAATGTGTTCCAATATCAATCGCAGCTCTTTGCATGCTGCTCCTCCTTGCATAGGAAAAAGCCGCTGGTCAGCGGCTCTTTTCTTTACCTACCGCGGCCTCCGCCGCATTTTTTGCGAATGCTCCGTTTTAAATCCAGCTGGCGTTCTTCCGATTGTTTGATAAACTTTGCCAGCGTTTCATCAAAATCCTGCTGTGAGACTACCCGTTCTTCCGGCGCGAGTGCCTGCTTGATAGACAAGCGAAGCCGCCCATTTTCATCTGCACCCAAAACCTTGATTTGCACCTGGTCGCCAACGGCCAGATACTCATTGACGTCTTTGACAAACCCACGAGCTACTTCGCTGATATGGACCAGCCCTTTTCGTCCGTCCGCCAGCTTGACAAAAGCGCCAAAATTGGTGATTCCTTCAACCACCCCTTCTATGATTTCACCTTGTTCCCCCATCAGTCTATTGGTTCTCCTTATTCTCAGTTTGTTTCTTTTTTGAACACGTACCGGGTTTCGCCCTGTTTAACCCAACCAAGTTTTTCCCGCGCTACGGATTCAATATATGCATCTGTCTTGGCCGTTTCCAGCATATGCTGCAGCTTGTCCTTTTCCACGGCCGCGTCCTCGGTCTGTTGCTGCAGCTCCTTCTGTTCGGCCTTCAAACGGTTCAACTCCTGTTGCTGGATAAAGAATGTTATACCAACGTACAGCAAAAGCGCGCAGAAGGTGACGATAAAAAAGCGTTTGGTCATTCGCCGCCGCACTTTTGGTTTTTGCTGCACGTTTTTCGCCTCCATTCTTTTGTTGTCTATAGCTTACCCGTTTTCGTCCTGATTTTCAAGCTTGCTGCGCAGATGCTCGCCTACCCGGCGAGCCAAGCGTATCAGCGCCTGTACAGCCCTGCGGATACCCTGCGCCAGCCATTGCCCCACACTTTGCCAAACAATCCCAAAGCCCAGTACATAAGCAATTGCTGCAAAGATGCGCAATTCGCCCTGCAGCCATACCCACAGGCAAGCCGCGAACGTCAACCCTGCCAACAGCACAAACAACACATCTGAACACCAGCGCAGCCACTTCGGATTGCCCACCCCATGCCGCACGCCTGCCAATACGCTGTACGCCAAGCCGGCACATCCTCCGCAAAGCGCAAAGGCTACAAATGCGCTGGGCTGAATCATCATGCTAGCCATTTATCGGTTCCAAAGGCGCGATAAAAAGCCGCCCTGCGCTTCGTCCTCATCCGTATAGACGGCGCCAAAAATCGTACCTGAAACGATGAGCTGTCCCTCTTCCAGGTTCAATTTATCGATATGCAAACCTTCGCCTTCAATGGTCAGCGTTCCCAGCTCGGTGAACAATACGATTTGCTGTTCATGAAAACAATCCAATTCTTCCACGCCATAGACGGTTACCCGCTGCCGGCCTTCAATGACAAGCGAATGCGGCCGCAAGGCTCGCCGGCCTGTATCAAGTTCCTTATTCACCCGTTGTTCCCCCTTTCCCTGTATGAAAGGGTATGCGGAAAATGACGGGTATATGCGTTTAGGAATGAATCAGATATTCTGTAATAAACAGTTCCAAGTCCCCATCCATTACAGCCTGAATATTGCCGGTTTCCGCATTGGTACGGTGGTCCTTGACCATGGTATAGGGATGAAATACATAAGAGCGAATCTGGCTACCCCATTCAATCTTTTTCATTTCGCCCTTGATTTCTGCGTTTTTCTCCGCAATTTCACGTTCTTTCAATTCGATGAGCTTGCTGCGCAGCATACGCATTGCCATTTCGCGGTTTTGTATCTGACTACGCTCATTCTGGCATTGAACGACGATGCCGGTCGGCAGATGCGTGATGCGAATGGCAGATTCCGTCTTATTAACGTGCTGACCGCCTGCGCCGCTGGAACGATAGGTATCGACGCGCAAATCCTCCGAGCGAATTTCCACTTCTGTCGCATCATCCACTTCCGGCATAACGTCCAACGAGGCAAAGGAAGTATGACGGCGGCCCGAAGCATCGAACGGCGAAATCCGCACCAGCCGATGCACGCCTTTTTCCGCCTTCAGATAGCCATATGCGTCATCGCCCACCACTTCAAACGAAACGCTTTTGATACCGGCTTCATCACCTTCGAGCAAATCCAGCACCTTGACCGTATATCCTTTTTTTTCACAATAGCGCGTGTACATGCGGTATAGCATGGATACCCAGTCCTGTGCTTCCGTACCGCCTGCGCCTGCATGCAGGGACAAAATGGCATTGTTGTGGTCGTATTCGCCTTTGAGCAACGTGGACAAGCGAAGTTCTTCCACACGCTTTTCCAACGCATTGGTTTCCGCTACCAAATCCGCTGCAACGGCTTCATCCGGTTCATCCAGCGTCATTTCACATAATTCCAGCGTATCCGATACCCCTGTACATAGCTGCTGATAATGCTCAATCCGGTCTTCCAGCCGCTTGATTTGCTGATTTACCTTCTGCGCTGATTCCGGGTCATCCCAAAATCCCGGCGCTTCCATCTGTGTATGAAGTTCCTTCAACTGCGCCTGCATCGCCGGCACGTCAAAGGGACTCACCTGCCTTTTTTAAGACGTCCATCATCGCCTGCAGGCGCGTAATGGCCTCTTCAATGATTACCATTGTGTTCCTCCTATGCGTTTTTCCCGCAACAATTTTTATACTTCTTTCCACTTCCACATGGGCATGGGTCATTTCGTCCAACTTGAGCGCCTTTTTTCACTGTGCCCTGTTTTCCTGCCCAGGACGCCTCCGCCTGTTCCATATTCGTCTGCGCTTCTTCCGCTACCTCTTTGCGCTGTGGCGCGGATTTGACATTGAGATGGTATAGCATAAACAGCGTGCTTTCCTGAATGCTGTGCACCATGTTTTCAAACATCTCATAGCCTTCAAATTTATACTCGACCGCCGGGTCGCGCTGCCCATACGCGCGCAGGCCCACTCCTTGACGCAGCTGGTCCATCTGGTCGATATGGTCCATCCAATGTTCATCCACGCAGCGCAGCAGTACCACGCGCTCGATTTCACGCATATCCGCACCCGCATCCACGGCTTTCTGTTCACGTACGGCATAGTAATCCCGCATGGCCTTGGTCACGCGTTCGATGATGTCTTTACGCGGAATCCGCGTGCGGTCTTCCTCCTCGGTAAACAAGGCGATTTCCGGCGGCAGACAGACGCGGTGGATATATTGGTTCAGCCCTTCCGTATCCCACTCGCTGGGGTCCACATTTTCCTGGCAATATACGGAGACGGCATATTCGGCCAGCGTGCCAATCATCTCTTCGATGTTATCGTGCATATTCTCGCCCATCAGCACACTGCGACGCTGGGCATAGATAATCTCGCGCTGCTGATTCATCACGTCGTCGTATTGCAAAACGTGTTTACGGATATCAAAGTTGCGCGATTCAATGCGTTTTTGCGCCGTTTCAATCTGCTTGGAAAGCATGCCGATATCCATGGCCATCTCATCGCCCGGGTTCAGCTTTTCAATCAATCCCTGAATGCGTTCGCTGCCGAACAGGCGCATCAGGTCATCTTCCAACGCTACATAGAATCGTGTGGAACCCGGGTCGCCCTGCCGGCCGGCACGGCCGCGCAGCTGGTTGTCAATCCGGCGGGATTCATGCCGTTCGGTACCGATGATGTGTAAGCCGCCCAGTTCCACAACTTTCTGGTGTTCTTCCTTACAGACGGCATCATGCTTTTCATACAAGCCCTGATATGTCCGTCGTGCGCTAAGGATTTCCGTATCCTCTGTCTCTGCATGGGAAACGGCGTCTTCAATCTGTTCGTCCGTGTAACCATCACGGCGCATATCCTGGCGCGCCAGATAATCCGGATTGCCACCCAGCAAAATATCCGTCCCACGACCCGCCATGTTGGTGGCAATCGTCACTGCGCCAAGCTTACCGGCCTGGGCGATGATTTCCGCTTCTTTCTGATGGTTCTTTGCGTTGAGCACTTCGTGTTTGATGCCGCGACGTTTGAGCATGGAACTGAGCAGTTCACTCTTTTCCACCGACACCGTACCAACCAATATCGGCCGGCCTGTATCGTGCACTTCCGCAATCTCTTCAATGACCGCTTTGTATTTGCCCTGTTCCGTGGCGAACACCATGTCGTTGTTATCCTTGCGGATGTTGGGTTTGTTGGTCGGGATTTCGACGACGTCCAAGCCATAGATGCCACGGAATTCTTCCTCTTCCGTTTTGGCCGTACCAGTCATGCCCGCCAATTTTTCATACATGCGGAAATAGTTTTGGAATGTGATGGTCGCCAGGGTTTTGCTTTCGTTTTCAATCCGCACATTTTCCTTGGCTTCGATGGCCTGATGCAACCCTTCGCTGTAACGGCGGCCAATCATCAGGCGGCCGGTAAATTCATCAACGATGACCACCTGGCCGTCCTGCACGACATAGTCCACATCGCGCTTATACAGCGCATGTGCTTTGAGCGCCTGGTTGATATGATGGTTCAATTCCGTATTGTCGACATCGGACAGGTTTTCAATGTGGAACGCCTTTTCCACCTTCTTCACGCCCGATTCGGTCAGCGTGGCCGAACGCATCTTCTCATCGACTTCGTAATCCTCTTCCGGGTTGAGTTTGGCCACCACACGGTCTGCACGTGTGTACATCTCCGTCGATTTGTCGCCCTTGCCGGAAATGATAAGCGGCGTACGCGCTTCGTCAATCAAAATGGAGTCGACTTCGTCCACGATAGCATAATGCAGCGGGCGCTGCACCATCTGTGCGGCATAAATGACCATATTATCGCGCAGATAATCAAACCCATATTCGTTGTTGGTGCCATAGGTGATATCGGCCGCATAATTTTTCCGTCGTTCTGCGGCATCCATGTCGTGGACAATCAGCCCGACTTCCATACCCAAAAATCGGTAGATTTTTCCCATCCATTCGCTATCGCGCTTGGCCAGATAATCGTTGACGGTGACGATGTGCACGCCTTTACCCGTCAGCGCGTTCAGATAGGCAGGCAGCGTAGCCACTAACGTTTTTCCTTCACCTGTTTTCATTTCCGCGATGCGGCCTTGGTGCAAAACAACGCCGCCGACCAACTGTACACGGAAGTGGCGCATACCCGTGGTGCGCACGCTGGCCTCCCGGACGGCTGCAAATGCTTCGGGCAATAAATCATCCGTGGTTTCGCCATTTTGCAGGCGCTGACGAAATGTATCGGTCTTGGCGCGCAGCTGCTCATCGCTGAGCGCTTGGAACTGCGGTTCCAGCGCCTCTATCTGGTCCACAATTTTATTGACGGCCTTCAACGGGTCGCCTGTCAACATCTTCTTAAAAAAGGACAATGCGGTTGCTCTCCTGTGTTCATTTTTGCCTTTTACAGGCTTCTAAGTATTGTATCATCATTCCAGGCCGAGGGCAATGCGGCGCGTGGGAAGATTTGGTTAAAAAAAGGAGGTTGGGCAACCAACCTCCTCCAGCTTGTTTCATCCGATTTCCGGTTCAATCAAACCGATATTGCCATCGTTTCGTTTATAAATAACGTTCACCTGACCATCTTCAGCATTGGAAAAGACAAAAAAGGCATGCCCGAGCATCTCCATCTGCATGATTGCCTCTTCAATGCCCATGGGCTTGACGGCAAAGCGTTTGGTTCGCACCACCTGCGGCCAGGCTTCCTCCGCATCGGCCGGCGGCGCATCCGCCAAGAACTCTTCACGGAGCGGTTCATGTTTGAGGGCGCTTGCATGGATGCGCTTGTCCATGCGGGTGCGGTAACGGATAATCTGGCGTTCCAGCTTTTTGCAGGCGTTGTCCACCGAAGCATACATATCGCCGGTTGCTTCTTCGCTGCGCAGTACCACTGTACCAACCTGCACCGTCAATTCAGCTACCTGACGGCCCCGGAACATGGAAAGTACGACTTGTACGTTGGTGTCGTCATTCAAATATTTGTCCAGCTTTCCTACGCGTGTGTGCACCACGTCTTCCAGGTAAGCGGAAATCTCCATGCCCTTGCCGTTGATTGTTATCTTCATTGCGTCCACTCCTTTCGATGTATCCATTGCAAACGGGCTATCCCGTTTCTTGTTTATATTATACCATGAAAATTTCCCACCTAACACGTCAAAAGCGGAGCAAAATGCGTTGTTTTTCTGTCATAAAAGCGGCGCCGCCGGCCACAAAGAAAAAAGAGGCTGTAAAACAGCCCCTTCTTTTATCTGGGATTTATCGATTGCGCATCTGCGCGAAACATTCACTGCAATAAATCGGTTTGTCGTTTTTCGGGATAAAAGGAACTTCCGTTTCGGCCCCACAGTTTGCACACACCGTCCGGTAGCTCACTTTTTCGCGGCGGCTCTGCTTTTTGGCATTGCGGCAATCACGGCAGCGCACCGGGTCGTTAAGAAAACCCTTTTCCGCAAAGAATTCCTGTTCACCGGCGGTGAATACGAATTCGGCCCCACAGTCACGGCATACGAGCGTTTTGTCCTGGTACATTTGTTTTCCCTCGCTTTGTTTGTTTGTTGGACACTACATGTTCGGCTGACCTGGTCTTTGCCCCCACACTCGCCGGCTGGAAGGTTCGCTCCTAAGGTTTATACCTCCCCACTACTACCTCTCTCAGGAATCACTTGTCTTGCCGGAGAAAGGTCATGCAACTGTCCTTTACACCCATCCAAAGCAACTGGTTTCTGGCCGGGCTTACATCTAAGCCGCACCATGCTCGCCGCTTATTTTAAGCGGTTTATGTGGATCGTTTCGCCTGCGACTGGCATCGATTTGCAACCACAGACCCGATCATGGAATGTCCATTCCCTAATCCGAATTGTAGCGGATTTGTTAACAAAAAGCAATCACTTTTTCATAATCTTAATCAAATAAAAACAATTCTCTGCATTTTATGACGCATCCGCCGATGGTTCACACACCCTGGCTGCAGCCACGCCCCGCACGACCGCTTTCTTATCGCGCAGCTCCTGTACACACGCGGCAAACGTCGCGCCCGTAGTGAACACGTCATCAACCAAAATCAGCGTTTTCCCCGCCACGCATGCATCCGCTTGGAACGCGCCTTTGACGTTTTCCCTGCGTTCCGCTGCGCTCAGGCCAATTTGATGGCGTGTATCACGGACACGTTGAAGCGCTGTGTGCCATACGGGAATACTTAATTCCTGGGAAATAGCCTGACAAAGCAATTCGCTTTGGTTAAATCCCCGGTCCCGATACCGGGTTGGATGAAGCGGCACCGGGATTAATCCGTCTGCTTCTACATCCCGCAAACACTCCGCCATTAAACGGCCTAATGGCTCTGCCAGATAACGGCGCCCCTCAAATTTGAGCGCGTGAATCATTCGTTTTGCCTGTTCTTCATAACGCAGTGGCGCTGGGCATATAACCCCTTCCCGCACAGCAGGCGTGTCGTTCCACGGCAGCTGATTGAGGCAATCCTCGCATAGTCCACAGGGCCGCAATCCGCGTTCTGCGCCACACCAGGCACAACAAATATCCCGCGGGAACAGCAGTCGTTCGACCCCGCGGACCCAATCCTGCCCCTTCATCGGGCAAACAGCGCAGTGAGCGCCTGCTGCATGCCGCTGTAACGCGCTTTGGTTTGATTGTTGTGTATCATCTGCTGCAGCGCGCCGCGGCGGCCGATAATCCACAGCCGTTCTTTGGCGCGCGTGACCGCTGTATATAACAGATTGCGCGTATAAAGCATCGGCGGACCGCCGGAAAGTACAATCACGACTTCGTCAAATTCACTGCCCTGTGATTTGTGGATACTGATTGCATAGGCCAGTTCCAAAGCATCTGTCTGCAAGAAATCGTACCGTACAACATGGTCATCGTCAAACAAAACGGTCATCTCCCGCGCAGAAGGGTCTATCTTGCGAATTATCCCCATCTCGCCATTGAATACGCCGAGTCCTTTTTCCTGGTGCAGACCTGTATCGCATGTCCATTCCATGCGGTAATCGTTACGAATCTGCATCACCTGGTCCCCTTCTCGGAATTTACGCACCGGATGTGCCAGTTCCTGCTTGTCACGGGCAGACGGATTGAGTAAGTCCTGCAAGCGTTCGTTCAACCCGGCCACGCCCAAGTCGCCCTTGCGCATCGGGGTGAGCACCTGTACGTTGGGCCGATGGCAGACGGCCTGCACCTGCTGCCATACCTGAATCGGCGTATCGCATTCCACAACGCTGAACCGTTCGCCATCCGGCTGAGGCATCTGTCCGTGATTGATACGGTGTGCGTTCAGGGGGATGGCGCTGCCCGCGTCCTGCCGGTAAATGGTATCCAGTTCAATGACTGGAATGGCCTGACAGCCAATAATATCTCGCAGCACGTTCCCCGGTCCCACCGAAGGGAGCTGGTCTGCATCGCCAATCAGCACAACCCGCGTCCCCGGTTTGATGGCACGCAACAGCCGCATCATCAAAAACACGTCCACCATGGACATTTCATCCACAATCACCGCACCCGCATCGAGCGGATGTTCTTCATTGCGGCCATAAACCTCCTGTTCGTCTTCACTCCGGCCATATTCCAGCAGGCGGTGAATGGTGCTTGCCGGGCGGCCGGTTGCCTCTGTCATCCGTTTAGCGGCACGGCCTGTCGGCGCACACAACGCCACCTCTACGCCTGCCTGGTCAAAAATCGACAAAAGGAACTGTACAATCGTCGTTTTTCCCGTGCCCGGACCGCCGGTAATCACATGCAAAGGGCCTTGTGCGGCCGCCAACACAGCACGGCGCTGACGGTCTGCCAGCTGTAATCCACTTTCCCGTTCATGGTTATGCACCGCCTGTTGCGTGTCCACGCGCAAAGGTGCGGGGGCTTTGCTGCATAACTGGTGCAGACGCAGCGCACACTCCTGTTCGCTGTGAAAATAGACGCCGAGATAGACCGGCTCCTGTTCACCGGAGCCGAGAACAAGTTCTCCTGTCTGCACCATGCGCGCTGCCGCACGTTTGACGGCTTCGGCATCCGTCCCCAGTTGTTTGGCAGTAAAATCCACCAAAATCTGCGCAGGCAGATAGGTATGCCCCTCGCCCGCCGCGCGCTGCAGGCTATACCGCAAGCCAGCGGCCAGGCGGAATGGCGCATCCGGTTCGATGCCCATACTCTGTGCGATGGCGTCGGCAGTTTTAAAGCCAATGCCAAATATATCTTCTGCCAAGCGATAGGGATTCTCGCGCACCATGGCAACGCCGTCCGCACCATATTCCTTTGCAATGCGGATAGCCTGCCCCACAGTCACCCCATATTCGCTCAGCCCCGAAACGACCTCGCGCAGCTCCATATTCTCCACATAGGACGCGCCAATCTTTTCGGCCGTAATGAGGCCAATCCCCGGCACTTCTTTGAGCCGGTAAGGGGCATATTGGAGAATATCGGCCGTCTGGTCACCAAACTTCTGCACGATTGCATGTGCGTTTACCGGCCCGCACCCCCGAATCAGTCCACTGGCCAGAAAACGTTCCATCTGTTCCGCCGTCTGCGGCATCTGTACGCGGCAGGAGGTAATCTGCAGCTGTTTGCCATAATCGCGATGGGTCGTCCAGGTTCCTTCCACCTCTACCCGTTCACCTTCGCCCAGCCGCGGCGCCGGACCGACGGCGGTGAATGCCATTTCGTCATTTTCCAGTTCCATGACCGTATAGCCGTTCATTTCATTGCGAAAAATGATGCCGATGACCTCCGCTTTTAAGCGGACAGGCCCTTGTGCGTCTATGGATTGCATCGGCCCGCTCCTTTCTGCCTTGATATATGGGAATTATAGCATACTTTGCTCGCGCTTCGTATCCTGTGGCAGACATTGAGGGATTCCCTCTGTTTTTTCCGCGCAGGCGATGGTATAATCGGGCGGAAAGGCGGTGACGAAATGAAACAAACCTTAGGCTGTATACGCAAAGCGGACACTGATTTCGCTTTGATTGAGCCGGGCGACCGTGTTGCCGTCGGTCTTTCCGGAGGGAAGGACAGTCTGCTTCTGCTGGAAGCACTGCGGTTGTATCGTCTGTTCTCACACAAGGATTATTCGCTCTGTGCGATTACGGTGGACCCAGGCTATCAGTTTGACCCAACGCCGCTGGCGCATTATTGTGCACAGGCAGGCATTCCGTTTCATTTTCGGCCCGGCGCCGTTGTACAGACCGCCAATGAACGCACCAAATCCGGCAAAAGCCCTTGTCCGCTGTGCGCCAAAATGCGTCGCGGGGTGCTCAATAGCGCGGCGGCAGAACTTGGATGCAATAAGGTGGCGCTCGGCCATCACCGGGATGACGCCCTGGAAACGTTTTTACTCAGCATGTTTTATGAAGGGCGCCTGAATACACTCGCCCCCAAAAGTTATATGGAACGGGCGCGTGTGACGGTCATCCGTCCGCTTCTATATCTGGAAGAACGACACATCCGTGGCGCGGTACGTACGCTGGGGCTGCCGGTGCAACCTCCCATCTGCCCATTTGACGGGCATACCCAGCGGCAGGCTATGAAGAATTTCCTCGCCGACTTGCGCAACACCTTCCCGCGGGCGGACGAAATGATGTTCTTTGCTCTGCACAACACGGACGGTTATCATTTATGGGACCGTTATAAACAACATGCCGGAAAAGAGGAACCTTTATGCAAATAAACAAACGACCCGCTTGGATATACGGCATCTCCATGGCGGTTTATATTGCCACGTTTATCATTCGCTTTACAACGGACCATCCTGTTTCTTGGATGTACTTTCTCATCGCGCTTGCGTTACAGACAGCCTGCTTTTTGTTTTTGCAAAACGCTCCTTTTCTTGTATTCATTGGGGCATCTGGGTTTGTGACCTGCACGCTGTATTTTGGGTCCATGTTGAATTTCTACCGTGTTTTTAGCTGGTATGACCTTTTTTTACACGGTACCAGCGGCTTTCTTCTTTTCTTTGCCGCGCACTTTTTTTATCGGTTTCTTCTTCGTCGGCACCCGGCCCCAAACGTACCGCTTACCCTTCCCATTTATTTTGACCTGTTTGTCGCCACCACCTGCGCGGGGCTGTGGGAAATCTATGAATTCAGCGCCGACTATCTACTGGGGCAGCACATGCAAGGCCCGATGACTGATTCCATGACTGATATGATAGCCGGCACCATCGGCGCCATTGCAGCAGCCGTGCTGGTTTATCGTCGTTTCAAACGAATACCGCCCGACCCAGATACACGCAAAATTTTTACACTTTGAGTTTTGACAGTAACGAGCCACGCGTTTGGCTTGCAGACGTAGCAGCTCGTCGGTGTTCCGTTTAAAAGGCCCCTTTTCAGCGAATTGTGTCTGCTGAAAAACGCGCCTTTGCCGTATCAAACAAAAAAGCGCTGCATATGCAGCGCTTTTTATATCTGTCTTATTGCGGCGTCGCCGTAGGCCGGGCCACATTCGGGTCTTTGGTATAGAACGCATCAAGGACTGTCTCGTTTAGTTTTTCTTCATCCAGCACCACGACACTACGTCCATCCTTCATCGCGCCTTTGCCCGTCAACTGCGTTATCTGAATATCATCCAACGATACGCGGGAAAGCAATTTGGCATAAGCGACGATTTCATCCGTATTTAGGTTGGTAAACGCATACTGGTTGACCTTGCTGTATACGCCGGGCACCGACGTTACTTCCATGCTCTTTATTTTCTTTGCCAGGCCCAGCAGGTACGTCATTTGCCGTTTGCCGCGCGAAGTATCCGAGCCGTCAAGTCCATTGGTTTTGCGTTCTACGCAGTATGTCAACGCCTTGGACGCGTTGAGCGTTACCGTTTGCCCTTTTTTCCCAATGCCGGGGAAATTCTGTTCCAGCGTCACGTCCACGCCGCCAACTGCCGTTGTCAGCGGGCCAATGCCGTCCATATTAATACCGCCGTATTTTGTCAATTCAATATCATACTTGCCATCGCAGGAAAGCAGGCGGCCTACGCAATACATCACGTTTTCCGCACCCATTTCATCATCCTGGTTGCCGCATCCATAGGGGAATGCCGCGTTGAGTTTATTCATCACATTGTCCTTGACCGAACCATCCTTATTCAGCCAGCGGATTTCTGCATAGGTATCGCGCGGACATAGAATCATCTTCACCTGGTTGGTCTTGATATCGATGGCCACAACCGTCATCAGGTCGCTGCGTGCCCCCAGTCCTTCGCGGTCGCTACGGTCGGATGCGTCCGTACCAATGAGCATCAGCGTTACGATATTCTGATTCCGATAATACGTTTCCCCGTTATACTGTACCTCTTCCAATGGCACATCGTTGGTCGGGTCTTCGTCATTATTGCCAAACTGCAATAGGATATCCGGATTGATTTCCTTCAACCGTGCATAAGCACGATAGGTGACAAAACCGCCGGCCAGGACCAGCACGCCCAACACGCCGGCCAGGATTTTTATCATCTTCTTCCGGTTGATTCTTACTCGGCTCACTCTATTCCCTCCAAAGAAAAGCGCTAAGCCCTTCGTACCTTGTCGTTCGCTGTCGAACGGCCAATGTGCGAAGGGCTCCAATCTCCACACAACGCGATTGGATTTTATAAATCGAAGTAATCTCCGCGTTTATAATCATATACCGCATTGGCGGGATAACTGTCAATATCTTCCAACGCTTTACCCGTGCCAATCGCTACGCAGGAAATCGCATCCTCTGCAACATAACAGGGCAGCTTGGTTTTCTCTGCCAACATCTTGTCCAGCCCATACAGCAAGGCGCCGCCACCCGTCATGCAGATGCCGTTTTCCGCAATATCGGCGGAGAGTTCCGGCGGCGTACGCTCCAAAACACCGTGCACCGCTTCAAAAATCAGCTGAATCGGTTCCTCCAGTGCTTCCAGGATTTCATTGCCCGCAACGCGCACCGTGCGCGGAAGGCCGGAAATCAGGTTGCGGCCGGTGACATCCATATACACTTCTTCACTGCGCGGATAGGCCGTGCCGATATTGATTTTCAATTCTTCAGCCGTACGGTCGCCAATCAACAGGTTGTGTTTTTTGCGGATGTAGCGCACAATTGCTTCATCGAAACGGTCGCCCGCACATTTGATTGAATCGCTGACCACCGCGCCACCCAGCGAAATCACAGCGATATCCGCCGTGCCGCCGCCGATGTCCAGCACCATCGAACCATACGGCGCACCGATATCGATACCTGCACCAATGGCCGCCGCAATGGGTTCTTCAATCAGGTATGTCTTGCGCGCGCCTGCCTCATCCGTCGCTTCAATGACACTACGCTTTTCCACTTCCGTCACGCCGCTGGGCACGCAAACCACCACCCGGGGTTTGAAAAACATCTTCCGGCCGATGACTTTACGCAAAAAATAACGCAGCATGCGTTCGGTGACGTCAAAATTGGAAATCACGCCGTCTTTAAGCGGACGAATTGCAACGATGTTGCCCGGCGTACGCCCAATCATCCGCCGCGCTTCATCGCCAATCGCCAGCATTTTGCCCGACAGACGGTCAATCGCGACAACCGAAGGCTCACGCAGCACAATCCCCCTGTCTTTGACATATACCAGCACACTGGCCGTGCCCAGGTCGATGCCAATATCGCTGTATTCAAACATTTTCGTGTTAAAGTTCATTCGAAAATTCATCGTTTGTCCCCTCGTCTTTGTTTGGGGTTGTCCACCGGCTCTGCACAATAAACGCCGGCTCCATACACCTAATGCATATCATAAACGTATCTTGCCAAATTTTCAACTGCTTTATCCAATCCCCCGGTATTTGATATGCGTTGCCTGCCCGCCGCGCAGGTGCCGTTCTGCCTTATTTTTATCCAAAACAACGCGTACTTGACGAAACAGACTTGGGTTGATGCGGCGCAACCGTTCACACACATCCTTGTGTACCGTGCTCTTGCTGATGCCGAATACCTTCGCCGTTTCGCGTACCGTCGCACCGGTTTCAATGATGTGATTGGCCAGTTCCATTGCGCGTTCTTCCATGTAATCGTTCATATCCCTCACAACCTTTTGCACAGTTTGTACAACCTATGCAAAAGTGGCACGCAATATGAACCTGGAACATGTATCCTTGCCGTACGCCTCTTATTTCTATACAACAAACGGACTCTGGATATAGTGCATTTTCCCTTTTCATGGTAAAATTGCTCATCAATCAGAACTTTCTTTTTTTGACCCTATCTATCAGGAAAGGAAACCTTTGATGGAACAACCCAAATCCATTTCCCGTATCCGGGCGGATTACCAGCAGGGGCTCAGCCACCAACAGGTACGCCAGCGCAAGGAAGACGGGCTTGTCAACGCCAAAGTGCGCAGCAATCAGAAAACAGTGCCGCAAATCATCCGTGACAACGTGATGACGCTGTTCAACGTGTTTAATTTTGCCATCGGTGTATGTATTTTTCTGGTCGGCTCCTATGAGAATTTGGCCTATTTATTCGTAATTATTGGCAACATCCTCATCGGTATCATCCAAGAGATTCGCTCCAAAAAAATGGTGGAACATCTTTCGCTGATTACCATGCCCACTGCCGATGTCATACGGCAAGGGGAACGCCAGTCCATCGCCGTCGAAGAGCTTGTGCTGGATGACATCATGTTCTTGCAGGCCGGCAAGCAAATCTGCGCCGATGCCATCGTCATTCATGGCCAGGTGGAAGTCAATGAAGCCCTGTTGACAGGCGAATCCGACCCCGTTGTCAAACGCAGCGGCGATACGCTTCTCTCCGGCAGCTTTATCATCAGCGGTACCTGTTATGCCCGTGTGGAACATGTGGGCAAAGAGAATTATGCAACGCATATTGCACTGTCCGCCCAGACGTATAAGAAATTCAAAAGCGAATTGATGACCTCTTTGAACAAAGTCGTACGCTTTACCAGCTATTTCATCCTTCCGCTAGGCGCGCTGATGGTGCTGCGCTCCCAGCTGTTTTTGCACGATACATGGGAAAGCACGATTATCTCCACCTCTGCTGCGCTGTTGGGCATGCTGCCCAAAGGGCTGGTGCTTCTGACTAGCGTGTCGCTGGCGGCGGGCGTCATCAAACTGGCGCGCAAACGCACGCTGGTGCAGGAACTGTTCTGCATCGAATCGCTCTCGCGTGTGGACGTCCTGTGCCTGGATAAAACCGGCACACTCACACAGGGCAATATGCAGGTTACGGACGTCATCGCCCTGCAGCCCAATCCATTGGATGAACCCCTGGATGCGCTGCTGAGCACCTATGTCGCCCATGCCGAAGAAAACAACGCCACCTTTCTGGCCTTGCGCAATGCCTTCCCCACCTCGCAAACCAACACGACCGAAGTCGTTTCCCATACGCCCTTTTCCTCCTCACGCAAATGGGGGTCGATAACCCTGGCAAACGGAGGTACGCTGTACCTGGGCGCCCCGGACCGAATCGCCCCGTTTTATCCTATTCCCCGCCCCGTCAGCGAGCGTATCCGGCAGGGTGCGCGCGTGCTCCTGTTTGCATACAGCGCGCAGTCACACCCGGATGGTTCCCCCGAGGAACCAGTTCCTCTGTGTGCTATCGTTCTACATGACCCGCTGCGCAAGGACGCCAAGAATATTCTTTCCTTTTTTGCCAAAGAAGGCGTGCAGGTCAAGATTATCTCCGGCGACCATCCTTCCACCGTAACCAGCATCGCCCAGCAGGCAGGCCTGCAGCGTTGGCAGCATGCGGTGGACGCCACCACGCTAAAAACCGAGGCGGACATCCAGAAGGCAGTGATGGATACCACCATATTCGGACGCGTAACCCCTACGCAAAAGCGGCAAATCATCCGGGCTTTCCAGGCCCAGGGGCATACCGTCGCCATGGTCGGTGATGGCGTGAACGACGTGCTGGCACTTAAGGATGCGGATTGCTCCATCGCCATGGCCGCCGGAAGTGAAGCTACCCGTCAAATTGCACAGCTGGTGCTGCTGGATTCCCAGTTCTCCTCCTTGCCGGATGTGGTGATGGAGGGGCGGCGCGTGGTCAATAACATCACGCGCACTGCCTCTTTGTTTCTCATCAAAACCATCTTTTCCTTTTTGCTCAGCTTTTTAACTGTGCTGGGGCTAGTGGAATATCCATTCATCCCCATCCAGCTCAGTCTGATAGGCATTGTAATGGAGGGCATCCCGGCATTCCTGCTGACTTTTGAACCCAACCATGCCCGCATTGACCAACCCTTTTTGCCCACGGTTCTGCGCAGTGCGCTGCCAAGTGCATTGGTGGTTGTGGTCAATATCCTGATTATTCAGCTGGGCGCAGGCGTCTTTGGCTTGACGGAACAGGACGTGCACACCCTTGACGTATTGCTCACTGGCTTTGCTGCACTGATTCTGCTTTGGAAGGTATGCCGCCCATTCAACTGGTTCCACCGCGCGCTCTGGCTATGCATGACAGCACTATTTTTCTCCTGTGCCTATCTCTTCCATGACCTGCTTTCTATCGGCGTGTTGACAACTGCTTCATGGCCGGTGTTGATTGTCATGGCAGTGGCGGATGTGCTGCTGACGTGGTTTTTGTCCAGTCTGGCAAGGCGCGTCCATCTGCCTGCTTCCCGCTCAATTTGATTGGACATCAAGCGGATGCAAATGCATCCGCTTTTTTTACTCTCCGAACTCACCATCCACCCTCTTCCTCCATAGGGAGTAAACATGTACGCAACAACTTTGCTGTATTTTGAATGGGGCATCATCGTTTCTATGCGCCTTGGGAATGCGGACAAGCAGCCTTTCTGCAGCAAATCCAGCCGAAAAGAAATATTTTTTCTTTTTCTCCTGCTTTTTCGATGTTACAATGAAAATAATCTTCCAAACAGAAAGGGTTTTTCATCTATGTCTGAACCGGATGTCTTCAGCCAAATCCGTATTCATTACAATGCCTTTTCCAAAGGCAAAAAAAAGATTGCACAATACATTCTGGACCACCCCGAGCAAATTCTGCCGCTATCCATCACTCAATTCGCACAGGTTTGCGGCGTGGGGGATGCTTCCATTTCACGCTTTTGCCAGTCCATTGGCTATAAAGGATATCAAGATTTCAAGCTGGCGCTGGCACAACAAGTAGCCAGTACGTCTTTGCCTGGCATTGAACATCTGCAGTCCAATTCCGTACAGGATACGGCACAGGCGTTGTTAACCCGCTACAAGCATATCCTCACGGAAACCGTCGCGCTTCTGGATGAAGCCGAACTGCAGCGTGCAACACAGGCCCTTATTGATGCGCGGCAGATTGTCTTTTTCGGCGTCGGTTCCTCTTTATATACGGCCATGGAATGCTGTCATAAGTTTATGCGCATCACGCCCAACAGCACCATGCAGTTTGACACCCATATGCAACTGATGTCCGCTGCATTGCTCAGCGAAAAAGATGTCGCCGTCGTCGTCTCCTATTCCGGGGCAACCAAAGAGACTGTACGCATGGCTAAAATTGCCAAAGAGGGCGGGGCACGCATCATCGCTGTCACCCGTTTTTTGCAATCCCCTTTGCAGAAATATGCAGATATCACGCTTCTTTGCGGTGCAGATGAGACCATTTTGGAGGAATTCGGCTCCTCTATCAGCATCGCACAGTCGTTTGTATTGCAGATGCTCTATCTGCAATACTTTGACCATTGCCTAGACCGTGTCCAGAACAATTTGAAAAAAACTTCGTCCACATTAATCGACCGCATGTATTAAACGCGCCTGCCGGTGGCTGCTAAATGCAAACACGGAGGGATTTACCCTCCGTGTTTTGTTTTCTGTTTTACTTGTAAACGTTGCGCCAGCTGCTGCTTGGTGCCCGCTTTATGCCCTTTTGTTACCCGTTTTTTCGGCTTGGCCCGGTTTCCGCGGCAAGCGGCGCGTGTACCTGTCGCCTGCTGCGCCGGTGTGCGCCCGCGCATTTCGCTTCGTTCCGGCCATACCAGGCAATGGCTCTCATATCCAATCAAATCCGCACGTCCGGCTTTACGCAGCGCCTGCCGTACCAACGGCGCATTTTCCTTGCGGTAAAACTGCAAAAGCGCGCGCTGCATCCGCTTTTCTTCATAACTGCGCGGAACGTATACCGGTTCCATCGTCCGCGGGTCCAAACCCGTATAAAACATGGTGGTGGACAATGTACCCGGGGTGGGGTAGAAATCCTGTACCTGTTCCGGCCGCTGGCCCGTTTTTTTCAGGTAGCAGGCCAATTCAATCGCGGCATGCAAATCGCTGCCCGGATGACTGGACATAAAATAGGGAACGATGTACTGGTCCTTGCCAAGCTGTTGATTGAGCACGCGGTACTTATGCACAAACTGGTCATACAAAGCGCGCGGCGGCTTACCCATGCGCGCCAGCACACGGTCAGAAATGTGCTCCGGCGCCACTTTCAGTTGTCCGCTGATATGATGTTCAACCAATTCGCGAAAAAAAGCGTCGTTGGTATCATACATCATATAGTCATACCGAAGGCCGGAACGCACAAACACCTTTTTGATACCCGGCAGTTTGCGCAGCTGTACCAGAAGCTTTCGGTAATCTTCGTGGTCAACCTCCAGGTTTGGACAACGGGGATACAGACAGGCGCGGTCCGGACAGACCCCATTTTTACGCTGCTGTTTGCAGGCGGTCTGTCGGAAATTGGCGGTCGGCCCGCCGACGTCGTGAATATACCCCTTAAAATGGGGGCTTTTTGTCATCTGAATCGCTTCGTCTACAATGGACGCATGACTGCGCACCTGAATACGGCGGCCCTGATGATAAGTCAGCGCACAAAAGGAACACCCGCCATAGCACCCGCGGCAGCTTGTGATGGAAAATTCCACTTCATCCACCCCTGGGATGTGTTCCGTATAACTGGGATGCGGGGCGCGCATATAGGGCAGCGCATACACCGCATCCATCTCCTGCACGCTCAGCGGCATGGCCGGCGGATTCATCACCAAATATCCATCGCCATGCTTCTGCGCCAGGCGCTGGCCACGAATGGCATCCGTCTGCCGGTGCTGTTCCAAAAATGCACGCGCATAGGCCTGTTTATCCGTACGCACCTGCTCGAACGATTCTATTTCCTTGACCGCGTCCACCCCTTGGAGCGAGGCTGTCTGGTAACACGTTCCATTGACATAGGTAATCTGCCCAATGGGAATGCCCGCCGCAAGGGCCTGTGCAAGCTCCACCACCGGACGTTCCCCCATGCCGTAAATCAACAAATCCGCCCCTGCATCAACCAGAATCGAACGGCGTACCTTATCGTCCCAATAATCATAATGGGCAAAGCGGCGCAGGCTCGCCTCAATTCCGCCGATGATAATCGGCATATTGCGGTAGGCCTGCCGAATCATGTTCGTATAAACAATCACTGCCCGGTCCGGCCGGGCGCCTGTTTTGCCCCCCGGCGTATAGGCATCGTCGCTGCGGCGTTTTTTGCTGGCCGTGTAATGACATACCATGGAATCGATATTGCCGGAATTGACCAGAAACCCCAGCCGCGGGCGGCCAAAGCGCTGGAAATCCCGCACGCTTTTCCAATCCGGCTGCGCAATCACCGCCACTTTGAACCCCTGACTCTCCAGCACCCGGCCGATGATGGCAGTGCCAAAGCTGGGATGGTCGACGTACGCATCCCCCGTGACCAGGCAGAAATCCGGCCGTTCCCAGCCGCGTGCCAACATCTCCTGGCGTGTAAGCGGCAAAAACTGTTTCTCCATCATATCTGTTCGTTCCGTTCCCTTTCCAAATCAAACAGACCAAAGCCCGTGCTTCGGCGACTGCCCATCCCTGCCCCGTACAAGTAACGCAGCAGCCGGACATCCCCTAAAAGCACACATGTGCCAAGCGAAGCATGTATCTTCTTCCCCTGATGCAGCACACGCAGGCGTTTGAGTCCATCCAGTCCCTCTATCCGCCAACTGGTGATGGCGTCCATCGGCAAGCCAGCCTGCTGTCCCTGCGCGTGAACGATGCGCGTCAGTACGGACACAAAATTCGTATCCTGTGCGCTTAAATATCGTTCGCCCGCGCCGCCATGCTGGTCACGCACCAAAAGAGGACTGCGCAGCCGTATCCGTATGCGTTCCCCTATATACGGCGGCTGTGCAAACACGCGCACCTGCTGCAGATGCATGCCATCCTCCCGCCAGGCAAATGGCTCGTCCTCGTGCAGTTGCCGGTCGAACATCTGCCGGAACCGCTCGCCCCAGTCGGCATCATAACAGGAAAACAACACGCTCACCCTTTGCCCAGGCACCGTGATGCGCTGTGCTGAAAACGATGCCTCAGGCAGGTACACGGAAAAGGTGAAGTCCCGGCTCATGGTCTGCGGCCAGGCGTCTGTACACGCCTGCTGATAAGCAGCTTGTATCCATTGCGCAACCATCCGCCGATATTCCAGTGTCCATGACGGTTGTGAAAGTGCCAACTGTAGTTCCAATCGCATGTTATATCCTGCTCTCTTTGGTTTTAATTCTATTGTACATGATTTGCCTGCGTTCCGCCGCTTCATTTTTACACAGGGGCGTGGGAAAACAGCCGCAAAATCGACTCGTCTCCCACGCCCCTGTATCGGCGATTGGACTGAAAACAGCTCGTCTTATGACGATATTCATGTATTTACAACTTCACGTTATTCCTGTATGCATTGGGCCCGTCGATATATGCGTTCCCGCCGTGGGCGTCCAGCGCCACCATGCACGGAAAATCCTCCACTATCAACCGTGCCACCGCTTCGCTCTGCAATTCCGGATAGGCAATCACTTCACGCGAACGCACCGCGCGTGCCAACAGCGCCCCTGCACCGCCCATGGCCGCAAGATATACTGCGCCGTTGCGTACCACCGCGTCACATACGGCCGCGTTTCGTTCCCCTTTGCCAATCATGGCGCAAAGCCCCGCATCCAGTAAATCAGGCGTGAATCCATCCATCCGTCCGCTGGTCGTTGGGCCCAGTGCACCGACTGGGCGGCCCGGCGGATTGGGCGTCGGCCCCGCATAATAAATGACCGCGCCCTGCAAATCAAACGGAAGTGCCTCGCCCGCCGCCAGCGCGGCCGCCATGCGGGCATGCGCGGCATCCCTTGCCGTATAAATCGTACCCGAAATCCATACTTCATCGCCCGCTTTCAACTGGGAGAGCATCTGCTTTGTCAGCGGTGTGTGCAAACGTACCGGCATCGGTTTCCCTCCTTTTTCAACACGTGGTTCATCCTGCAATCAGCTATCCTGACCCTACAACACCGCGTGCACATGCCGGGATACATGACAGTTGATATTGACCGCCACCGGTAGCCCGGCTATATGCGTGGCATGCGGCACGATGTGCACAGCCAGCGCCGTTGTCTTTCCACCAAAACCCTGCGGCCCGATGCCAAGCCGGTTGATGGCCCGCAGTAATTCCTCCTCCATCCGGCGGTAGAACGGGTCTTTGTGCAGTGTGCCAATCGGGCGCAGCAGGGCCTGTTTGGCCAAAAGCGCCACGCGGTCAAAACTACCGCCTATCCCCACGCCCACCACAATCGGCGGACAGGGATTGGAGCCTGCCTGCCGGACGGTCTCCAACACAAATCGCTTGACTCCTTCCGCACCATCCGCGGGTTTCAACATCGCCAGGCGGCTCATATTTTCGCTGCCAAACCCTTTTGGCGCAACCGTAACGTCCACTTGGTCGCCAGGTACAATCTCCATATAAATCAATGCGGGCGTGTTGTCTTTGGTATTAACCCGCTGCAGCGGGTCTGCCACAACGGATTTTCGCAGATAGCCTTTGGCATAACCATCTCGCACGCCTTGCTGTACAGCCTGCTGTAAATCTCCCTCTGTCCAATATACCTGTTGACCGATGCGCAGAAAAACGCACGCCATGCCTGTATCCTGGCAAATCGGTGTCTGCTCCTGCACCGCCACAACCGCATTTTCCCGCAGCGTATGCAACACGCGCCGTGCCGGCAGCCATGGTTCTTCCTGTTCCGCCCGTTCCATCGCCGCACATACATCCTGTGGCAACTGGTAACAGGCTTGTATGCACATCTGTTCCACCAATGCGCGCAAGCGCTGCACGGATACTTCCCGCATCTCGTTCCCCGCCCTTTCTTTCGTCCCAAGTATAGCATGTTTTCTCCCTTGCGCAAACGGGGCTCCTGCGTTGTCCGCACACCTTTTGCACACCGCCGCATAGGATACCACAAACCGGAAAACCAAGAAAAAACGGAGGATAAAACATGAGTGGAGCTTGGTATGCATTTCTAGGCGGCCTGTTTACCTACGGGATGACGGCCTTGGGAGCCGCTGTTGTATTTTGTTTTCGTTCCGTCAACCAAAAAGTGCTCAACGCAATGATGGGCTTTGCCGCAGGGGTGATGATTGCCGCTTCCTTCTGGTCCCTGCTGGCGCCTTCGCTGGAAATGAGCGCCAGTTGTGTACCGGCCATTGTCGGCTTTTTGCTGGGTGGCATTTTCCTGTTCATTGTAGACCGCTTCCTGCCCATTGATAAAATCAAAAGCGGAAGCATGATTGCCTTGAAAGGGGACCAGGCAAGGCGCAGCTTCATGCTGATTTTTGCCATTACATTGCATAACATCCCCGAAGGCATGGCCTTTGGCGTCGTATTCGGCGCAGCCCAAAATAACCCGGCTATGCTGCCTGTAGCCGTGGCAATTGCCATTGGCATCGGCATTCAAAACTTTCCAGAAGGCGCAGCGGTATCCATTCCCCTGCGCCGCGAAGGTCTGTCCGTGGGACGAAGCTTTGTCATGGGGCAGCTCTCCGGGATTGTGGAACCAATTGCAGCAGTGATTGGTGCCTTATTGGTCGTTTATATCGAAGCGCTGCTTCCCTATGCCCTTGCCTTTGCCGCTGGCGCAATGATTTTCGTCGTCACCGAAGAACTGATTCCCGCTTCGCAGAGCGAACGGAAGGGGCATATGGTCACCATGGGCACCATGCTTGGCTTTGCCGTGATGATGCTGCTGGATAATGTTCTTTAAGTCGCCGGTTCATTGGATTGTAAAAAAAGAGGAGCGTTTGCTCCTCTTTTTGCCTCTACTTTTTTTGTATGGCGATGATGGTCTGCAACGTGCTTCCCTCCGTAGGCGCGTATTGCACTTCCACTGTATCGCCTACATTGTAGGTGACGACCTCCTGCATCGTCTGTACAGGAACGATGAAATACATCGGCAGGTCGCTTAACCGCAGATAATAATATGAATTGCCATCCTTGACCGCCGTGCGGATTTCCGCAATTGCGGCGGTATGCGTCTGCACAGCTGAACTGCCCTCCGTCTGGATACCCTGTTCACTCAAGAGACGGATGTATTCCTTTTCGCATTGTTCCGGCGTATCGCCAATGCCCACGATTTGATATCGTTCCACGTTGACCATGGCATATTTTTTCACCAGCTGCGCATCATCCTTAAGCGCCACAAAGTAGGTGGGCTGACCGCCGATGTTCAACAGCAAGGGGAACGTAGCCGTATATCGCAGGTTCTGCACCTGGCCTTCAGCCGACGCCTGTGCAGACGCTTCGTCCGCACCAGGGACTGAATAGTATTTGGCTTCCTTGGTCCGCTGATTGACCAGCAGGAACCCAACGTTGCTCTGGTCTGAGACGACGCTGGTCACGCCCGTATACATATAGATATCGTCGTTCATCGCCAAGTAATTATATCCTTGTGTAGCACGCAGTGAATCGCGTTGGCCGAAGATGGAGTTCCAGAAACCGTGTTTGAGCGAGCCCCAGTTATCGAATTGTTCAACCAATAAATCCGAACTAAATGCCCGGTCAATCCACTGCGGTACATCGGCCAGGTCGTAGTATTGCGTGTCCCCTGTCACGGCATCGCACAGCACCACGCCAACGATATCCTTGCCGCCATACAAGCCAATCGTGTAATCCACCCGCGGCACCACCCAATAAGGATGGCCATCGTCATCTACTTCAAAAATCGCAGGGTCAAACAGGAATGTCGGATACCGGAAACGCAGATGCCGCGGTAAATACCGGCCAAAATGGTCGGACATGGAAATCTTCATACCCTCTTCCAAACGATGCACCGTGACTTCCTGTGTCACCATATCAATCATGATGTACGCCGGCAACCCTTCGCCAACGTTATTGAACCATTTGATTAAATCGCTGTATTCCAGCGGCGTCACGCGCACCGGCCGCCCCTGGTAATTGATTTGCGAATAATCATCCGCCACTTCAAATTGGGATACCATATCCACCAGTTCGCCCATCTTCCGGTCGCCCAATTTTTTAGCGCTTTCTTCATCCAGCATCGGAATCTGGTCGAAATGGATTTCCTCTACATCCTCCGTAAAATTGCCTTCCTGAACGTTCAACAGTTTTTGATAAGCGCTTGCATGGAAGATTTTGGTCGAACTGATAAAACCCCATACCATACACAACACAAACAGACCGGCTGCTGCCACCAGGCAGATTTCCGCCACGCCCCAGTGGAACCCGTCAGCAAACGGATTCCCCTGTCCACGCCAACCCTTGCGCACAAAACACAGCACCGCAAACAGCGCCAACATCACCGACAGCCAACCCGTGAATACCTTATCGTGAATGTTGACCGCGGGCAGCAATACATAAAAGCTCACAAACGCAACCACCAACGTGATTCCCAGGCTAATGGTTACGTCCTTCCAAGTCAGTTTCAATCCATTCCCTCCTCTACGGTTTCTACAGGGAACCGCATCTTTTGCTATCTTATCAGTTTGCCTGTTTTTGCACAAGCGAACACGGCATGTATGCCATCCGTTGTCTGCATTGAAACAGCCCCTCTTTTCCCTTATTTTATATGATTAACTTATTTGTATTTTATTTTTCTATTGCATAAAGATTTTATAAAATTTTAAAGCACCTTCTTAAGAGGGGCTTACCCATGTCATTGCTTGCTGTTCGTCTATCGCGCATGTTATAATAAAGAAATTCTTTTTTTCATTATATCCCGTTTGAATATTTACATGATAAGTAAAGGAGTTTGGAAGTTTGCAACGGCCGACACGGCATCTTTGGAACGATATCCTGCGTGGTCAGCGTCTGCGGTTTGCCGGCGCTCTCTTTTGTGTAGCCATTTCCGCCTTTTTGAGCTTTGTTCCCGCGCAGATTCTCCGCTACACCGTCGATGTAGTCATCGGCGGACAAACCATGGCGCTTCCGGCCTGGCTGGACCGCTTTCTGCTTTCTCTGGGCGGGGTGCAGCTGTGGCATTGTGCGGTCGCCATGGTAATTGCAGCGCTGGTCAGCGGCGTGTTCACCTATTTGCGCACGCTGTTATCCGCTGATGCAAGCGAACGCGCCGCACGCAATTTACGCAATCGTTTATATAACCATCTGCAGCGGTTGCCCTATGATACGCTGCATCATCTGGGCACGGGCGACCTTTTGCAGCGCTGCACTTCCGATGTTGAAATGCTGCGCCGCTTTCTTTCTACCCAAATTGCGGAAATTGGCCGGGCGGTCAGCATGCTGATTTTCGCCCTGGCATTGATGCTGCCCATGCATGTTGCGATGACCTTTGTATCGTTGGCATGCGTACCGTTGGTCTTCTTTTTCTCCTATGGTTATTTTGCGTTGGTGCGCCGCCGTTTCCGCAAAGCCGAGGAAGCAGAGGGCCGTATGTCCATCGTGCTGCAGGAAAACTTGACAGGGGTACGCGTTGTCCGCGCCTTTGGGCAGCAGGCTTACGAAGAACATAAGTTTGATGAGGCCAGCCGTACCTTCCGTGACCGTTCGCGGCGGATGGTCTCACTGATGGCCTACTACTGGGCCGGCTCGGATTTGATGATTTATGCACAGCTCATCGTCACGCTCGTCGCAGGCCTGGTCTATGTACAAAGCGGTGCCATCACCGTCGGCACGTTGATGACATTTATCACTTACACATCCAGCTTATTATGGCCTATCCGGCAGATGGGACGCATTCTCAGCGACCTGGGGAAAACCTTTGTCGCACTGGAACGCATTGATGCAATCCTCCGTCAACCTATCGAATGTGATGCGCCGGATGCTACGACGCCCGCCATTGACGGTCAGATTACGTTCGAACACGTCACATTTGGCTATGATGCACAGACCGATGTGCTGCACGACATATCCTTTACCGTGCAGGCGGGGCAGACCATTGGCATTCTAGGTGCAACCGGCAGCGGTAAAAGTTCGCTCGTTTCGCTTCTGCAGCGTTATTATGACCCGCGCCAGGGTGCTATCCTGCTTGACGGCGTGGATATCCGCCATATTCAGCGTGCCTGGCTGCGGCGGCATGTGGGCATCGTGCTGCAGGAACCGTTTCTCTATTCACGCACCATTGGTGAAAACATCGCCATCACACAGCCACAGGCCGACCCCGCTGCAATTTGGGAAGCCGCTCGCATCGCTAGCCTGGATACCATTCCGCAGGATTTGCCGCAGGGCTTTGATACCATCGTCGGCGAACGCGGCGTCACCCTGTCCGGCGGGCAAAAGCAACGCGTAGCCATCGCCCGTATGATTATGCAACGGACGCCCATCATGATTTTTGACGATTCGCTTTCTGCACTGGATACGCAAACCGACGCCGCTATTCGTCAGGCGCTGCGTACGCGGCAGACACACGCCACCACGCTGCTGATTTCTCATCGCATTGATACGCTGCGCGAAGCGGACTTGATTTTGGTCTTGGAACAGGGGCGTATCGTTCAGCAGGGAACACATGAAGCGTTGATTGCGCAGGATGGCCTTTACCGGCGCATCTGGCAGCTACAGGGAGCCCAACGGAAGGAGGGAGCGCAATGAGCACAAAGGAAAGCGGTTTGCAGGAACAGGAATTCTCCGAACACCTGGACCGTTCGGTTTGGAAGCGGCTGCTCGCTTTTACCAAACCGTATCGCTGGCTGATGTTGCAGCTTTGTCTGTTCAACCTTGTCCTTGCGCTGGGAGAAACGGCCTTTCCCCTGCTGACCCGTTATGCCATTGACCAGTTTGCCCACGTGGGCATGGACGCTTCCATGACCACCTATCTGGCGCTGACCATAGGCCTTTCCGTTCTTTTGGCGTTGTGTACCTTCTTGTTCATCCGCCATGCAGGAAAGATTGAACAATTTGTTAGTTACGACATCCGCAAAGCCTGTTTTCGTCGTCTGCAGGAATTATCTTTTTCCTATTATGATAAAACACCCGTAGGCTATATCATGGCGCGGATGACCAGCGACACCATGAAATTATCCGAAACCATTGCCTGGGCATTGGTGGATATCCTCTGGTCGCTTGCACGCATGGCCGGCGCCATTGCCGCGATGCTGTACCTCAGCCCTTCCATTACACTGTGGGTGCTGTTGGTCATTCCACCTCTGGCGGTGGCCACAGTCTATTTTCAACGCAAGATTTTCCGGTGCCAACGCAAGGTACGCCGTACCAATTCGCGCATCACCGGTGCGTTTAACGAATCCATCATGGGGGCCGTTACCACCAAATCCCTTGTCCGTGAGGAACAGAACCTGGAGGAGTTTTCGCAAATCACACAGACGATGTACCGCGCTTCCCGCAAAGCCGCCCATTACAATGCCATTTTCTTTCCCACTGTGCTTTGCCTAGGCAGCATCGGCACAGCGCTGGCGCTCTGGAAAGGCGGCGTACTCGTTCTGCAAGGCGTTATCTGGTTCGGCACCATCTCTGCCTTTGCCAGCTACGCGACGCAGTTTTTTGAACCCCTGCAGCAGCTGGCGCGTATCTTCAGCGAAATGCAAATGGCACAGGCTTCAGCCGAACGCGTCTTTACTCTATTGGATACGCCGGCTGATATTACCGATACGCCCGAGGTTATGGAACGCGATGGCGATTCTTTTACCCCCAAACGCGAACATTGGCCTTCCATACGCGGCGATGTGGATTTCGACCATGTAACCTTTGCCTATCAGCCGGGCATCCCCGTACTGCATGATTTTGATTTTCATGTCAAAGCGGGACAAACCATTGCCCTGGTCGGTCAGACAGGCAGCGGCAAGAGCACCATTGTCAATCTGCTTTGCCGTTTTTATGAACCAACGGAAGGGTGTATCCGCATCGATGGCGTAGATACGCGTGAACACAGCCAGCTTTGGCTGCAAAGCCATCTGGGCTATGTATTGCAAACACCGCACCTGTTTTCCGGCACCATCGCCGACAATATCCGCTATGGCCGGCACGACGCCAGTGACGCACAGGTCATTCACGCTGCACAACTTGTCTCGGCTGATGCATTTATCCGCCAGTTGCCGCACGGATACCAAACCGAAGTGGGAGAAGGCGGCAACCGTCTTTCCACCGGACAAAAACAGTTAATCAGCTTTGCGCGCGCTATTTTGAACGACCCGCCTCTGTTCGTGCTCGACGAAGCAACCAGTTCCATTGATACGGAAACCGAACAGCTTATTCAATCTGCCATCACACGCACACTGCAAAACCGTACGTCCTTTATTATCGCGCATCGGTTGTCCACCATTCGCAGTGCCGATTGCATCCTTGTCCTCAAACATGGCCGCGTGGTGGAACAGGGGACACACGAACAACTGCTGGCGCGCAATGGCTATTATGCCAGCCTTCACCGCAATCAATTGCTCGAACAACAAGAACAGGCGCTGTTTCAATCCAAATAAAAAAGAGCCTTAGAAAGGCTCTTTTTTCTATATAGCTCTTTCATCTGACTCCGGCGTTGAATGGCTGCAGAAAAATCCTTCTTTTAAAATCTGCGCCGTTTGTTGACGCGCATAGACGTAGTATGTCGGCTGTGCTAAAATCGTACACCAATATTGCCGCGTTTCTGTCTCCCAAATATAGAGCGTACCAAAATAACGTCCTTCATCAGGCACCACTAACTGAAAATTCATTCGGCCAGCTGTGTAAGCCCCCACCGGCACCTGCTCCATTGCTTCCACATATTCATATTGTGCCCGTTCTTCTGGAAACTGCGTCGTATAGTCCGTCCAGCAATCCTTTACCGTTTTTTCCAAAAGCTGCACGTCAACCTGCCGCGGCGTATCCACCGGCTGTCCTTGTTGTAACGGTTTAATCCACGTATTTGCTTTCTCATGGGATGAAATGGAGAAGGAGATCGCTCCGCTTTTGTCCCCGCGCATATAATAATATACCTGGTTGGTGCCGCTTACCTTTGTATGCTGCCAGCGCAACGGGGGAATTAATGTCATGTCAATAAACGGGTCACTCCAGACCATCATCATCGTTTCCGTGTCCAGGTCCTCTGGCAGATGCATCTGTTCTCTTTCTTCATCCGTTAATGTGAAATCAGGGATAGACGCTTGAGCTACTTCTGGTGTCACGGAAGGAACGGGTGTTTGATGGGAAACGGCATGCTGCGCACCGTAGCAGCCGACCGGCACCATCATGCAAAGCATCATCGCGAGCAGTATGACAATTGCTGTTTTTTTATTTCATTTACATCCTCCTTTATCATTTATTATTATTTTATCATTTTTGTCTTAAATTTAATAAAAAAAGAAGGCGTACGCCTTCTTTTTTACTCCTTGCCGCATGTGGGTTCCATCACTAACACCTTATATCGCTTGGGAAAATCCGCCGCTGTATATTCCTGCGTTTTCGCGTGATGCATGCTGACAGCATATTCATCCTGCGTCATATACTCCAAAAATGCTTCCGGGCCATCCAGCTCATCCCCGGCAATGTCGGTACGGTAATGCATGGGAATAACCACCTTGGGATTCAATGCAGCTACCACCTGCCGGGCGCCCGCCGCGTCGATGGTATATACGCTGCCGATAGGCACCATCAGTATATCCACATGGCCAATCTGTTTGGTTTCCTCTTCCGTCAGCATGCGGCCTAAATCACCGCAGTGGCAAATGCGCAGTCCTTCCGTTTCGATGATATACATCATATTGCTTCCGCGCACCTGGCCGCCTTTCTCATCATGGTCGGTCGGAATACCCGTCACCCGGAACCCCAGGGCTTCCTGAGTGCCTGCTGTGCGAATCACAAGCGGGTTCCCTGTGACAACCCCGGCGTTATTATGGTCGGTATGTTCATGCGAAATGGTTACAATATCCGCTTTGATTTCCTTTGGCACCGGATATCCAATCGATTCCGTATATGGGTCTGTTACCAAGGTATACCCCTGTTCGTTTTGAATAAAAAAACATGCATGCGCCAGCCATTGAAGAATCAATTGCTCCGCCTCCTCGTCGTTCATTTGTTCCAGATTTTTATTATTATACCATGATTGCCCATAAAAGGAAAAAGCCGAATGATGGCATCATTCGGCTTTTTTTGTGAAAACGGCGGCTTTCGCTATATTTAGTAAGTAAACGTCCCATTTTCGGCGTCAATGATTTGCAAGATATCTTCCTCGACGCCGGTCTGTGCATTGATTTGCACCACAAACGTCTGTTCACGGTTCGTTCCGACGAATTCATAACAGAGCTGTTCCTTCAAGTCCTCCGTTGGAATCAATACGATATGATAATCCGTAATCTCCATGCGTTGAGCCACGCGTTCATACGCCAGGTCAAACGAATAGGTGGAGTTGGGCAGCGTCCGGTCCGTATGGTTGACAACATAGTTATGGGCATCCATGCCAATGACCTGTTTGGTTCCGATATCCACCCAGACTTTGACCAAGTCCGGGTACAAAATTACCGCTTCCTTCAACGGCGCCATGTTGATGACCATCACACCGTTGTAATACTGGGCATAGGCTGATGTCATCTCTGGATAGCCATGCGATTCCAGATAGTCTTTGGCAATTTGTTCCATTTCCGGCACCATGCCTTCGTTGGCTCTCTCATCGGTGGACGGTTCGTTCAGCGGCACCACAGCGTGCATCCATCCGCTCTTTTTCGTTACTGTGATTGCATATTCCTTCCCATCCTCCTGTTTGCATTGCATACTGTAAACGGGGACCTGGCCGCCCACCTCGCCCGTGTCCGTATAAGTTCCGGGAAAGTACTGCTGGGCGACGGCAACCGCCTGTTCGTACGATACTTCAGCGCCGTTGGCTCCCCTGGGTTCAATGGTTTCGGCGCGTTCGGAAAACGGTCCGTCGTAAATCAGCCGGGGATATTGTTCCAAACTCTTGGCAATCTGGCTTTCCTGCGCATCGTCGGCCGGATAAGCATCTTGTTCATCCAAGTTCCACGCAATGCCTTCCATCCGCCGCGCGTCCACCTGCGTAAACAGCTCCTGGCTGCGTTGTTCAAGCTGATAGAGCGTATCATACTGTTCCTGCGTAATGGTCGCTCCCCGCTCTACATCTTTGGAAAGCATGTAGCAATAATCGCCCAGTTCATTGACAAATTGCAGCATCGGTCCACTGATATCCGATGTAATCGGCAGTGCACTGACCGCATCCTGCGCCTGTCCGGCCAGCCGCCATACACTACCCAGCAGCAATGCCTGTTGCGAGGGCGATGTGCTCACGCGCATTTTAGCCAGCGTCGTCGCTATATTGGACAGATTGCCGGACACTTCATCCAGCGACCTCTCATATACGTTTTGCAGCTGGACGGTACGCTGGTCACGTTCTGCTTTGGCGCTGACAGCCCAGAAAATGCTGCCAATCAGTGCCGCCGCCAGCGCAATGCATGCCGCCGGCCACAACCAGCGTTTCCATGTGCTTTGTTTTTCCATGCCAACATCCCTCCTCAACGTGCAAATACATGATTCCCGATGCGCGTAATCACCGGCCGCGAATAAATCCATTTATTGGTCGTTTTCGCAGGGTTGTAGTAGTAGATGGCACCGCCGGTCGGGTCCCAGCCATTGAGGGCATCGCGAGCGGCACGAATGGCCGTGCTGTTTGGCGTCAGATTAATCTGCCCATCGGCAACGATGGAAAATGCGCCCGGCTGATAGGCCACCCCTGAAATGGAATTGGGGAATTGCGAGCTGCGCACACGGTTCAGCACAACGGCCGCCACTGCCACCTGGCCGGTATAGGGCTCTCCGCGCGCCTCCCCATATACAATGCGCGCCAATAGATTCAAATCCGCGTTGCTTACGCTTCCGCTGGAGGAACTGCTGTTGCTGCTGGTGGAATTAGGCAACTGAATGCCAATGTACGCCGCTGTCTTTGTCCCAACGATACCATCCACCTGCAATCCATTTTTCCGCTGAAAATATTTGACTGCATTCTCCGTATCGCTGCCAAAAATGCCGTCCACCGCTCCATTGAGATAACCCCACCGCTTGAGCTTCTGCTGAATCACTCGTACTGTTTCTCCCCGGTCCCCGCGCCGGATGCTTTTGGGGGCGGCCTGCACCAGCGAAGGCAAAGCGATAGCAAACAGCACAATGCCAATACCCAGAGCAATCGCCAATCCTTTTAAGTCTTTGCGGGCTGATGCCGTTTTCGTCTTTTCTTTCATATTTTCCTCCTACTCAACCACCGAAGAGGGAAGAGAACCAGGATTGATACTCAACGCCATCTTCCGGCTGCCAATCAGGTTCCACTTGCGTGGGCTGTACCAGGCACAACGGCGGGAACAGCACACACCACCAGTTCTGTCCCTGCGCCTGTCCCAACCGAATGCGCAGGGCGCGGTAATCACCGGCCGGAAAGGTAACATCGTTGTATGTTTTTTCCGGAAAAGCGAAGGTACCGATTTCCGCGCTGGCGGTATAATCAAATCCATTTTCCGCCAACACCTGGTTTGCAACCGCAATCAATTCCGCCTGATGCGCCGTGATGTAAGCCTCCGCCTGTGCACGGTCCTGTGCCCCATCCATTTCTCCCAGGGCATCGATGACGGCATCCCGTACCTTCAGCTTGACGGCCTGGTCCTCCTGGCTGTCGCTGTTTGCCAGGATATGCAAGCGAAATACCTGCGGCGTCTGCTGTGTGCAGGTCAACAAAATCAAACATAAAAACAAAGTCAGCCAACGCTTCATCATGGACCTCCCAATCGTTGCTTGTACGCAGAGTATGTCCAAACTTCGGAATTTTAACCATGCATTGCCAAAATTCCCAGTTCTGATACAATACCTTTGATAAGGAGGCGTCCTCATGCACCAATGCGCCTATGCAAAATTGAACATCACCTTGGACATCACCGGCCGACGGACGGACGGATATCACCTGCTTGATTCGGTCTTTCACACCATCGACCTTTGCGACACACTGTCCCTGGACGAATGTCCGCAAGGTGTCTTGCTTGACTGCACAACCCCTTCCCTGCAAACGGCAGATAACCTGGTGCTCCGTGCAGCCCGTGCTTTCTTTGCTCATACGCCGGAAAAAAGAGGCGTTCATTTTACGCTTGCCAAGGCCATCCCCACACAGGCTGGTCTTGGGGGCGGCAGCGCCGACGCAGCGGCTGCACTTCGCTTATTGAATCGCTTTGCCGGCCATCCGCTTACCAACCAGCAGCTTATGGCCTTGGGGTTAACGCTGGGGGCAGACGTCCCCTTTGCCCTGGCCGGCGGTACCCAGCGTGTAACAGGCATCGGTGAACACTTGACGCCTATTCCGTTGCATCGTCCTTACTATTTTGTCCTGATTCAACCGGAACAGGGCCTGTCCACCGGGCTGGTTTACAGTCGTTATGATGCAGACCCTTCTGCACAGCGCCCACAGACCGATGCTTTTATCCGGGCCTTTACGTCCCATGACAGCGCGGCTCTGCGTGCACTGGGCGGCAATGTGCTCCAGCCGGCCGCAGCGTCGCTTTGCCCGGCCATTTCCCTTATCGAACAGGCTCTTTATCAGCAAGGCGCCCTTTTGGCTAGCATGACCGGAAGCGGCTCTGTGGTCTTTGGATTGTTTGAACACGCCGAACAGGCGGCACATGCGCAAAAAGTATTGGCGGCACAATGGCCCGTTTGCCTGTGCGCGCAGTCCCTTCTGCCCGGCGCCGCTGGCAGCGCGCTATAAAAAGGGGGCTCCATTTTGTTTGCACGGTGCGATTTACACATGCATTCCACCTTTTCCGACGGTACCTTTTCCCCCGAAGAACTGGTCGCTTATGCCAAAGCCAAACAACTTTCTGCCATCGCCCTGACCGACCATCACACAGCGCGCGGCCTGCCCGCTTTTGTGCAGGCGGCGCGGCGCAGCGGAATCCTTCCCGTGGCAGGGACGGAGATTTCCGCCCTCTATCAGGGGAAGGAAGTGCATATTCTCGGACTTTTTCTGCCCGCCCATTGTTGGGATGCCATCGATGCATGGATGGCGGAACAAAAAAAGGAGAAGGAACAGAGCAACCGCCTGTTGGCCCAGCGACTGACCAAGGCGGGGTATCCGGTTGATTACCAGGCCATGCGGCGGCAATACCCAAACAGTGCCATCAACCGCGCTCATTTTGCTACCGCCCTGGTTGAAGGCGGTTATTGTACTTCAACCGAAGAAGCATTTGCTACGTTTCTGGATGAAACATGCGGATTTTATACGCCTGCGCCGTTTGCCCCTGCAGAGGAGGTCATCGCACGCCTATCCGGACTGGGCGCCTTGGTGGCCCTGGCCCATCCGATTACGCATCTGTCCTGGGCGCAGCTACCCGGATTTATCGAACAGGCCCTTCCCGCAGGCATGATGGCCATGGAAACCCATCATTCCTCTTTCACCCCGGCCGACATCCCGCGTCTGCAGGCGCTGTGTACGCGCTATGGCCTGCTGGAATGCGGGGGAAGTGACTTTCACGGGGCACGCAAACCGCAGGTTGATATGGGCGACGGTGGCGGCGGCACACCCATTCCCTTTTCCCTCTATCAGGTACTGGCGCAGGCCGCCGCACACATGCATCCATAAAAAAAGGACCGGAATCCCGGCCCTTTTTTGCTGCAGGTTTTCACCCATGTTTTCGGCACAGCAGGATAATCTTCTGGCCCTTTTCCAAATGCTCCGCGCAGTCCGGATTGTATTTTTCGATATCCGCAATGCTGGTTTTATAGCGTTTGGCTACGTCCCAAAGCTGGTCTCCCTCCGCAGCAAAATAGACGACGATGCCCGCCTGCGGCGTCTGCATTTCCTCACCGCATTCCACCTGGCGGACAATGGACATCGTCTGTTCCCGGTAGCCTTCCACCTGCCAAGCCAGCAACACCCGCAAATCCATGCCTGCACCCGCCGGCACACCTTGTATTTGTTCGACATGCAATGTCGCCTGCACCTGTGTCTGCGTGGTAAAACCGGCTGCTTCTTCTTCCAGGCGGATGGGCCATTCATAGGTGTAATTGCACAACTGTCCTTCCCGGTCCATATACAGCATTTGGCAGGTTAATACGCTCTCCAATGTAACCCGGTCCTCCATGGCCACCGCCTTGACGGCGCTGGGGCTGGCGAAAGCAGCCAACACGCGTGCAGGAATCGGGTTCTCTCCTACGGAAATTGTCTCGCGCTGGGTTGTCGTCCCCTTAGCGTCCGCACAGCGGCAGCAAGTGTACAGCGGTTCCATTTCCAGTTCCACATCATGGCAAAGCGAATACGCGTCCACCAGGGCATTGCGCGTGAAGGATTCTTCTTCTTCGACCTCCAGCGCACAGACGGCCTGCACATGCAGCGCGTCCCCCTCTTCATTGGGACTTACATACAGGTCTTTCACCGTTGCGCGTACCTGCACCTGTTGGCCGGGCTGCGCGCCCGGAGCATGAAGCATATCCGAAAATGGTACCGTTGCAAACATCTGCGCAATCGGCGTCTGTTCATCTTCACATGCATAGGTCAGCGTCAATTTCAATTCGCCTTCCACACACAAGGTATCTTGTTCGGCAAAGGCCTGCTGTACTTTGGCAAAGCCGTCGGAAAGCAATACCTGTGCAGCCGCAGGCAGTCCCTGTGTCAAAACCACTTCCTCGTCCATTTCCGTGGCAGTCGTAGCGCGGGCCACCCGACGCACCAGTTCCAGGTCCTGACCTCTTGTCACCAAATCCTCCGGTGCGCCGTCTGCGCTGCAGTAAGCCAGGTCCACCTCATCCTGAATATAAAAGACCAAGTCGATTACAGCCGCAATGTTTAGCCTCCGCCCATCCGTCATCGACATCTCCACGCTGGAAACATATGCATCGGCATAGCCGCGCATCCCAGCCTGCGCGCCGGGCACATCGGCGGTGTGTTTAAATGTCGAAGAGGATTCAAACGCACACAGCGTTCCCTCTTCGTCCAGATAGCAGATGCTCAGCGTCAGCGTTCCATCGGTCATGGCCCTTGCTTCCAGCGACTCTACGCTGCCGGCTTGGGCACGGCCGCGCACCATCAATACCTTGGCCATTTCCGGCTTGCCCACCGGCAGAGCCACCTCGCCCTCGATGAATGCCTGTGAAAGCGTACCGCCCGTATGGCGTAAAATCCGCTCGTTTGCGCGCAATTGTTCCATTGGTTTTTCCCCCTGTCGGTAGTGATGTTTGTATATGCATAGTCAACAGGGGTATGAATTATGCAAACGTACAAAAAAATAGCGGGACATCCATCCCGCTATTTTGTTTCCAACCATTTCATTTCCACATGTTTGGTGAATACATCCGAATACGTATAGCTCATGCGCTTTTGCACGCCGTTGTGTTCCACCAGCACCGTAAACACGCTCGGAAAGCTGTGTTCCAGAATTCCGATGGTCTCAATGCTGCGGCTGCGGCCCCGATGGTTTTTCATCCAGACCTTGGCCCCTACATGCGCTTCAATGCCGCCGCGGATTTCCTGCAAAGCGTCCAATCTGCACCCTCCTGTCTTGGGTCTTCGCGTTCAGCATGTCCCAAACAGTCCGGTTTTATGCAATGGTATGTCAGGCGCTTTGTTCCAATGACAGCTTATCCGCCACCAGCGCGATGAATTCGCCGTTGGTCGGCTTTTCATTCTTGGTATATACCTGATAGCCAAACAGTTGATTGATGTTTTCAATCTTTCCGCGCGTCCAGGCCACTTCAATCGCATGACGGATGGCGCGTTCCACTTTGCTTGGCGTCGTTTCAAAATGTTCGGCCACCTTGGGATACAATTCCTTGGTGATGCGGTTAATCATCGTGCTGTCTTCCATGACAAGCTTAATCGCATACCGCAGGAAATGATAGCCTTTGATATGCGCCGGAATGCCCACAGTCAGGAACACGCTGGTAATCTTCTCATCAATCGAACGGCTGCTCGGCAATGGAGAGATGCTCTGCCCAACGTGCAGGCCGCGGCTATCTTCTTCCAACACTTCGAGTATCCGGCGCCGCAAATTTACAAGCGAATACGGTTTGCGCAGGAAATAACGCGCGCCCAGGTCCATCGTCGTGCTGATTACGCGGTCGCTTGCAAACGAGGAGACCACAATCATCTCCGGCCGGGCGGCTGCCGGCAATTGTGCCACACGTTCCAGCACTGAGATGCCGTCCACCTGCGGGATAATCAAATCCAACACCACTGCATCCACATCCTGTATGTGCGCAAGCGCTTCTTCCCCATCGTGTACGATATGCGCGAGGGAGAGCTGATTATCCTCTGCAAAGAATTGCTTCATCTCTTCGCAAAGGTCGTAATCATCCTCCACCAAAAGAATTTTCTTCTTCTCGCTCATGTAAGATTCCTCCTGTCGACCGGACTTCCGTTGTGTCGTAACTCCGATTTTTCTTTGATTGTTTTGGTGATTCTGGTTGGATATTAGCATATTTCTTGGGAAAAATAAAAGGAATAAGAGCGAGATTTGCGATATTCGTCATTATTTCCTATGATTCGACAAACTTCGTATTTTTTCGCTTATTTATCCGAAATTCCCGCATGATTCTTTTCCGGATTTTGCGAACAGGAGGTGTCCTTTTGCGCACACAGCGTAGCCGGATGCGGCTTTTCCTTCTTTTATTGCTTTTTGGATGTTCTGTCTTATTATTCCGTCTCTTTTATCTGCAAATCACACAGGGTACTTTTTATGCCGAACAGGCGGAACAGCTGCGCGTGCGCACCGTCAGCAGCCAGGGAGTACGCGGTACCATTACCGACCGTTACGGCCAGGTGTTGGCTTGTTCGCAAATTCGTTATCAAATCTGCTTTACACCCAGCGATGTCGCCCGGGCCGATATCAACGCCAGCATCTGTGCCGCGCTTGCGCTTTTGCAGGATGCACGCACACACCTGCTCGTCTCCCTGCCCATCCAGGCGCAGACACCCTTTGTATTCACCTCGGATGGGGCAGCCTTTTTAAAAAAATGGGGTCTCAATGCCAATCAGACCGCGGAACAAGCCGTACAGGCGCTTCTGGCCCGCTTTGGCGCATCCGAACTGCCGCGTGAATATCAACTTTCTTTTCTGGCCATCCGTCTGGCTATCGATGAACAAGGATATCGCGCGTATTCGCCCCTGCCCATCGCTTATACGGACGATGATTCCATCTGTGCACAATTTTCCGAACAGGCCGACCGTCTGCCGGGCTTTTCCATCTCCTCGACGTATCTGCGGACATATCCACAAGGGACAACCCTTTGCCATGTCTTGGGTTATACAGGGAAGATATCGGCTGACGAACAGGAAGAATATGCGGCCAAAGGCTATGACATCCAGCAGGACCGCATAGGCCGGAGCGGATTGGAGGCGATGATGGAAGATGTCCTACGCCCCAGGCGCGGAGGTACCCAGGTCTCCATTGACAGCCTGGGCTATACCTCTGCCATCTTGCATTCCCAACAGCCGGAAAACGGGCAGGATGTCGTAACAACCATCGACCTGCGGCTGCAAAAAGCGGCGGAACAGGCATTGGAGGCCACCATGGCCGACATCCGCTCTGGCCGGCTGGGAGAAGCCTTCCCGCAGGCACAGATTGGCGCTGTCGTGGCTTTGGACGTACAAAATGGCGAGGTATTGGCCATGGCCTCCGCCCCCACGTTTGACCCCAATCTGTTCTCCCAGACCATGGATGAACAGACGTGGAATCAGCTCAGCCCTACCTATACCAAAGCCAATGGGGCCGTTGATACAGACCCTACCCTGCCGCGTCCACTGGTCAATCATGCCATTTCCAGCGCTTTTGCTCCAGGCAGCATCTTCAAACCCGTGACTGCGTTGGCAGCGCTTCGCTCCTCTTGCGTTATGGCTACGGAAACCATTGAAGACCTGGGACGCTATACCCGTTTTTCCCAAACCCAGGCACCTGCCTGCTGGACGTGGAACGAAAGCCATACCACCCATGGCTTTGTCAATTTGCAAGCGGCCTTAGCAGGGTCCTGTAACTACTATTTCTATGAGTTGGGTTATCGTGTCGGTTCTGCACGGCTGGCGCAAATGTGTCGGGATTTGGGGCTGGGGCAAAAGACCGGCATTGGCCTGCCCGGCGAATCTTCCGGGACGATTGATTGTGCCGAACACGCCGACGCCTCCATCAGCGCTCTACTGGCTGCCGACCTGCACGAAGCCTATCCGCACATCGAAGCATCGGTATTTGAATTGGCCCTTCTGCAGATTCTGCAATCCCCCTCACTGGCCAAGGCAAAGGAGGCGCTAGGCGCCTTGGGCGTATCCGAAGCGGATGTAGTCGCTCTCTATCCAACGCTTAACGACAATCGCTGGCGCGAATCGCGCATCCTGGCCGCCGCTATCGGGCAAGGGGACCAGGCTTTCACCCCTTTACAAATGGCCAATATGACCGCTGCATTGGCCAATCGTGGCAAGCGGTTTGTTCCCCAGCTCATCCTGTCCCTGCCAGAGAGCACCGGCATGCAAACCGCACAGGTCGCACAAGACGCTTTCTTAACCGAAGCGGATGCCCAGGCCGTGCGCACCGGAATGGTTGCGGTCACGCAAACCGGAACCGCCGCCAAATATTTTCAGGGCTTTCCCTATTCCGTCGCTGCAAAAACCGGCACTGCACAAAGCACCGGCCGTGAGGCTTTTGCGTGGTTTATCGCCTACGCGCCCGCGGAGAATCCGAAAATCGCGGTGTCCGTCATGATAGGACAGGGCGGCCATGGCGGATATGCGGCTCCCGTTGCACGTGCGGTGTTGGAGGCCTATTTCGCTGCCGGCCAGGCTTCTGCGACAGTTCCACAGGCTGAATCCCTGCTCCCTTAACCGACACGCTCCATCACACGGCCCGTCTTTGCATCCTGCACCAGCACCCAGTAGCCCTGGCGATGAAAGGTAAAGCCCTGTAAATAGGCCGGCGGTGCAGGCGCATATTCACCGGGGATGGCAACGGCCACAGCCTTGGGCGCGCCGGATTCATCCGGCAGCTGACCGAGCAGATAGGAGAATGCCGCTGTGCTTTCTACCCGCTGCCACTGCCACTGGCCGGGCAGTACAGGGCCCTGCACGCGTTCTGTCTGCCTGTCCGGTTGCGGCTCTATCACTGTATGAAAAGTTCCCTCTGACGGTGGTTCTTCCCTCCGGCTCTCCGCACTACATGCTTGACTATCCATGGACAACAGCGCCCTTTTTGATTCCGTCCTTTCATCCGGCTGCAACAAAGCGGACGCATCCATTCCACTGGTTTTCGGTTCATTCTGTGCATGCGGTTGCGTTGGTTCACCTTCGGAAGCGCAGGCCTCAGCCGGGGTTTCTTTTTGTATTGGTTTCCGTTCTACCGGCCCATCCGTGCATATGGGGCTCGTATCCGGCTGCACATTTTCCTTGGGTTGCAGCGTATTTTGCGGCATTTGCCGGCTTGCTGTTCGGCGGTCCGCGCGCCGCTTCTCCCTTTCCGCCTGGAACCAGCCCTCCAGCTCTTGCTCAATGGGCTGCCATTGCAGCAGCGGCGGTTCCGTCTCGCCTGCGGCCAACATCCTGCCTGCCTCATCCGTAATCACAAAGACCAGCCGCTCATCCTGCGTTTTGCACGTCGCAGCGAACGCACCCGCTCCACCGCAAGCTGGAATTTCCGTCCACCTGCCATGGTCGCGCATCAGGCATCGCTTGGCACGCTTGGGCATCTCCCGGATGGATAACTGAACAAACTCCTTTTCGTTTTGTGCCTGTACCTTTCCGTGTCCGCGCACCGTTCGTCCATCTGGTGCACGCAAGAGAAACTGTTTTTGCCAAAGGAGCATACCGCTCTCCTCCCTTCAGCAAAGTATATGCACCAAACGGCAAAACAAAACCTAAGGATGAATCCTATTTATTGTGATTTATGCGACCCCTTTACCAGCGGGCCAGTCGCATCGCTCAACGCAATGAACTGTTCAATACACAACGTCTCGCCCCGCACGCCGGGTGCGATTCCACACTGGCCGAGCGCCTGCATAATCGCTGGCTTATCCAACCCCGGGATGGCGGACAGATTGTTCAAAATGGTTTTACGCCGCATGGCAAAACTGGCCCGTACCAGAGTAAACATCCACGCCTCATCCGCCGGCTGTATGGGATACGGCCGCCTTGTCAGCCGCACGACGGTGGAATCCACATCCGGTGCAGGAAAAAAGCATGGCGGCGGCACCTGTAAGACGGTCTGCGTCTGCGAATAATACTGCACAGCCACGCTCAGCGACCCATAATCCCGTCCGCCTGGCGGCGCACAGAGCCGTTGTGCGACTTCCTTTTGCATCATCAGCACGAATGTATCTACCGTCGGCAGTTCATGCAATAGGCGCAGCAGAATGGCCGTTGTCGCATAATATGGCAGATTCGCTACCACCGCCGCGTGTTCTCCCAGGTCAAGGCTCGCTAAGTCCGCTTTGAGCGCATCGCCATGAATGAGCGTTAAGTTCTGCGCTTCTACATGGTTTTGCAACATCGCATACAACCCTGCATCCAGCTCCAGCGCATATACATGGCTGGCCTTCTTGCATAACCGCACAGTCAGCGCACCTGCACCCGGCCCTATCTCCAGCACACGCCGGCCCGTTAAATCGCCCGCCGCACGGACGATTGCGTCTGCCGCATTTTTATCGCACAAAAAATTTTGCCCCAGCCGCTTGTTTGGCCGCAGTCCGTTTTCCGTCATCAACTGACGGAGCTGGCTTCTATTTGCTGCATCAAATTCCATCGTCCGTCTCCTTCGTACAAGAAAAGGCACGCCTTTGCGTGCCTTTCATTTTAACATGATTATTTGAGAACGTATACCTTTACGTTCCGTTTTCGTCCCCAGCGGGTACAATCCGCTTTGGTATCCATGAATACGTCAATGCATACCTTGCTGCTCGTGTTGGCGCCGGTATCCTCTGCCACTGCATAGCCATATCCCGGGATATAGAACTTTGTCCCAAAGGCGAACTGCTTGGTATTGACCGCACACATACCAATCATCGGCCACTTGCCCGTGGCCGTTCTGCGGCCGGTATGCGTGTAAGCTGTAATCTGGTCGACCACAACGGTCTTCTTAATCATACTGGAAGTTGGTCCGCCCGCCGGCAAATCATCAATCGCCGGGTTGACTGGCGCGCGCGTGCCAATCAATACAATCTTATTGACCGCCGGTGTAGTAATCTTATCCGATACCACTGCACGTCCAGTTTCCACACCATTTTTATACGTCACACGCTCCTTGACCGTGCGCACGCCTTCTTTGCCCTGCCGGGATACCTTTTTCGTTCCCCGGTTCACCTTATTCGATTTTTGTTCAATCGTTTTAAAGGCTACTGCATACGTTTTCTCTTCATATTTGACTTCCACTGTCGTCAGTTGAATCTGCATGCCTGCCGTCAACTGTGTATCAGCCGAAGGCGATAGCTCATCGGAAGCGGAATACGAGATACCCGCCTTTTTCAACGCGTCGGCAACCGTGCCTTCCGCGATGCGTACATTGATAGTTTCTTTCATCGTCTGCACGGACACGTCAAAAGCGCGCTTGATATGAATTTCCAAGCCCTCTTCTATCGGCGTATCCAAGCTGGGCGAAATCGCATCATCCTCATCATAGGTAACGCCGCTTTTCGCCAGCGCATCCTCTACCGTACCAACAGCCAGGCGCACCGGTGTAGCTCCTTCGCCCTCCACTGCAACGGTCATATTGCGTGCACGCTGGATAACAATCGTATAGCCATCGTCCACCTCTTCCGTCAATTCCGCCGCAACAACTTTGTCCTCAAACATCGCCGCAGTAAACACCTCTGTGGTGTCCTGTTCATCCGTCTGTTCGGTCTGGATGCTGTCAGCATCCGTTGTCTGCGGCGTCGTTTCCGGCGTCGGCGTCGGCTCCTCCGCCTGTGTCTGTTCGGATGGTGCAGCCTGACTGGTCTGTTCCTGCTGCACCTCGCCAGCCAGCTCCTCCTCGGTCAACTGCGGTTCTTCTTCGGCCGCCCGGTTGGCCGCATCCGCCTGTTCCTGCGCTGTGACAACTTTTGTCATCGTCACCAAATCATCCGGGTCAATGGTCAGCTGCGCTTCAGCCAGAATCGCATCCGCTTCCTTTTCCGCCGTGCGCACCTGCGAAATCGTCCCGTCGTCATTGATAGTGATAATACAGTAACGGCCTTCAAAGAAATACCAGCCGCCATAACCAATGCCGCACAACGAAACAAGCGTCAGTACGCCCAAGGCACATTTCTTCCAAATGGACAACGGCGCAGGCGCACGGCCGTCTGTTCCATCGGTACCGTCCGTTCCCGTCGGCCGCTTGCTTCTCTTTTCCTTTTTCCCCATACGAAGACGCGGCGTAAACGCCGCTTCTTTTGCGGCAGGTACCTGTTCTGTTTGTTGCTCCGCTGCCGCAACTTCCGGTGCAGCATGCTCCTCAGGCTGTTCTGCCGACCCTTCCGCTTGTTCTTGCGGCACCACAGCGGGTTGCTCTTCCATATGGGGTTGGGCAACTGGCACAGCCTCTACGGTTTGACCGGTTTCCGGCTGTTTTTTCTCCGCAGCGTCTTTGCGGCGCAGAGGCAGTATCTTGGCCTGTTGCTTTTTCTCCGCTTCAGGCGGCGGTTGTATCGAATTCTTTTCTTCTTGCATCTGTGGCGTCGTAGACGCCTGTACAACCGGTTCCTCCACCTTTTCTGTGTACAGGGGACGGAAATCCAACTCTTTTTCCGACTCCTGCACCGTCGGCCTTTGCATTTCCTGCTGTGCATGGCGAATGCGTTCGGCCAGTTCTTCCTCTTCACGCAAGCGCTTTTCCAGCTGCTGGCGCTGATGCATTTGTGAACGCTGCAAACGGACGGGCCTGCTCTTTTTTTCACCGCTCAGATTCAGCTGCGGCTTATAATAAGGCACCTTTCCCTGCAGAACCGATTCCTGCTCCTGCTTCTTATTGCGCCGTCCCACCTGGTGATTGAACTGCAACCGCTGCACCAGTTCCACGGGCATGCGTATCAGAACCCCTGTTCCGTGTGCCGCTTTTTTCGCCAGGCGTTTCACGCTTTTTAAAAAGCTATTCGCATGGGTGTCCGCTTCCATACGTGAGCGTCCATCGTATAACACGCCATTCATCCGGTCCTTCGGATGCAGCTCGATGTCCACTTTGCGTTTGGATACGCGTCGTCGTACACTCGACATTTTGTTCCTCCTTGCCTGCTCCAACATGGATATTATATGGATTCCCTAAAAAGATGTCAAATCTGTTACAGATTTGCTTCGTTTTTATTTCCAATCTTCCGTTTTTCGACAGGATGTGGAACAAAAAAGCAGAATCTCTCGATTCTGCTTTTTTCGTTTGGAACACTTCCGCTCTGCTGTATGCTTATCGTCCTGCGTATACTGTCTGTCCATATGCCCATTGGCCTGCACCCAAAGCCATTGCATCGACATTTTTTAGTTCTTTTTAGCGTTTTTTAAAGCTACAGCATTCTGTTTCCGCCGGTTCTGCACTGCGTTCGCAACCGCAGTTGCCCACGCAGATGGTATCCAGGCCGCACGTCTGACACGAATCGTTAAACCGGCAGGAACCAACGTGGCATTCAATCCTCTGTTCGCCTTTCTTTTGTCCAAACATTGCTGTTTCCCCTCCTTCATTCTGTACGCATTTAGTGTGTCCCACGCGCCGTTTTTCATCGCGCCAAATTGTGTTTTTTCGTCCAAAATCTGTTTTTTTCACAAGCAAGACGGCGGGAATTGAAACATCGCGTTAAATGCAGTACACTAGGAAACGATGGCATACGGGAGGCTTATATGAATATCCTAAGCGTACATCATCTGACCAAGACGTTTGGCGAACGCGTGTTATTTGACCGCGTTTGTTTTGATGTGCCCGAACGTGGACGCATCGGGCTGGTCGGCGTCAACGGTTGTGGAAAAACAACGCTGTTACGCATCCTCACAGGAGAAGAAGCACACGACAGCGGTGACATCGCTTTACAGAAGGGCAAGCGGATTGGTTATATGGCGCAGCATGCCGCGTATGCCTCCTCCCGCACGCTCTATGAACAGACGCTGCAAATCTTTGCTCCCCTGATGCAATGGGAAGCGGAACTTGAACAGATTCGCCAGCAGATTGAAGCCGCAGAACAGCCGTTGGAGCCGCTGGTCAAACGGCAAGCTGCTTTGACTGAACGCTACCAGGCGCAAGGCGGGCTGACATATCGCGCACGTACCCGTTCAACCTTACTGGGAATGGGGTTTCGCGAAGCCGACTTATCCCTTCCTATGCATGCGCTCTCAGGAGGACAGCACAGCAAAGCCCAAATGGCGCAGCTGTTGCTCAGCGGAGCGGACTTGCTTTTGCTGGACGAACCGACCAACCATCTGGATATCCAAAGTGTGGAGTGGCTGGAAAACTATTTGATTGGATATCCGGGCGCATTGCTTATCATCTCGCACGACCGTTATTTTCTTGACCGCGTTACAACCGGCACATTGGAGCTCGAACATCAGCGTATCACCGCGTTTGACGGCGGGTATTCCGCTTACCTGCAGCACAAGGAAAGGCAACGCGAAATCGAGGCTAAGCATTATAAGACGGCACAAAAAGAAATTAAGCGCATGGAAGATATGATTACGGAATTCCGGCGTTGGAACCGAGAACGCAGTGTCCGCACAGCAGAAAGCAAGGAAAAGCAGCTGGCTAAACTCAAACAATCCGTTAAAAAGCCAGAAAATGCGCCGCCCGCTATCCGGTTTCAAATTGATGCACAATCGGGTGGCGGTCAGGACGTCTTGATGGCCAGAGGCTTATCCAAAGCATTTGACAAGCAGCTGTTTTCCCACGTTGATATCCACATCCGCAAAGGCGAACGCGTTTTCTTGCTGGGCCCCAATGGTTGCGGAAAAACGACGCTGTTTCAAATTCTGCTCGGCCGGCAATTGCCCGACCAGGGAGAGGTACAGCTCGGTTCACAAATCCGCATCGGTTATTATGACCAGACACAGAGCAGCTTACGCCCGGATGGCGATGCATTCAGCGCAATTGCCGACGCGTTTCCCTCCCTGAACCAGACGCAGATTCGCAGTGCGCTCGCCGCATTTCTTTTCCGCGGCGATGATGTCTTTAAACCCATTGCGGCGCTATCCGGCGGCGAACGGGCTCGCATTGAACTTCTCAAGCTCATGCTTTCCCAGGCCAACTTTCTTTTGTTGGACGAACCGACCAACCATCTGGATGCCCCTTCACGCGAAGCGTTGGAACGAGCGCTGCTGGACTATGAAGGAACGATTTTCGCCATCTCCCATGACCGGTATCTGGTCAATCGTCTGGCCACGCGTGTGCTAAGCCTGACGCCGCATGGATTGGACGAAAGCATCGGCAATTATGATGATTATCTACGCCACCAGCAAGAAACTGCGCAAGCGGCCCAAAAACCGGATGTCACCCCCGTCAAAACGCCAAGCGAAAGCAAGGAACGACGGGAAAATGCCGCAGCATTGCGCCGCACCCGCGCACAACTTCGCAAAGCCGAGGATACCATCGAACGCTGGGAAGAGCAGATTCGTGCGCTCGAACACCAGCTCGCTCAGCCGGAAATCGCATGCGATTATGAAAAAACGCTCGCTCTTACCGAGCAACTGCACCAGGCTCACGAAGAACTGGACCAAACGATGGAACAATGGGAATCGCTCAGCCTGCTGTTGGAACAATCCGAAGGATGAATAAGAAAAAGAGACAGCTTAGCTGTCTCTTTTTTTGTTTCTCTGTTTAGAAAATGCCTTGAATATACCCCTGTTCATCGATATACACATTTTCTGAAGCCGGACGCGGCGGAAGCCCGGGCATGGTCATAATCGTACCCGTCAGCACCACGACAAAGCCGGCGCCCGCCGAAGCACGGACATTGCGCACATGCAGTGTGAAGTCACGCGGACGACCTTTCTGCTTGGCGTCATCGGACAGGGACATTTGTGTTTTGGCCATGCACACCGGCCAGTCACCCATCCCTTGTTTGGTCAACTGTTCGAGCTGCTCTTCCGCAGTTGGGCTGTACTCCACATCTTTTGCGCCATAAATCTGCGTCGCGATGGTATGAATTTTTTCTTTGAGCGGCATAACATCGGGGTAAAGGAAATGCGGGCCATCATTGGGCGTCTGTACCAATGCAAGCACAGCCTCGGCCAATTCTTCTGCCCCTGCGCCGCCCTTGGCCCATACGTCGGCCAGCACTGCTTGCGCACCGATTTGTTTACAATGTTCGGCTACCAAGTTCAGTTCCGCTTCTGTATCAAACACAAAGCGATTGATGGCTACGACCGTGGGCACATGGAACTTATTCTGTATGTTTTCCACATGCGCCGTCAGGTTTTCAATGCCCTTTTGCAGTGCCTGTATATTCTCGTGATTCAAGTCCTCCTTGGCAACGCCGCCATGATACTTAAGCGCGCGTACGGTTGCCACAATCACACATGCATCCGGCCAGATACCACCCTTGCGGCATTTGATATCCAAGAATTTCTCCGCACCCAGGTCAGCGCCGAAACCGGCCTCCGTCACGGTGATATCCGCCAGTTTACGCGCCAGGCGTGTGGCTGCCAGCGTTGAACAACCATGGGCAATATTGGCAAACGGACCGCCGTGAATCAAAGCAGGCGTACCTTCCAGCGTCTGCACCAGATTGGGTTTGATGGCATCAGCCAACAGCACGGCCATTGCCGGCGCCACTTCCAGCTGTCCAGCACGCACCGGGTCCCCTTTACCGTCGTACCCGACAATGATATTGGCCAGCCTGTCGCGCAGGTCATCCAAATCTTTACTCAGACACAGTGTGGCCATGACTTCGCTGGCTGCTGTGATATCAAATCCATCATCACGCGGCACACCGCTGGTCTTGCCACCCAGACCGCTTTCAATATGCCGTAACTGCCGGTCGTTCATATCCATGCAACGCCGCCATGTAACCGTTTGAATATCCAGGCCATTCCCCTGATAAATATGGTTGTCCACAATTGCCGCCAGCAAATTGTTGGCCGAAGTGATGGCGTGCATATCCCCTGTAAAGTGCAGGTTGATATCTTCCATCGGAATAATTTGCGCATGACCACCGCCGGTCGCGCCGCCTTTGACGCCGAATACAGGCCCCATGGAAGGCTCCCGCAGCGCCACCATGGTCTTTTTGCCCAGACGGCTCAAACCATCCGCTAATCCGATGGAAATGGTCGTCTTGCCCTCCCCTGCGGGTGTGGGTGTAATCGCTGTAACCAACACCAGTTTGCCGTCCGGGCGCTCTTGCACCCGTTTAGTCAATTCCGGGGATAGCTTTGCTTTGTTTCTTCCATAAAACTCCAATTCTTCCGGCAAAATACCTACTTTAGCCGCAACCTCCGTCAGCGGTTTCGGTGTTGTTTGGCGTGCGATTTCAATATCGGTTGGCATACGCAAGCCCTCCTCTTTATTTGTTAAGTTGACATAAAAAGGGCCCTCCGGCCTCTTTGTTACAAATACATTCTACAGGGTCACAGGGGCAATTTTTCTTTATAACGGTCCAGCAACCTATACAATGGATAGCCCAGCGCATAACAGGCAATCGCCTGTCCCACCCCCACACAGAACACAGATAACCAATACGCTTCCTTTGCCACCAGCATCAGTGTCAGCGAAACCAGAAACGCATTGAATAAGATGTCCGGTGCCATCGCAAGGAAAAAATTCTGTCGGCGCAGCTGGTAGATGCATACCACGCTCAAAAATGTGGCTACCGTGCCAAACAATACGTCCAAAATGCCTAACGTACTCCAGAGCAAATTGGAAATCAGACACCCTGTCGTCAATCCAAAAATAGCGGCCGGGGTGAAAAGCGCTAGAACACATAACGCTTCTGAAATACGCACCTGCACCGCCGCAAATCCAAAGGGAGCAAACAGTCCCGTCAGTGCGATATATAATGCGGCAATTAGCGCGCACTTTGCAATAAAGCCCGCGGTCCATTTCGTCTGTCCCATGGAGAAATGCCTCCCTATTTTGTGCTTTTTTCTATTATAGCATAAATTTATTTGGAAGATGGGCTTGATTTCTGCGTATACGGGTAGTATAATGGCTAAGCATCGCAAGGGGCATTGGCACAGTTGGTAGTCCTTCCTGCGTGCTTTACACCATGAGGAAAACTTAACTGGATAGCACTCAACATAACAATATGGGGCATTGGCACAGTTGGTAGTGCGCCTCGTTCGCATCGAGGAGGTCAGCGGTTCGACTCCGCTATGCTCCACCAAA
>CAJFOS010000007.1 GCA_904397865.1 Candidatus Allochristensenella caecavium
CCTGGCGGTATTGACGCCGAACTGGATGAAATACATCCTCAGCGACAAGACGGTGGATAAATTCGCCACCTACGGCATCAATGTTTTCGGTCTGGATGCACAGCTGGACAAATACCTGATTGCCAACACCGCAATTGAAGCGACGCGCGCGTTCTTCCATTCGATGGGCATCATCGACAAGCTCAGCGAATACAAGGATGGCGTCATTGACGACAGCAAGTTTGAACAGATGGCACAGACCGCCTATGACGAAAAGGGCGAGGGCATGTACGTGCCGCTGAAAAAGGACGACATCAAAAAGATTTATGAGATGAGCCTGTAAAAAACAGGGCAAGCGCATCCAAATGGATGCGCTTGTTTTTTTTGCGAACAGCCCCGGACGCACAGCACCGCATGAAACCAGCGCTGTATTGGGGAAACAGTTTTATGGGGGATATAAAAAAGCAGGCGCAAAACGCCTGCACGGCATGCCTCCCTAGGCATGCAAATCCAAAATGTCCCGCACAATGGCACAGATGCGTTCCTGCTCGCGCAGCGGCAATGCCTGCACCATATCATACAGCGTATCGGCCGGCCGCTTGACAGCGGGCTGGTCATCGATATTGGCAAAAAGCTCGGAAAGCGGCACCCCCAACGCGCGGCTGACACGCAGGATGCTCTCCAACGTGGCGTTCTTTTCGCCGCGTTCCAGCTGCCCAATATAGGTTGGATGCAAACCGGCGCGTTCCGCCGTTTTTTCCTGGCTGAGCGATTGCCGTCTGCGGGCTTGACGCAGGCGTTGGCCAATCAATTTAGGGAAAGACTCCATGGCATTTACCCTCCTAAGGGCAGTCTATAAATATCATTCCCCTAATTCGATAGATTAAAAATATAATGATGATGTTTTTATATACTATAAATCTGGAAATGGCAACCGCTTCATTGTCCGCTTGCCGGGATGAAATAAAAAAGGCCCTGCGGCCCAAGGCCGCAGGGCTGAACGCAGGAAGCAAACGGATGAGTGCTCCCTACGGATTGGAGGAAACCGTTAAGGGGATGCTCGCCTCCAGGGCCGTGCCATCCTGCGCCCGGGCCTCTACGGTGCAGGTAAACGCCTGGTCGGTAGGCGGCAGCGGGCCGCCGGCTTTCATATCCTGGCTGTAATAGATGCCGCCCAAATCCTGCTGGCCATCCAGCGCCGCGTTGAGCGTGCCGGATGATTCCTTGGCCTGCAAGGTGCCGCCGTGCGCCCAATCCGTGCCGCCGGCAAAGGTATACGTGCAGGAGGTCAACGGCGCCGTGCCCTTGTATTGCAGACGCACAACCGAGCGGTATCCCTGCAAAAACACCTCCTGGCTTATCGCGCTTGCATCCTCGGTATCCACCAGCAGGGCAAAATCCGCCTCCGTCGCAGGACGCAGGACAATCACGGCGGACCAATCCCCCGACGTACCGGAAAACGTATAGGGCATTTGCGCAGTCAGCTTGGCATCCTGCTGCTTGGCACGCGGGCTGAAGCACCCGGCCAGCGCCGTCAAACAAAGACAGGCGCAGAACAGCCCTGCCACTTTCTTTCGCATCACAGACATGCTCTCCATCCCTTCTGCGTTTATCATAACACGCCTTGCTGCGGCGTGGAGCTTAAGATTGCGTGAAGAATATGCCCGGGCGCGCTTGCAAATACGGACGGGCGTGGTATCATAGATAACAAAAAAGCGGCCCCGGCCGCGCATGGAAATGGGTTTTGCAGGATGGAAAAACAGAAACGGGTGGCCGCCATCAACGACGTGTCCGGCATGGGGCGTTGTGCGCTGACGGTGGCGCTGCCAATCATCAGCGCGGCAGGGATTGAAACGTGCGTGTTGCCGACGGCCGTGCTTTCCACACACACGGGCGGTTTTGTGGATTATACATTCCGCGATTTGACGGAAGATATCCTTCCCTTTGCCCGCCACTGGCAGAGCGAACATGCTCATTTTGACGCGGTCTATACCGGCTATCTGGGGTCATTTGAACAGCAGAACATGGTGGGGGAAGTGATTGACATGTTCCACGCGCCGGATACGCTGGTGATTGTCGACCCCATCATGGCGGATAACGGGCTGCTGTATCCCAATTTTTCGCTGGAATTTGCACGCGGCATGGCCCGGCTGTGCCAAAAGGCGGATGTGATTGTGCCCAACATCACCGAAGCGGTGTTCATGCTGGGGGAAACGTATCACGAAGGACCGTACACGCGCGCATATATCGAAGGCCTGCTGCACCGGCTGAGCGACACCGGCGCCAAACAGGTGGTGCTGACGGGCGTGTATTTTGACGACCAGCAGCTGGGCGCCGCCACATTGGACCGGGCAACGGGGCGGATTGGCTATGCGCTGACGGAAAAAATCCCCGGACTGTACGCCGGGACGGGCGACGTGTTTGCCAGCGCCCTGACGGCGGGGCTGGTCAAAGGCTTTGCACTGGACCGGGCGGCGCAGATTGCCGCGGACTTCACCGTGGAAAGCATCAAACGCACTTATGCAGCCCAAGCTGATTTGCGCTACGGGGTGAATTTTGAACAATCGCTCCCCGGGTTCATGCGCGCGCTGGGCGTGCTGGACGAACCGGACAGGGGCTGACCCGCGCCGGCCGGGGCGGGCACACAAACGACATGTAGAAAAGAAAAAAAGAGGATACGGCCGTATCCTCTTTTTTTCTTTTCTACAGGCAGCGCATTACGGCGCAAAACCCGCCCGGTATTTGTCATCCATCCGGTTTACAGGGCCCCTGATACCAGCGGCGCATCTGCTCATTACATGCATTGTTTTGGCACGGCCTGTATCGTCCGGCCGTCTTTCGATTCCGTTACGAAAGCGCTGCAACCGGCGGACATGCCCGGCGATGGCGCCGCATCCATCACCGCACGGGGATACAGGCTCGGCTATAAAAAAGGCGGCGGCAGGTTGTCTACCGCCGGATAGCCTTCCTTTTTCCATCACACAGCGGGCGCGCGCCTACTGCATCTTCACTTCTTCCCAGATTTTGTTGTACGTGGTATTGAGGTCGCCCAAATCCAGGAAGACTTCGCATTTATCGAGAACTTCGTCGCTGGGGTTATACACCACGTTATCCACATATCCCTCGCCCATCAATTCCAGCGCGGCTTTGTTGGGCGTGGCATAGCCGATGTATTCGCAGTTTTTCGCGGCCACTTCCGCATCGCACAGATAATTGATGAAGCGGTAGGCGGCGTCCATATTCTGGCAGTTTTTATCGACGACGATGGAATCGAAGAACTTATTGCTGCCCTGTTCCGGCACGGCATAGCCCAAGTCCGGGTTTTCATTCATGCAGAGGATGGCGTCGCCCGAATACACCAGCGCCAGCGCGGCGTTGCCGTTAATCATCTCCTGCTTCATGGCGTCGGTTTGATAGGCTTTGACCAGGGGTTTCTGGTCTTTGAGCAGCTGCGCGGCCCGGTTGATTTTATCGGTATCCTTTTCATTGCAGGAATAGCCCAGCTTTTTCAGCGCCGCAGCCATGGAATCGCGGGCGCTGTCATACATGATGATATCGCCTTTGTACGTTTCATCCCAGAGGATATCCCAGCTGGTGACGGGTTCTGTGACCTTGGTTTTGTTGTACAGGATGCCCAGCGTGCCCCAGGTATAAGGAACGGAATATTCGTTGTTGGGGTCAAAGGCCAGGTTTTTGAAACGGTCGTCAATGTTCTTGTAGTTTTCGATTTTGGAGACGTCAATCTTGGCCAGGCGGTCGTCCTTGATGAGTTTTTCAATCATGTAATCCGAGGGGATATATACGTCATACTGCGCGCCGCCATCCAGTTTGGCAAGCATGGCCTCGTTGGAATCAAACATGTCGTACACGACGTTGATATCCGGGTTGTCCTTTTTGAACTGTTCGAGAACGTCGGGGTCGATATAATCGCCCCAGTTGTAAATGCGCAGCGTGGTCTTTGCTGAATCCCCGCCGCCGCAGCCCGCCAGGGCCAGCGCACAGACGGCCGCCATGGCGCATGCCGCCATCCGAAACACTTTTTTCATCGTACCAAATTCTCCTTTCTTGCTTGCCTGCTGGACCGTACATTGACGACGACCAGCAATATCACCACGCTGACAAACATAATCGTCGACAGCGCGTTAATCTTGGGACTCAGGCCCCGGCGGGCCATGGAATAAATCGTCATGGACAGGTTGGACACGTCCTGCGAAGTAAAGTAGCTAATCACAAAATCATCTATCGAAAGCGTGAAGGCAAAGATGGCGCCGGTTATCACCCCGGGCATGATTTGCGGCAAGACAATCTTGCGCAGCGCATAATGCGGCTTGGCGCCCAGGTCCACGGCGGCCTCATACTGGCTGGCCGGCAGCTGGCGCAGCTTGGGCAGCACGGAAAAGATAACATACGGCAGGTTGAAGGTGATGTGCGCAATCAGCATCGTGCCATAGCCCAGCTTGAAGCCCAGGAACAAAAACAGCAGCATCATCGAAATACCAATCACCGTTTCGGAACTGAGCATGGGCATGTAGGTGATGTTTTCCACCACGCCGCGCGCACGTTTTTTCATGCTGTGGATGCCGATGGCGGCCAACGTGCCGATGAAGGTGGCAATCAGCGCGCTGAGCACCGCGATGGACAACGTGACCCACAGCGACTGCATGATGGTCGAATCCCGGAACAATTCAACGTACCATTGCAAAGAAAAGCCCGTCCAGTTGCCCATGGTTTTGCTGGCGTTGAAGGAAAAGATAATCAGCGTCAGGATGGGGGCATACAGGAACAGCAGCACCAGGGAGAGCCAGATATAACGTCCTGCTTTTTTCAAAACAGCAGCCCTCCTTCCTTGGCGCCTTTGCGGCGGAAGAACAGCATGCTCAGCAACACCAGCGCCATCATCACGATGGACAGCGTGGCGCCGAAATGCCAATCCCGCATGAAATAGAACTGATTTTCAATCAAATCGCCGTACATCATGAACATGCTGCCGCCCAAAAGGCGCGAAACGGCAAACGTCGTCACAGCGGGCATGAAGCACATCACCACGCCCGAAACCACGCCCGGCATGGACAGCGGCCAAATCACGCGGCGAAACACCGTGCGGTTGTTGGCGCCCAGGTCTTCGGCGGCTTCAATCAGGTGCGGCTCAATTTTGACCATCACGGAATAGATGGGCAAAATCATAAACGGCAAAAAGTTATAGACCAGGCCCACAATCACCGCGCCGGTGTTGTACAGCAGCTTGGCATCCTGGATGCCGACGGCGTGCAGGATTTGCTGAATCAGGCCGTTGTCGTTGAGCAGGTTAATCCATGCATAGGTGCGCAGCAGGAAGTTCATCCACATGGGGATGATGATGAGTATCAACACAATGCTTCCCTTTTTAAAATCGCGCGAAGCAAGGATTTTGGCCGTGGGATAGCCGATAAGGAGGCATAAAATCGTCGCTACGCCCGCCATCCAGATGCTCCGCCACAGCACTTTCATATACGCCGGCGTGAACGCTTTCTGGATGTTTTCCAGCGAAAAGACAAAGCTACCGTCCGCCCCCTGCACCGTCAGCCCGTAATAGAGCACAATCAGCAGCGGCACGACGATGAACATGGCCATCCATACCAGGTATGGGACGGCATAACGGCGCTGTTTCATGCTTGTTCCTCCGCTTCCGCCCATTCCTCGGCTTCCTGTTCGCTGGCCAGCGGTTCATCGGACGATTTCATGACATGGATGGCGTCCGGCTCCAGATAGATGCCCACCCGTTCGCCGACGCTGACCGGGTCGGTGGTATGCACCATCCATTCCATGCCGTCTTCCCCGCGCAGCATGATTTCATAGTGCACGCCCATGAACACGATGGATTCCACCATGCAGGACAGCATGCCCTTTTCCTCCGGCACGATGTCGATATCCTCCGGGCGAACAACCACTTCGACCTGTTCATTTTTGGCAAAGCCCTTGTCCAGGCATTCAAACGTGTGCCCGGCAAAGGTGCAGCGGTAATCCGCATTCATCACGCCGTCAATCAGGTTGCTTTCCCCGATGAAATCCGCGACAAAGGCGTTTGCAGGTTCGTTATAGATATCAATCGGGGTGCCAATCTGTTGAATCTGGCCGCGGCTCATGACGACGATGGTGTCGCTCATGGTCAGCGCTTCCTCCTGGTCATGAGTGACAAAGATGAAGGTGATGCCCAGCTGCTGCTGCATCTTTTTCAGTTCCAGCTGCATCTCCTTGCGCATCTTCAAATCCAGCGCGGCGAGCGGTTCATCCAACAGCAGGACTTCGGGTTCGTTAATCAGGGCGCGCGCAATCGCTACGCGCTGCTGCTGCCCGCCGGAGAGCGAATCCGGCCAGCGTTTTTCAAAGCCGGCCAGGCCCACCAGTTCCAGCATCTTGCTGACGCGGGCGGCGCGTTCCTTTTTATCCACCTTTTTGATGGACAGGCCAAAGGCTACATTGTCCGCGACGTTCATATGCGGAAAAAGCGAATAGCGTTGAAAGACGGTGTTGACGTTGCGCTTGTACGCCGGCACGTCATTGATGCGTTTGCCGTCAAAGATGACGTCGCCTTCATCCGCGCTTTCAAAGCCCGCGATGATGCGCAGCATCGTCGTCTTGCCGCAGCCGGACGGGCCGAGCAAGGTCAGAAATTCGCGTTTACGAATGTACAGGTCGATGCCGTCCAGCGCGGCTTCGCCGTCAAAGGATTTGCGAATGTGTTTTAATTCAATCAACCGTTCCGCCATGCGAGGTTCCTCCTGCGCAATGAAAAATAGTTAAAAGCTCGGCGGGGTCGAAACCCACAGAACTTTGGCTTCGTGTTTGCTTACGTTGGCAATCTGATGCGGCTCGGTCGCCAGAAAACAGAACGAGTCGCCTTTTTTGAGCTTGTGGCGCGTTTCGCCGATGGTCAATACGACGCTGCCGCTGAGCACGTGGCCGAATTCCTCGCCCTCGTGCGGGTCGTCAGTTTCGGTTTGGCCGCCCGGGCGCAGCGTCAGCAAAATCGGTTCCATGCGGTTTTTCTGCGCATGGGGAATCAGCCAGGCAATGCGATTGCCGTTGTCCTCATCCTCTTTTTCAAAGATGTCCTCCGGCCGGAAGACCACCTTTTCCTCCCTGGGTTCTTTGAAAAAGTCCTGTAAATTGGTGCCCAGGCATTCGAGAATGTCCATCAGCGTGGCGATGGAAGGCGAGGTCTGGTCGCGTTCCAGCTGAGAGATAAAGCCCTTGCTCAGCTCAGCGCGGTCCGCCAGCTCCTGCTGGGTCAATCCGTATTTTTTGCGCAGCTTCTGGATTTTCAGGCCAATCTGCATATTCGCTTGCATCCTTTCTCTGGGGCGCGCGGCGGCGCCGGTTCGCAAAGCGGGGCGCACCCCCATCTGCAAACTTTTTGTTTACCAATATGTGTATCGCACTATTAGTAAACTTTCAATCCACTTTCACTAAACAAGCACGAAACCTATTAAACCACAACCATAGAGTTCCGTCAAGCGGAATTTGTCAATTTTTTGTACACTTTTTGTCGACGCCCCGCGCGCTTGCCTTTCCCCGGGGAAATGGATACAATAGGGACAAGCAAACAACGGGAGGATGCGTATGAAAGCAACCAAGGCGGCCGCGTTGGCGGTCCTTTTCAGCGGGGCGCTGGCGCTGTGTGCGTGCAGCAGCCAGCAGGGCGGCACCAGCAACCCCAATACCACGGCCAAACAACAGCAGACCTACCAGAGCTACGTCACGCAGACATCGCTCTATTTTCCGGCCGACTGGTCGTATTCGGACGATGATGGCATCAACGAAGGCATGGAGGCCACCTTTACCCTGCCCGATGGGCAGGCGGCCATGCAGTTCGTTTTTATGACGGCCGAACAGCGCAAAAACAACAACTTCCTGGAAAGCTTTGACGATGTGGAAAACGTCGATGAGGAAGCCTACAAGGCCGGCCCTTATGAGGGTACGCTGCTGACGGGGGATTTGACCGACCAGAAATGCCTGATTTTTGAAGGCTTCCGCGATTGGTACGACACCGGACTGCAGCTGTGCCTGCGCGTATATATGGAAAGCGGCAACAACACCTTCGAAACGCAAAAGCGCAACATGGAAACCATGCTCAAAAGCGTGGAAGTGCAAACGGACACCGCTGCAGACCTGCCTGATTATCCGCAGGAACAGTGGACGGAATACAACATGATGGAGGAATTGGGCGTCACCTTTTCCGCACCGAGCGACTGGTATGTCGCCCCGCATACCTATACTGAGGAACCGCGCATGACGGCCAACATCGACATTGCCGAAGGCGACAATACCCTGACAGTCGAAGCCGCCACCGCCACGGAAGAGGATTTCGAGGCTCTGCTCAAGGATTTGAAGGATTCCATCGCGCTGGACGGCGTGTACAATGGCAAAATGACCACCCAAGGCAACACGACTACCATGTACTGCCTGTTTGAAGGCAAGGTCAACCGGGCCACGATTGAAAAACTGGAAACGCGGGACGGCAAGGTGCGTTACCTGTGGGTTTCCAGCCAGCTGCGGCCCATTCTGGACGCCAAGTATTATGAAAGCACGATTGTGCCGCTGATGGAACGCACGGAAGTGGTGTGGAAAGACCCTTCCTGATTGGTTGTCACCCAAGTTGCAGGCGCCGTTTATCGGCGCCTTTTTCTTTTGCAAAACACGCACCTGCACCGTCATAGTTCCAAAAAAACCCGCCATTCGCCGCCGGCCTTCCCGGAAAGGCAGCGCGGATGAGCCGTATGCCCACCGGCCGGATGTTTATCGGATATGCGTACGCTTGGGCACGTTTGGGCGCGGCGGTTCCATCGACCTGCCTCCGGAATAGCAAACGCTCATCCATGCATGGCCAGACGCCATGCAGCGCGCATGATAAAGGCCTCAGCCCTACAAGGATACCGGCGCAAGCAATCGCCGCCCGGTATCCTTGTATGATTTTTCCTTTCCTCCGTTTCTCACTGCCCCGTCAAAAAGCGGTTTGTGGGGCCCCGGCTCCGTCGCCTTTGCGTAAATCCCCGCGGGGGTGGTTTTTCACAGGCTGTACCGGGGTTCTCAAAGCGCCTCTTCCTTAATTGTTTCTTATTTGATACTACAGCACAATAAAGTGCTTACTTTACATTTTATCCTAATGGATTTATCGTGAACCTGCAAGCGGAAACCAACAAGCCGCAAAGAAATAAAATCATGGAGGTACATTTTGATGAAAATTGCAGTTGTTTGTGCAAACGGCAAAGAGGGCAGGCTGATTGTTGCAGAGGCCGTCAAGCGGGGGCTCGACGTCACCGCAGTTGTGCGCAGCGAAAACAAGTCGGCGGCCAAGCAGGTCATCCAGAAAGACCTGTTCGACCTCACCGCGGCGGATTTAGCCGGATTTGATGTGGTGATTGATGCATTTGGTGCATGGACGCCGCAGACGCTGCCCCAGCACAGCACGTCTGTTAAACATCTTTGCGATGTTTTAAGCGGAACAAAAACAAGGCTTCTTGTTGTAGGCGGCGCGGGCAGCCTATATGTAAATCCGGAACATACCGCACAGGTAATGGATGGGGCCGATTTCCCGGATGCATTTAAACCGTTGGCTTCCAGCATGGGCAAAGCGCTGGAGGAACTCCGCACCCGAACGGATGTAAAATGGACGTATGTAAGCCCTGCCGCAGATTTTCAGGCGGATGGAGCAAAAACGGGAACGTATCTTTTAGGCGGCGAGGAGTTGACGCTAAACGCCAAGGGGGAAAGCGTCATCAGCTATGCCGATTACGCAATCGCGATGGTGGATGAAGCGGTAAACGGCAACCACATCCTGCAGCGGATTTCCGTCGTAGCGGGATAAAACGCTTCGGTTTTTTCGGCGCGCCCAGCAGGGCCGGCCGCCAGGCCCCCTTGCAGCATACGCTTCGTGCGCCCTGGCTGCGAAAGTATGGGCGATTGAGGATGGGCGTGCTGCCCATGACGCGGGCCAAAATTATCTTTGTATCCGACTGGCTGTTCCCTTATACCATTCCCCTCTTCGGCCGGGCGCTTTCCTACCCGCTTGCCTGGCTCCGGATGGACGGAATTCTTCTGGTCATGCTGACGGCGCTGTGGTGATTCACGTGGCGACAGCAGGCCATGAAAAACAAGGACGCCGCCTCTTAGAAGGCAGCGTCCTTGTTTTGATTGCTCTGTCTTTTCCTCAGGATAAGGGCCCTTGAAGCACACGGGTTCTCTTTTAATAACTGACAACGGAACGGCGATGGCACACGCGTCGCCCCGGCCGAAGAGGAGGCTCCTTTGTCACAGCCAGCAACACAGGCAGGCACGCCATTACACCGCCCCCTATGCGTCTTTATCCCCTGCATCGGCCGCAACAAACAGGCTTGCCATGATAGGCAAGCCCCCTGTACAAAATGCGGACAGGAACAACGCCGCTTGGCAAACGCGTCCTGCCTATGCGCCGCAACATTTGGATACGTCACCCGCCAACGAACGTTTTGGCCGGGCGCAGACCCCCAATGGGTATGCTTTCATTTTATTTGCTGTTGATTAAAAACAGGCCTAGTACACAAGCAGCCATGCCCAAAATCTGTTTCATGCCCAGTGTTTCCTTATATCCCAGCACGCCGACAAAGACCAGAATCACCGCCAGCGCGATATTCGCTACAATGGACAGCACGGATACGTTCCAGCCCGCGCGATATGCGTAGATATAGCCGCCTTCCAGCGCCACCAGCACAAAACCCAGCACAAGCCCCGTCCAATTCATCGCGGCAAACTGCGCCGCAATGCCTTTTTCCGGCCGGGAAAGCACATACAACAGCATGCTGACCGCCGCGGAAATCAAATACGTGATGCTCAGTGAAAAAAACGGGCTGACCGCATCCGGCGTCGCCTTGGCACAAATATTGTACATGGTATTGGACAACACAATCAGCACAACCGGCCAGAGCATTTGCATCTGAACACCCCCGAAAAAAAGACGCCGGCCCATGGATTTTCATAACAACCCCGGGACAAGCGGCGAATGTGTATGGATGCGTTTTATTATAGGAGCCCTGGTCATGAATGTCAATTTATAGCGTATTGCGCCGCTGCAACCTCCTGGCCCCTCTTTTTCCACCGCCCTTGCTCTCTATGAGGGAAGCTGGGCTTCACATCCGGCCCGTTGCCGCGCGATTTGCGCGCTTTTCCACCACGACGGGACTGATACGGCGTTTTTCGCACCGCATATGCTTTCCCCCCTGTTCCCTTTTACAGCACATCGGATTCCTGCGTGTTCCATGCCGGCCCTCTTGGGCCTGCAGCGTTTATTGTTCATCGCATGCATGAAGCTTTATCGCATAAAGTACGAACCGTCTCTGTTCTTTTATTGGAAAAATCGTTATACTAAGATTAAAATCAGGGGATGGAGGACGGGGCGCGTTTTTTTCATACGCGCCAGCAAAGGAGTATCGTATGAAACAACTGCTTGAACAACTGCCCCAATCGCGTGCGTTCACGCTCGCTTCCCTGGTTGATTTTCAGCCGGGCCAAACCGTAAGCAAGACGCTTATGCACACCGAAACGGGCCTGCTTCTGCTCTATGCGCTTGCACCAGGCCAAACCATCGCGCCGCATCATTCAGACGGCGCAGGATATGTCGCCTGTCTGGAAGGCGAAGGTCTCTTTCAGATAGATGAACAGACCATTCCTCTGCAAGCCGGACAGTCCCTGGTGATGCCCGCCGGACACGTGCACGCCGTCAACGCACAGACGGCATTGAAAATGCTGCTTGTTCTTGCGTTTTAACCATATGCATAAAAAGCCCTCGTTCGCAAACAAGGGCTTTTTTGTTTTATGGCCGTACAAAGCCACGAGTGTGTCACCGTTACATAAGAATGAGCATTCCTATATCCAGCGCGTCAAACCAGGTTCAAAAAAGCCGTAATACGCTTACATTCTATCTCGTATGCTCCGCACTGCAAAAGCGTCGTGGTCAGGCATAAAAAAGTAACCCCTCTATTTTCGTAGAATAACGGCCAGCGTTTCCCCTTATACGTACCTACAATAAAGAGGTAATCGAACCGATGCGCAAAGCCAGTGTGAATACGGGCGGCCCGGGTTTGATGAGACAAAAAAACCCCCGCACAATGCGAGGGTTTTGCACAAACGGCTCTCTTATTTGAGTTCGCAGGTTGCGCCCACTTCGGTGAGTTGAGCAACCATTTTTTCCGCTTCTTCTTTGGCAACGCCTTCTTTGATGGTCTTCGGCGCGCCATCGACCAGTTCTTTGGCTTCTTTGAGGCCCAGGCCGGTGATTTCGCGGACCGCTTTGATGACTTTGATTTTTTCTGCGCCCGCTTCTTTGAGCACAACGTCGAATTCGGATTTTTCTTCCGCAGCGCCGCCTTCAGCCGCGCCCGCAGCACCCGCAACCGCAACCGGAGCCGCAGCGGATACGCCAAATTTCTCTTCCATGGCTTTGACCAAATCGGCCAGTTCCATGATGGTCATCTTCTCGATGGCTTCGATGATCTGTTCGTGATTCATGAATATTTCCTCCTGATGTATTCTTTTGATAAAATGCGCTGCGAATTAAGCGCTCTTTTGGTCGCGAATCGCCGCGAGGGTACGCACGAAGCTCGCCACGGTGGAGTTGATGCTGCCCATAACCTTGGCCAGCAGCACTTCGCGCGAAGGCAGGTTCGCCAGGGCTTTGACGGTGGCAACATCCACCGCTTTTCCTTCCAGGTAGCCTGCTTTGATTTCCATCTTGTCCACAGCCTTGATGAAGTCGTTGGTAATCTTTGCCGCAGCTACCGCATCTTCGAACCCAAAGGCGATGGCCGTCGGACCTTCCAGCACTGCATCCAGGCCTTCAATACCCGCTCCATCCAGCGCGCGTTTAATCATGGTGTTTTTCAACACCTGGAATTCCACGCCTGCAGCACGGTATTTGTTGCGCAGTTCGGTCACTTCTTCGACTGTCAGCCCACGATAATCCACCAGCACGGCGCTTTGGCAGCGCGCGAACTTATCCTGAATATCGGCGACAATCGCTTGTTTGCTTTGCAATTTTGCCTCTTTCACTGTTTCACCTCCCGGCAACGAGTCCAAAAAACCCCCGGGACAGGCCCGAGGGTTTTGACGACACAGAGATGGAACGCATGCGTTCCCCTTTTCGCCCTTCCTCGGCAGGCTGGAATTTTAAGCGCACAGGGCGCGCCGGCTGTCCACGGTTGGCTTTTGATTCATTTTTGACTTGTGTACTATACCACAGCGTAAACGCCGTGTCAAGCTTACATAAACTGCGGCGCGTTCAGCTTGATGCCGGGGCCCATGGTGCTCGATACGGTAATCGAACGCAGGTACGTGCCCTTGGCGGCCGACGGTTTGGCCTTGACGATGGCGTCCATCAGCGCGCTGATGTTGGCGGAAAGCTGTTCTTCAGAGAAGGACGCTTTGCCGACCGGCACGTTGATGATGGAGCTGCGGTCTACGCGGTATTCCACTTTACCGGCTTTGATGTCGTTGATGGCTTTGGTGATGTCGGTGGTCACGGTGCCGGATTTCGGGTTCGGCATCAGGCCGCGCGGTCCCAAAATACGCGCAACACGGCCGACCATGCCCATCATATCCGGCGTGGCGACGGCGACGTCGAAATCCAGCCAGCCTTCCTGAATTTTGGCGACCATTTCATCTGCGCCGATGAAATCCGCGCCGGCAGCCTGCGCTTCAGCCTCTTTATCCGCTTTGCAGAAGACCAGCACGCGGACTTTCTTGCCCGTGCCGTGCGGCAGCACCACCGCGCCGCGCACCTGCTGGTCCGCATGGCGGGGGTCTACGCCCAACCGAACGGACAGGCCAATCGTTTCGTCAAACTTGGCTTTGGCGGTCTGTTTGACCAGGTTCACCGCTTCGGCCAGGTCGTATTGTTTTGCTTTGTCATACAGCTTGACGCTGTCTACGTAATGTTTGCCGTGTTTCATGGTTTCCTCCTTGTGGTCTTCGCGCAGGGGGATTCCCTGCTCCCACTTTTTTCTGCCTTTAGTCTACGACTTCGACGCCCATCGAACGCGCGGTTCCCGCGACCATCGACATCGCAGCTTCCACCGTCGCGGCGTTGAGGTCGGGCATTTTCGTTTTCGCGATTTCTTCGACCTGCGCGCGGGTAATCTTGGCTACCTTATCGCGGTTCGGACGGCCGCTGGCCGTTTCGATGCCGCATGCTTTTTTAATCAAAACAGCGGCCGGGGGCGTCTTGGTGACAAACGAGAACGAACGGTCCTGATACACCGTGATAACCACGGGGATGATAAGCCCCGCGTCCTTGGCGGTCCGTTCATTGAACTCTTTGCAGAAGCCCATGATGTTCACGCCGTGCTGACCCAAAGCCGGGCCAATCGGCGGTGCAGGGGTTGCTTTCCCTGCGGGTACTTGCAGTTTTACAAAACCGGCAACCTTCTTAGCCATGGTTGCACCTCCTGATGATAATGTGGTGAAAGCGGGGGGGCTCCCCCCTCCCACGCAACAAACGCATGTGCTGCGGTTTGTTCAAAATGGGGTTGGGCGCAAACGCCCTGTTCGGCGGAACGAAAGCCCGTTCCGTTCGCAAGAGAGGGCCGTCTTCGGCCCCGGATTATAGCTTGCGCACCTGGACAAAGTCCAGTTCAGCCAAGGTATCGCGCCCAAACATGGACACGCTGACCTTGAGCTTCTGACGCTCTTTGTTGATTTCGGTAATCACGCCGGCAAACCCTTCCAGCGGACCGCTTGTGATGGTCACATCCTGGCCGACTTCCACATCCAGCACGATGGGCACGTTTTCCACGCCCGTCATGCGGACTTCGGCATCCGTCAGCGGAATCGGACGCGACCCCGGGCCGACAAAGCCCGTCACGCCGCGCGTATTGCGCACGATATACCACGTTTCGTCCGTCAGCACCATCTTGACCATGACATAGCCGGGGTAGACTTTGCGCGAAACGGTCTTGCGTTTGCCGTTTTTGATTTCGATGGTATCCTCCATCGGCACGGTGACTTCCTGAATCAGGTCCTGCATGCCGCGGTTCTCCACGGATTTTTCCAGGTTGACCTTGACTTTGTTTTCATACCCGCTGTAGGTATGCACCACATACCAGCGGGCCTGTACGTCGTTTTGGGAGGCATCCTGCATCAAATCCTGCAGGTTGTCTTCCTGCCGTGTTTCGCTCATCAAAAGCCTCCTGTTCTCAGCCGGTGATAAGTTTGAGCAGCGAACTCAGTCCCCAGTCCATCGCACCGACGATACACGCGAACACGAGGACGAAGGCCAGCACAATGCCGGTGTATTTGACCAGTTCCTGTTTGGTCGGCCAGGTCGATTTTTTTAATTCGGCGCCGACTTCACGGAAATAGCGTTTCATCCGGGCAAAAAGGCCCATCTTTTTGGGGGCGGCTTTCGCGCTTACCTTCGCGCCTGTCTGCTTTTCTTTGGCCATGGTTTCACTTCCTCCATCCGTCCGTTAGGCGGGCAACGGCTTACTTGGTTTCGCGGTGCACCGTGTGTTTTTTGCAGAACGGGCAATATTTGCTCTGTTCCATGCGGTCCGGGTCGTTCTTCTTGTTTTTCATGGTATCATAGTTGCGTTGTTTGCACTCCGTGCAGGCCAAGGTAATTTTGACGCGCATATCGCACACCTCCGTGTTGATTTCATTCTTTTACAGCATGATAAATAAAGCCCCCGACAGGGGTACCCGATACAAGATACCACAGCGAAGGCGCTTTGTCAACGAAAAAAACCTGAAACGACGCGGTTTTTCCGCACGGGGCCGGCCTGTCCGGCATGCGCGGCGCCCCGTCCGGGCACAGCCGGCAGAGCCATGCGATGCGCCTGGATTGTATCACATGGCCCGCGGCTGTGCAAATAGAGGAAAAAATGACGGATTTTTGCCTGTTTCCCGGGGATTTTGCCTGCATGCATCATGTTCTCCGCCGAAGATATGTAGTATAATATATCTACAAATTCTCAAGATGTTTGGAGGTTTTTGAACATGCTTCTCAACGGCAAAGAGTCCAAAGCACTTCTGGCCCAGGCCCGCAAAGAACGGTTTGCAATTGGCGCGTTCAACGTGTTCGATTACATGACCGTCGAAGCGACCCTACAGGCCGCCGAAGAACTCGGCGTGCCCGTCATCATCCAAACATGGGACTATTTTGACCCCGCCTCCCCCGAAGGCTCACAGCTGAGCGAATTCATGGCCCAAAACCTGACGGCGTTCATCATGCAGCGCGCCCAGGCCTCGCCCGTGCCGGTGATTATCCACCTGGACCACTGCAACACGTTCGAAGGCTGCATCCGCGGCATTCAGGCGGGCGCGGCTTCGGTGATGCTGGACGCGTCGATGAAACCGTTTGAACAAAACGTGGCGCTGACGGCCAAGGTCGTCGAAGCGGCGCACGGCGCGGGTGTGATTGTCGAAGGCGAGATTGGCCACGTCACCGGCCATGCCAATTCGACAGGAGCGGTCTATACGGAGGTGGATTCCGCCAAAGCCTTTGTCGAACAGAGCGGCATCGACATGGTGGCGGTGTCCATCGGGACGGTGCATGGCGTATACGCGTCCGAACCGGTGCTCCATTACCAGCGCATTGCCGAACTGCGCGATGCGTTTGAAGCGCCGCTGGTGATGCACGGCTCCTCCGGTCTCAAACCCGAACAGTTTAAGCAGGCCATTGCCAACGGCATCGTGAAAATCAACTTCGGCACCTATACCCAGCTCGAAGGTGCCCAAGCTACCCTGCGCGCGGCTCAGGGCGTGGAAAAACCGTGGTACAAGGACATCATCACCGCGGGCATGGACGGCGCCAAAGCATATCTGAAACAACACATGGAAATCTTTGGCACCAAACGCGTCTAATGAACGCAAGGCAAGCGGCGGGATATCCCGCCGCTTTTTTCGTTCCGCCGGCGCCACCGCCGAATCTCGCTGTGGAGGCCGCGCAGGCGCTGAACGCAATATTGCCGGCACACAAAAACCCCGCGCCAATCAGGCGCGGGGTTTTGCGATGCCTCCTTTGAAAAGGATTAATCATCAATGGCAATCGTCCGTGTTTCCGGTTTTTCCTCCACCCGGGTTTTGGGCAGGTGCAAGGTCAGTACGCCGTCACGGTATTGGGCCCGAATGCCCTCTTCCTCAATGCCGTCCAAGCTGAAACTGCGCTGGAAGCGGCCGCTGCGGCGTTCGCTGTACACGTAGTTCTCCTTTTCTTCCTTTTGTTGATGATTAAAGTCGGCTGCGATGGTCAGCATGCCATTGTCAACGGACAAGTGGATATCCTCTTTGCGGACGCCCGGCATCTCTGCCTGCAGTTCGTATTGCTGGCCCTGGTCTTTGATATCGACGCGGAAGCTTGACGAACCAAGCCAATCGCCCATGTCAAAAAACGGACGGAACAGCGCATCCTCCCATAACGTGCTTGCATCGCGGTTGGCCAACCCATGTTGGCCGCGGAACGGAATCATAGCAGACATCATCCACAACCCCTTTCTGTTTTTGATTTTCACTGATGAAATCTGCCGCGGGGCCGAACCTCTTCCGGGGTTCCTTTCCCCTTTGGACAGTTATAATATACCCCGCCGTCCGCCTTGCTACAACAACCAGAAAAACCCATTTTGATAAGCGGCAGCTAACCGATTATTTTCTTTTTTGAATATCTCTTTCAATCTTATTTTTTTATTTGTTTTTATCGATTTTCTCTTATTTTCAAATTTGCTTTTTCCGCCTTGTATACCATAGAAAACAAAAGAAAAAGAAAGTGTTTTTGCATGCAAAAAAAGCCGCGGATATGCGCGGCTTTTCATCTGACGACATACGGTGACACCCCCTGGACAAATCGGCGGCCTTATCCATGCCGGCGCCTCCTGTTTCGCTTATATGCAAAGACCAGCAGACCAAGGAGCACGGTGACGCCCTCCGCAAACGGCAGGGCGGCCCACACGCCGTCGATGCCCAGCCACGCCGGCAGCCACAGCAGCCCGAGCGCGATAAACACAAAGCCGCGGCTGGCGGCAATGAGCAGCGACGCCCCCGCCTGCCCCAGCGCCGTATAATAGCCGGATTGCAGGATGTTCCATCCGTTGGCCAAAAAGCACAGGCCGTAAATCCGCGCACCCCGGGCCGCCATGGCAACCACGGCCGCTTCCTCTGCGGAGGTGACAAATAAACGAATCAGCGGTTCGCCCCACCAGGCGAACAGCAGGCAAAAACACACGCCGACGGTCAGATTGGCCGCGGCGGCGATGACGTATGTACGGTGCAGGCGCGCATCCTGCCGGGCGCCGTAATTGTTGGACAGGATGGGGCTGATGCCATCCGACATGCCGAACATGACCAGGGTAACAAAGTTGCCGATGTAATTGATAATCGTAAAGGCAGCGACGCCGGAGGCGCCGGCAAACTGCATGAAGGAACGGTTGAGCACAAACACCGTAAACGCGGCGGACGCATAGGTCACCCCTTCGGAGGAACCGTTGAGCACCGCATGGCACAGCGAACGGCCGCAGAACCGGCCATCGTACAGGTTGAGCACGGATGTGCGGGCCAGCAGCGGCCGGCATACCACCAACAGCCCTGCCAGATACGCAAGGCCCGTGGCGGCTGCGGCGCCGGTCACGCCCAGCCGCAGCCCTTTGACTGCCAGCATATCCAACGCGACATTGGCGCACAGCGTCACCACGGTACCGGCCAGATACAGCCGGGGCCGTTCCATCAGACGGCCGGAAAACCCAAAGAGAATTTTGAATGCGATGACGGGGACAAACAACGCCAGCGTGCGAATGTAGCGCACGGTATCCGGCAACAGGGCGGCGTCCGCCCCCAACAGGCGCGCCAGCGGCTCCGGCGCCAACAGGCCTACGCCCAGCAGCAACGCCGACAACCCCAACAAGGCCCACAGTGCGGAACGGTATATCGTCTGCGCACCGCGCCGGTCCCCCGCTCCAAGCGCGCGGCCAGCCGCGCTCATCGTGCCGGTACAGACCACCATGCTGCAGCCGATGATGAGTTGAAAATAGGGGTTGGCGATATTCACGCTCGCCATCCCCTGGGCGCCTACATAACGGCCGATGAACAGGCCGTCAACCATGCTCTGCACCCCATCGAGCACCATGGCGACGACGGCAGGGCATACATATTGACCAAACAGCCGCGGAATCGGCTGTGTTAACAAACGGTTTTCCATGAACGGACGCACTCCTTATAGAATGAATTTTCTATAAGTGCACAATCCAACGCGGGCGGCCTTATGCGGACAGGCTCTGTGCAGCAGCCGCGACATTGGATTCTGCACAGAGAGAACGATGAAAATCATAGTAGGGCACGTTCTCAGCCTCCTTTATTGCGGGATACAAAAAGCCATCAGGGACGGTTATCCATCGCATAGGTGCGCACGACATCCTCCAGCGTGGCGAGAAAGGATTCCTCGCCAAAGGTATTGAGTTTGAAAAACATGGCTTCGCTGCCGCCGGAGGTGATAGCGGAAAGCAGCACGTCATCGCCCGCGGCCTGAAAGAGCGTGAGCTGCAGGCTGACGCGGTTGCTGCCAAGGGCGCTGTAACGCTCATAAACGCGCACGGCGCAGCGGGCAGTGCTGCAGAGAAAATCGCTGTGGTCTTCCAGGGTAGCGGTGGCGCTTCCGTGCAGCACGGCGGTCTCCAGCGCGTCAAGTACTTCTTCAAATTCGCCGTACAAACGGGCTTCCAGCTTGGCCATGGTTCTCCTCTTCCCTTTGCAAAAATCTTCTCGTCCTCACTATCGCAAGGCTGTACGATACGGACAAGCGCTTCGGTTTTATCGGTTATCATGTTATCACAAACAAGGAGCCTTGCAAAGAAAGGCGGGGGAAACGGATGGATACAGAACAGGCGCAGGCAGAAACGGGCCGGAAATGGCATTCTTCTCTCCTTTGTGCGTGTTGGAGCACGACGAAAACGCTCCCCCTATATCGTGATTCTGACAGACACCGCCCCCTCTGAACTGTATTGATTGGACCGCTACATCCATGCAACAAGGAAGAAGAAAAGCGGCGTCAAATGCACCGCCCTTTTCGACGCTGGGAGCATACAAAAGAACCCGAAGGACGATTCCGCTTCGGGTTCTTGCTTTTTGCTTTCCGTTGCGGCGCAGGCCGCAGATATCCCGCGCCCGGTTACGCCAGCGCACACACCGCGCGGACGGCCGCCTGCACCTGTTCAGGGGTATTGCCATAACCGAAGGAAAAGCGCACCGTGCCCTGGGGAAACGTGCCCAGCGCCTTATGTGCCATGGGCGCGCAATGCAGGCCGCAGCGCGTCCATACGCCGTATGTCTGCGAAAGCGCGAACGCCACCTGCGCGTTATCCCGGCGCGGAAAATCCAGCGAGACCACGCCCACGCGCCCATTTTGGCCCGCAGGCAGGCCGACCAGGCGCACCGGTGCGGCCGCGATGCCCTGCAGGAAGCGTTGCGTCAGCGCCTGCTGCTCCGCGCCAAGGGCGGCAACACCGGCGCGTTCGACGAACGCAAGCGCGGCATGCAAGCCATGGACGCCGGGCAAATTCGGCGTGCCGGGTTCCAGGCGGTCCGGATAAAACGGCGGCATGTCCAGCGCATCCGACGCGCTGCCCGTGCCGCCCTGCACAACCGGCTGCAACGCTGCGGCCAATGCCCGTGTCAGCAAAAGCGCGCCAACGCCCTGCGGGCCGAGCAGGCCCTTGTGCCCGGGCACGCAGAGGGCTGAGAGCGAAAGGTCCGTAAAATCAATGGGCACACAACCAGCCGTCTGTGCGGCGTCCAGCAGGAAAAATACGCCGTGGGCCCGGCACCACTGCCCAATGGCCCGAGCGGGCTGCAGCGTGCCGCAAACGTTGGACGCATGGCACAGCACCAACGCGCGCGTATTGGGCCGCAAAAGGCCGTCCAGCGCCGCCACATCCACACGGCCCTGTGCATCACAGGGCAATATGCTGACGGATACGCCGTTTTGCTTAAGGGCTTGCAGCGGGCGGGCCACGGCGTTGTGTTCCAACGCCGAACAGATGCAATGGTCGCCCGGGCGCAGCAGGCCCTGCAGCAGCAGGTGCAGGCTCCAGGTAAGCCCCGGCGTGAGGATGGCGCGGGCCGGGTCATCCAGCCCGAAGAGGCGGCACAGCTGTTCGCGGACGGCAAAGACCGTCTGTTCCGCCTGCTGGGCCGGCGCATAGACGCCGCGGTTGACGTTGACGCCTACATGTGCAATATAATCCGCCATTGCCTCCCCAACGCCCGGCGCCTTGGGGAAGGAGGTGGCGGCGTGGTCAAGATAGATAGCGGGCACGCGCAGACTCCTTTCCTACAGGATGCGGCAACATCCTTTGACAGCATGATTGTACCGTGAACGGAGCGGAAATTCAAATCCAGCCAAAGAGAAAAAGCGGCGCAGCTGCGCCGCTTTGCGTCGGGGGAAAATCACGGTTCCGGTTCGCCGGGCATGCGCCAGGCGTGGTGGTCGGTATGCAAAAGGACGTGGGCCATCGGGGATAATGGTTCGCCCAAAAAGTCCGCATAGCACTGTTTCACGGCCGGATTTTCATGCGAAAAGCGCAAATCGCTCTGCTTATCCAAGCCATAGAGCACTTCCCCGCGCGCGCCGGCCAACTCCTGGCCTTCCGCAATCGGCTGACCGCCGCCGCCCGCACAGCCGCCCGGGCAGGCCATGATTTCCACAAAATGATATTGCACCTTGCCCTTGCGGACGGCTTCTATCAAACGCCGGGCGTTCCCCAGGCCGCTGGCCACCGCCACGCGCACATTCTGCCCGGCCAGGTTGAACTCCGCCTCCTTCCAGCCGTCCATGCCCCGCACGGCGCTGAACGAATCCGGGTCCGGATTGCGGCCGGTGACCAAATAATAGGCGCTGCGCAGGGCCGCTTCCATCACGCCGCCCGTGGCGCCGAAGATGACCCCCGCACCCGAACCCACGCCCAGCGGCGCATCAAATTCCGCTTCGGCCAGGCCGGCGGGGTCGATGTGTTCGGAACGAATCAAGCGGCCGACCTCACGCGTGGTGAGCACGACGTCCACATCCGCCCCGGCGCCGGCGTCCTGGAATACATCCAGCGCGCATTCGTGTTTTTTGGCCACGCACGGCATGATGGACACACAATACAGGCGCGACGGGTCCACACCCAGCAGTTTGGCATAATAGGTTTTGGCGACAGCACCAAACATCTGCTGCGGGGATTTGGCGGTGGAAAGCTGGTCCGTCATATCGGGGTACTGGGATTTGACAAAGCGCACCCAGCCCGGGCAGCAGGAGGTGAACAGGGGGAAGGTTTCGTTTTCAGCGTTGCTGAGTTTGTGCAAAAACTCGCTCCCCTCTTCCATGATGGTCAAATCCGCACTGAAATCGGTGTCGAAGATATAATCAAACCCTACCTGACGCAGAGCCGCCACCAGACGCCTGACAGTGGCAAATTCCGGTGAGAGGCCGAACGTTTCCCCCCAGGCGGCACGCACGGCAGGCGCGACCTGGACGACGGTGATGCGTTCCGGGTCGGCCAGGGCATCGAGAACGCACTGCACATCATCCCGTTCGCGCAGGGCGCCGACCGGGCAATGGGTGATGCATTGGCCGCATAGCGCACAGTCGGATTCCTTGATTTTACGGTTGAGCGAGACGTCCACTGTGGTGCGCGAACCGGTGCCTGCGACATCCCAGATGTGCAGCCCCTGTATCTTGTCGCACACCTGTACGCAGCGCATGCATTTGATGCATTTGCTGGCATCGCGAATCAGCGGAAACTGCATCGGCCAAGCGACCTTGGGATACTGCACGGCAAAGGAGAGCGAGCAGATGCCCAAATCGTTGGCGATGCGTTGCAGGCTGCAATGACCGCTGCGCACGCAGATGGCGCACCGGCTATCGTGCTGGGAAAGAATGAGTTCGACATTATTGCGGCGGCTTTCGCGGGCTTTGGGGCTGTTGGTATGGATGACCATGCCCTCCCAAACCTTGTTGTTGCAGGCGGTGACGAGTTTTTCGCAGCCTTCCACTTCCACCACGCACACGCGGCAGGCGCCGATTTCGTTGATATCCTTTAAAAAGCAGAGCGTGGGAATCGAAATGCCGGCGCTGCGCGCGGCATCGAGGATGGTCGTCCCTTCTGCGGCTTGAACGGTTTTTCCATTGATGGTGAGCGTTACCATTTATCCACCCGGCCCCCTTTCAAAATGCCAAAACCAAAGTGGTCGCAGCGCAGGCAGCGCCGCGCTTCCTGGCTGGCCTCTTCGCGCGTCATGCTGCATTCGATGAGGTCAAAATCCGCAATGCGTTCGGACGGCTTGCGCTGGCGCATATTGACGCGCGCGCAGCTTTTGGTGTCATTGAGCCGGACTTTGGGAATTTTGACATCGACGGAAATGACGTGGTTATAGCCCAAACATTCATCGATATTCGCCGCGGCCACCTTGCCCGCAGCGATGGCGCGGATAACGGTGGCAGGGCCGGTGACGCAGTCCCCGCCGGCAAAGACGCCGGTGAGGTCTTTGGCGTTGACGCCGCTCCAACTCAGCGCGTCGATGACGCCGCGCTTGACGGTGACGCCCTGCTTTTCAAAGGCTTTGGATTCGATGCCCTGACCGATGGCGACGATGACCCGGTCGCATGCCAGGCGTACGTCCTGCTGGGCGGAATCGCGCGGGGCCGGACGGCCGTTGCGCAAGGGGCCGATAATCTGCGGGCGCACCCATAAGGCCGCGACACGGCCTTCGGTATCTTTTTCGATGCGCAGCGGGGCGCACAATTCCAGCACTTCGCAGCCTTCTTCCCGGGCGCCTTCAACCTCTTCCGGCATGGCCATCATATCCACCGCACGGCGGCGGTAGACGATGCGCACCCGTTTTGCCCCCAGACGCACAGCGGAACGTGCGACGTCCATCGCGACGTTGCCGCCGCCTATCACGACGATATCCTGGCCGGTCAAGTCCGGCCGTTCATCATCACCGATGCCGCGGAGCATTTCCACAGCGGAAATCACACCCTGGGCGTCCTCGCCTTCGATGCCCATTTTGCGGTCGATATGCGCGCCGATGGCGATATAGATGGCGTCATATTCATTGCGCAGGTCGGTCAGGCTGGGGTATTCGCCGACGGTGACTTCGGTTTTTACTTCGATGCCCAGGCTGAGGATTTGTTCGATTTCCCGGTCGAGCAATTGACGCGGCAAACGATAATTGGGGATGCCATAGCGGAGCATGCCGCCCAGTTTTTTACGCTGTTCAAAAATGGTGACCTGATGGCCCATAAGCGTCAGGTAATATGCGGCGCTGATGCCGCCCGGGCCGCCGCCTATGACGGCAACGCGCTTGCCGGTGGAAATCGCAGGGACGGGCAGAAGGACCTCGCCCGCCGTTTCCACAGCAAAGCGTTTGAGCCCGCGGATGTTGACCGGGTCGTCCATCAAGGTGCGGCGACAGCGGACTTCACAGGGGTGTTCGCAAATCAGCCCGCAGACGCAGGGCAGCGGATTGTCTTTGCGAATCAGGCGGACCGCATCGCCGCAGCGCCCTTCAGCAACCAGGGCGACATAACCGGGAATATCCACCCCCGCCGGGCACTGGGAAACGCAGGGCACGGGCTGATTGAGTTCCAGGGTGCAGCGGTTGCGCAGGACGTGCTCTTCAAAATCATCCCGAAACCCTTCGATGCCCTTGAGCACCATTTGCGCCGCTTCATAGCCGATGGCGCAATCAGCCGAATAGAAGATATTGCGGGCGGTCTTTCCAATCAGGCCGATGGTTTCCAGCGTGCCTTCGCCATCGAGCACAGCGTCCATGAGCGTTTGCAGCTGGCCCAGGCCCACGCGGCACGGCACGCATTTGCCGCAGGACTGGGCGTGGCACATCTTCAGAAATGAAGAGGCCAGGTCTACCGGGCACAGGCCGGACGGGCTGGCGCTGATGCGCCGTTCGAGGTCTTTATACAATTCCTCAATGGTGGCCTGCGCCCTGCTTTGCGTGATGATGCTAAGTCTACTCATACATACCTCCCCTTTTTCCCTTCAACTGACAAGAACAAACAGGCATCGTCCCCCCCGGGGCGGCCCAAATCAACGGCTGATAAAGAAAACGGCCAAGACGGAATGTACAATGGAAACAAAAAAAGGCAGCGCGGCAAAGCGGCCATCGCTGTCTTTCTGCATGGACATAAATCCCGATGTTGCGAACCCCTTGACCCCACCCATTCGGACAGCGAAAGAGATACGTTTATCATTGTAAGTGTTGCATATTTGCGCGCCCGTGTCAAGAACAAACGCGGGGCAAACCGCGCGGCCATATTCAGGGACAGAATGATGATATAATATGGACACACAACCCGCCGCTGTGCGGAAAAATGGAGGAAGCGGATGGGACGGATTGGATTTTCCTATATGGGGCTGGCGGGGCTGTTGCTGTTATGGCTGCCCAACATGGCGTTTCTGCGCCGACAACCGGTGGAATATACCGCGCTGAGCAGCCAGGAACGCGGCCCGCTGTTGTGGATGGAGCGCATCGGCCAGGCGGGAACGACGTGCTGTGCGGTGATATTTGCGGATTTCAACCTGCGCCCGCTGACCGCATGGAGCCTGTGGCTGTTGGCATTCTGGGTGTTGTTGGGGGTATATGAAGGGTGCTGGGCGCGGTATTTCCAACGGCCGTCGATAGACCGGTTTTATGCGCCGCTGGGATGCATCCCCGTGCCGCTGGCCAGCCTGCCGGTCGCGGCGTTCGTATGCCTGGGGATGTACGGCAAGGTGGTTTGGATGGTGCTCAGCGCGATTGTGCTGGGCGTGGGGCACATCGGCCTGCACTGGCAGCACAAAAAAACGCTGGAAAACAGCGGGTTGTAAACGCGCATGGCCGGCGGCCATCTGCCCAGGGGCTTTTGAGGCGCCGTTTCTGCACGAAGGCGGCAAACCATACAAGCAAATGCAAAAAAGAACCGCAAACGCGGTTCTTTTCGATTTGTCTGCCAACGGTGAAAAAACGAAAACACACGCCGGATTGTGCAGGACAAAAAAGGGCGTGGCATCGCATCAGCGAATCTCCTGCTCCAGACGGTCAAATTCTTCGGTGCTGAAAAATTCGCCTAAGGTAATTTCCAATCCATCGCAAATTTTCTTAATCGTTGCAATTTCAGGGCTTTTGCTTTTTGTGCCCAGAATGCTGTAAATCGTGGAAGGGTTTAAGCCGGATATATGCCCGAGCTCATTGGGTGCAATGCCTTTTTGCTTACAAAGCTGTACAATGCGCTTTGCTACCGCTTCTTTTACGGTCATATGCCAGCCCCTCATTTCCATATCCCTGCATCATCTTACAATACATGGGTTTCCCCATCATGTTCCATATGTTCCATCGCATAATCTACACATTGGTTGATAAACCCGCTGCGGCTTAAATGATATTGCGTCGCAAGACGGTCAATCTTCTCCAGTTTTTCAAAATCGATGCGAATGGTAACGACTTCCTTTTTATATTGTTTGGGAATAAATCCGACATTTTTCATACACCTCTTGTATAGAGCGTATTGGGAAGCGCGTTTATCACCGATGGCGTGGATACGGCTTAGACACCCTTGTTCTTCCCAGCAGATAATCGGTAGAGACACCAAAAAAATCGGCGAGAAATTCAAGATGGTGGAGCGGCAAGGCATACTTTTCACATTCGTAATCCGAATAATATTGGCGAGAGGTATGCAAAAGGCGCGCGATATCCCCTTGCGTCAGCCGCCTGTCTTTACGCAATTCTTTGAGAATATCCCCTTTTTGCACGCCTATCACCTCCGGCATGGTTTCTATCGGGCATATTTTAATGTACTTCCTGTTCCAGATGGTCAAATAAATCGGATTGAAAAAATGTAAACATGGAAATCCCCAAACCGTTGCACAATTTTTCAATGGCGGATAAGGCGGTCCCGTGATTGCGGCCGATGACAATATTATTCAGGGTTGACTGCATAACGCCGCGCATCGTCGCCCATTTGTTTACTGTAATCCCATTTTGTTTGCAAAGTGCAAGGATACGCACACGGACGGCTTGCCCTATTGTCACCGGTATCTCTCCCTTTACAAATCACATATGTGTTGGAATTATGCCTGCCGCATCAGCGGATCTCCTGCTCCAAACGGTCAAATTCTTCGGTGCTGAAAAATTCGCCTAAGGTGATTTCGAATCCATCGCAAAGCTTTTTGATTGTCACAATGCCAACATTTTGGCTTTCTCCATTTAGAATACTTTTCAATGTCGCTTGAGGGACAGCTGCATGATTGGCCAACCGATTGGGTGTAAACCCGCGTTGTTCACATAATTGCCGAATTCGCTTTACGACGGCCTGCTGCGTATTCACACCGCTTCCCCCTTTCGGGTGTGTTCGCTCGCATTCAATGTTCTTTCAAATTTTCCAACGCCACGCGCACCGCTTCGATCACAAAAGCCGAAAACGTACAATTTTTGCCTTCTATCGCGTGTTCCACTTGCTCGATCACGTCGTTGGGAAAGCGAATGGTCTTATTCGTCGTTGGCGGTATGGAAGGAATTTTGAATTGTTTCATCATACACCTACCTATCGTCTTTCAATGTAAGTGTATGTATAATGTGTACATATTTATGCATTGCATTCGCAATGCAATTATGTTATCGTTTATTTATGAATATTTTACAAATGCAAACTTGCTGTTTTACCGGTCATCGGGAATTATCGTTTTTCGCGCGCATGCGCTTGCGCAGGCGGCTTCCCCGCGTGATTGCGGAGCTGATGGAGCAAGGGGTGCGCTATTTTGGCTGCGGCGGCGCGCAGGGGTTTGATACGCTGGCGGCCCAGGCGGTGCTGGCGGCGCGGAGGAGGCATCCGCAGATACGCTTGATTCTGGTGCTGGCGTGTCCGGAACAGGCCGACCGCTGGCCGGCGCCTGCGCGCAAGCGCTTTCAGGCGATTTTGGCGCAGGCGGACAAGGTAGTCTATGTGCAGCCGACTTACACCGCCTCCTGCTTTTTCAAACGCAACCGTCATCTGGCCGACCACAGCCAGGTATGCGTATGCTATTGCAGGCGGGACACCGGCGGCACGGCGATGACCGTCCGTTATGCCAAAGAAAAGGGGCTGCGTATCATCGCGCTGTAAAATACAGACGCAGCGCCGCGCAATACCACAAATACAGACAAACGCACCCGGTTTACAGGCAGGCAAGACGCGGCCCGCCGGGCGGCGATTGAAAAAAAATGCAATGCGGTTCTGTCGACAGGCCTGGCAAACACAATGCGGCACGGTGGGCTTTTTCTGGGGCCGCATGCTATAGACGGGCCGGTTTTCCGCGCATCAAAAAAAGAACCGCAAACGCGGTTCTTTTGGTTTTGAAAGGCGCGAAGCCGTCAGTCCCGGGGATTGAGGGCCTGCAATTCCGGCAGGACGAACAGGCCGTCCTTGCGAATCAGGACGTCGTCAAAATAGATTTCCCCACCGCCGTATTCCGGCGTCTGGATGAGGACAAGGTCCCAATGAATGGCGCTGTCGTTGCCGTTGGGCGCTTCATCATAACTGGCGCCCAGGGCCATATGGAAAGAGCCGGCAATCTTTTCGTCAAAGAGGGTATCGCACATGGGGTTTTTGACCTTGGGATTGACGCCCAGGGCAAATTCGCCGACAAAGCGCGCGCCGGCATCGGTATCCAAAATGGCGTTGATGCGTTCGGTATTGTTGGCGGTGGCGCGGACGCATTGGCCGTTGGCAAAGGTGAGGGTGATGTTTTCAAAGCGGAAGCCATTTTCCACGCTGGGGGTGTTGAAGGCGACGGTGCCGTTGATGGAATCCCGCACGGGCGCGGTGAACACCTCGCCGTCCGGGATGTTGAATTCCCCATCGCACGGGACGACGGGAATGCCTTTGATGGAAAAGGTCAAATCCGTACCCGGGCCTTTGATATGCACCTTATCGGTGCGTTCCATCAGCGCGACGAGCGGTTTCATCGCTTCGCCCATGGCATCATAATCGACACAGCAGACATCGAAGAAAAAATCCTCAAAGGCTTCGGTGCTCATCTGCGCCTTTTGCGCGGCTTCGGGCGTGGGCCACTGGACGACGACCCAGCGCGTCTTTTTGCGGCGCATGACTTCATCGACGGGTTTGCTGTACAACCGGCGATACATGGCCTGGGTGGCGGCGGGCACGTCGGCATGCTCGCAATCGTTATGTTCGCCGACGAAGTGGACGGAACAATCCATCTTCTCCCATTTGGCGCAGGCAAATTCCGCCTGCAGGCGCGCCTGTTCCTCGGTCATGCCAAGCTGGACGGCACGGGCGACTTCGCTGTCCGAAATTTCGACAAAGGGCCGGCCGCCGGCCTGCTGGACGTGTTGCACAACGGTTTTCAAAAAGGGGATATTGGCGTCGCGGAAAATCAGGGCGACGTTTTCCCCGGGCTTGACTTTCATGGCATGCTTGACCAAAACATCGGCCAGGGCATGCATGCGCGAATCGAACATGTTGATTCTCTCCTTTTCTGCACGGGCCAAAACGGCACGGTTTTTGATGCGATGGGCTTGGGGCCTTTTCTAGGGGACGCTGCTCCTCCCGCTGTTCACCCGTCGCCTCTTTCCATGGGGCTCCGCCCCACACCCCGCCAAAGGGAGTGTCTCCCTTTGGAATCCCCGCGTGTGCTCCATTGAACGGTTGGCGTTTCGATACGCAAGGCCGGTGAACGAGCATCCGCACTGCGCTTTACCGCAAAAGCACGCAACGACGCGGCCGGGGCACAGCCCCCAGCAAGGCATTTCGGTGCGCAAACGCAGTCACCGAGCGCCTGCACTTTTCTTCACCGC
>CAJFOS010000008.1 GCA_904397865.1 Candidatus Allochristensenella caecavium
ACATCCACCTTGGCAAGGTGGCACTCTACCACTGAGCTACTACCGCATAAAATGGTGCCTTGGGGCGGAATCGAACCACCGACACGGAGATTTTCAGTCTCCTGCTCTACCGACTGAGCTACCAAGGCAGGATGGCGACCCGGATGGGTTTCGAACCCACGACCTCCAGCGTGACAGGCTGGCATTCTAACCATCTGAACTACCGGGCCATATGGTGGGAACAACTGGGTTCGAACCAGTGACCCCTTGCTTGTAAGGCAAGTGCTCTCCCAGCTGAGCTATGCTCCCCTTTTCCTTAACGACGCTTGATGATTATACCGTAATTCTCCATGCGTTGTCAAGGAATGAATTGCAATTTTAATGTCTTTTTTCCAGTTCCCGGAAAACATCCTCCAAAGAAACGTCTCGCGCTTCCAGCATGACCAGCAGATGATACAGCAAGTCTGCCGTTTCGTAAACCACTTCCCCATCATCGGGATTTTTAGCCGCGATGATAGTCTCCGCGCATTCTTCGCCCATCTTTTTGAGGATTTTATCCAACCCTTTTTCAAACAGATAGTTTGTATAGCTTCCCTCTTTGGGATTGACTTTTCGGTCGTGTATGGTGCGTGCCAGCTCCTGTATCATCCAGGGGCCGGATGTTCCCTTCCGTTCCATCATCGGATTGTGAAAGCAGCTATACGCACCGGTATGGCAGGCCCCGCCGCCATGTTGAACCACCTGCGCAAGTAAACTGTCACCGTCACAATCTGCACATAGCGAAACAAGCCGTTGCGTTTGCCCGCTCGTAGCTCCTTTTTCCCAAATCTGTTGACGAGAACGGCTCCAGTACACCATCACACCTTTTTCCAGCGTCATCTGCAACGTCTGACGGTTCATATAAGCCTGCATCAGCACGGCGCCTGTTTGTGCATCCTGGGCAATCACGGGCACCAACCCGTTTGCATCCCATTTGACTTGGTCGATGGAAAACAACGCTTCTGTTTCCGGTTGATTCAGCGCCAATGCCTGTTCAATGGCTACTGCGCCATCATAAATTGCCTTTCCTACTATTACGCCGCACAAACCGGCATTTTTCCCTGCCTCAATGTGCGAAATATTCCCAACACCGCCTGAAACGATGACTTGTAAACCACTGCGCTCTGCCAGTTCCTTGGTCGCTGGGATGTCTGGCCCTTGTTGCATCCCATCACGGGATACCTGGGTAAAGATAATCGTATCCACCCCCATTGCCTTCACCTGCAATGCAAGCTCCAACGGCGTCAATGCACTTTTTTCTTCCCAGCCATGTACAGCCACGCGTCCATCCCGGGCATCAATACCTACGGCAATGCGGCCAGGATACGTTTGTGCCGCCCAGGCCACCAGTTCCGGATTTTCCACCGCGGCCGTTCCAATCACACAGCGCGCAACGCCCAAATCCATCCGCGCCTGTACATCTTCTTTGGTGCGGATGCCGCCGCCCAACTGAATTTTTACATCCAATTCCACCATTTGGCGGATAATTGGAAAGTTCACCGCGTCCCCCGTACGCGCACCATCCAAATCCACGACATGAATCCACGTTGCACCCGCCTGTATGAACGCTTTGGCCTGCGCAATTGGGTCATCATTATACACCGTTTCCTTTTCATAGGAGCCTTGCAAAAGCCGTACGCATTTGCCTGCACGGATGTCAATGGCTGGATATACAATCATTCCAATACCCCCTTCGTACTCGGAATGTCTGTAAATCGCCCATCCAACTGCGAAGCGGCATCCAACGCCCGGGCAAACGCCTTGAACAGACTTTCAATCATATGATGGTCGTTTGCGCCATAAAGCACTTTCATATGCAACGTCAATCCCGCTTCCATCGCAAGGCCGCGGAAGAACTCCTCGGTCAGTTGCGTATCAAAAGCCCCGCACATTGCGCCTTTAAAATCCGCTTCAAATTTTAAAAATGGCCGTCCGCTGATATCCAGCGTGACAAACGAAAGCGCCTCGTCCATCGGCACAAAAGCGGTTCCGCATCGCACAATGCCCGCTTTGTCGCCCAGCGCCTGCTTAAGCGCCTTTCCCATCACGATGCCCAAGTCCTCCACCGTGTGATGGGCGTCGATGTGCAAATCACCCTTACATGTAGCATCAATATCAAACAATCCATGTTTAGCCAAAGACGTCAGCATATGGTCCAAAAAGCCTACGCCCGTATGTATGGCTGCGGTTCCGTTGCCATCAATCGTAAAGGTGCAGCGAATTGACGTTTCCAGCGTTGTGCGCTCCGCACTTGCAACTCGTTTCATTTCGCATTTCCTCCTTTTATCCGTATCATAGCCGAACGACCGTGGGCTTGTAAACCTTCCGCTTGAGCAAAGGTATCAATCGCTTCCGCTAATGGCCGAAGCGCCTGCTCTTCATAATACAACACGCTCATTCGCTTGACAAAATCATACACGCCCAACGGCGAAGCAAACCGCGCCGTACCGGCGGTTGGAAGCACATGGTTTGTCCCCGCCATATAATCACCTAACGCTTCAGGCGCATACGGGCCAACAAATACGCCTCCCGCATTCTCCACTTTCTCAACATCTTGCCATGCGTCCTTGGTCAATATCTCCAAATGCTCCGGCGCAACACGGTTGGCAAATGCAAAGCATTCCTCCATTGTATCCAATACCACAATGGCGCCATACATATCCAAGGATTGTTTGGTAATCTCCTTACGCGGCAGTGTAGCAAGTTGCCGGTTCAATTCATCCTGAATCTGTTGCGCCAGCGATAGGCTATCTGTCGTACAAATAGCGGCCGCCCGCACATCATGCTCCGCTTGTGCCAACATATCGGCCGCAATAAAATCTGCACGCGCGCTTTCATCTGCCACAATCAGTACTTCGCTCGGCCCGGCAATCGCATCGATTCCGACTGTTCCATACACTTCTTTTTTGGCCAGCGCTACATAAAGATTACCCGGGCCTGTAATTTTGTCCACCTGTGGAATGGTTTGCGTTCCATAAGCAAACGCCGCAATGGCCTGTGCACCGCCCATGCGATATATCTCATCTACGCCCGCCTCTTTTGCCGCCACCAGCGTAAGCGGTGCAATTATGCCATTTTTGGCGGGAGTTGCCATACAGATGCGCTTGACGCCTGCTATCTTGGCCGGCACGATATTCATCACCACACTAGATGGATAGGCCGCTGTTCCTCCCGGCACATAAACCCCGGCGCACGCAAGTGGACGAACCATCTGTTTAAGACGCTTCCCCGGCTGTTGGATTTCATATCCATTTTCCAACTGCGCTTCATGGTATGCCCGTACATTTTCAATGCTTTTCCGCAGCGCAGCCAGCATCTTGCTATCGCACTTTGCATAAGCCGCCTGTATCTCTTCTTCACTCACGCGCAGCGGTGTTTTTGTATAATCCGTTCCGTCAAACCGCATGGCATACGCCGCCAGTGCTTCATCCCCGCGCACCTGCACATCACGTAAAATGGCCGTTACCTGCCGGCGTGCCTGTTCACTGTCCTCCTGCGCGCGCATCTGCATACGTTTCCATACGCGTTGGGCACCCTGCTTTCCCTGCTCAATCATATTTCTGTTTCCTCCATGGCTCTGCGCAGCTTTTCCAAAATCATCTGCACTTGCACCGCCTTGACCTTCAAGCTGACGCGGTTAACACACAGCCTTGCACTCACCGGTACAATCTCCTCCAAAACCGTCAATCCATTTTCCCTTAACGTGCGGCCACTTTCCACAATATCCAAGATGATATCCGAAAGCCCCGCAATCGGCCCCAGCTCCACCGAACCGGATAAATGGATAATTTCGATGGATTCTCCGCGTCCGCGAAAATACTGGCGCGCAAAGTGCTCATATTTGGTCGCAACCTTGATACCGCTGCGGTGTGGGTCCGTGCCTGGCCAACCTGCAAGGCATAATTTGCAGGCCCCAAATTTTAAATCCATCATTTCATACAAGTTCGCATTGCTTTCCAGTAGCGTGTCCTTCCCGCATACACCCAAGTCCGCAACGCCATGTTCGACGTAAACCGGTACATCTGTCGGCTTTACCATTAAAACAGAAAACATATCGTTTTCCAGCACCAGTTTCCGGCTTTCATCACGCAGTCCCGCGACATCCAGCCTCGCTTGTTCAAACAGCGCAATCGTTTTTTCCGCCAGCCGGCCTTTGGCCAGTGCGATGGTTACCTTTTCCATGGTTCTTCCTCCTGTATCGATTGGCCGCTTTGATTGAAAAAGGCAATCTGCATAATGCCATGTTCTTCTGCAAACCGACGAAGTTCCTCCTGCGTCTGACAGTCCGAAGTCAACACCCCTATACCTTCCAGACGCTTCTTTTTTGCAAAAGCCAAGGCAAATCCCATCGCCCCGTCTTCCGCGCCCGTAGCAATCTGGGCTTTTGGCATACAGGGCCATGCATGTATAGCTGCCAGCGCAGCCATCGCCCGTTCAATCCCCATCGCAAATCCCGTTGCCGGCATCGGGCGTTCAAATTGTTCAAATACTTTATCGTATCGGCCACCGGACAGCAACGGACTTCCTACACCTGGTGCCATGCCGCGAAATACGACACCGGTGTAATAATCCATATTCATCAAAAGCCCCAAATCCAGCGATACGTGCTCTTTTAGCCCGCATGAATCCAACATGCTGCAAATCGCCTGTAATTCTTCAAGCGGCTTTCTACATCCAGCGCTCGCAAATCCCTCTTTTGCCTGCCGTAGAACCTTCTCCACGCTTCCGTACGCATCCGTTAGCAGTAAAAACTGCTGGGCAAGCGCTTCGTCAACACCCAATTGCTCAAGATACTCCTTTGCTTCGCCTGCATTCTTTTCGTCCAGCAGGCTTCGCAGTTGTTCAGCCTGAACTTCGGATAGCCCGGCCTGTTCCAATAAAGCAAAAAAGAACCCCACATGCCCGATATCTAACACATATTCCTTGAGTCCCAGCGATTCCATCGCCTGGGCAGCCAGCATCAAAATTTCCGCATCGCTTCGTGTTCCGCCCGCACCCATCAATTCCGCACCAGCCTGGGTATATTCGCGCTTTTGGTGGCCCGCATTATGTTCCAAACCATAAGCATTACCAATATAAAAGACGCGCGCTGGAAGCGAGAACTGGGCGGCTCGCGCCGAAACAATGCGTGCGCACGGCAGCGTAAAATCCGGCCGCAGGGTCAACATCCTGCCGTCCGAATCAAAAAAACGCACCATATTCTCCTGACGTAGATTGCCCACTTCGCTTTCAAATACAGCCGCATATTCAAAAGCTGGCGGTTCCATCTCCTCATAGCCGGACAGGCGAAACTGTTCGCGCAGCTGTGCTTCTGCCTGGCGTTTGACATATGCTTCCTGTCCAATATAATCCCGCACGCCTTCAGGCAATTGCATTTTAAAATTCATTTGAGCCCCTTCTTTACTTTATCACGCTAATATGATAGTGCATTTATCATACTCTCTCCCACCCCTCCTGTCAACCGCTTATGGAGAAATTTTCTCCTATCGCACCCCAATAAAAAAGAAAGCGTTGGAAATTCCAACGCTTTCTTGCAAAACGGGGATAGAACGTTAGTTCTGGCCGCTCATCGCGTTTTCTTGTTGTTCAATCACCTTGCGGGTCATGCCGCCGCCGATGCGGCCCGCTTCACGGGACGTGATGTCGCCGTTGTAGCCCTGTTTCAGGTTGATACCCAGTTCAGAAGCAGTTTCCTGTTTCAGGCTTTTCAGCGCTTCTTTATTCTTTTTCGATTTGCTCTTTTTCATATTGCTCTGGTTCGAAGCCATAATCATTTTCTCCTTTTGTTCATTTGTTAGTTGTTTACGCCATTCTTCTGGTAGTAATCATCAAACATACGTTTGACCATGTAACCACCAACGGTTCCGTTTTCCTTTGCGGTCAAATCGCCGTTGTAACCCTGTTTCAAGTTCACGCCAACTTCACTCGCAATTTCATACTTCATCTTCTCCAGACCTGCTTTTGCAGAACTTTTGCTGTTGCTCGTCATTGTCGCTTCACCTCCTTTTGCATTTTGGTGCATACCTAATTTTCCCCGCCAGCTAAACAATACGCATGCAATGTTTCCCAACTTTGCGACATTTTTCCCATGTCGTTTTCACAAGTCTTACATCATCATTTTTCTTTACATATGCATATGAAAAAAAGAGAATCTATACGATTCTCTTTTTGTTTTTTGCCGATTTTGTTCGATTTATGCTTTTTTAAACATATCAATTCAATGCAATTTGCTCCAACGCTTGTGCATAACGACTTTGCGCTGCCTGTACAACCTGTGTATATAAAACCTCCTGCTCGGGCTCATGCAGCCAGTCAAATGCCTGCATCACCTCTTCCAGCAGTCGGCCATCGCCCAACATCAGACTCACGTGCAAATCTACCCGTCCGTGCTGTTCCGTACCCAACAGCGCACCCGGTCCACGCTGCTGTAAATCCGCCTGAGCAATTGCAAAGCCATCTTCTGTCATACAAATGGTTCTCAATCGTTCATTGTCTATTCCCTCAGTGCTCAAAAAACACCAGCTCTGCTGTTCTCCCCGTCCAACGCGGCCACGCAATTGGTGAAGCTGTGCCAATCCAAAACGGTCTGCCTGTTCCAATACCATAACCGTTGCATTTGGTACATTTACGCCAACCTCAATCACCGTCGTACTTACCAGCACCTGCACCTGATTTTGTACAAAATCCTGCATCAGCTTGTCTTTTTCGCTTTGTTTCATCTTTCCGTGCAATAACCCGACCGCCACTGCAGGGTATTTCCTGCGCAATTCATTGTAAACCTGTTCAACCGAGCGGTTATCTTCCTCATCTTCCGCCTCAATCATCGGACACACTACATAAGCCTGTTGGCCGTCCTGCACCTTTCCCACTACAAAATCATACATGGCTTCCCGTTTTTGCGGCGGAACAATACGAGTTTGCACCATCTTACGACCAGGCGGCAATTCATCTAGAATGCTGATATCCAAATCCCCATATAAAATCATAGAAAGCGTACGCGGAATGGGTGTCGCGCTCAAAAACAGCGCATGTACGCCTTCACCCTTCTGCAACAGACGCGCCCGCTGGCGCACCCCGAACCGGTGTTGCTCATCTGCTACGACAATACCGAGTTTTTCAAACTGCACCTTCTGTTCCAATAATGCATGAGTGCCTATCACAATTTGACTCCGCCCCAACGCAATATCTTCCAATACAGCGCGTTTTTCCGCTGCCTTCATCCCTGCCCGTACAAGCGTTACCTTAATACCAAGAGGGGTAAACATCTCTTGTGCTGCTTCGTAATGCTGCATTGCCAGCAATTCTGTCGGTGCCATCAGAGCGGCCTGTCGCCCATTTTTCACCGCCGCGTATAACGCATAAAAGGCCACTGCCGTTTTTCCGCTTCCCACATCTCCCTGTACCAGTCGGCTCATGGGGCGGTCTGTCTGCAGGTCCTCCGCAATCGTATTGATTACCCGCATCTGTGCACCAGTTGGTACAAAATTCAACAGCTTATAATAGTCTTCCGGAACAACAGGATTCATTTTCTCAATGGAAACTGCTCGCGCTCCCTCTCTCTGCGCCGCTAGATATGTGCGCAGCAACAGCAATTCGGTAAAACTTAATGTACGAACCGCTTCATCACGCACTTGGCGACTTGGCGGAAAATGCGCCAGCTCATACGCATCTCGTTTGGCATAAAGATGATAACGCTCGCGCAGCGTCCGCGGCAGCTCCTCGTCAATCAGCGCCCCAAATTGGTCAAGACTCTGCTGAATATGTTTGCGCAATGCGCCCTGCGAGAGCCCTCGCGTCAATTTATAAACTGGTAGTAGGCGAGCCCCCGGATGATGTTCCGGTGTCTCAATCATCGGATTTAATAAGCGCACCTGCCCGAAGCGAAAGTCCGGCCGGCCATAAACAAAATAGGTTTTCCCCTGTTCCAATTGCTGGCGAATATATGGTTGGTTGTACCAAATTAATGCAACGGTTCCCGTGTCGTCGGCCGCTTTCGCACGTACGATATTCATGGACCGTCTGGGATAGCTGAGCGATGGTTCGCTGACAATCTCCAATTTCCCAAACCAAGGAACGGAAACCCGCATCTGGTCAATTGTATACAATTGTGTCAGGTCATGATAATCTCGCGGGAGATGGCACAGCAAGTCCTCAACCGTATGAATATCCAGCTTTTGCAACTGCTGCACACGCGCAGCACCAATCCCCTTTACTTTTTCAATGGGAACAGGTTGCATCTTTCTCCCCCCTCTGATGAAATGAATAGAAAAAAACGCCCCAAAGGGCGTTTTCTGTTCGTGTTTATTCCACCCCGAAAATGTAATAATACAAGGGTTGGCCACCGGCATACATTTGCACTTCACAATCCGGAAAACTCTTTTCCACCTGCGCGCATAATGCATCCGCTTTTTCCTTTGTAACCTCTTCTCCATAGAAGATGGAAATCGTCTCGTGTTCCTCCGTCACCGTTTTTTGCAGCAGTGAAAGCGAAACATCTTCCTGCGACGAGCCGCTGAGAACCAAGTCACCGTTAATCATACCCAAGATATCGCCTTGTTTGATGGCGTTTCCATTGAGTGTCGTATCGCGCACAGCATAGGTCACAAGACAACTCTGCACAGTAGGAAGCGCATCGTTCATCGCCTGTTCATTTTCCTCCGCCGATGCGTCCGGGTCAAAAGCGATTACTGAGGTGATGCCCTGCGGAATCGAACGGCTTGGAATCACAATCACACGAACGTCCTCCATCATCTGTGCCGCTTGTTCAGCCGCCAAAATGATGTTTTTGTTGTTCGGGAATACAAAAACCGTCTTTGCTCCTACTTCCAAAACCGCCTGCGCAATGTCCTCGATAGACGGATTCATGCTTTGCCCACCGGCAATCACGCGATCGACGCCCAATTCACGGAAGATTTCCGAAATCCCTTCGCCTGCCGCTACGACAACAATCCCAAGTTCTTTCGTTGGCTCAACCTTTTTCGCTTCCTGTGTATTCGTATTGTCCGGCACATCCTCGTCCAGGATATTCCGATGCTGTTCGCGCATGTTATCCACTTTGATGCCGGAAAGCATGCCAAAGCGCTGGCAATATTGCAACACCTTGCCTGGTTCATTGGAATGTACGTGTACTTTAAGCATCGGGCCGCCCCCGACCACCAGCACGCAATCACCAATCTTTTCCAACATACCACGCAGGCGCTGCGCATCCTTTTCTGTCAAGCTTGCATCCGCGCTTTTAATGAAGCACTCGTTACAATAACCAAACTCAATATCTTGGTTAATTTCCTCTTCCGGTTGGGCCGCCACAAAGCCACCCAAATCCTTAATTTCCTCTTCGGGCACTTCTTCGCCATCCAGCGACATCTTGAAGCCTTTGAAAATAACCAGCAGGCCCGTACCACCCGAGTCGACCACGCCCGCCTCTTTGAGCACCGGCAACAATTCCGGCGTCTGCTGCAGCGTCACTTCACCCTGTGCCAGAATCGCATCCAGCACTTCCAGCACATCTTTGTTCTGGTCGGCTGCCTGGCGGGCGGCTTTGGCCATCATGCGCACAACAGTGAGAATCGTCCCCTCCTTGGGTTTCATCACCGCTTTATAGGCAGCGTCTGAACCAGCCTGCATCGCGTCGGCCAATGCACGGCCGTCCATCTCCGTCTTTCCTGCCAGCCCCTTGGAGAACCCACGGCAAATCTGGGATAAAATAACGCCGCTGTTGCCTCGTGCTCCCTTCAGTGAACCAAGCGCCATTGCATCCGCTACCTGCGCCACCGTCTCGCTCTTTGCTTCGCGCACCTCTTTTGCCGCCGTCTGCAAGGTCAGCGACATATTGATGCCCGTATCCCCATCTGGGACAGGGAATACATTCAAGGCATCAATCGCCTTTTTGTTCTTTTCCAGGAACGCAGCTGCCACGCAAACCATATCGCGCAGCATCGGCCCTGTAACGACTATTTTAGACAAGTTCCATTCCCTCCAACTGTCTGTGTTTTATACGCGGATGGCGCGCACACAAACGTCGACGCTGTCCACTTTCAGCCCGGTCATCGTTTCCACATTGTATTTGACGCAGGCAATTACATTTTCGGCTACTGCCGTAATGGATACGCCGTATTTTGCAATGATATTCACTTCGATACGCACTCTATCATCCTGTGGATAAATCCGCACGCCGCGGTCCACAGATTCTTTACGCAACAGGTCCGTCCAGCTTTCGGCGGAAGCAAGTCCCAAGACACCCATGCATTCGGTCGCAGCCAGCCCAGCTAGTTTGGCCAGAACTCCATCGCTGATTTCGATCTTCCCAAGGTTGTTTTTGATCGCAGCATCCATATTGGCCAATCCTCCTATTTCAAAATCGGGTATACCCGTGCCCATATTGTAACGCAAACCGTTGGATATGGCAATCATGGAAAAAGAATTTGCGTGTTTACTCTTGTCAAATAAGCGGAATAGTGATATCATACCAATGTTTTGAAATGAAAGGGAGGTGTCATGCCATGTCGAGGGTATGTGCCATTTGCCAAAAGGGGAGCCACGCCGGAAACCAAGTCAGCCACTCCCATCGGAAAACGCGCCGCACCTGGGTACCCAACCTCCAGCGCGCACGCGTGATGATTGATGGAAGCCCGCGCACGATTCGCGTTTGCACGCGTTGCCTGCGTTCCGGTAAAGTAGAACGTGTCTGATTGAACAAAGACAAAATGAAAAGCGCAGTTCCCTGCGCTTTTTTGTTTTCCCCTTTTACTTTTCCTTCTTCCCCAAAAGACGGCAAAGCCATTGCGGGACAAACCATGTAATCATACGCATCGTGCCTTTCCCTCCAATCAATGTGTGCCGCACATGCAAGCGACGCCTACGCCAATCAGCGCCATCCCAAGCAGCAGTACCCAAATCCAACTTGGCAAGACACATGCAATCAGCACCACACCAGCAACCGCCGCACAGATGCCAAAAATCTGCAGCCATCTAGATAGACGTCTCTGCATCCCAAACACCCCTTTCATACTGCTTTATCCTATGCAGCAGGTGCAAAAGGGGTGCTCTTTTTAGAAATTTGAAGGCATGGCAAAGGTAGCAGGGCCAAACATTTCCACTTCCCTGCGCTGATGCTGCTGGATGTAACAGAGTTTGAGTCCGCATAAATCCGCCGTCTGGGCAGCGCGGTTCAAATCATTTCCCAGTTCCCAAACGGTGTGCGCATCACTGCCCAGCGTCACATGCGTGCCGCCCGCTTCTTTATAATAAGAAAGCAGCGGCAGGTCGGGCATCAGGGTAAATCCACCCTTACGCAGGGCAGACGTATTCATTTCAAGCAATGTATGGTGCTTGCAAAGATTTTGCATGATGCGATGCATCTGCGCATCCTCCACGCACAGTTCGTGATAAGAACGGACAGGCAAATCCAAATGGCCAATTACATCCAGTCCATCCATCTGTGAAATAATCTCCATTTCCTTCCAATACGCCCGATATGTTCGTTCTAACGACCATCCGTTGGCTTTAGCCGTGTGTACAAGCGCCGTTCCCTGTGCGTCTGCTATTCCGTGTAGCGAACCCATCACCATATCAAATGGGTACTGCAACAGCTGTTCCAGCTTTTTTTCATGCCGATGCGGCTCGCCAAATTCTGCGCCCGCTAAAATTACCAGCCGCCCGGCAAACGCCTTTCTAACGCGTTCCAATTCACGAAAATAGCCGTCCAGTCCCTCAAAGCAAACCGGACGGTCATGCGTAAACCAGTCCATGTGGTCGGTAAAACAAAGGTACCGCATACCAAGCTGAACAGCCCTTTCACACTGTTGCTGCATGCTGGCACGTGCGTCCGAAGAAAAGGTCGAATGCACATGAAGGTCCATATTCATCTTCCTACGCCCTCTCCTGGGAAAAATATCAGCAGGCGCTTTTCAGCGCCATACAATCAACATAAATCTTTTAATGGTACAAAAACATGCTGTTTGACGATACCAACACATAAACCTAGTTCTGTCACCAGTTCCATCGCCCTTGTGAATCCCGCGCATAAATCCGCCGCACAATGCGCGTCGCTGCCCAACGTCACATGCACGCCCCCTGCCTGGCGGTAAAGTGTCAGTAGTTCTTTGCCGGGCATAAATGCATGACTTTCCCCTTTACGCAGCGCGGATGTATTGATTTCAGGCACCAAACCGCCGCGCACCATCTTTTTCATGATTCGTTTCATCTGGGTGGGATGATACCATAATTCCTTCCACTTGCGGATGGGAAAATCCATGTGAGCAACGATGTCAAATCCACCCCGTTCCACCATTTTTTCCATCTCATCCCAATAACGCTGATATACCATCTCCATCGGCCAGCCCAGTTCATCATAACGGTCTACCAGCACGTCGGCCAAAAAGTGAATTGACCCCATAATCATATCATAAGGATAGGCCTTTATCTGCTGTAGTTGCAACGGATTGGAAGCGGGTTCGCCAAATTCTGCCCCTGCCAGAATATGCAGTTTCCCTTCATACTGCTTGCGTGCTTTGGACAGGCTGGCAAAAAACGCTTGTGGCGAGTATGTTTTCTTATTTTTTTCACGCGGCGACCCATCCGGCATCCAGTCCACGTGGTCGGTAAAACACAAATACGGCAGCCCCAAGGATACCGCTTTTTCACAATATGCTTCCATCGTCTCTTCGCTGTCATGTGAATGCAGCGTATGGACATGCATATCCGGTTCTTTCATGTGTTTTCCTCCCTGCCTTCCAGCGTTTGAAAGTTCCTCTCATTCTCCTTACAAACAGAGTTATTTTATAGGGAATCTTTTATTTTTTCAATTCCAACTTTCAGCATAAAAGAAGGGCACCTTCGCACTGTGCCCCTTCCTTTGCTTTTAATTGTCCCCTCTCAATTCAAACCGTATGTTTGACACGGTCCTGTTCTTCTGCGCGTTTGGCATTGTTCCAGTGGTCCATCGTACCCACCAAATAGCCGGTAATACGCCGAATACGGTCAAACGGGGCGTGTTCAAACCGGCCGCCGATTTCCACATAGTCTCCATCAACCGTCAACGTCAACTTTTCAATCCGCCGGGATGGATATTGCGCGGTTACATGCTTGACATATGCATCAATTTCATTTTGCTCCAACGTTCCATTTAATACTTCCACCTGCATTGTCCGTACCTCCTACAAGCCCATATTCTGTATGTTTCATTTATCATAGCACAAGATATAGCGTTTGTGTATCCCTTGCCTGTAAAATATTCTTCTCTTCTTCACCTTCCTCATCGCTCCACAGGAATCTCATGCCGTGCAGAACGAATAGGCATGTGATATAATACGCGGGAAATACCAAACCATACGAGCATTTTCTATATAGGGGGAACATACATTGGAAGAATTATGGGCGCGCATCGTGGCATTCTTTTCTGGCTCCTTGCCGGAAATCATAGGTGCAATCGTCGTCCTGGCGGTCGGTTTCCCGCTGGCGGGAAAAGCGGCCAAGTGGACACGACGCGCATTGTCCCGTTCACATGTAGAACCTACGGTACATGGTTTTTTAAGCTCCGTCGTCAAAGTGCTGGTGCAGATTCTCGTACTGCTGACGGCAGCCGGGGTGCTTGGCATTCCAATCACCAGCTTTTTAGCACTGTTGGGTGGTGCGGCTGTCGCTATCAGCCTGGCATTACAAAACAGTCTTTCTAACGTGGCCAGCGGGCTTCTACTGCTGTTTAACCGCCCTTGTAAAGTTGGAGACTACATTGAGGTGGATGGTGTGGGCGGCGTTGTGCAATCCATCCAGATTATGAATACAACGCTATTGACGTATGACCACCGCAAAGTCGTCCTTCCCAATGCGACCATGACAGGAAAGACCCTCATCAACTATTCTTCTGAGGCTTTCCGCCGCGTGGACTTTACCGTCAGCATTTCCTATCAGAATGACATTGAAAGTGCTACTACACTTCTCCAACACCTAGCACAAACGCATCCGCTAGCCTCTGCAGAACCGCCTGCACGCGTCTGCGTCAGCGCTTTGTCAGATAGCAGCGTAGATTTCACCGTGCAAATTTGGTGCGCTAACGAGCATTATTGGGATTTGTATTATGACTTTTATGCACGTGTCAAACAGGCCTTCGATGCAGCTGGCATCGAAATTCCTTACGCACAACTGGTTGTCCATACCAAAAAAGATGCGTAATCGTTTCACGCCCAGCCATATTCATGACATAAATACTTCTTATACTGAATTCGATTTTGGTGCGGCTCGTCCGCAGAAAGGATATTCACTTTGTTCAAGCGATTTTCTCTTGTCTGTCTTGCTGCTTTCGTTTCCATTTTTATGCTTAGCGGCTGTTCCAACGACCCGATTATCGGCTCGGTTGATGGGGAACCTATTCACAACAGCGCTTATTTGGAAGCATTGGATTATTACCTGAGCATGTATGGCCTGGAATCAGGCGATTACACATCCGAATCCGCCGCTTATGTCATCGATGCATACCAGGATTCCCTGCTCGAACAACTTGCCTTGCAGCAGGTAGCCCTGAATAAAGCCAAGGAATTGGGGTTTGACCAGCTGTCTGCTGAACAGCAAACCGAACTGGATGAAACTTTTAATCAAACCATTAATTCCTGGATTGAGGCCTTCAAAACGCAGGCAGAGGCAGAAAATCCAGGCGCTGATGATGCTACAATTACTCAAACGGCCAATCAGTTGTTTAATGAAGAACTGGAGGCCATCGGATTTACCCGTGAATCGTATGAACAGCGCATTCGTGATGATTTGAAGAAAAACATTATCATCAACCGCCTATATGACGAAACGACAGCAGAAGTCAGCATCAGTGAATCCGAATTGCAGGATACTTATGAAACCCGCATTGAAGAAGCGCGTGAAATTTATGCCGATGACCCCAGCGCATTTGAAGCGGATTTCATCTCCAATGATTCCATTGTTTATATCCCTGCCGGATACCGGCAAATCAAACATATTCTCATCGGCTTTGATTCGGAAACCTCCTCTGAAATTCAAACCCTCCGTACAGAAGGCAACGATGAAGAAGCGGATGCCAAACGTACGGAAGCCCTCAAAGGCATTCAGGAAGAAGCGGAATCTGTGCTGAAGAGCCTGAAAGCAGACGGTTCTAATTTTGACGAAGTCATGAAGGAGAAAACGGATGACCCTGGTCTCGAATCTGCACCGGATGGCTATGCTGTGTGTGACTCAGAAGAATCCTCTTTTAACGCGACCTTTGTTAAAGCCGCCTTTGCGTTGAAAAAACAAGGGGCCATCAGCGGCCTGGTTGCGACTGACAACGGTTATCATATTCTTTATTATTATAAGGATTTGGCCGAAGGCCCCATTCCGCTGGACACCTGTGGCGAAGCGTTGGAAGCGGAGTTGCTGGAAAGTGCAAAACAGAGTACGTTCAATGATTTGCTCTCGCAATGGTATGAGGAAGCTGATATCGCCCTGGATGCCAGCCGTATCACCTACCCCAAACCCAAAGCAACGTCTACGCCCTCTGCAGCGGCCTCACCGACAGCGTCAGCCGGGAATTAACCTTTCATTATCAAAAAAGGAACCGTTTTTCAACGGTTCCTTTCCTATTATATATATCCTTCTCCTTCAATCCTTCTCCTCTACACATTCCAAATCTTGGAGGACTCTATGTTCCCGGTCTGTTAGCATCCCCTTGCGCACAGCATCCTGTAAAAATGTGTCAACCTTTTCCCATAATCGCGGAACGATTCTCCGCGTTACCTCATTGCGCACATATACTTGGCTGTAATCGATTCGGTTCTCTTTCCAAACCTTCCCCTCGCTCCAATAGTTCCCTAAAAGGGGCTGTATGCGGTCCATGGCTGCGGCAAAACGCGCATCTGCCGTCTTCGCCTCTTCAAATTCTTCCCATAACGCACGCATTTGCCGTCCCTGTTCTCCCATCGGGCCAAACAGCGCATCCGCAGCTTCCCTTTCCCGTTTTTCTTTGCTCTGATTACCGACTTCATCGTATGCGTATGTATCCCCGGCGCCAATTTCTACCAAATCATGGACTAATAACATCGGAACCACACGCGTTATATCAATCGGCTCCGCTGCGTATTCCTGCATCACCATCGCCATCATCGCCGCATGCCAACTATGCTGGGCATCGTCTTCCCGTCGGCTTTCATCCAACAGAATATTCATCCGCAGAATGCTCTTCATGCCATCCAGTTTCCGAATGAACTCCAATTGTGTTTCCATCGATATATCCTGCATTTTTCTCCTCTATTTATCCTGGGTGTACCGCCCAATTTGCTTGCATTTTCTTTTGCATTCATCATAGCACGTCTATTTTTGGCCCGCAAGCAAAGCGCATCTTTCTGCTTCCTCTCACCGCACTCACAATTCTTCTTTTCCCAAATAAGACGGTCCGCTTTCTCCCAGAGTTTTATTTCGTTTTTATATATATTTTTCTTCCTTTTTATTTTGTTTTAATTCGATAAAGTTTTGTAATGACCCGATTTTCCGCATCGCATAGCCGTTGACATCTTTCATCATATCTATTATTATGAATGAGAAAACAATGAGGACATTTGGCCGCATTGTTGGTTGGTTTGCCGATTATACGGCGGCTGACACATTATGTTTGGGGTTGTGCAGGTCCTTGAGGTATGTCCGTGTTGGTGCGGTCATATCCTTATGTGTAAGAGGGCAGGCGCATTCCACAAAATTTGTCGGGCTTGTTTGCAAGCACCTACTTTAAACAAGGAGAGAACATCTTATGATCAACCTGCTCGTTATTTCGCACTCGGATCTCGCACATGGTCTTTTGAGCGCTGCCGGCCTTATCGTTGGCGAAGTGCCGCACGCTGCTTCCATGGGTCTTTACCCGGGCAAAGCCTTCGATGAATTCGTCGCTGAAGTTGGCGAAAAAATTAAATCGATGGACGAAGGTGACGGCGTTTTGGTTCTTGTTGACCTGTTTGGCGGCACGCCGAGCAATGCAACGCTGTATTCGCGCGGCGCGTTGGGCGACAGCGTGAATTACAAGGTTGTCAGCGGCGCTAACCTGCCGATGCTGCTGGAGGCGCACATTGCGCGCGAGGGTATGACGCTGGACGAATTGAAAGACCACTGCGTGGCGCAGGGGGCGGACGGCGTTAAAGACGTGTTTAAAGAACTCGGTTTCTAATTTAGATGGCCTGGTAGGCGTCTAATTCTATCATTACCTATCCCTGAGAGGAGAAAAGTAAAATGAGTATCAATCTTTGTCGTATTGATGACCGTCTGATTCATGGTCAAGTTGTAACCCAATGGGTAAACCGTTCGGGTGCAAACCGCATCGTTATCATCGACGATGGCGTTGCAAAAGACCCCTTCATGTGCAACGTGGTAAAGATGTTGGCGCCGGTCGGCACCAAGGTGGAAGTTTATTCTATCGCCGATGGTATCGAACCGTTGAAAAAGTACAGCGAAAGCGCTGACATCAAAGTGCTGATTCTGGTCAAGATTCCGCAGAGCGTGCTGGGCCTGGTCGAAGGTGGCGTGCCGATTAAAGAAATGATTGTCGGCGGCATGGGCAAACGCGAAGGCCGTACGGTTCTCTACCGTAACATCACGGCGGATGAAGAAGAACGTGCCTGCATGCGCACCTTGATTGACAAAGGCGTACATGTCATTTGCCAAATCGTTCCGGACCAGAAAGGCGAAGAAGCGGCTCCGCTTCTCAAATAGTTCCCAAAGTATCTTAATATATTACTAAGGAGGCTTTTATCATGGGAAAAATGAAAGCTTTGGCCGTAACCGGGCTCAAAGAAGTCGGCATTATCGAAGTAGACAAACCGGAAGTCGGTGCCTACGAAGTGCTGGTAAACATGAAGGCAGCGGCGCTGTGCACCGTTGACCAACGCACCTACTTGGGTGTTATCAAAATGCCCTTCCCGATGGTCGGCGGTCATGAGACCTCTGGTATTGTTGAAGCGGTTGGTCCGTATGTAACGGGCGTAAAACCGGGTGACCACGTCGTTACGAGCTTCGGCTACTGCAATGAATGTGATTACTGCCGTCGTGGCTATGGCAACCAGTGTGTTGGCAAAACCCGTCCGCGTTTTGATTTGGAAGGCGGCGTAATCATCGGCGGTGGCATGGCGGAATACGTTGTAGCTCCTGCTTCGCAGGTCTTCAAAGTGGATGAAAATCTGCCCTTTGAAAAAGCTGCTTTGATGGAACCCTTGTCCTGCTGCGTGCATAGCGTGAAGAAAGCACGTGTTGCTTTTGGTGAAACGGTTGTTATCATCGGCGCTGGCATCATGGGCTTGTTGCACACCATGCTGGCCAAACTGCAGGGTGCGCGCGTTGTCATGCAGGAAGTAGACCCGGCTCGTCGTCAAAAAGCATTGGATTGTGGCGCTGATTTGGCCTTCAACCCGATGGAAACCGACGCTGTCGAATACATCAAATCCATCACGGATGGCCGTGGCGCAGACGTTGTCTTCAACACCACTGCTCTGTCCGCTGTTTGGGAACCTGCTATTGCTATGCTGGGCAAATTGGGCCGCATTGTTGCTTATTCTTCGCAGCATCCGGATAATCCGATTCCGGTGAAAATGGGCGAATTGCACAGCAAAGAAATCGAAATCATCGGCACGGTTTCCCCGGCTGCTATTGATTTCTTGACCGCTACCCGTTTGATGAGCTACGGCATCATCGATGTGGCTCCGGTTATCGACTCTACGGTACCGTTTGAAGAAGGCGCGAAAGCGTATGAAAAAGCAACTGTACCGAATACCTATCGTGTGGTTGTCACACAGAAATAAGCCAATTACCAACGACATTGACGTTGTGATTTGTTGTTTGTAATGCCCCGATATTGACGAGAGGGGGATTCCCCTTCTCGTCAATATCATATAAACGGCAAATTGCAAAGAAGATGCGTCGGTTTTTGCATCTAACATGAAACGGGACATGTCTTAGATGCCATTGGCAGTCTTCCCTATTTTTTTGGGGTTGGCTGGGACAGGCTGTATCATCGCGAAAGGGTGCACGGTGAGAAACTGTCCGAATTTTTCCTTTCTGTCACTTGGATAAATCTAAACTTTCCAGGTGCGTAAACAAGAAGGAGGGTTAAAGGAATGGCTGAAGTCAAAAAGCTGTCCAAACATGATGTACGCATGTGCTATCTGAATTGGACAATGTTCTCGCACAGCTGCTACAAC
>CAJFOS010000009.1 GCA_904397865.1 Candidatus Allochristensenella caecavium
TCCAGTATCAAGAGCAGTATGGACGGGCAAAAAAGCCTGTATTCATGCGGGTTTTCGCCGTTTCGAGCGTCATTCCCACTCAATCGTGCCCGGGGGCTTAGATGTGATGTCGTACACCACGCGGTTGACACCAGGGACTTCGTTGATAATCCGATTCATAATTTTTTTAAGAATGGGGTAGGGAATTTCGGCAGCTTCGACAGTCATAGCATCGGTTGAGGTGACTGCGCGAATGGCAAGCACATGGTCATAGGTGCGTTCGTCACCCATGACGCCGACGGTACGAAGGGGGGTAAAGACGGTAAAATACTGCCAGATTTGTTCCTGCAGACCAGCATTGGCGATTTCCTCGCGTAAAATAGCATCGCTTTCGCGGACAATGTGCAGCTTTTCTTCCGTGATATCCCCAAGAATGCGAATGGCAAGACCGGGGCCGGGGAAGGGTTGCCGCCAGACCATATCATGCGGGATACCCAACGCTTCGCCCAGTGCACGCACTTCATCCTTAAAGAGCAGACGAAGCGGTTCGACAAGGCCAAAACCCACATTGGCAGGGAGACCGCCGACATTATGGTGACTCTTGATGACGGCGGATTGACCCATGCCGCTTTCAATGACGTCGGGATAGATGGTCCCCTGAACGAGAAAATCGACAGCGCCAATTTTTTCCGCTTCCTCTTGGAAGACGGTGATAAACTCATGACCAATAATTTTACGCTTCTGTTCGGGGTCGGTCACGCCAGCGAGTTTGGCTAGAAACCGAGGGCCTGCGTTGGCCCGGATAATATGAAGGCCGAGGTTTTTGGAAAAGGTTTCCATGACTTGGTCGCCTTCGTCTTTGCGCAAAAGACCATGGTCGACAAAAACGCAAGTCAAATTATCGCCGATGGCACGATGCACCAGTACAGCGGCAACGGAACTGTCTACGCCGCCGGAAAGACCGCAGAGCACTTTGCGGTCGCCAACTTGTTCACGAATGGCGGCTACCATGGAATCGACAACGGCATCCATTTTCCAGCCGCCCTGGCAGTGGCAGATACGATAAAGAAAATTAGACAGGATTTTGCTTCCGTTGACGGTATGCGCTACTTCGGGGTGAAATTGAACGGCATAGATGTGCCGCACATCATCCCCCATAGCGGCAACGGAACAATTTTCCGTATGAGCCAAACAAACCATGCCCTCCGGCATTTGAGTAACGCCATCATTATGGTTCATCCAGACGATACCAGGTGAATCGACGCCATCAAAAAGGGGATGCGAGCAGACGAATGTAGTTTGGGTTGCCCCATATTCGCGCGCGCGCATAGGCCCAACTTGTCCGCCGAGCTGATGCGCCAGCCACTGCTGGCCATAGCAAATACCCAAGACAGGCACACCGAGCTGGAGCACCTTTGGGTCGCAATACTTAGCGTTGGGGTCATAAACGCTTTGCGGGCCGCCGGTCAGAATGACACCGGCAAGCGTTTCGTCCGCCCAGGAATCGACTGCGGCATCACAGGGCAGAATTTCGCAGTAAACACCGGCTTCCCGCACACGGCGAACGATGAGCTGATTGTATTGGCCGCCAAAGTCCAGGACGATGACTTTTTGCATTTATGCTTCCTCCCCATATTTGACGTTGAGTGCAGCCCCGATGAAATCACGGAACAGGGGATGCGGACGCATGGGACGCGAAAGGAATTCCGGGTGGAACTGAACGCCCACAAACCACGGATGATTTTGGATTTCAACGATTTCTACCAAGCCGCTGTCCGGATTGATGCCGGCGGGACGCATATCCTTACTGAATAGCTGGTCGGCATATTCGGAATTGAATTCATAGCGATGGCGATGGCGTTCCTGCACCAGCGTTTGTTCATAAGCTTTGCTGGACAGGGTATCCGGCGCAATTTGACAGGCATAACGGCCCAGACGCTGCGTGCCGCCCAGATGCGTAATGCCGACCTGATTTTGCATCAGGTCAATAACCGGATAAGGCGTAGACGGTTCCATCTCGGTGGAATTGGCGCCCTTCATGCCCAGGACGTTACGCGCGTATTCAATCACGGCCATTTGCATGCCCAGGCAGATGCCAAAGTATGGTTTTTGATGGGTGCGCGCATATTCGACAGCGAGAATTTTGCCTTCCGTGCCACGCGGGCCGAAACCGCCGGGAATGAGTATGGCATCACAGCTGCCAAGCAGGGAATCGATGTTTTCGTGGGTTATCTCATCCGATTCAACCCACTGAATATTCACGCGGGCATCATGGAACGCACCGGCATGGCAGAGCGATTCGCTGACGGACAAATACGCATCATGCAGTTTCACATACTTGCCGACCAACGCGACGGTAACTTCGCGCTTGGGAGCGACGATGCGTTCCACCATGTCCCGCCAGGCGGTCAGGTCATGGGGCTTGTCCTCCAAACCAAGCTTTTTAAGCGCCTGAGTGCAGAGCCCTTCCTGTTCAAGCATAAGAGGCACTTCATAAATGGTGCGGACATCGCAGTTTTCAATGACGCAACCGGGTGCGATGTTGCACAGATACGAAATTTTGTTTTTGATTTCATTGTTGATGGGCGTTTGACAGCGACACACCAGAATATCCGGCTGGATGCCATAGGAACAGAGCTGGCGTACGCTATGCTGGGTGGGTTTGGTCTTATGTTCGCCCGCCGCATTGAGGAAGGGAATATACGTTAAGTGAATGGACAAGGTGTTGCCGATGCCCGCCTCCGTGCGAAATTGGCTGATGGCTTCCACAAAAGGAAGGCTTTCGATATCACCCACGGTGCCGCCGATTTCCACAAGGGTAATATCCGCATCACCGCTTTGGGCAACTTTACGGATATGGTCCTTAATGGAACCGGTGACATGCGGAATAACCTGCACGGTGCCGCCGTTGAAATCACCGCGGCGTTCGCATTCGAGTAAATCAGAATAAACGCGGCCGGACGTTACGCTGTTGGCGCCGGAGAGTGCACGGTCAATAAAACGTTCGTAATGGCCCAAATCCAGGTCAGTTTCACTGCCGTTATCCGTAACAAATACTTCCCCATGCTGATACGGATTCATGGTGCCGGGGTCGACATTGAGATAGGGGTCCAGCTTCATCATTGTGACGCGATATCCGCGGCTTTTCAGCAACATGCCCAAAGAGGCGGAAGTAACGCCTTTGCCGAGCGATGACATGACCCCACCGGTAATAAATACAACTTTCATGTTATTTTCCTCCCATGTTCAAACGCGGACTTCGCCGATGTGTTCGATGGTCTCTCCCGCAAGGCGGGGCTGCACGCACTGGCGCACAAAGGTCTCTACCTGCTGGGCACAGCGGCCGGTGTAAAGGCGCGCATCCAGGACGTTCTGCAGGTCCGCCGCGCTCAGTCCAAAGGCGGGGTCATGCTGAATCCGTTCAAGCAGGTCATTATCCAGGCCTTCCGTCTTCATGCGGCCGGCAGCGGCCTGCGAATGGACGCGGATGCGTTCATGCAGTTCCTGCCGGTCCCCCCCGCGTTTGACGGCAGCCATGAGGATATTTTCCGTTGCCATAAATGGCAAATTGATATCGATATTACGGGCAATCATCTTCGGATATACGACAAGCCCTTCGGTGATGTTGGCATACAATTCCAGGATGGCGTCAACCCCCATGAACGCTTCCGGCAAAGAAATGCGACGGTTGGCTGAATCATCAAGCGTGCGTTCCATCCACTGGACGGAGGCGGTCATCGCCGGGTCCATGGCCAGTGCCATGACGTGCCGGGCCAATGAACAGATGCGTTCACTGCGCATGGGATTGCGCTTATAGGCCATGGCGGAAGACCCAACTTGATTTTTTTCAAACGGCTCTTCCACTTCGCGCATATGCTGAAGCAGACGCAAATCATTGGCAAATTTGCTTGCACTCTGCGCAATGCCGGAGAGTACGTTGACGATACGGCTATCCAGCTTGCGCGGATACGTCTGGCCGGAAACGGCGAACGCCTTTTCAAAGCCGAGCTTACGGACGATGCGGTTTTCCAGCTCAACGACCTTGGCATCATCGCCATCAAACAATTCCAGGAAGCTGGCCTGTGTGCCGGTGGTGCCTTTGTTGCCCAAAAGGGGCATGGTGGAACGGACATATTCCAAATCATCCAAATCCATCAAAAGGTCCTGCGCCCAAAGGGTAGCGCGTTTGCCAACGGTGACCAGCTGGGCGGGCTGTAAATGTGTATAGCCCAGCTGCGGCAAATCCTTATAGGCAAGGGCAAATCGGCTAAGCTGGTCCAGAACGCTCAGCAACTTTTTTCGAACCAGGTCGAGCGCCTGGGCATAAAGAATAACGTCGGCATTATCGGTGACATAGCAGCTGGTAGCGCCCAGATGGATGATGCCGTGTGCATCCGGGCACTGAACCCCATAGGCGTGTACATGCGCCATGACATCATGGCGAATTTCCCGTTCCTTTTCGCGGGCAACTTCATAATTGATGGGCGTCAGATGTTCTTTCATCTGCGCAACCTGCTGCTCGGTAATGGGAAGGCCCATTTCCATTTCCGCTTCTGCCAAGGCAATCCAGAGCCTGCGCCAAGTGGTAAAGCGCATATCCGGCGAAAAGATATGACTCATTTCCTTGCTGGCGTATCGGGTATTTAAAGGATTCTGGTAAACATCGGTAGCCATAATCAGCGGCCCTCCTTTGTTTTGGGCTGCAAAGCGCATTTGCGCCGGCAGACGGCAAGATTCATCGGATAATGGCCGTCGAAACAGCCGGTGCAGTACCCACAGGAGGAACCCTTTACCGATTCTTCCAGTTTTTCAAGCGGTAGATACGCCAGAGAATCCAGGCCAAGCAATTTGCGCACATCTTCAACGGACTGCCCGGCGCCAATCAATTGTTTTTGATTGGGCGTGTTGATGCCGAAATGGCAGGGGAACCGGACCGGAGGAGAGGAGATGCGCATATGTACTTCCTTCGCACCTGCGTTACGCAGCATCTTCGCGATGATGATGCTGTTGGTGCCACGGACGATGGAATCGTCCACAAGCAACACCCGCTTGCCTTCCACCTGGCCGCGCAGGACGCTCAATTTCAGGCGAACTGCCATTTCACGGGCCCGCTGGCCGGGCTGAATGAAGGTACGGCCAATGTAACGGTTTTTAACAAGCACGTCCCCATAGGGAATGCCGCTGGCATTGGCATACCCCTGGGCGGCGGAAAGGGCGGAATCCGGTACGCCGGCTACAATATCCGCTTCCACCGGTGCGACTTGCGCCAGAAGCTGGCCGGCCCGGAAACGGGATTCATAAACAGAAACGCCGTCGATGGTCGAATCCGGACGGGCAAAATAGACATATTCGAACAGACAAATGCCGCCACCGCTCCGCTGCGGCTGCGGATAGGAACGCAGCCCGTCCGGCCCAATGGAAACGATTTCACCGGGGGCAACGTCGCGTACAAATTGAGCGCCGATGACATCCAGCGCGCATGATTCGCTGGAGAGGATATAGGTGCCGTTTTCCATCCGGCCAATGCAGAGCGGACGAATGCCCCACGGGTCGCGTACGCCATAGACATGATTGCGGTCCATGATGACCAGGGCATAGGAACCATATACCACGGCCATCATTTCCGCGATTTTGCCGGGCATGTCCGCAGCATGGCTGCGCGCAATCAGATGGGCGAGAACCTCTGTATCCATATCCGTTTGAAACAGGACGCCGATATCCCGCAGCGAGCGCGAGAGTGCCTTGGAATTGACCAAATGGCCGTTATGCGCCAAAGCGAGAAAACCGTCCTGATACCGCATGACAAGCGGCTGCGTATTGAGCACGTTGGTTGCGCCGCTGGTAGCGTAGCGCACATGGCCAATCATATATTTTTTTCCGCTGAGGGCATCAAGTTCGCCAGGATGGAAAACGTCGGTCACAAGGCCGATATTTTTCACCAGCGCCGCATGTTTGCCATCGGAAACGACCATGCCGGCGCCGTCTTGCCCGCGATGTTGAAGCGCCTGCAGGGCGAAATATCCCATCTGTGCGCTGTCGATAGCTGTGTTGTTATAGACGCCAAAGACGCCGCATTCTTCTGCCAGATAGCCCATTTAAGCCTCCAGTCCCAGCCGGTGCATGACTTCGGCATAAGCTTCTTCCGTATGCCCTAAGTCGCGACGGAAACGGTCTTTATCAAGTTTTTCGTGTGTATTGGTATCCCATAAACGGCAGGTATCAGGCGAAATCTCATCCGCGAGGAGGATGCCGCCGTTATACCGGCCAAACTCCAATTTAAAATCAACGAGGGTCAAGTTGGCCTGTTCCAGGCGCTGCTGCAGCAGCGTATTGACTTGCAGGGCCAGGGAACAGATGGTGTCCAATTCTGCATCCGTGGCCAGGTTGATGGCGCGGATGTGATACCGGTTGACCATGGGGTCGCCCAAGGCATCGTTTTTATAACAGAATTCCAAAACGGTGGAGGGCAGGATGGTACCTTCGGGTAAACCCAGGCGTTCGGCCAGTGAGCCGGCGGCGATATTCCGTACGATAACCTCCAGCGGAACGATTTCCACACGGCGCACCAGCGTATCGCGTTCATTACATTCCCGGATGAAATGCGTGGGGACGCCGTGTTGTTCCAAAAACTGGAACAAATAGTTGCTCATCCGGTTATTGATGACGCCTTTACCGGCAATCGTACCGCGTTTGAGACCGTTCTGTGCCGTGGCGTCGTCTTTATAATGCACCATGACGACGGTTGGGTCTTCTGTCAGATAGACCTGCTTGGCCTTGCCCTCATACAATAGTTCTCCCATGGTAAGGACCCCTTCTTAGATGGATAAATATAGGTAACGCGTAAATGCGTTAACGAACGATGATTTCTTCACGCGCCGGGCCGACGGATACGTAGCGAATCGGACAGGCCAGCGCTTTTTCCAGATACAACACATAATCCTGTGCGGCTTTTGGCAATTCGCTGAACTGCCGAACATTGGAGATATCGCAATGCCAGCCAGGAAGGACGTCATAGACGGGCTCCGCCTGGTCCAGCAGCGGCGTATAGGGGAACCGTTCAACCTCCTGACCATCAATGCGATAGGCACGGCAGACGGGAATCTCCTCCAGGCAGGAGAGAACGTCCAGTTTGGTCAGCGCCAGTTCCGTTGCACCCTGCAACGCTACGCCGTGCCGTGTTGCAACCACATCCATATAGGCAACGCGGCGCGGACGGCCGGTAGCAGCACCGTATTCCCCACCAGCCTGGCGAATCCGTTCGCCTTGCGTATCATCCAGCTCGCCGACGAAGGGGCCTTCCCCGACACAGGTGGAATAGGCCTTGACAACGCCGACAACGTTTTCCACCTTGATGCTGGGCAGCCCGCTTCCCATTGGCGCATAGGCGGCCAACGGAGAAGAGGAGGAGGTATAGGGATAGATGCCGTAATCCAAATCGCGCAGCGCACCGAGCTGCGCCTCAAAGAGAATGCTTTTATTTGCTGCTATAGCCTGAGCGAGGACTTCGCCGGTATCGCAGATATAGGGTTTAAGGATATCGCCATAGGTATCCAACCACTGTTTCATTTCATCCAAATCGATGGGGTCACAATGGTAGGCGGAGCGAATGAGCGCATTTTTCCAATCCACCAGGCGTTCCAAATGCGTATCGCGCGAAGCGGGATAGAGCAAATCGCCCATTTGGAGTGATTTTTTCATCGCTTTATCGCCATAGACCGGAGAAATACCGCGCATGGTAGAGCCAAACTTGGCCGCGCCCAACCGCTCTTCCTCCCAGCGGTCCTGCCAACGGTGGAAAGGCATGCAAATCATAGCGCGGTCGCTGATGCGCAGATTTTGTGGGGAGATGGACACCCCGGCATCCTGCGCGCGTTTTATCTCGCCGCATAGATGTTCCAGGTCAATCACGACGCCCACGCCCAACAGGTTCAGCGTTTGCGGACGAAAGATGCCGGAAGGCAGAAGATTGAGTTTGAACGTACCCAAGTCGTTGACAACGGTGTGCCCGGCGTTGTTTCCGCCCTGATAACGAACGACAACATCATAATGGTCCGCCAGGTAATCGACCATACGGCCCTTTCCCTCGTCGCCCCAGTTGATGCCCACAATGGCAGTGATAGACATGGAAAACTCCTCCTTAGAAAGGGATATACCAAAGATACCCCTACTATAACAGAGCTATTATAGTCGATTTGTGCAATTTTTTCTACGGCAAATGCGAACTTTTCCGCATAAGCATTCCTGTTTTCAGAAAATGGCAAAAAAGAATGGAAAGCCCCTTTACTTTGTTACGCTAATGTATTAAAATACCAAAATAAAACGGGATGGAAGAAGGAGGGTGCCCGCAGATGCAAACGATTCATATTGTCGATTATGGAATGGGCAACCTGCATAGCGTACAAAAGGCATTTGCCTTCCTGGGTGCGCGGCCGGTGCTCACGCAGGACCCTGTACAGATAGAGCAGGCGGAACGGCTGGTGCTGCCGGGCGTCGGTGCGTTTGCGGACGCGATGGCGGAACTGGAACGGCTGCAGCTGACCGGGGCGATTCGTAGAGCGGCGGAAAGCGGTACGCCGTTGATTGGCATCTGCCTGGGCATGCAATTGTTGTTTGAAAGCAGTATGGAGGGCGGCTACTGTCAGGGACTTGGGCTGCTGGAAGGCCGGATTGAAAAATTGCCGGACAAGGGGCTGAAGATTCCGCATATGGGCTGGAATACGGTGGAAAACCGGGACAAAATCTTTTTCAAGCAGCTGCCAGCCGAATTTTCGGTCTATTTTGTACACAGCTTTGCGGCCCTGGATACGCGCCCGCCGTATGTAGCGGGTGTGACGGAATATGGGGTACCGTTTGCGTGCGCGGTACGGCAGAAACATATATTTGGCGCACAGTTCCACCCGGAAAAGAGCGGGGAAAACGGGATACAGATTCTGCGCAATTTTCTATCCTATCAAGGGGAGGCGTAAGCGATGCTGAAAAAACGAATCATCCCCTGCATGGATATGCGCGACGGGCGCGTGGTTAAGGGTGTGCATTTTGAAAACATCGTGGATGCAGGCGACCCGGTGGAAGCGGCCTACCGATATGGCAAACTGGGGGCAGACGAGTTGATGTTGCTGGATATCAACGCCACGCATGAAAACCGCGGGACGATGTACGACATCGTCGAGCGGGTGGCGGAGCAGGTATTCATTCCGTTTACAGTTGGCGGCGGCATTCGGGATATGGAAACGATTCGCCAGGTGCTGCGCCGCGGAGCGGACAAGGTATCCATCAATAGCCCGGCGATAGAGGACCCGACGTTCATTTCGCAGGCGGCTTCCCGTTTTGGAAGCCAGTGTATTGTGGTGTCGGTGGATGTCAAGCGCAGGAAGCACGCGCCGGGCTGGGAGGTATATTCAGTCGGCGGCCGCGTGAATACGGGGCTGGACGCGATAGAATGGATTCGTCGGGTACAGGATTTGGGCGCAGGCGAACTATTGCTCACTTCGATGGATGCAGATGGTTCGATGAATGGGTTTGATACGGAGATTATCGCTGAGGTGTCCAAGTTCTTGCACATCCCGGTGATTGCATCCGGCGGTGCGGGCAAGATGGAGCATTTTTACCAGGCGGCTGTGGCGGGAGCCGACGCATTGCTGGCGGCGTCGCTGTTCCATTTCGGACACATGGAAATTGGGGAGCTCAAACAATACCTGGATGCGAAGGGGATTCCCATGCGGATGGATGGGATAGAAGGCGTATAGGCCAACCCCGGCTGTAAAAAAGAGGCGGCTTGTTTAAGCCGCCTCTTTGTGTTTTGGACCAGGAGCCGCAGGACAAGCTGCCGTTTCCTTCCGGCACAGGGCGCGATAGACAAGCAGACCGGCTGCGCTCAGAGTCAGCGTGACTCCCAATACGATAAGGGCAGCGGTATAGCGCTGCATGCCCAGCGCATCACCGCCCAGGGTAGATGTCAGGATGGAGGGAATGCGGGCTGGGGTGGTAATCAGCAGCCAGGCAGAGTACTTCATGGCCGTCAGCCCTGCGCAGTAGCCGATTAAATCCTTGGGGGTACCGGGGATGAGAAACAAAACGGCGACGAGCAAGTGAAGCCTCCGCGTATTTTGCAGGAAACCGATGGAGCGGATTTTTTCACGCGAAAAAAAGAGTTCCACGACTTTGACGCCGTATTTGCGAACGAAGCAGAACACCAGCAGGCTGCCCAGCACAGAGCCGGCCAGGCAGAGCAGGGTGCCCTCCCAAACACCAAACGCATACCCGGCGCCGATTTCCAGCGGTTCTCCGGGGACGATGGCGATGATGATTTGAAAGGCCATCATGCAGACCATCGCCAAGCGGCCCAGCACGCCGTGCGTATCCACCCAGATGCGAAACTGTTCAGGCTGGGCGAGTGTGGCAAGCATGGGTTTGCCGACAAACCAGAACAGGGCGGCGGAACAGGCTGTAAAGAAAAGGATTGCGGCAACGGCCCATTGTTTTTTGCGCCGACAAGCCGACGGCGAGGATGATTCGTGCATAGAAACGCTCCTTTTATTGCTTTGTGAGGCCAAGCGTAGCAAAAAGATTTCAATCTTTTATCAAAGCGAGGAGCGTCCTTTTCCGCTGTCACGGCTGCTGGGCAAAGACGGCTTGCAAACGGGCGCCGCCTGTGGGACCGTTGGCGATGGAAAGCAGGCCGCCATGACGCTGACACAACAGTGAACAAATGTACAGCCCCAATCCAAAATGGGTGGCGTCATCGGTGCAGCGGCCGGAGGTGTAGAAGGGCTTGGCTGCGTAAAGCAGGTCCTTGGCAGAGAAACCGGGTCCGTCGTCAGTGATGGTAATGGAGAGCGCCCCCTGAGACAGGGAACATTCCACCCGGATATCGTGCGCGGCGTAACGTGCGGCATTGGACAGCAGATTTTCACAGACCTGCAGGACGATTTGTGCATCAATATAGAGCGTATCACAGGCACAATGGTCGATAAAGCAGACCTCGTGCGGGATGCAGAGGATGGAAGCGCTCTGCTGCAGGGTATGGAAGAAGGCAGTTCGTGTGACGGAGGCACGTTGGATGTCGATATCTTCCAGTTTTTGCAGCTGGTTCATGGCGCTGACATAGCGTTCCAAGCGGGCAATATGGGCGGACATGGTTTTGACAGTTTCCCAAGCTTTTTGTTCGGAGACCTGGCCCGTGGGCAGGTATTTGACAAGCATGTCTGCATGGCCTTTGAGAACGGTCAGCGGGGTGCGCAAGTCATGGGAGAAGGCGGCGTTGAGGCGTTTGCGTTCCTCCATCTGCCGCCACATGGTTTGATTGTTGATAAACAGCGAACGCCGCATGGTTTCAAAGGAGGCGCACAGGCGACCCATTTCATCGCTTCGGTCGTAGTGAAGATGAAAGTCAAGGGTATTATCCCGGATTTTCTGCGAAGCATCGTCGAGAAGCTGGATGGGGACTTTGAGTTTGCGGCGATAGAATTGAATGCCGGCCAAAATGATACAAACCAGGAACACGAGCGGCAGGGTGAGCGACTGCAGAGCGGACATCAGATGGTAGAGTAAGTTTTCACGTTCGGTAAGCTGAAAAAGCCGGTATGCATCGGTATCCGGATTGTAGAGGGAGAGCGTGCCGTCGGCGCGGAGAAAATAGAAATGGTCAAAATCATCCACTGCATAGCTGTAGACGATGTGCATGCGTGCGTTGCTGAAAAGGCTGATGAGCAGCGAACTGAGAAAGGTGGCAATCAACAACCAGATAAGCATATGCACCATGAACGAAACGCGCAGCGGCAGATTGCGGAACCATTGTTTTATTTTGCCCATTTATAACCCATCCCCCAGACGGTTTCAATATAAGGCCGCACGCCAGCGGCGTTTAATTTGACGCGGATGCGGCGGATGTGTTCGGCGACGACGGAACTATCGCCCTCGCTGTCCCATCCCCAAACGGCTTCGTAGATGCGTTCCTTATCAAAGACCTGCCCGCTGTGCTGGGAAAGAAAGGAGAGAATTTCAAACTCCTTTTTGGCCAGAGGCAGCGGCTTGCCTTGAAAATAGGCAGTGCGTTCGGAATAATCGATGGCGAAATCCTGGTCGAAATGTACATGTGCAGCGGTGCTGCGCCGGTATTCGCGGCGCAAGTGCGCAGCTACGCGCGCGCCGAGCGCTTCGATGGAAAAGGGCTTGACCACATAGTCATCCGCACCGGCGCTGAAACCGCTGATTTTATCCCGGTCTTCGATTTTGGCGGTGAGAAACAGAATGGGGCAGGAAACAAACTGACGAATGCGCTGGCAGACCGTCAGGCCGTCGATGTCAGGCAGGTTGATATCGAGCAGGATGATGTCCGGCTTTTGTTCGACTTTGCGCAATGCTTCTTGCCCGCTGACGGCGGTGAGCACATCGTAACCGTTGAGCAGAAAATAGTCCTTGAGCAGATTGACGATATCGATTTCATCATCGACGATTGAAATACGTGGTATCATACAGTTTCCCTCTTTATGCATAAAAATTTCATGTTACAATATAAACAATCATTTTCAACGATTTATCAACGCTTCCATCCACGTGCCCAGGCGGGAGGTTCCCGGTGAACACCTCCTATCATACAGAGACAGACGGCGGAAGCAAAGAGGAGGAAAAAGATGGAAACCCCAAAGACATACGGATGGGACCATACGCCGACATTGGAAGAAATGCTGGCTTACAATACGCAATTTGTGGAGAAAAAAGAATACGAACAATATGCCACCGATAAATACCCGGCGAAGAAGCTGGCGGTGCTGACATGCATGGATACGCGGTTGACCACGCTGCTGCCGGCAGCGCTGGGGCTGAAAAATGGGGATGCCAAAATCATCAAAAATGCAGGAGGCATTATCACCCATCCCTATGGCAGTGTGATGCACAGTTTGTTGATTTCCATCTATGAACTGGGGGTGGAAGAAATCCTGGTGGTGGGCCACGACGATTGCGGGGTGCAGAACCTCGACGGTGCGCACATGTTGAAAACCATGCAGAATCGAGGCATCGATGCACGGACGATTGAAACGATTTGCAGCACGCAGTGTGATTTGCACCGCTGGATGTCCGGGTTTCACGATGTGGAGAAATCCGTACAGAAAACGGTGGAGGCGATTCGTCAACATCCGCTTGTACCGGCGGGTATACAGGTATACGGTGTGGTGATGAATCCGCAGACGGGCCGGATTCGCAAGGTATAGAGGGCATGCTCTTGCGTTGAAAGCGAAAAACGGCTATAATAACGCAAACAGCGATGAACGGACCCATTGGACGTTTGGCAAGCGGAAAAGAGAGCGCGCCCTTGGCTGAAAGGCGCCGTGCGAAGCCGCGTCCATGCCCAGCCGTGAGCTTGTGGGGAAACCCGCCGCCGCCTGCGTTACCGGCATGCAACGAGCGGGCCGCGCTATGCGTGGTCAAGTAAGGTGGTACCGCGGAAGATACTTCCGCCCTTATGCAAAAGGGGCGGAAGTTTTTTTATTTGCCCCGCAGACTTGTTTGAGGAGGATGGCAGACATGGCCAAGAAGGAACAGGGGTTTGTGCAGGACATCACCCCCATGGATGAGGATTTTTCGCGCTGGTATACGGACGTGGTCAAACGCGCGGAGCTAATGGATTATTCCGATGTGCGCGGCTGCATGGTGATTCGGCCGTATGGGTACGGCATCTGGGAATTGATTCAAAAGGAAATGGATGCGCGCTTTAAGGAAACAGGGCATAAAAACGCCTATTTCCCAATGTTCATTCCTGAGAACCTGCTGAAAAAAGAGGCGGAACACGTCGAAGGATTTGCCCCGGAGGTGGCCTGGGTGACCAAGGGCGGCAATGAGATGCTGGCTGAACCGCTGGTCGTCCGGCCGACGAGTGAGACCATCATCTGTTCGATGTATGCCCGTTGGGTACAGAGTTACCGCGATTTGCCGATGCTGTTGAACCAATGGTGCAATGTCGTGCGGTGGGAAAAGAGTACGCGTCCGTTTTTGCGCACGAGTGAGTTCCTTTGGCAGGAAGGGCACACGGTGCATGCCAGCTACGAAGAAGCGCAGGAAGAAACGATGCGGATGCTGGAGGTATACCGTGAATTTGCCTATAATGTGCTGGCCATTCCGGTGTTGACCGGGCAGAAGACGGAGAAGGAAAAATTTGCCGGCGCGCAGGATACGTATACTATGGAAGCGATTATGCACGACGGGCAGGCGCTGCAGATGGGTACCAGCCACAACCTGGGGCAGCATTTTGCCAAGGTGTTTGACATTCAGTTCCTGGATAAGGATGGACAGCGTAAGTATGCATGGCAGACTAGCTGGGGCACCAGTACGCGGATGATTGGCGGACTGATTATGGTGCATGGCGATGACCGCGGCCTCAAACTGCCGCCGCGCGTGGCGCCGGTTCAGGCGATTATTGTGCCGATTGCGATGCATAAGGAAGGGGTGCTGGACAAGGCGGGCGAGGTGCTGGCACAGCTGCAGGCGGCTGGCATCCGTGCGGAGATGGATACGCGCGAACAAAGCCCGGGCTGGAAGTTCAACGAATGGGAGATGCGCGGCGTGCCGCTGCGTATTGAGATAGGGCCGAAGGACATTGAAAAAGGCCAGGCGATGTTTGCCCGCCGTGATACGCATGAAAAAACGGCGGTATCATTGGAAAACATCGCGCAGAGCGTGAAGGAAATGCTGGACAACATTCACGATACGATGCTGGAAATGGCCCGCGAACACCGCGATGCGCATATCTTTCACGCGGAAACCTTTGACCAGGTGCGCGAAGCGGTAGATAAGAAAAAGGGCTTTGCGCTTGCACCGTGGTGCGGGGACCGGGCTTGCGAAGAACATGTGAAGGCGGAATGCGGGATTACGACGCGCTGTATGCCGTTTGAATTGCAGGACCAAGCAGAAGGCAAGGTTTGCGCCTGCTGCGGAAAACCGGCAAAGAAAATGATTTACTGGGCGCGGGCTTATTGAGGAAAAGGGCGGATATTCCGCCCTTTTTTATTGGATATGCGAAGTGCGTTATGCAAAAGGGAACCGAAAAGCGTGATTTGCCGCGTTTACATTCCACAGACCGTTGGGTATAATGGAAAAATAAAGAAATGGGCTGTCAGGCAAAACAAACGGGCTTGCGGCGATGGATTTGTGCATAGAATTTGCATAGAAGGAATTCGATAACAAAAAGGTTGGATGACGATGCGGCAGGCCAAGCAAAAAACATTCCGCACAACGCTGGTTGTGACGGGAATCATCATCGCCAGCAAGCTGCTGGGGTTTGTCCGCGAGATGGTCATGGCGGCCTATTTTGGCCGCGGAATCGAAAGCGACGCCTATGTCACAGCGTACGGGATTCTGAGCCTGTTCACGCTGCTGTTCACGGCGGGCATTTCTTCGACGTTCATTCCGATTTATACACGGCTGCGGCTGCGCAGCGGCGACAAAGGCGCCAACCGGTATGCAAGCAATGTGTTGTCGCTTTACTGCGTGGCGGGCCTGCTGACCAGCGTAGTGGCCTACCTGGTGGCACCCTGGCTGGCAGGACTGGTATACCAGGGTTCGGCGGAAGGCGTGGCGCTTGCAACGGAGCTGTCGCGGTTGATGTATCCGACGATTGCATTCTGGGCGATGACCGGGGTGTTGTGCAACGTGCTCAATGCCAGAGAAAAGTTTATTCCCGAACAGCTGCTGGGGTTTGTGCTCAGCGCGTGTTTGATTACGGCATGCGTAGTATTCAAGGAAATTCATGCGGTGGCGATTGCGGTTGCGGTGATGGCGGTGATTCAGTTCCTGATTCTGCTGCCGTTTTTGCGCGGTGAATTTCATTACTATCCAGGGATTCGGCTGGGCGACGCGTCGCTGAAGCGTACGTTCCTGCTGGCAATACCGGCGTTGATTAGCATGGCGTTTGACGAAATCAACCATACGGTGGACCGCATGGTGGGGTCCAGTTTAGGGCTGGGTGTGGTGACATCGCTGAACAAGTCCTATTCGCTGGTGGCCACGGTGCTGGGAGTATTGATTGTCCCGATTACGACCATCATGTTTTCGCGGCTTTCCAAATTTGCCGCGCGCGGTGACCGGAAAACATTTATGAAAACCGTGCGGCAGAGCCTGGAGACCATCGCGCTTGTAACCTTGCCTGTGATTGCGGTTTGTATGGTGATGAGTAAGGATATCATTGCCATTGCGTTCCAACGCGGCCAGTTTACCGCTGCGGATACGGCATTTACAGCGCCGGTGTTTGCATGCTATATCATGGGCGTGATTTTCTTCGGTATGCGCAATTTTTTAACGCGGGTGTATTATTCCATTCAGAACACGCGCACGCCGATGCGCGTGGGCATTGTGGCGGTATGCATCAACATTGCGCTGAACCTGATTTTATCGCGGTTTTTGGGTGCGGTGGGGCTGACGCTGGCAACGACGATTGCAAGTGCCTGCGGCATGATGCTCCAGCTGTTCTTCCTGCATAGGCAGTTGGGAAAGATGGGCCTGCGTAAATCGATTGGGCAGATTTTGCGGATGGCTGTTGCGCTGGCTGTTGGCGTAGGATTGATGATGCTGTGCCTGCAGGTGCTTCCCGTACATACCGGGGATACGCTCGGTTCGCTTATACGGCTGGCGATTTGTGCGATTGTATGTATGGGCAGTTATTTCCTGCTGTGTATCTTCCTGCGGGTGGAGGGGACGCATATGTTGCTGCGGGTGGTATTCCGTAAACAGTTGCATCAGGCACACGAAGAACGGCAGCGTACGCTTCCGCCGGCCCGCCGGACGGATATGCGGACGCGCAGCCGCCGGGACCGCAGAAGGTAACAATGAAAAAAGAGGAGCCGATACAGGCTCCTTTTTTGATAAAAGCAAGAGGGAGAAAAAGACGAACACAAGGATGTATCGTTATCCGAAAAAATAGAATGGACGGGATAGATATTCGAATAGCAAAACCCTATCATGGCCGGACGCGGTTGCTTCGGGGAAATTGAACAGCAGAAGGCCGGGGATGAGACCGATGCTGCAGACGCCTGCTTTTTTATAGCCATGAAATAAAAAGAGGGTTGTCCGCGGGACGGGGAATGCTTATACTAAGTTTGAAAAGGTTGGCAGAAAAAAATCATATGGCAGGAGGGAAACGTTGGACGAGACTGCATACATGCGCGCGGCGCTCAAACAGGCGGAGGCTGCAGCCCGCAAAGGAGAGGTGCCTGTCGGCGCGGTGGTGGTCAAGGACGGCGTGATTGTTGCACGGGGACACAACTTGCGCGAAAGCAAGAAGGACCCGACAGCCCATGCGGAGATGCTGGCGATGCAGCGAGCGGCCAAAAAACTGGGCGGCTGGCGGCTGACAGGATGTACACTGTATGTAACGCTGGAACCGTGCCCGATGTGTGCCGGGGCGGCCATCAATGCACGAATTGAACGCATAGTATATGGGGCTTCAGACCCAAAGGCAGGCTGCTGTGCATCGTTATACACCTTGCCGGAAGATGCGAGGTTTAACCACCGCTGTCAGGTGGAAGGGGGCCTGCTTGCAGAGCAGGCGCAGACGCAGCTGCGTATGTTTTTTCAGAGCCGACGCAAGAAAAAGTCGACCATCACAAGGAGGATAAACAATATGAAAACAATCATCAACACAGAAAAAGCACCGGCGGCCATCGGCCCTTATTCGCAGGCGACGCAGGCGCAGGGAATGGTATTCGTTTCCGGCCAGCTGGGGATTGACCCTGCAACGGGCGAATTGAAGGACGGCATTCGTGCACAGACAGAGCAGTCCCTGGAAAATGTGAAGGCGATTTTGGCCCAGGCAGGACTGAGCTGCGACGATGTGCTCAAAACGACGGTACTGTTGGCGGACATGGCGGATTTCGCGGTGGTCAATGAAATTTATGGCCAATATTTTACCAAGGACTGCCCGGCACGCGCCTGTTTCCAGGTGGCGGGATTGCCCAAAGGCGGCTTGGTGGAAATCGAATGCATCGCGGCCAAATAAACGTTGTGCGATAGGGAAAAGCGTGTGAGAAACACGCTTTTTCCATATGGGGTGAAAACCGTCTGACAGAAAGTGAAAACGAAAACAACCGGCCTAGAGGCATTGCGCCTGCCAGTGAAAACATGGAGAGAGCCATGAAATCAGTCTTTTTCTTTGATTTGGATGGAACATTGACCGACCCGATGGAGGGGATTACCAAAAGCGTGCAGAAGGCGCTGCAGCATTTTGGTGTCGCAGTGGAACACCGGCAAGTGCTACGGTGCTATATTGGGCCGCCGCTGCGCGAACAGTTCATGGCCCATGCGGGATTAACGGCGGAACAGGCGGAGGAAGCGGTGATGGTATACCGCCGTTATTTTGGGCCAATCGGCATTTTTGAAAACACGGTCTATCCGGGCATTCCCCATATGCTCGATGCACTCAAGCAGGCAGGGAAAACCCTGTGCGTGGCCAGCAGCAAACCGAAGGTATATGTAGACCGTATTTTGGCACATTTTGCATTGGATGGTTTTTTCACCATTGTAGAAGGAAGCACGCTTGACGGCAGTAGGGAGAGAAAGGACGACATCGTTGCAGCGGCGTTGTACAAATTGGGCGACGTGCCCAAGGAATGCATTTGCATGGTAGGTGACCGGGAGCACGACGTGTACGGCGCGGCGGAGCAGGGGGTGGACTGCGTGGGCGTGACGTACGGATATGGGAGCGAAGCTGAACTGCGGCAGGCCGGTGCTCGATGGGTTGTACGGGATGTGTGTGAATTGGAGAAGCTGCTGCTGGAGATTTGAGGGGTGACGATGAAGCGGTATATATTGTTTGATTTGGACGGCACGTTGGCGGATTCGATGGTGGGCGTGACAAAGGCAATTCAACAGGGATTGCATTCCCAGGGAATTGAGGTGGCGGATTATCGTGATTTGCGCGCCCTGGTAGGACCCCCGTCACAAGAGGCGTATGTACACCAGTATGGAATGACTGCTGCACAGGCAAAAGAGGCACACCGGGTACAGGCGGCTTATTATGCCCAAACGGGGCTGTTTGAGAACGAACCATATCCGGGGATGGAGACGCTGCTGAAGAATCTACGGCAAGCGGGCCGCCGCTTGGCGGTAGCGACGAGCAAACCGCGCGTTTTTGCCGAACGCATCATGGAATATTTTAGCTGGACGGATTATTTTGAAGTGGTGATGGGCAGTGAATTGGATGGCCGGCGGCAGAAAAAAGCAGAAGTCATTGAAGAGGTGCTGCATCGCCTGGGAAACCCGCCGACGGAACAGGTGGTGATGATAGGCGACCGGGAATATGACGTGATAGGAGCGCACAAGCTTGCTATGGACTGCATTGGCGTGTTGTATGGATACGGGAGCCGGGAAGAACTGGAGCGCGCAGGAGCGGAACTGATTGTGCAAAATATTGCGGCGCTGGAACGGTTTTTGCTGGGCGATGATGACCAAAGGAGAACGGACTATTGAGGAAGAGAATGGAGCGGTACGACCGTCCGTTGCCGGACCAACGACCAGGTTTCTGCCTCTTGTTTGGCCTTTGCTCCATTTGACATTGCAGACCAGACCTGTTCGATGCAAGGATTGTGCACTTTACAGACGGGTGCAAAGCGATTGCGTTGGCTTTGACTGACCACGGTGCAGGTCGTGTAGTGAATATGAAAACACCAAGGTGTGTTTTTCTGTAGCTGGAGATGATGGGGAAGAGGGCGAGGCGATTTGCTGGTCTAAAAACGGAGAAAATAGAAACATAAGGTGCAAAAAAGGAAGTGCCAAAGCACTTCCTTTTACGTTACAGGGGCAATGCGGTCAGGAGGAAACCACTACGAGCTGGTCGATTTCTTCCTTATGCGGCACTTCAAATTGGGCATGAAAACGGGCGCGTTTTTCCGCATCGATGTGATAGGCACGTAGTCCCTGCGTTTGGATGGCCTGATTGCGTTTGGCCAAATGAACGGTAATCACATCCGCTTCAGCCTGCACGTAAACCAGATACGCCACAAAACCGTGGTTGGCAAAAAAACGTTTGGCCTCCGAACGCTCGGCCTGGGTCCAATAACCAAAATCCAACATCACATCCATGCCTTTGCCAAGAAGACACAGCGCTTGTTCATAAAGAAAGGATTTACAGCGGGCGGACATATCCTGATGGCGCGCGGGGCCGATGCAGGTATCGAACAGCGTCAGCATCAGGTCATCACAGCTGAGCACAAAGCCGCCGGTTTGTGCTTGCCAAGATGTTGCATAGGTCGTCTTGCCGCTGCCCACTTCGCCGCAGAGCAGGTAAGCACAAGCCATGTTATCACTCCCCTTGAACAAAGCGGAAGCAAACGCTTCCCGCTTTATTTATTTTTGCTTGCAGCGATTAAGACTGAATCAATTCCAGAATCAGTTCGCGGATAAGCTTTGGATTGGCCTTGCCACGCGTCTTTTTCATCGCCGCGCCTTGCAGGCTGGTCAATGCCTTTTCCTTGCCGCCCAGGTAATCCTTTACGGCATTGGGATTTTCGGCAACCACTTCCTTGGCAACGGCGAGCAGGGCCTCGCGGTCATCCATTTGCGCAAGCCCTTCTTCTTGGACAATGGCCTGCGGGTCTCCGCCCTGGACAACCATGGTCTCCAGGACGGTCTTTGCTGCGCTGGAATTGATTTTGCTCGCGGCAACCATGCCGATGAATTCCGCATATTGTTTACCGTCAAACAACAGGGATTCCCCCTGTGCCGCCTTATCGCCGTACAAGGCGACTAACGGCCCAATCATCCAATTGACGGCCAGCTTTGCATCCGCTTTTGCGGCCATCGCGCCGTCGAAGAGCCGGGCCATCCAGGGCGTATTGGCAATCATACGTGCATCGTCGGTATTCATGCCAAAATCGGCTTCATAGCGTTTGCGCCGCGCTTCCGGCAGTTCGGGCATCTCGGCCTTCAAACGTGCCAGGCGCGCTTCATCGACCACGACAGGCGGCAGGTCTGGTTCGGGGAAATAGCGGTAGTCATGGCTGTTTTCCTTATCGCGCATGGGGGAGGTTTTGCCAGCGGCGTCATCCCAATGCATGGTCTGTTGGATGATGGGTTCGCCGGCTTCCAGCCGTTTGATTTGGCGGTTGGATTCGTAATCAATCACGCGGCCAATGCTGCGGAAGGAGTTGACGTTTTTGGTTTCCGTGCGTGTGCCGAAGCCGGCATCGCCTTTTTTACGCACAGAGATATTGACATCACAACGCATGGACCCCTCTTCCATTTTGCAATCCGAAACACCGAGTGAGACGAGCGTATCACGCAGGACCTGCAAAAAGGCGCGCACTTGCGATGCGCTGCGAAAATCGGGTTCGGTGACGATTTCAATCAATGGTACGGCAGCCCGGTTATAATCCGCACGGGAAAAGGGGCGGTTGGCCAGATGGACAAGCTTGCCCGCATCCTCTTCCATATGGATTTCGGTGATACCGATGGCAAATGGCGTGCCGTCCTCGTCCTCCAAATCCACATGTCCCTGACTGCAGATGGGAACGTTACGCTGGGAAATTTGATATGCCTTGGGCAAATCCGGATAGTGATAATTCTTGCGGTCCATATAACTGACCGGAGCAATTTGGCAATTCAACGCCAGTCCGGCTTTGACCGCATAATCCACCACATGTGTGTTCAGGACGGGCAGCGTGCCGGGCAACCCCAGGCAGACCGGACAGCAGTGGCTGTTTTCCTCGCCGCCGAAGACGTTTTCACAGCTACAGAAGATTTTGGTTTTGGTGGCCAGTTCGACATGGATTTCCAAACCGATGACCAGTTCATAATCGTGTTGGCTCATTGGGCGCCTCCTTGATGCACGGGCCGGAGAAAGCCGGGATATTGCTGTTGATAAGCATGGCCGACGCGCAGAATCTGTGCATCGCTGCCGGGGCGTCCCATCAGCTGCATGCCAATGGGCAAGCCTTGCGCATCCTTGCCGCAGGGCAGGGACAAGGCAGGTAGCCCGGCGATGTTGACGGCAACGGTGCAGATATCCGCCGCATAGAGCGAAAGCGGGTCAACCTTGCCGCCAATCTCCCAGGCGGTGGTCGGGGAAGTAGGAGTCAGCAAAAGGTCAAAGCGGTCAAAGGCCTTCTGGAAGTCCTGCCGAATCAAGGTACGGGCCTGCTGCGCTTTTTTATAATAGGCATCGTAATAACCGGCGCTGAGAACAAACGTCCCCAACATGATACGCCGTTTGACTTCAGGACCAAAACCTTGGGTGCGCGTTTGAATCATCATCTCTTCCCAGTCATCTGTTACGTCGGCGCGCATGCCATAGCGAACGCCGTCATAGCGGCCTAGGTTGCTGCTGGCCTCAGCACAGGCGAGCAGATAATAAGCGGGCAGACTGTATGGCGTCAGCGGCAACGAGCAAGGTTCGACCACCGCGCCCATCTGTTCAAACCGTTGGGCGGCGGCAAGCACGCTCTGTTTGACTTCCTCACTGACCCCCTGGGCAAAATATTCATCCGGCAGACCTATCTTCATTCCTTTAACGCCGCCGGTCAGGCTTTGCTCAAACGCAGGTTTTTCCGCTGCCAGGCTGGTTGCATCGCGTTCATCATGGCCGGCAATTGCATCCATGACAACGGCGCAGTCCTCCACCGTGCGGGACAGGACGCCCACTTGGTCAAGGGAGGAACCAAAAGCAATCAACCCATAGCGGGAAACCATGCCGTAAGTGGGTTTAAAACCGACCACGCCGCACAACGAGGCGGGCTGCCGGACGCTGCCGCCGGTGTCGCTGCCCAAGGCAAACGGTGCCAGGCCCGCAGCGACAATCGCCGCACTGCCGCCGCTGCTGCCGCCGGGCACACGGGAAAGGTCATGTGGATTGTGCGTGATTTGAAACGCTGAATTTTCGGTACAAGAACCCATGGCAAATTCATCCATGTTTGCCTTGCCAAGCGTGACCATGTGCTGCGCCTGCAGGCGTTCAACCACCGTTGCATTGTAAGGCGGGATGAAATGTTCGAGCATTTTGGACGAACAGGTCGTCGCGACGCCCTTGGTACACAGATTATCCTTGATGGCGCCGGGGATGCCGCACAGCGAAGCGGCCTGCCCCTCCCGGCGGGCCCGGTCGGCTGCCTGTGCCTGTTGCAAAGCGCGTTCAGGCTGCACGCTGACATATCCGCCGATGGCCGTATCCTCCGTTTCAATGGCCTGCAGAAGAGCGCGGGTGACTTCCTCAGAAGTGCATGCGCCTGACTGGAGGGCCTGTTGCAATTCTTTTACTGTTAAATCTTGGTAATCCATGGCGGCCTCCTTACAACACTTTGGGGATGAGGAAGCCCGCACCATCCGTTTGCGGTGCGACGCTGAGCACTTCATCATGGTCCATGGAGGGGCGGACGACATCGGCGCGCAGGCACTGTGCGCTTTCATCCACTTCCTTCATAAAGGCAACGCCTTGCGTGTCCAACGCGGACAGCTGGTCTACAAATTCCAGCGTATGGGCGAATTCATCGGCAAACGTCTGCAATTCTTCGGGAGAAAAGCGCAGGCGGGCCAAATCGGCCAATGCCGCAATTTCCTGCAGTTCCATCGCTTGTAACCTCTTTCTCTCTTCATGGGGTTTTATTGGGTTATCTTACCATAGTTTGTCCGTTTCCTGCAATGGAAAACCCTTGGGCGACATCTGTACAGGCGGTGTTTTTTGCCTGCGATGAAAAAGGACGGTTACAAGTTGCTTACAAAATTGAAAGGCAGGTTGCCTTTTTTTCATTCTGTAATTGTGCTAAGATAACAAAAATATGGCTCCCAAACGTTTTACGAAAGAGAGGATACGGATGCGACGAAGATGGATTAAATTCCTCAGCCGTTTTTTGATACTGGTGATACTGGCGGCAGCGGGACTGGGTGTATACACATATCTGAATTTAAAAGGCATCATTGACGACCCTGGGAAGTTTTTGCAGGGGTTGAACAAGAATTTTACCAGCACTGTGACTTATAAAGGAGAAAAATACGCGTACAACAAGGACATCAGCACGCTGGTGTTTTTGGGCACGGATGCGTCTACCGCAGAAGGCAGGGAGGAGCTGGGCGCCCGCAGCGACACGATGATTGTGTGTGCAATCGACAGTAAGCACCATACGGCCGAGATGATTGTGCTGCCGCGCGACACACGCGCCAAGATTGACCAACTGAATAAAGACGGCAGCCTGAAAAAGCAGGTGACCAATAAACTGAATGCAGCTTTTCCCTACGGAAACGGCAACAATGATGCGAAGATGGGGGCTAAAAATACGCTCAAGGCCATTGAACGGATTCTGGAAGTGGATGGGAAATATGATATTCCGCTGGAAAAATACGGCGGAATCAATATGGATGCCATTGTGCCGCTTAACGATGCGGTCGGCGGTGTGACAGTGACGCTCCAACAGAGCGTGCCTGGCGTGGGGAAAAAAGGTGAAACGGTGACGCTCAAGGGCGAGCAGGCGTTTAATTTCTGCGTGATGCGCAAGGGTCCGGGGCTGGATGGTTCGGACATTGCCCGCGGCCAGCGGCAGATGCAGTTCATGTTTGGCTTGGCACACAACATCCGTCGCATGGATGCAGGCGACATCGTTAAAGTTTATAATGCGGTCAGCAAGAATGCGTTTACCAACCTTTCGACATCCGAAATGGTGGCGTATGCCAGTATCTTAAAGGAGATTCCGGAAGAGAATATCAAGATTACACAGCTCAAGGGCACGGCCAAGACTATCAACGGCGGTTCGTATTGGGTACTGGATGAAGAAGCGTTGGAACAGACGGTGATTGATACATTTTATGTCAAACAGTAAAAAGGGGGTATGGCCCATGCTGACCATGCATGAGGCGCGGACGAACGAAGAAATTGCGCGGGTAGCGCAATTGGCGGATGCAATTTGGCATCAGCATTATGCCGACATTCTCAGCGCGGAACAAATTGATTATATGGTCGATAAATTTCAAAGCGCGCCGGCCCTGCGACGGCAGCGCGAAGAAGAAGGATATCACTACCTGCTGTTGCAATGGGACGGGGAGGACGCCGGATTTTGCGGATACAATATCCAAAACGGTGCGCTGTTCCTCAGCAAGCTGTACATCCGCCAGGCCTGCAGGCGCAAGGGGATTGCGCGCCGGGTTTTACAGACGCTGATTGTACGGGCACAGCAGGCAAAAGCTGTGAAAATCTGGTTGACGGTGAATCGATATAACGAAGGTTCCATCGCAGCATATGAGGCGTTTGGATTTAAGACGGTGCGGGCAGAAGTGACGGATATCGGGCATGGATTTGTGATGGATGATTGGATTATGGAAAAACAAATTGAAGAAGCTGCGTAAAGCAGCTTTTCTTTTTTACAGTTTGTTTGTCTGTCTGCCAAACGCCGTTCACATTTTTTTGTTATCCTTCATACTGAAGGTGAAGAAGCGATGCGGAACAAATGGAACGGGATGATGTTTTGTGCCGCCTTATTAATACAGACGGGAATATGGGTGATTGGACAACGATTGTTTTACGGTGCGTACTGGGTTACGCCGTTTCTTTTGCTTGCGCTGGTGGCGCAGATAATTGCAGTGGCGGGATGGATACGTAAAAAGGCGCCGCCCCCTTGGCAAAAACGGGTACAGGTGGCGGCGTTGGGCCTCAGCGTTGTGTTATGCGCCTGCTTTGCGCCGCGGTATACGATGGAAGGAGCCATTGACAAATTGCGGCAGGAAGCAGGCATGGAAGAAAGCATTTATTCTTTGCAGGCAGACCCGTATACGCCGGTGGTATCCAAAGAGAACAGCCCGCGGTATGCGCTCAACGGGGCGCTGTATTGCATTCGTGCTACCGGACAGAGTTTGACATATTGGGCGTATTTTGACCCCGCGACAGGCGAATACCGCATGCAAACGGTCATGGATGCCGATGCGTCAAAGCCCGCATGATGAACAAATAGAGAGAAGGAACGGTGTCCACAGGCATGCCGTTCGTTCATGGAACCGACTAGAGAATGCGCGCCGGACCGCCGATGTGTGTGAAGAACGGGTGCGCTGGACAGAGAGCTGAATCTAGGATGGAAAGGCCGGCTGGAAATTATCCCAGCCGGCCTTTTGCGCACGGTTTCTTTTAAGTATTTAGTGATTGGAAGCTTTTTGACGGCCAAGCATAACGGCTCCGATTCCGCCCATGAGCAGGAAAATCGCCCATAGCGATGTGCGAGCTTCTTCCCCGGTCTTGGGGATTTCAGGAAGCTCTGCCCCGGGTGTGGGGGTGGGCTCCGTCGTGGTTCCGGTCTGTATCACGGGGATTTCTGCCGATTCCGTATAACCGCAGAAAGAGCAGGCGCGTTCTTTTATCCCGGTTTCCGTTTGCGTTGGCGCCTTCACTTCAGTCCATTCGCCAAAGCGATGGGAAGCTGTGGAAGATTGGATGCTTTCTTCTTTATCCGGACAGTCGGCATCCTGACATTCCTGCCAATGCTTGGTTTCATCATACTGATAATCGCCATAGGTATGAAGCAGCGGCATATCCACATCCATTACGATGCTTCGGCCATTATCGCCACCGTCCCGGATGGCCGCAGGCGTCACATTCTGGCCATTAACCAGAATGGAAACGTCGTCGTTTTGAAGGCTGTTGATATCGAAATGATAACCGTTTTCAGTCCATATATAGAGGTAGAGCTGATAAGGAGTGTGTGCTTTCAGTGGGTCCGTTACCAAAATATCATGGTCGCTGATAACGCCCTTATAGATGAGTTTTGCATTTTGGACAAATACCTGTCCAGAAGCTACCGTAACGTTGCTTTCCGCCCATGTCTTTCCTACCGCCAGATGGTTGACGTTCAAGGACAAGGAATCTACCTGTTCGCTCAACGCATCCATGAAGAAAAGAATTTTTACGCTGCCATCGGCTTCCGGGTCCCAAGCCCAGGCGTATGCGGGCGTTTTACCGTTGACAGTCAAAAGGCTTTTTATGTTTTCATCTGTAATGGACGGAAGCGAATAGCCGTCCTGCGCTTTTAGGCGAACGTAGTGGCAATAAAGCGTGCCGCGCTCAAACTGACCAGCCACTTCTTCATACTCCTTATCCAGCCAGCCGCCCACGGGGGTAACGGAAATCCCCTGTGTATTGGCAGTGATACTGGCATCCGCCATGGGTTTGCCGATGCCGTAACCGTTTACGGTAAGGTCGATGGAAGATACAGGTTCTGCGGCGGATGCGGCCATGGGAATCAATCCAAAAGCCATCATGCAGCAGAGGAGAATACTGAGCAGTTTTTTTGACGTTTTCATAAAAAGTCCTCCCTCATATTTCTCGCGGGGAGGCTTGCTGTCTGCACCGTCCATCCCCCGAGATGTCGTTTGTGCCCAGAAGTATATATACCTATAGAAATGATACACTTTTTTCGTTCCGTTTACAATGGATTTTGCTGTTTTTCAGCCGTTCCATTTCTGCCATAACAGGTGAACTTCTACGGCGCATGTTGCCTGGAAACGAGTGCGCCGTGCAAGGCTGTTGACAAGCATAACCTGTGGCATCACCCACTGGTCAATGAACGCCGCAGGCCGTGCCTGAAAAGCAGGAGGATGAAGGCATTCTTTGAAGGGAGTCCGTGCGATAAAAACAGATGGCATCGGATGTCAGAAAGCTAAAAATCCATCATACGTTCCAGCATCTCCGCGCAGAAGCGGACGTATTTGGTACACATCTTCCGGCCGTCGTCACGCGGGGGCAAATCGGCGTCCGCATCAAGCAGGTCATGACACTGCATCGTGCCGAAAGCATCGGCAAAACAATGGCCAAGCTGTCTCATCTGTGCCCGGGCGGCGCTTTTGCCGTCGATGTCCGTCGGGTCAGCGGGAGAGATACGCTGTGCAAGTGCCATCATCGCGGCGCAAAGCGCGCCGCAGGTCTGCTGTAAGCCGCCGACGCCCCCGCCAAATGCACTGGATAATTTGGCCGCCTGTTCGCGGGACAGGTCATCCGTATCCGCAAAGGCAAGAAAGACTGCCTGCGAACAGCTATAGCCACTGTTGAACAGTTCTTCCGCGTGTTCGACTCGGTTCAAATCATCACCCCATTGATTGCTCAGTTCTCTCGATTAATTAACAGACAACACATCTAAGACATACCCGCGATGTGGCCTGTCCTGGATGCGTGGGTTATTTTTTGCCATGCATTAGTATAACGGGGACGTGCGGCCCACGCAACGGTTTGAGCAAACGGGATGCTTTTTCCTTGAAAAACATGCTATACTGACATTAGGAAAACGAGACGGATGGAAAACCGTTGCAGAAGAGGGGAAGCAGGATGAGCGTAAACGACTGGATGATGGTGACAGACCAGGTGCGGCAGGCAGTATTTGCCGGCGCCCCGATTGTTGCTGTGCCGTCGTGTCTGTTTATGGGAGAGGCGATTGAGCAGCAGATGCTGTGCCGGGATTGTATCGAACGACAGGGCGCGCAGATGGCGCTTGTGGCGGTTTGGAAGGGGAAACTGGCAGTGGGGCTTTCTACGGACCAGATGCATATATTGGCACAAAAGGGCGTGATGACACGCGCCAGCCGCAGCGATTTTGGCCCGTTATGCGCGCGGCGCGCCAGCGCAGCGGCGGGTGTAGCGCTGACGATGTTGGCCGCACAGCGCTGCGGGATAGATGTGGTCGTGGGCGGCGCCATGGAAGGCGTACAGCAGACACAACAGGGTGCGCAATGTTCACCGGATTTAATGGAGCTATCGCAGACAACGGTGCTTGTCGTCGGTGCAGGCTGGCGTCAACAGGTGGACCGTGCGTTGACCATGACCTGCCTGGAGATGCAGGATATCCCCATGGCACTCTGGCAGACGGACCGCATCGAACAGCGAGATGTGCCAGGTGGGGAAGCATGGCATCGTCTGGATACGCCGGCACAGGCAGGGGCGATGTTTCGCGCCCACCGGGACGTGTGCCGTAAAGGCGGCCTGCTGCTAATGGCGCAGGCGCAGCCGGATGCGCGGCAAGCCTGTTTGAAAAGCTGTGAAGTGGCGGCACAAGTGGCGGCACACATACTGCCTGTTCCGTTTGCGGAGCCTGTGGATGAGGAAGAAGAGGTATGAAAAAAGACGTGATGCGCACGTCCTTTTTTGGCATATACAGGCGGTGGAGCGGCTGGATTTGTATTGACAGCACCAGGGTGGAATGCTACGCTGTATCCATAAACATTTCGATTATTTTTTGGTCCGTATATACATATCATTATTAACGGGAAAGCCAATGGACCATGGCGTTTGTCGGCCTTGTTTGCCGTAACTGAAGATACAGAAAAACACCGGATTTTTTAAAAAGGGCACATACAAAAAAAGCGGTTCTTGTATTTTGTTTGGCGTGCGCAGCGCATGCGCAATGCTTCCATAATATTCAAAGGAGGAACAGACATGTTACCAGACAAGTATCA
>CAJFOS010000010.1 GCA_904397865.1 Candidatus Allochristensenella caecavium
GGAACGAAATTGTCTACCTTGGCGAGCGAACCCGGCTTCTGTGGAAGAGTATACAAAGATTGTTCCATACAAAATTTTCTTTTAACATGCTTGTACGATTTCTTAGTATTCAGTAATACTTTGCACCCTATAAATACTAAAATTTTTTCAAAAAGAAAAACTCTATGCAAATGGTCCACCATTCACATAGAGTTTTTTATTTCCTGTTCGCTCGGCATAGGTCAGTATTCTCACAATACTTCTTTTTATACCTTTGCCTTACCCAACAGCCCTTTCATCATCGCGGCTTACAGCTGCGACAGTTTTTCGTAATACGCCAAACGGTCTTTGGCTTCTTCTTCCTGCTTGGTAAACAGCTGTTCTGCCAATTCCGGACGCTGCTGCATCAGCGTGCGGTAACGGTTTTCGCCCATCAAGAAGGCACGGAAATCGCCGGTCGGTGCCTTGGATTCCAGAATGAACGGATTCTTTCCTTCCTCTTCCAGCAACGGGTTATAACGGTACAGCGGCCAGTAGCCGGTCTCTACCGCCAGTTTTTCTTCCGCCTGCGATTTGCCCATGTTGATACCATGATTGATACACGGCGCATATGCGATAATCAACGACGGGCCCGGATATGCTTCCGCTTCCGCAATCGCTTTGAGTGCCTGCGCATGATTTGCGCCAAGTGCAATCGAAGCCACGTAGATATATCCATAGGACATGGAAATCAAGCCAAGGTCCTTCTTCCGGGTACGTTTGCCCGCCGCAGCGAACTTCGCAACTGCACCCGTCCGGCTGGATTTAGATGCCTGACCACCCGTGTTGGAATATACTTCGGTATCCAGCACCAGGACATTGATGTCATGGCCTTGCGCCAACACATGGTCCAAGCCGCCGTATCCGATGTCGTATGCCCAGCCGTCACCGCCAAAGCACCAGATGGATTTCTTGACCAGCTGGTCCGCGTTATCCGCAATAACCTGCAACGCTTCTGCATTCTTGCTGTCCGCTTTGATAGCTTCCGGCAACAGGGCCTTAATCTTCTCTGCCGCTTCTTTGGATGCTTCGCCGTTTTTGCGGTTTTCTTTCCAGAATTCAAACGCTGCTTTCAATTCATCCGCACAGCCCGCTTCCATGATTTCATCCATTTTCTGGGCCAGCAGCGCTTCACGTTGTTCGGCCGCTACACGCATGCCGTAACCAAATTCAGCGTTGTCCTCAAACAGCGAATTTGCCCACGCCGGGCCGTGCCCCTTTTCGTTCTTGGTGTACGGACAGGTCGGAGAAGACCCACCATAAATGGACGAACAACCCGTGGCGTTCGCAATAATCATGCGGTCGCCGAACAGCTGCGTAATCAGCTTGATATACGGCGTTTCACCACAGCCCGCACAAGCGCCCGAGAACTCAAACAACGGCTGCATAAACTGGCTGTTCTTGACCGTGTTCGGATTGATTTTCACATCCGGACGCGGCAAGGATTGTGCAAAGTTCCAGTTTGCGCTCTGTGCCGCCACTTCTTCATCCAACGGCACCATCGTCAGCGCTTTTTCCTTGGCCGGGCAGATGTCGGCGCAGTTGCCGCAGCCCAAACAATCCAGCGGGGATACCTGCATACGGTATTGGAAGCCAGCCAGCTCTTTGCCAATCGCGTCTTTGGTTTCGAACGTCGCCGGCGCGTTGGCCAGGTCTTCCGGTTTGGCCAGCACCGGACGAATCGTCGCATGCGGGCAAACCAGTGAACACTGGTTACACTGGATACAATTCTTGATATTCCAATGCGGCACTTTGATAGCGGCGCCACGTTTTTCATACTGCGTCGTACCCGTAGGCACTACGCCATCCGGCGTAAATGCGGATACCGGCAGGGAGTTGCCTTCCTGGATGACAATCGGGTGCAACACTTCGTTGTAGTATTTGTCTTCCGACAAACCAACCAACGGTGCGCCTTCCGTCGTCGTCGCCCAAGCTTCCGGCACTTCCACCTTCACCAGACCCTGGCTGCCGGCGTCAATGGCCGCATAGTTCATGTTAACGACCTTTTCGCCCTTCTTGCCATAGGATTTTTGTACCGCCTGTTTCATGTATTTATCCGCATCTTCATACGGAATGACGTTTGCAATCTTGAAGAAGGCTGCCTGCATGATGGTGTTAATACGTCCGCCCATGCCGACTTCGCCCGCCAGCTTCACCGCATCGATGGTATAGAACTTGATGTGCTTTCTCGCCAAGTCGTTCTTTACCTTCGCCGGCAAACGGGTTTCCATTTCCTCCGGCGACCAGGGCGAGTTCAACAGGAACGTGCCGCCTTCACGCAATACGCCAGTCATATCGTAACGGGTGATGTAGGACGTGTTGTGGCAAGCCACAAAGTCCGCCGTATCAATCAGGTAAGCGGATTGAATCGGTTTCTGACCAAAACGCAAGTGGCTAATCGTAATACCGCCGGATTTCTTCGAGTCATAGAAGAAATAGCCCTGCGCATACATATCGGTATGGTCACCGATAATCTTGATGGAGTTCTTGTTCGCACCAACCGTACCATCGGAACCCAATCCATAGAACAGACCTTGGAACGTTCCCTCCGGCGCCGGGTCAATCTGTTTGGTCACCGGCAAGGACAAGCCCGTCACGTCATCATCAATGCCCACGGTGAAACGTTTCTTCGGTTCTGCAGACGCCAGGTTTTCATAAACGGCGTTAACCATGGAAGGCGTGAATTCCTTCTGACCCAGGCTGTAGCGGCCGCCGCATACCTTGATGCCGGTCTTTTCCGCGTTGAACAGCGCCGTCTGTACATCCTGCAACAGTGGTTCGCCCGCGCTGCCAGGTTCTTTGGTACGGTCCATCACAGCAATGCGTTTGACCGTTGCCGGCAAAGCCGCAATAAATTTATCTTCCACAAACGGACGATACAACCGAACCTTCACCAGGCCCAGTTTCTGGCCCTGTGCGTTCAGGTAATTAATCGTTTCTTCCACCGCATCCGCGCCGGAGCCCATGATGACAATAACTTCTTCTGCATCCGGAGCACCAACATAGTCGAACAGGTTATAGTGACGGCCGGTCAGCTCGCCCACTTGTTTCATCGCTTCTTCCACGATGCCCGGTACGGCGTCATAATATTTGTTCGCCGCTTCGCGGTTCTGGAAGTAGGTATCCGAGTTTTGCGCGGTGCCGCGTTGATGCGGATGTTCCGGGTTCATCGCGCGGTCACGGAACGCCTGAACGGCATCCATGTCCACCAGTTTCTTCATGTCTTCGTAGTCAATCATTTCCACTTTTTGGATTTCATGCGACGTACGGAAACCATCGAAGAAATGCAGGAACGGAACGCGGCTCTTGAGCGTGGACAAATGCGAAACCAGCGCCAAGTCCATGACTTCCTGCACCGAAGCGGAAGCCAGCATCGCAAAGCCGGTCTGGCGGCAAGCCATCACGTCCGCCTGGTCACCGAAAATGTTCAACGCCTGCGTAGCAAGCGCACGCGCACTCACGTGGAATACGCACGGCAGCAATTCGCCGGAAATTTTGTACATGTTCGGAATCATCAACAGCAACCCTTGCGAAGCGGTGAACGTCGTCGTCAACGCACCCGCTACCAGGGAACCGTGCACTGCGCCCGCAGCGCCCGCTTCGCTTTGCATCTCCACAATATTCATTACTTGTCCGAAGATGTTTTTGCGACCAGCGGCAGCCCATTCATCGCACGATTCTGCCATCGGCGAAGAAGGGGTAATCGGGTAGATGGCGGCAACGTCGCTAAACGCATATGCCACATGCGCTGCAGCGGTATTGCCGTCAATGGTCATGTATTTTGCCATTACGCAAACCTCCTTGGGTTTTGATATCAGTTTTTTACACCTGTATCCGCCTTATTATATAGACCTTGATAATAAATAGTCAAGGTTCTTGTTGCATTTCAAGCCCTGTTTTTCGGCCCAATGGGCGAAATTTACACAAATTTTCCATTTCGGTGCTTCGGTGTTGCATTTCAGCTGGATTTTGGTTTCGCTTTTGCCCGTTCATGCTATAATACAAACATCGTAACAGGAGGCGGAAACGCATGTCTATCATCAGCCCATTGGCACAATCGTTGACCCCTTATGTCCCCGGCGAACAGCCGCGTACCGATATCCCATGGATAAAACTCAATACCAACGAAAATCCCTATCCGCCTTCACCCGCCGTACAGCCCGCTATCGAACAGGCCATCGCGCATCTGCCTCTTTATCCGGAACCGACCTCGCGCATCGTCCGCCAGGCGGTTGCGCGGCGTCATGGTCTGACAGAGCAACAGGTCTTTATCGGCAACGGTTCAGACGATGTTCTCGCCTTGTGCTTCCCTGCTTTTTTCCAAGGACAGGAGCTGCCAGTCCGCCTGGCGGATATTACATACAGTTTTTATCAGGTGTATGCTGCGCTCTTTGGCGTCCCGGCCGAAACTTGCCCGCTGGACGATGCCTTTCAGATGCCTGTCGATGCGTTCTGTCAAGGGCCATGTGCCGGCGTTCTTCTCACCAATCCCAATGCGCCCACGGGGTTGTCCCTTCCTCTTTGCGCCATTGAACGTGTGCTGCAGGCACAGCCGGACTGCCTTGTGTTGGTAGATGAAGCCTATGTGGAATTCGGCGCCCAAAGTGCGGTCGGTCTGATAGACCGCTATCCCAATCTGCTGGTGGTCCGTACTCTTAGTAAATCCCACGGACTTGCGGGCCTGCGCGTCGGGTATGCCATGGGGCAGCCACCGCTTATCCAAGCGCTGACCAGTATCAAGGATAGTTTCAACAGCTATCCGGTCGACCGGTTGGCCCAAGCCGGCGCCGCCGCAGCCTTGGCCGATGATGCTTATACCCAGCACTGCTGCCGGAAAATCACTCACACCCGTGCCTGGTTTACCCAGGCCTTGCGCGAACGTGGCTTTGATGTTCTGGACAGCATGGCCAATTTCGTCTTTGCCCGCCCCGCGGACGGCGATGCCGTCGGTCTGCAGGCCTATCTGCGTAGCAAAGGCATTCTGGTGCGCCACTTTGATGCGCCGCGTATTGCCGACCGCTTGCGCATCTCCATCGGTACGGATTGCCACATGCAGGCGCTTGTTGAAGCGCTTGATGCGCGCTGATGTGCCGTTTTCATTTTTCTTGCAACGAAAGGAGTCCGTATGAACCCATTTCAATGGATTGACTGCCATGTCCATACCGCTTATTCCTCCTTCGACTCTCAATGTCCCATGGAGGCATACCTGTCTCTGATTCGTACCGGCGCCGTACAGGGGATTGGATTTGCCGACCATCTGCATCCCCAGCTCGAACAGCTTGCCCAACAATATCATACCGGCATCACCCCTTTTGATGGCAATGCTTACTGCGCGCAAATTGCCGCAGCAAAAGCGCAGGGCCTTGATGTACACGCCGGTATTGAAATCACTTATGAAGCCGATGCCCATGCCTCCATCATGGCGCGCGTAGCGGAGAATTCCTACGACTATTTAATGGGGTCCGTTCATTCCTTTGGCGGTTTCTGGGTCTCGCGCGACTATGGGCATGACATCAAGCCCGGTTGGACGCTGGAATGGATTATCAACCGCTATTATGACGCCATCGAAAACGTCCTTGAACCACGTGCCATCGACATGGTCGCACATATCGAAGTCTTTTCCCGTTTCTGGCCGGATGACCATCCGCTTATGCTGTCCACGCAAGCGCTGCGCCGGGCCCGTACTGAACGCACAGCGCGCCTGTGCGCGGAAAGCGGCAAAGTCATTGAAGTCAATACCTCGGGATTGTTTAGCCCCGCCAAACGCACCATGCCCGGCGTTGATTTTCTTAAAGCCTACCGGGCCTACGGCGGGGAACGCATCTGTCTGTCCAGCGACGCTCACGATGTCCGCAACCTCAATCAGGGGTTTTGCCAAGCCGCTGAATTGCTTCGTTCTCTTGGATACCGCTATCTGTTTTATCCATGGGATAAAGCCCACGGCGTGCCCTTGGAGCCGCGCTGATAGGCGACGTTTGGCAGCGTCGTCTGTATCAATGTTTTGCAAACCATCCAAGAAAGGATAGATTTCCCATGGCCGATTTTGACTGGATTGACATCCACGTCCATACATCCCACTCCTGCCGGGATTCCCAATGCCCCATGTCCGTGTATCTGGATGCAGTGCGGCAAGGCCGGTGCCGGGGCATCGGCTTTGCCGACCATATGCACGCCAATACCAAATTCATCAACGACACCATCCTGCCCGGCTATGATACCCAGATGTTTGAACCCAATGCGTATTGTGCCGAAATTGAAGCCGCACAAAAGGAGGGCCTCCCCGTCTACAAAGGCGTAGAAGCCACCTATGAACCGGAAGCGGCTGCGACGTTGCACGCGTGGCTGGCTCCGCATTCGTATGATTACGTCATCGGTTCGGTGCATTCCATTGGCGGCATGTGGTTGTCCGGCGGCGATGACTGGCGCGGATTCAATCCAGGACGGATGTTCAACAGCATCGTCGAACAATACTACGACTCCGTCTTGCAATCCTTACATGATGATGTCATTGATGTCATCGGGCACATCGGTGTCTATCACCGTAACCTGCCGGAAATCCATCCCCTTATGCAAACCACGCAAACCCTGCGTCTGCAATGTGAAACTGCACTGGCGCAAGCCTGTGCAAAAAGCGAAAAGATTATCGAAGTCAATACTTCCGCCTTTGGTACGTCCATCGCGCTCACCATGCCCGGCGTTGATTTTCTCAAAGCTTATCGAGCAGCAGGCGGCCAGCGCTTAGCATTGGCCAGCGATGCCCATGATATTGCCAATCTGAATCAGCATTTTGCGCAAGTCGCCGCCCTGCTTGGTTCGCTGGGCTTCCGTTATGTGTTCTATCCCTGGGCGCCCGAACACCCTGTTTTGCTATAGGGGAACACATCTGCGTTTTTGCCCTGCACGCAGATTATCGCACGCATTTGTCCAGCCCCCTACAAGGGCATCCCTGCGCTGCTGAGATTGCTTTGCTGTGTGAAATGCTTGGGTTGCACGCCCCGTTTCTCTCTCGCGTTTCACATGCAATCCCTTGGAAAGGAGGCCGTCCTTGCCCCGTCAAATCCGTACCATGCAGAAGGAGGAGCACCCCCTTCTTGCCGATTTTCTCCTGGCGGCAATCTATCTGCCTCCCTGGTATACCGAACCGCTGCCCAAAGATATTCTGTCCGCCAATCCCCAGCTCCGCGCCGCCTGGTATGCCTTTGGAACACAACCGCATGATTTCGCACTGGTCGCGGAGGTAGAACAGCGCATTGTTGGTGCCGTTTGGGCCCGCATCGCCCCTATGTATGGGCATCTGGACGACCGGACGCCTTCCCTCTGTATCTCGCTGTATAAGGATTACCGTGGCAAAGGCATCGGCACTGCATTGATGGCCCACATGCTGATGCATCTGTCTGCCAAAGGCTATGCAAACGTCTCTTTGGGCGTAAGCAAGGAAAACCCCGCCGTTCGTCTATATCAACGCATTGGTTTTCACATCATCGGCGACGGGGCAGATGAAACGGAATGGTTGATGGTTTGTCCGCTTCCCTCCCCCGCCTCCTTGTTAGGATTTATCAAGAGGGGGCTGTGAAAAGAACACTCCTTTTCACAGCCCCCTCTTTTTGCGCATATTTTCTTGTGTTTTATGGGCAACTGCGGCAGCCGTCACACGGCGATGCGGCATGAAAAATCATTTCCGCAATTTCCCGGGCCTTTGGCGTACCGGCCAACCCACCCTTGCCGCTTTCCCGCAGCGACGGCGGCAGCGCACAGCCCACCGCATACATCGCCTCCACCGTCTGGTCAAAGGGAATCAGCGATGCAACGCCTGCCAGCGCCAAATCCGCACATAACAATGCATTGGCCGCACCAATGGCGTTCCGCTTGACGCACGGCACCTCCACCAGCCCCGCCACCGGGTCGCATACCAACCCCATCAGGTTTTGCAGTGCAGTTGCCGCGGCATGCAGCGCCTGTTCCGGCGTTCCCCCCCGCAATTCAACCAACGCCGCGGCCGCCATGGCGGCTGCCGTTCCCACCTCTGCCTGACAGCCGCCTTCCGCGCCGGCCACCGAAGCGTTTCGCTGAATCAGCATGCCTATAGCCGCCGCTGTAAACAAGGCCTGTACCATCTGCGCATCCTGATATCCAAAGGTCTGCTGTACCGTCAGCAGAACGCCTGGCAGCACCCCGCTGGCTCCCGCCGTTGGAGCAGCAACAATGCGGCCCATGGCGGCATTCACTTCCACCACCGCCATCGCCTGTGCAGCCGCCCGGCATAATACAGGGCCACCCAACGGTTCTCTCCGGTCTGCATAGGTCATTACCTTTTGCGCTTCGCCCCCGACCAGCCCGCCTACCGACGCGGGCGCCTGCTCGATTCCACGGCGCGCCGAAGCGCGCATAATGGCCCAGTTTTCCTCCATCTGCTCCCAAACCGTTTCCTCCGGCCTCTCGCTCCATTCCATCTCCCGGCACAGCATCACCCGGTGTATAGGTACCTCCATCTGGGCGCAACGCGTCAACAATTCCTCTCCGTGTGTAAAATCGTAGCGCATCTTCCTTCTCCTTTTATAACACATGCACGCCAAGAATTTCCCTGCGCAGGTCCTTCAGCCGTTCCACCGTGCGCCGAGGCACCGTCTGGTCTGTCTCAATCACCATGAACGATTCGCCACCCCTGTTTTTGCGAAACACGCTCATGAAGGCGATATTAATCGCATCCTCTACCAACGCGCGCGTCGTATCGGCAATCAGCCCCGGCCGGTCCATATGGTGCACAATCAACGTCGGGTATTCGCCGGTCAGCTCCACATCTACGCCGTTGATATTTGTAATCAGTATACTGCCTCCGCCAATCGAAACACCCCTGACTTGCGTGTGTACCCCATGCCGGTTCCGCACCTGCATCAAAACGGTATTCGGATGCGCGGTCTCCGCTTCGCTGACCACAAAATGATAGGCCAGCCCTTGCGCGTCGGCCAGCGCAAATGCATCGGGCAGGCGTTCGTCATCCGGCTCCATCCCCATAATCCCCGCCAGAAGCGCACGGTCCGTCCCATGGCCACGGTAAGTCTGTCCAAAGGAGCCAAACAACGTAAACGTCACATCCACAATATCCGGTCCGGCAATCCGGCTCGCGGCCTTGGCCAGGCGTGCAGCGCCCGCCGTATGCGAACTGGAAGGTCCGACCATCCGCGGCCCAATAACGTCAAAAGCAGACAGCGTTTTCATCCCAACCTTCTCCTTTCATCCGCCGTGGAAAAAAGCCGGGAGGAATCCGCCCTCCCGGCCTTTGTCTTCGTTTTTATTCGAGCACCGCACGAATCCGGCGCACGCCGGATGAAGAACTCTCTTCCTTCTTAATCTTAAATGTGCCCAATTCACCCGTATGCGATGCATGCGGCCCGCCGCAAATTTCCTTGGATACATCGCCAATTGTATACACGCGCACCCGTTCGCCGTATCGGTCGCCGAAGGTGCCAATCGCGCCAGACTTGCGCGCCTGTTCGATTTCCATCTCTTCACAGGTAATGGGCAAATCTCGCCGGATGGCATCGTTGACCATATCCTCCACCTGCTGCAGTTCTTCCTTGGTCAGCTTGCGCGGGAAGTTGAAATCGAACCGCAGACGCTCGGCCGTGATGTTGCTACCCTTCTGATAGATATCGTCACCCAACAGCCGGCGCAAAGACGCCAGCAACAAGTGCGTAGCCGTATGCAGCCGTGCGGTTTCTTCAGTCTGGTCGGCCAAGCCTCCTTTGAAGCGGTGGTCCGCGCCTGCATGCGAACGCCTCTGGTGTTCCTCAAACCGCTTATTAAACGCATCCACATCCACTTTCAGTCCGCGTTCCTTCGCCATTTCCAGCGTCATCTCAATGGGGAACCCATATGTGTCGTACAAACGGAACGCCATCGCGCCGTCAATTCGGTTCACCTGTGCACGGATTTTTTCAAGGCCGCCCTGCAAGCTCTTGACCGCTTCATATGCGGCCTGCACCTTTTTCACCACATCCATCAGCGGTTCAAATTCCGGCAGCGGGCGCAGCGTGGAACCAATCTGCTTGGCCAGCTGTGCCGCATTTTCAAAATCCCCATCCGGTGCGATGACGGGCTCAAAATCCTTGAGTCCTTTCATCAGCTTATCCATCTGGCCCATCATCTTTTCAAATTCATGCATGCCCTGCCGCACCGTGCGCTGAAAACGCGCGACCTCCAGGTCAATCTGTTCAAGAATAAACGCCTTTTTCTCCGCCAGTTCAGGGTATACATCCTTGTATTTTTCCGTCACCGCCGCCGCCACTTCCGACAGCTTCATCTCATCCATTTCCAACTGCATGGCAAAACGGGTTGCCCGGCGAATCAGCCGCCGCAGCACATATCCCTGGTCCACGTTGGACGGCGTAACGCCGCGCTCATCCCCCAGGATAAACGTCGCCGTACGGATGTGGTCCGCTACAATGCGCATGGCATGGGTCACCTGTTCGCTCTGTCCGTATTTTTTGCCGGATAATTCTTCAATCTTCCGCAAAATGGGCGCAAACATATCCGTTTCGTAAACCGTTTCTTTTCCCTGCAAAACGCCGATTGTGCGCTCAAGGCCCATCCCTGTGTCCACGTTCTTCTGCGCCAGCGGTTCAAATTTGCCGTCCGCTGTTTTGTTATATTGCATGAACACATCGTTCCAGATTTCCAGATATCGTCCGCAGTTGCATGCGGGCGAACAATCCGGGCCGCATGGCTCCTGGTCGCGAATGATGAACATCTCCGTATCCGGGCCGCACGGGCCGGTCTGTCCCGCCGGGCCCCACCAGTTGTTTTCCCGCGGCAGGAAGAAAATGCGTTCTTCCGGCACGCCCATCTTCCGCCAGATGGCTGCGGATTCCTCGTCCCTTGGCACCTGGTCATCCCCCGCAAAAACCGATACTGCCAGCCGGCTGGGGTCAATCCCCAGATAATCGGGGCTGGTCAAAAACTCCCACGACCATGCAATCGCTTCTTCTTTAAAATAATCGCCCAGCGACCAGTTCCCCAGCATCTCAAAAAACGTCAGATGCGAAGCATCGCCCACATCATCAATATCGCCTGTACGCACGCATTTCTGTGCATCGGTCAGCCGCGTGCCCATGGGGTGCTTGGCGCCCATTAGGTACGGCACCAGCGGATGCATGCCCGCCGTGGTAAACAACACCGTCGGGTCGTTTTCCGGAATCACGCTCGCGCTCTGAATCACAGCATGTCCCTTCTTGGCAAAAAAGTCTAAATACATGTGGCGAAGTTGTTCGCTCGTCAACCGTTTCATTTTCTGTCCTTCTTTCACAAGACGCTTTGTTCGATTATACAAAGGAATTTCCGCGCCTGTCAACGCTATCCGCATGGTTATACTGGCGGATTCCATGGTATAATACATTCTGTCCAGCCCAGGGGCATATAAAGAGCCGGGCCATGGACATTTTTCACCATTCTGTTTTTAATAAAGGAAGGGTTTTATGCAGTTTCGTCCCCTGGCCAAACGCGATTTGCCCGCCTTGGCTCAAATGTATACCTATTATGCACTGCATACGGTCTATACCTATTATTGTTATCCTGCTTCGGCTTCCTATATGGGGGAATTATTTAAAGGCCGCGGGCATTTGTGCGCCGTCGCAACCGAAGAGGATTGCGCCATCGGCTATGTGCATATCGCCCCCAGCTTTTCCTTCAGCCGTAAACGGTGTACTGTCGCAGTCTATCTGCAGCCGGAATTCACCAACCGGGGCATTGGTCCCCAGCTTGTCCAATATGGCGAATCCATGGCGCGTTCATTCGGCTATCAAATCATTCGCGCCGGGGTGTGCAGCGAAAACGTGCGCTCACAAGCCATGTTTATGCACCTGGGCTATGCCTACGCCGGAGAAAAGAAAAATGACGGCTATAAATTCCAGCGGCCGCTGGATACCCGCTATTATGAAAAAGACCTCACCTTGCAGGAGTCTTCCCATGCGTAAGATGGACGTCAATACTAAATGGATTTGCATCCTCAGCGGTTTTATCATCGTCTGCATCGTCGGCATGCTGGCCTTGGGCCGTTTGCTGCCGCAGACGCCTGAACCACAGGAACCGGATTTTGTTTCCACCCCATGGGCGGCGCAGCTGGTCTATTTTACCGAACAAAAACAAAGCGGCGTTCCCTGGGTGCTGCTGGCCAGCATCGACGCCGCGGAAGAGCGCACAGCTGATGCATCGCACACCCGTCTTGTCGCACAAACGCTGCTGGATGCGGGCGCAAAAGAACGGGGTTTGTTTGTTTTGCCCATCGCTACCGCAGCCGACGCCGCCGGACTTTATCGTGCCGACCGCACCTTTGTCAAACGCGCCGCCAGCTATGCATTGACCCTGTCCACCATGGATGGCATCATCCAAAGCGCATCCTTTCCTAGCCATACGGGCAGCCCACAAAACGACTGGGCCCTTTCGGACTCCGATGGCTGTTCCATCACAGGGACCGACAGCATCACGCCGCTTTTTGAAGGCGCCGTAGTCTCCGTCACATCGGATACCGTGCAAGTGCAAAGCCAACACGGTCTCGTCGTCTCCTATCAAGGTCTGTCCGGCATCAACGTCCAGGTCGGGCAAACCGTTTCCCTGACCACCCCACTTGGCCAAGCGCCTTCCTTCACGCTGCGTGCCTGGCAGAACGGGCAGGCCTTTAATCCCTATCCGCTTTTGTATCTGCTCGCGCCAACTTCCAGCACAGTCGATTAACGCAGCCTTTCGTTTTCTTATACTTCATTTATACGAAAACAGACAATTTTCATCTTTTTGTCAAAAACATTTGATTTTTGTCCATACTTTCGGTATCATAGAACTCTGGTATTGTGCTCTCTATTTTGAGCGGCGTGTGCCGTAAATTTTATAAGAGGTGAGTATTGTGAGCGATTTTATCCCTGTGATAGCGGCAGCGGTCATTGCCTTGGCATTCGCACTGTTCCTCTATCTCAAAAACGCATCAATCAAAGTCACCAATCCTCGGATGGCTGAGATTGCCGGATACATCAGCGAAGGCGCTATGGCGTATCTGAAACGTCAATACACCGTATTGGCGGCGTTTATCGTAGTGATGTTCATCATCCTAATCGTCACGCCGGGCTTGGGCCTGAACACGGCCATTTGCTTCGTTGTGGGTGCGCTGTTCTCCATTGCGGCGGGCTTCTTCGGTATGAAGAGTGCGACCAAGAGCAACGTGCGCACGGCGCAAAGCGCAGAAAAGGGTCTTAAACAGGCGTTGGACGTTGCTTTCTCCGGTGGTTCGGTGCTGGGCTTGAGCGTCGTAGGTTTGGGTGCTCTCGGCCTGGTTGTGATGTACATCATCTTCCCGAACTTTGACACCGTAACGGGCTTCTCGCTGGGTGCAAGTTCCATCGCGCTGTTTTGCCGTGTCGGCGGTGGCATTTACACCAAAGCGGCGGACGTCGGCGCGGACTTGGTCGGCAAGGTGGAAGCTGGCATTCCGGAAGACGACCCGCGCAACCCTGCGGTTATCGCGGACAACGTCGGCGATAACGTCGGCGACGTTGCCGGCATGGGCGCGGACTTGTTCGAAAGCTACGTCGGTGCAGTTCTGTCGGCCATGATGCTGGGCGCTGTCAGCGTATATGGTAGCAAAACTGCGCTGATGTTGACGCTGTCGCTGGTTGCTGTTGGCATCGGCGCTTCCGTGCTTGGCATTTTGATTGTCAAATTCGTCAAGAGCGAAAATCCGCAGAAAACGATGAATCTGGGAACCTATTTGTCCAGCATCATCATGATTGTCGCTTCTTACTTCCTGTGCAACGGCGTGGATATCAACCTGTTCTGGGCGATTCTGGCCGGTGTTGTGTCGGGCCTTGTGATTGGCTTCGCCACGGAAGTTTACACCTCGGGCGACTATAAATCCGTACAACGTATTGCCGAACAGAGCGAAACCGGCCCGGCGACGAATATCCTGGCTGGCTATGCCATCGGCCTTCGTTCCACGGTTATCCCCATTCTTGTCATTTGTATTGCAGTGTATGTGGCTGCGCAGTTTGGCGGCTTGTATGGTATCGCGCTTGCGGCGGTCGGCATGCTGTCCACCGTTGGCATGACCATCGCGGTTGACGCTTACGGCCCGGTTTCTGACAACGCGGGCGGTATCGCAGAAATGGCCGGCCTGCCCCCGGAAGTGCGTGAAATCACGGACCATCTGGATGCTGTCGGCAACACCACGGCCGCTGTTGGGAAAGGATTCTCCATTGGTTCGGCTGCTTTGACGGCATTGGCGCTGTTCAGCTCCTTTGCGGATAAGATGCAGCTCTCTTCGGTCAGCATTCTGGAAGCGCCGGTTATCATCGGCCTGTTTGTCGGCGGTATGCTCAGCTTCCTGTTCAGCGCTTTGACCATTGACTCCGTCAGCAAAGCCGCTACCAAGATGATTGAAGAAGTCCGCCGTCAGTTCCGTGAAAAGCCGGGCATCATGGCGGGCACAGACAAACCGGATTATGCAAACTGCGTTGATATTTCGACGAAGGCAGCCATCCGTGAAATGATTTTGCCGGGTTTGATTGCCATTGTGGCACCGATTCTTCTCGGCGTGCTGTTGGGACCGGCCTCTCTGGCTGGCTTGCTGGTCGGCGCAACGGTGACGGGTGTGTTGGTCGCCATTCAGATGGCCAACGCCGGCGGCGCATGGGACAACGCCAAGAAATACATCGAAGGCGGTACCCATGGCGGCAAGGGCAGCGAAGCGCATAAAGCGGCTGTCATCGGCGATACGGTGGGTGACCCGTTCAAAGATACCTCCGGTCCGTCCCTGAACATCCTGATTAAGCTGATGAGCATCGTGGCACTGGTCTTTGCTCCGTTGTTCATGTAATAACATCGTAAGGAAAGAGGAGAGCGATTTGTCTCTCCTCTTTTTTTGTTGTTCGTTTATGTGTAATAGCGGTCGCCTTGTATATGGGGGAGTTGTTCTATAACCTGCCCGCCTCTTCTGTTGGCGGCGGGGTATCTGCTATAAAATATTTTTATTTAGCTGCTTAATAATTCTTGACGAATCCCTTCTTTATGATTACAATGAAAAAAAGCAGGGAGGTGAACGCTTCGATGACACAATGCGAAATCGCCAGGCAGTTCTTTGATTTGATGCAGGCCATCAATAACGCTCAAAAAACGCCTTGTCAATACGACAGCGGGCCTGCGTTGTTTCATGCCGAACTGACACTGCTTGAAAAAATCCATCAACATCCGCACGCTAACGCCAGCACCCTTTCCTCTTTATGTGGGGTGACAAACAGTGCAATTACACAAATCTGTAATAAGCTGTCTGAAAAGGGGCTGATTGAAAAATATCAGCGCGGCCAAAACAGAAAGGAGCGCTATTTTTCACTTACCCCCCAGGGGGAGGCGGTTCGTCTCTCCCATCAGGAAGTCCATCGGGAGGCGGAGGAAACGATGCGCCGTTACCTTTGCGGGCTGGACGCCGAATCAAAGCGCATCATCATGGATTTTATGGAAAAAATGAGACAAACGATGCCCATTGGCGTGTTTCCCTGCCCCTGTGAGCAGGAGGGACAAGCCTGTATCAGTCAAAAAAGGAACCAGGAGGCATGCAGCCATGCTTGAACTCAAACATATCAGTTTTCGTGTTAATGGGGACCAGGAACAGGAAAAGGAAATTCTGCGGGATATTAATCTGGTGATTGAAGATAAGAGCTTTGTCATTATCACCGGTCCCAATGGCGGAGGTAAATCCACACTGGCTAAAATTATTATGGGCATTGAAACGCCGACCTCCGGCCAAATTTTCTTTAACGGCCAGGACATTACCCACGCCGATATTACCGAACGCGCGGCCATGGGCATCGGGTTTGCCTTTCAACAGCCCGTTCGTTTCAAGGGCCTGACTGTCAAAGAATTATTGCAGCTTGCTACTAAAAAGGAAATGACACAGGCGCAGCTCTGTCAATATCTATCCGAAGTTGGTCTGTGTGCGGCCGACTATATCGATAGGGAAATCAACGCTAGCCTGTCCGGCGGTGAACTGAAGCGGATTGAAATCGCCATGTTGATGGCACGCGGCGTTCCGCTGTCCATCTTTGATGAACCGGAGGCCGGTATTGATTTGTGGAGCTTTAACAACCTGATTCGCGTATTTGAACGGCTGCGCGATGAACAAAATGGTTCGGTGGTTATTATCTCCCATCAGGAACGCATCTTGGAAATCGCCGATAAAATCGTAGTCGTTTCCAATGGCGAAATTACCGGTATGGGGCCAACTGGCGAAATTCTGCCAGAACTTTTGAAAAAATCGGATTCCTGCCGTTTCTATCGAGCAGGAAGGAGGGCATAGGCATGAAAACAGTGGTCAAAAATATGTTGAAAACCGTAGCCGACCTGGTGGTTTTGCCGACCAACGGCGCGTTTAATATCCGTGTCAATGGCTCGTGTGTCGAACGACACAGCACAAAAAACGTACAAATTATCCCCAAAGAAAACGGTTCCGGCATCGACATCCATGTGAAGCCTGGCACAAAAAATGAGATGGTGCACATCCCGGTCGTGGTGGATGCCAGTGGGTTTGAAGACCTGGTCTATAACGACTTTTACATTGGTGAAGATGCGGATGTTGTCATCATTGCGGGCTGTGGCATCCATAACGACGGCGCGCACCTTTCCCAGCACGACGGCATCCATACCTTCCACGTTGGCAAACGCGCGCGGGTCAAATATGTGGAAAAACATTACGGCGAAGGGGATGGTTCTGGCGAACGGGTACTCAATCCTGTAACCGAGGTATATCTGGATGAAGATAGCTATCTGGAAATGGAGACCGTACAAATCGAAGGTGTGGATTCCACCAACCGCATCACTAAAGGCGAGCTAAAAGACCGCGCCACCTTCATCGTGCGTGAACGGCTAATGACCAGTGGTACCCAACGGGCAACCACCACGTTTGATGTCGCGCTCAACGGGGTGGACGCCAGCACCAACGTTGTCTCCCGTTCGGTAGCAAAAGGACAATCCTTCCAGGAATTCATCTCCAAAATAGACGGCAACCGGGCCTGCGTAGGGCATTCGGAATGCGACGCCATCATTATGGATAACGCCTGCGTCAAGGCTGTGCCGGAGCTGGTAGCCAACCATGTGGATGCTTCACTCATCCATGAAGCCGCCATTGGAAAAATCGCTGGCGAGCAGATTATTAAACTGATGACACTTGGACTGACGCAGGAAGAAGCGGAAGCCGAAATCGTCAATGGTTTCTTGAAGTAACGCTTTCTAAAACCAACGGCCGGGGAAAAGAATTATGTTTCCCCTGGCCGTTGGTTTTTTCATATGGAATTCTAATCCCGCCTGTTGCCAAAAATCAGCAACAACCGTAAAAACTGCAGCATCGCCATCAGAGTCGCAGCTACGTACGTCATTGCCGCAGCATTGAGCACCTTGCCCGCCTGCGCCACCTCTTCGCCAGATAGCGTTCCGCTCTGCGTCAGCAACATCCGTGCCCGGGAGGAAGCATTGTATTCCACTGGCAGCGTCACAAGCTGAAAAATAACCACCATCGCATAAAGTGCAAGCGCCACCGTCACAAGGCCGGATAATTCCAGAATAAACCCAAAAATAAGCAGTGGAATCGCCAAATGTGAAGAAAAGTTCACCACAGGATAAATCGCGTTACGCATCGTCAGCGGCATATAGCTTTGCGCGTGCTGTATCGCATGGCCGACTTCGTGCGCCGCCACGCCAATGGATGCAACCGATGCGGACTGTGCCACATCTGCACTCAAACGCAATACGCGTGCACGCGGGTCGTAATGGTCACTCAATTGGCCGCCGATAACCTCAATCGGAACGCCCTGCAACCCCGCCTCGTCCAAAAGCTGCCGCGCCACCTGCTGGGCTTGTACCCCCCGATGGGCAGCTACCTTTTGGTATTTGGCAAATGTAGATTTCACCCGTGCCTGCGCTATCAAACAGATGAGCAAGCCCGGCAAAAGCACAATGATACTCCAGTCATAATAAAAATAAGGCAAGCGTTCGCCCTCCGTCGTTTTTATTTTTTCCATTGTAACAAAGGGTTTGCTTTCTGGCAAATCTTATGCGGGTGCGATATTGGCAATCTGCATGCCCTCCATCGTAAAAACAAACCGTTGAATCGTATAGCCGTTATCAAACGCCGCATACGCCAGGCTTACCGTGATATTCGGCTCTCCCTGGTAAGCGTATACGCTGATAAACGGTCCAAAAAATGTATGCAGGTCTTCAAGGGTCAGTCCATCGCCCAATTCCGCACTTACATAACTTAATGCTTCATCAATCCGTTCCATCTGCACGGCCTGACAGAACGCACCGCACACCTGTTGGGCGTCAGTCGGCTCTTTGCGTTTGTGCGTAAAATATCCATATGTGGGTGCAGAAGCCGCTGGCTCTCCGGCTGCAATGGCGATGGTATATCGCGCCTGGTGTGCACAGATATCTCCGCATTCTTTTGTACACAGCAGCGCCCCCGGCGTCGCTTCAGCACTGGCGTATTCATCCGCTGCAATTTGATATCCACCGTTATCAGCCGGCGTGCAAAGAATCGCACGCGGCCCCTTTGCTCCTTGCCCGGTAACTAAAAAATCACTTTCCGTCAGACATCGCACCGCCTGACACTTTCCCTCCGTCATATCCGCTATGTCATACAACAGCGCCAGCCGGTTATGGTTGCGGTCTTCGATGGCAATGTAAACATTCTCTTCACGCATCAGCGTAGCGAATACAGCGTGCCCGCGCCATTGCGTGCTTGCTTTGCTCAGCGCTACGGGCATCGCCGCCTCATGCTGCAGCGGCACTACAACAGGGTTCAGTTCAATATGCGTCAGGCCATCAGCCTCCAGGTAGGCGGTGCATCCCTCCACCGGCGTACAGAGCACCCCCTGTTCGAACGTCAGCGCCACCGTTTGCGGCAGTACGACCGCCCCTTTTTCATCCTTTGCAAAGGGCAGGCACGTTACAAATGCTTTGCCGTCCGGTGAAACGGGAATCACCGGCTCATTTTCACTTTCTCCTGCCAGTGTTCCGTTGACCATCAATAATGACGGTACGCCCCTGACACATAAATGCAGTACCGGTAATTGCATCGCTTCTCCCTCTTTTTTTGCTTTGTATATGCCCAATATATGCGCCGTGGCGCTTTTTTTATGTACCCCTTTTCGCGCGCGGTCAGCTTCGTTTTTTGGTGTTTTTTAGCCTTGTCCGTACACATAGCGGCAATTGGTTGCGCATAATGTAGAACATACAAAAGCGAAAAGAAGTGTTTCTTTTCGCTTTTCTGTTTTGTACACCTCGCCCATGCATAACCGGGGTGATTTGTGTTCATAATAGGTGCAATGAAACCGACAAGGGGGAAAGCAAGATGACTCAATCCGCATGGCCCAATAGCCGTGGCAAAATGGGCTGGACACAGAGCGAAGAGGATTTGCTCTATCAACAGATTTGCCGTGCGCGGGAAACGGGCCAGCCGCTCAAGCAGGCCTTTGAATCCATCGCCTCGCTGACCGGGCGCAAACCCAACAGCATCCGCAATTATTATTATGCCAAGGTCAAAGAGGGGCTTTTTGCCCCCTGCGACGCGCGCAGTGCCTTTACACCGTTTTCACAGCAGGAAATCGATACATTGCTGGAAACCGTGCTCCACGCGCAGGCGGAAGGTATGAGTGTGCGCGGCATTACCCTGAAGATGGGCCAGGGAGACAAAAAGGCCATGCTCCGTTACCAGAACAAATACCGCAGCATGGTCAAACACAATCCGGATGCCATCTATGCCGCAATTGAACGGCTGAAAAACAAGGGGCTTTCCACCTATGACCCCTATTCCGAACCACGCGTCCATAAGGCGGGCCGTAAACCCGGCTCGCATAAAAAGGCGACCTTTGATGAAACGCTCATCGAATTGGGTGCACAACTCAAGCAAATTGAAGGCGTCGATGCAAATATGTTGCTCCAACAGCTTGTGCGTCTGGCCTCTCTGGCCGGACAGAAACAAGCGTAAGCAAAAAAGGCCTGCCGTCCACCGACGACAGGCCTTTTCTCTTTGATTCAACCGACAAACGCCGCATAAATCGCACGCACAGCGGTTTCAAAATCCTCTTCTTCCACCCCAACGATGATGTTGATTTCACTGCTTCCCTGGTCAATCATACGCACGTTCACGCCCGCTTCCGCCAGCGCTGTGAACAATGTCGCCGATGCGCCGACGCGCCGAATCATGCCGCGCCCCACTGTAGCAATCAGCGCCAGATTGCTGTGCATCTCCAACACATCCGGATGAATCTCCTTCTGTAGTTCCTGAAGAATTGCGTCTCGCTTCCCTTCCAGCTGGCAATCCTGAATCACCAGCGACAGCGTGTCAATTCCGGAAGGCAAATGCTCAAATGAAACTCCATGGCGCTCCAGAATGCTCAGCACATGCCGGCCAAAGCCCACCGTGCCGTTCATCTGTTCCTTTTCCATATGGATGACCGTAAACCCTTTTCGGCCCGCAATCCCCGTGATGCTGGTCTGCCTATCATCCGCATCGGTATGGGGAACAATCAATGTCCCTGGGTCCTGCGGCCGGTTGGTGTTGCGTACCCGGATGGGAATCCCCCGACGGCGTACCGGAAAGATGCTGTCTTCATGCAGGACTGAAGCGCCCATGTATGACAGTTCGCGCAGTTCCTTATACGAAATCATGGAAATCGTGCGCGGATTGTCCACGATGCGCGGGTCCGTCATCAAAAAGCCGGATACATCCGTCCAATTTTCATATAGCTCCGCCCCCACCGCGCGTGCCACAATCGCACCGGTGATATCGCTTCCCCCGCGCGAAAACGTTTTGATATGGCCATCTGGCAGCGCCCCATAAAAGCCGGGCACAACCGCGCGCGGGTGTTTTTGTAATAACTCGCTGAGTTTTTTCTGCGTCGCCTCTTCATCCAAGTGCCCGTCTTGCTGGAACACAATCCCCTCTGCCGGGTCTACAAAATCATATCCCAGCAGATTGGCCAAAATCAGGCCATTGAGGTATTCGCCCCGGCTGGCCGCATAATCCGGTTCCGGGTCGGCCAAAATGGCCGCATGCACTACGTGCAGGTGCGGTTCGATGGCAAAATGCGTCCCCAGCCCCTGGACGATGGATAGGTATCGCTCCTCCACCTGTGCGAACAACTCGTCAGCCTGGCGGACATCCCCGCGCAAAGCCGCCTGTTGGCAGTCATATAACAGGTCCGTTACTTTCCGTGTCAATCCCGGCGCTTTGCCCGGTGCAGATGGAATGACATATCGTCGTTCTTCATCCGCCTGGATAATGCCGGCCACCTTTTCAAACTGTCCGGCTGTCGCCAGCGAGCTTCCGCCAAACTTGGCTACGATTACACCCATATTCTGTTCGTTCCCCCTGCTTTTTTAAAGCCTGTTCATTAAGCATTTATTATAGGGACGCGTATACGGATTTGTCAATCCCGCCGAATGGCGCGCGCCTCCAGATAACACCGTTTTTCATCCGCTTCTCCCATGGAAAATGCCTTGCGCGGCAACGGGCCGGTCTGTGCCACCACGGGGAACAGGTCGCTTTTCTGTAGAACGGGCAGCAGGAAGCCGACGTTGTGGCCATTTTGGGCCAGACTGCGCGTCTCCGCTTCGCCATGGATATAATCAACGCTGGCCTGCGGATGCTGACGCAGCATTTCGGCTATGACCACATCCGCCGTTCCGGATTCCACACTGCTGCAGGCAGGCACTGCGCAATCAAACGTCTGTTCGCCGCAAACAATTTGCATCTTATGCAACGGCCCGTTTTCTCCCATCATGCCCAGCGCTTCAATCGCGTCCTGGACATCCTGAACGGTACAGCCAAATACCACCCGATGAATCGGTTCAAATACAATTCCCTGGTCGTGCAGATTGACCACTTCACATAACGCAAAACGCGCTGGATGTTCCTGCTGTTCCGCCTGGCTCAGCGTCGGCTTCAACTCTTCCCAATACGCCTTGGCCGTGGCCAGCGAATGGTTGCCGTCGCCCATGGCAAACAGCATGTGGTCGCCCTGTCCGCCATCCAGCGGCCCCTGCCACAGCGCACTGAGTGCATGACGAACGCATTCTGCCTGTTCCGGCGCAACAAAATATCCCTCAATGGCGCCCATACCAAAGCCGAGCGCGCTGTCATACAACTTGGTGAACTGTTCCTTTTTCGCTGTCAGCGGCTCAATGACCGTGTGGTTCGGGTCATCCAGCAATACCATAATATGCGGCAATTCCAGCAACGCATTTCTGCGAATCCGCAACCGGGGCGGAATGCGGGATGGAATCGTTCCTTCCGAGGCGCGAATTAACGTTTTAGCATCCGGCGCATAATCATAGCGTTCCAAGTCCAGCGCCATTAAAAGGCCGGTACGCGTCAGGTTGTTATTGGCAAACGTGCGCTGAATCAAAATCATGCCCGGGCCAATCGGTTCCAGCACGTCATGCAAATACTCCCGCATCGCATCCGCCGTCTTTGCGATGCGCTCTGTCACATCATCTGCTTCCAGATACACTTCCGGCAGTACCATATGCCGCGTAGACGGGGCCGCCCCAATGGTCTGTTCCACCTGTTGCCAATACGCTGGGTCGCTGGTGTATTGGTCGCATGCAATCACGCACCATTTTTCCAATGATTTCCTCTGCTTGGGCAAGTACATCGTGGGCAGAGAGATACCCATCTGCGCCCATGTATAATCCGCCATTGTTTCTTCCTCCTGTTCAGCGGGGTTTTGCTTTGTCTTTCTTGTTAATATACCATGCCGGTACATTGACATACAAGGCGCAAACTATGGTATAATACTTTGTATATTTTTCGGAAGGCGTCGGCATGCCTGCCGGGCCGTCCCTTTGAAGGAGCTGGGCGCATTGGATTACCGCGCAAATGAACAGAAATGGCAAAAGAGATGGAAGGACGCCAATCTCTATTCCTTTGATACGTCCAAGGTGGACAATAAATTTTATGTCCTGGAGATGTTCTCCTATCCCTCTGCGGCCAAACTGCATGTGGGCCATTGGTATAATTATGGTCCTGCGGACAGTTACGCCCGCTTCAAACGCATGCAGGGATATGACGTCTTTCATCCCATGGGGTTTGATGCATTCGGCCTTCCGGCGGAAAACTATGCCATCAAAACCGGCGTGCACCCCAAAGACAGCACCGAACACAACATGGCCATCATGGAAGAACAACTCCAGGCCATCGGCGGTTCGTTTGATTGGAATCATACCGTCAAGACTTGTGAACCTAAATACTATCGCTGGACGCAGTGGCTGTTTTTGCAGCTTTACAAAAAAGGCCTGGCCTACCGCAAGGAGGCGCCGGTTAACTGGTGTCCTTCCTGCAATACGGTGCTGGCGAATGAGCAGGTCAACGAAGGCTGCTGTGAACGCTGCCATACGCCGGTGGTACGCCGCAACCTGACCCAATGGTTCTTTAAGATTACCGATTATGCAGAAGAATTGCTGGCGGACCTGAAAGACCTGGATTGGCCGGAACGCATTAAGGCCATGCAGACCAACTGGATTGGCAAGTCCGAAGGTGCACAGATTACCTTTGATATCGACGGCGGCGGCTCCTTTGATGTATTTACCACCCGCCCGGATACGCTCTTTGGCAATACCTATTGCGTGCTGGCGCCGGAGCATCCCCTTGTAGATGCGATTACCACGCCGGAACAAAAGGCGGCGGTGGATGCCTACCGCGATATGGCGGCGCATGCCTCGGATATCGACCGCCTGTCCACCTCCCGCGAAAAGACGGGCGTGTTCACCGGTGCATACTGCATCAACCCGGTCAACGGCCGTAAAGTGCCCATCTGGATTGCAGACTATGTGCTGTTCTCCTATGGTACGGGTGCTGTTATGGCTGTGCCCGCCCATGATGAACGCGACTACGAATTTGCCCAAAAATACGACCTGCCTATCGAACGCGTCATTCAGGGGCCGGACGATGTGCTTCCCTATACCGGCCCAGGCAAACTGGTTCATTCCGGCCCGTTGGACGGCATGGACAATACGGCCGCCAAAGCTGCAATGGTGGATTTGCTTAAGCCCACGCAGCATGGCGAATTAAAAGTCAATTACCGCATGCGCGACTGGTTGATTTCGCGCCAGCGTTATTGGGGCGCTCCGATTCCGATGATTCATTGTCCGCACTGCGGCGTCGTTCCGGTGCCGGAAGAACAGCTGCCGGTTCTGTTGCCCTATGACGTGGATTTTACGCCGGACGGCACCTCGCCTCTTCTCAAGCATGAAGGCTTCATGAATGTCAAATGTCCGGTCTGCGGTGCAGATGCCAAGCGCGACCCCGATACCATGGATACCTTTGTCTGTTCTTCGTGGTACTATCTGCGCTACCCGGACTGTGACAATGATGAAAAGGCGTTTGATACCGCCTGGATTGATAAGATTCTTCCGGTCGATACCTATATCGGTGGCGCCGAGCATGCCTGCATGCATTTGTTATATGCGCGCTTCTTTACCAAAGCGCTGCGCGATATGGGGCTTCTGCATTTTGATGAACCCTTTAAACGTCTGGTCAATCAGGGCATCATCCTCGGTTCGGACGGCGAAAAGATGAGCAAATCCCGCGGCAATGTCGCTTCGCCCGATGACTATATTAAGGTCTATGGCTCGGACGTCTTCCGCACATATTTGATGTTTGGCTTCAATTATGTAGAAGGCGGCGCATGGAACGATGACGGCATTAAGGCCATCGCTCGTTTCTTTGAGCGTGTAGAACGGTTGATTGAGCACGTCTGTGAACGCGCAGCAGAGCCGCAGCCCAGTGCCGGCGCAGCGGATGGCAAGACGGAAAAGGAACTCCGATACATCCTTGCCTCCACCTTGCAGCGCGTCACGGACGATATCGAACGGTTCATGTTTAACACCGCCATCGCGCGCATTATGGAACTGGTCAACGCCATGTATAAATACATCGATAGTTGCGATGCCGCACACGTGCCGTTCCTGGTGGATGTCACCAAGCAGCTTGTCCTCATTCTGGGGCCGTTTGCCCCGCACTTTGCCGAGGAGATGAACGAGCGCCTTGGCGTACAGAAATCCGTGTTCCAACAATCCTGGCCGGCATACAATCCGGACGACTTGGTCAAAGACGTGGTCAACATCGGGGTGCAGGTCAACGGCAAAATCCGCGCACGTATCGATTTTCGTCAGGATGCTGGTAAAGAGGAAATACAGAACATCGCCCTGGCCGATGAGAAGGTCAAAGCCGCGCTGGGCACCATGCAGGTACAAAAGGTGATTGTGATTCCAGGCCGCTTGGTCAATATCGTAGCCAAATAGCAACAAAGCGGAGAAATCTTCTCCGCTTTTCATTTCATCTTCAACCGAAAGGGGCTGGCCTGTTTGTTTGATTATCATTTGCATTCCACCCACAGTGGCGATGGTCTTTCAACCGACCGTGTGCAGGTGCTCGCAGCGATTGACCGGGGGCTGAAGGAAATCTGTTTTACCGAACACCTGGATATCGACTTCCCTGTCAACGTGTGTTTTCAGCTCCATCTGGATACATATCAGCAGGATATCCGCGCCTTGGCGGAAGAATTTAAAGACCAAATCACCATCAAATGTGGTGTCGAGGTTGGCAATCAGAAACACCGCACCGATATCGTGGCCAAAACCCGCCAGTGGTTACAGGGCCATTCCTTTGATTTCGTGCTCAGTTCGGTCCATTGGCTCTCCGGGTGCGATTATCACAGCCCCGAAGGCTGGCAGGGCGTCACGCGCAGCCAGGTATTCCGCGAATACCTGGGCGCTTTGTATCAATGCGCTCTGGACTATGCGGACTTTAACTGCTTGGGACACATTACCTATTATTCACGCTACTGCCCACTCGAAGATAAGGAAATGATACTCAGCGATGCCCCGGAGGAATTGGAAGCTTTGTTCAAACTGTTGATTTCGCGCGGACAAGGCATTGAGGTCAATACCTCAGTATACGATAAATCCGGCTTCTTCCTGCCGGATTTGGATATCGTCCGCTTTTATCGCCAACTGGGCGGTGAAATCATCTCCATCGGTTCGGATTCGCATATCGGCGCGCGTACGGGTGCGAATATCGATGCCGGCTTGCAAATGCTCAAAGCCGCAGGTTTTGACCATGTCTGTACGTTCACCAACCGTCAGCCCATCTTCAACCGAATCTGAAAAAGTATGCATCAAAAGAGCCGGCGTTTTGCCCCGGCTCTTTTCTTTTAGGATTGGGGGAGTTTGGGAGGGTTTTCGGCTCCATCCGCATCTCCCGCTTGCATTTTTCCAAAAATCCCTTTGGCCTGCACCAAAAAAATACAGCAGGCAATCGTCGCACTTGTCAAGTCCGAAATCGGTTCGGCCATATAAATACCCTGAAGCCCAAAAAAACGCGGCAAAATCATAGCCAGTGGAATCAGCAAAATTACTTTGCGCATCGTTGCAATAAAAATGGAAGTCTTGGCCCGTCCGATTGAAAGCAGCAGTTGCTGAATCGCATTTTGGGCACCCATGGCAAAAATGCCCAGAAAGAAGATGCGCATTCCCCATGTGGTGAGCGCCATCAGTTCGGGGTCCCGGTTGAAAATCATCACAAACCATTGCGGCAGCAACATCATCACCGCCCACACCAGCACTGCAAACGATAGGCAGGCAATGAAAAAAAGCTTAAATGCCTGCTTCATCCGGTCATATTGTTTTGCCCCGTAATTATAGCTCAAAATCGGCTGTGCTCCCTGCCCCAGCCCCATGATAGGCATCATAAACAACTGCATTGCGCTCATCATAATCGTCATCGAACCTACCGCCAAATCGCCGCCATATTGCCGCAGCCCTACATTGAGCGTAATCTGCACCAGGCTCTCCGTTGCCTGCATGATAAAGGGGGATAGCCCCAACGCCAGAATCTGTCCCGCCCGCCTGGCCTCGATACGCAAAAACGGTTTACGGATAGGAATGGCGTTGCGTTCACTGAATAAAAACCGCAATACCCAGGCAAATGAAATCGCCTGAGAAAGAATCGTCGCCCAAGCGGCGCCGGCTACATCCATATGGAAGACAAAAATAAAAACCGGGTCCAGCACAATGTTGCAAATCGCGCCGATTAACACCGTTTTCATAGCAATCCCGGCTTGCCCCTGCGTGGTAATAAACGCATTGAGTCCCAGCGTCCCCATCACAAACAACGTACCGATGGTATAGACCGTCAGGTATGTTTCCGCATAACCAATCGTATCTGCACTCGCGCCAAATGCCAGCAAAATGGGCCGCTTGAAGCAAAAAATTACCACCATCAACAGCGCGCCGACGATAGAAAGCATCGTCGCGCAGTTGCCGATGATTTTTTCTGCACCCTCCTGGTCTTTGGCTCCCAGGCGAATGGCCGCCAGCGGCGCGCCGCCCATACCGACAAGCGAAGCAAACGCGGACATAATCATAATGATGGGCATCGCTACACCCAGTCCCGTCATGGCCAGCTTTCCTATTTCCGGAATATTGCCAATATACATCCGGTCTACGATATTATAAAGTACATTGACCAGTTGCGCCGCGATTGCCGGAACCGCCAGCTTGCGCAATAAATAGCCGACCGGTGCGGTCCCCAGTTCATTTTGTCTCTGTTCCATCCCCATGTTCCTCATCTCTGCCCTATGACGCTTATCAAACTATATTTCTTTTATTATAGCGAAGTATCCCGTTATATGCACATCCATATTAAATGCGCCCCGGTTCTGTTCGCCGGGGCGCAGCCATGACGGTCAAGCCGTTAAATGATGAATCCATTTTCCATTTTTTATCCTATGCCGGCCAACGAACATCTTTACCACTTCGCCCGGTACCGTAAATGCATACACCCATTGCGGCGGCACACCCAGTACATAGGCAGCCAACGCTACACCGGCCACCATCGAACACCACTGCATACCCGCATCCAACATCAGCGAAAAACGCACATCACCGCCGCTGCGCAGCAGCCCAATCACCAATACAAAATTGTGCACCAATATCGGCGAAGCAAATCCATAAATCCATACGTTATTACGCGCAATGGCTTTGGCTGCGGCGCTCGCCTCATAGATGGGGAACAGAATTGGCACCGCCAGATTCACAACCACACAAGCAATCGCCCCTACCACAAACGAAAGCCGCAAACAACGCCGCGCATACAACTGTGCCGTCTCCTCCTCGCCCGCGCCGATGCGCTTGCCGCACAGCACGGCGCACGCGTTGCCCAGTCCTACATATAAAACAAACCCCATTTTATCAAACACACTAAAAATGCTCATTGCCGCCGTCATCTGTGTACCCAGATGCGAATAGCACAGCGCTACAGTAAATTGCGCCATCGACCACAGACTCTCGTTTAAAAATACCGGAATCGCAATCTTAAAAAACCGTTTGACAAAATAGCGGTCGAATCCCAACAGCGGATAACGGCGGTCCGCCGTAGGCTTTTTCCATATATGCGAAAGCGTCAACACAAGCGTCAAATCCACCACCAGCGAGGAAACGGTCGCTAAAGCCGCGCCCCGTACCCCCAACGCCGGCATACCCAGGTTTCCCAAAATCAACCCGTAATTAAGCACCGCATTGCAAGCCATGCCTGCCACCGCCGTCATCATCGGCAATTTCACATTCTCTGTGCCTCGCAAAATGGCTGCATAGACATAAGTTATACCCTGCATGGGATAAATGAAACACACCGTGGAAAGATACTCCGCCCCCAGTGCCAGCACCTCTGCGTCCTGCGTGAACAGCCGCAAGATGGTCTGTGGCGTGAAAAAGCAAATTGCAAAAAAACTCCAACCGATGATTTGTCCGCCAATGAGCGCCAACCCCTGCGTTTTTCGGATGCTGGCCAAATCCCGCTTCCCCCAGAATTGCGCGGTAAACGCCTGCGCACCACTGGTAATGCCAAACATGAACACATACATCAAAAAAGATACCTGGTTGGCTTGATACAGCGCTGCCAACGCATTGTCTCCCAGCACGCCCACCATCACATTGTCCAGCAACGTGATGGATGATTGCACGGCCTGCTGCAGCATCATCGGGATGGCCAATTTCCACATGGTACGGATAAACGGGCGGTCATTCAATCCAAAATAATTTGCTACTGTCACACCTTCACCTAATCTCTACAATCCACTTTTCTTTACTATATCGAAAAATCCAATTGAGAAAAAGCCTATACATTTTTGCATTCTTCTGTTATATTAGCATTCTCGATATTTTGTAAAGAAAACGCGGGTTCCCCGCGTTTTCTTTTTCCACGCAAAAAGGGGAATGACTGCAGCCATTCCCCTTTTTCATTTCCGTTCCTTATTTTGTAAATACCGCCTGCATCTTTTCCCTTTCGCTCGGCAGTGTCGTAACATGGCCGATAGGAATCGCGCCGTCAATGGCTTCAATCAGTTCGCGTACACGCGCTTCGCCAAATCCGCCGCATACTTCCAACGCATCCACCCCTTCGGCCACCAGTTCTTTCGCAACAGCCTTTGCATCCTCCATGTCGTTGACGCCAATCATCCATACCTTGCTTCCTGGGCGTTCGATACTGACGCGGCTCACCTTGGAATCAAACCCCTTACCGATGACCAGATAGGCCAATGTAATCATACTCATTTGACATCCTCCTTCTTTCGTTGTTCAGTATAATATAAGCTCTTTCTTTTTGCAAGTTAATTCTTTCTTTTCGGAAGCATCTGGTCCTTTCCTACGCATTATTCTGATTTTTTTGCATTTTTTATATTTCTTTTCATGTTTTTCGGTTGATTGGCGCATCCTTACATCGTATGATAGCTGTGTTTTGACAGTACACATCCGCTTAAGAGATGTCATCTACGCAATAGAGGAGGAACCTTATTGTGCGTATCACGGATTTACTTCAACCCGAATCCATCGCACTGAACAGCCATCCTGCTGACAAGACTGCTGCGATTGAACAGGCGGTGGCATTGATGGCTGCGGCCGGCCGGCTGAACGACGTTTCCGGTTATCGGGACGCCGTCTTTGCCCGTGAAGCGCAGGGCACCACCGGTGTCGGTGAAGGCATCGCCATCCCACATGGTAAAACGGCTGCCGTATCAACCCCGGGACTGAGTGCATTGGTCATCCCAGACGGAGTTGATTTTGACGCCTTGGATGGAGCGCCCGTAACGCTACTTTTTCTGATTGCGGCGCCAGATACCAAAGAGAATGTCCATCTGGCTGTGCTGAGTCGTTTATCTACGCTGTTGATGGACGAAGCGTTTACACAACGCCTGCGACAGGCCGCAACAGCAGAGGAGTTTTTGCAGTGTATCGACCTGGCCGAACAGGCAAAATTTGAAGAGGAACAGCCAAACACACAACAGGACGGCTATCAGGTGTTAGCTGTCACCGCATGTCCGACTGGGATTGCACATACGTATATGGCAGCAGAAAGCCTGGAAAACAAGGCAAAAGCGCGCAACATTTCCATCAAGGTGGAAACCAATGGCTCAGGCGGCGCTAAGAATGTGCTGACGTCAGAGGAAATCGCCAAAGCTTCCTGTATCATTGTTGCAGCGGATAAAAATGTGGAAATGGCCCGTTTCGACGGAAAACCGGTTATTCAAGTCAAAGTTGCTGACGGCATTCACAAAGCCGATGAGCTGTTGACCGAGGCATTGAGCGGCCAAGTTGCCATCTATCATCATCAGGACGGCAAAGATGCCCCTCCAGAGGTCGGAAAGAAAGGCTGGGGACATGCTGTCTACAAACACCTGATGAACGGTGTTTCACACATGCTGCCGTTTGTAATTGGCGGAGGCATTCTGATTGCATTGGCCTTTTTGTTGGATGATTATGCGCTCAATCCGGCCAACTTTGGCAGCAACACACCGGTCGCCGCCTTTTTTAAGGCTGTTGGCGATGCCGCATTTGGTTTCATGCTGCCCATTCTGGCCGGGTATATTGCGATGAGTATCGCAGACCGACCGGGGCTGGCGGTCGGATTTATTGGGGGCTATATCGCCAAGGTGGGCATGACGTTTGCCAATCCGGCAGGCGGCGCGTTTACATCCGGTTTCTTGGGGGCACTGTTGGCCGGCTTCATCGGCGGTTATCTGATTGTGGGCCTGCGAAAGGTGTTTGATAGACTCCCGCGCAGTCTCGAAGGAATTAAGCCCGTCCTGCTATACCCAGTATGTGGTATCTTGCTGATGGGCGTTATCATGTTCGCCATCAACCCGGTGGTCGGCGCTATCAACGATGCGCTGAACAACGCCCTTCTTTCCATGAATGGTGCAAGCAAAATCGTGCTTGGTCTTGTGTTGGGCGGCATGATGAGCGTAGACATGGGCGGTCCTGTCAATAAGGCCGCTTACGTATTTGGTACTGCCCAACTGGCCGCAGGGGAGTATGGCATCATGGCGGCGGTCATGGCGGGCGGCATGGTAGCTCCGCTGGCCATTGCGATTTGCGCTACTTTTTTCCGGAATCGTTTTTCCAAAAAAGAACGCCAGTCTGCCCTTGTAAACTATGTGATGGGCGCATCCTTTATCTCTGAAGGCGCCATTCCATTCGCCGCACAAGACCCGCTGCGTGTATTGCCGGCCTGTATTGTCGGCTCCGCGCTGGCGGGCGGACTTTCCATGGCGTTTGGCTGTGGCCTGCGCGCTCCGCATGGCGGTATCTTCGTCCTGCCCGTGGTAAGCAATCCATTCGGATATCTGGCCGCTATCGTGATTGGGTCCGTTGTTGGGGCGCTGTTGCTGGCGATTTTGAAAAAACCGGTGCACGAATAACATGCACATATAAAAAAAGGGCTGTTATACAGCCCTTTTTTTATCGTCTTTATGCCTGGCCCTCTTCAATGAATGCACGCACCCGCAATGGAATGCCGCAGGCGTCTGCAAGCTGCTGACAGCGGGCAATCTCTGCTGGCCCAATGGTATCCACCACCGAGAACATCACATGCGGCACAGCCAACGCCGCCTTTTTGGCAAAATCCAGCAGTGCCGGAAATGCCTGCAATCCGTATATGCTATGGCATACGGCATCATACGCCTGTGCATTGGAGGCGTTGAGTGAAATGGAAATCGTATCGATACAACCGCGGCATTCCGGGGTAACATCGCGGCCATGCAACAGATTGGCCAGGCCGTTGGTATTGATGCGGGTCTGTTTCCCGTGCTGTTTGAGATACCGCGCCACTTCCAGCAATACATCCAGCCGTTCCATCGGTTCTCCAAAACCACAAAATACAATTTCCGGCACCTGTTCCCAGGCGGCAAAGGTGTGCAGCTGTTCAATTACCTCCTGTGCGCTCGGTTCGTGGTCCAACCAAAGCTCATTGCCTTCCACCGTATCATTGCCACGCCGAATGCAAAATTCACAGTCATTTGGGCAGCGGTTGGTTAAATTGACGTATAAATTGTCCCCGCAGGGATATACAAACACATGGTCCATGCTTAATCTTCCTGTAAAAATAAATTTTTTCCGTTTTCCATCGTCGCTTGGGCAGCCTGTTCAAACGAAACGCCTTTGATTTCCGCCAGCATGCGTACGACATGCGAAACATTCTGCGGGTCATTCCGCGTTCCGCGCACCGGTACGGGCGCCAAATACGGGCTGTCGGTTTCACACAACACGCGGTCCATGGGTACATAGGCGGCTACTTCCCGCAATTTACTGGCGTTTTTAAATGTCAGCGGGCCCGCAAAAGAAATGTAAAACCCCAGATTCAAATAACGCTTGGCGTCTTCAAGCGAACCGGAATAACAGTGCATCACGCCACGCAGCGCGCCCCGATGAGCGGCGATAGCGGTCATGGTATCCTGATGCGCTTCACGGTCATGAATAATGACTGGTTTATGCACAGCCAGCGCCAGCGTAAGCTGTTCATCAAAAATGCGCCGCTGAACATCGCGCGGGGAAAAATCATAATGATAATCCAGCCCAATTTCACCTAACGCAACGCAACGGGGCTGTGCAAGCAATTCTTCCAGCTGCGTCAAATAGTCCGCCGGAGCGTGCTTCGCTTCGTGGGGATGAATGCCCGCTGCCGCGTAAATCCAATCGTGGCGCTGTGCCAACGCAACGGCACGCCGGCTGTCCGCCAAATCCGTTCCGACTTCGTTATAGAGTGAAACGCCATTGGCGTGGATGCGTGCCAATACATCTGCACGGTCCTCATCAAAGGCGTTTTCATTGACATGTGCATGGGTATCGTACAACATCAGCGAACGCGTACCCCCGCCGGCAGATGCGTGTCGTCCAAGACGGTCGAAACGCTCAAATTCTCATCTGCATCGTCTGCAGCAGAGAGAATCATGCCTTCGCTGACAATGCCGCGAATTTTCGTAGGTTTGAGATTGGCCACGATGATGACGGTTTTTCCAACCAGGCTTTCGCCTTCGCCGTACCATTTGCGGATACCGGAGACGATGGTGCGCTCACGCTCCCCATCATCCAGGCGGAAAACCAACAGGCGGTCCGCCCCCTTGACCGGTTCGCAGGACAGCACCTTGGCCGTGCGCAAATCCACCTTCATAAAGTCATCATAGGTAATGACGTCCGGAGGAACCGGTTCCTCTTTGGGTGCAGCAGTTGCCTTTTTCACAGCGGGCACCGCTTTGGCCTTGGGCTGCGGCGCGGATTCTTCAGCCTTAAGCTGGATGCGCGGGAATAGCGCCTCGCCCTTTTTCACATACCCACCCGGTTTGAGCAGGCCGAATTCATGCGCGCTTTCCCATGTCTGCAGGGTTGAATCCAGCACGCCGAGTTGCTCAAACATCTTCGGCGAAGTGCGCGGCATGAATGGCGTGAGCAGAATGGCCACGATGCGCAGGCTTTCCGCAAGATGATACATGACCGCTGCCAGGCGGCCCTTATGTTTCTCTTCCTTGGCCAGGGCCCAGGGCATAGTCAAGTCAATGTATTTGTTGCATGCGCTGACCAATGCAAATACATCAGCAAGCGCTTCGCTAAATGCCAGTGCATTCATGTGCGTTTCGAACTTATCCGGCAACGCAAGCGCTATTTCACGCAGATGCCTGTCCTCTTCATGCAATTCATCATCCACATAGGGAATTTTGCCATCGAAATATTTTTGAATCATGGCAACGGTACGGCTCAACAGGTTGCCCAGGTCATTGGCCAGGTCACTGTTGATGCGGTTGACCAGCAAATCTTCCGAATAGGTGCCGTCGCTGCCAAACGGAAAATCACGCAAAAGGAAGTAACGAATGGCATCGGAACCGTATTTTTCACACAGAACCACCGGGTCGACCACATTGCCTTTGGATTTGGACATCTTCCCGCCATCGAGCACCAGCCAGCCGTGGCCATATACCTGTTTGGGCAGCGGCAAATCCAGCGCCATGAGCATAATCGGCCAGATGATGGTATGGAACCGCACAATCTCCTTACCGACCAGGTGCACATCCGCCGGCCAGTATTTGCGGAACTTGCTGTCATCATCTGACAGGTAACCCAGCGCGGAAATATAGTTGGACAGCGCATCCAGCCAGACATATACGACGTGTTTATCATCGAATGTGACAGGGATACCCCAGTCAAAGCTTGTCCGGGAAACAGCCAGGTCTTCCAACCCGGGCAGCAGAAAATTGTTCAGCATTTCATTGCGCCGTGAAGCAGGCTGAATAAAATCCGGGTGGGTGTTGATATATTCAATCAACCGGTCGGCATATTTGGAGAGCTTGAAAAAATAACTCTCCTCCTTCATCCGCTCCACCGGGCGGCCGCAATCCGGGCATTTGCCATCGACCAACTGACGTTCCAGCCAGAATGATTCGCACGGCGAACAATACCAACCTTCATATTCGCTTTTATAAATATCGCCCTGGTCATACAGACGTTTGAAAATTTTCTGCACCACCTGCTGATGGCGTGGTTCTGTCGTACGGATGAAATCATCGTATTCGATATCCATCAGCTTCCAAAGTTCTTTGATATTGCCAACGATATGGTCCACAAATGCAAGCGGCGTCACGCCCGCTTCTTCTGCGCGGCGGGCAATCTTCTGCCCGTGCTCGTCCGTGCCGGTCAAAAACATGACGTCGTATCCACTCAGCCGTTTGAAGCGGGCCATGGTATCCGCCGCAACCGTGCAATAGCTGTGCCCGATATGCAAATTATCGCTGGGATAATAAATGGGCGTAGTAATGTAGAATGGTTTTTTTTCACTCATGTTCTCTTCCCTCTCAATCCAACGCAATGCGTCCGTCATTCAGTCGTGGAAGCACGTGTACAATGTCGCGCTTCATGCAATACAATACGTCCTTTTTCATACCTGCTTCAACCAATACATGGAAATGGCGCGCGTTTTCCAACGCCAACACAAGATGGTCCCGGTTGGCAATATACAATTGTTCACAAACCGTACCCAGGTCGTCCGTTTCAATCGGCTCCACGGCGCCAAAGCGACGCATTCGATAGATGATATAACCGGCAGTCAAAATATCATCCAACGAAAAACGGCCCTTGGTACCTGCGCATAGAATGACGGCGTCCTCCCGGGCGCGCATCAAGGCGCTGGCGACTGTGACCCCGTTTATCATCGACCCAATGAGCACGTTGCTGGCACTTTGTGCTTTCTGGATGGCCTGCGTGCCGTTGGTGGTCGTCAAAATCACGGTTTTGGCCGCAACAACATCCGTGGTATATTCCAACGGCGAATTCCCCAAGTCAAACCCGGGCACTTTGAGCGCATTGCGTTCACCGCCAAGAATCGCGTCCGTACCCATAGTCGCCTTAAGTTCCATCGCCTGGTCCACTTCCGCTACCGGAACGACTTGTTTACAGCCGTTGGACAGCGCGGTTACGATAACGCTGGTGGCACGCAATGTATCAATGACCACACACTGTTTTCCCCTTATATCCTTGTCCGCCACATGTGTATGCGACGCATATACATCGATTTTCATCCCTGTTCCACCGTTCTTGTGCAAAATAAATTCATATAAGATTCGTTTTACCATTATAGCACAATCGTTCCCCTTGCATAGGGGCTTTTATGCCAAAATTGCCGCCATCCATATCCCAACCAGGCTGGAACCCAGCGCAACCGGGATAGTATAACGCCATTTTTGAACGCCCACACTGCCAAAATACAGCCCCGCCGTGTAAAACAGCGTATCGCTCGCACCCATCAGAATGCAAGCGGCACGGGCAATACGCGTATCGGCTCCGTAGGTGGACAACGTCTCCGCCAGCACCGCTAACGCTGCGCTGCCTGAAAAGGGGCGCACCACGGCAACGGGTAACGCTTCAGGCGGCAATCCAATGAATTTGGCCAGTGGTGTACATAGACGCACCAGCCAATCCAGCACCCCACTGGCACGCAGAACCGACACCGCCACGAGCATGGCGACCAGCGTGGGTAGCACATGCAAGCAGGTCTGCAAGCCCTTGGGAGCGCCTTGGGAAAATGCGGCGAAGCTATCTACCCTTTTCACGCTTGCATAAAAGAGCGTGCCACCAATCAAAATGGCGACGGCGGCCGAAGAAAGCCCGCTCATCTGCGCCGTTGCGCGAACAGGCACGCAATGATGGCCGCCAGGGTCGTCGCTGAAGTGGCCAGCAGAATGGGGAGTACCAACGCGGTAGGCGCTGTGCTGCCGGCAGCGGCCAGCAACGTCATGATGGACGTCGGCAAAAGCTGAACGGCAGAACAATCAATACAAATGAGCATGATTTGCGCACGCGTAGCGGTTTTAGGATGCGGGTTATGCGCCTGCAGCGTTTGCATGGCGCACAAGCCGAACGGCGTCGCCGCATTCCCCAAACCAAGCATATTGGCGGCGATGTTCAGGCTAATTTGGCTCATGGCCTTTTCATCATGTTGGACTTCACTGAACAGCGGCCGCAGTATACGTCCCAAACCGTGCGCCAGAATCTGCGTCAGGTTGCTTTTTTCCATAATCTCCATCAGGCCCATCCAGAACATCATTCCTCCAACCATGGCAATGGATAGGTTGACCGCCTGAGCAGAGCCGTCAATCACGGCCTGGCTCAATGCTGCACCCTGGCCCGTACACAAGCCAAAGGCCAGCCCGATGAACATCATGGACAGCCAGATTCGGTTGAGCATCCTCATTCCCCCTCTTCGGGTTCACTTTATGCATCGGGCGGACAAAAAAGGACGCTCCGCGCCATCGGATTTGCATTGTGTGCAAAGGGGGAGTTTGGTATACTGAAAAAGAAAGCGAGGGGTTTGCATGGGTTGGAAAAATCGTTTCGTCCGCACACCTGAGCCAGCGGACAGCGCGGAACAAACTGCACGCGAGAATGCGTATGCACAGCGGCGCGTTGCGTTTTATCAGCAAATTGCACAGGCGCATGCTTTGCCAGAACGGACGCTGTATTATCATGAACCCGATACCCGGACGCTACGTGTGCTGGGGCTGGGCATCAACCGAGCCGAAGGCATGTTTACGCACATGCAAGCCCCCATGACCGCACATGAACCGGACGGCACCAAGCTGTATGCGTTTGAATGGCATGCGGCGCCAATCAGCGACCTGATGTCCTTACAGGTCAGCGACGGAAGCACGCCGGTGTTTTCCATCACAGCGGACCGCGATGCTGCGAATAAGGATATCCATCCCGGTTTTTTTATGACCACTTCCCTGTTGACTCGTAAACCCGTTTTTCGGGAAACGTCCGCCGTGACGCTGGACCTGACGTTCCGCGACCCGCAGGCCATGCCTCCGATTCACATCATGGCCTCTTTCGACCGGTTGGAGGAACGCCGTATCGAAAAAGACCCTCTGTTGGCAGCGGACGACCAAGCGCATCTCTTACCTATCAGCCGGCTGGCCCCGGCGTTTGAGGATATGACCAATCATACGGAGAACCTGAACCGGATTAAACCATTGATTGAAAAGTGGGTGTTGGAACTGGCGGTTCTGATGCAGGAGGCTGCACAAAACCGTCGGCCGCCGGTTTCCAGACCTGCGGAACCTGTGATGCAGCCCCTTCCCGAGGGCACGCAGACCCCCAACGTGCCGCCTGTATCCAATGCGGAGACCGCCAACCATGGCACGCCCGAAGGGGTTGACGCCGTATTGGCTACCATTGAAAAACTGGCTGCACTGCATAGCGCCGGCATTTTGACGGATGAAGAATTCGCGGAAAAGAAAAAAGAACTGTTGGCGAAAATTTAAAAGTGAAAAGCCGACTGGCAGACGCCCGTCGGCTTTTATTGTGTGGTACCATTTAGTCTACTCTATTTATGATAGGTTTCCCCTCGGTTGATTTTCATGGCGCGGTAAATCTGTTCAAGCAACATCACCTTGGCCAGGTTGTGTGGAAATGTCATCGGGGAAAAGGAAAGCTTTACATCGGCTTGCTGCACGACCGAGGCATCCAGCCCAAGCGAGCCGCCGATGAGAAACTGCACACAGCCGGTACCGCTTTGTTCTGCCCGGCGCAGCAGGGCGGCAAAAGAAAGGGAGTCCATCGCCTCTCCCTGAATACAAAGGGCAACGGTCAGCCCGGATTTGCAATGTGTGCGCAGCCGCTCCCCTTCCTTTTGTATCAAACGCTGACATTCTGCCGGGCTTGCCTTTTCCGGAATGCTTTCATCGGCCACCTCGATGCACGTCAGTTTGGTATAGCGGCTCAGCCGCTTTTCATATTCCGCACAGGCCTGTCTAAAGAACGGCTCCTTTACCTTTCCGACGCTCAACACTTGAATTTGCAAAACGGACCTCCTCAGCGGTCGAGCACAACAAGTGTGCTGCGGCAATTCCGGTGTGCCATGGCCAACGCCACATCACGGCCGGGTTGAATCTGCTGCGCAGTCAACGCTCCGCAAACGGCGGAGAGCGCCACATCTTCCCGATTGTTTTCCTGTGAAAGATGGCCGAGAAAAAACCGTTTGACGCCGCGCTGCGCCAATTGAACGGCCGTATACCCGGCTGTCTCATTGCTCAGGTGCCCTTTGGTGGAAAGGATGCGCCGTTTCAAATACGCCGGGTACTTCCCCTGCTCGAGCAGATGCACGTCATGGTTGCTTTCCAGCAGCATCACATCCGCCTGTGCTGCCTGCTCCAGCAGGCGCACGGGCACGTGCCCCAAATCCGTCATGACGCATGCCTTTTTGCCGTTGGCATGCACGGCAAACCCCACCGGGTCCGCCGCATCGTGCGGAATGGAAAACGAACGCACGGCCAGATTGCCGATGTAAAATTCCTGTCCGGTTTCAAAAACACGGGCCAAACCGGTGGGAATTGCCTCCGTTTTTTTGCCAAGCGCGTCAAAGGTGGCGCGGTTGGCATAGATGGGAATGCCGTATTTACGCGCCATGGTCTGTAAGGCGCGCGTATGGTCGGTGTGTTCATGGGTAACCAATATGCCATCCAGTTGAGACGGCTGGACATCGATTTCCGCTAGCGCCTGACAAATGGCGGTTGCGGAAACCCCTGCATCCACCAAAATGCGCGCCTGCTGCGATGCCATATAGACTGCATTCCCGCTCGAACCGGAAAAAAGCGGACAAAAAGCCAGTTTCAATCCTTCATCCCTCTCCATTCATTCGACACGATTGTATCATAAACCATGGCTTTCGTCATAACGGGAATTCTTTTTCTTGTCAGCTAAACAGGGGTGCGCTACAATGAACGCGTTTTGAATTTGTTTTCAAAGGGGGGCACTTCCATGGCGTCCGCACAAGTTGTGGTACAGCAGGTGCTGGTCATGTTCTTTTTGCTGGGCATCGGCATCCTAATTCGCCGCCTAGGCTGGGTGACGGAGGCGGCCGCACGCCAGTTCAGCAATCTGCTTTTGATGATTGTGTTTCCGGCGCTTTTAATCGAGGTATACCAACGCCCCTTTATTCCGGAGCAGTTTCTCGAACAGCTCATCTCCATGGGCTTGGCGGTTGTATTCCACCTGTTGGCGATTGCCGTCAGCCATCTGTGCATCCGTCCACGTGCGCACCACGCCTACCGCATTGAACGGCTGGCCGCCGTTTACTCCAACTGTGGATTTATGGGATTTCCACTGCTATTTGCATTATTGGGCGATGAGGGGTTATTCTACGGGGTCGCATTCTCCGGCGTATTCAATCTGGTTTTCTGGATTCACGGAGCTAAAACCTGCTCGCTGGACAACCGCCTGCAGAAAAAGAACATCGTGCTCAATCCCGGCTGTATTGGTTTTCTAATCGGTTTCCTTCTCTATTTAACGCAATTGCCCCTGCCCGCTTTTTTATCGGATACCATCGCTCATGTAGCCAACCTGAACACGCCGCTGGCCATGATTATTACCGGTATTTTCCTCGCCAACATTCATTGGAAGGAGCTGTGGGCCGATGCCCCCATCTGGCGGGCATGCCTACTGCGCAATGTGGGGCTGCCGCTTGTGATGTTCATACTGCTTCGCTGCATCGGGTTTGCTTCCTGGTTTACCGGCGCGTCGGATATCGTGCTGGCCCATCTGATTGCCTGTGCGTGTCCAAGTGCGGCTTCTACCATTTTGCTGGCAGCTAAACGCAATATGGATAGTGCCCACGGTGCCAAAATCCTCGCCCTTTCCACACTATTGTCCATTTTAACGCTGCCCGCCATCGTATTGCTGGTACAAACCGTGTAAAAAATAAAAAAGAAAGCGTTTGAGACACGCTCCATAAAGAAATAGTCCCCGCTGCGAAGCCGGTCGCTTTTCAGCAAGCATCATATTAAGTGAGCACAGCGATAATTTGAAAGAGGCAATATACAGGAATTGAATATAAGAAAAATGAAAAAATGGGGCCATCTGTGCCGCTGTACAAAGTAACGATATTGTTCTATCAGACGCGCAGTCTGCGCTGGATTTGCTTACGGCAGCCAATTATGAGGCAGGAACAAAAAATATTGTGATAGACAAAAAACAGGTCGCTGAAGTATTTTTCATACTTAGCTCCAGTCTTACTGGAGAGATTCTTCAAAAGTATGTTAACTACGGGGGCGCATTGCTATCTTTTGCGATTACTCTCACTACACAAGCAAAGCGCTCAAAGATTTTCTAATAAAAGCAACAACGGCCGCGATGTTTTCTTTGCCGCTACAGAGGAAGAGGCCATTGACGCATTTGCTCGATAATCCCCTACTTATCGGGCATCCCGCGGGCATTTTCCTGGAAAGTATCATAGCGGGTTGCACGCAACAAAGCAAAGGCTGGCTGGGTCATTTTTAACCCGCCAGCCTTTCATATCTTTACGAAGTCTTACCCTTTGCCTTCCTTTTTTCTATATTTATTTCTGCACCCGTTGAATATCTGCGCCCAAGCTACGCAGTTTTTCTTCCAAATGGTCATACCCGCGGTCAATATGCCGCAGGCCCGTAATTTCCGTCGTCCCCTGCGCCATGAGCCCCGCGATAACCAAGCACGCACCCGCACGCAAATCCGTCGCTACGACACGGCTTCCGCTCAAGCTTTTCACGCCGTCAATCATGGCAACGCGACCGCTGACACGATACTGAGCCCCCATGCGTTGCAACTGCCCAAGGTGTTTAAAGCGGTCCTCAAAGATGTTCTCTTCTACCATGCTGCTTCCCTGGGCTACACACAAAAGTGCGGAAATTGGCTGCTGTAAGTCCGTGGGGAACCCGGGATACGGCATGGTCTTGATATTGGTCTGCGAAAACGGCTTCCCACTGTCCGTTACACGAATGCTTGATTCACCTTCTTCGACAATGACGCCCATCTCTTCCAACTTGGCCGAAATGCTTTCCATATGTGCAGGAATCATATTCTCAATCGTGACATCCCCGCGTGTCGCGGCGGCAGCAATCATAAGCGTACCCGTTTCAATCTGGTCTGGAATGACGGTGTATGTACAACCGTGCAGCCGTTCCACCCCACGCACGCGAATGACATCTGTGCCTGCCCCTTTGACGTTTGCACCCATGGCGTTGAGGAAATTGGCCAAATCCACAATATGCGGTTCTTTAGCCGCATTGACGATGGTCGTCCGCCCCTGTGCCCGCACAGCCGCCATCATAACATTGGCCGTTGCGCCAACGCTGACGACATCCAGGTACACCTCGCCGCCGACCAGGCGACCCTGCGGCGCCTTGGCACTGACGAACCCATGGCTGACCTCAACTTCAGCCCCCAGCGCCTCCATGCCTTTCAGATGCTGGTCAATCGGCCGCTGACCGATTTCACAGCCGCCGGGCAATGCAATTTTGGCTTCGCCAAATTTTCCCAGCATCGCGCCCAATAAATAATAGGAGGCGCGCATATGACGAATCAAATCATAGGTGGCTTCGCGGGATGTTACGCAGCGAGGGTCCAGCGTCATGCAGCCGCTATGATAATCGACGGACGCACCCATCTGTTCCAAAATCCGGGCCAGCACCCGTACATCACGGATATCCGGCAGATTCTCCACCGTGCAGGGCTCATCACACAACAGCGCCGCCGGTAAAAGCGCCACTGCCGCATTTTTCGCTCCGCTCGGACTCACAACACCATGCAAGGGGCGTCCTCCCTGGATGATTAACGTATCTTCCACCCTGCATCCTCCTTGAAGCATTTCTCTTATGCAAACAAATTATTGCAATATTGTTACATACGTTTTTTAGTATAATCATTATGCCGCTTTTGTGCAATGGATGTTTCTCTATATAAAATTGTTGTTTTTCGTCATAGGCAAAACACGCCGCATCCCCTTACAAACGGACTGCCCTCAGGTTTCTTCATTGGATGGATTGACAGCCTGTCATCCATCCTTTATAATTACGAAGAATTGCCATACTCTGCTCTGCTGGCAGAAGCGGGCACAAATCAGAGTCATTTACAGCGGGTAACCGCTTAATTAGAAGGAGTGCTTAATATGTTACAGACGTATCAACCGAAAAAACGGCATCGCAAACGCGTACACGGTTTCCGTGCCCGTATGAAGAGCGCAACCGGGGCAAAAGTCATTTCGCGCAGGCGCCGTAAAGGCCGCAAGGTGCTCTCTGCTTAAAGTCGCGCAATGCGGCTTTTTTCATCATGGCACGATACTCTTTTCAGCGAACCCAGCGTATGACGCGCAATGCCGAATTCCAATATGTATACCGACGTGGCCACAGCCAGGCGGATGGACGCATGGTATTGCTTGTGGCGCGCAGCAGAAACGGCACGCGCGCCGGTTTTACCGTAGGGAAAAAAGTGGGAAACAGCGTGGTACGCAGCCGTGTCAAGCGGTTGATGCGGGAAAGTTATCGTTTGATGGCCGGGCAAGTGCGGCCGCGTACGCTTCTGGTATTCATTGCGCGTCCCAGCATGGCCGGCAGTTCCTTTGCCCAGGTGCAGGCCAGCATGAAAAAATTGATGGAGCGCAGCGGATGCCTGAGGGAGCAAACAGATGAAAACGCTTCTGATTGCGATGATTCGCGGCTATAAAAAGTATATCTCCCCTTCCTTGCCCAATGCTTGCCGCTTTTCGCCGACATGTTCCGAATATGCCGTGCAGGCGCTGGAAGAATGGGGGGTTATCCGGGGGTTGGGCCTGGCCATATGGCGCATTTTGCGCTGTAACCCTTTGTGCAAGGGCGGCTATGATCCGGTTCCGCTAAAACGCAAACGCGTTTGAAGGAGGGATTCTTTCTGTGAGTTGGTTAAACGATAACTTCATCTCTCGTTTTTTTGTCACGGTTATCAACTGGTTTTATTCCTTTACAGGCAGTTATCTGCTTGCGGTTATTTTGTTTACGCTGGTCATCCGTCTACTGCTGTTGCCGCTGGATATCCGGCAGCGCAAAGCGCAGCAAAAACAGGCGGCCGTTGCGGGAAAAGTTAAGGAAATCCAAGAGCGATTTAAACATGACCCTGCTATGGCACAGCGCAAGGTGCAGGAGTTTTATAGGAAGAACAACATCAAGTTGACGGCAGGATGCCTGCCGTTGTTGCTGCAGTTGCCGATTTTGTTTGCGATGTTTGGCGCCATTACCATTCTGTCCAATGTGCAAATGGTAACGATGGTGTCGGATTTGTCGCAAGGAAAAGAGGCCCAACTGGAATCCGCCCTTTGGGTGCATAATATCTGGCGCCCCGACACGGGCACGGCGTCCGTTATGCCTTCGGTATCGGAATTCAGTCAGCTGCTCACCCAGAGCAAGGACCTGATTGGGGAAAACCTGATTACGGAACAAACCATGGAAAATGCAACTACGATGTTGCAAAATACAACGATTAACCAGCTTGCGCTTATCACGCCAAAGCTGGAAGCAAATTCCTTCTTCGGTTCCATGGCGCAGGAAGGATTGAACAGCATTGACCCGGCGCGGGTGACAAGCGCGGTGACGATGAACTATAATTCGGTCATCGCTCCGATTACCAATCAATATGAAGGCGTCGCCAACGGCTGGTATATCTTCCCGTTGCTTGCAGGTGCCTCCATGTTTGCCCTTTATCGCATTCAGCGGATGCAGCAGGAAAAAGCCGGAAGCCCGCAGGCAGGGTCGATGAAAAGCATGGAGATTATCATGCCGGTATTCATCATTTTCTGGGCTTCGAGCGCAGGGGTATGCTTTGCCTTTTACTGGATGTTGAGCAACCTGTATTCCCTGGCGTTGATTCCGCTGACCGATTGGCTGGCCAAGCGCGAGGAGAACGCCAATCCTAAAAACGACGAAAAACCCAAAAAGCAAAAAGCCCTAAAGGCTTGATGGATGCGGGAGGGACATCATTTTGAAATCCATTGAAGTAAGCGGAAAAAGTGTGGATGAAGCCATTTTCCGCGGATTAGATGAATTGGGCTTATCGATTGACGAAGTGGATATTGAGGTCATCAGCGAAGGCGGGAAACGTCTGTTTGGCATCGGGTCCAAACAATGTGTCATTCGCCTGACAGAGCGCGACCAGGCCGCCATCGAGCAGGCGCTGGCCGAACAGGCGGCACAGGAAGCTGCGGAAAAGGCCGAAAAAGAAAAGCGACGGGAGCAACGGGCTGCAGCCCGGGCGGAACGCCCCCGCGAAAACAGGCCCCGGAGAGAACGGGAACGCCGGCCGCGTGGCAGTATGGAGCGCCACGGCGAAGCGCCCGTACAACAAGACTGGGGCGAACCGTGTGAAGGCGGCGCAGAAGCTGCATTTTTGCGCGGAGTATTGGAAAACATGGGAATGCAGGCAACCGTGGACTGTTTTTCCGATGGGCAATGCCTATATATGCGCATTTCCGGCCCGTCGATGGGCGTGCTGATTGGACGCCGGGGCGAAACGCTCAATGCGCTGCAGTATCTAACCAGCCTGGTTGCCAACAAACAGGAGGGCCCTTACCGCCGCGTGGTCGTAGATACGGAGGATTACCGGCTTAAGCGTGAAGAAACGCTTAAACGCTTGGCGAAACGAATGGCTGAAGATGTACGGCGTTCCGGTAAATCCATTTCCCTGGAACCGATGAACCCCTACGAGCGCCGCGTTTTACATGCCACTTTGCAGGAACACCCTTACGTCACAACGCACAGCGAGGGTGAAGAACCCAATCGCCATGTGGTCATCACTCTTAAATAATGCAGAGGCCCGGTGTGTACCGGGTCTTTTTGTCGTTATCCTGATAGAAAGGAGCTATGGTTGATGAATGATACCATCTTTGCGCCCGCCACGCCGCCGGGAATGGGCGGCATAGCCATCATCCGTATCAGCGGGCCCCAGGCATTGGCGGCTATCACGCATTGCTTTGTACCAAAGCGGGGCGGCACATTGGTTCCCCGTCGTTTGACCTACGGGACCATTCAAAATGAACAGGGCGAATGGATAGACGAAGCCATGGTGGCTTTTTTACCCGCGCCCCATACATATACCTGTGAAGATGTGGCGGAAATCCAATGCCATGGCAATCCTTCGCTTGTCAATGCAATTCTGTTCATGCTCAGTCAGCTTCCATTGGGCCTGCGGCCGGCCCAGCCGGGCGAATTTACCCGGCGTGCATTTGAAAACGGACGTCTCGACCTGTCAGAAGCTGAAGCGGTGATGGATATCATCGGCGCACAAGGCACTGCATCGGCACGTGCTTCGCTGGCACAGCTGCGCGGGGGCATTTCTGCACAGATTCGTCCATGGATTGAACAGCTGACGCAGGCAGTAGCAGCCATCGAGGCTGGGATTGATTTCCCGGAAGACGATTGGGAAGAAGAAGCGAATGAACAAGGGTTTACACAGATTCAATCTGTCTATTCCGGCATAGACCGGTTGCTTCAAACATACCGCGGCGGCCGCATTGTGCGCAATGGTCTGCGGTGCGCGATTGTGGGAAAACCGAATGTGGGAAAAAGTTCCTTGTTCAATGCCGCAGCTGGATTTGAGCGCGCATTGGTTTCACAGGAAGCTGGCACAACACGCGATGTTGTAGAGGAATGCATCAGCATTGACGGTATTGCCATCCGCCTTTTTGATACGGCGGGGCTTCGGTTGCAGGCACAGGGGCTGGAACAACGCGGCATGGAACTGGGTAAACAGCAGATTGAAATGGCCGATGTGGCCCTGCTGGTGCTGGATGCTTCTGCTCCGCTGGATGCAGATGACCGTCTGGCCATGGAGCAGCTGGGCGAAGTGCCCTGTCTCATTGCTTTGAACAAAGGGGATTTGCCGCCGGTACTGTCCCGTGAGGATGCCTATGCCTTTTATCCGCAAGCCTTGGGGGTGTATTCCTGTTGCGCCGCGGAAGGACAGGGGGTTGTTGAATTGTTTCGCGCGGCCTTAAAAGCCGTAGGCGCGGAAGAAAGCCAGCAGACCGTATTGACCAACGCCAGGCACGCAGAAGCGCTTACGCGGGCAAAACGGCTGTTATTCAGCGCTTTGGAAGCCCGACAGGCGGGCGTCCCGCCAGATGTGGCAGCCATGGACGCACGCGAGGCGTTGCAGGCGCTGGGGGAAATTACTGGACAAACGCTGAGCCAGGAGGTTATCCATACCATTTTCTCCACGTTTTGTGTGGGTAAATAGGGGGCAGGACAATTGTCGGATAGGATATTTGATGTCATTGTAGTCGGTGCGGGACACGCCGGATGTGAAGCGGCATTGGCCAGTGCGCGTATGGGCTTGCGTACGCTGTGCCTGACGCTGCAGATTGACAGCGTGGCGTATTTGGCCTGCAACCCTGCAGTGGGCGGCACCAGTAAAGGCCATTTGGTACGCGAAATTGATGCTTTAGGCGGACAGATGGGGCGCACCGCTGACCAAACGCTGTTACAGATGCGCATGCTCAATCTGCGCAAGGGGCCTGCCGTCCATTCTTCTCGTGCACAGGTGGACAAGCAGGCATACGCGCAGGCCATGCGTCATGAGCTGGAATCACAGCCTCTGCTAACGCTTTTGCAGGCCGAAGTGAGCGAGGTGTGCGTGCGCAGCGGCCGTGTATGCGGCGTAAAAACGACCTATGGCCTGACCTATGAAGCTCCAGCAGTGGTCATTGCTGCGGGCGTATATATGAACAGCCGCATTATCACCGGCGAATATGTACAGCAGACAGGGCCAGCAGGCTTGATGCGCTCCTCCTTCTTGGGTGAACAGCTTGCTTTCCTTGATATTCCCATGCGCCGGTTTAAAACAGGTACGCCACCCCGCGTGGATGGTAAGACGATTGACCCCGAGGCGATGCAAATACAGCGTGGTGATGAACCACTGCATCCCTTTTCTTTCTTGACGGATGCAACGGCCTACGATGGATTTGAACAGGATGTGTGTTATCTAACCTATACAAATGCGCAGACACATGCCATTTTGCGCGCCAACTTAAGCCGGAGTCCCATGTACGGTGGAGTGATTGAAGGTACAGGCGCACGCTATTGTCCCAGCATTGAGGATAAGATTGTCCGCTTTGCTGATAAAGACCGGCATCAGCTCTTTATCGAACCGGAAGGCCGGTATACGGATGAACGCTATATTCAAGGATTTTCTACATCCATGCCATATGACGTTCAAATTGAAGCGCTGCATACCATCCCGGGCCTGACACATGCACGCATCGTACGTCCGGGCTATGCCATCGAATATGACTGCATGGATGGTCGCGTATGTACGCTTGGACTGATGGTGCGCCATATTCCTGGTCTTTTCTTTGCCGGACAGGTCGTCGGCTCCAGCGGTTATGAAGAGGCTGCGGCCCAGGGGTTGGTCGCGGGCATCAACGCTGCGCGGTTTGTTCAGCAAAAAGACCCTCTTATCCTGACCCGGATGGATGGATATATCGGCGTACTGATTGACGACCTTGTAACCAAAGGCACACCCGAGCCTTACCGTATGATGACGGCACGGGCGGAGTACCGCCTGCTCTTGCGGCAGGACAACGCCGACTTGCGCTTGACGCAGTATGGTTATGACGTTGGCTTGGCCAGCGAGGCACGTTACCAGCGGATGCAAGCAAAACGTACAGGGACAGCTTCCCTGCTGGATTATCTCCGGAAGACGAAACCACCAGCTGCCTGTGTACGGCAGCTAAGCGAGCAGGTGGGGGATTCCCTCTCGGGCGCTACATGGGCAAAACTGTTGGTTCGTCCGCAACTGGATATCGAACCAATGGCGGCACTGGAACCGCACATCGCGGCCTACGCGCCCGATGTGCGGCAGCAGGCGGAGATTGAAATCAAATATGAAGGATATCTGGCGCGGCAACAGCGTGATATTGAACGCCAGGCGCGCATGGAACATCGGCCGCTGCCTGCGGATTTGGATTATGGGCAGATTACAGGCCTTCGTATCGAAGCCAAACAAAAGTTAAACGCAGCAAAACCTTCTAATTTGGGGCAAGCATCACGTATTTCCGGTGTATCACCGGCCGACATTGCCGTGTTATCGGTGTATCTGGAGCGAAAGGAGCAGCAGGCATGACATTTCCTGAACGTTTGGCAGATGGCTTTTTACAGATGGGCTATTCCGTATCCAGCGGACAAATCGAACAAATGACGGCATTTTTTTCCCACTTAATTGCTGTCAATCAGCAAATGAACCTGACCGCTGTGGTCTCGGAGCAAGACGCCGTTCCCCGCCATTTTTTGGACAGCGCCGCTCCGCTTCTCCAAGATTGGCTTAAGCCGGGCATGCGTTGCATCGATGTGGGCGCAGGCGCTGGGTTTCCGGGCATCGTCCTCGCCATTTTACGGCCGGACTTATCCTTTACCCTGGTGGATTCCCTTCGTAAGCGTGTACAGTTTATGCAGGAAGCCTGTGCGCAGCTGGGCTTGTCCAACGTAACAGCCCTGCATGGGCGGGCAGAGGAAATCGGGCAGGCACGCACACACCGGGAACAATACGACTGTGTGCTATCAAGGGCGGTAGCGAGCCTGCCTGTGTTGTGCGAATATTGTCTGCCGCTGGCAACGCCTCGAAAAGGTTTTATAATTGCATATAAAGGCCCTTCAGCCAAGGAGGAAAGCCTGCAGGCACGGGAGGCCTGCCGTATACTGGGCGGCTATATGCCGCAGATTTTTCAGGCGCATGTGCCCGGATTGGACCATCAGCTGGTCTATATTCAAAAGATACATCCAACACCACAAAAGTTCCCACGCAAGGCAGGTACTCCTGCAAAAGACCCCCTGCTAAAGTCTATAAAGTAAGCAACTTTTCCCAAAGGGTGCAGTTTGACACAATTGCGCCCTCTTTTTTCATTTTCTGGGCAATTTAAGAGAGGATAAAACCCAAGTTTTTCATAAAAATCCTTTTTTTCTTGTGTGAAAATCCCTTTTTATATGTTTGTATACACAATTTATAGTGGTCAATCCTTTTTTATGAAGGACATTTTTTTGTCGAATTCTCATCAATTTCTATACTAATTTTGTCGTTTTTCCACTAGTTTTGCGTTTGGGAAGGTTGCGCGGGAAATATTGGCGAATATGTGTTATGTAATAGTTGTTACACACAACGGAGGGAGCGACTTACATGTTGTCAAAACCAGTATTTGAAGTTCTTGAGTCCAATCGCCAAGTAGAATCCATTCCCGTACAGATGATTCGTCCAAACCCTTATCAGCCACGGCGCAGCTTTTCCGAACAAAGCATCGACGAACTGTCCCGTTCCATCCGCCGTTATGGGCTGATGCAACCCATCGTGGTGCGTAAGATTGGGCCAGAGCAATACGAGCTTATTGCTGGTGAGCGCCGCCTTCGTGCATGTAAACGGGCAGGGCTGACACGCGTCGATGCCCTGGTGCAAATTGCCGGTGAACAGGAAAGTGCAGTACTTGCCCTGATTGAAAATTTACAACGCGAAAATCTGCATTTCTTCGATGAAGCGGAGGCTTTCCGCAACCTGCTGCTGGAACATGGACTAACGCAGGAAGAGCTCGCCCGGCGGATTGGCAAAAACCAGAGCACGGTAGCCAACAAGCTGCGTATTTTAAAAATGGCCCCGCAGGTACGGGATGCTATCTATGCAGCTCGGTTGAGCGAACGCCATGCACGCACTTTGCTTCGAATTCCTGAACCACAGATGCAGCTGGAACTCATTAATATCATCCATCAGGAGGCGCTATCGGTTAAAGCGACGGAAGAATTGGTGGAAGCGCGATTGGACAAGCTTTATCGCGAAACGGAAGAAGCGCCACGCAAGCGGATAAGCGGCTTTGTACGGGATGGTCGGTTGTTGTTGAACAGCATCCGCAAGCTGGTGGAACAAAGTACACAGAACGGTTTGTCAGCAGATTGCCGCGTGCAGGATGAAAACGACTATTGCATAGTGACGGTACGTATTCCAAAACGAGTAGTGGACAAGCAGCCATCGGCCCTCTAAAAGCCGTCCTTATCTCTGAAAGAAAGGGGGGATGTTTCACGTGAAACATCCCCCCTTTCTTTGGAGAGAGGCATACAGCCTGTTTCACGTGAAACAAAAGCCAAGGTCTTCTTTCGCTCCGTGGTTTACAAAGGCAGGACAAAACAGGTATAATACTTACAGATTTCGACAACTCGGATGCAGGGGGTGCTCCTTTGGCTAAGATTATCGCAGTCGCCAACCAGAAAGGCGGCGTCGGTAAAACGACAACAAATGTGAATCTTAGCGCTTGTCTGGCACGGCTGGGCAAGCGCGTTTTAACGGTGGATATCGACCCGCAGGGCAATACAACCAGCGGCTTGGGTATTGAAAAAGAAACCCTGGTCTGCTCAGTCTATGAAGTGTTGATTAACAATGAACCTGTAGAAACAGCTATTTTGCCTACGCAAGTGGAGGGGCTGGACTTGTTGCCCAGCAACATTCAACTGGTGGGGGCCGAAATTGAGATGACGAGCATGATTGCGCGCGAACACATCCTAAAGGGCGTACTGGACCCCTTGCGCGATATATATGATTTCATCCTCATTGATTGCCCGCCTTCGCTTGGGCTGCTGACCCTGAATGCACTGACCGCAGCGGATAAGGTGTTGGTTCCCATCCAATGTGAATTCTTTGCACTGGAAGGTCTGAGCCAGCTTGTCAACACGGTGGGGCTCGTTTCGCGTCGCCTGAATCCCACGCTGGCGATGGAGGGGGTAGTGTTGACGATGTACGACCCGCGTACCAACCTATCGCAACAGGTTGTACAGGAGGTCAAACAGTATTTTGATAACAAAGTCTATGATACGATGATTCCGCGCAACGTTCGATTGGGCGAAGCGCCGAGCTTTGGATTGCCGATTATTATGTATGACCCCTCCTGTTCAGGGGCGCGGGCATATATGCAATTGGCGCAAGAAGTCATTGACGCAAATGGAGAGGTGGAATGACAATGGCGGCAAATGGAAATCGGCGGTTGGGAAAAGGATTGGAAGCATTGTTAGGAGATGCTGCGGCTGCACCGGTGCCGGAAATCCCGCGCGGCGCACATGTGATGGAGATTGAAATCAACCGGCTTGACCCAAACCCACATCAGCCACGGCAGGAATTCGATGATGCCGCACTGCAGGAATTGGCAGAGAGCATCGCTGTACACGGAATCATTCAGCCCATTTTGGTTGCACGTGGCACGGGCGGTCGTTACACCATCATCGCTGGCGAACGACGCTGGCGGGCAGCACGCAAGTGCGGCCTTCCAACCGTCCCTGCTATTTTAAAAGAAATGGATGACCAGGCGTTGATGGAAGTAGCGCTAATTGAAAACCTACAACGTGCGGACTTGAATCCTGTCGAAGAGGCAGAGGCCGTTCGCCTGCTGATGGACGCCTATGGTATGACGCAGGAAGAAGTGGCCGCCCGTGTGGGGAAATCCCGGCCTGCGGTAGCCAACGCGCTGCGCATTTTGGCACTGACGCCCGAAGTGCTGGAGATGGTCCGTGACGGACGGCTATCCAGCGGACATGGACGAGCCATCTTGACAGCGGGAGAAGCCAGCGTTCAGCTGAAATTAGCGCAAGAAGTTTTGCAGAAGGGACTCAGCGTCCGGCAGACAGAAAAACTGGCGCAACAGTATAAGGACGCAAAGGGCAAGGAGGCCAAAAAACCTGCCGAACGGGATGCCGACCTTGTATCAGCGGAAAATACGCTGCGCCGAGCGCTGGGGACAAAGGTCGCAGTCAGCGGAACGCTGGAACGCGGACGCATCACCATCGAATACTTCAACCGGGCTGATTTGGAACGCATTTACGAACGCCTGGGCGGCGAAGATGAACAATAAAAAAGAGACGACCGATATCGGTCGTCTCTTTTTGTTGCGCTTCACCAAACTGAGCCACTCATGAGCAAAAGAATGAAGTTTGACTGGTAGAAGAAGTTGCAGAGCGGAGACTGTGTCACCATCTGTGTAATGGCGGGCACATTGAAAATGCTCAAGGCGATGGGCAGCAGCGCTACCAACACATAACAGGTAAAGACACCGCGCAATAAACCCATAACGCCACCCAGCAGCGTATCGTAATGCTTGAGTACCGGGAAATGATGCACCGCATCCGTGGCATTGATTATTACGCCCAGTAATACACGCGCCAGAATAAACACAGCAATGAATGCCAGGATATTCAGCGTGGCATATGCAACTGTATAATCAAAATATTCGCCGACGGTTGTCAAGCCGCGAGAGGCAAACTTTTCCGAGACGATATTCTGTTTAACCAGGTTATTGAACGGCGAAACCAGATTGCTGGAATTGACAAGTTCGTTCAGCGTATCGGCTGAAAGGTCTTTGACGGGCAAATACACTTGTTCGACAGAGACTAGGTTAAGCTTTGCAGCGCCTTCAGTATAGTTAATCAGCGTCTGAATTATGCCTTGGCCGCTGAATATCCAGGCAACCAGAGGATGTAGAATATAGGCAATCACCCACGAGATAAAGAAGCTGCCCGTTTTAAAGGCGGAAACCAGAAAGCCGCGATACGCACCAAAAAGAATACAGACAGCGATAATAATAACCAACGCGATATCAAAAATACTCATTGCTCACCTCCTAGTACATCAGGGTAAGGAAATCACATACGCCTTTTCCCCTTCAAACGCAAGGGCGTGCTGTCCGGTCGGCAACGGAACAAAGGATGTGGCTGTAAAAGGCAGGGTATAGTCCTTCTGTTTACTGCCGCTGAGAGAAAAGGTCCGAACCTGATTGGTCGTGTAGGCATATAGTTTATTCTTTCCGAGCGAAACTTGCAACGTGCCTGTCGGCATCTGCACGTAAATATCATTTCCGTCCAGGGTGAGCAGGCGCGCTGTGGCAATACGTTCATTGGCCTCGCCGCCCGGAATAAAGAGCATCGTCATGGTATGATTGGATTCATAAGCATCGCGATATTCCCAGCCATACACCAGTTCCTGCTTTTGCACCGTTCCGATGTAATCCATCAGCACTGCCTGATTGGTACCGATGGCATAAAGGCTTTCCTCTCCGAAAATCAACTTTTGCAGAATTTGCCCTTCGATGGTGAGATTGCCAGTATTGGCCAAGGAATCATTATACGTGACAACGCGGGAAACCGGCGTGGCAGAGGCTCTATCCAACGTATAAATATAGAGTGAATCACCCGAGGTAAAGCCAAAATCCAGAATATATTTATCGGTAAAATCATAACGCGCGGCTTCTTCGCCCGCCTGATTGAGCAGAATCACCCGATTGTTGCTGGCATAATCCGTGCTCAATACAGCGACAAGCGTCTTGCCACAAGCCACTTGCTGCACGGAACCGTAAAACTCTTTGCTGGCGTAGGCCTGTCCATTGGCTGAAAAAAGCTGAACGTTGGAATCATTATATACAGCAACCATATCGGAGGATGCCGCAACCTTCATATTCGCAGCGAGCGTCTCCGTCGTCCATTTTTCGTTGTTGGCGTAATCCACACAGGTCAACTTAGCATCCTGAGTAAAGAAAATTGAGTTTTTTGATGCTATATAATTGTTATTGCTTGTAAAACGCATTTCTTTTGCTTGGATAGAACCAATCCCGCCGCCGAAGAGACAAACGGCCCCCACAACCAGCATCACCAAGACAACAGCCCCAATGCATGCCGGAAGCAGCCATTTCATCTTTCGTTTTCTGCGTTTTTGATTCCGGTTCCTGGGAGGCGGAAACATGCCCACCCCTCCTTTCATAGATAGCCAGTTTGCCATATTGTATCATATTTACGGGCAGATGCCACGTTTTTTCCCTGACAACAAAAAAGAGCCCCCTATGGGGGCTCCTTTCAGCGTTCGAACAGGTCCGTATAAAGACGGGAACGAATCACTTGCTGGACTTCCTGTGGCGATTTCTCCCTGGCATAGATATAGAGCGCGCCCTGCGGCCCCGGCTGGACCTTGGGCAGCCCTTGTGTGCACAGAACAGCATCGCATTCATGCACTTGATTGATGGGATAGAGTTCATGGCCGTATTCCTGCATGGACTTAGCCAGCGCCTCCAGCTCCGGCACATACGCAATGCGCACGACAACACCTCCGATTGTTATTGATGAAAAGAGTATGGCCCTGGCGATGGGAATTTATACCCGTGTTTTTTCGTGACGAAGCGACAGAAATATGCTAAAATAGTGCGCATCTATCAAAGGCAGGTGAACGGCCATCGTCGCATTGATGATTAATCCCCATGCCGGAAAGGGGCATGCAAAACATGTCGGGGAACAGGTGGAAGCCTATTTGCAGGAAGAGCGAGTTCCCTTTCGCGTGTTCTACACGCAATATAAACAACATGCAATTGCCTTGACACAGCAATGCCTGGATTGGGGAGCGACACATATTCTGGTGGTCGGCGGCGATGGGACGGCACACGAAGTGGCGCAAAAACTGGTGGGGACTGACACTGTCCTTGGAATCGTACCCGCTGGTACTGGGAACGATTATGCTCGTACATTCCACTTGCCTGTCCATCCGCAACAGGCTGTTCGAACGGCCTTGCATGGAGCGGTCAAGCGCGTGGATGTCATACGAATTAACGATAGTTATTGTTTAAATGTGGCCTCCGTGGGCGTGGACGCACAAACCAATGAAGAAACCAAGCGTTTCAAGGGCATTTTACGTGGAAAGCTAGCTTATATTGCGGGTGCGCTGTGCGCTATTGTACGGTACCGGCCCTTACCTTTGCAGATTGCGTGGGATGAAAAGCAGGCCGTAGCTCAAGCTGCTACAATGTGCGTTGTGGCTAACGGTAAATATTATGGAGGCGGCTTTTATCCCGTCGCGCAGGCGGACCCGGAAAACGGACGCCTGGACGCACTGGTGGTCGATGGATTGAAGAAGCGGCAAATTCCCCGTCTTTTTCTCAAATACATGCGCGGTACACATGCGGATTGCAAGGAAGCGCATTTTTATCAATGCCAAAAAATGTCTTTGGCTTGTACAGATGCACCCTTATTATTGAATTCCGATGGGGAAAGCTATTATTTAGAACGGTGCGACATCTCCATTGTGCCGCATTGCCTGTCGCTGGCCGTTCCGGTATAGGAGGCGAAACGGGTTTGATTTGCCCTGTTCTGCCGACGTGGGTCGGCCCGCTTGCACAAGCTTTTGAAGCCGCCGGGCATCCGCTGTGGATAGTCGGCGGCTTTGTGCGCAATGCCCTGATGGGGTTGCCGGAAAAGACCGATATCGATTGTACGGGCGCCGCATTGCCTGCACAGGCGGCTGCAATCGCACGGCAGGCGGGTTACCAGGCGGTATCCAAGCATCCGACGCTCGGCACTTTATGCATATCCAATAACGACGGAATGTTGGAATATACGCCTTTTCGTACAGAATCCTATCCCGCCGGCGGTGCTCACCGTCCGTTGGAGGTACAGTTCACCGATTCCCTTCCGCTGGATGCACAGCGCCGGGATTTTACCATCAATGCCATTTATGCACACGCGCGGACGGGCGAACTACAGGACCCGCTAGCAGGGATACCCGATATAGAACACCGCCGGCTGCGCGCCTGTTCGGATGCGCATATCACTTTAAAGGACGATGCCTTGCGTATATTGCGCATGGCTCGCCTGGCCGGTGAACTACGGTTTGAACCGGAGCACGCGCTCATCGAGGCGGCACGCGAATTTGCATGTCAGCTTGATGATTTATCACCTGCGCGCATACAAGGCGAACTACGGCGCATCTGTCTGGCAGACGGTATGTATCCCGCTCAGTCCCCTGCGGGCCATATGAAAGCGTTGCGGATATTGGAGGCATGCGGCGCACTGCGCATTCTGCTGGCAGAGCTGTACGAAGGTACGGGTATGCGTCAAAATCCCCTCTATCATCATTATGATGTATTTGAACACAACCTGCACGCCTACCAGGCCGCGCCCTGCCGCATTACGCTACGGTTGGCGGCCCTGCTGCACGATGTGGGAAAGCCCGCTGCTTATGCCCAGGGCGGAAACATGCACGGACATGAACGCATTGGAGCACAGATGGCGCAGCAGATTCTGCAACGTCTAGGGTTCGACCGCAAAACAACACAGGCCGTCTGTATGCTGATTGCCCGCCACATGTTTGATTTGGACGGCCGCGCCAAGGTTTCTACCGTAAGAACCCGTTTTGCGCAATGGGGTTTCGAGTTTGCACAAGATTTGATTGCGTTGCGTAAAAGCGATATCGATGGTTCCGGCACCACGCCCAGCCAAGGCCAAACGGTAGAAAAATGGACGGCTATTTTACAGACTATGCGCGAAGAAGGCGCGATTGATTCGATGGCAGACATGCAGATTACCGGGGAGCAGATTATGGCATGCTGTCATGTGCCCAGCGGGCCGGCGGTGGGGCAGATAAAAAAGCGACTGTTTGTGCAGTGCGCGCTGCGGCCGCATCTCAACCGCCCCGAACAGCTGAAGCGGGAGGCCATCCGTCTGGCGCGGTCGCTGGGGTATACAGACGCCGCACAAAAAGACGGATGAGTTTACCTGCGACGATGGATTTCGTTCGCAAGATGCAAGCTGTATATTGGATATCTGCGTAAAAGAAAGCATATGCGAGCAAACAACGGACTGATGGGATTTGCAAAGCCGGCGCGATTCATGTAAAATAAATTGATACTTTTTCGGACATCTTGGAAAAATCGGGTACCCGGGCACGAAAGGAGGAGCGGACTCCGTGGCCGAACATACACATAAACAACAGTTTATCTACAGTGAGCATACCGGTGAATATGTGGAAATCCAAGGACTCCGTGTCCATGTGATGGCAGCGGGCGACGGGGACCCTGTGCTCTTGATTCATGGGGTCGGCCAGTCGGCTTACACATGGCGGCGCAGTTTTGATGAGTTAAGCAAGCATTTTCTGGTTATCGCCGTGGATATGATTGGATACGGTTATTCAGACAAACCAGATTTGACTTATTCGATTGAGGAAAACTCCGAATTTTTGCTGGCGCTGCTCAATACATTGCGTATCAAGCAGACGCATTTAGTCGCCATTGGGAGCGGGGCCGTTTATGCGTTGGATTTCATGATTCATTACCCTGCGCGTGTTGGCCGGGCGGTATGCTTGGCCCCGGGCGGCGTCACGCCGGATATGCCGGCACTGCTGCGCGCGATGGCATCACCAACGTTTTCGCGTGTTGCCTCTTGGTTGTTCACGGAAAGACAGGTGCGGCGGATTCTACGCAGCTGCATGTTTGACCAGACATGTCTGGATGAGCGCGATATGGATGAAATCTATGAAACGCTTGCGCTGCCAGGCAGCAAAGAGGTACTATGCCGGAGCCTGAAAAACTTCCATGAGGAGGAAGTGGTTTCGCGGCTACGGATGGTGCCGCACGAGGTGCTATACTGCTGGGGAAGTGAAGACCGCTGGCGGCCACTGGACGAGAGTAACCCCTATATCGTTGCGACGCCGGAATCTTCACTGTATATCATGCGAAACTGCGGTCATTTAGCACACGAAGAGAAACCGGAGCGGTTTAACGAGGTCGTGGTCTCTTTTCTCAACGATGGCCTGGTGCCCAATGAAGTGTAAAGAACGTTTGCGCACCCCGCGATATGCGGGGTGTTTTCGCAAAGGAGAGCGAAGCGGATGCAAATTGCATTGAATCAGATTGTACAGTTGAAAAAAAAGCATCCCTGCGGAGGAACGCGCTGGAAGGTGGTCCGCGTGGGGGCGGATATCAAAATTACCTGCCTGACGTGCCAGCGAACGGTAATGCTGGACCGTGCGGAATTTGAAAAACGCGTAAAGAAGGTGGAAGAATGATTGCTTCGCGTAAATCCTATCCCGCCCGCAAGGAAGAACGCGAATACAGGCAATCCTTCCGTTCTTTTTTCTGGACGATGGCGATTGCGGTGGTGCTGGCGCTTTTACTGCGGATGTTCGTCATCGAAACCATCCGTGTTGAGGGGCCAAGTATGCAGCCAACCCTACACACCAACGAGCGAGTATTGATTGAAAAAATTACGCTTCCCTTTTCCATGCCGGAGCGAAACGATATTGTCGTCTGCCAGTTTGAACGGCAGAGCGAGCCGTTTGTCAAGCGTGTAATCGGCCTGCCGGGAGAAACCATCGAAATCCGCAACGGAGACGTGTATATCAATGGCGCGCCGCTGGAGGAAGATACGTATGGCAGCGGAAAACGGCCGCGCGATATGGCCGCGGTAACCATTCCGGAGGACTGCGTGTTTGTGATGGGCGACAACCGTGCCAATTCAGCGGATAGCTGCGTTTACGGTCCAATTGAAAAATCGCGTATTCGCGGGATTGTGGTGTTACGCTTCTGGCCATTGAATGCAATCACAACGTTTTAATCCGTTCTTTCCGTCCGCGCGATTTTGTTCTTGCGGGAAGAAAAGAATGTGTGCTATAATAATTCGCATTGTTTCCTTGCCCTGCAAAGGGCCAGAGTCCAAAAGGAGGTGAACGCCGTGAACAATTACGAAGCGATGTACATCATCAATCCGGCGGTGGAAGACGAAGCACGCGCACAACTGGTGGAACGTTTTTCCGCAATCGTGACCGCTGGCGGCGGCAATGTCGAGAAAATCGATGACTGGGGCAAACGCAAGCTTGCTTATGAAATCGAAGACTTGACCGAAGGCCACTACATTTTGATGACGTTCCAAAGCAGCCCGGAGCTGCCGCGTGAATTGGAACGCAATTTCAAAATTAATGAAAACATCATGCGTTTCCTGGTCATCCGTAAGGATGCGTAAGGAGCAAAGAAAGTGGGTGGGTACGTATGAACCGTGCGATTTTGATTGGTAATTTGACCCGTGACCCGGATGTCCGTATGACCAATGGCGGCATTTCGGTGTGCACGTTTTCCATTGCCGTACAACGGCGCTTTCCAAACCAGCAGGGCGAGCGGCAGGCTGACTTTTTTAACATCGTCTGCTGGCGCGCGTTGGCGGAAAACTGCGGGAAATACCTGAAAAAAGGCAGCAAGGTTTGCGCAACCGGCCCGATTCAAAACCGCAGCTATGAAGCCAATGACGGCACCAAGCGGTATGTCACGGAAATCGTGGCGGAGGAAGTGGAATTCCTCGACCGCCCAGGCCAGAACAACGGAGAGCCGCGCAGCCAGGCGCCGCAGGCGTCTGCCCCTTCCTTTGGTTCGGCTTCCGGATTCGGCGATGCGGTAGAAGATGACGAATTACCCTTCTAAAATACGAAAGGACGGTACCGATTATGGAAGAAAGACCGGTAAGAAAACCGCGCCAGGGCCGTCGCCCCAAGCGTAAGGTTTGCGCATTTTGCGCTGATAAAAACGCGGTGATTGACTACAAGGATGTCAACCGCCTGCGCCGTTATGTATCGGAACGCGGAAAGATTTTGCCGCGCCGGATGTCCGGCACGTGCGCCAAACACCAGCGTGAGTTGGCTATGGCCATCAAACGCGCACGCGTAATCGCGCTGCTGCCATATGTGCAGGACTGACAGACGCATTGTGGAACGGTGTCCAAAAGACACCGTTCTTTTATTTGCAGGTTTGCGCTGGTTTTGATACACTGTTACAAACATCGGCCCCTTTGCAGGCCTACACACCGAGGTGACACATTTGCGCGAACGCATCAAGCACATCTTTCACGGACCGCTGGTTTGGCTGCTGGCGGTGGCCGTAATTGCTTGTGCAGGCTTTTTTATGGTTGTACAGCTTTCAGGCGGCAGCACAATAAACGTACTGGGAAGCATCCGCGAACGAGGCACGATTCGCATCGGCGTGCTGGAAGACAACGCACCTTATTGTACGGTGGACGAAGCGGGCAACGCTACCGGTTTTGAAGCGGAACTGGCGATGCAGATAGGACGCGAAATTTTGCAGGGCGAAGGCGTTCAGTTGGTGCCGCTGAACATCAAAACCACACGGGCGAATCTGGACCAGGAAAATTGTGACCTGTTGGTATCCAAAGTGGTGGTCAACGAGACGAACAGCACCAAATATGCCCTTTCCTCCGCGTATGCGCAGGAACCGCTGCAATTGCTGACACGCACTGGGCAGACGATCAACCTGTTGGATGGAAATTTAAAAATCGGCGTGATTCCCAGTTCCAATGCCAAAAGCGTGCTGACAACCACACTTACTGGTATGAACAGCCCCGTACAGGTGATGGATATTTCCAGTTATCCGGACGCGCTGACAGCTTTGCAGAGCCAAAAAATCGATGCATTCTGCGCGGAGGCGAGCGTATTGCGTGCATTGCAGGCGGATGGAATGCAAATTCAGGATGCGCAGATTGGTTCACTCACTTACGCCATTGCGGTGCGCAGTAATGAAAAAGACTTGGCAGATGCCGTGGAAAAGTGCTTGACGCAGATGCGCAAAGATGGTACTCTCGATGCGCTATATAATAAATATGCCATTGTTAGGCCTGCCGAAACATAAACAGCAGGCAGTCCTTGGGTTGAGGAGGAAACACGATGAATATTTGGCATGATGTGGACCCATCCCGCGTAACGCCGGAACAGTTTGTCGCTGTCATTGAAATTTCCAAAGGCGGAAAGAATAAATATGAGCTGGACAAACCGACAGGTTTTTTGCGGTTGGACCGCGTGCTGTACACATCCACCCATTATCCGGCGAACTACGGGCTGATTCCGCTGACCTATTCGGAAGACCATGACCCGTTGGATGTATTGGTATTCTGTCAGGAACAGCTGGTTCCGCTGTGTTTGGTAGAATGCCGCCCCATTGGCATTATGACGATGATTGACGATGATGAGATGGACGAAAAAATCATCGCGGTACCGGTCAATGACCCCGCGATGAGCGATTATTACGATATTGCGCAGCTGCCGTCCCATCATATGGAAGAAATTCGGCATTTCTTTGAAGTATACAAAGAATTGGAAGGAAAAAAGACGGTGGTCAAGCGTTTTGACGGCGCAGAGGCCGCTCGGGCATCGATACAAAAAAGCCTGGAGGCCTATAAGCGATTCCGGGCGCAGGAAAAGTAAACAAAACATACCTGCCGTTGCATCATGCAGCGGCCTTGTTTTATTCATGAAGGAGCGTGCCTGCCCTTGCGCATAACAGCTGAACAACGCGAAAAAAGAAAAAAAAACGTCCGCTGGATTTGTCTAGCGGCGTTTATTGTGGCTGCCATTGCGCTGACTATTGCGTTTATCCCCGTTTTTCGTTCGCTGGGCAGTGAGCAAGCGCGCCTGCAATTCAAGCAGCATGTTGAACAGCTGGGCATCTGGGGCTGGTTGATGATGCTGGGCATCCAAGTGTTGCAGGTAATCGTTGCGCTGATTCCAGGCGAGCCGGTGGAAGTGCTCAGCGGCGTGCTATATGGCGGCTGGGGCGGTCTGGCGACGTGTTTATTGGGCATCAGCATTGGTTCATGGGTCATTTTTTCACTGGTACGCTGGTTTGGGCAGTCGCTCGTCGAAGCGATGCTGGAGAGCGAAAAAATGCAAAAGCTGTCCTTCCTACGCAAGGAAAAAAACCTGGACATGCTGGTGTTCGTGCTGTTTTTGATTCCCGGCACGCCCAAGGATGCTCTGACGTATTTTGTTCCGCTGACGCGAATGAAACGCGGACGGTTCATCGTGTTGTCCACGATTGCGCGCATTCCCTCCATCATCACATCTACCTTTGCCGGCCATACGTTGGGGGACGGAAACTGGTGGATGACGGCGCTGTTTTTCCTATTGGCTGCAGGATTGGGGATTGCCGGTATCGTGCTGCAAAATCGATTGATGCAGCGCTACCACGCCAAACATCCCGGTAACAAAAACAAAACAGACCAGATAGGATAAAATAGGAATAATCCGGGTTGAGAGGATGTCGTCTCCGCACAATACAAAACCGTTGACCGGGAAAAAATTCCCCTGGCGGCGGCTATGTCAAATATGCTGCGGCCGTTTATGGCCCATAAGCAGCAACCAAGTCTGGGTAAAACAGATACCGTTATCCGTTTGATACGGATAAAAACCCGTTTTTTCACCGCCTTGGCATTCCCTTTCAAAGCGGCGCAATAATTCCTGTTGGACGGCAACGGGCGGTTGGGTGAACGCAAGCCATTGATGCAACGACGTCTGTTTTATGGTTTGCTTGCATGTTTGCACGTCAACAGAATGCGTGGAAAACAATGCAAGCATTTCTTTTTTGCTCAGATTGCGGACATGGGACGGGTCACGCAGCGTCTCCAATGCATCGCGTGTACCGCGCCAGGCATCATCCGTGGCCACCATGTCGATAAGGACCAGCGTGCCGTCTGGCTTGAGTACACGCGTCATTTGTTCAAACGCACTCTCTATATCCAAAAAATGGTGAAAAGCCAGCCGTGAAAGCACGAGGTCAAATTGGGCGTTGGAAAAAGGCAGAGCCTGCGCATCTCCTACCACAAAAGCCACGTTATCAAGCGCCCGTTTGGCCGCGGTCTTTTTCCCGACGGCCAGCATGTCCGGCGTCATATCCAGGCAGGTTACGTGCTGTACAAAAGGCGCCAGCGCGAGACCGCAGTCACAGGCGCCCGCAGCAACTTCCAACACTCTATCGCTCTTCGACGGGTGCAGGCAAGACACCATGAAATCCAGATAATCTTTATCAGAAAAATGCAGTGCGCCTTTTTCAAACTGTTTGGACTGACGGGTGAAGGATTGCACGACTGCATGCGCATTGGCCGACTGCTTCACAGCGCGGTCCCCCTATGGGGAATAAAAAAGGAGGACATGTCCACTTTTTCCAGCGTGAGCAGCTGCATCTTTTTCGCCAGACCGCCCGCATAACCGGTCAGGCTGCCATTGCTTCCTACGACCCTGTGACAAGGGATAATCAGCGAGATTGCATTATGCCCAACGGCGCCGCCAACCGCCTGTGCGGATATCGAGCGTTTGCCATTTTGTTTTGCCATTTGGCGGGCGATTTCACCGTAAGTCATGGTTTGCCCGTAGGGAATGGTTAGCAGAATTTTCCAGACCGCTTGCCGAAATGGTGTTGTCTCCATTCGCAGGGGCGGGATAAATGCAGGTATCTGACCGCTGAAATAAAGCGCCAACCATTGCTTGGTTTGTTCGAAAACAGGCAGATTCCTTTCCTCCTGTTCCTGGGAAAGTGTGGAGCCAAAATATTTCTGCCCGTCAAACCACAGGCCCGTCAGCTCCGTGCCATTGCTGGAAAGCGTGATGCCGCCCAGCGGCGAAAGATAGTGCGCTGTATACGTCATGGTTTTATACCCCCCAATATGTATTGGAATCCACAGGCGCCTGGGCGCGGCCGGTCATGGTATAAGTGCGGATGGGCGACAGAACAGTTATGGTATAGTCAGCAAAATCATGCCGCCGGCCGTGCCGCTGAGCCGCCCGGTGCGCAGCCTGGTTTCGCCAGGCCGTCACGCTTTGTTCATCTTCCCAGACCGACATGCTCAGCAGCTTGCCTTCGGCAACCAGCGATGCAAACCGTTCGGCGCGAATCATTCCTTTTGCTCCATCCAAGCTTTGCTTCAACACGGCGGCCTTTTGTAAATAATCATCCATTCTGCCTGGTTTTACCGTCACTTCAAACAATACGATAACCGGTGCCAATTTCCCTTCCGCTTCCTTTCTTTTTCTGGGATGCAGAGGCTTGCAGGGCAGGGACGGCCCCGCCAGCTACAGCCCACAGATACAGACTTGCTACGCTTGCATAAGGATGAAAACGTCTACGGTATTTCTCAAACAGCGGACGCGTGATTTGGCGATGATGATACACCATGCGCATGCCACGCTGGATAGCCAGGTCATTAAAACTGAAAATATCCGGACGTTGCATGCCAAATAGCAGAATCATTTCGGCTGTCCATACACCAATTCCCCGCAGCGCACAAAGCGCCTCTATGGCTTGTTCGTCCGTTTTATGCCAAAGCGCCTGCAAATCAAAGGAACCTTCCGCTGTCTTGCGCGCAAAATCAAGTATGTACTCCGCTTTGCGACGGGTCATTCCCAGGGATTGCAAGCGCCCGATTCCAGCCCGGCAAACAGCGTCTGCCGTGACGTGTCCGAGCGCATCCTGCATCCGTCGCCAGACGGTGGCCTGTGCTTTAGCGGATATTTGCTGCCCGATAATATGGCGGACTACGGACGAAAATAAGTCGTCATCCACAGGACGCTCCACCCGACCCACTGCATCTATAACGGCGGCCAGACGCTTATCCCGCTGTTTCAAATAGGTCACTTCTTCACGGCCGTAGGGGAAATACATATACGCATCTCCTTGATGAATCACTTGGTTTATATTATGATATTATCATAGTTTTAAGGGCTAAAATAGCAAAATATTGCTTATTTTTATCATTAAATATTCAAATCAGAGGGGTATACTATTGGATGTACGCACGCAGTTCATCAATTCCGTTAACCTGAATGCCGCATCGGAGTTTCCCTATCTTGTGCTCAACGTTATCGATGAGCACAGTTATCCGCTCAACCCCGGTTTCCGGGTTATGCACTGGCATACGGATTTGCAGTTTATTTATGTGCTGGATGGGGAAATCGAAATCAAAACGCTGGATACCGTTGTGCGGGTCGGGGCGGAAAGCGGCGTATTCATCAACCAAAACGTCGTGCATCTGGTACGAACCAATGGCCCTTCGCACTACAACAGTTTTTTGTTTCCGGCATACTTCCTGTCGTTTTATCCAGGCAGCCCTGCCAGTTCATTTGTCAAAAATGTGGTAGGAAATGAGCGACTGCCGCTCTATTGCTTTTTGAAGGAAAACGAAACCGATGCGCCGATTTTGGCGGCACTGCAGAACCTATGTGCGCTTGAAAAAAACAAAACAAACCTATATGTATATGAAGTATTGGTCACCCTCGCCACGCTCTGGCTGGAAGTGCAAAGAAATCTTTCGTTTCCGGCACAGCCCCGCGCCGCCGCCCCTTATGCGCGCATGCGGACCTTTCTGCAATACATTGAGCGGCATTATGGAGAGAATATTTCCCTGCAGGCGCTGGCCGCCAGTGCCAATGTCAGCATCTCCGAATGCCTGCGCTGTTTTCATGTCACCATGCAAACGACGCCCCATAAATACCTGATGGAATATCGGCTGTCAAAAGCAGCTGATTTGCTGCGTCAAACGGATGAGGCCATCGGCTGCATTGCCGAACGCGTAGGGTTTCATCACAATAGTCATTTTGGAAAATGTTTCAAAGAAAAAACCGGGATGTCCCCCCGGGAGTATCGCAAACTGCGATAGACAAAAGCGGCGGGCGGAGCCGCTGTTCGCCGCTTGAAGCACTGGGATACAGGCGGGTATGCACCGGATTTCAAGGACAAAAAAACGCGCGGGCTTGCAGCCCACGCGTTTTCAACACATATCAACGGCACAGCGGCACACGGCACAGGCACTCATAACGCGGACTTCCACCGCGACCCTGGCCCAGATGGCTGGCATAGACGCTGATGTTCCACATAAAAAAGCTTTCGCTTCGCACAGCGATATTGCGGCTGCCAAAACGAGCATTGCGCAAAAGTGTGATGTGCGGAACAAAGGAACGGTTTTCCAGCGTCACTTCAATGGGGCGCAGCGCGGCAAGCGCTTTTTGCTGCAAGCGGTCAATTGCCGGGGTGTTGCCGGCCAGGCGCGCATAGACCGTATCGCCCGTGCCGCGTACGAACGCACTGACGCCGGCGATATTGACCAACGGCGCCATTTCGTCGGCAAAGGCACGCTGGACAGCCTGGCAGATAGCGTCCGCCTGCTCCTGGGTAGCTTCCCCGATGAACTGCAGGGTGAGATGCAAATTTTCCGGCGCGACCACCCTTCCTTCCATCCCTGCCTGCAGTAGCTGTCTTTGTAGCGACTGGAGCATCTTGACCGCACTGGGCGGCAGGTCCATCGCGATGAACAAGCGCATGCACGCCCCTCCTTTACCAAATATGATTGGTATTAGTATAACGCAGGTTGCGCGGAAAAGGGAAAATTTTTTCAAGGACGCTTTTTTTGCCCTACCGGCTACGTTATACTAGATACATCTTTTTATGTACGGGAGGCGATGGAATGCACCTGCAATGTATCTGCGGCCGCGCAGGCAGCGGAAAAACGCATTATCTGGCCCGGGCAATTGCGGACGCGGTTGCGCAAGGACATTCTGCGCTTTTGATTGTACCCGACCAATACACACTGCAGGCCGAGCAGGCGCTGATAAAGCAGATGGGGACACGCGGGTTGATGGACGCAGAGGTGCTGAGTTTTACGCGACTATGTGAACGTGTGCTCGAACAGACCGGCGGCTTGGCAAAGCCCATGCTGGACCAGCGGGGGCGGGCCATGGCGGTCAGCCGTATTCTGCTGATGGAACAGGATGCTTGGCATGCCTATGGTAAATATGTCCACTCCCCTCATTTTGCCTCTACGCTGGCGGGGGAGATTGGCGAATTGAAGCGGTTTGATATTCGTCCAGAGCAGCTGGCACAGGCTGCGGATGGGCAGGCCCGGCTGCTGGACATCGCGCACGCATATGCCCAATACGAAAAAAATGTGGGAACGAGCTACGCCGATACGCAGGACCGGCTGAACCAGATGATTGAACAAATTCCATCTTACACGCCGCTGCAGCACAGTTGTGTATTTATTGACGGCTTTGAAATGCTGACCAGCCAAATCTATCGTGCCGTTCGCGCTTTATTGCAGCAGGCTGTTTCCCTGCACATTACGTTTCGGTTGGGCCAACCTAACGATGCGGACTGGCCGCTGTTTGCCGTGGAAGAAAAACATCATCAGCGGGTTTTGCGCATCGCTGAACAAATTGGCGCGACCGTTTCACACCTATGGCTTCCATTGGCACAAACGCCCCGGCTGCCCGCGCATGCAGACTTGCGGCACGCAGAACGAACGCTGTTTGCAAGCATTCCTACGCCGTATGAACAACGCGCGGACCATATCCGTGTATTCCGTGCCGCTTCCATGACGGAAGAAGCAGAACACTGCGCACAGCAAATTTTGGCGCTGGCGCAGGACGATGGGATGCGTTTTCGGGAGATAGCGGTTGTCGCGGCAGATTTGACAACGTATGGCCCGCTGCTGGAACGGGCGTTTGCCCAATATGGCATTCCCTCCTTTTTGGACTGTAAGCGCACGGTGGCTACGCACCCGTTGGCACGGTATGTTTTGTTGTCTTTGCGGGTCATCCAACGCAATTATGCAGCAAAGGACGTCCTCGCGCTGGGAAAGACCGGATACACCGCCCTGTGCGAAAGCGACTTGGACGAACTGGAACAGTTATTGCTCACCAAGGGCATCCGCTGGCTGTCCGCTTCCTACAAGCCGCCACTGGGCGAAGATAGCCGCGTATACAGCGGCCTGCGCGACACGCTGCTGACCCCTCAATACAATCTGCAATCCGCTTTGCGAAAAGCGGCGACCGCAGCGGAACAGGCCCAGGCCATCGCACAGTTTTTACAGGACAGCGGTGCGGTGGCACGGGCAGACATGCAGCGGATGCAAATGGCGGAGCAAGGGGACCGTGACGGCGCGATGGAGATTGAGCAGGTCTATCAAACGATTGGCACCGTGCTGCATCAACTGCACGACGTATTGGGTGGGACACGCCTGCCCAACCAAACACTGTATGACCTTTTATCCGCCGGGCTGGCTGCCGAAGAGGTCGGCATTTTACCGACCTCGCAAGACGCCGTACAGGTGGGGACGGTTACCCGTAGCCGCATGGGCGACCTGCGCGCCCTGTTTATCCTGGGGTTCAACGAAGGCGTTCTGCCGGCCGGCATCACCGAGGCAGGCCTGTTTTCACGCGAAGATAAGCAAAAGCTCCAACAGCGCGGCCTTTATTTAGGCCACGACGATGAAGAGCGGCTGTGTGAAGAGGAAGCCGCCCTTTACGGCCTGATAGCCAAGCCCTCGGACAAGCTGCTGCTTTCCTACTGCCAGGCAAAACCAGATGGCAGCGCGGCCTATCCGTCCTCCGTGTTGGTACGGCTGCTGGCGCTGTTTCCTACCCTGCGTGAACAGACTGCGGCGGATTTCCCCTATGCGCTATGGCGCACCCCGCAGACGGCCCTGCTGGCGCTGGCCGATGCCCGGCGCGAACAGAGGGAAGCCGAACCGGTTTTTGTGCAGACGGAACGCACTCTCCGCCAATTGGGAATGGCGCTTCCCTCGCCCGCGCCCTATCTTTTGGACCCGGAACTGGACGACATCGGCCCGGGGCTTTCCCAGGCGCTGGCCGACGCCAGCGCCTATGATGCGTCCATCGTCAGTCCGACGACGCTGGAACGGATGGCACGCTGCCCGTTTCTCGCCTTCGCCGAGGGGATGCTTTTGCGCCCTCCGCAGGCGCCTGTTTACGGCCATTCGCCGCAAGACGTAGGAAACTATTACCACCACGTAATGCGCCCCTACGTGCATGCCTACCGTGCAGCCAAACGCAACGGTGAGGCCTGGACAAAGGAAAAAAGCGACGCTGCCGTCGACGCCATTTGCCAGGAGGTCGACCAGAACGAATTTTTGACCGGCATTTACCGCGAAGACGCTCGCGCCCACCAGGCGGCCCGCCAGCAGCGCATTGCCATGCGCACGACCTGCTGGTGTGTCAGCCAGCAGATGGAGGACAGCGAATACCAGCCGGAAAAGACGGAAATCCGTCTCAGTCAGCGCGTAGAGTTGCCGGGCGGCGACGGATTCACCATGCGCGGCACCATCGACCGGCTGGATATGGCAAAGGTAGCGGATACGCCTTACGTCCGCATTATTGATTATAAAAAAAGCGGGACGGACGTCGATTATACGGCATTGTTCTATGGCACGTCCCTGCAGCTTCCGCTATATACAGGGGCGGCGGCGCAGCAGTATCAGGCACGGCCGGGCGGGGCATTTTTTATCCAGCTGCAGGACGGCGACATCAGTGCGCCGCCTGAACGCGCGGAACGGATGCGGCGCGATTTGCACCGTATGCAAGGCGTGTACGACATACAGACCGCCGAGCTGATGGCTCGGGAACAGACGCTTGCGGCCCATGTTAAGGGCGGCCACAACCATGCGCTGACAGCCGAACAGTTCGACGCTCTGATAGCCCACGGCTATCAAACAGCCGCGGATTTATATGTGCGCAAACAGGCTGGCGTCACGCATCCATTTCCGCTTAAGCAGGCCTTGGACAGCTGCGCGCATTGCGCCCTGGCCGCCGCCTGCGGATTTGAAGAGGGCAACCATGCCTGCCGGCGTGCACAGCCCGTTTCCAAGGACGCTTTTTTTGAGGAGGTGCGCCGGTCATGATTGCTTCACCCACGCCCGCACAAAAGCAGGCCATTGAAACCACCGGGCATAACCTCATCGTCTCCGCTGCGGCGGGCAGCGGCAAGACCGCCGTCATGGTGGACCGCGCGGTGCGTATGGTGCTCCAGGGGCAGGACCTATCGCGCATGCTGATGGTCACATTTACCAATGCAGCGGCGGCGCAAATGAAACAACGCATCGCCAAAGAGCTGAGCCGTGCCGCTCAGCAACCGGACGTGCCCAATCGCGCGCACGTCCGTCGTCAGCTGACACTGGTACAGTCGGCGGATATCAGCACCGTCAACGCATTTTGTCTGACGCTGGTGCGCCGCTATTTCCACTTGGTTGATGTTGACCCGCTGTTTACCATCGCCGACGAAGGCCAGCAGAAACTCCTGGAAGCAGATGCGCTGGACCAGACGCTGGACGCCTGTTTTGACGCGCATGATATGGCGTTTTTACAGATGTTAACGCATCTATGCGGCGGCCAGGAAGAACGCCTGCGCGATGCAGTGCTGCAAATTCACCATTTTGCACGTTCGTCCGACGACCCGGCGGCGTGGATGCAACGGGCATTGACGCTCTATCAAGGCGGAACGGAAGCGGCGCAGGCGCTGGAGGATTATGCCGCGCTGATGCAGCAGATTCTATACGAACAGACGGCGGAGCCTTTGCAGCGGGCCATGGATTTGCTCATGCAATCCCCTCTGTATCAAACCGACGATAAAACCCGTGCGTTGCACGGTAAACTGCAGGCTGTGGCGGAGTATATCCAGCCGCTGTTAGCCCAGGTGCCCAGCCCACAGGCGGGGCGCGCGCTGGGCGGAATTGTCAAACGGGATAAAAGCGCACCCGTTTCCTTTCCCACGATGCGCCGCCCTGCAACATGGGAAGAAGATGCTTTCGAAACCGTCAAACAATATGCGGCACAATGCCGCGACACACTCAAACAGCTGACCGGCGCCCCTTATCAATGGACGCCCTATGCCTTTACACGCACCCAATGCCTGCACATGCTGACGGTTTTGGCACCGGATATGGCCGCCCTGCTGGACGTAGTGCGGGCGTTTGAAGACCGCTATGCCCAGAACAAGCGGGAACAGAACACTTTGGATTTTTCCGATGCCGAGCATCTGGCGCTGGAAATTCTGCGGCATCCAGAGGCACAAAAGGAAATCCAGCGGCGGTACGACTGCGTGTTTATCGATGAATACCAGGATACCAACGACCTGCAGGAGGCTATTTTGACGCGCATCGCACGGCCTGGCACGCTGTTCTGTGTCGGCGACGTGAAGCAGAGCATCTATGCGTTCCGCCATGCAGAGCCGCAGCTGTTTCTGCGACGGTATCAGCAAAGCCATGCACTGCCTTCAGCGGAAATGGATATCAAAATTGATTTGAACCAAAACTTTCGCAGCAGCGCTTCCATCTTATATAGCGTAAACAGCATTTTTACGCGGGCGATGAGCAAGCAGGTAGGGGGGCTAACCTACGACCAGTCCCAAGCCCTGGTACCCGGTTCCGGCGAAACGGGCACAGCGGTGGAAGTACACCTCCTGATGGAAACAGAGCAGGCGCCGGCTCCCCTTCACAGCGATGTGGACGAAGCGGATGCCGTTATGCTGGACCGGCAGCAGCGCCAGGCACGACTATGCGCGCGCCAAATCCGCGCGCTGCTTACACAGACCTGGGAGAGCGCGGACGGCCCCCGTCCTTATACGTATTCGGATATCGCCATCCTGACGTACTCCATCAAAAACAAAAAGACGTTTTTGCAGACATTGCAGGCCGAGGGAATCCCTGTGGTGAGCAACCTTTCCGGCGGACTTCTGTCCGCGCAGGAAACGGGGGCGGTACTCGCGCTTTTACAGGTCATCGATTATGCGCTGGACGATATCAGCATGCTGACGGCCCTGCGTTCACCCGCTGCACAGTGCAACGCACAGGATTTAGCGCGCATCCGTCTATTTGCCCCGCAGGAACCGTTTGCGCGGGCAGCCCATGCTTTTGCCGCCCACGGCCAAGGCCCCAGCGCCCAAAAGATTCGTGCCTTTTTTGAGCAACTGGCCCGATGGCGTATGCTGGCCCGGCAAAAGCGGGTGGATGTGCTGTTGAGTGATGTTTATGAACAAACACAGTTGTTCGCCTACTATGCGCAGCTGCCCGGCGGCGCACAGAAGGTGCAAAACCTGCGTGCGCTATGGCAGCGGGCACAGGTGTTCGCTACAGGGGGCGACGGTTCCCTGCACGGTTTTTTGCAGATGCTGGAACGGTACAACAAACTCGGCGTGGATGACAGCATGCAGCCGCCGCAAGGAGAACATGCCGTGCGGCTGATGACCATTCATGCCTCTAAGGGGCTTGAATTCCCCGTCGTTCTTCTTCCCTTTTTGGAGCAGCAACAGGGGCTGGGGACTCGTGCAACTCGGCTACGGCTGGACAAGCGGTATGGAATCGGGTGTAAGCAATACGATGCACCGACACGTTCGCGGCAGGACAGCTGGCTGGAACAGCTGATGGAACAACGCGCCCTGCGCAATGACCGCAGCGAAAAACTGCGCGTTTTCTACGTAGCGCTGACGCGGGCGGAACATAAGCTGATTCTCCTTGCCGAGGATACGCCCGCGCATCTGTCGGCCAGCGCGCAATGCAAACCCGAACACGCCAAACGTCCCCTAGACTGGCTGATGCCCGTATGGGCCACACATCCAGACGGCGCAGCGCTGTGCGAAGCTCTTTCCATTCCGCAGGCAAAAGCGGCCGATGCACCGACAAGCGCCCGCTGGGATATCCACCTGTACGATACGAATGACATGGATAGTGCGCCCGACATACAAGCGCCGACACCTCGCACCGATGCCGCCGCCATGCCGGAGCCGTCTACGCTGCGCTGGATGGAGCGGCAACTGACCTGGCAGTATCCGTATGCTGAACAAACCGCACTGCCCAGCAAGGTCAGCGCGACTGCGCTGAACCAAAGCGGTCATTCCGTTCTCACTCCGCTGGCTCCCATGGAACTGGAAGCGGAAAACCGTCCGCTTTCCGGCGCCGCGTTGGGCACGGCTGTACACCTCGCCCTATACCACTTGCGTCAGCCGGATTTCGCTCATGCGCAAATACTGGCGCAGCGTCTGGATGCGTTGACGGAACAAGGGGTTCTGACGGCGGCGCAACGGGCCGCGATTCCCTGTGCGCCGCTGCTGCAATTCGGTCAATCCGCCATTGGCACACGGATGCTGGCTGCCCGGCGCGTGCTGCGCGAACAGCCCTTTACCGTACAAATTCCAGCGACATGGACGGACCCTGCCGCCGACCCGCACGCCACCGTGCTTTTACAAGGCATTATCGACTGCGCTTTCTACGAAAACGGAGGCTGGGTGCTGCTGGATTATAAAACCAACCGCATGCCGGCCGGCGGCCTGCAGCAGCTGGCCGATTTGTACCAAGTGCAAATCGATGTATATCGGTACGCGCTGGAACAGATTACCGGCGCGCCAGTGCATCAAGCCTGGTTATGTTTGGTAAACATTGGGAAGAATATGGAAATGCCGGTGCGTGCGGATTCCCTGTTGCACCGCGTGCCATCCAGATAGCACAAATAGAAAAGTAGCTGGGATGGATGGAAAAAATTTGACTTCGTTTCTAGCAGGAAGTATAATTCATCTGCGTATGACTTTACGCGCTAGGAGGTTCTCTTGTCACAGAAAAAGCAGGAAAAGATGAACAAAAAACTGACCATCTTCTTGATTATCGCCATTACGCTTGTTGCGGTTGGCTCTCTTTTGCTGTCCATTTTTCTGCCGCAGGGAACGCCTACTTCCCAAAAAATCCTGATTAACGAAGTAATGGCCAGCAACAAAAGCGCTGTGGTGGACGACACGGGCCAGTATTCCGATTGGATTGAATTGTATAACCCGAGCGATTCCGCTGTCTCGCTTTCTGGCTGGGGGTTGTCCGACAGCAAGAGCGTCCCGGTTAAATGGGCCTTCCCGGACGTCGAAATCCCGGCAGGCGGGTACATGGTCATCTACTGTTCCAAACAGGACCACAGGGATGAAGAAAATGCCCTGCATACCAACTTCGGTTTGTCCGCCGATGGGGAGGCCGTTGTATTGACGGACAACCTGGGCAACATCGTCGACTATATCGGGTTTGAACAGATGCCCTCTGACACCTCCCTGGGCCGTGACCCGGAAGACCAGAACAAATGGAAACAGTTTGAAAAGGTGACGCCTGGATTCCCGAACACGGACCAAGGGCATACCGCTTATATGGCCAGCCTGCAGACGGGCGAATCGACGTTAAAAATCACAGAGGTGATGAGCACCAATATCGTCACGCTGAGCGATGATTACGGCGAAGCGCCGGACTGGGTGGAAATTTACAACAGCGGCGATAAGGAAATTAATCTCAAAGGATACGGCCTGTCCGACAAGCCTAATAAGGCAATGAAGTGGACGTTCCCAGAGGTGACCATTCAGCCGCAGCAATATCTTATCGTCTATTGTTCCGGCAAGGGGCAAGCCAAGACGGAAGGCGACAATACCTACCTGCACACCAATTTCCGCATCTCCAATTATGAGGAGACCATCGTTCTCTCTTCCCCTAAGGGACAGGTGCTGGATTCCGTCGAGGTGCCGCAGCTTAAAGCCGATACCAGTTATGCGCTGAATTTGAGCACAAAGAAATGGAGCGTGACCTCACAGGCCACACCCGGAAAAGCAAATACGGACGCTGGATTCCGCGATTTTACCCAACAAGCCTCGCCAACAAGCAACGTGTTCTTGAGCGAGGCGATGCTCTATAATGACACGATAAAAAGCGCCGGCGATAAATATTACGACTGGGTGGAACTGTACAATGCCGGCAGCACGGCGGTAAACCTGAAGGGCTGGGGGATTACGGACGATACGGAAAAGCCGCTGAAATGGAAATTTCCCGATGTGACAATTGGGCCGGGAGAATACCTGGTGGTGTATTGTTCGGGATTGGATAAAACCAGCGGCGGGGAACTGCACGCCAGCTTTCGCCTCTCCAGCAAAGGCGAAGTGCTGGGTCTGACGGACAACACAGGAAAGATTGTCGACCATCTATGCGCGGGAAACGTCCCTTCCAACATGAGTTTTGGACGGCAACTGGGCAGTACGGGCTTTTTTTATTTTCCTAATCCTTCGCTGGGCTCAGCCAACAGCGGCGGCGCCTATGGCTTTGCCCAAACACCGGTGATTGAAACACCGGGTGGCAGCTTCCGCGGCGCGCAGCAGGTAACAATTTCTACCCAGGAGGAAGGCGCGGTTATCCGTTATACGACTGACGGCTCAACGCCCACCTCTTCCAGCCCGCAATATACCGGACCGATTACCGTCTCTAAAACCACGCCTATCCGCGCACGCGCCTTTAAGGATGCGCTTTTGGGCAGCACGACGGCCACGACGACGTACTTTATCGATGTGCCGCATACCCTGCCCATCGTTTCGCTGGTGTCCGACCCGGATAACCTGTTCGGCTATGAACGCGGCATTTATACCATCGGAAAAGGAACCGACGATTCTGCCCTGGGTGAAAGCGCCCAGTATAAAGGCGCAAACTTCTGGAACGACTGGGAGCGCGAAGCGCATTTTGAATATGTACAGGAGGATGGAAAGGTCGGCGTATCGCTGGACGGCGGCGTAAAAATCTTCGGCGCCTATTCGCGCAAGATGGACCAAAAAGGGCTGAGTTTCTTTGCCCGTTCGCGTTACGGCACGGATATGATTGAATATCCCTTATTTGAAACGCGGCCTTACACCGAATATAAATCCATCGTACTGCGGGCCAGCGGCCAGGATGCGTTGATGACCAAAATCCGCGATATCACCATCACCGACCTGATTCGCGAAAATACAAACGTGGAGGTTGCGGCGTTCCGGCAGGCAGTTCTGTATATCAACGGCCAATACTGGGGCATTTACAACATCCGGGAAAAAATCAACAAATACATGATTGCCCAGCATAACGATATCGAAAACCCGGAAAATATCGATTTGCTGGTGGCCAACAGCCGGGTGCTGGTGGGCGACAATTCCGATTACAAGGCGCTGGAGGATTATATCGAAACCCACGATGTAACCGACCCGGAAGTTTATGCGGAAATCGGAAGAAGAATGGACATCCAGAACTTTATCGACTGGAATATTATCGAGGCCTGGTCCAACAACGCGGACTTGGGCAACATCAAGTATTGGCGCGAACGTTCTCCGGAGGGGAAATGGCGCTGGATTGCCTATGACTTCGACTGGGCATTCTTCCATTCAAACCCCAATTCTCTCAATGGCCTGGCGCGCATTACCAATGAAAAAGGCATGGGGGCAACGGGGGGCATTTCAACGATGATTTTGCGCCGGCTGCTGCAGAACAGTACGTTTAAAGAACTGTTCCTGGAGCGGTATGCATACCATCTAAGCAACACCTTTGCTACCGACCGCGTGCTTGCCAAGATTGAGGAGCTCTCTTCCAACATTGAGGACGAAATTGGACGTGACCGCGAGCGCTGGGACAGCGGCACCGTGGACGGATGGCGCAACCAGTTGAAACGGATGACCAACTTCGTAGAAGTCCGCAACGGATATATGATTTACTTTGCACGCGAATACTTCGGCCTTTCCGAACAGGAGACCATCGAACGCTTTGGTTCCGCGGGCACAAAACCGCCTGCGGCCAGCAATTAGGGGGTGAAATTCCATGGCCGGACAATTTCGCCACGAGATGAAATTTTATATCAACACACAAGGCTACCACATCCTGCGGGCACGGCTGCAAACCGTGCTCCGGCCGGATGAAAACGCGGACCCGCGCACCGGGGAATACCACATTCGGTCTCTTTACTTTGACGACCGCGAAGAGGGCAGCCTGATGACCAAAATCGCCGGTGTGGATGAGCGCGAAAAATTCCGTATCCGCATTTATAACATGGAGGATATCACCATCCGTCTGGAACGGAAGATAAAACGGAACCAGTACATTCTCAAACACAGCTGTTCGCTCACGCGGGCTGAATTTGAAAGCATCATGGCTGGCGACCCCAGTTGCCTACTGGCCAAAAGCAAGCTGCCGGCAGGCGCCGTATACCTGGCGATGCAAAATAAGGGGCTGCGGCCGGTCAAGGTCGTCGACTATATACGCGAGGCTTATGTCCACCCCGTGCAAGATGTGCGGATTACATTTGATAAGGACCTGCGGGCAGGGACAAGCTTTCAGATTTTTGATAAACACATGCTGACCGTTCCCATGTTGGAAAAAGGGCAGCTGATTTTGGAAGTCAAGTTCAACCAATTTTTGCCCGGCTACATCAGCCGTTTACTGCAGGGCGTGGAATCACAACACAGCGCCGTGTCCAAATATGCCATTTGTCGTAAATACGACGTGTAACGAGGAGGATTCTGATGAACGATATTTTAAGTTCCATACAAAGCAGTTTTACGTTCGGCGACATCGGCGTAATTCGGATTCTGTTTACCATGGTGTTTTCCTTTGCCATCGGCCTGCTGATTTTTTTCGTTTACCGGAAAACGTTTGCCGGCGTGATGTATTCGCGTAACTTTGGTGTTTCGCTGGTGATGATGACGATTATTTCCGCGTTCATCATCCTGCCGATTACCAGCAACCTTACGCTTTCCCTTGGTATGGTCGGTGCGTTGTCTATCGTACGTTTCCGTACGGCGGTCAAAGACCCCATCGACACGGTTTATATGTTCTGGGCGATTGCGGCCGGTATCACCGTTGGCGCTAAGTTTTACCTTCCGGCCCTGTTGGCTTCGCTGATTATCGGCCTGCTGTTGATTTTGCTCTATTCCATGAAGTTCCATACAACGATGCCTTATCTGATGGTCCTTCGTTTTGCAGAAAATGCTTGGCCCAATGTCAACAACCTGCTCAAGCGGCTGCCGGAAACAAACATGAAAAGCCGCACAGTAACGGCCGACGGCGTAGAATTGACGCTGGAACTTCGGTTGCGCGAATCGGACATGGGCATCGTCGACCGTTTCCTGAACATTCCGGGGGTTTATGATGCTGCCATCATCAGCTACGGCGGCGATATCGTTGCCTAAAGCAATGGTTATCCGATATTTATATCACAGCGGGTTCAGCATCGAATGCGATGCATTTACCATGGTCATCGATGCTTATCAAACCCATTGCCAGGGAACCCCCTGTGCGGAAAACGGCGTTGTGGCGCAGGATTTGCTGCAACGGCCCGGCCCGTTTTATGTGTTGGCTTCCCATGTCCATGGTGACCATTTTCACCGTTCCATGCTACAGTGGCACGCTCAACGGCCGGATATTCGGTATCTATTTTCTTCCGATATTCAGGCAAACCACTATGCGGCTGAAATCGATTTTATCCATTATCTGCACCCTTACGAACATTATCAGGACGAGTGTGTACATGTGGAAACCTTTGGTTCCACGGATGCAGGCGTAAGTTTTGTTATCCGCGGCGGTGGAAAGACTTTGTTCCATGCAGGGGATTTAAATAACTGGCATTGGAACGAGGAGGCAGACCCAGGCTATGCACAACAGGCGGAAGCGGATTATCTGCACGAACTGGAGCGTATCGTACGCGCATATCCGCATTTCGATGCGGCAATGTTCCCTGTCGACCCGCGTCTGGGACGCGATTTTGCACGCGGCGCTGAGCAGTTGATGGAACGGGCGGACGTTTCCCTTCTGCTTCCCATGCATTTTCGTGAACATCCCGATGCACCGCAGCGTTTGAAAGCCATGCATCCTGACTGGCCCATTGTAGCCTGGACGCATCGTGGCCAGGCAGTCCTCCTTCCGTCCGAAACACCGAAAGGATGAAGATTATTGCAAATACAAGGAACATTTGCACACTATAATTTTAACGTATTGGATTTACAGGCCTCGCTTTCCTTTTACCAGCAGGCGCTGGGGCTCAAGGAACATCATCGCAAACAAGCGGCAGATGGTTCCTTCATTCTCTGCTATCTGACGGATGGGCATTCCCCGTTTCTTTTGGAACTGACATGGTTGCGTGACTGGAACCGCCCCTATAATCTGGGCGACAACGAGATGCATTTGTGCTTTACCGTACCGGCGGCGCAATATGACCAAATCCGCGAAGCGCATCGCGCGATGGGCTGCATCTGCTTTGAAAATACAGAAATGGGGCTGTATTTCATCAGCGACCCGGATGGATACTGGCTGGAAATCCTCCCTGAACGCTAGGCATGCGTACGACGGCCTTTATCGGCCGTTTTTCTTTTGCCATTTTTGGTTCAAACAAAATTCATGCTGGTGTGTTTGACAGTTCCGTCCGTTCGCGGTACCATCAAGGAACACGAAAGGTGGTTTGCTTGGTTGAGAAGACTGTTTTGTGATGCATTGAACATTACGCTTTTTGTCGCTGGTTTTTTGTTTTTATTTTTCCGGTCTCCGGCCTTATATGTCTTTGCGGGCATCTGCCTGGCGTTAGCGTTTATACGTGCATTTTCCACCGACCGTGCGGCACGTTACCGGGAAAACCAAAAATTTACCAGTTTGTTTTCACGGATGAAGCCCGACCCTGATAAGGCCGCCCAGCGGGGGAACCGGCAACACGTTAAACCCGTATATGCCGGCCAGCCAGGCGAAAGCACGCTGCGCGCACATAAACGCCCCAAATCCGATGCGGAACACAAGGTATATAAATGTCCAAAATGCAAGCAGGCGCTGCGTGTGCCACGCGGCAAGGGAAAGATTCTTATCACATGCAGCCAGTGCGGGCATCAATTTACCAAAAAAACCTGAATCACCATGACGTTTTCCGTTGGAAAACGTCATTTCCATATGTCTGCAAAAAATGTAAAAAAAGGATTGATTCCGATTAATGGAATGCTATAATGAATCTGACCGTATCGAAAAACACGTAAGGAGGACTTTTTCAATGAGCAAAGTAGTTTGTGTTGTCTGTGGATGGGAAACGGACATTGAAGGCGGCGTAGCAGGAATGCCGGATGATTTTGTCTGCGAACTGTGCGGTGCAGGGAAAGAAGATTTTAAAGATGCTTAAAACAATGCATGCATTTCCGGTAACTTCACGGATTGACTGGGTAGGCGCACTGGACCCGGATATGCGCGTGTTCGACGTCATTATGCACACGGAACACGGCTCCTCCTATAACAGCTATCTGGTCAAGGGAGAAAAGACGTGTTTGATTGACGGCGTCAAAAAGGCGTTTTTTGATGAATGGAAAGCACGGATTGAAGACGCCGGCTGTCAACTCCAACAAATCGATTATATTGTGCTGAATCATACCGAACCCGACCATGCCGGTTCGATTGCCCAACTTTTGGAACAAGCGCCGCAAATCAAAGTGCTTTGTTCGCGCAGCGCATCGAATTTAATCAAGGAAATCGTCAACCATCCGGTGGATATCCAGGTGGTCGGCGAAGGGGATTCGTTTGATTTGGGCGGGTTGACGCTCGAATTCATCGGCGCGCCGTTCCTGCATTGGCCGGATACCATCTTTACCTATGTGCCGGAAGAAAAGGTAATGTTCACCTGCGACGCGTTTGGATTCCATCATTGTGCGCCGGGTGTCTATGACGACACGCTGGACACGAATGCGTTGATTGATTCGCAAAAATATTATTTTGACGTGATAATGGGGCCGTTCAAGGAACATGTATTAAAGGCATGTGACAAGTTGGACCAATACGCCATTGACGTCATTGCGCCGTCGCATGGTCCCGTGCTTCGCACGCATCCAAAGGAAGCGGTGGAACGGTACCGCACCTGGGCGGCAGGGCCGCAGGTGGAAAACAAAGCGCTGGTTACCTATGTCTCCTGTTATGGTTATACTCGGATGTTGGCAGAAGCAGCGGCGGACGAGCTGAAAAAACAGGGCGTGGAAACCGAACTTTTGGATATCACATCGCTTCCCATGGCACAGGTTGCGGACAAGTTTATGCATGCCAAAGCCGTCATCGTCGGCTCCCCGACCATCAACCGCGATGCGTTGCCGCCGGTGTGGCAGTTGTTGACTTCGCTGGATGCCATTAATACACGCGGAAAAATCGCCGCCGTGGTGGGCAGTTTTGGCTGGAGTGGTGAAGGCGTGAAGTTTGCCACCGCACGGTTGGAACAATTGAATTGTAAAGTCATGGGGTCGCTGGCCTGTAAGTTGCAGCCGACAGAGGCTGATTTGGAAAAAGCGCGGGCACTTGCGCAGGAGGTTGCGCAAGCAATGCAAGCGTAAGATGTACAAAAACGGACATGGAAGAAAAACCATGTCCGTTTTTATCTGTTTTTTTCTTTTTTTCAGCAGAACCGTTGTATCTTACCGGTTTTCGTTTTAGAATAAAAAAGCAGGGAGAATTTAAAACGGGAGGTTTCCTCATGGCATTTTTGGATGATTTAGGTAAAAAAATTTCCAGCGCTGCGCAGACTACGGTACAAAAATCCAAAGAATTGGCTGACAGCGCCAAAAACAGTATGGCCATTTCTGGAGAAGAGAAAGAAATTGACCGCTGCTATAAAGAATTGGGCGCATGGTATTATAAAACGCACAAGGACACGCCGGACGAAGAGGCGGCCGCCGTCGTGCAGGCCATCACACAAAGCATGGATAAAATCGAGTCCCTGCGGGCTGAAATGGAAAAGGATAACCGTCCCAAAATCGTTGAAGAAGATGCGGTTGAATATCAATTTTGCCCTCAATGTGGAAATAAATTAAAAAAAGAAGCTCGCTTTTGTGGAGAATGCGGGGCAAAGTTAGAAGACCCTTCCGCTGAATAATCGCTATATTTTGTGTCTGCAATCCCACAGGAAACTATATGTAGTTTCCTGTGGGATTTTGTTTTTTGTTTTTTACTTTTTATACAAAAAAGTGAAAAAAAGGGTTGACATAAATCGCCAACTTTGATATTCTAATCGAGCGTCATCGGGGGGCCTGATGACGGGGAGCACCTTCAAAACTGCATAGTAAATGAGAAGAAAAAAGCTTAGCGAACAAGACAACGA
>CAJFOS010000011.1 GCA_904397865.1 Candidatus Allochristensenella caecavium
CAATTCGCCCGAAAGCGTGAATGACTGTCCTGCATACCGGCCTACATTTTCCACATACTGAATAATCCCGCTGTTCGTGCTGATTCCATAACTGGTCGGCGTCACCACATTGCCCGCTATCTCCCGGTACTGCCACCGGTCTACCGTATATCCGCTTGCGTTGTACGCGCTCTTCCCACGCTGGTTGATGCGAAAATCCCCGTTGATTAGCAGATTTTCTCCCATCGCCGGGCCTCGTTCACCCTGTGCGCCCGCGGGACCGGCTGGGCCCTGCGGGCCAGCGGGCCCTTGCGGCCCCTGAGGGCCCGTTTGTCCGGCAACCCCCTGCGGGCCCTGCGCACCTGTGTCTCCCTTTTGCCCCTGCGGGCCTGTGGGGCCGGTCTCTCCCCGTGCACCCGTAGGGCCTTGCGGCCCTGCTGCGCCCGTATCCCCTTTCTGTCCCTGCGGCCCTTTCAAATTCCCGGTATAAACCCATTTGGCCGTTGCCGCATCCCCCGCTGCCGTGCAGCGGTAGGTGTTGCCCGTTTCCGTGTTCAAATAGTTATCATTGACCAGCGCATCGCCAATCCCCGTTGCGTATGCTGTCTCTATCGTGCTCGTCCCCGTAATCGCCGTCCCTTGCGTCCACCGGCTGCCTCGTGCGCCGTCCTGCCCGGCTTCCCCCGGTTCCCCTTGCACGCCCTGCGGCCCCTGAGGACCTTGCGGACCCCGTATATTCACTGCCACGGGGTTTTCCAAATTGCCGTTGTTGCTCCAACTCAGCGTTCCTCCCGCCGATACGGACGGCGTATAGACGGCCCCTTGCGGACCCCGTTCTCCTTGGACGCCCTGAATGCCCGCATCGCCTTGGGGGCCCTGCAGTCCCTGTGGGCCTTGCGGTCCTGCTGGACCCTGGGGCCCTGTGGCGCCCGTATCGCCCTTATCGCCTTTAGGTCCTACGGGACCTTGGGCGCCGGCAGGCCCTTGCTCCCCCGCCGCGCCAGGTGCACCCTGTGGGCCTTGCGGGCCTGTTTCACCCTGCGGCCCCATCTCGCCCTTTTCGCCGCGCAAAGCCACAATCTCTTCAAACTCGCCTTCTGCGTTACGAATTTTTAACGTTGCTATCATGCGCATCCCTCCTATTCCGCATAAATTTCACTGTCAAACGCCAGATAACACTTGTTTTCATAGCTGTACAGTTTGGCTACTTTCCCTATCTCAAACACATTGTCAGCAATGTTTACCCGGACAACCAATGTGTTTTGCGTCATAAAATCCAGCGTAGTCGATGTAATCGTATGGTCCTCCAGCGTCCCGCCATGGGAGGATTGCAGCCCGAACGAATTGATTCCGCTCATCGTCGGTTCGGTACGCATGGCTACCGGCAGGTGTATATAAATATCCGCTGCATTGGTTTTCACCACCATGCCGTCAAAAAAAGGCAAATAGGAATTCCCCTCCGTCTGTGGATTCCCATATCCATAGCGGATATAATACCGTTGGCAATCGGTCAGCTCCTGCGCAAAGGGCCTTTTGCAAAGCGGCGTTGCTTCTTCGCCCTCTTCCAGTTTCACCCACTCAATCGTCTGCGTCTGCAAGAGCGGAATTTCCACCGTGTTAACCGCCGACCTGTTCAGCACAAAGGTCTGCGGCGTCTGTACGATACCATCCGCACAATAGCTCAGCGTCACAGGCTTCCCGTGCAGCTGCAGGGCATCGGCTGGTTCCATGCGGTAACACAGGGTTGCCGTCCCGTTGGTGAGGGTCACTTTCATCCCCGTATCCACGTGCGCCACCTCTACAGCGCTCTCATCCGCCGTTCCTGCAGGCAGGTTGGGCTGGATGAACCATCGGTCCGCCGTGTATGCTCCATCGTTATCGGAAAAGGAAAAGGTATCTCCGCGCTGCCAAATGCGCATATCACCGTTGAGCAACAGGTTTGGCCGGTTACGCACTTCCACAATTTCCGACCCCTCCGGATTCACCCACACCTTGATGGTATGGTCTTCCGGTTCGCTCACCCCCACGTAAACGCCTGCTTCTCCGCGGTCGCCTTTGGGTCCCATGGCCCCGGTTGGGCCGGCCGGCCCGGGTTCCCCCGGCTCTCCTTTTTCCCCGCGCGGCCCAGGCACGCCCTGCGGCCCCTGTTCACCCTGAACGCCCTGCGGGCCCTGTGCTGTCTGGGGCGGTTCAGCCAGAATGACTTGTTCATTCCCCTGCCCCGTCAGCGGCAGCGTAAACGTCGTACTGCCATCCCCTTGTCCATACCGCGTCCCGATAACGGCAAACAACTCCGCATACTCCGTCCGACTGACCTCCTGCCCGTTGCACCAAAGCCATCCGTCCGGTGGCGTCTGCCCGGCAAACGCTTTGCAGTCACCAATCGTAAACCCCGTACCCGGCGGCCCTTGGAGGCCCTGCGGCCCCTGCGCGCCTGTAAACAGACCGTTGGCCAAATCCTGCCGTACCTGCTCCATCAACGCCAGCGCCTGCTGGGTTGCCTCGGCACATTCCTGCAGCGCCTGGTCAATGACCGGCACCTGCGTCTGCGCGCTCTGCGTTTGTTCTGCATCCAGGTCTTCACGCACCAAAAAGACAAAGGGCTGCGTCGTGGCCCGGCGGTCGTGCGCATCATACAGCACAATTTCGGCCCGTACCTCGCCCGCACGCTGCAGCACGTTTCCCGGCACGGTGTAGGCAACCCGGTTGTCTGTAATCTGCGCGCTGTCCTCAATCAACGTCCCGCCCGGACACAGCAGCTTGATATGCGCCCGGTAACCCGCCAACGCCAGCGGTTTGGCATGCAGCCGAATGCTCGCCTGCAGCTGGTAGCATGCATAGTCATTGCGCACCATCGTTCGATGCAGCGTGCGCACGCTCTGATTGCCCAGTTCCAGTTCGATGGGCACGCTCTGCAATATGCTTGGGTATTCCATTCCTGCGTTTCTCCTCTCGTTTGTATCTGCATACAGCGTACGGCAATTCGTCTCTGGCGCCGGCCCGTTTGATTCCCTCCTTTGTCCCCCTTTTGCAGGCATGAAAAAAGCGGCCTGCATATGCAGGCCGCTTTTCGGCTTTCTTTACGTCAGTCGTTTAAATTGTTCCACATCCAGCACAAAGATTGTCGCACCCCCGACCGTTACCTCCACCGGATACGGGATAAAGAACCCGCTCGTATCCACCGTGGGCGCCGGCGCAGTGACCGTCTGCTTACGCGGTTTGCACACCTGTTCAATCAATCCCAGTACCTCTTCTACGCGCTCATTTTCCACGCCAATCATCATCGTCGTGTTTCCCGCACGCAAAAAACCGCCGGATGTCGCCAGCCGCGTCGCCCGGAATCCCTTTTCCATCAGCAACCGGTTCAGCTTGTGGTGGTCTTCATCTTGGATAATGGCAATTATGAGTTTCATCCTCGTGCCTCCCTTCTTCCATGCCGCCGTTTTTCTTATGCATAGTATATCACATTTTCGTACATTCCTTTCCTCCTTTTCCCATTTTGTCCGATTCGCGCTCTTCCGCCGGATATCCTGTTCGTATGTCAATATCATCCTCTTTTCTCCTTTATTCTTGCATTCTCTATATGTATCCGTCATAATAGATACGTTCGTATATTCTGCTATGATGGAGGGACGTCATGCGTTTGAATCATTGGCAGCGCCGCACGGTTGGGGATTGTCTGCGCCGCTGCATGTGCATTGGTCTATGTATCGCCCTAGCGTTTGCCCTCGTGGCCTGCAAAAGAACGACGCCTGCACCGGCTGAAGCCTCACCCGTTGCAGCCGAACCCACGCCCACGCCGCAGGCAACCCCTCTTGCCGAGCAAGGGTTTGCCATCGTCGTTGACCAGCTGCCCGCCGTTGTCTGCGCCACGCAGGAGGATGCGCAGTGGGTGCTGGACAGCCTGTTGGCCGCTCATGCCATCGAAGGCGCGCAGACCTCGTTCAAACAACAGGTCGCCATCGCACCGGCGCCCGGCCCCTTTGTCAGTAAAGAGGATGCGCTGCATCTGCTGCAAACCGGCGGCACCCGCGCCTATCTCGTGCAGGAAGATGATACGGTAGCCACCATTACCCAGTCCTTTTCCATCAGTGAAGACGCTTTACAAACCATCAACGGGGACGTCGCAATTCAGCCCGGCGCCACCATCCAGGTCGAACTGCCCGCCTCGTTGGTAACTGTCGTGACTGTGCAAGCCGTGACAGAAGAACAGGCCATCTCCTTTCAGACACAAAAAGTCAACGACTCTTCCTTAACCAAAGGCAAGACCAGCGTCAAACAAAAAGGCGTCAAGGGGCTCAAACGCCGTACCGTGACCGTCACATATGAAGACGGGCAAGAGGTCGGCCGTACACCGACGGATTGGCAGGTCGTGCGCGAACCCGTCAAACAAATCGTCCTTGTCGGCACCAAAGCCACCCCGACGCCTAAACCGACGTCCAAGCCCGTAACGGATACCAGCGCCCCCTCGTTCCGCTGGCCGGTGACATCGCGGCGCATCACATCCGTGTTTGGCGAAGGGCGCGGTTCATCCCGCAAACATGCCGGCATCGACATCGGGGATGCGAAGGGCAATCCCGTTGTCGCGGCCGCAGCCGGGAAGGTGACGCGCGTGCGCAACGACCCGGATGGCTACGGCCTGTATCTGGATATCGACCATGGCAACGGTTGGACAACCCGCTATGCCCACAACAGTAAAATTCTTGTCAGCGTGGGCCAAACCGTTACCCAGGGACAGAAAATAGCCCTTGTTGGCAGCACCGGCGCCAGTTCCGGGCCGCACCTGCATTTTGAAATCCAGAAGAATGGGGTGGCCAAAAACCCGCTATCCTATTTGCCTTGAGCGCCCTTGCCAGAGCCGGCCGCACCGCCGGCTCTTTTCATTGGCATGGCCGGCTTGCTGCAAACGCCACATTCCCGTGCCTTCGTTCATCTGCCATCCCGCGCCGTTCAAACGCCCGCTTTTCATCGATGCAGAAAAACCCGTTGTTTGCAAATGCCCGGCCGTTGCCGGCGTGTTTGGGGCGCGTTCCGTCTACGCGGTCCGGCGGCGGGCACCCCGTATGACGTCCGCATACTGCTATCGCTGACCGGACCGCTTTGTGCTTTGCAGCCAAATGCCTGATAAACCGTCGGTATCCGCCGCTTTTACCGGATGTCCTGCCCGCACCGCCGCCCAATCACTGCCGAATAAATTTTTCTTGCAAATAGATGAAAAATCGTGCATCATAAAGGAAAAGCCGGCAGGAAGCCGGCGCGTTTTCCATAGCGGAACGCCGTATGCCATGAAGGCAACTCATAATGAATGAGGGTGTCTTTATGGCATTCTCTTTTTAAGGAGGCTCCGTTGATGAGTAAAACCAAACAAATTGTATTGACCGGCCTGTTCATTGCCCTCGGGCTGGTACTTCCTATGGCCTTTCATTCCATCCCCAATGCCGGCAGCATCTTTTTGCCGATGCATATTCCGGTATTGCTGTGCGGCCTGGTCTGCGGGCCCTGGTTTGGCCTTGGCTGCGGGGCACTGACACCGTTGCTTTCCAGCGTGGTCACGGGTATGCCGCCCGCTGCCATTTTGCCCGGCATGCTGTGTGAATTGGCCGTCTATGGCCTGACGGCTGGCCTGCTGATGCGTTTCCTCCCCATTGCCAACCGGCCGGCCCACCTGTATGTCTCGCTCATTGGCGCGATGTTGGCCGGCCGCGTCGTTTCGGGCATTGTCAATGCGTTGATTTTCCGCGTCGGTCAGTATTCGATGCAAATTTGGCTCACCGCCTCTTTTGTCACTGCCCTGCCGGGGATTGCCATTCAGATTGTATTGATTCCCATCATCGCCCTGGCCCTGCAAAAAGCCCGGCTGGCTGAGCTGCCTGCCTGACGGCATTTTGCCCATACAAAAGGCCGGCCCTGCATTCCGCAGGACCGGCCTTTCTGTTTCAATTTATAACCCTATTTGGATAAGCATCCCCACGACAATCAGTGCGCCAACGCCCGTCGTAATCCCATAAATTTTACGGGATTCCCCATCCTCTTTCTCCTTTATCGAGTAATACAGCCCACCGCCCAGAATCAGTGCGCCAATACAAGTCCCCACAATATCAAATATCATTGTTTTTTCCTCCATTTCAATAAAAATGCCGAATGGATAATTACCAGCACAGAACCGGCGTTATGTACCAGCGCCCCCACCACCGGATTCAAAATACCCGGAATCGCCAGCGCAATCGCCACAAAATTCAGCCCCATGGAAAAACACAGGTTATACCGAATCGTTCGCATCATCCGCCGTGCAAGCGCTAACAGATGCGGCAATTCACGGATTTCATCATTCACCAGCGCAATATCCGCCGCCTCCACGGCAATATCGCTGCCAATCCCACCCATTGCAATGCCGACACAGGCTTTTTTCAGCGCTGGTGCATCGTTGATTCCATCCCCAACCATGCATACCATCTGCCGCCCTTGCTGACTTGTTTCAATCCAATGCAGTTTGTCCTGCGGCAGACAATCCGCCTGTACCTGTTGGATATGCAGTTGTGCGGCGATGGCGTGCGCGGCATGTGTGTGGTCGCCCGTCAGAAGCACCGGCTGGATACCCAGCGCCCGTATGGCATCCACCGTGTCCGCACTTTCACTGCGCACCGTGTCCGCCAGCACAAAATACCCTGCCAGCGTCCCGTCCACCGCTGTATAAATTAGCGTGCTTCCGCGCTGGGCGTACGCTTTTGCTTCCGCCTGTACGGCCTGCGGCACTGGAATGTGCGCTTGCGCCAACAGCTTCGCATTGCCCGCCAGAATGTCTCGTCCCTCCACGCGGGCACGAATGCCTTGCCCGGCGTGCATGGCAAATGCCTGGCATTCTGGCAAGACACCGTTGTTTTGCTTTTTGTAACCGGCAGCAATCGCTATGCCCAGCGGATGCTCGGAGCGCTGTTCAGCGGCGGCCGTCCATGCATAAAGCTGCCGTTCGGACACGCCCTGCTGCAGGCTTCGCACCGCCGTCACCTCCGGCGTACCATAGGTCAGTGTTCCGGTCTTGTCAAAGGCAACCCGTCCTACCTGCGCCAGCCGTTCCAATGCATCGCCTTCGCGCACCAGAAAGCCGTGTTTGGTCGCGTTCCCAATTGCGGCCATTATGGCCGTCGGCGTTGCAAGCACCAACGCGCATGGACAGAAGACAACCAGAATGGTCACCGCACGGATGATTTCGCCCGTCGCCAGGCCCGTCAACACCGCAGCAGATAGCGCAATCACCACAATCCAGGTCGCCCATCGGTCCGTCATTCGCACAATTTGGGCCTTACCCGCATCCGCGGATTGCACGAGGCGAATCATACGCTGGATGGAACTGTCCTCACCGACTTTGGTGGCCCGCATGTCAAACGCTCCAAACTGGTTGACCGTTCCGCTGGACACTGCATCGCCCACTGTTTTATCCACCGGCAGGCTTTCCCCGGTCATCACCGCTTGGTTAATAGATGTTTGTCCACTGATAATCTCGCCATCCACTGGAATGCTCTCCCCTGGCCGAACACGCACGATATCGCCAATGTTCACCTCCTGCGCTGCAATGGTCCGTTCCTCTCCGTTGACCACCACGCGCGCCGTCTGGGGCGTCAGGCGCACCAGTTTTTCAATGCCAGCGCGTGCTCTGGCCACCGTCAAATCCTCCAGCAACGCGCCCAGCTGCATAATGAACGCCACTTCGCCTGCAGCAAAATCCTCCCCAATCCACACGGCGGCAATCAACGCCAGGGAAACCAGTACATCCGCTTTGATATCCCACGCCGTAATCAGGCCGATGGCGGCCTCCAACAGAATGGGAACGCCGCACAACACGACCGCAATCCACGCCATATCAAACGGCAGCCATGCCACGCCCGCCATGCTTAATATCAGCGCTGCACCGCTTAAACCCAGTAAAGCAACGTCTTTTTTGGTTCCCCCAAGCGCCTGTTTTTCTTCCAGCCAATGCGCAAACCGTTTCATGCAGCCCCCTCCTTGCGCGCTCATTATACCTATACGGGTATAGGTTGTCAAGCATACAAAAAAAACGGCTGAGCCCCAGCCGTTCCCCATTGCCCTTAGGTCATGTTGGCAAAACGCTCCACCGCTTTGGTAAAGCTTTCAATCGTCTTGTCTGCATCCCCATGTTCGATGCCGTCGCGCACGCAGTGGTTGATGTGCCCCTCCAGCACCACTTGCCCAACCCGGTGCAGCGCGGATTTTGCCGCATTGATTTGGGCCAGCACGTCCTCGCACGGCACGTCCTCATCCACCATACGGTCAATGGCCTGTACCTGTCCGATAATCTTCTTCAGTCTGCGATGCAGATTGTCTGCATCCATACACTGTTTCATCCGTCTCCCTCCGCAATTTGCCGCATCCGTCCGGTTGTATCGTTTGCTTGGCTGCGCTTCCTCAGAGCGCGGCCCGTCGTTACGTACCCATATGGCAAATGTACCGCGTACCTTTTAGTCTTTCGCCTGCATCTGCAACACATATTCCACGGCTTTGTCCACACAGTCGCCGATGGACATGCCCTCCGTTCCCACCACCGCAATTCTGCACTGGTTGACGGGAATCAGTACCTTCTGCGCCTTGCTCTGCGAAATGGCCAGCACCATTTGAGGCGTAATCTCCCCCCACAAAGCGTTGGCGGACACAATGCCAATCGGGCCGACAATCACATCCGCCTCAGCCGCATTGACCACCACCGGATTTTCTCCTGTAGCCCCCTGGCGGGCGCCGGCGCGCAGCATCGCCGCCGTCGCCATCGCGTTTGTGCCCACAGCCACCAGCTCGCCCGTATATCCGGCCGCCACCAGCTTTTCAATCACCGTCTTGCCAATCTTGCCGCCCTGTCCGTCTACCACCAAGACCCGCATGTTCGTCTCTCCTTCTTCCCTACTGTGCAGAGGCGTCCGTTGCGCCATCGGTGGGCTGTGCGGGCGTTGCGGTCTGCGTAGCGGCAGGCTCTGCGCCGTCCTGCGGCGTCGGAGACGCCATGGCCTGGCTCAACTGCAACGATTCCATATACCGGTTTTGGTTGGCCTCGCTGTACTGATTTTGCTGCGCGATGTACATCATCACCAGCACCTGCACTTCATCCTGATAGACCGCATATTTTCCTTTCTGCGCCCACAGCGTCACTTCGCCCGTTTCCGCATTGGTTTTCTGGTCGATGGTCATCTCATAGGCCAGGCCTTTGATGCCGTTGACCTCCACCTCCTGCGCTTCTCCTACCTGGGCATCCATGGTCAGCAGTGCGACGATGTTTTGCGTCACCCGGTCGTAAAACGACTGCACATCCCATCCTTCGCCCTTGTTCGCCTTGATGGCCTGCAGCGCTTGACCCCATGAAACGTGCACCGCAACGTACGTCTGGCCATCCTCTGTGGATTCCATCATGGTCATTGTCAGCGTCCCGCTGATACCAAAATCCGCCAGGTCAATCGGCAACGGCTGCGTATTTTTAACCGGCGAACCCGGCATCTTCACCTGAAATTCGCCTGCGTCCACCGTGGAAAGCCCGCCGCGCTTGCAGCCTGCCAGCCCCAACGCCGCCGCCATTACCACGGCCAATGCAATCGCCCATCGTTTTTTCATCTTGCTCCCCTTATTCCGCCAGCTGCGCCATCGCGTGTTCCATGCGGCGCAGCGTTTCCTCACGGCCCAGCAGCACCGCCGCTTCAATCGCGCCGCCCGGCGTGACTTCCGTACCCGTAACCGCCACACGCACCGGCCAGAAAATCTGCCCGTTCTTCATTTCGTTTTCTTGGGCCGTCTGCATCAGCGCGTCGTGCACGCTCTGTTCCGTCCATTGCGTCAATTTCTTCAACGCTTCATAAGACGCGCCTACGGCCTTGCGCGCCACCGCTTCGTCGGTTTTCATCTTTTTATGCACATACAAAGCATTATCGTACGCAGGCAGCTCCTTCAAAAAAGCAATCTTTTCCGGAATCTGTGTAAACACCTCCAGCCGCGGCTGCAGCACGCGGTAGAGGATGTTGCACTGCACCGCATCCGGTTGCAAAATTTGCTGATAATACGGCATCGCCGCCTGCGTAAAGGCCGCCTCGTCCATCTTACGGATGTATTCGGCGTTCATCCACGTCAGCTTCTGCACGTCAAAAATGCCGGGGGATTTGCTGATTCCCTTGACGTCGAACGCATCAATCAATTCATCAAGCGTAAAGATTTCCTGGTCCGTGCCCGGGTTCCAGCCCACCAGCGCAATGTAGTTGATAATCGCGTCCTTCAGATAGCCCTTGTTGATAAAATCCTCATACGAAGCGTCGCCATGGCGTTTGCTCAGCTTGTGCTGGGCGTCGCGCATCACCGGCGCCAGGTGGATGTATGTCGGCACTTCCCAGCCCAGCGCCTCATACAAAAGATTATACTTGGGCGTACTGGACAGGTATTCCATCCCGCGAATCACATGCGTAATGCCCATCAAATGGTCGTCCACCACGTTGGCAAAGTTATACGTCGGCAATCCGTCGCTTTTCATCAGGATGCCTTCTTCCAATTCCTCCACCGGCACGCTGATGTGTCCAAAGACCAAATCATCAAACCCTGCCTCGCCCGTCTGCGGGATGCACTGGCGCACCACGTACGGTTCGCCGGCCGCCACCCGCCGCTTGGCCTCTTCCAGCGGGATGTGCTTGCACTTGCCGTCATAACGGAACGCTCCGCCATCCTTTTCCGCCGCTTCCCGCCGCTGCTGCAATTCTTCCTTGGTGCAAAAACAATAATAGGCCCCGCCGGACTCGATTAACTGGTCGATATACTGCTGATAGGTGTCGCGCCGTTCACTCTGGATATACGGGCCATAATCGCCGCCGACGTCCGGGCCTTCGTCATACATCAGCCCCGTCTCGCGCATCGTGCGGTAAATCAGTTCCGTCGCCCCTTCGACAAAACGCTCCTGGTCCGTATCCTCAATGCGCAAAATGAATTTTCCATCGTATTTCTTCGCATACAGCCACGCGTACAGCGCCGTACGCAGGCCGCCGATATGCAAATATCCCGTCGGGCTCGGTGCAAACCGCGTCCGTACCTGTTTCATCTTCTTCGCCCCCATTGCTTGCAACATTCCGTTTATTTTTTCGCCTGTTTGGCCCACGTATCCTTCAGTCCCACGCTGCGGTTGAACACCGGCGCCCCCGGCTTGCCGTCCGGGTCGGCACAGAAATAACCCATCCGGATAAACTGGAACGATTCGCCCGGTTCCGCATCGCTCAGCGCCGCTTCCACTTTGGCATGTTCGAGCACCTGGAGCGAATGTTTGTTGAGCCGGTCCTCCAGTTCACCCTCGGCTTCGTCATCAATCAGCACATCGTACAGACGCACCTGCGCATCCACCGCCGTCTGCGCATCCACCCAGTGCAGCACGCCCTTGACCTTGCGCGCACATTGACCGGAAGCGCTCTGCGGGTCGTATTCGCACAGCACGCGCGTCACCTGGCCCGCCTCGTCCGTTTCATATCCCGTACATTTGACAATATAAGCGCCCATCAGCCGCACTTCTTTGTCCGGGGAAAGCCGTTTATACTTGGGCGGCGGCACGATGGCGAAATCCTCGCGCTCAATATACACCCGGCCGGAAAAACGCACCTTGCGGCTGCCCAATTCCGGGTTTTCAGCGTTGTTGGCAATCTCCACCTCTTCGCTCTGTCCCTGCGGGTAATTGGTTATCACCAACTCAATCGGGTCCAGCACCGCCATGCGCCGGTGCGTCGTCGTTTTCAGCGATTCACGCAGGCAGTGTTCCAGCACCGGCATCTCCACCGTGCTGTTGGATTTGGCCACCCCAATCGTCGCACAGAAATCCCGAATTGCCTGGGGGGTATATCCGCGCCGGCGCAGCCCGCAAATGGTGGGCATCCGCGGGTCGTCCCAACCTGAAACCAGCTTATCATCCACCAGTTTTTTCAAATACCGCTTGCTCATCACCGTGCCGGCCAGGTTCAGCCGGGCAAATTCATACTGATGCGGCGGATTCGGCCAGTCCAGCGCCTGCAAAAACCAGTCGTACAACGGCCGGTGGTCCTCATATTCGAGCGTGCAGATGCTGTGCGTAATCCCCTCAATGGCATCGGATACCGGGTGCTGAAAATCATACATCGGATAAATGCACCATGCATCGCCGGTACGATGGTGCGAAGTGTGCATAATGCGGTAAATTACCGGGTCGCGCATGTTCAAATTGGGCGATGCCATGTCAATCTTGGCACGCAGGGTACGTTCGCCTTCCTTGTATTTGCCATCGCGCATCGCACGAAATTCCGCCAGGCTTTCTTCGATGGGCCGGTCACGCCAGGGGCTGTTTTTCCCCGGTTCGGTCAGCGTGCCGCGGTAGGCGCGCATCTGTTCGGGCGTCAGCTCGCACACATACGCCAGCCCCTTCTGGATAAGCTGTTCGGCATAGCCGTAAAGTTTGTCAAAATAATCCGAAGCAAAAAACAGCCTGTCCCCCCAGTCGCAGCCCAGCCAGTGGATATCCTCCATGATGTTATCCACATATTCCGTATCCTCTTTGACAGGGTTGGTATCGTCAAACCGCAGGTTGCATTGGCCGCCGAATTTTTCCGCCGTCAGAAAATCCACCAGGATTGCCTTGGCATGACCGATGTGCAGGTAGCCGTTCGGTTCAGGAGGAAAGCGCGTCAATACGGACGCATGTTTGCCTTGCTGCAAATCCTGCGCCACGATTTCCTCGATAAAATTGTTGGGCGTACGCGTCGCGTCTTCCATCCCAAACACCTCCGTATTCGTTTCTTTGTTCTTAATGGTTTATTTTACATCAATCACGTGCCCACCGGCAAGCAATTCCATGCGTTTGCTGCAGGTTTTCTTGCTTCTTCTCTCCCTTTTGCCTAAAAAAACACCGCCATGGGCATGGCGGTGGTGCCGGCGGCGCTGTTTACGGCCCCGGAAATACATACAACAATACCGACAAAAAATGCAGAATGCTGCCCGTGAGCACAAATAGATGCCATACGGAATGCGCATATCTTTTTTTCATCCCAAAAAAGATAAGGCCCAGCGTATACACCACACCGCCCGCAATCAGCAACAGCAGACCCGGCATCGGCAGCGCGGCTTTGAGCGGCGCATAGGCAAAAATGACAATCCATCCCATCGCCACATAGCAAATCATCGAAAACACTTTAAATCGTTCAATGCTAATCGCGTTGAGCACGATGCCCAATATTGTCACGGCCCACACCGCCGCAAACAGCCCATAACCCAGCGGCCCACGCAGCGCCACGAGCGTATAGGGCGTGTATGTACCTGCAATCAGCACAAAAATCGAACAATGGTCAAAAATCCGCAGCACCCGCTTGGCGCGCTTGTTGGGAATGGCATGATAGAACGTACTCATGTCATAAAGCACCATCAGCGAAAGCCCGTAAATAATCGCGCTGGCAATGCACCAGCCGTCGCCGTATAAGCTTGCCCAGACGACCCCTAAAATTAACGCCGCCAACGACAACAACGCCCCTACCCCGTGCGAGACGGAATTGAAAATTTCCTCCCCCACGGTGTAATTGGGCGTCTTTTTATCCTTTTCCTCAATCCAATGCGCTTTGGCCATCGCGTCTCGCACCCCTTGCGCTTAATATCATATTTGATATCACATTATATACTTTTTATAACCACTTTGTAAAGAACTCGTTCCAATCGTTGCCCGTCTGTTCCTCCAGCGCCTTGCGCACGTCTTCTCCTGTGGCGCGGCCGCCGGCATGCCGGGCGTAATACGTGCTCAACACCTGCAGCATCTGCTCACGTCCTATCTGCTTTTCCGCCGCGCGCAGCATCATCGTTCCGCGCGTGTAAACAATCACGCTATACATCAATTCGTCCTCAAAGGCTGTGCTCGGCTGGCCAACCCCTTTATGGCCGTCCTTCATGGGCAGAATTTGTTCTGCCAGCAGGTATGTTCCCAGCACATCCGTCTTATAATAGCTTTCCTCCCGTTCCAGTCCATAAGTATATCCAAAATACAGCATGGTGCTATAGTCCGTCAACGCTTCATCCACCCAGGGTTCCTTAACCTGGTCGCTGCCCACCACCGCATAAAACCATTGATGCCCCGCCTCATGCACAACGATGCGCTCTAACTCGCTTTCAATCATCGGGTCGTACAGGCTCTTGTCAATCAGCACCATGCCCGGGTATTCCATCCCACCGATGAAAAAATCCGTCTGCACCACGTCGAGCTGCGCATACGGATACATCCCAATCATGTCCGAAAACGCCACTACGGCCTGCGCGCCGTATTGCGCCGCCATCTTCCCCATCGCCTGGCTTTGGTCTGCATAATAGAACGACCGCACCGTCACCTCATTTCCCTGTTTGTTCGTCACCGTGCGCTCTTCAATGGAAAACGACCGGCTGCACACCGCCGCAAAATCCCGCATGCCCCTGGCTGCGATGGTGTATACCGCTTTATCGCCCGTTTCCTGCCGCGTGCCTTCGCCGGAAAACGCAGCCTGCATCCCGCGCGGTACCGTCAGCTGCACTTGGTAGTCCGCAACATCGCTGACAAACGGGTCGCCCTGTTTTTCATACGGATACGTCAAAAACTTTTCCCCATCCCAGGCACATGCGATGGGGTAGCAATTGCATAGGTTGAATGATTTTTCCCCATAGCCAAACCGGCCCAGGCTGTTGGGAATCTGTACCGTAAACCCAATTTCGATTTCCACCGCCGCATCCTTTTCCAGCGCGTGCGGCAGTTGAACGAGCATCAGCGTCTTATCCTCGTTGCGCAACGCATATACCGCGCTCTGCCCTTCCACCTTGAGCGTCTGAATCTCCATCCCGCCCGCGCTGAATCCATTCGGGTACGCCGCCTGCATGCTCGTGGCGGCAAAAGGCGCGGTCTGTTCGCTGCTGTACGCATTGGGGTACACCATCAGCGGCACCTCCGCCAGCGCTTGCCCGGTCGGGTTTCGGTAGGTCAGATACAGCGTGCCCTGCATCGTCTTGGCTTGTTCATTGAGTTCCCATTGCATTTTATACGTATGCCCCGCCTGTCCGTACACCTTATCCGCAATGGACCCCGCATCCGGCGTCTTGGCGCCGCATCCGGCTGCACACAGCAGCAACAGACACGCTGCCAGCACCGCACCCATCCGTTTGTGCCATCGTCTTTGCATCGTCGCATTCCCCCTCTTGCCGCTCTGCTGCATTGTATGCAAATGCCCCCTGCAAAATCCGCAGGTTTGTGGTATGATAACGCTACTGAAAAACGCCGGGAGGAAAGGAGGCGCCGCCATGCCCTTGTGCGCTTACCGCGACGTACGGATGAAAACGGACGATACGGTCGTTGAAAATGCGTTCATCCGCGAATATCTGCCCACCGCGCCGGAAGGCTGCGTGCGGGTCTATCTCTATGGCCTCATGCAATGCCAAAGCGGGACAGGCCCCGCCTCGCTCGCTTCGTTTGCGCGCACGCTGCACATGGAGGAAAGTGAAGTCGAACACGCCTTTTCCTACTGGCAAAAACTGGGGCTTTTGGAAATCCGTAAAGAGGGCGGTTTTTCCGTGCTGTATCTATCCGCCCGCAACGCCATGCCCGTGGACGAAACGCTCTATACGCAGTCCAGCTATAACGAACATCTGCAATCCATTTTTTCCCCGCGCAGCCTGACGGCCGCAGATTTATCCACCATTTATGAATGGACGGACGTGTTCAAGATTGAACAGCCCGCCGTCATCCTCCTGATTCAATATGGCCGCAGCAAACTGGCGGATTTGGAAAAAGCCACCGTTTCACGGCAGCTGCGCTACATCGGCAAAATTGCGCTTCAATGGGCGGATGAAGGCATCCATACGCCGGAACAGGCAAACGCATGGCTCGTGCAGCAGGACCAGCACGCCGCGGGGCTGACCGCGCTTCTCAAGCATCTGGGCCTGCACCGCGCGCCCACCGCAGCCGAACGCAAGCTCTATCAGTCCTGGCTGCAGCAGGGCTTTACGCCCAAGGCCATCCTTTTGGCGGCCGACCGTACCACCACCTCCCGCAACCCAAGCCTGGATACGGTGGGCAACGTCCTGCTTTCACTCTCTTCGCTCGGCGCCACCAGCGAGGACGCCATCGCCCACGAACAAAGCGAGAGGCTGTGCCGCGAGGCGCTCACGGCGCTCGGCCTGCGCCAGCCCACGCCCAACGCTACCCAGCTTCATACCTACCGCGCCTGGGTCCAACAGGGCTATCAGCACGAACACATCCTATTGGCCTGCGAGCTGTGCAACGCACAAAATCATCGCACCATGCGCGACGTACAGGATTGCCTGGCCCGCTGGCGTGCCGCCGGGCTGACCGCCGGCCGCGCCATCCGCGCCTACGAAGCCAGTCGCCAGCAGGATTTGGCCGCGTTATCCGAAATGTTTCGCTGTATGGGGCTTTCCAAAAAGCCGCAGGAGGCCGATTTGGTCCTCTACCAAACCTGGACGCAGCAGTGGGGCCTCTCCCATGAGGTGCTGCTCTTTGCCAGCGAATGCTCGCATGGCGCCGTGTCGCCCTACCGCATGTGCAAGCGGTTGATTGAACAATGGCATCAGTCCGGCGTACAAAACGTCGCCGCGGCCCGCAAAGCCTTTTCGCAACAGCGTTCAGTCCCATCGCCGGCCAAAGCACCCGCCCTGCAATATGCACAGCGCCCAGTCGATAGCGATGAAGAACATATCGATTGGTTTTAATCCCATCCTGTTCAAACTGTCTTTTTCCCAATTTTCTCTCGTCCGAAAGGAGGTGCCGGTTTTGTCCGTCGCCTGGTCTTCTCTCTCCCGCGCCCAGCAGACGGCGCTGGAACAACAGTTTCCTCACCTGCAGGCGCTTCGTACCGAACACATCACGCTCTGCCAGGCCTGTGCCAGGGCGGCGCTTAACCAGTCGCCCGATTTTGACGTCCTCGAACAGCGCCGTGCCGCCGCCCTGGCCGCCCTGCAAACGGCGCAGCAGCAGGCGGTCGTGCAGGCGGGCGTGCAGCCCGCTTACGATTGTCCGCTCTGTCAGGACCGCGGTTATGTCGTCCTCAACGGCCAGCGCCGTCTGTGCGCATGCCGCGCGGCCGCCCTGGCAGAACGGGGCGGACAGCGCGTCGCTGACCTGCCCTGCTTTGCCGACGATACCCCTTCGCTGATTGCCGATGACCGCCAGCGGTTGGGTCAGGCGCGTCTGCGCGGCCTTTTGGAGGCGTATGTGCAGGCTTTTCCGCACAATCCCAAGCCGAATTTTGTCCTTCTCGGGCAGACGGGGCTGGGCAAAACCTTCTTTTTGGGCTGTACCGCGCGCGCGCTGCGCGAAAACGGCCATCGCGTCAAATACCTGTCGGCTTATCAGCTGCTTGAACTGTTCCGTGCGCAGCATTTTGGCGAACGGCACACCCTGCCCGCGCTGATTGACGTCGATTTTCTCGCCATTGATGACCTTGGCACCGAACCCATCTACCGCAATATCACCCTGGAATATCTGCAAATCCTGCTGGATGAACGCCTTCGCCGGCATAAACATACCGCACTCACCAGCAACTGCCTGCCCGCACAGTTGACCGAACGCTATGGCGAACGCATCACCTCCCGCTTGTTGGATGCGCCCACCACCGACGTCTATGGGCTGACCGGCGCGGATTTGCGCCGCCAACACCGTTGAATATGCGAGCGTAAAAAAAGAGGGCCTTCTGTGAAGGCCCTCTTTTTTTATCGTCTTATAGGCAATACATATAATATATGTCATACGAATCTAGGCCATACAAATATACGGTATTATTTATAATATAAATAGATAATACGCCACTATCTTCTTGAATAGGAATATGTTCTAATATAATCATATTATCCCCATTCAGATCACATTTTTCTAATGTCGCATGCAAACCGTCTGCCATCATAGCATATCGCATAAAATAAATTTCGTCTTTATAAATATTGTAGACTTCCGAACCGTAGTGTTCGTCACCAACCATCTCCATTTCGCCTTCTCCATTGGAACGATACCAATGCCAGAAAATAGCAAACCCCTCATCCGGTGTAACATAATATTGATTCTGGCGTTCTGTTGCATAAACATCGCCCTGATAAACCTGATAATCCCCCTCCAGCATCCGTTTTCCCAAGTCTTCCAAATACGTTCCGTTCAAATCATATTTGTAATAGTGGGCATATAGTGGGTCCTGCTCTGTATACCCGCATACATACAACTGGTTCTCATAGATTTGGAAACGGTCCATATCTTCTCCTTCTACCAAACATGTCCCTGTAAGCGGGTCGTTGGTAAGCGATGAAAGGGGTTGGACATAGACGTTGGTTGTCCCGTGTCGTTCATCTGTACAGATATAATACAGCTTGTCTTCATGAATTTGCGGATACTTGCCCCGGAATAGAAATTCATAGGAACTGCCATCTGTCTTGATGCGGAAAATCCCATTTTGTTCCTCGGTTCTTCCCCAGCAGTATATCCAATCTTCATATAGGTTTAAGCTGTTGGTGGAAATCGGTGCAATCAACCGCTTATCCTGTAAATCCGCACTTACTTTATATAGCCCGTCACGCATATCCATATAGATACTGTTATCCGCTTCGCCTGTGGCGATAATGGCGCCGCCGTTGGGCCGGTTGCCCGACGCGTAGTCCGCCGGAGCGGTGTTCGTTTCCCCCTTGCATCCGCAGCATGCCAACAACAGCAATCCGGCACATATTGCACACAACCAGCGTTTCATCTTTTATTTCCCCCAAATTCCCGCGCTCTGCATCCAAAATTTGACCCAGCTCAGCCCTTCGCGCAGCACGGCGGCATATTTGCCCGGCCATGTATAACGGGCCTTGGCAATGGATACTTCGGTCAGCCCCTCCTGCCGCGCCGTGGCCAACGTGCGCGCGGCGTGGAAGTCGCTCGTGGCAATCACGGCGCTTTGCCAGCCATGCGCCTGCATCAACCTGCGTGCAAACCGCAGATTCTCCCGCGTGTTGAGCGATTGGTCCTCCACCACAATCCGCTCCTGCGGAATCCCAGCCTGCACCAGGTAATCGCGCATCACGCTCGCTTCGCTGCGCGCCTCATTGTGTCCCTGCCCCCCGCAGACGATGACCGCCTCTCCCATGCCTGCATGGTATAACGCCACAGCCCGGTCCAATCGGCTTTGCAAACTCCGGCTGGGCGCGTCGCCGACCACCTTTGCCCCCGGCACGATGATACAATCCGCGGCCCGGGGCGCTTCCGGGCTCGCCATCGCCAACAGCACACACGCATACAAAAGTACCGCGCCCGCTGCCAACAACCCCAACAACGTCCATACAACCGTTTGAATGCCGCTTCGCGTCTTATTCATGGCTCATCAATCGCATCTTCCGCCGCATAGGCCACGTCCTTGCCCGTACCCTGGCTCAACGCGCCGGAACGCACGAAACTGAATACGCCTGCATCCCCCACAATCAAATGGTCCAGCAGCTGAATCTTCACCGCTGCCAGGGCATGCAGCAGCGTCTGTGTCAAATCCAAATCCTGCCGGCTCGGGCGAATGGACCCCGTCGGGTGGTTATGCGCCAAAATCACATTCTTCGCACCGTGTTTTATCGCCAGCTCCACCACGCTGCGCGTGTAAACCGTCACCTCATCCAGCGTTCCCTCCGCCACTTTGACCGCATGGCGCAGCCGGCATTTGGCATCCAGGCACATCATATACAGCTGTTCCGTCTTTGCGCCCAGCAGCAGCGCGCTCGCATATTCGCCCGCCTTCTGTCCCGTGGACAACGCCGGCCGTTTGCCCTGCTTGTCCAGCATATAGCGACGCGCCAATGCCGGAATGAGGTGAATCAGCAGCGCAGACTGCGGCCCGATGCCTTCCACCTGTTCCAAATCCGCCACATCCGCTTCCAATACATGCGCCAGCGTCCCAAACGCCTGCATCAAGGCATGTCCCTGCGGGTTGGTATTGCCGCGCGGAATCGCAAACGTCGTCAACAGTTCCAGCACTTCGTGGTCGCTGAATCCGTCCAATCCCTGCTGCAAGTAACGCTCACGCAAACGTTTGCGGTGGCCAGCGTGGATATTGTTGTTCTGCGCCATGGTTTCACCTCTTTGCTCCCATTGTAACAACCCATCTCCCGCAAGGCAACTGCCGTATTTTCGGCCACGCACGCTATCGTCACAAAATACGGCGCCCGATGGGAATTCCCATGCATTCGGCTTTCATATTCCCCCGTTTTTCCGCTTTCTCCGTTCCAAAACGCCGTTGATACAGCCTTCTGCCAAACCGGACAACCTCAGTCCGTGCGTGTACACACGCAATCCAGCCCCTGCAAACGGAACCGTCCCCGGCCCGCGCGTTGCATTTGTCGGCCAAACGCATTATCATGGACGCAAAGAAAGCGTGGATGAAACGGCCTGTTCCCGTCCATCCTAATCATACTACCCGTTTAGCGAGGTGTTTGGATGACCTTTTCCGTTCCTTCCGATGCACTGGTCCAGGCGACCCGTGCCCTGATTCAAATTCCCAGCCTGCAAGCCGACCCGGCGCCTGGCCAGCCTTTTGGCCCGGCAGTGGATGACGCCTTGCAATACATGCTTTCCCTGGCTCGTTCGCTCGGCTTCTCCCGGGTGGAAAATGTCGATGGTTATGCCGGGTTTGTCGAAATCGGGCAGGGCGAGGAGGAGTTAGCCGTCCTGGTGCATCTGGACGTCGTACCCGCCGGGCAGGGCTGGAGCGTCGGCCCTTTTTCCGGGGACATCCGCGATGGCTATCTCTATGGCCGCGGCGCCGTCGATGACAAGGGGCCGGCTGTCGCTGCCCTGTTTGCGCTGAAAATCCTCATGGATGCCGGCGTCCCGTTTCATCGCCGTATCCGGCACATCTTCGGCTTGAATGAAGAATCCGGCAACGCCTGTATCGACCATTATCTTTCCGTTCAGCCCTTGCCCCATCTTGCCTTTTCGCCGGATGCCGACTATCCGCTCATCAATACCGAAAAAGGCATCCTGCACATCCGGTTCACCTCCTCTTCTTTTTCGCCGGATGCCGGGCCTGGGGTGCGTGTCCGTGCTCTGCACGCAGGGGAACGCCCCAATGTCGTTCCTGCAGCGGCTTCTGCGCAGCTCGATACCAATGACCCAGCCGCCCTGCAAAACGCGGTAAACGCTTATCAGCACCGTACAGGCCATGCCGTCACGCTGTCGGAAACCCCCGCCGGGTTTCTGTTGCAGGCCCATGGCAAAGGGGCGCATGCCTCTATGCCTGAACAGGGCGTCAATGCCGCCTGCATCCTGCTGGACTGTCTGGCTTCTCTTCCGTTGGCGCCGCAAGCGTCCAGCGACGCCATCCGTGCGCTCCAACAGGCCATCGCCTTTGACCTTCATGGTCAATCCATGCACATCGACGCACAGGATGCCGTCTCCGGCCGTTTGACCTGCAACCTCGGCCTGCTCGATACCATCGGCCATGCCTTTTCCTTTACGCTGGATATTCGATATCCCGTTTCGCTTGACGGCGCTTCTCTGGCCGGCCATCTCGCACGCTTTTGGAAAACCCGTGGTTTTACCGCTTCTGTCCTGGAGGATTCGCCCGGACACCATGTCCCTGCCGACCATCCGCTCGTACAGACGCTACTGCGCGTCTATACTGAACAAACCGGTCTGCCCGGCCAGTGCATTGCCATCGGCGGGGGCACTTATGCCCGTAAATTACCCGGCCGCGCAGTGGCATTCGGCCCGGTCTTTCCCGGTATGGAAGCTCGTATGCATATGGCGGATGAACGCATCGCCATCGACCATCTCATTCGTCAATGCCAAATCACGGCACAGGCCTGCTATGCGCTGGCCTGCCAATCATAAAAGAAGGAGGATATATTCATGCAAACATCTGCTCTTCAAGTTATTCACGAACGCCGTTCCATCCGCCGCTATAAGGACACGCCCATCCCCTCGGCCGATTTGGAACAAATTCTCGATGCAGGCATCTGGGCCCCTAGCGCATTGAACAAACAACCCTGGCACTTTACCGTTATCACCGACCGCGCCCTCATCGATTCCATTCATGCGCAGGGCGCTGCCTGGCTCAAGCAAACGGAAGGCCGCGTGGTGGAAAAACATTGTCTGCATCATGCGCCGTGCGTGTTGCTGGTATCCGGCCGTGCGGATAACCATTGGGCGCCCATCGATTGCGCGTTGGCGTCGCAAAACGTTCTGCTGGCCGCGCGTGCACTCGGCTATGGCAGTTGCTTTATCGGCATGCTGTCCCAATGGCTGCAAAGCCCTGCTGCCGCAGATTTTCTTACCCAATGCCACATCCCCGATGGTTACCAACCCCAGCATTTCATTGCCCTTGGCACGCCGGACGAGGTTGCCCCAGCTCCTGCACGCATCGAACAGACCATCACCTATCTTTAACGCCAAATGAAAGCGGCCCCCTGCCGGGCCGCTTTTTCTCCTTGCTCATAACGCCGCGCTTGTCTTTGGAAAATCCCTCCATGGATTTATTGACGCGCGCACGAATATTTGCTATACTACGAAGGCATTCTATCAAGAAGATGCATTTGCATCTTTTATCGGCTCTGGAGAAGTACCCAAGTTGGCCGAAGGGGCTCCCCTGCTAAGGGAGTAGGGTGGGTGTACCGCCGCGAGGGTTCAAATCCCTCCTTCTCCGCCAAACTGAGTCTGTACGCAAGCCGCGTTCCGGGCTCAGTTTTTTTATTCTGGCTTACTGCTCGCGTTCATGTGGGTATCTATTTCGTAACAGTCAGACAAAACAGCCTGTTTCCGGTGCTTTGCCGTTACAGGCTGTTTCTTTATCCATCGTGAAAAAGTCCTCTAAAATTCTCTACAATACTTTGCTATTGCACCCATCCGTTTTTTGAATGCCTTCACAGGTGCGGTGTGTTGGTCCCCTCCCCCTGTCCCGGGCTCCCTGCGTCTGTGTCTTCCTATCAAAAGTATCGCCTTTTCCCGCACATCTGCCCGTGTTCTTGACGAATCCCGCGCTTGCCTCCATAATGAACAAAACACCGGGGCCCTGACCCGTTAACTCCTTGAATTTGCCATCTCTTCGCTGCATGACGCCAACAGAAAAGAAATGAAGGAAACCTGATGAAACGCATCTTCCGTAAAGAATACCTCCCTTTTTATACATTTGCGATTATTATCGTGTTTTACCATCTTCTCATCGTTGAAAGCTACGGCGATGCGCTGACGTATTTTTCCAAAGTACTGGATACCACTTCGCTTCCCGCCTATCTGTCCATGCGCTATACGCAATGGACATCCCGCCTGATAGTGGAAAGCGTCCTGGTGTATGTCGCACGCTCACAAATTGCATGGAAGATACTCGATTGTTGTATGTGGATGCTGCTTGTGGTTTCCACCTCTTATCTAATGCCGCAAAAAAACGTCGTACGCAACCGTTGGATTGCTGTCGCACTATGGTTGCTGATTCCGTTCTGGGAAATGTCCTCTGCCGGCTGGATTGCCACCACCGTCAACTACAGCTGGCCGCTGGCCCTGGGCGCGTTCTCCATGACCATCATTGCCCGTGCATTCCGTGGCCAACCCATACGCTGGCATCATGCTCTGTGTAGCCTGTTGGCCCTGCTCTATGCCGCCAATGTCGAACAAATGTGCATCCTTCTGCTTGCTGTCTTTGGCACGACGCTGCTGGTTCAGCTTCGCACCAGGCGCGCCAGCGGCAAAGTAACGGCGTGGCTGTCCATCCACTTTGCCATCATTTTGGCAGAATTGGTGTTCATCCTTACCTGTCCTGGCAATCAGTACCGCACCTTGGCGGAAACACAGACCTGGAATCCCTCCTTTGCCCAGCTGCAGTTGGGCCAAAAATTACAGCTGGGTATTGTCGATACCCTGTATGTCCTGCAGTCCAGCTGGATAGTGTTATATGGGCTGCTGTGTTTTCTGCTTCTTTTCCTGGCCTGGCGGCAACGCAAAACCCAGCCGCTGACCCTGTTGGCCGCGTGCATTCCTTTTGGCAGCGCGTGTATCTATTCGGTTTTGGGGTTCCGCCGGTATGGACTGCACGTCTTCATGCGCTTTATTACCGCGGAAAATCAAGCATACGAACTTTCATTTTTCGCCCTCATTCAGTCCCTTATCGTCCTGGGCTGTCTGTGTTTTGTCCTCTTTCAGCTCTATCGGACCGACAAACAAACCGGCTGCCTGATGGTCGGCGTGCTGCTTCTTGGCGGCGCAACCCGTGCGGTCCTCGGTTTTTCACCCACCCTCTATGTCTCCTCCGGGCGCACGTTTCTATTCTTGTATGCTTGTGTCGTTTGGATAGACGCGATGTTGATACAAAACATGCTCTGCTCTCTACAGCAGAAAAACAGGCGAATTGCCATCACCGCTGTCGCTTTACTGGTCGGCTTTTTCGTCCTTACCACAACGTATGTCCTCCTAAGGATGGCTTGAAGCCCCACTTTTGGATGATATAAAAAGGCGCCCCGTACAAATGTACTGTACAGGACGCCTTTGGTTTGGCCGGCCGATGCAACTGCGCGCTTTCTCCCGCATCGCACCGCCGTCCTCTGCCCATCGCCGTTTATTTGCTTTCCTTGCGGAAGCACAGGAACCAGTCCAGGCAGTATTGCGCATCGTTCTGGTTTTCCATACGTTCACGCGCCGTGCCGCACGAACCGGCCGTCGGAACAATTACATCCTCGCCCGGCCGCCAGTCTGCCGGGGTTGCACACTGGTCCGCATCCGCTTTTTGCAGCGCTTGCACAATCCGTTTGATTTCATCGAAATTGCGGCCCGTGGACAACGGGTAATACAAAATCGTACGCACCTTCGCCTGCGGGTCAATTACAAAGACAGCGCGCACGGCCTGCGTATTGGATGCTCCCGGCTGCATCATGCCGTATTTGTGCGCCACTTCCATACGAATGTCTTCAATCAGCGGGAACGTAATATCAATTCCTTTTTTCCCGTTCCACTCCAATTCCTGAATCTTTCGCAGCCACGCAATATGCGAATAAAGCGAATCAACCGAAAGCCCGATTAATTCTGTATTGAGCGCCTTGAATTCCTCCAGCATGGCGCCAAACGTCATAAATTCCGTCGTACACACCGGTGTGAAATCCGCTGGATGCGAGAAAAGAATCACCCATTTTCCCCTGTAGTCCTCGGGAAAATGAATGGTCCCCTGTGTGGTCACCGCTTCAAATGCAGGCGCGTCGTCCCCAATCAATGGCATGCGGGTCACTGTTTGATTTTGTTCCATTTTTCCGTCCTCCTTTTCAACTTTTGTTTTCTTGGCAATGCAGATGCCCATAGAATCTATGACGAGGCGAAGCGTCTTTGACCCCTGCACACGTCCAGCATCCTGCACCCATTTGCCTCATGCAATTAGCATATGCTAACTTCCATCAGCATACCCGATTTTTTCGTCCGTTTCAACCACCGCAAATCCATTCTTTTTTTCTGCCTTTCTCCTCGCAACCCCTGGTTCATTCCCGCCGCGCTTTCCTTTTTTTCAGGTTTGACAAACGCGCCTTTTTCGTCTATGCTTTCTTTATCATCTCGTATGAAAAGCAACAATGGCGTTGTGCACAAGCACGGCGCCATTGTTTTTTTGTACGGATTTTATCTTTGCGCCGGGCCGCTGCCTGCTTCCCGGATGCCCAAAGGGGTGTATGTTTGATGACAAAATCGGATTTCTTTATTCCCGCCACCGCAGAGAACCTTATCATGGGACGCCTGGACCCACGCAAGCCGCCCATCCTGCACATACCGGACGGTGCAACCGTGCAGATGGAAACCATCAGCTCCATCAAACGGGAACGCCGGCAGACGGCCCGCGACTTTTTCCAGGCCGAAGGCGTGTCCTTGGCCGGCACGGAAGCGGGCCGCCTGTGCGACGCGCTCGACCGGCTGCGCGAAATCGACCCGGAATACGACCCTCAGAAATGGGGCGTTCACAAGATTACCGGCCCGCTCTATATCGACGGTGCACAGCCCGGTGACGTCCTGGAGGTCCGTCTGCTCGATACCCATCTGACCCTGCCTTATGGCAATGCAATGACCTTTCCTCAGGTCAGCGCTTTACCCGATTGGATTGTATCGGACTCCTATCATGTTATTTCTTATGACTCGCAGCGAATGTGGGGCCATTTCCTGGACATGCGCATTCCCCTGCATCCCTTTTTCGGCATTTTGGGCGTTGCCCCGCACAGGCCTGCCCATTCTTCCGCCCCAGGTGCATTTGGCGGCAATATTGATTGCCGGCATCTTGTCAAAGGGACCTCGCTGTTTCTACCCGTGCAGCTTCCTGGCGCCTTGTTCTATGCTGGCGACCCGCACGCAGCCCAAGGGAATGGAGAGGTCAGCATGTGTGCTATTGAAACCGCCGCTTTAACCGGTGTCTTTCAATTCGTTCTGCACCACGGCCATTCTCTGCCAGCCCCCTTGATTGAAACGCCCACGCATTTCATCACCCTTGGCCTGTCCCGCGACCTGGACGAGGCCATGCGCGACGCGCTGCGCCAGGCTATCTCTTTTTTGCAAAGCCGCAAGGGATTGTCCGTCAACGACGCTATGATTTTCTGCAGCATCGCCGTTGATTTTGAAGTCACGCAGGTCGTCAACGGCGTGCAGGGCGTTCATGCCATGCTTGATAAACGGATTCTCAACCTGGAAAACGCATCCTTCTGGAACGCCGATGGTTCCGTCTATTATCGAAGCGATTGGCCCCTTGCCCAACGGTGGTAACCAATCGTATCCAACCCTTTGGCTCAAGACCTTTCTGCCTCTCGCTATTGCACACTTGTCCGTTGGCACAATCTACGGTATAATAACAGCACCGTCGAGGAGAGGTGTCCGAGTGGTTTAAGGAGCTGGTCTTGAAAACCAGTGATGTCGCAAGGCACCGTGGGTTCGAATCCCACCCTCTCCGCCATATCGCAAACCATTTTGCAGTAAAAGTCCCACCGGTTTTTCGGATGGGATTTTTACTTATCCTTTCATTGCCCCCTTCTGCAAAACGCAGATCCCGCTTTCCGGATTGGTTGTAAATGTCTATTTAATCACAACCTTCCGCAAAAGAAATTGGGCGTTCCAGTCCAGCGCATCTTCATAATTAGCAGCAATCTTTGTTCGCTTTCCCCGCTTTTTGACGAAAGGCGCAATCGCATACGATTGTTTTTTGGGTAACAAGTTGCTTTCCTTCATTCGTTTGATGAATGTACCCGCTCTTTTCTGCGCTCGCCCGTTTTTTTACTTTTTTAGCCCCTTATTAAATCCCTCGTTGATACAATTCCGATGAATTTTAGTCGGCGCCCGCCAAAAGCCCGTTGACAAACCGCCCATAAATAGGTACAATTCTTTCATATTACAAAGGCTGTGACCAAAAATAAGTACGCTCGCCCGTGCCTTTTTCAGAGAGCTTCCGGCAGGTGCAAGGAAGTAAGGGTTGGCTTGCGGAATTCCTTTTGGTAGCTGCAGGCTGAACGTCGGATATGGATGACCAGTAGGCTGCGCCGGGTCGCGCCCGTTAAGGCGCTGGAACAGTCATTGGCTGCTCATTGAGTTTGTTTTTGCAAAAAAACAAAAAAATCAGGTGGTACCGCGAATTGCATTCGTCCTCGATATAACGGGGGCGTTTTTTGTTTTGTTTTGTAACCTAACGGGTTTCAAAAATAGAAGGGGAGGAAACATTTCATGAAAAAACCAGCTAAACTTCTCACCCTGGCGTTGGCGGTTTGTATGCCGCTGGCGATGGCAGGCTGTGGCGGCGGTGACACCGAAAGCGGACAGCTCAAAGTCGGCATCGTGCAATACCAGAACCACGTTGCGCTCGATTCAGCGCGGGAGGGCTTTATCAAAGCTCTGGCGGATAATGGCTATGAAGATGGTAAAACCATCACCATTACCTACCAAAACGCCCAAGGCGACCAGTCCAACCTCGGCACGATTTGCGACCAGCTTATCAGCGATAAATCCGATTTGATTCTCGGCATTGCAACGCCGGCTGTGCAAACGCTGGCACAAAAGACAACGGAAATTCCCGTCCTGGGAACCGCTGTAACGGACTATGTAGAAGCCAAGGTTGTCAATTCTGACGAAGCGCCCGGCGGCAACGTCACCGGTACCAGCGATATGAACCCCATTGAAGAACAGATTGACCTGCTCAAGAAATTGGTGCCCAACGCTCAAACCGTCGGCGTATTGTACGCCTCCAGTGAAGACAATTCCGTGCTCCAGGCTAAGCTGGCAAAGGAAGCCATTGAAAGCAAAGGCCTCAAGTATGTCGAAGCGACGGTCACCAACGTCAACGACATCCAGCAGGTTACGCAGAGCATCGTTGATAAATGCGACGCCATCTATATTCCGACCGATAACATGTTCGCTTCGGCAATGCCCATCGTTCACGGCGTGACCAAAACCAGCAAAACGCCTACCATCTGCGGGGAATCCGGCATGGTGCAAACCGGTGGACTTGCCACGCTGGGCATCAACTATTATGACCTGGGCTATCAAACAGGCTTGATGGCGGTTAAGATTCTCAAAGGGGAAGCGGAACCCGCATCCATGCCGGTTGAAAAGCCGAGCCAGTATGATTACGCCATCAACGGCGAAGTGGCAACGGAACTGGGCATCGAAATTCCTGCGGATTTACAGGATTCCGTCATCCAGCCGCAAGCTAGCCCGGCCCAATAACTTCGATGTATCCTACACCGTTTCGGCGGAACGCCTGTTTCGCCGAAACAGGACAAATACGGACCGGTCGGTGTCTCCGGTCCGCGTTTGTCTTTTTCCGGTTATTGATTTGTCAGTTCTATTTTGAAGGGGAAACAACATGTCTGGATTGATTGATGTTCTCTGGGGCGCTGTGTCCCTCGGCCTTTTGTGGGCCGTGATGACCATTGGGGTCTATATCACCTACCGCATTCTCGATATTGCGGACTTGACGGTGGAAGGCAGCATCGCTACCGGCGCAGCTGTGGCCGCGCAATGCATTGTCAGCGGCGTCAGCCCGGTATTGGCCACGCTGCTGGCCACCATAGCCGGTATGCTGGCGGGCCTAATTACCGGCCTTTTGCATACCAAGTTAAAAATCCCGGCGTTGCTTGCCGGCATTTTGACGATGATTGGGCTGTTCTCCATCAATCTGCATATCATGGGCGATAAGGCCAACGTTTCGCTGCTTCGCATGCAAAGCATCTATACCGCCTTTCAGAATATGGGGTTGGATACCACCACCGCGATTGCACTTGTGGGGCTGTTGTTTGTGGCCGGCGTTATCGCGCTGTTGTATTGGTTCTTCGGCACCGAGATTGGCTGTTCCATCCGCGCAACCGGCAATAATCCCAACATGGTGCGCGCCCAAGGCATCAACACCAACACCATGAAGATTCTCGGTCTGGTTATCAGCAATGGCCTGGTCGCGCTCAGCGGCGCGCTCATTGCACAAAATCAGGGCTTTTCCGATGTGCAGATGGGCATTGGCTCCATCGTCATCGGCTTGGCTTCCGTCATCATTGGCGAAGTATTGTTCAGCAAACGCAACTTTTTCACTCGCCTGCTGGGGCTGGTGTTTGGTTCCGTTACCTACCGTATCATCATCGCAGTTGTGTTGAAATTGGGGATGCCCGCCAATGACCTCAAGCTGTTTACAGCCGTCACCGTGGCCCTTGCCCTGTCGCTGCCGTTAATCCGGCAGGGCGTTCAGTCCAAACGGCGCAACAAACAACAGGGGGTGAACTGACATGCTGGAAGTCAAAGGAATCCACAAAGTCTTTAACGCCGGCACCGTCAATGAAAAAGTGGCGCTCAAACATGTTGACCTGACGCTTGAGGAAGGCGATTTTGTCACCGTCATCGGCGGCAACGGCGCGGGAAAATCCACGCTGTTGAACTGCGTAGCGGGCGTTTATCCGGTCGATGCCGGTTCCATTCGCATCGATGGTACCGATGTCACCCGTCTGTCCGAACATAAACGCGCCGCCCTGCTGGGGCGCGTGTTCCAAGACCCCATGATGGGCACCGCTTCCAATATGGGCATTGAGGAAAACCTGGCGCTGGCTTATCGCCGCGGCCAGCGGCGTACCTTGCGCTGGGGCATTTCAACACAGGAACGTGAATTATATAAGGAACTGCTCTCTCAGTTGCATTTGGGGCTGGAAGACCGCATGAGCGCCAAAGTCGGCCTTCTCTCCGGTGGCCAGCGGCAGGCACTGACGCTCCTGATGGCCACGCTCAAACGGCCCAAGGTGCTTCTTTTGGATGAACATACCGCAGCGCTGGACCCTAAAACCGCCGCCAAAGTCCTGGAATTGAGCGACCAGTTCATCCAGGAAGGCCATCTGACCACGCTGATGGTCACGCACAACATGCGTGACGCCATCAAGCATGGCAACCGCCTCATCATGATGTATGACGGGCAAATTATCCTCGATATCCGCGGTCCGGAAAAGGAAAATCTCACCGTGGACGATTTGCTGCATCAGTTCGAAAAGGTCAGCGGCGAAGAATTTGCCAACGACCGCGCTTTGCTTTCTTAATTCCAGCATACCGATAAGGGGACGAATCAAACTTCGTCCCCTTTTTGTTTGACGTTTCTCCCTTTTGCGCGGTACAATCATCGTATATCCTACAGAAAGGAACCGCAGGATGCCGCTTCTTTCCATCGTGGTTCCCTGTTATAACGAACAGGAAACGCTCCCATTTTTCTTTCCCGCTGTCAGCCGCGTCGCGGAACAGTTGCGCACGCAGGTGGATTTTGAATGGATTTTCGTCAATGACGGTTCCAAGGACGATACGCTCCGTGTGCTCAAAGACCTGCATGCCCAGGACGCACGCGTGCATTATCTATCCTTTTCGCGCAACTTTGGCAAGGAAGCCGCCATGCTCGCCGGGCTCACCAAGGCCCGCGGGGATTTTGTCGCCGTCATGGACGCGGATTTGCAGGACCCGCCGCAGATGCTCGTGGAAATGTATCAGTCTATCACCAGCGAACCGATTGACTGCGTAGCCACGCGCCGCGTTTCCCGCAAAGGGGAACCGCCCATTCGTTCTTTTTTTGCACGGCGTTTCTATGCGCTTATCAACCGTCTTTCCAAAACCCAGATTGTCGATGGCGCACGCGATTTCCGTTTGATGACCCGCCGCATGGTCGATGCAATTCTGCAAGTCAAGGAATATAACCGTTTTTCCAAAGGCATCTTCAGCTGGGTCGGCTTTCAAACCAAGTGGCTTACCTATGAAAACGTCCAGCGCGTGGCCGGGGAAACCAAATGGTCGTTTTGGAAATTGCTGCTCTATTCCTTTGACGGTATTGTGGCCTTTTCCACAGCGCCGCTGGCGCTGGCCTCCATCATCGGTTTTCTGTTCTGCCTGATTGCCTTTGTCATGATTTGCATCATCATCGCCAAAACCCTTATCTGGGGGGACCCGGTTGCCGGCTATCCTTCCCTGGTGTGCATCATTTTTTTCATCGGGGGCATTCAGCTTTTCTGCATCGGCATTCTGGGCCAGTATTTATCCAAAACATATCTGGAAACCAAAAAACGCCCCTTGTACATTATCGCAGAAGAGGATGAAACGGACTGATTCCGTTCCCTCCTTTCTTTGGATACAACAGAGGCGTGCCTATTCCAAATGCCCATGTTTATGCGTCGGTTTTTGTCGATGCATCCCTTTTCCCAGGCAATCATAAAACGTGAAGCGGCCAGATACAGCCGCTTCGTTTTATTTTTATGCTTATTTTTTGACATACAATCGGGTGCGCGTCGCATAACGCGGTTCGTTTGGGTCCTCCCAGATTGTCTTGGCTACCTTGGCCCAATTCTCCGAGGCCTTCTGCGTTTTGGCCGTCAGGTCGTCCACATTTTCCGGCGAAAGCATCTCCGTCGAATGCGCGCCTGAACGCTTGACCATGTCGCGCAGCCGTTCCGGATTGTCCAACAGCGGACACGGGCGCAGCATGTTGTCATTAAACGGCTGATTTTTGCGGTATTCCATAAACAGCGGCGAATGCAGGGCCTCCAGCAAGCTGACGTCTTTGATATTAACATTGGAATAATGGATGAAGGCGCATGGTTCTACATCGCCGTTGGCATTGATGTGAAAATAGTTGCGCCCGCCGGCAATACAGCCCATCGTGTATTCCCCATCGTTCCAGAAATCCAACAGGAATGCCGGCTTGGTCTGCCGCCATTTGCGCATCTGGTGATACATGAACTCGCGCTGTTCCGCTGTAGCAACCAGTTCCGGCACCGCATCCGCACCCACCGGGATATAGGTGAAATACCAGCCGAATAGGCACCCCTTTTCAATCAGGAAATCCACATATTCGTCCGACCCTACGCAATCCACGTTTTTGCTGTGATAACAGGTCGAAAACCCAAACACACAGCCTTCCTTGCGCAGAATGTCCATCGCCTTGATGACATGCGCATATGTCCCCTTGCCGCGGCGCATATCCGTTTCCTCTTCGTATCCTTCGATGGAAAACGCCAGTGCAAAGTTGCCCACGCGGTGCAGCTCCTTTGCAAATGCTTCGTCGACCAGTGTGCCGTTGGTAAACGCCAAAAACACGCAGTCCTGATGCGCTTCACACAGCTGAATCAGTTCGTCTTTGCGCACCGTGGGTTCCCCGCCGGAAAAGATATAGGTATAGATGCCCAGTTCCTTGCCTTCACGGATGATGCGGTCCAGCACTTCGTACGGCAGGTTGGAATTTTTGCCATATTCTGCTGCCCAGCATCCCGTGCATTTGAGGTTGCAGGCAGCCGTCGGGTCCATCAGAATCGCCCACGGGATGTTGCAATCGTACTTCTGGATGCTCTCCATTCGCTTGTTGTAACTTTCCATCGCCACATTCAACACCAAGCTGCTGGCCAGCTTTTCCAAAATATCCGGCGCAACCTGCTTGAAGATGTTGTGCAAAAAGATATTCCAGTTGTTCTCCGGGTCATCCAGGACGGTGTGAAGGTTGTCATACGTCCGTTGGTTCACATGATTGCGGTCCAGTTTTTCCGCCCAATCCAACAGTTGCGGAAACGTCTTATCCGGGTCCTTGACCGCTTTGCGCACCATCATGTTCACCGCTGCCTGTTTTATTGCTCCCATGTTTGTTCATGCTCCCTTCGTTAGCAATCAGGGATTCCCCTTTTATTTTTAATATTATATCGCCCTTTTTCCTCAAAAAAATATAGACAAATCCCCCTCTGTGTCCGATATCCTTAGACAACTTGGCTACTTTGTCTGCATTTGACGCTAGTATATACAAAATATCGCATTCTCATTCTTGCCCGCCGTGGGGCAGTAAAAAAACAGGGGCCCTGTTCGGCCCCTGTCCCTTGTGGATGGGTCAGTTCTGTTTGAACACCCGGCTGCGCAGGCCATACAAGCCCACACACGCTGCCCCCAACGCCAGCAGCATCCAGGCAAACCCATCCGTCTCACCTGTCTTGGGAACGGACGGCGGGTCCGTCGGTTCGGTTGTCGGCGGTGCGACCGCCCCTGCTTCCGTCACCTGAATAACCGCTTGCGCCCGGGCGACTTTTCCGCCATAGTTGGTCACGCCTGTCACCTTTTTCACATTGGCTGTATAAACCAGTCTTGCTTCACCCGGCTGTACCGGCACCAGCATGCCATCCTGGTAAAGCACAGGCGCTTCACCCTGGGCAAACGCCGTGCCGTCCGGCTTGACAATTTCCACTGTCACATCCACATTGTCCCGTTTGCCCGTCCATACCGGGAAAGCAACGCCATCGCTTCCCGCTTCCAGGCTTTTCTCAGCAGCCGGCAGCAGATTGATTTCCATGCGGCTCTGCGGCGCGTAATCGTCCGCTTTCACCGTCCCCTTTTCTTCCAGCCATTGCATGAATGCTTCACGCGTCCATAGGTTCGTGTCTTCCAGCGGGATACCCAACTCTTTGTAGATGCCAAATCCATTGCCGCCGCTGGTCATATTGGAATCCGCCGCCAGCGTAAGCGTGCGGGTCGTATCCGTCAAATCCAGCGGCTGGTCCTCGCCGTCAAGCTGAATCGAGCGTACCCGCGAACCGCTGGGTTGATACAGGTCATATATCACCTTCATGCCCGAGACGCTGCAGAAGAACGTATCGCCATACACATCCGCATTTGCTTCTAAAATCGCCTTGAGCTGTGCGGGCGTGACCGTCGCTTTCATCACCACGTTTTCATAAGGCAGTACTGCAAAAGCATCATTGCGCACAATCCGCTGCCCGTCTGTGAAGACCACGTTTGTCCAAAGCTCTTCCATGCCGACATCGGCGTCCACCGCTTCGCGCACAAAATCCGCAACCAGGCAGCCCATCGTCGTATCTACAATTCCGCGGCCGGTGCTCAGTTCGTCCGCGGTACCGAAATCGCCCTGCGCCGTCGCAATCTCTTCGCTTTTATACCCGCCAATTTGCGCATCCAACCGCTCCAGCTCTGCCTGCACGGTCGCGTCTTTTTCTACGGTGCCCAGTTTGGCGGCATCCCACAGGAAGGAATCATCGTCATCGACCGTCAGTTCCTTCGTCGCCGGATTGTAGGACACCTTCAGTTGTACAAGCGCATTGGTGTTGTTTTTCCCCTGCATGTAAATAACGTCGTCCGGGAAATCCACCGCCAGTGGACCGCTGGCATTGGCGAATTCGTTCGGCTTGGGTGTAAACGTCGCATGGACGTGCGAACCAAGCATGATGTCAATCCCATCCACCGCGCGGGCCAGCGCCGCATCCTCCTCCACCGTCTGGTGGGTGAGCATGACTACAATATCCGCGCCCTGTTCACGCACATAAGGCACCAGCCGCTGCGCAGCGGTAATGGCAGCCTCATGGTCCAATCCGGCCAGCGTCACTTCGCGCTCCACTCCAAAGATGACTTCATCATTAGTCACGCTGATGTACGCAACCTTGACCCCGTTATAATCCACAATCTGATACGGCAGTACTTCGTTCCCCTTTTCCGTTTTCATCGTCGCGCTGTCCGGGCCGGGGCGTTCCAAATCCTTTTGAAATACGTTGGCGCATAAATATTGCATCTTGTGCTGCCCGCCGCTGGTATCCGCCGCCTGGTCGACGCGTTCCAGCAGGTTGGCCGTGGTGTAATTGAATTCATGGTTGCCGATGATGGTGTAATCATATCCCATCAGTTTCATCACGCCAATCATCTGCTGGCCGCCGCCAAAGTACGTCGAATCCAACGTGCCCTGCAGCGCGTCCCCGCCGTCGAGCAACACAACATGTTCATTTTCGCCCGCGGTTGCCCGCGCCTGGTTGACCACGCCCGCAATGTTGGCTAACAACGTGTTGTTGGCCGGCTTCGCATCCGAAATGGTCGTCCGTCCGTGCATGTCACTGGTCTGATAGAACGTGAACGTCTGCACATCCTGCGCAGCAGGTTCTGCCCATGCTGCAGCCGGAACCAACCCCAATGTCATTGTCAAAGCAATGACGCTTCCCAGCCATCTGAGTCTTTTCATCTGTTTTCCACTCCCTCTTTTTGGTTTGATATTGTCCCCACAGACAAATGTTTCCAAAATAAAAAACACATGAAACAAACGCGTCCCCCGGTTTTCCCGATGCTTTGTTTCATGTGCCTATAAATTCTAATCTGAAACCCCTCTGTGCATAGAAAAAACCGTGGTGATTTTTCTATACTCAGATTATACGAAAAACACACAAATCCGCCGCGGGCCAGCCGTTCACCCTTACAGGCGTTTTTCTGCTTCGTATAGAAAGGTTATGCTGAAAACGGAACCGTACTCCGTTTCCCTTTATGTTTTTATTTAACCATATTTTAACATTCTGCACAAGTCCTTTCCAGACTCGTTGTTCTTTAAAAATTCCTGCTGTACGGAAGCCGGGTGGTCCCGCGCATGCGCATGGGATACCGCTTTTCACCCGGCATCCCCCTTTGTTTCAAATCCTTCCTTCGCCAATGTCCGTGTATCCCCTTATGGATAAAAAGAGGAAGCCAAATGCTTCCTCTTTTTGTTGGAGTGCCGAACGGGGTTATTGGATCTGTTTGCGTTTATATCCAACTACCGCGGCCACAGCCAGCAAGCCCGCGCCGGCCAGCAGCAACGGCCATGCCCAGGGCGTTCCATGCTCACCCGTCTTGGGCGGCAGGGGGTCGTTCCCGCCCGGCTGTTGGCTGCTGCCATTGTCAACCGTCTTACGCTGCAAGCCATCGATGGCCGATTGCAGCGCCTGTGCTGCAGCGTCCACCTGTTGCTGGGTTGCATCTGCCGGCAGGTTCTGCGCTGCTGTCCATGCATGTTGCAGCGCCTGTACGCTGGCATCCGTATACGCGCTCAGGTCCATGTTTTCCACCTGTCCCATCAGTTGTTTGAGCGCATCCCACACAACGCCCGTGGAAAAGGACTGAATTTCACTGGTCGTGGTATTGCCCGCCTGGTCTGTCAACGTCACATACCAGGCATAACCATGTCCGGCCTCCAGACCATCCCATTGAACCGAAACCGTTCCGGCGCCGGTCAACTCCTGCGGCTGGCCGATGGCTTTGCTGGTCTGCGTATGCATGGTCAGCGACTGGGTGGTCAGTGTGCGGGTGGTGTTCGCATGGAAATCAATCTGGAAGACGAATTCATCCTTATGCTTCTGGTACAAGCCCTCTTTTTCCGCCTGTTTATCGGTAAAATATTCCGTTTTCCCGGTATAGGGCGAATAGGTGTTGACATAGAGCAGGTTGTTTTCGACGTCAAATTTCAGCATCCGCATAAAGCCCAGCCCGCCTTGCGAAAGGCTCTGATAATCGCTGAGAATGCTGTAGACCGTGTGTCCGTCTGCAAAGGTTTCCACGTTGGTATTCACGCCATGGTTGTGCCCGCACAGCACGATGCGGATATTGGCATTTTTGGCCACCAAGTCATCGTGGACCATTCGCACGTTGGCATATGAAGAATCCATTTCCACTTCGCCGCCAACCGTCAAATAGTCGTGCACCAGCAGGATAACCGTGTGTTCCGGATAGGCTTTAAGCACATTGTTTGCCCATTCGATGTTGTCCGCATCCACATTGATACCCAGGCCCATCACCAAAAATTTGGCGCCATTGGTTTCCATCAGGTAATAATAATCTTCATCGCCGTTGTTGCCGCCCCAATAGGGATTGTTGGCCTGCATACGGCTAGCCGGAAAATATTCTTGATACAAATCCGCCTCGCTGTCACGGCTGTCGTGGTTACCCGTGATGGCCATATACGGGATATCGGCCGCTTCAATCATTTTAAACGCCGCGTCGATATTTTCCCACTGACTGCGGTCATTGTATACGTTCACCAGGTCCCCCGTGTGAACCATCAGTTTGGACTTCTGTGCTTCAAACTGGTCGATAATCCACTGAAATTGCGTAGTCATCACGTGTGTGTCCGCCGCATTTTGAGAATAAAATTGGGTGTCCGTCGTCCACATCAGGTTAAAATCATACTGTCCCTTGGTGGGGATATAGCTGTCGCGGCCGGCCAGGGGCTGGTTCATCCCCCGCCAGAACAACAGATACATCTGATTGTTTTGAACAATGCCTTCCGTATTCGCAATTTCCAAATCCATCGACAGCGTGCCTTCGCCGCTGGCCGTGTTCAGCAAGTTCCACTGCCCGCTGTTCTGGTTGTATACGTAAGCGCTGACCTCGCGTTCTGCGCTTCCCTTCCATTGCAGGCTGAATTGTTTGGCCTGTGCCTGTTCATCCGTCAGCGCAATCTGATAAATCTGATACGGCGTCTGGTTCTCTGCTACCGTCGTCCCAAACAAGGCTTCTCCCTGTGTTTGTCCCGCCATGTTGGGCTTGATGGCCGTGGGCAGCGACGCGTCCGTCGTCCCCTGATACACCTTGGTATTTTGCGCATCCAGCGTAATGCTTTCCACCTGGTAGAACTGCGCCGTCACCTTTTCCTGGTCTGCCTGTGTGACCTGTGCGGACAAAACCGCTTTGTTTCCTTCTACCTGCTGGCTCATCGCCGGCGCCTGCGGCGCAAGGGTATCCTGCATGGTCAAGGCAAGCGCAACCGTTTTGCTGTCCGCCGCGTCCGCTTTGTTGACCGCCTGTATTGTCAGCGTTTGTGCGCCAAGTGCATAGAGGGGAATCTGGACGGAAAACGTCCCGCTTTCCACTGAACCGCACGCCGTAAAATGCGTTCCGTCCAGCGAATAGGACAGTTCAGCCGCACGGTTTACAATGCCTTCCACCGTCACCAAGCCCGTTTCCACCGTCGATGCATCTGCGGGGCTTGTCACTTGCAGCAACAAACTTCCATCTTTGCTTTCCGCAGGCAGTTCCGTTACAGCATCCCCCAAATAATTGGCGTACCGGAACGCTTCCATCTGTTCGGAAATCGCCGTGTTCATAAACTGGAATTCATCCAACATGCCGGTGAATCCGCCCACAACGCCCGTGTCATCCGAATAGGCTCCCAGGACCAGCGGCGTAGCCGGTTCAGACAGAATCGCACCGCATGCTTTGGCCTGCTGGGCTTCAAGCGCGCCGTCAACATACAGCTTGGTGGTGCTTCCATCGTAAGTCATCGTGATAAGATGCGTGCCTTTATCCACCGGCGTGTTGATGTTGGAACTGCCATCAGCGCCATAGACGCGCGCGGTCACGCCCCCATTGTATCCGCCAATGTAATACGTATCACCCTCTTTTTGTCCGCCGTTTTTATCGCGGCAGACCAACCCGGCCCAATCCGAAAAAACTTCCGAATCTATCACTACACTGGCCGTAAGCTGCGTGTTGCCAGCCCCCACCGCGTCATAGACCAGCTTCTGCTGGCCGGTAAGCTTGGCCGCGGTGCCCAGCGCGCCGTCTTGCGTTGCCACTTCGCCCACAACCTGCGCCGTGTGCTGGCCGGTAGAATCCTTCGTTTGTTCAGAAAGCGCTGCAAAGTGTTCCACCACTTCGTAATCCGAGCTCCAGACCTGTTTTGCATCGTTTGCAGCCGCCTGTTGCGCATAATATCCCCAGATATTCGTGCTGGCTGAGGCTTTGAGCACCGGTACCTTCACCCATACACTGCTCTCGCCCGTCGGGTTCCAGTTCTCTACTTCGTAAGGCAGTTTGGTTCCGTCCTCCAGGTAAAAGCGCATGCCCTCCCGATTGGGCACATTCGTGCTGTCCACCTTGACCAGCACCGGCACGTCTTTGAGCGCGCTGTCCGTGCCGTTCTTCACCACCATGCACTGGCGTATCTCGGCCGCCTCATCCAGCCAGTCTCCGCCTTGCACGGCGGCAGCGGCCGGCAACGGCACCTGTACGGCCGCCATCATCAAGGCCAGTGCCAGCGCACAGGCCCAACCTTTTCTTCTCCTCACCATGTGATTGTTTGTCCCTTCTTTCCTTTCAAATACAGCTCTATCCTACCTGTTACAGATTAAAATTTATTTATCCCTTTGTAAGAACGGACTTAGAGCTTTGTAAACCCCCGGTTAGAAAGGAACTTTGAACCGGCACGCCATTTTTCTATCCAAAATCCGCCGCGCCCTGTATAATAAAAGGAAAGAAAAGAGGGAAGGCCGTGTCATCAACGATGGAAATACTCGCGCCGGCCGGCGGGCCGGAACAGCTACGTGCCGCTGTGCGCTGTGGCGCAGATGCCATATATCTGGGCGTACAGGGATTCAACGCCCGCCGCAATGCGGAAAATTTTGACGGCGCTGCCTTGCACGACGCTGTCCGTTATTGCCATGGGCGTGGCGTACGCGTCTATGTCGCTCTCAATACGTTGGTTACAGATGCCGAAATCCCTGCATTCACCCAAACCGCACGCCTGATAGCCGCTTGCGGGGTGGATGCCGCCATCGTCCAGGACCTGGGCATGGCGGATTTGCTGCATACCCTGTGTCCTTCCCTGCATTTACACGCCTCCACACAGATGACCATTCACAACCTCGCGGGGGTGCGCCAGCTTGAAGCGCTCGGCTTCACCCGCGCTGTCCTCGCCCGTGAACTTTCCGCGCAGGAGATAGCCGCCATCGCCCGCCAGACGCAAATGGAACTGGAGGTTTTCGTCCATGGCGCCTTGTGCATGTCCGTTTCCGGCCAATGTATGCTCTCCTCCGTCATCGGCGAACGCAGCGGAAACCGCGGGCTGTGTGCACAGCCATGCCGGCTCAATTTTCGCTCCGGCGACCGGCCTTATGCGCTTTCCCTCAAGGATTTAAGCCTGATACCGCATCTGGAACAACTGCGCGCCATAGGCGTGCATTCTCTGAAAATTGAAGGCCGGATGAAACGGCCGGAATACGTAGCCGCCGCGGTCACTGCCTGCCGTCAGGCATTGGCAGGGGAACAGCCGGATATGGATACCCTGCAGGCAGTCTTTTCGCGCAGCGGGTTCACCGACGGCTATTTCACCGGGAAACGCAATCTGTCCATGTTCGGGCACCGCCGCAAGGAAGATGTTGCCGCTGCACCCGCGGTGCTCGGCTCGCTTGCCGCCCTGTATCGTCATGAACGCGCTTGCATCCCCGTGGATATGCAGTTAGACTTTCGTCAGGGACAGCCTGCCTCCCTCACCGTTGATGACGGCCAGTACGCTTGCACTGTGTCCGGCGACATACCCCAACCCGCGCAAACGCGGCCAACGGATGCAGCCCTTGCGCGCCGCAGCCTGGAAAAAACCGGCGGCACGCCGTTTTTCCTGCGTAAACTGGATTGTACGATACAACCCGGCTTGATGCTGCCCGCCTCTTCGCTCAATGCCTTGCGCAAATCTGCACTGGATGCGCTCCTGCAGCAACGCAGTACGCCCACTGCTCATCCATTTTGGGACGCGGCCGTGCCCGTTGCGTCCGTGCCTCCCACGCGCTTGCGGCCACCGGCCCTGCGCGTACGCGTCGAACAAGCTGAACAGCTCACCGATTCCCTTCTACATGCTGCCGAACGCGTCATCATCCCAGTGCCCGTGCTGGACGACCATCCGGAACTGCTGTCCCGCTGCGCCGACAAGCTGGTTGGTGAAATTCCGCTGCTTGTTTTCCCCGGTCAGGAGGAAGCGCTATCTGCACAGCTCGCGCGTCTGCAGGCGCAGGGGCTGCAGGCTGTCAGCGTCGGCAATCTGGGTGCGCTGTATATCGCCCGTTCACTCGGCTTAACGCTCTATGGCAACCATGCCCTGCATATCCTCAATGCCCATACGCTGCGTGTGTTACGCCGGCTGGGGGTGTGTGATGCCACGCTTTCCTTTGAAATAAATCTGCGCCAAGCTGAACAGATACGGGATATACAGCCCTGCGGCATCCTCGGTTATGGCTATTTGCCATTGATGGCGCTGCGCAACTGCCCGTGCAAACAGGCGGATGGATGCGGCACCTGTAAGGGACGCCCCCACCTGACCGACCGGACCCGCCGGCATTTTCCCATTCTCTGTCAACGTAAACAGTATGCGGTTCTACTCAATTCCGTGCCGCTGGTGTTGTCGGATAAAACCATCCGCGGGGTGGATTTTCTCACCCTGTATTTCACCATCGAAACGCCGGAACAGTGCGACGCCGTCCTGCACGCCTATCAAACGCAGGCAGCCCCGCAGCAACCCCGTACCGGCGGACTCTATTTTCGCGAACTTAAATAACCTTTCCGGGAGGAATGACCTTGCGCCCCGTTGAACTACTTTCGCCTGCGGGCAATCTGGAAAAATGCAAAACCGCACTCTATTTTGGTGCGGACGCCGTCTATGCAGGCGGCCCCGTGTTCAATTTGCGTGCAGGCAGTGCCAACTTTTCCCTAACGGAACTCCGCCAGGCCGTGGATGATGCCCACGCCCGCGGGAAAAGGCTTTATGTCACTGTCAACGCCTTTGCCCGCAACACGGATTTCGCCTCCTTTCCCGCTTATGTCCGCACGCTCGACGCCATGGAGGTGGACGCAATACTGGTTTCAGACCTCGGCTTTTTGTCCGCCGCCAAACAGGCGGCCCCGGATTTGGAAATCCACATCAGTACCCAGGCCAACTGCCTGAACTATATGGCTGCGCGCGCGTATTACGAACTGGGCGCTAAACGCGTGGTGTTGGCGCGGGAATGCACTCTGGAGGAAATTGCCGATATTCGCGCCCATGTACCCGATACGCTGGAATTGGAAGCCTTTGTCCACGGTGCCATGTGCATGGCCTATTCGGGCCGTTGCCTTATCAGCTCCTTTTTAACCGGGCGCGATTCCAACCGCGGCGATTGCGCACAGGCCTGCCGTTGGAATTATGCGCTGATGGAAGAAAAACGCCCCGGCGAATATTTCCCCATTGAGGAAGATGCCGGAGGCACAACGCTTCTTAGTTCGTATGACCTCAATCTGATTGAACATCTTGATGCACTGCGTCAAGCAGGGCTGGATTCGCTGAAGATTGAAGGGCGGATGAAATCCGCTGGTTACGTCGCCACCGTCACCAATGCTTATCGAAAAGCGCTTGACGGGGAATCCAATTTCCCGCTTTTACAGCGCGAACTGCATAGCGTCAGCCACCGGGAGTTTTCCACCGGCTTTTATTTCAATGAATTGCGTATCCATCCTGCCAGCCAGGGCGTTTATCTACAGGATTGCGTCTTTGCTGCCATCGTCCGGCAGAGCGCGGCCGGGCAGGCCGTTGTAGAACAAAAAAACAAGTTCTCCCTGGGCGATACCCTGGAGATTCTTTCCCCTGGTTCGCTTGGTCTATCCTTTACGCTGGAACAGATGTGGGATGCTGATACCGGCCTGCCGCTGCAAAGTGCACCGCATCCCGCCCAGCGTGTTCGGATAGCCTGTCCCTACCCGCTCCATGAATTGGACATTTTACGCAAACGCCTGTAAAAATCATATCATCCCCTTCCGCCAATCAGGAGGGAAAATCAGATGAACATTACGCACATTGACTGGATGGACTTTGCGTACCACGAAGGCACCGTCGCCGTTTCAGACGGCGTTCATATCGTGAACTGCTTCTTTTGCGGCGGTGCGGATGAAACGCTTATCTGTAGCCAAGTGCTGACCGAACCGCTGCATCTGCTCGATGTACAGGATATTATGCGTTCTGAATCCCCCATCCCTTCGATACGCCCTCTTGGAGATTCCCCCTGGTCGGTCGTTTTGTGCGGCTGCTTCAATGCACACAGCGAGCAATTGCAGGTTGGGGGACTCTGTTTCGATTTACAGGATGTGCCCCTGCCCGGGGACATTCAGGATGGTGAATGGGTCACATGCGTCGCAGACCGTGTGGATATCTAGCGCCGCTACAACAAAAAAAGCCTTTCCCCTTGGGGAAAGGCTTTTTTGTCCGTTTTATTCCACAATGCTCATGCCCTTGTCTTTGAGCATAACGTCGTGTGAGCCGCCTTCGACAATGCTCGTCGGCGATACCAGCGTAATCTTCGCATTCTTTTGCAAATCTGGAATATTCAGCACGCCGCAGTTACACATCGTCGAACGTACCTTATTCAGCGTCTGCGTCACGTTGTCCTTCAAACTACCGGCATAGGGCACATAGGAATCCACGCCCTCTTCAAAGGAAAGCTTGCTCGCGCCGCCCATATCGTACCGCTGCCAGTTGCGGGCGCGGTTGCTTCCTTCGCCCCAATATTCCTTGACATAGTTGCCGTTAACCACCAGTTTGTTCGTCGGGCTTTCATCAAAGCGAGCAAAATAGCGTCCCAGCATCAAGAAATCAGCCCCCATCGCCAGCGCCAGCGTCACATGGTAATCGTGCACCGTGCCGCCGTCCGAACAAATCGGCACATAAATGCCCGTCTCTTCGAAATATTCATCGCGCGCTTTGGCCACTTCAATGACCGCCGTCGCCTGGCCGCGGCCGATGCCCTTCTGTTCGCGCGTAATACAGATGGAGCCGCCGCCAATCCCTACCTTGACAAAATCCGCGCCCGCTTCCGCCAGGAACCGGAAGCCTTCACGGTCTACCACGTTGCCCGCACCCACCTTGACCGTATCGCCATAGGTTTTGCGGATATAATCCAGCGTAATCTTCTGCCACTCCGTGAATCCTTCTGACGAGTCGATGCACAGCACATCCGCGCCGGCCTCTACCAAAGCCGGTACCCGTTCTTCAAAGTCACGCGTATTGATGCCCGCACCCACCACATAGCGCTTGTGCTGGTCCAGCAGTTCCAACGGGTTTTCCTTATGTTCTGCATAGTCTTTACGGAACACGATATATTTGAGGTGCTGTTGGTCATCGATAATCGGCAGCGTATTGAGTTTGTGGTCCCAAATGATATCATTTGCTTCCTTGAGCGTCGTATCCTCCGGCGCGCATACCATCTTTTCAAACGGCGTCATAAAATCAGCGACCTTCGTATCCAGGCTCATCCGGCTCACACGGTAATCACGGCTAGCCACAATGCCCAACAGTTTGCCCGTGGCCGTGCCGTCCTCGGTCACCGCCACGGTCGAATGCCCGGTCTTTTCCTTCAGCGCCAGGATATCCGCCAGCGTCTGGTCGGGCTTGATGTTTGAATCGCTGTAAACAAAGCCTGCTTTGTGCGCCTTCACACGGGCCACCATCGCCGCTTCGTCCTCAATGCTCTGCGAACCATAAATAAACGAAATACCACCCTCGCGCGCCAGCGCAATCGCCATCTTTTCGCCGGAAACCGATTGCATGATTGCGCTCGTCAAAGGAATATTCATTTTCAACGCAGGCTCTTCTCCCTTTTTGAACTTGACCACCGGCGTCTGAAGGTCCACCTTGGACGGAATGCATTCCTTGGATGAATAACCCGGTACCAGCAGATATTCCCCAAACGTATGGGAAGGTTCATCAAAATAGTACGCCATCTTGCATCTTCTCCTTTGCTCTCCACGCCCGTTTCCACATGGCGCCTTTGCCGGGGCATCGGCGGCATTTTGGTTCGGCCTGCTTGTCTGTTTTCTTATGTGTTATCTTATAATTTATCAAGATTCCTTCGCTTTCGCAAGAGGGTTGTCGTTTCTTTTCGTTTTTCTTTTTTGCCTGTGCATAGAAAAGCTTTATCTTTGCTTTATCAAAAAAGCACCATCGGCTTCGATGGTGCTTTTTCTGTATCCAAATGGATTATTTTACGTTTTTCTTCAGCAATTCCGTCAGCTTCGGAACAATCTTGAAGGCATCGCCGACAACGCCGTAATCCGCCACGTCAAAGATGGGCGCGGTTTCATCTTTGTTGATTGCGATAATCAAATCCGCTTCTTCCATGCCCGCTACGTGCTGGATGGCGCCAGAAATACCAATGGCAAAATATACCTGCGGACGAACGGTTTTGCCGGTCTGACCAACCTGCAATTCCTTATCCTTCCAGCCAGCATCCACAACGGCGCGCGAGCAGCTGACTTCGCCGCCCAACACTTCAGCCAGCTCTTCGAGCATCTTGAAGTTTTCCGGAGCGCCCAAACCACGGCCGCCGGAAACCAGGATGTTTGCATCCATGATATCCACCGTCGTCGCCACGGATTTTACGATGTCCATGATTTCGACGTACTTGTCATCCGGCGTGAAGCCCGGGTTGTATTCAATCACTTCGGCCTTTGCCCCTTCGACGCGCTCACGGCGCTGCATGACGCCGGGGCGAACCGTAGCCATCTGCGGACGGTTATCCGGGCAGGCAATCGTTGCAATCGTGTTGCCGCCGAACGCCGGACGCGTCATCAGCAACTGGTTGTGTTTCTGTTCCTGGCCTTCACGCACCACCAGCGGGAAATCACCGATTTCCAGCTGCGTGCAGTCCGCCGTCAGACCGGTATGCACACGGGCCGAAACACGCGGTCCCAGGTCGCGGCCAATCGCCGTTGCACCAATGAGCATGATTTCCGGTTTGTATTCGTTAATCACCGAAGCAAGCGCATGGGTGTACGGTTCCGTGCGGTAATCCTTGAGCTGCGGGTCATCCACCACAATGACGCGGTCTGCGCCATAGGCAGCCAGTTCATCCGCCAGGCCCTTGACGCCCGAACCAAGCAGTACAGCCGTCACTTCTGTATTCAAATCTTTGGCCAAATCTTTGCCCTTGCCAATCAATTCGAAGGCAATGCCCGTCAGTTCATTGTCCACCTGTTGGGCAAAGACGAAAACGCCTTTGTATTCTTCCAGATTCATCCTCTGCCACCACCTTTGTTAAATGATATGTTTCTCTTGCATCTTTTCGAGCAAGTAAGCCACGGCGGCGTCGGGATCCAGGTTGTTGAACATTTCCCCTTCGCCTTTACGCACCTTGTCGGAAGCCTTGGCAATCTTGGTCGGCGAACCTTTCAAACCGATGTTGGCATCGTCCAAATCCTTCAGGTCAGCACGGCCCCAGGTCGTAATTTCCGCTTTGCAGGCATCAAAGATGCCGCCCGGCGTCATATAACGTGGCTCGTTCAGTTCAGCCAGTGCCGTAATCAAGCAGGGCATTTTGGCTTTGAGCACATGGTGGCGGTCTTCAAACTGGCGTTCGACAATCACATGGTCGCCTTCCACCTGCAGTTTCTGCGCATAGGAGATGACCGGAATATTCAGGTGTTCAGAAATCTGCGGGCCCACCTGCGCCGTGTCACCGTCAATCGCCTGACGGCCGGTGATAATCAGGTCATATTCCAGGTTGCGAATCGCGGCTGCAATCGTCTGCGACGTTGCCCAGGTGTCCGCGCCGCCCAGCACACGGTCGGTCACCAGGATAGCTTTATCCGCACCCATGGCCAACGCTTCGCGCAGCACGTCTGCCGCTTTGGGCAGACCCATCGTCAGCACGGTAACTTCCGCGCCATATTGGTCTTTGAGCCGCAGCGCAGCTTCCAGACCCGCTTTATCATCCGGATTCATAATCGCGAGCATCGCGGCCCGGTTCAGCGTTCCGTCCGGGTTGAACTGAACACCGCCTTGGGTATCCGGCACTTGTTTGATACAAACAACAATCTTCACGGTTTTGACCCTCCTGTTATTTCAATAAGTCGCCGGAGATGACCATACGCTGCACTTCGCTCGTGCCTTCATAGATCTCCGTGATTTTCGCATCACGCATCATGCGTTCGACCGGGTATTCACGCGTATAGCCGTAGCCACCGAAGAGCTGTACACACTTGGTGGTGACTTCCATCGCCACTTCTGCCGCGTACAATTTCGCCATCGCCGCTTCGACGGAGAAACGCTTCTTGGTTTCCTTCGCCTTTGCCGCATTGTAAACCAGCAGACGTGCCGCTTCAATCTTGGTCTTCATGTCCGCCAGTTGGAATTGCGTGTTCTGGAATTTAGCAATCGCACGGCCAAACTGCTTACGTTCTTTGACGTATGCAACCGTTTCATCAAACGCGCCCTGCGCAATGCCCAGCGCCTGGCTGGCAATCCCGATACGGCCGCCATCGAGCGTGGTCATCGCAATGCCGAAGCCCTTTCCTTCCTGACCCAGCAGGTTTTCCTTCGGCACAATGCAGTCTTCGAAAATCAGTTCCGTGGTGGAAGAACCGCGGATACCCATCTTCTTTTCCTTCGTGCCGATGCTGAAGCCCGGGAAATCCTTTTCCACGATAAATGCGGAAATACCCTTGGTGCCTTTGGATTTATCCGTCATCGCGAAGATGATGTAGATATCTGCCTGGCCACCGTTGGTGATAAAGATTTTGCTGCCGTTGAGCACATAGTGGTCGCCTTCGAGCACCGCTTTGGTCTGCTGGCCGGAAGCATCCGTGCCGGCGCCGGGTTCGGTCAGGCCGAATGCGCCGAGTTTTTCACCCTTTGCCAACGGAATCAGGTATTTTTGTTTCTGTTCTTCGGTACCGAATTTGTTAATCGGTTCCGCACCCAACGACGTATGCGCCGAAACGATAACGCCCGTGGTGCCGCAAACACGGCTCAGTTCTTCTACACACATGGCATAGGTCAGCGAATCGCAGCCTTGTCCGCCGTATTCTTTGGCGAACGGAATACCCATGAAGCCGTATTTGGCCATTTTTTCCACCGTCTCACGCGGGAAACGCTCGGTTTCATCCACTTCCTGCGCCAACGGTTTTACCTCTGTTTCCGCAAATTCGCGGAACAGGGTACGTGCCATTTCATGTTCTTTGCTGAGTACGAAATCCATACTCTATCCTCCTAATCTATCATCCGAATGATGTTCGATAAACGCACGTGCATGCCGGGCGCTTAGCGGGAATAGTTGTAGAAGCCTTCGCCGGTCTTCTGGCCGAGCTTGCCGCCACGTACCATTTTCTTGAGCAGCGGGTGCGGACGGTATTTGTCATCGCCCGTTTCGCTCTGCAACACTTCCATAATCGCCAATACGATATCCAGGCCGACCAGGTCACCCAGCGCCAGCGGGCCCATCGGATGGTTCGCGCCGAGTTTCATCGCCGTGTCGATGTCTTCGACCGATGCCACGCCTTCTGCATAAATGCCAATGGCTTCGTTAATCATCGGAATCAGGATGCGGTTTACGACAAAACCAGCTGCTTCCTGTACTTCCACCGGCGTCTTGCCGATTTCCACCGCAATCTCTTTGACGCGCGCAACCGTTTCGGGTTTTGTGTTCATGCCCGCAATCACTTCCACCAGCTTCATCACCGGCGCCGGATTGAAGAAATGCATACCCACAACCGCGCGGTTCATCCCCTTGGAAATTTCCGTCAACGACAGCGAGGACGTGTTGGAAGCAAGAATCGCTTCGGGTTTGACAATTTTATCGAGCTGTTGGAACAACTGCTGTTTGAGGTCCATGCGTTCAATCGCAGCTTCTACGACCAAATCGCAGTCCGCCACAGCCGCGTTATCGCCGCTGGTGGTGATTTTCGCCAGGACAGCGTCCGCTTTGGCCTGCTCCATGCGGCCCTTGGCCACCTGTTTGGACAGGTTTTTCTCGATTTTGGCTTTGCCGCCGTCTGCGAATTCCTGTTTGATGTCGCAAAGAACGACCTCATAGCCGTCGGTCACTGCGAATGCCTGTGCAATGCCCGCACCCATCGTGCCGGCACCAATGACTCCAACTTTCATAATGTACCTCCCAAAATATACTAAGATTGGAAAATGTTAAATAACGGCTCTGGTCCGATTATTTATTGAGGAACGGTTCGGGTTTGCGTTTTTCCAAAAACGCGGTCATGCCATTCTTCTGGTCTTCGGTTTCAAAGCAGCTGCCAAACAGCTTTTCTTCGATTTCAATCGCCTTGTCCATATCCACCTGCAGGCCGTCATTGACCGCTTTTTTCGTCGCACGTACTGCAATCGGGGCATTTGCGGCAATCTTGCCCGCCAGCTTCAGCGCCGCATCCATCAGCTCTTCAATCGGATACACCGCGTTCACCAGGCCCAGCGCCTTGGCTTCTTCGGCCTTCACCTGCGTGCAGGCATACAGCATTTCCTTGGCCTTGCCCACGCCAATCGTACGGGCCAGGCGCTGCGTGCCGCCAAAGCCCGGCGTGATGCCCAGGCCCACCTCCGGCTGGCCAAAACGCGCGTTGTCCGAAGCCAGACGAATATCGCACGCCATGCTCAGTTCACAGCCGCCGCCCAGCGCAAAGCCGTTGACCGCCGCAATCACCGGAATCGGGAAGGTTTCCACCTTGCGGAAAATGTCGTTCCCCTTTTTGCCAAACGCTTCGCCTTCGGCCTTGGTCAACGTGCTCATTTCCCCGATGTCTGCACCCGCCACAAAGGATTTCTGGCCCGCGCCCGTGATAATCAGGCAGCGGGTCGTTTCCAGGTTCACTTCATCCAGCGTCTTGTTCAGCGCATCAAGCACTTCGCTATTCAGCGCATTCAGCGCCTTTTCACGGTTAATCGTAATGATGCCGACAGCATCCTTTTGTTCATACAACACAACGCTCATATCGCACACTCCTCACAAACACACTGCCGGGTTTAGCCTTCGTATTTTTCCACAATCGTCGCACAACCCATGCCGCCGCCGATGCACAGCGTGGCCAAGCCGCGTTTGCTGCCGCGTTTTTGCATCTCGTGCAGCAGGGTGACCAGGATACGGCAGCCGGAAGCGCCCACCGGATGGCCCAGCGCAATCGCACCGCCGTTGACGTTGACCTTCGCCGGGTCCCATTTGAGCTCGTGGCCCACCGCCAGCGCCTGTGCCGCAAACGCTTCATTCGCTTCAATCAAATCAAAATCATCGATACCAAGGCCGGTCTTTGCAAACACTTTTTTGCAAGCCGCCACCGGGCCCACACCCATGATGGACGGGTCTACGCCGCCCAGTGCGCCAGCCACAAACGTCGCCATCGGCTTAACGCCCAATTCCTTGGCTTTTTCTTCGCTCATCACAACGATAGCCGCCGCACCGTCGTTGATACCCGATGCGTTCGCCGCCGTGACCGTGCCACCGTCGCGTTTGAACGCGGGTTTGAGCTTGGAAATGCTTTCCGCCGTAACGCCTGCACGCGGGCCTTCGTCTTCGTCAAAGATGACCGTTTCTTTTTTCAGTTTCACCGGTACGCCCACAATTTCATCTTTGAACCGGCCTGCCGCACGCGCCGCTTCGCATTTCTGCTGGCTGCTGGCAGCAAATTCATCCTGCATTTCGCGGGTGATGCCCCATTGTTCGGCCACGTTTTCCGCGGTAATGCCCATGTGGTATTGGTTGAACGCATCCCACAACGCATCGTTGACCATCGTGTCGACCAACACGCCGTTGTTCATGCGGTAACCATAACGGCCCTGCGGAACCGCATACGGCGCCGCCGACATGTTTTCCATACCGCCTGCAACCACGATGTCCGCATCGCCCGCTTGAATCATGTTCGCCGCCATGTTGACCGCGTTCAAGCCGCTGCCGCACACCACGTTCAGCGTCACGGCCGGCACTTCAATCGGGAGCCCTGCGTGGATGGACGCCTGGCGTGCCACGTTCTGTCCCAGGCCTGCCTGGATAACACAGCCCATCAGCACTTCATCGACCTGTTCCGGTTTAACGCCGGCACGGTTCAACGCTTCTTTGATGACGATTGCGCCCAGCTGTTCCGCCGGAACATTCGTGAGCATGCCGCCCATTTTCCCAACAGCCGTACGTACAGCGCCTGCCAATACAACTTTTTTGGACATTTTTTGTTCCTCCATATTTTTCTTAATTTTTGTGAAGTTTAAAGGGTTCAAAACACAGGGAAGACGGGAAACGAAAGACCCTCTCCCATCTTGCGTGTTAAATATATCACAATCTCCCTATGCTTGCAATGGTAATTTGTTAGAAAATTCACGTTCTTCAGCAACTTTTCCAGCTTTTCGCCGGCCTCTGACAACCCCATATAGTAGACAATTTTTTCTTTTTTTCGCGCCGCATTCCGTATGTTGTGGATAGGCATGTCCAAACGGCTTTTTTCATTCGGTCCGGATTCCGTATTTTTGTACAATGCGCGTCAGTTTTTTGCGCCATGGCAGCCAAATCAGTCCCAAAAAAACCACCGTCGCCGCCGCATGCGCCGTATCAAACGCCAGGCCTGCCCCATATGCGGCCAATGCCGTTTGCAGCGTCAGCGGCCGGACAAATCCCAAAATGAACCAGCTGTTCAATATGCAGCCGTATCCATAGGCCGCCAGCGCCCCTAGACACAGCACGGCCGCGCGGCTTTGGCACAGCTTTGTTTTGCCCAGTCCGCCCGCAATATATCCCATCAATCCGCACGCATACATCTGCCAGGGCGTCCAGGCTCCCTGGCCGAAGAAAAAATTGGACGCCAGCACACTCAGGGTTCCCACCAGCAACCCGCTCTGTCTGCCAAAACACAGCCCCGCCACAATCACAATCGCCAACAACGGCTTGATATTCGGAAACGGCGCAAACAACATCCGTCCCACCACCGCCGTGACGATAAGCACCACCAGCGGCATCAGGTCGCGCGCGCGCGGTTTACGCCGTTCCAACCGGACAAAAAACGGCAGCAATGCAAACAACGCCACGCCCGTGCTGAACAAAGCAGTCTGTTCCCAGCCCCCATAGGCGCACAGCGCCATGCATACCGGCACGCCCGCCAACACCGCAATTTCCAGCCACCTATGCATCCTGTTCATTGCGCTTCCCCCACGCAATCCTCCACCGTCATACAATCCGGCCAAACGGCGCGGGTGATTCGGTGCACCGCGGTGGTATAAAATTGGTTGCCGGCAAAAAAGGTGCGCGCCGGTTCGGTGCACAGCACCTCCCCGTCAAACATCATCGAACACCAATCGGCCACGCTTGCGGCAAAATCCACATCGTGCGTCACCAGCACAACTGTGTGTCCTGCCCGTGCCAGGGCGCGCAGCTGCTGGGCAATCTCACGCTTGCCATATGCGTCCATCCCCTTGGTCGGCTCGTCCAGCAGCCAGATATCCGGCGCGAGCAGGCACAGTTTGCCGAACGCCGCGCGCTGCATCTCCCCGCCGCTGAGGTCATAGGGATGGCGGTCCAGCAGCCCTTGGAGTCCCCACTGTCGCGCCTGGGCCTGGATGTCCGCTTCTCCAGCGCCGCTCAGGCGCGCCGTCTCCTGCCAATCCTCCGCCACGCTGTCACCGACGAACATCGTCTTGGGGTCCTGGTTCATCATCGCCACACGCCCGCGCACCTGCACCTTTCCATGCAGCGGGCGGCAAACCTGCGCCAATATGCGCAAGGCCGTGCTCTTACCGCTTCCGTTTCCTCCAACAACAGCATGTACCTGGCCCGGATAGGCGCACAACGAAAAGCCCCTGAGCACCATGGGGCCCTTTTTTTCATACGAAAACCATACGTCCCGTGCGGACAGCGCCGGCTTGACCGACGCAGGCAGCGCCGCTTGGCCGCCGGGATGCGGATGCAGGCGGTCGGAATGCGTTTGTAGCCAGCGCTGGCCCTGCTGCACACTGATGGGCCAGGGGCCTTGCATCTGTACGCGCAGGGCGAGCTGCACGGCTGCAGGCAGCGCCGAAACAAAGGCCGAAGGGCCCTGATGATGCATCCACTGCAGCCAGGGTTGTACCGCCCCGTCAAATGCAAGCGTTCCCTGCTGCATATACCAGACTTGCGTCGCCATGGGCAGTACGTCCTCCAGCCGATGTTCACTCATCACAATTGTCGTTCCCAGTTCAGCACGAATGCGGCCCAGCATCTGCAAAAATGTCTGCGCCGCGACCGGGTCGAGCTGGCTGGTCGGTTCATCCAGCAACAGAATGTCCGGCCGCATCACCATCACCGATGCCAAATTCAGCATCTGCTTCTGGCCGCCGGAGAGCGCATGGACGGGCTGTAAAAACCAAGGGCCGATGCCAAAAAAATGCGCCATTTCCGCCACCCGCCGCCGAATCTCAGCAGAAGGGACGCCCAGGTTTTCCAGCCCAAACGCCAATTCCTGCCAAACGGTATCCGTCACCAGCTGATTTTCCGGGTCCTGCATCACAAAGCCGACGCACCGCGCCGCCTGCTGTGCGTCCATCTGCTCCTGGTCCTGTCCCAGGATGGCAATTCGGCCCTGTCGGTTTCCGTGCGGCGCAATCTCGCGCTTTATCTGGCGCAGCAGGGTGGTTTTACCGCTGCCACTTGTACCGCACACAACCACAAACGCCCCTTGTTCCACCACCGCCGATACGCCATCGAGCACCGGTTTTTCCTGCCCCGGGTAGGCAAACGTTATCCCCTGAAGCCGAATCGCTTCCACGACCATTCCTCCTTTGCCTGCAAAAGCAGCGGCATACTCAGATATGCCGCATAGGCCGCATAAAACAGCGGTGAAATATCCGCCGCCTGAAAAAACGGATAAAAAGCCGCTGTCCGCATGCCCAAGCATATGCCCGCCACGCTCGTCCCCGCCAGCAGTACCAGTATGCACAGCAGCACGCCGTCCCGCATGCGGAAATGAAAAGGGGAAAACGCCGTCCGTTTCACCCCTGCGCCATATCCGCGGCTTCTCATCGCGTCTGCCGTATCCATGCTGTTTTCCAGGCTCAGCGCCATCAACACCGTTGCCGTCCGCACCCCGCGCCGTACCCGTTCCTTTCCCTTGGCCTGCGCGATGCCCAATCCCATCGCCTGCTGCGCCTGGGCAATCGCCTGCGCTTTATGCCGCGCCTGCGGAATCATCCGCATCACGATGGACATCAGCAGCGCCATCGTTGGAAACACGCGGCCACACACGTGCAGGAACCGCTCCGTTGTCATCAACTGATTCCAACATATACACCATAGCCATACGCTCATCAGCATCACCGCCGTACACCCCCCATACAACAGCGATTCCAGCGTAATGGGATTATCCATGCACATAAACAGCACCGTCAATCCCCTGTGGTTGAACAGAGGGTTGACCAGCCATACCAGAAGACCCAACAGGCCCACGTGCCGCATAGCGCGCCCGTAGGCCTGCCAGTTCGTCAAATACACCGCATATGCACTGGCGCATACAAAGGAAAGAACGACAAAAGCCGGCTGCGCGGTCAGCATCGCGCAGACCATCGCAACCGTCAAATATACAAAGATAACCCATGGATGATAGCTTTCAAAGGCGTTCCGCATGCTATTTTACCGAAGCCCCGATATCCTTGCCCGCATCGCAGGTATACCGCCATTGAACGACGTCGCCCTGCTGCACGGTCTGCGCGCTGGCGCTTTTCTGCACAGCCCTTCCGTTCAGCAGATACATCCATCCGCTACCTGCACCCGCATCGCCCTCGCCCAGCGACTGGATACCCGTTACGTATACATTTTTCCCGCTGCCGGATTTGCTCACGACCAGCCCGCGTTTCTTGGCCGCCGCCTGCAGCGCGTCATACACCGTGCCGCCCGCAGGGATTTCCACCGTCATCTGCGCTGCAATCACGCCATTGGGCGCGATTTTCAGCGCAACCGCATTGCCTTTTTCCACCGCCGTCTTGCAGTCAATTCCCACCGTACACGTCACCGTCTGTGCCTGCGGTGCCTGTGTGGCAGCAGGCTGGGCGGGCGCCTTTGTCGTTTGGACCGGTTGCGTCGCTGACGGCTTCTGCGTCGTGTTCCCCGTCTGCTGGGGGCGGGGCGTCTGTGTGCTGGTCGCCGCCGGCTGAACCGCCTCCGTTTGTGCAGGCGCGGGGGATTCTGCCGTCGGCTGGCTCTGGGCCGGCGGAGCGGAAACAGCCGGCTGCTCCTGCGCCGCGGGCGTACAACCCGCCATGCATAGACATGCAACCAATACAGCCGCCCAAGCGCGTATCCATCGTTTCATCTTCGCGTGCCTCCCCTTTTACAACAGGGAACCGGCCTGTTCCCGGTTCCCTGCTTGTTCTGTCTTAATGCTGTTGCTCTCTGCGCAGGCAGAGCCAGCAAACGCCAGCGCCCATTGCAAGCAGCATCCATGCCATCGGCACAACATCCCTCTCGCCTGTTTTCGGAATATCAGGCGTATGGCCGCCATCGTCCGTACCGGACGGAGCGCTTCCTTTCAAGGCAAACAGCAAGCCGCTGTCGTTGGTGAAATAAAGGGTGCCGTCCGCTCCAGCCATCAGGCTCGCCGCACAGTAATTCTGGTCGGCCTGCGCGGGCGTATACAAAGTCTGCACGGCAATGTCCGCCCCTGTATCCGTCAACACCTGTACGCGGCTGGTACCGTCGTTGAGCGTAACATACAACCGTACCACGCCTCCCAATACGCTCGCCAACGGGGAGGACTGGCTGTATCCCCCCACCGAGACGCTCTGCAGCAGCGCGAGCGTTTGCTTGTCGCGCACCTCCAGCACGCTTTCCTCTCCATAAGCGCCGGAAACGAGCACATACAGCCGTTCGCCTACAACGACGGGGGTCGCTGTTGTTCCCAATCCGTTTTGCGTCTGTCCCTGGGCTTTGATGCGCAGCGTGCCATCCGCCTGTACCGCCACAGCATACAGATGCCCTGTCTGTGTCGCTACATAAGCGCATTGCCCTTCCGCGTCATAAACCACGCCGCTTCGCACTCCGCCATCCAGCGCCACGGCAGACAGTATCCGGTCGTCCTTGCGCGCATGGGAAATCAGCATACCGTCGTCCCCGGCAAACAGCACTGCATCCTGTGCAATCGCGCCGCCGCTCCAGTAATAGCCCGTGCTTTCGCCCGTTCCCCGGTGCGTCCAAACCGGAGCCTTGCTTTCCGTCGCCAGCGTCGGGTCTGTATCCGTCACATCATAGGCCGCGTACAACCCGTTGGTCTTGGTGGCGGATATATATTCCACCAGCCCCGTATACAGCATCCCATCATGGTACACCAGCGGTGCGCTGGCTTGATAGGTATCCTGAACGCTTTCCGTCACCCACAGCGATTCCAGCGTCTTGGCGTCCAGCGCCTGCACACGTCCTTGGTCAATCGGTACAAACAGCATTCCGTCTCCATAGGCGGCATAGGAAAAATATCCTACCGAACCGGCCAGCTTGGCCTGTGCGCATACCTGCCCGGCCGCATCCAGCACCAACAGCGTGTCGTTCACGCTGATATATACCTTTTCGTCAATCAAAAGCGGAGCCCCGATGGACGCCCATTGCAATTCACCCGCCAAGTTCTGCTTCCACTGCAGGGCCGTATGCGCGGCATCCTGCGGCGTCTGCGCCGCCGTTACGCCCTGATTGGGCCCACGGAAGGCGTCCCATTCACTTTCCAGCTCGCTCAGCGCTTGTGCAGGCGTGTGAAAAATCAGCGTGTATACCTTCTCCTCCGCGCCGTCGGTCACCCGTGCCGTCACCACCCGTGGGTTGCCGCCCTGATTGAGCACGTAGGTATCGCCTTGCTTGCCCGTTGCGCCCGTCACCTGCAACGCGCCGCCTGCCACCTTCTGCGTAAAGGCGATTTCCACCTCTGCGTCACGTGCCACTTTGACCGTATACGTCAGCGTATCCGGGTCAAATGCCAGCTCACCCTGGTTGACCTGTATATCGGTAATCGCGTTCGCTTCCGCCTTGACAGTAACAGAAAAGGTTTTTGTCTGTTCCTGTGTTCCGCGGCGAATTGTCGCCGTCAGTTCCACCGTAGCATCCGGCTGACCCAGAGCGGGCCGCGTCACCGTGCCGTCATTGGCCACCACCGCCGGGTTGCTGGATACCCAATCAATATGCGTCTTTCCGCTCGCACCGATGCGCGGCAGGTCTATATTCGCTGTATATGCCTGCTGCAGGGAAAGCGCCTGCTTATCCGCCTGCACCAGCGTTTCGTCCGCGCTGTGGTCGGCTTCCTTAACCGTCACCTGTGCATACGGGCGGGAAATATCCAGTGTCTGCGGCGTATAAGCCCGCACCGCCGTCAGCGGATATACCCCCGGCGTGTCAAAGGTCAGTACCGCCTGGCCCTTGGCATCGGTCACTGCGGTCTGCGTCACCGTGCTTCCGACAGCTCCGTCGCCGTCCGCGCCCGCTTGTACCGTCGCGCCGCCGAGCACCGCTGGTTGCTGGGCAAAATTATCGTATCCATTCAGCTGCACCAACAACGGGTCGCCTGCCTCCACGATATAAGCGTCGCGGTCGAAATCAGCCGTATACGAAGGCACACTCGGATAACTGCCGCCCCATACCCCGTAAATGACAATCGCATCGCCGGCTTGCACCGGGTATTCCGCTATCCCGTAACCCCAACCCGTTTCGGGGTTAACCGGCGCCGCCCCATTGACGGAGAACATCCAATAAACGCCCTCTGCATTGCTTTCGCTTCCATTGCTGCCCAAAATGGCGCTCAGCCACCCGCCCGGCGCGGTGATATAACCCGTCATATCCTCCGCCGTAGCTCCCATGGTCTGTTCCATGTAAGCGGCTAATACGTGTAACGGGGTTACATACCCCGGGTCCGTCACGTCGGTCAGGCCATAGTCGGCAAGCGTCTTAGCCTGTACATCCATTGTGACGGGCTGCTGCAGCGTGCTCTCCGCAAATTCGATGCGCAGCGTCACTTGCTTGTCCTGCGGCGCGGCCCAGGCTGTCGGCATCATGCCCAGTACCAACAGCGCCGCAAGCAGCGTACTGATAATTCGTCTTCTCTGTTTCATGTCTTCCCCTCCGAAAAATCAAAAAACTCCGGCTTCTCTCAGCCGGAGCGCGCAGCAAATAAACCGCGTCCTTCCCGCCGAAAGAGCCTTTTCTCGCCAACAGGCAGGTCTTCCGGCTTGGGGTTCATGCGGAAGAAACCTCCTTCCCAATGCATGTGCATCAGTGGATGGCGTTGGCCCGGTTCCCTCCCTCACCCTTTACGGCAGCGGGGGCTGCGTCTGCTTCGCACAGACTTCCCTATTCTCCATTTTCATGGCACCTGTCGGTATGGGACGTTCATCGTCCTTTTGTATTCTATCACACTCTTCTTTGCCTGCGGAAAAAACTTTCGTGCATTTGCCCTGTTTGCACAAAAAACACGGCCTGAACGGCCGTGCATATGGGGTGTCGCTTATTTTACAGGTATGCGCACGCTTGCTGTTCAATGGCCTGCGCAATGAGTGCATGCCCTTCTTCATTGGGGTGAATGCCGTCCTTACACAAATAGTTTCGGTAATCCTGTGTGCACAAAAATGCCGCGCGGATATCAATCACAGGCACGCGGTATGCCTTGGCCAACAACACCACCGCCGCGCTGTACATCGCCTGCCAGCGGTAAATGTGCTCAACATCCCCTAAAAACTGTAAGATATTGTCTGCGTTCAATCCCCGGCTCAGCTGCACAAAATAGCGTTGCGCATCAATCGGCGGCAAACTCAGCGCCACGGGCCGGCCGCCGCGGGCGCGTACCTGTTCAATCATCCCTTCATACGTGCGCTGAAACTCCTCCAGCGGCGTCTGGCACACGTGCGGCGCCGAGGGATTTTCCGCCACTTCCGCCCAGTTGAAATTACAATCGTTGCCGCCAAACTCCAACACCGTATAATCGTATTGCGAAAGGTCGTCCGGCGTGTTCTGCAAAATCTGTCCGCCCTTTTTTACCGTAATTCCAAACTTGGCATAATTGGCCACTTTCCAATGGCGGCGCTGTTCCATCAGATGAACAAAGCTCTGTTTGAGCAGCTGATAGCGGTTACGCGTTTCATCCAGCACCACGCCCCGCGCCAGCGAATCCCCAAATATGCAAACGGACTGCACCATTCCATGCGCCTCCCTGCCTTAATATAGTTTTTAATATTATATTATATGATTTTTATTATGTCAATTTGCCTTCTAAAATATACGCCCGTTATTTACAAGTCTGGAACAACGATGGTACACTATTAAAATAATGAGAGGAGGCCCATCATATGGATTCGCTGCAACCACTCAAACATATGCTGCAAACCGAACGCCCCGTGCACTGGGAAGAGCTGCCCGATATCGACCTTTATCGGGACCAAGTGCTCAACTATATGCCGCGCCAGCAGGTCACGCGGCCATGTGAAACACCGCTGACCGGCGCGATGATTAACAACTATATCAAAATGGGCCTGGTGCCTCGCGCCAATGGCAAGCGCTACACCAAAGAGCACCTGGCTTATCTGACGGCCATCTGCGCGCTCAAGCAGGTACTCAGCGTCAGCGACGTTGATTTTCTGTTCAAACAGGCGGCGCTGGACCCACAGCTGGACGCCAAAACCTTTTATGAAACATACTGGAGTCTGCTCGATGCCTCCCTGCACCAGACTGCCGGGCAGATTGTCGAAGACAGCCCGGAGGACCAATGGGCCGCGATTGCCCTGCGGCTCGCTGTCTCCAGTTATACCCAGAAACTGGCCTGCGAACACCTGCTCGATTTACTCCGCCAGCGGGAGGAAGCCAAAAATCCGCCGCCCAAAGGCGGCAAAACCAAATAACCCGCTCCCTCGTTCGTACGTACCGCGGGCGTCTTGGCCAAATCAGGACGTCCCTTTTTTATACAAAGCGGCGCTCGTTTCACAAGCCGGATGAAACCGAATGCCGCGTTCATTCCCTTTTGTTTATAAGGAGTTTTGGATGAAACACGCTCGATTCGTTTTTGCATTTCTCCTCTTGTTCATCTGCGTGCTGCCGGGCGGGTGTGCAGGGACTCCCCCCGCCTCCATCGAACCAACGCCGGTTTTCACCCCTGCCCCATCGCCCGCACAAACGCAAGCGGCCTCTGCCATTCCGGTGGATTGGTCGAATTATTTCGATGGCTTGAATGGAACCGCCGTTCTGTACAATCCCATGGGGCGCCAATATAGCATCTACCATCCTGAACTGGCCGATGTGCGCCGTTCACCCTGTTCCACGTTCAAAATCGTCTCCTCCCTGATTGCTTTAGAAGACGGCGTCCTCACGCCGGACGATTCCGTTCGTCGCTGGAGCGGCGAACGTTTCTGGAACCCGGATTGGAACCGTGATATTGATTTTTCCTCTGCGTTTCGCACTTCATGCGTGTGGTATTTCCGCCAGCTCATCGATGATATCGGCCAGCCGCGCATGCAGCAGGCACTGGATGCGCTGGGCTACGGCAACGGCGATATTTCCGATTGGCAGGGGCGGCTGAACACCAACAACAGCAACCCCGCTCTGACCGGTTTTTGGATTGAATCCTCCCTGAAAATCTCACCCAGAGAGCAGGTCGACGTCATGGCGCGTATCTTCGGCGATGACAGCCCTTATGCGCCCCAAACGCGCGAACAGCTCAAACAGGTCATGCTTGTAAGCGAACCGGCTCCCACAGACGTACTGACCATCTATGGCAAGACCGGCATGGGCAAAGCTGAGGGTGTTGTCGTAGATGCCTGGTTCACCGGTTTTGCGCAGATGCAGGCCGGGCCGGTCTACTTCTGCGTCTATTTGGGCCAAACCCCGGACGCGGACGTGTCCAGCACCAAGGCAAAGGATATCGCCTGCCGTATTCTGACGGATTTGGCCCGGACGCCCGCCGCCACACAACCCTGACCCTCGGCTTTTTTCCTGGCGCCCACCCGTCCGAAACCAGTTCATACACGGCGCCTTGCGCTCACTCGACGGCCTTGTGTCGGGCCAATGCTGACCACTTGGCCACCATCGGCCAACGCCGCTTGTTCGCCAATTGTAACAGGTCGGCGCCACTCGCTTTCATCCTGCTTCGTTCCCGCCTTCCGGCGGGAATTGTTCGCCTTGGTCCATATACATTGGTTCGGCTTTTGCCTGCGCCTGCGCCAACCGTTCGATTGCAATGGAGATTTCGTTGAACAAAAAGAAATACATTTCCTTATAATCCATCATTCAAATTCCTCTTCGTTTATACATTGCACCTATATAGGTGCAGTTTTATCATATCCGCCTGTTACCATCAACACGAACTTCCATTTTGCATAGCGGAAAGGGCGGAGGAACGATGGACTTTTCATACGATTATCAAATCGGGCAGAAAATTCGTTCCCTGCGCCTTGCACAGTCGCTCTCGCAAGAACAGCTAGCTGCCAAACTGCAAACCGCCGGCTGTGATATCACTCGCAGCGGCCTTGCCAAAATCGAAGCCGGCCAGCGCCACCTGTATGCCGCGGAAATACGGGCGCTGCATCTGGTGCTCGGCGTTCCGTACGATGCGCTCTTTGTCTGAAATATAAGAAGGCACGGGCTTGACGCCCGTGCCTTCTTTCTTTTTGTCCTTATGCATGCAGCGGTTTTTGGTCGACCACCAGTTGCCCGTCGCGGAAATCCACCACCAGCTTCTTCTGCGTCGATACATCGCCGGCGATAATCAGCCGCGCCAGCAGCGTCTCCACCTTGCTCTGCAAGAATCGTTTGAGCGGCCGCGCCCCGTATGTCGGGTCGTATGCGCTGTCCACGATATAATTTTTCGCCGCATCGGTCAATTCCACCCGCAGCTGTTGTTCGGCCAGTCGTTTTTGCAAATCCTTCATCAGCAGGTCCACAATCTGGAACACTTCCTGTTTCTGCAACGGCTTGTAGAACACAATCTCGTCAATTCGGTTGAGGAATTCAGGACGGAACTGCTGTTTGAGCAGCGCTTCCACGTGCTCCTTGGCCTCCTGACGAATCTGGCCTGTCTTTTCGTCGATGCCTTCCAATAGGTAGTTGGACCCCAGGTTGCTGGTCAGGATAATCACCGTGTTCTTAAAATCCACGGTACGGCCCTGCGAATCCGTGATGCGCCCGTCGTCCAACACCTGCAACAGGATGTTAAACACGTCTGGGTGTGCTTTTTCAATCTCATCGAACAACACCACCGAATACGGTTTGCGCCGCACGGCCTCGGTCAGCTGGCCGCCTTCTTCATATCCTACATATCCCGGAGGCGCCCCAATCAGCCGCGATACCGAATATTTTTCCATATATTCAGTCATGTCGATGCGCACCATGTTGTGCTCATCATCAAACAGCGTCGCTGCCAGCGCCTTGGCCAGCTCCGTTTTGCCGACCCCCGTCGGCCCCAGGAACAGGAACGAACCAATCGGCCGGTTCGGGTCCTGAATGCCTGCACGCGAACGCAAAATCGCTTCGGTCACCTTTTCCACCGCTTCATCCTGGCCAATGACTCGCGCATGCAGGATATCCTCCAAATGCAGCAGTTTTTCACGCTCGCCCTCCAGCAGTTTGGCCACCGGAATCCCCGTCCAGCGGGCCACGATACGTGCAATTTCCTCATCGGTCACCTTGTCGCGCAGCAACGTATTGGCCTTGCCTTTTTCGGCGATGCGTTCCTCCTCGGCCAGCTGCTCCTGCAGTTGGGGCAGACGGCCGTATTTGAGTTCCGCCGCCTTGTTCAGGTCATAATCGCGTTCGGCCTTTTCCATTTCTGCATTGACCTGTTCGATTTCTTCACGCAGCTTCTGTACCTTGCTGATGGCCTGTTTTTCGTTTTCCCATTTGGCCTTCATCTCGTTGAACTGTTCGCGCATTTCGGCCAGTTCCTTGCGAATCTCCGCCAGATGTTCCTGCGAAAGCGTATCCGTCTCCTTGGTCAGCGCCGCCTCTTCAATCTCATGCTGCATGATTTTGCGCGAAATTTCATCCAGTTCGCTGGGCATGGAATCCATCTCCGTCCGAATCATCGCGCATGCTTCGTCCACCAGGTCAATCGCCTTATCCGGCAAAAACCGGTCGGTAATATACCGATGCGACAGCACGGCCGCCGCAATGAGCGCTTGGTCCTGAATCTTGACGCCGTGGAACACCTCATAGCGTTCCTTCAACCCACGCAGAATCGAAATCGTATCCTCCACCGTCGGTTCGTCCACCATTACCGGCTGGAACCGGCGTTCCAACGCCGCATCCTTTTCAATGTACTGACGGTATTCATCCAGCGTCGTCGCACCGATGCAGTGCAGTTCCCCGCGCGCCAGCATGGGCTTGAGCAGGTTGCCCGCATCCATCGCACCGTCCGTCTTGCCCGCGCCGACAATCGTATGCAATTCATCGATAAACAGAATAATCTTGCCTTCGCTTTTTTTCACTTCGTTGAGCACAGCTTTCAGCCGCTCTTCAAATTCACCGCGGAATTTGGCGCCCGCCAGCAGCGCGCCCATGTCCAGCGAAAAGATTTTCCGTTCCTTCAGATTATCCGGCACGTCGCCGCGCACAATCCGCAGCGCCAGCCCTTCGGCAATCGCCGTTTTGCCCACGCCCGGTTCGCCAATCAATACCGGGTTGTTCTTTGTCTTGCGCGAAAGAATCCGGATAACGTTTCGGATTTCCATATCCCGGCCAATCACAGGGTCGAGCTTCTGGTTGCGCGCCATCTCCACCAAATCCTGGCCGTATTTATTCAGTACGTCATACGTTTCCTCCGGGTTGTCGCTGGTCACTTTCGCATTGCCGCGCACCGCCATCAACGCGTTCAAAAACGCGTCCTTCTTTATCTGGAATGTTTTGAACAGCTCCTTGAGCGTCGCGTCCGGCTTTTCCAGCAACCCCAGCATCACATGTTCGACAGAAATGTATGCATCCTGCATGCGTTCCGCCTGCGCTTCCGCTTCTACCAGCGCGCGGTCCACATCCTGGGAAACATACACCTTATCCGCCTCGCGCGCAGCGCCGCTCATGCGCGGCATGCCGGCAATCTTGCGCTGCACGGCCTGCAGCAGCCCATCCTTTTCCACCCCCATCTTCACCAGCAGCTGGGGAATCAGCCCTCCGTCCTGGTTCAGCAGGGCCGCCAGCAGATGCGCCTGCTCAATCTGTGCGTTTCCATATTCGATGCTCAAGCTCTGGGCCTGCTGAATCGCCTCAATTGTTTTTTGCGTAAATTTTTGTGCATTCATGGTGCAATCCTCCTTTTACGGATTGGTTGATTTTATAGAACCGCTGGCGCTTGCGCACAATACTGCGCATAGCGCCGCTGGATATCCCTCCAGGCCTGCCGTGGTTCCTGCAGGCAGGCAAAGTATGTTTTCATGCAATCATCAAATACCTGGATATACTCCGCAATCGCCTGTGCCACCGTCTGCGGGTCCGGTTGTTCCGTCGGCTCCGGCCATATGAATTCACGGTTATATTTCCCATCTTCCATCACCGCAAACACCTGTCCGGCGGGAAAACGGTCGGCCACCTGCCGGTCCTCCAGCTGCATCCAGCCTTGGAAAAATGTCTGCAGCGCGTCCAGCAGCGCTTCGCTTTGCGTCCGTAAGGATACGCGCAGCGCGCCTGCCATCGGCGCGGCGTCCCGGTACAGCTTGACGCTGTACCGGATGGTCGGCTTGTATTTATATTGCAACGAGCTGCGGACGGATAACATCGCATCGCCGGGCCGTGACTGGATTTGAAACGCCGTTCTGGGTTCCATCATCGCTTCCATACAGGAAAAAATGTCCTTGGTTCGCTTTTCCGGCGTCATCATACTGACGTGTTCGGCCAGAATCTGGTTAATCAAATTCGAACGGCTTGTGTGCATCTGGGCCGCCAGTTGGTCCACTGCCTCCACTACGCTGTCCATCAACACCAGACTGTAGATGCTTCGATTCATCCCTCTTCGCCCCTTTCTGTTTAATATTGTATTCCATTTTAATAATTTGTCAACTATATTATATAATTTTTCTTTCATTTTTATATTTTCTATTTCAGGTCCCTTCTCCCGGCATGTTTCTCAAAGGCATCCCTTGCCGGTACAAAAAAAAGACGCCTGTTCAGCGTCCCTGTCCCCCAGCCGTAAACCCTACTGGGCACCCGGCTGCCGGGTATCGTCTTGGTCTGTGCGTACTGCATCCCTGCAGTGCCGTTTCTGCTCAAACAAAAAAAGCAGCCGCGCTGCTTTTTCTTTATTTCTTCGTGCGCCGTATGGCATAACGGTCTACTGCCTGGGCAAACGTACCGCGCAGCAAGATGGACAACCGCTCAACAATCACCTGCGGGTCCTCGCGCATATCATCATAAATCCAGCGATACAGCACATGCAGAATCGCCGGTGTATAAAACGACGCAATAAAGTCCAGTTCCCCTTCGGTTACCGGTTTCCCTTTAGCCAGAGTCCGCAATGCATCCATCAGCGTACGGTATAATTCGCGCTCACACAGCCGATTGAGCGCATCCGTCGCTTCAGAATGCGCCAGGTTGGTAAAAAAGCTCTTATTTTCGCGTGCATAAATGAGCACGCCCAATATTGCCTCTTCCTCCCCATGGATTTCCGCATGCTCTTCGGCACGCTCCAGCGATTCCGTGGCCAGAATCCATTCGATTAAATCATAAATATCCTGAAAATGGTAATAAAACGTCTGCCGGTTCAGGCCGCAGTCGTCTACAATATTTTGAATCGATATCTTTTTTAGCGGGGTTGTCTGCATCAAATGTTTGAGCGACTGGGCAATGGTTCGTTTGGTCGCTAAAGCGTTTGGCATTGTCTCCTCCTTTCCCTTTGTCCGCCTCTATATATGCCAGATATGTTTCCTGTTGGTTTCATCTTACCACATTTTTTCTTTTTTTGCCCCTGGATTGAATAATTTGTTCCATTTGTCTATATACGAAACCATGTATTTGCGTTACAATTATTTTTAACTTGGGGATTTCTCGTTTTCGTTTATGTATGGAACCGTTTTGTTTCGGGTATATGGAAAGGGAAAAAGCACAGCGCCCCATGACGTCCTGCATTGCCATCCTGCATGGTCAATCAGCCTGAGACGGAACTGTCGCTATGAATGGAGATACAATAGATGCGCATCGTTTTGGTCATCGACCAGTTCGACGATAGCAACAACGGCACCACAATCACGGCCCAACGTTACGCAGCATCGCTGCGTCAGCGGGGGCATGAGGTGCGCGTCGTGGCGGTCGGTGCGCCCAAAAAGGATAAATATCCCGTACGAAAACGTTACATTCCCATCGTTTCCCGCGTGGCCAAGTGGCAGGGCATGTGTTTTGCCCAGCCAGATGACGCCGTCCTGCAGGATGCGTTTGAGGGTGCGGATATCGTTCATTTTTTCGTGCCCTTCAAGCTATGCCGGCGCGGTGAAGAAATTGCCCGCCAGATGCATATTCCCACCATCGCTGCATTTCATATGCAGCCGGAAAACGTCAGCTACAACATCGGCCTGGGGCGGTCCGGCTGGGTGAATAAATGCCTGTACCGTTACTTGTACCGCCATTTTTATAACCGCTTTGAACACATCCACTGTCCCAGCCAATTTATTGCGGACCAGCTGGCAGCCCATCACTACGACGCTCAGCTGCATGTGATTTCCAACGGCGTGGCGGACGTGTTTCGTCCCACCCCCGTCCCACGGCCCGCCTGGGCACAGGATAAGTTCGTCATCCTCATGGTAGGGCGGCTTTCGCCTGAAAAACGCCAGGATTTGATTATCAAAGCCGTCAAAAAAAGCAAATACCGCGACCGGATTCAGCTCGTCTTCGCCGGCAAGGGGCCAAAACGCCGGTGGTATACATGTTTGGGGCGCAGCCTGCCGCATCCACCCCGTTTTGTGTTCTGTACGCAGCAGGAGTTGCTTGCATTGTTTGGCACCACCGACCTGTATATCCACGCTTCGGACGCCGAAATCGAAGGCATCTCCTGTATGGAGGCCTTTGCCAGCGGCCTGGTGCCCGTCATCAGCGATGCGCCCATGTCCGCTACCCATCAATACGCGCTGGATGAGCGGAGCCTGTTCCGGGCCGGCAGCGCCGATTCTTTGGCTGAAAAAATCGATTACTGGATAGAACATCCTCAGCAACGGGCGCAGATGGGCCCGCAATACGCCGCTCTGGGCGATACGCTGCGCGTGTCCGCCTGCGTGCAAAGAGCGGAGGCCATGTATCAGCAGGCCATCGCGGATTTCCGCGACCATGGCTACAGGCCCCGCCCGCGGCGCGGCCTACGGCGCCTGCTGACTCCCAATATCGCCCAGCATAAAGGGTTCACACACAGCGCAACCCGGCATTTTGGCGTGGGTCTGTTTCAAAAAATCATCAGTCCATTGGTCGGTCTGTGGAACTATCTGTTCTATGGTTTTCATATCCACGGGCGCCAATATCTGCGCGATGTTCCAGCGGGGGCGGTAGTCATCTGCAACCACGTGCATCCGATGGACTGCACCATGGTTCCCTATGCCGTCTTTCCGCATACGGTATCGTTCATGGCCATGCGGGATAACTTTCGCATCCCTTTGATTGGCTATCTTATCCGGGCGTTGGGCGCCGTGCCGCTACCGGAACATCCGTCCGGCATGCCCGCTTATTTTCGTACTGCTAAGGCATGCCTGGAAAAGGGCGAATGGATTGTATGCTTTGCGGAGGGCATTCTCTATCCCTACTGCACGCGCCTGCGCGCCTTTCACCCCGGCGGGTTCCTGATGGCCAGCATGGCACAAGTGCCCGTTGTCCCCATTGCGATTACCTTTCGTCCGCGGCGCGGCCTGTTTCGCCTTTTGGGGCGCAAGCCGTTGATGGAACTGCACATCCTTCCCCCCAGCCACCCTCCGCAGCAGCGGCGAGGTTATATGCAATGGAAGGAGGAGGTGCACGCGCAGATGGCGCAGTGCATCGAACGGGAAAACCGCCGCCACGGCTGTTGATAAACAGAATGCATTGTTTATGCAAAAACGGACTCTCGCGAGTCCGTTTTTCTTTGCGTCCGACGCCGTTGAAGGGAGCGCGTCATTGGCCCGGCGGCCGATTTGTCCAACCCTGCCGCCGCATTCCGCAAACCATACCGCCCCCGGGTTGACCGGACTCCGTGCTTTCTCCTTTTGCCTGCCCGGGCAAACGTTATCCTCCGTCCCGGCAGCGGCAGGTTACAGGCCTGTTTTCATTCAAACGTCCGTGTAAAGATATCGCTGTGTTCAACCAGGCTGTCTATCGTTTCAAAGCCCAGGCGGTTGAGCAATTCTATCACATAGGGATTTTCAATCGGGGTAGGATAGGCCGCCTGTTCGCCGTATCTATTGACGTGTTCACGCGCGCTCTGTCGGTCAATCAATGCCTTGGGGCCGCCGACACAGCCGCCCACGCAGCCCATGCCTTCGATAAAATTGGCCTTCACCGTGCCGTCCTGTACACGCTTGAGCAGCTCGCGGCAGGCGGGTACCCCGTTGGCCTGAACGGACTGCACCAGCACACCGCGCGCTGGATGCAACCGCCGCACCGTGCTCTCCACCGCCTCGCTCACGCCGCCTGTGCGGGCATAAATGCGGCCCGCGCGCGAAGAATGGTCCCGGGCATCGTCCTCACATGCGGCCGGGTCAATCTGCGCATAAGCGAACATATCCTGTATTTCAACAAACGTCAACACATGGTCAATCGCATCGGCGATATCCGGTTCACGCGCTTCGGATTTTTTTGCGATGCACGGGCCGATGAATACCGTCGCCGCCTGCGGCACAAGCTGTTTGACCGCCCGGCCGCACGCCACCATCGGGGAAACCGCACCCGGCACATGTGGCACGAGCGTATGATATATCTTCCGTATCATCGCAATCCACACCGGGCAGCAGCAGCTGGTGAGCATAAAATCGCGGTCGTTATGAATCGTCCGTTCAAACTCCAACGCCTCTTTGAGCGTGAGGATATCGGCAAACAGCGCCACTTCCACCATGCCCGCAAAACCCAGCTTCTTCAGCGCTGTGCGCAGTTTGCCCGGCGTAACCGCTTCGCTGTACTGGTTGATAAACGCCGGCGCGACCAGCGCATATACCGGGCGTGTACCGTCGTGAATGTCCTTCATGGTCGGTAGGATGTCCTTGCTGTCCACCAATTTCCTGCCTTTGCAGTGTTCCACGCAGGCATGGCAGCCGACACACAGGTCTTTATCCACCACCATATTGCCGTTCTCGTCCTGTTTGAGCGCATCAAAAAGGCAGACGTCCTGACAGGCGCACGCGCTGTCCCTACCGCAATCGCATGGGCCGATGCGCCATACGGGGGGGTGCTGTTCCGGGTGGAACAGGCAATCCAGCTGGTGTGCGTCAAAGTCCGTCTGCCCGATGCTCTGCAATTCCTGCGCCAGCCGGTTTTGCACCGCCGCTTTGCTCAGGCGTTTGTAGAGCTGTTCAAAGGTTGTCTGCATAAATGAATGTCCTCATTTCTATCGATGCTGTATATGCATATGCAACCCCTCCATGATATCCAGCGCCTTTTCATGCAGGGCCGCATCCGGACTGGCCACGCATTGGGCGTCGATGCAGATTTCCGCTTCGCTTTGCGCGGCCTTGGCCAGCACCGCATTGCTCAGCACGCACATGTGCGACACTACGCCGCACAGTTCAATGCGTTCATATCGGTGCGTACGGAGAAAATCCGCCAGCGCCATGGAACCGAATGTGCCCTTTTCAAAGACGGGCGTATCCGAAAGGCAGTATGGCGCAAGGCGCGGCGTCAGCGCGGCGCCCTGACTGCCGCGGAGGCAGTGCGGTATGGGCAGATGGCGGCCCTCCTGGGTCTGCATATAATCGTCCTCATGCGTATCCAGTGTGAAAACGACCTCACCGCCGTTGTTGCGATATTGTTCAATCTTTTCCGCAATCGCGTCCTCAATCGCCGCCGCACCCGTAAACCCGAGCGCCCCGGTGACAAAATCCCTTTGCATATCCACTACAATCAGACACTGTTTCATGTTTTATGCTTCCTCAATCTGGATGGCATCCAGTTCTGCCTGCCACAGGGCGGCGCTGGCATCGCTGGGCATGCGCCAATCCCCGCGCGGCGAAAGCGTCACCGAACCGACCTTCGGGCCGTCCGGCAGGCATGAGCGTTTGAACTGCTGGTTGAAAAAACGCCGGTAAAACGTCTTGAGCCAAAACAGAATCGTCCGCCTTTCATAATCGCCGGCAAATGCGTAACACGCTAGCCGAAACACCTTCTGCGGGCGGAATGCCCAGCGAATCGCATAATAGAGGAAAAAGTCGTGCAGCTCATACGGACCGACCAAGTCCTCCGTCTTTTGTGCAATCTGCCCATCCTCCTGCGCGGGCAGCAGTTCAGGGCTGACGGGTGTGTCCAAAATATCCAACAGCACTTCGCGCAGCGCAGCATCTTCCGTCCGCTCCGCTTCATAGCGCACGATGTGCCGCACCAGCGTTTTGGGTACCGACGCATTTACCCCATACATGGACATGTGGTCCCCGTTATATGTCGCCCAGCCCAGCGCCAGTTCGGATAAATCCCCCGTCCCCACAACCAGCCCGCCGGTTTGGTTGGCGATATCCATGAGCACCTGTGTCCGTTCACGCGCCTGGCTGTTTTCAAACACGACGTTGTGGTCGTCCATGGCATGTCCGATGTCTGCAAAATGCGCTTGCACCGCCTGGCCGATATCAATGCACCGCAGCGTGACCCCCAACCGCTGGCAGAGTACCTCCGCATTGCTGCGGGTGCGCTCGGTGGTGCCAAAGCACGGCATGGTCACCGCGACGATGTCCGTACGCGGGCGCTTGAGCGCGTCCATCGCGCGCACCATCACCAGCAGCGCCAAACACGAATCCAGCCCGCCGGAAATGCCCACCACCGCCGTTTGGGAATGCGAATGTTCCAGCCGCTTTTTCAACCCCATCGACTGCATGCGCAGGATGCTCTCACAGCGGCCGGCGCGGTCGGCCTGTCCGCTGGGAACAAAGGGCTGTTTGGGTACGGCCCGGGTCAGCGCCGTGGGCCGCTGCACCATTGAGAACGCAATTTCCTCATAACCGTCCGGCCGGGCGGCAGGGAAGGTGGTCATCCGCCTGCGTTCGCCCGCCAAACGGCTGACGTCGATTTCGCTCATCGCCATCTGGCCGGAAAACGGGGCGCTCTGTGCCAACACCGCACCGTTTTCAGCGATGATATGATGCCCGGCGAACACCATATCCGTGGTCGATTCACCCTCGCCCGCATCCGCATATACATAGCCGCACACCAGCCGTGCAGACTGCATGGCAATCAGTGCGCGCCTGTATTCGGCTTTGCCAATCGTTTCATCGCTGGCCGAAACGTTGGCTATCACCGTCGCGCCGGCCGCCGTATGCATTACGGAAGGCGCCTGCGGCACCCATACGTCTTCGCAGACCTCCACCCCCAGGCAGAAATCCGGCATCGTCTGACAGCGAAACAACAGCCGGCTTCCGAAAGGAATGCATTCTTCGCCCCACTGGACGGTGCTGTTTTGCACCGGCGCCGGTTCGAAATGGCGCTTTTCATAAAATTCATTGTAATTGGGCAGATGCGTCTTGGGTACCAGCCCGAGTACCTTGCCTTTTTGAATCACCGCCGCACAGTTGTACAGCTTGCCTGCATGCGCCACCGGCACGCCCAATACACACAGCAACTCCGTCGTCTTGCTCTTTTCGCAGACCATCCGCAGGCCTTCCCGCGCGCCTTCCAGCAGCGTGGGCTGCAAAAACAAGTCGCCGCAGGTGTATCCCGTCATGCACAGTTCCGGCAGCACCAGAAGCTGTACCTGCGCCTGCTCCGCGCGCTTGATGCACGCGATAATCTGCTGCGCGTTATATGCGCAATCCGCTACCCGAATCGACGGGGCGGCCGCCACGGTTTTTATCCATCCGTCTTGCATGGTGTTTCCTCATTTCTTTAACATGCATTCTTTTGGAAATTATGCCCTTTTTTCGCGCACAAAGTCAACCCTGCCACAGTCCCGCCGGCGTTTTTCTTATCGTTTCCCGCCATGCCGCAATCCATACCCCATGGGGCGCATTTTTATTCGTCCGCCTGTGCAAACCGCAATCGATGTGCTATAATGAACCGTCTTTTCGACCGACTGGTCGGTCAATTCATCTGTGAGGTGCCTCATGCTCGCAAAATTCAGCGTCAAAAAACCCTATACCATCGCTGTAGCGATTTTGCTTATCATCATTTTAGGGTTTGTTTCCTATTCACACATGACATTGGATTTGATGCCCAGCATCAATCTGCCCTACGCGGTCATTTCCACCAGTTATGTCGGCGCTTCGCCGGAGGAAGTGGAGCAAACCGTCACCAAGCCCATCGAACAGCGCATGGCTTCGGTCAACAATATCAAGTCCCTACAGTCCATTTCCTCGGAACATATGTCCATGGTCATTCTGGAATTTCAAGAGGACACGAATATGGATTCGGCCGTCATTGAGATGCGCGAAACGCTCGACCAGCTTTCCGCAGCCTTTCCGGATGGCATCGGTTCGCCTATGATTACCAAAATCAATCCGGATATGATGCCGGTGATGGTGCTGTCCGTATCGGTAGACGATATGAGCGCCCAGCAGGCTTCCCAATATATCGACGAACGCCTGCTGCCGGAAATTCAGAGTGTGGACGGCGTGGCGTCGGCATCGGCCAGCGGGTTGTTGGAAAATATGATTGACGTCACTCTGGATAAGGAAAAAATTGACGCGGCCAACCGCAGCATCCGTCAATTCTATCAGGGCCAGGCCCGCACCAAGATGCGTCAAGCCGCCAAAGAGGAAATGCTTAAACAGATTGACCAGCAAGTCGCTGAACAGCAACAGGCGATGATAGACCAGGGCATGCCGGCTGAACAGGCCGCGCTTGTGGCAGAACAAGCTAAACAGCAAGCCCTGGCGCAAGTGGACGCACAGGTGGACACCATCGTTCAGCAACAAATCAAGCAGCTTGATTTGCCCAACCTGGAAATCACGGCCGATATGGTCAGCGGCGTACTGCAGGGGCAAAATTTTTCCATGCCAGCCGGTTCGGTCACCTCACAAGCGGGCGTCAGCTATATGGTGCGCGTCGGTGATGCACTGCAGTCCATTGAAGATGTGCAGAACTTGGTCGTGCTGGACATCCCGGGCTATAAGGAATTCAAACTGGCGGATTTAGCCACTGTCACCGCCTATGACAACGCGGACCAGCTCTATTCCCGCGTCAACGGCGAATATGCCGTCATGCTCACCTTGCAAAAACAGCCCGACATCTCCACCGCCATGGTGGCCAATGCCGTACAGGATAAGATTGCTTCCATCCAGCAGGAACAGCCCGCCGTGCATTTTCATGTTTTGATGGACCAGGGGGAATACGTTGACATCATGATTGACACCGTGCTGAACAACCTGTTGTTCGGCGCTGTGCTGGCCATTCTCATCCTGTTCATTTTCCTGCGCAGAATCAAACCCACGGTCATCGTCGGCGCTTCCATTCTCATCAGCGTTGTGACGGCGTTCGTCCTGATGTATTTTGCCGGCATTACGCTGAACATGATTTCCATGAGCGGGCTGGCGTTGGGCGTCGGCATGCTGGTGGATAATTCCATCGTCGTGATTGAAAACATTTTCCGCATGCGTTCCGAAGGCGTAAGTATGAAACGGGCCGCTATCGAAGGCGCCAAGGAGGTTTCCGGCGCCATCACCTCTTCGACATTGACAACCGTCATTGTCTTTGTCCCCATCGTTTTCACCCAGGGCATTACCCGCCAGCTGTTTACGGACATGGCGCTGACCATTGCTTTTTCGCTGCTGGCGAGCCTGCTGGTCGCGCTGACGCTGGTGCCGGCGGCGGCCAGCAAATTCCTGCATAAAGCAGGCGCCGAAAAGCGCACCTGGATTGACCGGATGACCGATGGCTACGTCCGCCTGCTGGACCGTTCGCTGCACCACAAATGGGTCTGCCTGGTGCTGTCTGTCGTCCTATTGGGGGCGAGCGTGGCGCTGGCGCTGTCCAGCGGTACGGAATTGTTCCCCTCCATGGATACGGGGGAAATCACCATATCCGTCGAGATGCCGCAAACTTATACGCAGGCCGATACCTTCGCCGCCCTGGACCAGCTCTCCGATGTTCTGCTGCAAATCGAAGCCATGGATACGCTGGGCATCATTCACAATACCGGGGCTTCCAGTTCCGATATGTTTATGAGCATGATGGGCAGCGGCACGACCATCTACGCTTCGCTCAAGGAAGACCGTACCGTTTCCACCGACCAAGTGCTCGAACAAATCCGCACCCAAACCGCAGACCTTCCCTTCACCGTTTCCGCCAGCAGTTCGAATATGGACATGGCGGCGCTCAGCGGCGGGCAGGTCGTGGTATACGTGTATGGAAACGACCTGGATACGCTGCGCGCAGCGGCCCAATCCGTTGCCGAACAGATTCAGGGCGTGGACGGGACGGCCGAGGTCGACAACGGTTTGGGCGAGACCGCTGAAGAGCTGCGCATCACAGTTGATAAAACCAAGGCCCTTGGCAAAGGCGTCACCGTTGCCCAAGTGTATATGGCTGTCCAGCAAGCGCTGGCGGATGAGACCGCCGTCTCTTCCCTGAACGCCAATGGCGTGGACACGGACATTTACGTCCGCGATAACCGGGATGAACCCGTCACCGACCAGACGCTGGCCGCGTTGACCGTCGAATCCGCTTCAGGCACCACCGTTCGTTTGGGCGATATCGCCACCATCTCCCAGGCGGAAGGCTTCTCTTCCATCCATCATAAAGAGCAGGACCGTGTCGTTACCGTCACCGCCTCCGTTAAGGACGGTTACAACGTCGGCAGCGTCAGCGAACAGATTGAATCTTCGCTCAACGCGTCCGGTCTGCCGGATGGTTGCCGTTTTGTCATCGGCGGCGAACTGGAATCCATTCGTTCCAGTTTCAACGATTTGACGCTGATGCTGGTACTGGCCATCATCTTTATCTATCTGGTCATGGTCGCACAGTTTCAATCGCTGCTTTCGCCGTTTATTGTCATGTTCACCCTGCCGCTGGCCTTTACCGGCGGATTCCTGGCCTTGTTCCTGTCCGGCATGCCGGTGAGCATCGTTGCCTTGATTGGGTTCGTCATCCTGGTGGGCGTAGTGGTCAACAACGGCATTGTGTTCGTCGATTACGCCAATCAGCAATGCCAAAAGGGGATGGCCGTGCACGAGGCGCTGCTACGCACCGGCCGCAACCGCATTCGTCCCATCCTGATGACGGCGCTGACCACCATTCTGGCATTGTGCACCATGGCCTTTGACCCCAGCAGCGGGGCGGAGCTGATGCGCCCCATGGCCGTGACCACCATCGGCGGCATGGCCTACGCCACGCTGTTGACGCTGTTTGTCGTGCCGGCGATGTATGCCCTTTTCCACAAACGCCGGCCTGCACCCCAGCCGGAGCAAGGCGCCCTGCCGCTGGATGCCCCTGATGAAACAAATGACGAACCGGCTGAATCTTCCGCACCTTTGAACAAAAAACAAAAGAAGCACAAGAAGCGCAAAGGGGCCGACAGCCATGAAGGATAACAAAGAGGAAAAACGCACCCTGCTCTTCGCCGCCGTCTGGGCTTTGCTGGAACAGGGGCGCAGCCCCTCGGATATCACTATTGCACAGGTTGCACAAAACGCCGGCATCGGTAAGGGAACGGTGTATGAATACTTTTCCAGCAAAGAGGAACTTTTTGCACAGGCCATTGCTTCCTCCTGGATTCAGCAAATCGAACAGATGGAACGGGTGGAACAATCTCTGCATTTTCAGCCGCGGTTTTACGCCCTATTCGCACAGGCAGAAGAACGTCTGTCCCAACAGCGTTCTCTGCTGACCATGATGCTCGAACGATATACATGCCCCCGCGACGGTTCCGCCGCGTGTCCCGCTCCGCTGCTGGCCCTTCGCGACCAGTTGTTTACAAGGCTGATAGCGTTGCTTCGTTCGCTTTATGAACAGGGCGTTGCGGAAGGCATCCTGCTGGCCGGCGCAACGGATTTGGACCTGCTCTTTGCCGCCATCGCCGTCGCAACCGTATTTCGCCTTTGTCCCGAAGCTGCAGACCCGCATAGTCCGTTTCCCAGCGCCGCCGCGCGCATGGATTTTTGCTATGCAAAATTCTGCAAGCTTTTGCAGGTATGAAAAAAACCGCCTTCCGGCGGTTTTTTTCATACCTGTTCATGTTGATATTGTTCGCCCCAGTCATACATGGCATTCAAAATCGGGCGCAGGCTGTAGCCCCGTTCGGTCAGCGTATATTCCACGCGCGGCGGCACCTCTGCATACACCTTGCGCGTCAGCAGGCCGTCCTCCTCCATAGCGCGCAGGTTCTGCGTCAACACCTTTTGGGAAATCGCACCCACGGATTTTTTCAATTCTCCAAAGCGCCGCGTCCCCTCCATCAGGTCGCGCAAAATCAATACTTTCCATTTTTCCCCAATCAGCATCATCGTCGTTTCTACCGGACACGCCGGGCATGGTTTCCGCATCTCGACCTCCAAAGTTTCTTTTTAGTACTTACAGCACTTTTAAGTGCTTACTATACAATATTTCTCCTGCTATTTATTATATAGTTAACATCGCGGGATGACAATCCCCCAAAGGAGCGTGGAGCAACCATGAAAGACATCGTTACATTTTTAAAAGAAAATCCCGTTCAATACCTGAGCACCGTCGGTCCCGACGGGCTGCCGCAGGTGCGTCCGTTCCAATTTATGCTTGAGCAGGATGGACGATTGTACTTCTGCACATCGACACAAAAAGAGGTCTACCAGAGCCTGCAAACCCATCCCTACTGCGAACTGTGCACGTCCAGCCCATCATTTGCGTGGATTCGTGTGGCCGGCAAAGCTGTTTTTTGTGACGACCCTGCGATAAAAGCGCAAATTTTGGCGCAGAGCCCCTTGGTAAAATCCATCTACCACACCGCTGATAACCCCATCTTCACCCTGTTTTACCTGGAGCATGGCCGGGCGATGATAGGGGACTTTTCCGGCAACCCGCCCCGAATCTTCGCCTTTTAACTTTTCCCTTTTTTACGGCGTCGCTTTTGCGGCGTCGTCTTTTGTTTCCAGCGCCAACCATGCTTCATAATAATCATAGCGCGTCTGCTCACATGCGGATAGCAAATACCGGCCGTATAAAGCCCCCGGCTGGTATCCCTGTGCCCGCGCCGCGTTGGCGAACGTCTCATACGCGCGCCGGGTCGCCGCCGTATAACTGGCCGTTTGCATATCATCCGACTGGATGCGAAGCAAGCCCTTTAAATACAACGTTTCCTGTTCATCCGCTTCCTTGATACACGGCTGAACGCCCTGGTGGCCAAAAATGCCCTGCCGCACTCGCAGCGACGGTTCGGGTTCCAGCATCACCGCCGCCCGGTCCGGATGGTGAATATAGGCCTGCATGATGGATTTTTCAAAGGCAAACGCATCGATGGCATCCAGCTTCTCCTTCACCAGCACAAATCCATCAGCTTCCAGCCGGCCAATCTGTGCAATGGCCTCCTGCTTTTCCGCAATGCGCCGCACAGTCTCTTCCAGCTGAACAATGCGCGCCCGCAGGCGCTGTTCGTGTTCATGGAGCATCTGCTGCATCTGATGGACCTGCATACCAGGGATTCGTCTCATATCCGCAATGGGTACCGAAAGATTTCGATAAAACAATACCTCGCACAGGTCCCACATTGTCTGTGCCGATGGCTGACGGTATCGGTTATGCGGCGTGCGCTGAAAGCGAATCAGCCCCTCCTGTTCCCAATACCGCAGCGCCGATGCGGAAACATGGAAAATGTCCGCCATCTCCGCCATGTTTTTTTCTTTTGCCATTTTGTTCATTTTCCCCTTGACTTTCAAGTTACTTGAATATTTATACTTTCTTTATTGTATCAAATGAGGTGTGCCATGACCAGGACATTTTTTCGGCAGGTCTGTCCTGCTATGATTGCTTTTGCCTTTTCCGGGCTTTATACGATTGTCGACGGCTTTTTTATCGGCCGCAACCTGGGTGACGTCGGGTTGGCCGCTATCAATCTCGCCTTTCCGCTGGCCGCTATTGTCCAGGCGGTGGGAACCGGCCTGGGCATGGGCGGCGCGGTCAAACTCTCCTATCATCGGGGCCGCGGAGAGCCGGAACGGCAGCGCTTGTATTTAGGCAATACCATTACTGCATTACTGGGATGCAGCGCGCTTGCCATGGTGGTGCTGTGGCTGGTCAGCCGCCCGCTGCTGATGTTGTTCGGCGCACAAGGCGCCGTGCTGGACGCAGGAGTGACTTATCTGCGCGTCATCCTCTTGGGCACGGTGTTTCAACTGTGTGCCACCGGCTTTGCACCGCTGCTGCGCAATTATGATGCATCCGTGTTGGCGATGGGGGCCATGGTCGCCGGCTTTGTCACCAACATTGTTTTGGACTGGCTCTTTGTCTCCGTCTATCAATGGGGCATGGCTGGAGCTGCCGGCGCAACCATCATCGGGCAGGCGGTGACCGTCATCCCCTGCGTATGGTTCCTGTTCCGCCGCGTCCATGGGCTGAAGCTTTCGGATTTTCGCCTGCACGGCGACACCGTCCGCTCCATTTTCCAAATTGGGCTCTCCCCATTTGGGTTGACGGTCTCTCCGTTTATTGTCATCATCCTGATAAACAAAAGCGCTGCCGTTTACGGTGGAGATGTCGCTGTTGCCGCGTATGCGGTCATCTCGTATATCGTGGCCATTGTCCAGCTTCTTTTGCAGGGCATCGGCGATGGCACTCAACCGCTGATGAGCGTGTATTTTGGCAGACAGGACCGTGACGCCATCCTCTTCACCCGCAAGCTCGCGTTCTCCTTTGCCGCCGCCACCGCCGTGCTCTGCGCAGGCGCGCTGATGCTTTTACAACCCTTGATTGCCGGATTTTTTGGTGCCTCGGCACAAGCTGCACCGTTGATTGCGCAAAGCTTGCCCATATTTATCGCCTCCTTTCTGTTCACGGCGTTCTGTCGTACGGCTACATCGTATTTTTACGCCACACAGAAAAACAGCTTTGCCTATCTGATGGTCTATGGCGAACCCATTTTGCTCGCGGTGCTGCTCGCTTTTGTTTTTCCCCGCCTGCTCGGGCTGACAGGCGTGTGGCTATCCATTCCCTGCACACAGTGCCTGCTCAGCACACTGGGCATTCTGCTTTTGCTGCTGGAACGCAGACAGGAAAAAACGGTATCCGCTTGAGATACCGTTTTTTATTTTGCCGTTTCCTATCCTTTGTGTTTGGCATGCTGGTGCAGCCATTCCCTGCGCTTGCGCATGCAGAAATGAAACCAACGTTCAAGGACGGGATGAAAAACGAGTTCCATCTCTCCCATCAACGACACCGTCTGACCGCCGAAGCCTTTCTTAAATCGATATAGGCCATATAATTCGCTCTGCTTATCCTCTTCACTGGCCACACCGAGCAAATCATACGTATGCGCGCCCTTTTGCATGCACCAGCGTATCATTTCCCACTGAAGCAAGTATGTCGGCATGTTCCTTCGATAGCGGTGGTCCGACGCACCGTACAGGTATAGCCCTAACCCTGCATACAATCCGCCGATGATACCCGCTACGCATATGTCTCCTTCATAGGCCAACAACAAACGGCCGTGTTCCGTGCCGAGCGTTTGCAGCAGATGGGCATAATATTCCTGTTCCCTTATATGGAAGCCGTCGCGTTGACCCGTTATTTTCATCAAACGGTAAAATTCCGGTATGTCGTCAACCGTCCCTGGCCGTACGTGGATACCGCGCCGGCTTGCCAGCCGTGTATTATAGCGGTGCTTGGGAGAAAACCCCTGCAATACTTCCTCTTCCGTTTTTCCTTTTAAGGCAATCTGCCGAACCAAGCGCGGCTGAATGCCTTGCAGTTCCGCATACCCGCCGCGGATATGATATCCTAAGTTTTCCAGAATCGCGCGGTAGGCATCGTCATCCTCATGGGCAGGCGTGTCCATCATGAACGTAAGCGCATGGCGTTTTTTGGCCAGCGCACGAATCTGGCCGGTCAAATCCGCCAGCGTCTGCGCATCATGCCAATCGCACACGGGGCCACGGCTGGCATATAGATACGTAAACGGCAACCCGGGCAACTTGCGTACCCGGACGCACACCGTGCCTTTGATGCGCCCGGTTTCGTCTTTGGCCAGCAGATATTCGCTCTCCCAACATGCTTTGACCCGCGACCAACAGGTGCTCTGAAACAGATGGCCGTTGGGATGATGCTGTACAAAGTCCTCATACAGCACATAGCGCTCCTCGGATAAACGGTTCATGGATTTCCCCCATCTCTATTGCTTTTATATCTTATCCAGCATTTATTTCCTCCCATTTTCCACCTTGTAAACATGTTGTATCCGTTTGCATCCATTCAGTTACATATGCTCACTTTTTCCTGTTTCCTTCCATGCATTCCCCCTATGAGAAACGCGCCATCCATGGTATGATAGCAATAGCATTCGTTGGGAGGGAAAAGCAACCATGCAGCGGGGACTGAAAATTGGCCTCATCGTCTTTCTCGTCGTGGCTTGCCTGGCATTGGGCGGGCTTCTCTTATCGCGCCTGGTCGCTGCGCCAGCGGCCGCGCTTCCTTCGCCAAGCCCTGTTTCCACGCCGATACCCACGCCAACTCCAGCGCCCACGCCCACGCCGTCCATGTATGCATTTCCGGCCGCCGGTACTGTGTCCGTGAATGGTACGGACCAAGTCAATGAATTGGTGGACGTGCGGCTGTACCTGCCGGAGGTAAAGGTCAACATGATGTATGCGGGTTCGGATAACTTTACCGGCCAGCCAGTGTATACCAAGGATTTGTGCCTGTTGCAAAAGCACACGCTGGAAAAATTGAAAAAGGCGCAGGCACTCTTTGCCAAAGACGGTTACACCCTCGTTATCTACGACGCCTATCGTCCGCTTTCTGCGCAGCGGATTCTCTACGACGCCATGCCCAATTCGTCCTATATCGCCAATCCTGACCGCGCTTCCAATCACAACCGGGGCGTAGCGGTGGACGTCACCCTGATGGATGCCCAGGGCAACCTGCTGGAAATGCCCAGTGAGATTGATACCTTCAATATTACTGCGCACCGTGACTTTCCCAACATCCATCAGTATGAAGAAGGGTCGGACGCATACAATGCCCTGCTCAAACAATACCCGGATATTCTTTCCTATCCGGCCCGCTCCCAAACCGCGACGGATAATATGCACTACCTGACCAATATCATGCAGCAGTGCGGTTTCACCACCATCCGTTCCGAATGGTGGCATTTTGCCGACAGCGACGCCAAACAATTTCCCGCCACTGACCTGGACTTTCAATCCGTGCCCATGGGGACGGCACCGCCGGAACTCGTTCCGGCGCCTCAATCTCCCTCGGGCAATAAATAAAAAAAACGCGTAAATACGCGTTTTTTTATTTGAATGTTAGAATCACCGGCCAGCTGACCTGGCCGCTGTCCGCCTGTGCCTGCCGGTAACGCACTGTCTGCAGCAGCAACCGGCCGCCCTCCGGGCTAAAGGCCATGGATTTCAGATAATCCGTCCCTCCCTTATACACCAGACGGTCTGTCGCCGTTCCATCCGAACCGATGGAAAATATATACACATTCCAATTGCCGTTTTTATCATAACCTGCATAGGCCAACGCCTGTCCATCCGACGAAAACGCAAACGCCAATTCATCCGGCGGGCCGACTTGCAGCTTGGCCACCTTTTCCGTGCGCGGCTGTCCCCAGATGTCCGTAATGCGAAACAGGTTCGCCTTCTGCACAAATAACAACCGCTCCGTTCCTACGAAAGTGATTGCATCCGCATCCGTAATATCCAGTATATTTTCGGCTTCTATGCTGCGATAATCCTGCGAGAGGCGCACCAAATGCGCATACCGTTCCTTCCCATCCCATTTCCCTTTGCGTATCAGCAGGCTGCGCCCATCCACCGATATGCATGCCTGCATTTCTATATACTCGTTCTCTGCTGTGGAAAGGACAAGCGGCTGCGGCGTCAGACACGCCTGGGTGGAACATACAATCACGCTGCATACCACCTGCACGGATGGGGCGGCCAGCACGCCATCCGTTCCACCGGATGGCAGCGCTTGTTTTGGTTCCATTTCCTGCTGTTGCACCAAAAATAACATATATGTACTGCTGTCCGGCGACCATTGGCCATAACTGACATTCATCCAGGCCTCTTTCTCCATGGTCAGCAATGTATTGCCCTGTTTCTCCCCCGTCTGATACATAACCACCGCATACTGGCCAATTTGCGGGTCTGTTTCCACCGTCACATAATGTTTGCCATCGGGGGAAACGCTGATTTGGTATACGTTTTCTTCCAAGGCAAACAACTGCTCGTGGAAACCATATCGGTAATCCAGTTTGGAATACACTTCCTGCCCGGTTTTTCTGTCCTCGCTCCGTCGCAGCAGGGTATACTCGCCCAGTGTCAACCAGGAATAATCGGCCCTGGCGAGTGCCTGTGTTTCATCGCTTTCCAGCTTGGGCTGGTCAATCCGGCTCACTTCATAGGCCAACAAAGCCCCCGGCACAGCCGTTACCGATGGCGCCGGCATAGGGGAAAACGCCAGCGTTTTGCCCGTTTCCGCACACCCTCCTAAACATCCGGTGCTCGCCGCCAGCAAACCGGCCAGCAACACTGCCCGGCGCCGGCGCCGTTTTATTCGCATCTCCATTTCATCTCTTTGCACACGCGTTGCCCCTTTACTTAAATTCAATAATCATCAATGGCGCTTCATTGGCGGCGGACGGTTCCGTCTGCACCAGTAAGCGCGTGCTCTCCGGGCTAAAACTGAGTTGATATACCCAGTCCGCGCCTTTGTACGCAATCTTTTCTGTCACCGTGCCGTCCTGGCCAATTACGCCGATGTAAATATCCCATTGGCTGTTTTTATCCATCTGTCCAAACGCGATGGCCTTTCCATTGGGCGCAATCACGGTGTCCGTCCTCTGTGCAACGGCCTTCTCCGGGAACAGCCTTTGCCTGTCCGCGGTGTTCCAGATGTCCGATATCTGGTACAACCGGCCGCTGTCCACCACCCGTATGGTATCCTCTCCCAGCCAGGCGGTCTGGGCAAAGAATCCGCTGAGGACATTCTGCTTTTCAATTGCGGTGCGTTCCTGATTCAGCGCAAACACGAAACTCTGGTCTTCACCCGTGGCCGCATTATAGCCCTGCAACATCGCCATGCGGCCGTCCATGGAAACAAATGCCGAACCCTTGGCAAGGCAGAGCGGTGCTTGCGTCTGTACCGGGATTTCCAACGGCGCTTGTCCGACCGCCCCATCCATCGTACACACCAGTACATATACACACTCGGTCTGTTCCAACACTTCCTGCACCGTGCCGCCTGCCGACGGCCGGCGACCAAACACATCCATCGGCGCCGGTTCTAGATACTGCCGCTCCTTTACCGTCTGAAAAAAAACGAGACACGTTGTGCTGTCACCGCTCCATTCAACGCCCAGCGGTGTACCGAATTGGTCCGCATCCACAGTGGCCTGTACCTTGGGCTGCGTATCCGCCGCATCCATCTCATAGAGCGAAAGGGTGTACTGCCCATCTGTTCTCTGCAGCAATGCATATCGGCTTCCGTCCGGTGCGATGACCGTATCCACCACCTTGGAAGGAATTTCGTTCTCGGCAATGGAACGAACGGTTTCATGAAAACCATATCGGTAATCCACACGCTCGATTACCTCCGCACCGCTGTTCACATCATAGCCCCCGCAAAGAATGCTGTGCTCGCCCGCTGCATACCAGCTCATCCAGTTATATGCAGCGATGCCGTTTTCAATCTGCGGGCGGTCGATACGGCTGACATCGTATTGGCAGCTCTCCGCCTGCACATCCGCGGCCTGCGGCGTGGGCGTGGGCGCCAACACAATCGTCTTGGAACCCTCCGCACAGCCGGACAATGCCAAACAGCACGCGCATAGCCCCGCCATCCATATTCGCTTTGTTCCCTGTGCTTTGCTATGCTTCATCGGCTTCGATTCCCCTGGGCAACGTGACCAGGAATGTTGTCCACTGGCCCGGCTCACTCTGCACTTCAATGGTGCCCTGATGTTCTTCAACAATCTTTTGGCAGATGGAAAGCCCTAGCCCTGCGCTTCCCTTCTCACGGGAACGCTGTTTGTCCACCCGGTAAAACGGTGTGAAAATCTGCTCTATCTGCTCCTGCGTCAGGCCGGGGCCTGCATTGGTCACGCAAAAACGCACGCGCTCCTGTTCCTGCCAGGCACGCACCTGAATCGGGCGGCCTGCCTCGCCGTATTTGATGGCGTTATCCAACAGGTTAATCCACAATTCCTTGATGCGGTCCTCCTGCCCATCCACCCAAAGGTCGGGTTCGATTTCCATCACAAACCGGTTGTGATAGCGCTGGGCTTTAAAATTCATCGCTTCCGTGCCTTCACGCAGCAGCTGCGAAAGCGCCACTGCTTCAAACGGCTGTGCCAGACTCCGGTCGGACATCTCCAGTAACTGAATGACCATCGTATGCAACCGGTGGCTTTCATCCACAATATGCTGCATTCCCTTTTGGAAAAACGCCGGGTCGCTAAAGCCATTGTCCTGTACAATCTGTGCATAACCCTGAATGGACGTCAGCGGCGTTTTCAGTTCATGGGTAACGTTGTTATAGAATTCCTGTTTGTATTCATACATCTCCCGAATGCTGTTCCGGTCTTTGCGAATCCGGTCAAATTGCTGGTTGATTTTGCGAATCATCTTGGCGTAGTTGTTGGCCAACGTGCCGATTTCGTCCGTGCGCGCCAGCATGTTGGCTGGCGGCAGCGTTACTTCGCTGACATTTTCCGCACCCATTTCACGCGCTACGCGCGTACTCAGGCGCGCTAATTGCAACGTAGGCTTGGTGAAACTGCGCACCATCCATTGCACCAGTATCAGCGCCAGCAGAAAAATGCCAATCGTCGTCATCATCACCAGGCTGGAAATGCGCGCCCCCTGCTGGCGCAGCGCGGAATAATCGCACACCATGCGCAAAATGCCCAGGTCCCTTCCTTCGACATTAAGCGGGAATGCCATCCGCACCCATAACCCGCCATTGTGTTTGGGCAAAAACGTCACCGCTACCTGGCCCTGCATCGCATAATCCAGGTCCTCGTGTTCCTGCTGGTCAAAGGGTTTGTCATCCGTGCTGGCCAACAGCGTTCCGTCCATCTGATACACCGCCATCTGATTGCCGTTGAGCGCATACAGCTCGTTGAGCACGTCCTTTGCAATCGTCGGAAAATTATCCGGTTCATTGTTCAGATTGTTTAAAATCAACAACTGGCGGGCGTATACGTTGGCGTTGTTTTGCATATCCGCCGTGTCGGCTTGAATCTGCTGTTCATAGTTGTGGCGGATTTGATTGGATACGATTAAATTCAATCCAATCGCGCTCATGGCAAATACGACAAAAAGACCCAGCGTCAATTTGAACTGGATGCCGAAGTTCCATTGGCGTTTTTTACGCACTTGGGACATACTTGTACCCCACTCCAAACACGGTCTGAATCTGACGCGCCAACCCACATTTTTTGCGCAGCCGCTGAATGTGAATATCTACTGTGCGCGTATCGCCTGCATAGCTGTAATCCCAAATTTGTTCCAACAGCAGCGTGCGGGTAAATACCTGGTTGGGATGTTCAATCAAATAGAGCAATAGTTGAAATTCCCGGGGCGTCAAATCGATGGGCGTCTGCCCGCGCATCACCGTCATCTCCGTGGCGGAAATACGCAAATCCCCGCATGATATCCAGTCGCCGTTGGACACGGCCGCCCGGTTGACACGGCGTAGGATTGTCCGGATGCGTACCAGTACTTCGCGCAGGTCAAACGGCTTTGTGATATAGTCGTCCGCACCGGCCTCCAAGCCATGTACCTTATCCTCAATGTGTGAACGCGCCGTCAGCATGATGATGGGAATGTTGTATTCCTGCGTTATCATCCGGCACAGGTCCGTTCCGCTGCAGTCCGGCAGCATCCAGTCCAAAAGCAATAAATCCGGCTGTACTTCACGGCATAATTCCAGCCCATCCGCACCGCTTTGCGCCTGATAGGCGATAAATCCTTCCTGTTTGAGCCCATAGGCCAGCAGATCGGCGATTGGTTTTTCATCCTCAATGATTAAAATCCTCTGTGTCTGCATCAGTGGCCCCCTCTTATTTTCCTGCTTGCTGTGTTTCGATTATACCATACCTGAAAAAAGCGCTGTATCCGAATCAGCCATTTGTTTACACAATCGATACAACCTAAACCTGGCAGCGCGGCGGGGCATACAGCGCCAGCGTCTGCGCCAGGGCGCGCGCAAACGCACGGCGCGCCGGCACGGGCGCCACCATCTCCGCCTGCTGGCCGAATTGCATCAGCCAGGCAAAAAATCCCGGGCTTAACGCCGTCTGAAATTGGGCGACGAACCACCCGTCCTTCCATGGCGCCGTCACAATCTCCTTGCCAAACCGGTCGATGACCACCCCTATCAAATGCGCGGCAAACGCCACCTGTACGTTCTGCTGTTCCCCGGCAAACATCCCAAACATACGCTTGGCATATTCGCCTGCATCAAAGGGCTGGTCCAGCGGGCGGCGCGGCTGGTCCAGCAGGCGGATGCCCGCCATCTTGTCCACCCGGAAATGGGACAGCGTGCCATAACGCGGATGATACGCCACCAGATAATAGTTTTCATCCTCCCATATCAACTGATACGGGCTGACGGTATACACTTCCCCATCGCGTTTGAATTGCAATTGTTTGTCCAGCGTGTATTCATAATATTGAAATGCAATCTGCTTGTCCGCACCGATGGCCATGTGAATCTGGTCTACGTTGTAATAAATGCTCTCGTTCATCGTCTTGACCCGATGGCTGACATATACCTGCCGCGCCAGTTGCTTGGCCTGCGGACGGCTGGTGAGCGATTCAAGCTTTTCAATCAACTGCGCGGATTTTTTCTCCGTCAAAAACTTGCTGGACTGGACCGCATCCACCAGCAGCTTTAGCTCCGGCAATTCAAACGTACGGCTGGCTAGAAAATAATCAAACGTCTTTCCCTTCTGGCATACGATATCCATCCCCAGTTCGCGCAGCGTCTGGATGTCATCGTAAATAGCGCGCCGTTCTGCACGCACGCCTAACACGCGGAGCTGTTCGATTATCTGCGGCACAGTCAACGGATGCGCCTCATCGGTCTGCTCCCAAAACATACGCGCGATGTGCAATAGCTTCGCCTTCTGATTGTTCGTCCGCATGGATTGCCTCCCTCTGTGTTTTCGTTTCATCATACCGCGTTTGTCCGTCTTTTCCAATCTCTATACAGATTGCGTGCCGCGCGGTATAATCAAACCAGTCTATCCGCGCAAATCGTGTGCAGGCTCATCTCCAGGGGAAAGTTACCAAATTCGGCCTGCACAAACGTGCACAGGTATTTGTCCGCGCCGGCGGCTCAGCTATATGGAAGTGCGGGGCCCCCGTGCCGGTTGAATGCCGGGCCGTGCATCGTTCGCGCATCCAAACGGACGCCCGTTTTGCAGCGCCCCTGTCCGGCCGCCCCTCCGGACAGTCCATACCAGCAGAAAAGAGACGAACGATTATGAACCAAGAATCCCTTACCCTTCTCAACACCCGCCTGCATGCGCTGGTTATCTTTCGCCAGCTGCTCAAAGACGATGTCATCGCACGCTTTTCCGCGCTGCTCGACGCACCGTTAGACCAGCCGCGCCAGGCCGTATCCCTGTATGCGGACTTTGCCGCGGCCCTCTTCGCCCAGACCGACAACTGGAGCGATTACCTGCTGCGCTGCGTACTGGAAGATGAGAATCTGTATATGCAAAAAAAGGCGCAACAGCTTCCCGTCGATGATGCCATCGAACAATGCGTAGCCGAAGAACTGGCGCTTTTACAGCAACTGAGCCGCTTTGATGGTTCGCAGATTCGCGCTGGTGTGTCCTATGACGGGTTTTGGGCGCAGTGGCATACCCGGCCGCTGGATTTTCCCGCCATCTATCAGGAACGCCTGGCGCATATCGGAGAACACGGCTACGGCCTGTTTGCCAAGCACCATATGTTCATCGTTCGGGATGGCCAAATCGTCCCCATTCAAAACCCTGACCCCATTCGTCTCGCTCAACTGAGCGGCTACGCCTATCAGCGGGATATCGTAATCCGCAATACGCGTGCACTGCTGGCAGGCAAGCCCGCTGCCAATACCCTGCTCTATGGGGACAGCGGCACGGGCAAATCCTCTTCCGTCAAAGCCATCGCCAACGAGTTCCGCGAACAGGGGCTGCGGCTGATTGAGTTGAAGAAAAGCCAGTTGCATGAAATCCCTGCGCTGATTGACCGACTCAGCGTCAATCCGCTCAAATTCATCCTCTTCATCGACGACCTGTCCTTCGCCAGCGATGACGATAACTTTGCCGCCCTGAAGGCCATTCTGGAAGGCTCGGTTTCCTCTACCACCAACAACATCGTCGTCTATGCCACCAGCAACCGGCGTCACATGGTCAAGGAAACCTTCTCCGACCGCCAGGGCGACGAAATCCATGTCAACGATACCATTCAGGAGCTGGTCTCTCTCAGTGAACGTTTCGGCTTAACCGTCACCTTTACCCGGCCGGACAAAAATGCCTTTGTGGATATCGTATGTGACCTAGCTCAGCAGTACGGCGTCCATCTGGACACGCCCACCCTCATTGCACAGGCGGAAGCCTATGCCCTGGCGCGCGGCGGCCGTTCACCGCGCGTGGCCAAACAGTTTGTCGAATCCCTCAAAGCGCAGGAAATGGAATAAGAACAAAAAAGCGCGCCTCTTTTTACATTTTTATTTCTTTTTTGTTACAAGTTTGTTATAATACTGGAAACCCCCATGGGAAAGGAAGAAATTCAAATGAAACGCAGAGGTACGCTCCTCATTCTCTTTTTTGTTCTGTCCGCCCTGCTGACCGCCGGATGCGGCGGTGCTCCTTCTTCACAGACATCTACCACGCCGGCGCCCGCACCAACCATCGCCGTTGTTGCCACGGATGAAGGCGCATCCATCACCCGTGACCAGTTTGATGCGCTGGCCGTGCCCGTTGCCGTCATTGCGGACTTGTTCAACACCGCACAGATGCCCTATCCGGATAATACCGTTCCCCCGGAATACGCCAACGCCTATCTGTTCCATTATGCCAACGCAGCCCTGTACGAGCGGCGGGAAACGTTTGACGGCCTGCAGGATACGGATTTTGACGAATATGTTGCGCTGACCCCGGAGGAAGTAAATACCATTTTCCTCACAGCGTTCAACGGCCGTGTTGATACCACCAATTTCATGCCCAACGAAACCAGCTGTATCTACAATGCCAATATGTTCTATGTCGGCATTGATAAAGACGATGCGGTATCCGCACAATACGCAGGGCAGGCGCCAGCCGCTTATTCACCATCGGCGGATTATCTGTACACCGCTTCCTTTATCGCCGATGACGGCACCAAGCAAGTCGCGTCTTTTGCTGTCCGTCTGGCCGCCAATGAAGGCGCGGAAACCGGTTATTGCATTACGCGAGCCACCGCCGAATGATTCGCTCCCGTCCTTACACCGCAGCGCTTTGCTGCGGTTTTTTTCATGGACAGTTCCAGACAAACACGCTACACTACTTACAAACCATCTGAAAAGGAGTGTCTTCGCCCATGGACTTACGCGAAACCCCACAAAGCAGCGAAATTGTCTATCACGGCGTCATTTTTGATGTAGAACGCATGCAGGTTTCTCTGCCCGATGGCAAACCGGCCCGGCGGGACCTGGTCCGCCACCGCGGTGCCTGCGCCGTGGTAGCGCTCAACGCCCAGCGTGAACTGGTCTTGGTACGTCAATACCGCGCCGCCTTTGACGACATTCTCGTTGAATTACCCGCTGGTAAAATCGACCCGCAGGAAGACCCCCGCGTCTGTGCAGAACGGGAACTGATGGAAGAAACTGGCTATACCAGCACGCATTGGCGGAAATTGACCGCAATGTTATCCTCCCCGGGTTTTTGCGATGAAGTATTGCATATCTACCTGGCAACCGATATCCGTGGCGGCCAGCGCCGCTTGGACGAGGGGGAATTTGTCGACGTACAACTTGTTCCGTTTGACCAGGCCGTGCAGCAAATCATGCAGGGGCATATTCAGGACGCCAAAACCATCGTCGGCATCCTGATGGCTCAGCGGCTTCTTCAACAGGAGGCCGTTCGATGAAATCCATCTTTCACCCGCTTTCGACGGTCGGTTGGCTGGCTTATCTCCTGCTCAGTTGCACGGACCGATTCATTACCCCAGTTCCCAACGCCGTATATATTCCGCTGATGCTGGGGGCGCTGTTCCTGGTGGGGAGCGGCCTATGGCTGGCCCGGCGGCCGCGCCGCCGCGATTGAAAAAAAGCCGATGGTTCCATCGGCTTTTTTATTCATCCACTGGCGGTATCGGATGTGTGTGCAGGCCCAAATCATTGCGCAGCATGCTGCCGTGGTGGATGGCATACCGGCCATACCGCGTGCGGATTGCGTCCATCGTATGCTCTATCTTTTCCTGCTTTTCGTGCCGGCGTTCGTCCTCACCCGTGTCAAACAAGCTCAGTTGCCTGGCTGCTGTATCCGCCGGCACCAATTGCTGGCCGGTGATGGTCAACATGCGAATCGGGCCGCGGTTTTTCCACCCGTCTGCAATGATTTGCAGCGCCGCTTCCGCCATCTCGCGCGCCAGATGCGTCGGCGCCGGCAATGGCCGCTGCCGCGAAATCGTTCGAAACTGCGGGTCGCGTATTTGCACCTGCAACGTCGTACATTCTACCCCACACCGCCGCATCCGCGCCGCCACCGTGTCACACAGCGCGTATACTGCCACCCGGATATCCGCCTGCGTGGTCAAATTGCGCCGAAACGTTCGCCCATTGCCAACGGATTTTATCTCCCGCTGCGCATAGATTGACTGCACCGGGCTCTCATCTCTGCCATTGGCATAATCGTACAGCATCTCTCCAGCTTTGCCCAGGTGCATCGCCAGCCGTGCCCGGCTGCTGTGCGCCAAGTCGCCAATCGTGCGGATGCCCAGCTTCTCCAGCGTATCCGCCGCATTCCGGCCGACAAACAGCAGCGCCTTAGCCGGCAGAGGATATACCACCTTCTCCACATCGGCCCGACCAATCACCGTTGTTGCGTCCGGCTTTTTGTAGTCGCTGCCGAGCTTGGCAAAAATCTTGTTAAACGAGACGCCCACTGAAATCGTCAGCCCCAGTTCCTGGCGAACTACCTGCCGCAGTGTATCAGCAATCTCTTTCCCTTGGCCGAATAACGCCCGGCTGCCCGTTACATCCAGCCAGGATTCATCGATGCCAAATGGCTCCACCAAATCCGTATACCGCTCATAAATGGCATTGACCTTTTCCGAATACGCCGCATATGCTTCCCGGTGCGGCGCGACAAGCGTCAGTTCCGGACATTTGCGTTTGGCCTGCCAGACCGTTTCCGCGGTCTGTATGCCATATCGTTTTGCCTTTTCATTTTTGGCTAAAATGATTCCGTGGCGCTCCTTCGGGTCGCCACATACCGCCATGGGTATCTGCTGCAGCTCCGGCCGCAGAATGCATTCAACCGAAGCGTAAAATCCATTGCAGTCGCAATGCAGAATCGTCCGGTCCACTGCTTTCCCTTCCTCTTTCCCCGCTTTATAATTGCTGCATTATCTGCCCGATGTTCCCATTGAGCCGCACATCCGCCTGCTGGTCATACGGCGTGGGGTCGCGGTTGATTAATGCCAGCTTATGCCCCCGGTAATAGCGAATCAGTCCGGCCGCCGGATACACCGCCAGCGACGTCCCGCCCACAATCAGCACATCCGCCTGTTCAATAGCCGCCACTGCGTCCTCAATGTCCTGCCCATTAAGCGCTTCTTCATACAGCACGACATCTGGCTTGACCATCCCGCCGCAACAGCAGTGCGGAACGCCCTGTGTTTGCGTAATCCATTGCGCATCATATACCTTTCCGCAGCGCTGGCAGATGTTTCGGTGCACCGAACCGTGCAATTCTATCACCCGTTCGCTGCCCGCCATCTGGTGCAGGCCATCGATGTTCTGCGTAATCACCGCGCGCAGTTTTCCCTCCCGCTCCCATTGCGCCAGTTTCAGGTGCGCCGGGTTGGGCCTTGCGGACAGACAAATCATCTTCTCCCTGTAAAAACGAAAGAATTCCTCGGGGTGCTGCACAAAATAATGATGGCTGAGCATCGTCTCCGGCGGCACATTGTAATGCTGGTTGTATAACCCGTCAGCGCTTCGAAAATCCGGAATATTGCTTTCCGTCGATACGCCCGCACCGCCGAAAAACACGATGTTGTCGCTCTGCTGTACCCATTGCGCAAGCGTCTGCATCGCTTGTTGGTCCATCAATCTCACCTCGTTTGTTTTTTCATTATGATATTATAGCACATCCGCCCGCTTTTTGCCGAATATATGTTCGTATTTATATTTTTTTCTAAAATCATATAAAACATGTTGACAAACTATGTTTTATCCTGTATCCTAACCTCAATCCAAACGGAAAGGAGCGATGAACCGTATGTTCTCCGATTTTTCCTTCTCCCCGCTTCAAGGCGGGCGCCTCTTCTCTTTTTACCGGCGAATGTGTCGCTCCGTCTATGCACCCGTTTCACTCCGTCCATCCCATTAAAAAGAAAGAGGTTTTTTCATGGCCTATACATACGAACAATATCATTTTGAAACCATTCAGCTCCATGCCGGCCAGGAACAGCCGGATTCCGCTACCGATGCGCGCGCCGTTCCCATCTATCAAACCACATCCTATGTTTTCCGCGATTCTGCGCATGCGGCAGCGCGGTTTGCACTGGCGGATGCCGGCAATATTTATGGCCGCCTGACCAATTCCACCGTCGAAGCTTTTGAACGGCGCATTGCCGCATTGGAAGGCGGGGTCGCAGCGCTGGGCGTCGCTTCCGGCGCCGCCGCCATCACCTACACCTTTCTCAATCTGGCACAGGCAGGCGATAATATCGTCTCAGCCCAAACCATCTACGGCGGCACCTACAACCTGCTGGCCCATACCCTGCCGCAATACGGCATCACCGCCCATTTCGTCAACCCCGATGAGCCTGGCGCCTTTGAACGCGCCATCGATGACCGTACCCGGGCTATCTTCATTGAAACCATCGGTAACCCCAACGCAACACTGATTGATATCGAACAAGTGGCGCAAATTGCTCACGCCCACGGCATTCCCCTGGTTGTGGATTCCACCTTTGCCACCCCGTATCTGATACGCCCCATTGCCCATGGCGCGGATATCGTCGTTCACTCCGCTACCAAATTCATCGGCGGCCATGGCACAGCCATCGGCGGAGTGATTGTCGATAGCGGCCAATTTGACTGGCAGGCAAGCGGCAAGTTCCCCACGTTGACCGAACCCAACCCCAGCTATCACGGCGTCAGCTTCACGCAAGCCGCCGGGCCCGCCGCCTTTGTGACCAAAATCCGCGCCATCCTCCTGCGCGATACTGGCGCCACGCTCGCCCCTTTGCATGCCTTCCTGTTTCTTCAGGGGCTGGAGACGTTGTCCTTACGCGTGGAACGGCATGTGGAAAATGCCTTAAAGGTGGTCGATTATCTGGCCGGACATCCGCAAGTCGCACACGTTCATCACCCCAGCCTTCCGCAACATCCCCATCATGCGCTCTATCAGCGCTATTTCCCACGGGGTGGCGCCTCCATTTTCACCTTCGATATCAAAGGCGGCACCAAGGAGGCGCAGGCATTCATCGACCATCTGCAGATTTTCTCCCTGCTGGCCAACGTGGCGGATGTGAAGTCCCTGGTGATTCATCCAGCCAGCACGACCCATGCCCAGCTCACCGAAGCGGCATTGCGCGAGCAAGGGATTGGGCCCAACACCATCCGTCTGTCCATTGGTACCGAACATATCGACGATATCCTCGCGGATTTGGAACAGGCCTTTCAAGCCGTTCGCTGAAACCATATACACCAGCGCAAAACAAGCGGTGCTTAACGCACCGCTTGTTTGATTTTCTGGTCCTCTATCCACTCTTGCGTATCCACGCATGTCACATGGATGCTCAAGCGTTTGAGTATTTCCTCCGTGGCCTGTTCGAGCCCTGCATTCTTCCCCGAACACGCATCGCGCACATACATCACTTCCATCCCCGCATCCACCGCGTCCAAAATCGTCGCCAGCACGCAGCATTCCGTCTGAATCCCCGTCACAATCAACCGGTCGGCTCCCTGTACCAGTTTGCAAAACGCCTGGCTGCCAAAGGCCGAATACGTGCTCTTCTCCACACATGTGCGCGCTATCTCTGCCAAGCACGGCACCAGCTCGCCGTTGCGCGGGTCCTGTTCAACATAGCCCCATTTGGCATTGTAGGTCTTCCACGTTCCCTGCGGATGGGCAAAGGGCACGTGACGTGTAAAAATCACCTCATCTGCCCACGGAATCAGCCGCAGGATATTTGTTTCAGCACCCCGCATGTCCAGCACCTTCCACGGGCCGTCTTCATAGGCGCGCTGCATGTCCACAACCACCAGTATTTCCCGCATCCATCTTCACCTCTCCACATGTTCTGCCGCCATTATATCCTACTTTTTTCTTCCTTACACGTCATCGTCCGCAGTCTTTTCTCCCTTCCGTGTTGCACGGCGTTTTTATTTTGCGCAGTACGTTTGTTTGCGAATATCCCCGCCATGTTTGCATGGACGTCTTTTGGGGCAACCTGTTGACGCTTGACAACCGGAATTCCATCGCATACAATACAGCCATAGACCCCACCCCAGGGGGGTAATAAAGGAAGGTGATTTTCATGGTCACACAAACCTATACCATCACCGGCATGACCTGTTCCGCCTGTTCGGCCCACGTCGAAAAAGCGGCTTCATCCCTGCCCGGTGTGCAACGCGCCGCAGTCAATCTGCTGCGTAATACAATGTCCATTACCTATGAAGAATCCGTTCTTCGTCCGGAACAAATCATCGCCGCTGTGGAAAAGGCTGGCTACGGCGCTTCGCTTCCACAAGCAAAGAACCGCCAGGCCGCGGGCCCCTCTGCCAGCGAACAAGCGCAGGCCCAGGCCAGACAGGTGCGCTTCCGGCTGATTGGTTCCATCGTCTTTACTGTCCCCTTGTTCTATCTGTCCATGGGGCACATGATGGGCTGGCCGCTGCCGGCGTTTTTCCACGGCGCACCCAATGCCGTTACCCTGGCCTTTACCCAGTTTCTTCTGTGCCTGCCCGTCGTGTACTGGAATCGCAGCTACTTCATCGGCGGGTTCCGTTCGCTGCTGCATGGCGCACCCAATATGGATTCCCTGATTGCCATCGGCTCCTCAGCCGCCATCGTCTACGGCATTTTTGCCATCTATCAAATCGGCGCCGCCTTGGGGCATAACGACCCCGCCGCTGCCATGGCCTTTGCCCATGATTTATATTTCGAATCAGCCGGCATGATTTTGACGCTTATCACCCTGGGCAAATTCATGGAAGCACGCGCCAAAGGCAAGACATCCGAAGCCATTACCAAGCTAATCAATCTAGCCCCCAAAACTGCGCTTCTCTACCGTGACGGACAGGAGGTCGAAGTTCCGGTTGAACAAGTCCAGGTCGGCGATATCGTGATTGTCAAACCCGGACAGACCATCCCCGTCGACGGCGTCATCGTCGACGGACACTGTTCAGTCGATGAATCCGCCTTGACTGGGGAAAGCCTGCCCGTGGAAAAACAGGTCGGTGATTCCATCGTCGGCGCCTCCATCAATCGTGCTGGCTATATCCGCATGCAGGCCAAAAAGGTCGGTGATGATACGGCCTTTGCCGCCATCATTCGCCTGGTCGAAGAAGCGGGTTCCTCCAAAGCCCCCATCGCCAAGCTGGCCGATACCGTCAGCCGTTATTTTGTGCCCGCGGTCATCTCCATCGCCTTGGTGGCCACGGTTGTGTGGCTAGCCGTAGGGCAGACCTTCTCCTTCGCACTGTCCATTGGCATTGCCGTGCTGGTCATCTCCTGCCCGTGCGCGCTGGGCCTGGCTACGCCGACGGCCATCATGGTCGGCACGGGGAAAGGCGCTGAAAACGGCATCTTGGTCAAATCGGCCGAAGCACTGGAAACGCTGCATGCCATCCGCACCATTGTGCTGGATAAAACCGGCACCATCACCCAGGGCAAGCCACAGGTGATGCAGGTCATCGCTGCCCCGGGGCATGCGCCTGAAGACGTAGCGGCGCTCGCTGCTTCGCTGGAGAAGCGTTCGGAACATCCTCTGGCCGATGCGATTGTTTCCTATGCCGATGCACAGGGGCTCTCCTTTACCGATATAACGGATTTTTCCGCCACCCCCGGCCAGGGCATCAGCGGCGTTATCGATGGTCAGCGGTATTTTGCCGGCAATCGCAAACTGCTTGAAGCCCAGGGGCTGGATGCCGGTGGTCTTCTTGTGCAGGCGCAGCAGTGCGCTGAATTGGGACAGACGCCGCTGTTCATCGCCTCGCAAACATCCGTTTTGGGGCTGATTGCTGTTGCCGACCCCATCAAGCCCACCAGCGCACAAGCCGTCGCTTCCCTGCAGCACCTGGGCATTGAAGTCATTATGCTCACCGGCGACAACGCCGCCACGGCCCGCGCTATCCAAAAACAGGTCGGTATTTCCCGGGTCATCGCGGATGTTCTCCCACAGGATAAGGAACGCGTTGTGCGCGAGCTGCAGGCCCGAGGGCAAAAGGTCGCCATGGTTGGCGATGGTATCAACGATGCCCCCGCCCTGACACGGGCGGATGTAGGCATCGCCATCGGCGCCGGCACGGACGTGGCGATTGAATCGGCCGATATTGTATTGACTAAAAGCGATTTGCTCGATGCCGTCACCGCCATCCAGCTCAGCAAATCCACCATTCGCAACATCAAGGAAAATCTGTTCTGGGCGCTGATTTATAATACGATTGGCATTCCACTGGCCGCCGGCGTTTTGTTCCCCATCTGGGGACTCAAGCTTAATCCCATGTTCGGCGCTTTTGCCATGAGCATGAGCTCGGTCTGCGTCGTCTCCAACGCCCTGCGGCTTAAATTCTTCAAACCCAAGTTTATCCAGGCGGACAACGTCGCCGCGCCCATTGCGCCAGCAGAATCCGCTTCACTTTCATCTATGCAAGGAGGAACTATCATGACAAAAACCATGCACATTGAAGGAATGGCCTGCGGGCATTGTTCCGCACGCGTTGAACAGGCGCTCAACGCACTCGACGGGGTCAGCGCATCCGTCAACCTGGAAACCAAAACCGCTTCCCTTACCCTGGATAAGCCCGTGGACGACGCCATGCTGACCCAGGTCGTCACCGACGCCGGATACACCGTCGTCTCCATCGACTGACGGGGGGGCGGCAACATGCAGGCAGACGCACAAAAGGTTTCCCGTCTGGTCAAAACGGCCCGGGGCCAGCTGGATGGCATCTTGAAAATGATTGAGGAGGACCGATACTGCATCGATATTTCCAATCAGCTGCTCGCCACGCAGGCGTTGCTGCGCAAAGCCAACCATGAGGTGCTTCATGCCCACATGGCCGGCTGTGTCAAAGAGGCCGTTACCAGCGGCCATCCCGATGAGAAGATTGAAGAAATGCTCAATCTGATGGACAAAATGATGAAATAATCGAACCCTTACGCTGCGCCGCGCCCGCGGTGCAACGAAAAGACGGAGAGGCTTGCCATTCGCTGGCTTTCTCCGTCTTTTTGCTTGTATCCGATACATTCTGCGCGCCATCACGCCCCCTTTTCTTCCCGTGTTGTTGCGGACGCTTTGGGCTTGGGCATTCGTTCATGCCTTTTCTTGAGCAAACATCTGAATAAATTGCGCCGCCACTGCCGATTGATAATGCGTTCTAACGCGAATTGCGGCCAAACGCGTGCGCAGTTCCGGTTCGGACAGCGTCCTTGTTATCAGCCCCGCCGGTCCCAGCGCCATCCGTGTCGCGCTCAGCGGCATAATCCCGACTCCCAGCCCGGCCTGTGCCCACAGCAGCGTTGTACGCGCATCCTCATTTTTACACAACACCTGCGGGCGGATTCCCTGCTGCCTGCAACACTGTTCAATCAGTCCTTCAAACCGCCGGTAATAAATCCACGGATACGTCTGTATCTGGGGCAAGGCAATCGTTTCTTCCCCTGCCGGCAACCAGCGTTGTGTCGCAACAGCTGCCATGGGTTCCTCGGCCAAATAGGTGCATTCCATTCCCTGCTGCGGAAACGGCGTGCGGACGACAGCCACTTCAATGACCCCTGCGCGCAGCTGCTCAATCAATTCAAACGTGTTGCCTTCGTGAAGCTCAAAGCGCACCTGCGGATAGCGTGCATGAAACGCCTGCACCCGTGCATGTAACAGCGCCGTGCCCGAAGAGGACACCGTTCCCAGCCGCAGTACCCCCTGCAATCCTTTCCCGCAGTCCTCCACCTCCTGCACCGCTGCTTTTTCCATTTGCAGCATCCGGCAGGCGTGCGGATACAGCGCTCGTCCCGCCTGGGTCAACTGTACGCGGCGCGCTCCGCGTTCAAGCAGCTGCACCCCCAGCTCCTGCTCCAATTTTTTCAATTGAATGCTCACCGGCGGCTGGGCCATATGCAGCTTGTGCGCGGCTGCGCTCAGACTCCCTTCCTCCACGATGGTACAGAAGATTTGCATCTGCCGTAGTTCCATTCCGCATCATCCATTCGTTTTTAATATGACTTTTATTCTAATAATATATAATTTATATATCTATTCGTATGGTATCATGGTATCAATTCCCTTACAAGCCCGTCGCATCCGGGTGGAAAGGACGGTTCGTTTTGTTCCAACTTCTGCGCTATCTGAAGCCCTTTCGCAAGGAGGTCTTTTGGGGGCCTCTTTTCAAATGGATTGAAGCGGTTTTCGACCTGGTGCTGCCGCTTCTCATGGCGCGCATCATCGACGTCGGCGTTGCTGCGCGTGACAGTTCCTATGTCATCCGCATGAGTCTGTGCATGTTTGGCATCAGCCTGCTCGGGCTTTTTTGCGCGCTCATCTGCCAGTATTTAGCCGCCCGCGCTTCACAGGGCTTTGGTACCGTCGTGCGCAACAAGCTCTTTGCCCATGTCCAGTCGCTCTCCCACGCTGAAATCGACGGCTTGGGTACGCCGTCGCTCATCACTCGCATTACAAACGATGTCAATCAACTACAGGTTGCCGTTGCCATGGCCATCCGTCTGGCGATTCGCGCCCCGTTTCTCATCATCGGCGCAACCGTCATGGCTATGCTGCTCGACCTCAAGCTTTCCTGCGTGTTCCTAGTCGCCGCGCCGCTGGTAGCCTTTACGCTGTATCTGGTCATGTCACGCTCCATCCCCTTTTATCGCATGATTCAGCAAAAACTGGATGGCCTGGGCCGCATTACACGTGAAAATTTATCCGGCGTGCGTGTCATCCGCGCCTTTTCCCGCCAACAAACCGAAAAAGCCCGTTTTCAGCAGGCCAGCGCTTCCCTATGTGCAGATTCCCTGCTTGTCGGCCGTATCTCGGCCCTTCTGAATCCCCTGACAGCCTGCATCATCAACCTGGCCATTCTGGCAATTTTATGGTTCGGCGGTGTGCGCGTACAGATTGGCGCGCTCTCACAAGGCCAGGTTATCGCGTTTATCAACTATCTGAATCAAATTTTGCTCGCCATGATTGCCGCGGCCAACCTGGTCGTTATCTTTACCCGAGCGGCCGCTTCCGGCCAGCGCGTCCAAGCGGTATTCGATACCCAGCCCTCGGTCATATCCCCCTCTGTTTCTCAAACGGCTGCGTCAACCGCGTCCGCGCCCCGTGTCGCCTTTGACCATGTCAGCTTTGCTTATGCCGGTGCAGAAAAGCCCGTGCTATCGGACATCTGTTTTGCCGCCGCTCCAGGACAGACCATTGGTATCATCGGCGGTACAGGCGCTGGCAAGTCCACCCTTTGCCAGCTCATCCCCCGTTTCTATGACGCTACCGATGGGACCGTATACATCGACGGCCTTCCCGTTGACCAAATTCCCCTTCCGCATCTGCGCGCGCGGATTGGCTATGTCCCCCAACACGCCGTGCTGTTTGCCGGTACGTTGCGCCAGAATATGCAGTGGGCCGACCCGCATGCTTCGGACGAACGCATTTGGCAGGCGCTGGAGACCGCACAGGCCGCTGCTCTCGTCCAGGCCATGCCGCAAGGACTGGACAGCCCGATTACCCAAGGTGGACAAAATCTGTCCGGCGGCCAGCGGCAACGCTTAACCATTGCCCGTGCCTTGGTCGGCCAGCCGGATATCCTGATTCTCGATGACAGCGCCAGCGCGCTCGACTTTGCTACCGATGCCGCTTTGCGGGCCGCGCTGCACCGACAAATGCGCAAACAAACCATGTTTGTCATTTCCCAGCGTGTCCATGCCATCGCCCAGGCCGACCAGATTCTCGTTCTCGATGACGGCAGGCTCGTTGGTTGCGGCACGCACGATACGCTGCTCGCCGCCTGCCCCGTCTATGCCCAAATTGTCCAATCTCAGCAGCAGAAGGAGGAACACGCATGAAACCGCTTCGCCGTATTCTGCATTGGATGAAGCCCTACTGGCTTCCTCTGCTCGGAGCGCTGCTTTTTGCCGTGGGCAGCGTGGTGCTAACGCTGTTGGGGCCGGTGTTCATCGGCAAGGGGGTCGATGCCATCATCGGGCCCGGCCAGGTGGATTTTTCCCGTTTGGGCCGTATTGTGCTCCTTCTTGCCGCGCTGTTCTTGTTCAGTTCCCTATGCCAGTACGCCATGACGCTTTGTACCAACCACGTTACCTATCATACCGTGCATGATTTGCGCACCGCTGTATTCAATCGCCTCGAACACGTGCCGTTGACCACCATCGATACCCATGCCCACGGCGACTTTATCGCGCGCATTGTCGGCGATATTGAACAGGTTTCCGATGGCCTTCTGCAGGGCTTTTCTCAGCTTTTCACCGGGGTTGTCACCATTGTTGGCACGCTCGGGTTCATGTTCAGCGTCAACGTTCCCATCGCGCTGATTGTCGTCCTGGTCACCCCGCTCTCGCTGTTGTTCGCCTCCTTTGTCGCCCGCCGGTCGCATCACATGTTTGCCGAACAATCTGCTCTGCGCGGCGAAATTGGCGCCTATGTGGAAGAGATGGTCGGCAACCAAAAAATCGTTAAAGCGTTCGGGTATGAACAGCGTGCACAAACCGATTTCGAAGCCATCAATGCCAGGCTGTACACCTGCGGCGTCAAGGCGCAGTTCTATTCCTCCATCACCAACCCCGGCACCCGGTTTGTCAACAATATCGTCTATGCCTGCGTGGGGCTGGCCGGCGCGCTCAGCGCCATGCGCGGTTCGCTGACCATCGGCCAGATTTCCTGTTTTCTTACCTATGCCAACCAGTACACCAAACCCTTCAATGAAATTTCGGGCGTTATTACGGAACTGCAGACCGCGCTCGCTTCGGCCGCACGCATCTTTGCCGTATTGGATATGCCGGAAGAACCCTCCGATGCGCAAGCTGATGTCCTTACCCGCTGCGACGGTGCGGTCGATGCTACCGACGTCTGTTTCTCCTACCGTCCGGACGCACCATTGATTGAACATTTCGACCTGCACGTCCAGCCCGGCCAGCGCATCGCCATCGTCGGCCCTACCGGCTGCGGCAAAACCACGCTCATCAATCTGCTCATGCGCTTTTATGACGTCCAGCAGGGGCGGATTGAAGTCGACCACACCGATATTCAGTCCGTCACCCGTTCCAGCCTGCGGCGTCAATACGGCATGGTCCTACAGGATTCCTGGCTGTTCGCCGGCACCATTCGAGATAACATCGCCTACGGCCGCCCTGATGCCAGCGAACAGGACGTCATCGCCGCTGCCAAGGCCGCCTATGCACACGGTTTTATCCAACGCTTGCCTCAAGGATACGATACCGTCATCCTGGATGACGGCGGCAACCTTTCCCAAGGGCAGAAACAGCTTTTATGCATCGCGCGCATTATGCTCACCCAGCCACCCATGCTCATCCTTGACGAAGCCACAAGCTCCATCGATACCCGCACCGAACTGCTTGTCCAACAGGCGTTCGACCGCATGATGCAGGGCCGGACCAGCTTTATCGTGGCCCACCGCCTGTCCACAATTCGTGAAGCGGACACCATCCTGGTCATGCAAAACGGGCGCGTTGTCGAACGCGGCAACCACGACCAGCTTCTGCGACAGAATGGCTTTTACGCCCATCTGTATAACAGCCAGTTTGCCCATTCTTCTTGATGCACCATGGACGAAGGGATATGCGTTTGAAGCGCATATCCCTTCTTTTTTTACAAATTTCTAACCTATATTTAAGCAACGATTACAGAAACCCTTTTCCGGCCATCCTATACTAAATACAGAAAGAAAAGAGGAATGAACTTTGATTTACGGCATCGTGGACCTCGGGTCCAATACCATCCGCCTTTCCATCTACCAATGTCAGGGCAGCTCGTTTCGTCTGCTTCTGCATAAAAAAGAGATGGCCGGACTGGCTGGCTATATCCAAAAAGGCACGCTCAGCCAAAAAGGAATGGAACGGGCCTGCCAGGCCCTCATCGGCTTTCGTGACATTCTCGATAATTTTGCCATCGACCACGTTTCCGTCTTTTCCACCGCCCCTTTGCGTAACATCCGCAATACCGAGCAGGCCGTTTCCTTCATCAGCGGCCGCACCGGCTTTCCCATCGATGTACTTTCCGGCAAAGAGGAAGCGGAGCTGGATTTTGTCGGTGCCACACACGCCCTGCCGAACGAATGCGGGCTTTTGGTAGATATCGGCGGCGGCAGTACGGAACTGGTTCTCTTTGAAAACCGGGCCATTCAATTTTCTACCAGCCTTCCTTTTGGCTCGCTGGTCTTTTTCGATTCCCACGTCCGTACCCTGTTCCCTACCCAGGCCGAACAACGCCATATGAAGGCCATCGTGCTGGAGGCACTGCGTCCCTATGCGCGCTGGCCCAAATTGACCGGCGCGCACATCTGCGGCGTTGGAGGTACGGTGCGCGCTGCCCATGCGCTGGCCAATGACCTATTCTCGCTGCCCAAGGACAGCGGGCAGCTCGACATTGCCCATGTCAAAAAAATCCTCGCCCGCGCCCGTCGGGCCGAACAGCGCGACTTGGTACGCGCGCTTGTTCCCGTCGTTCCCGACCGCATTCATACCATCCTGCCGGGGATGGTCATTCTCTGTGCCATCGCCAAGTATTTCCAATGCCAGACGGTCGACGTCAGCCGCTATGGCGTGCGCGAAGGCTATCTGCTTCACCATGTGCTTAAAGAAGGGATTCTGCATGTCCGGTAAGGCCAACCTGCATTATACGCAAAACCGTGAATTATCCTGGCTCAAGTTCAATCAGCGCGTGCTGGAGGAAGCACAGGACGAAACTGTACCGCTGTATGAACGGCTCAAATTCGTCTCCATTTTCACCAGCAACCTAGACGAATTTTTCATGATTCGCGTCGGCAGCCTGTATGACCTTTCCCTGTTGAAGAACCCGCCCATAGATAATAAATCCGGCCTGACCCCCGCCGCACAGCTGGATGCTATCTTTGCCGCCGTCATCCCCTTGTATAAACAACGCGATAGCACCTATCGCCATATCCAACAGCAGCTGGCAGATTATACGCTTTGTCACGTGGCCTATCGAGACCTTACCCGCGCCGACCTCAAATATCTGGACGCCTATTTCCAATCCTACATCCTGCCTGTCCTATCCCCCCAGGTGGTGGATTTACATCACCCCTTTCCACACCTGGCCAATAAAGCGCTTTATATTGCCGTCACGCTGCAGCGCGCACAGATGCATACGTTTGGTCTTGTGCCCATTCCCTCTTCCCTTCCACGCGTTCTTTTTCTGCCGGGTGGCGGCGTGCGCTATATCCTGCTGGAGGACTTTTTGGTCGAATACGTCGATTTACTCTTCGATATGTACAACGTCACCGACCGCACCATCCTCTCCGTCACCCGCAACGCCGACATCAATCCCAACGACGCTTCCTATGATTTTGATGAAGACTACCGCCATCATATGAAAAAAATCCTCAAAAAACGCAGTCGCCTTGCGCCGGTGCGGCTGGAAATCCAGGGCAGTATTTCCGAACCCTTGCTTGCCTTTCTCACCGCCCGGCTGTCCTTGCCCCGTCAACAGGTGTTTTATAGCAAAACGCCGTTGGACCTTTCCTTTGTCGGTTCGCTGGCCGAACACTGTCCGCTTGCCGTCTTGCGTCAGCTTTCCTATCCGCCCTTTGCCCCGCAGCAGACGTTTCCTCTTCCCCCCAAACAGGGCGTTTTACAGATGGTTGCACATCGCGATGTTCTTCTTGCCTTTCCCTATCAAAGCATGCAACCGTTTTTGCAGCTGCTTCGCGAAGCATCGCAGGACCCTGCGGTTCTGTCCATCCGTATTACCATCTATCGTTTGTCCAACAAAGCCAAACTTGTCGAATATCTCTGTGCCGCCGCGGAAAACGGCAAGGACGTTACCGTGCTGATGGAACTGCGCGCACGCTTTGATGAACAAAACAACATCAATTGGGCCGGGGTGTTGGAGGATTCCGGCTGCACAGTGCTCTATGGCTTTGAAGAATATAAGGTCCATTCCAAAATCTGCCTGATAACCCGCCGTGAAAAAGGTCATATACAGTACATCACCCAAATCGGCACCGGGAACTATAATGAAAAGACCGCCGCTCTCTATACCGACCTCTCCCTCATCACCGCCCATCCTGCCATCGGGCAGGATGCCGCCGCCTTTTTTAAAAACATGTCCATCAGCAATCTCGATGGCGTTTACCAGCAGCTTCTCGTTGCGCCCAGTTCGTTGAAAAGCGGGCTTTTGCGCTGCATCGATGCGCAGACCGAACGCGCTAAAAACGGCCTGCCCAGCGCCATCCGCATCAAAATCAACTCCCTGACCGACCGCCAGCTCATCGACGCCCTTGTACGCGCCTCACAATCCGGTGTACAGGTGGATTTAATCGTGCGCGGCATCTGCTGTCTGGTGCCCGGTATCCCCGGCGAGACGGAACATGTGACTGTACGCAGCATCGTCGGCCGTTTTTTGGAGCATTCCCGCATCTATTGTTTTGGCGTGGGCGACGACATGCAGATGTATATCTCCTCCGCTGATTTTATGACCCGCAATACCGAACGGCGTGTGGAAATCGCCTGTCCCATTCTCGACCCTTCGCTCAAAATGCGCATCTGGCGTATGCTCAATATCATCATGCAGGACAACGTCAAGGCCCGCCTGTTGGACCGTGACGCCGGCTACCATCCAATTCCCGTAGACCAAAGCGCGCCCCGCATCGACAGCCAGGCTGTTTTTATGCAGATGGCCACCACACGCGCCGCCGAACTGGCCGCCGCGCGGGATAGCGAACACACGCCCGTGCGGGAACGCTTGCAGCAATGGCTGCACCGCCATCCCCGCTGACCCCTCCCTTGCCAACGCAGACTTCGGTCTGCTTTTTCTTTTTCTTTCGTTTTCTTTGTTTTATCGGCCTTTCTTATCCTTTCATTTCCGCTTTTCTTTATTTGGTAATTTCTTCCATCTCAATCGCATGCCTTCCTCCTATACAATAGAACAATCATCTACATATTTCGACAAGGAGGCATTTGTATGACATCCAACACCTACGGCTACGTCCGGGTTTCCACCAAAGAACAACACGAAGACCGCCAGATGATAGCCCTGCAGCAATTTCCCGTTCCCCCGCGCAACATCTATATGGACAAACTCAGCGGTAAGGATTTTAACCGCCCGCAATACAAACGCCTGCTACACAAACTGAAAAACGGCGATTTGCTCGTCATCAAAAGCATTGACCGCCTGGGCCGCAACTATGACGAAATCATCGAGCAATGGCGCATTTTGACCAAGGAAAAAGGGGTGGATATCGTCGTTTTGGATATGCCGCTTTTGGACACCCGCGTCCAGGGCCGCGATTTGACCGGCACCTTCATCGCCGACCTGGTTTTACAAATTCTCAGCTATGTCGCCCAAACCGAACGTGAAAATATCCGCCAGCGGCAGGCCGAAGGCATTCGGGCCGCCAAGCTGCGCGGCATCGTTTTTGGCCGGCCGCGTAAACCCGTCCCGCCGGAATTCGGCCCGCTCAAGCTGCGCTGGCAGCGCGGGGAAATCAGTTCACGCCAGGCGGCGCGCACGCTCGGCATCGCGCAGGATACCTTTTTACGCTGGTCGCGCGGAGAATAGCCCGGCAGGAACCCTTTGCACGGCCATGGCCGTTTGGGCACAAAAAAAAGCGAGGCTGCCGCCCCGCTTTTCATTTTTTCTTGCGGTTCTTTATAGGTTGATTTCCAATACCACCGGGCAGTGGTCACTGCCCATCACCTGGGCATGAATCTGGCTGTCCTCAATCCGTTCCGCCAACCGCTTGGAAACAAGAAAATAGTCAATCCGCCACCCTGCGTTATTCGCCCGTGCGTTGAACATATAGGACCACCACGAATAAGCGCCTGTCACGTCTGGATATAGGTACCGGAAGCTATCCACAAACCCTGCATCAAGCAACGCCGTCATCTGTGCGCGTTCCTGCGGTGAAAAACCGGCGTTGTTGACGTTGCTCTTCGGGTTTTTTAAATCGATTTCCGTGTGCGCCACGTTCATATCCCCGCAGATAATGACCGGTTTTTGCGCATCCAATGCCTGTACGTAGGCGCGGAAATCCGCTTCCCACTGCAGCCGGTAATCCAGCCGCGCCAGGCCGCGCTGGGCGTTGGGCACATATACATTGACCAGGTAAAAATCTGCAAATTCCAGCGTAATCGCGCGCCCCTCGCCCTGGTGCTCCGGTTTGCCAATGTCATAAGCCACACGCAGCGGCTGTATCTTGGTAAACACCGCCGTCCCCGAATATCCCTTTTTGACCGCACTGTGCCAGTATTGCGTATAACCCGGAAGCTCCAGCTCAACCTGCCCTGGCTGCATCTTGGTCTCTTGAATGCAGAAAATATCTGCATCCTGGGCCTGGAAATAATCCATCCATCCTTTATTTAAACAAGCGCGCAGCCCATTGACATTCCATGAAATCAGCTTCATCGCGTTCCTCCCGTCTTTTTTCTCATTGTACGGGGCCATTGCCTGTTCTGGCAAGCCCTTGTTCGTCCTGTATCGGTTCGATGTGCCAAGCATAGCGCCCACGCAGCGCCTCTCTGCGTGCATAGTCGACAACCAATAGCCGTTCCGTACCCGCGTATAAGATTGCCGTACCCGCCTTGACGCCCGGGTTTGTCTGATAGCAGGCGCGGGCGCGCACCTCCTTTGTATAGCGTTTCAACCGCCTGTCCTCCACCCGCAAACAGGGCGGAATGCGGCCTGTATTCTCCGTACACAACCGGTCTGTCACCAACGCATCCCGCAGTTGCATCGGCGCCACGCCTTTGAGCGTTTGACCCACCTGCCAGATGCGCTCGGTGTAATCATCCAGCGAAACGCCCGCCGTTTCGCCCAATCCTGCAATGCCCTGCCCCATGGCTGTGAACAATGCAAACGGTCGCAGGCCCGTCGCGCTGAGCAGATAATCAAGCGTTTGCAAAAAACGCCCGCTGTTGTACATCCGCTCCAGCACATCCTCTACCACGTGCAGCATCTGTCGGTCAGTCTGCGAAAGCCATTGATTTTCCGTTATTTCGTACGGTGCGCGCGAGTCAAAGCGATACCGCCATTGTTCGGCCTGGCCGCGAATCGGGCTACCGTGCAGCATCTTGAGAAACCCCAACTGCAGCATGTGCGGCCGCAGGGCAAACGCGCGGTCAAACGAACGCCCGAATTCTTCCGCATCTTCGTACGGCAATCCCGCAATCAAATCTATGTGAATGTGCATATTGTCCATCGCAATCAGCGCCCGCAGATTGTGTTCCAGCTTCTCAATATCCGTCTTACGGCGAATCGCCTCCAGCGTCGGCGGGTAAAAGCTCTGCAGCCCCGCCTCCATCTGAATCAATCCTGTCGGTGCTGTGCGCAGCAGCGCCAGCGTCCGCTCGTCGAATAAATCCGCCCCTACTTCAAAATGAAAACATACGCCGGGCGGAATCTCCTTGCCGGCGTGTTCAATCAGGAACGCAAACAGTTCATACGCACGCCCTGGATGGCAGTTAAACGTCCGGTCCACCAGCTTAATTGTCCGCGCGCCGCTGCGCGCCAATAACAGCATTTCGCGTTTGGCACGTTCCAGCGAAAAAAAACGCACGCCCTGTTCCACGCCTGATAGACAGAACGAACAGCTGAACGGGCATCCCCGCGTTGTCTCCAAATAGGCGATACGCCCGTTGAGCGTTTGTAAATATCCCTGTGTATACGGGGAAGGCGGCTCGTCCTGCGGTAAATACATCGGCTGGCAAACCAGCCGCTCCTGCACCCGGTAACACAATCCGGGCACATGCGCCACATCCGTTCCTGCGGCCAGCGCATCCAACAGCATCGCAAACGGGCGCTCCCCTTCACCGCAGAGCACCATATCCACCCAGCCCCATTGCTGTAAAATCTGCCCGGGACGAAACGATACCTCCGGCCCGCCCAGCACGATTCTGGCTTGCGGCCGCAGGGTGCGCAGGGCCGGGCCTATCTGTTCCACGATGCCAATGTTCCAAATATAACAGGAAATGGCGAATACCTGCGCCTCCGACCGGCTGATTTTTTCCAAAATCACTTCTAGCGGCTGGTTTATCGTCGTCTCAATCACTTCGCATTCTGCGGGCCATTTGGCATAGGCTGCCACCCCCGCCACCAGGCACCAGGGGGCCAGCGCAGAATGGATGTATTGGGAATCAATGGCACAAATCGCTGCTTTCATCTCTCTATCCTTTCCCCTTTATCCATTGTTGTATTGTATCATATCCGCTTGTCCGTTTGCCCGGTTTGCATTATCATAAAAGTGAAGGAAAGGCAGGAACACATATGGCTGAACACCACATCCCCCATATTGGCATGCGCAACGTCAAAACCGCCCTTTCGGTCGGCATTTGTATTCTTATTTTTCAGTTGATGGGCCAGGAGACACCCTTTTATGCCTGTATCTCTGCGGTCATCTGCCTGAAAACCACGGTGGAGAGCACGCTCAAAGGGGGAAAGGACCGCGTCATCGGCACGGCCTTGGGCGGCGTGGCCGGCGTAGCGGCCATGTTTTTTCTCGAACTCATCGGCGATACCTATTCGTTTCTCATCTTCCCAATCCTGATTATGATTCTTATCTATTTCTGCAACCTTCTTAAAATTCAGGATTCAATAAGCATTGCCTGTGTTGTGCTGCTCAGCGTGATTATCACCCACCGCCCCGAAGGCCTTCTGGCTTATCAATACGTGCTCAGCCGGTGCCTGGAAACGCTGTTCGGTGTGGTCGTCGCGTTTGCGGTCAATGCTTCGCTGTTCCAATTGCAGGCTTGGTGGCACAGGCGCAGACAATCCCGTTCCCCTCACTGAATACCCCTGTTTTCGCTCAAAGAAAGGAAGGAAATTCTTATGGACCTGTCCGTTGACTGCCTGGCCTGTATGCTGAACAAAACAATGGCGCGCCTGGTTCGCATACAGGATGAACATACGCGCGCCTGTATCAACGAAGTGCTGACCTTTCTCAGTCAGGTGCCGCCCGGGGTCAGTGGCCCACGCGCTGCCCAGCAGATGAACACCATCATCGCCCGCTATTATCCCGAACAGACGGATTATCGTGCCATTAAGCGGCATTTTAACGCCCTTCTGCTGTCCTGGAAGCCGGATTTGGAACGCGCTGTGCAATCTGCCCCCGACCCGCTCGTCGCCGCACTGCGCTATGCGCTTGTCGGCAATTATATCGATTTTGGCGCCATGGCGCATGTCGATGAGCAGATGATTACACGCCTTGTGGAGCAGGCCGCTGAACGCCCGCTCGACGAAGCGGAACTCGCCCACTTCCGTGCAGAACTGGGGCCTGGCAAAACCGTCGCCTTTTTGCATGACAATTGCGGTGAAATCGTCCTGGATACCCTTTTGATTGACCAGTTGCGCCGCCTTGGCTGCCGCGTAGTCAGCGTCGTACGCGGGCAGGAAGTCATCAATGATGTCACCCGCGAAGATGCCGAGCAGGTCGGCCTGACGGACTTCATCGACAACGGCAACGGCGTCGCCGGTACCGACCCGGCCCTTTTAAGCCCTGCCTGCCGCGCACTTCTTACGCAAAGCGATTTCATCCTCAGCAAGGGCCAAGGCAATTTTGAAACCCTTTATGGCTGCGGTTGGAATGTGTATTATCTGTTTTTATGCAAATGTGATTATTTTACCCGCCGCTTTGGGATGGAACGCCTTAAAGGCGTCTTTGCCAACGAGCGCCGCTTGGCGCTGTAAACAGCCGTCCATCAACGGACAAAACCATTCTGTCCAGTCTTTGTGTCTATCAAAGCGCAGCGTGCACCATTTGACTGCCCCCATGAACAGGATGCATCATGAAGCAAAGCTGGAAAGCAGGAATCCGCTTTTTATCGTGCTTGGTATGTATGGGCTGGAAAAAATACGAACCGTCGTTTTCCACCCCCCACGTTTTTGTATACGCCGTCAATGGCGATGGCACGAGCAACAAGCACCCCATCGATGCTGTTCGCGCATCTGCATGCGCATCCGGAAAAATACAGGGATACGTGGGTCTTCTTTCAATCATGCCTTTATTGTGTGGAAGAAGACGCCCGAGTCGTGTTCGTCATCTATCAAAATCGTGGAAATAGGCGCGATTTTGCAAGGGTATATTTCGATTCGGCGCCACGTGGATACGTGCTTATCTCCCGCATGATGCAGACCGCAATGGCTTCGCATTCATCCTCCCGTTTGTTTGCCGGCGCGCCAGGAAACAACACAGGGAGCCACTGTCGGTCGCCCGTTTGACCCGCCTGGGCTACTTCCGGCATGCAAATATTCCTTTTTTTCTTCGTTCACCGCGCTTCGTTCTCCGTCTGCAGCAAGCGGGGCAAACTCGCTGCAAACCGCTTATCCTGCTCCGTCTTGCGCTTGGGAGGACCGCTGACCCGGCCGCCTGCCCGCCGGGTCTTTTTCGCTAAATGCCTGGATAACAACAGGGCTTCGATGTTTTCCGCCGTATACCAACGGCCGTCTGCATCGATGGGCCTCCCGCCGCGCGCCAGACACATGGCTGCCAGCCCATAATCCTGTGTGACAACAACATCTCCGCGCTCCATGTGATTCACCAGCGTAAAATCCGCGCTGTCCGCTCCTGGGTCGACATACACGGTTTGCGCCCCTTCCCATTCCATTTGGTGGGCATTATCGCAAATCAGCACCACTTGCCAGCCAAATTCGTTCCCAATCCGCACGCTTTCTCCCACCACAGGGCATCCATCTGCATCTACCCACAGCGTTTTCATTCCCATTGTTTCCAAATCTCCGGCTTGTAACCGACGGTTGCCTGTTTGCCGTTGCGAACAATCGGCGTTTTGAAAAACTGTGGCTGTTCCAATAAAATCGCTTCTTTTGCTTGGACAGAAGGCGCGTACGCCAGCGTGCTTTCTGCATATCCTTTCGCTTGCGTATCAATCAGCGCATCCAGGCTGCCGACGGCCGCTTTGATATTGCGCAATTCGCCCGCGCTCATGCCCTTTTTCGGCAAATCAATGCTTTGAAAGGAAACCCGCCGTTCCTTAAAATACCGTTCCGCCTTTTTGGTTTCAAAACATTTCCCGCGTCCAAAAATCTGTATGTTCATATTTGCCTCCAGCAAAAAGCGCCCGGAATCCGGGCGCTTTTACGTCTGTCCTTATCGTGCCAGTTCCAGAATCGCACGAATGTCGTCTCCGCTGAGTTTGACGAAATTCCCGCAGGCGCGCCCCTTGGACAGGTATTCCAAATCCTCGTCCTTGACGCCCAATTCCGCCAGCGTCACCGGCATGCCCATGCGTTTGAAAAATTCCTTCGTCCGCCGGATACCTTCCAACGCCACGCCTTCCGGGTCATATACATCGTTTTCCACGCCCCATACGTTTGTCGCCCAACGGACAAAACGGGGAATATCGTGTTTATATACATACAGCATCCATGCCGGGCATACCGTCGCCAGCCCCGCACCATGTGCCGAATCATACAACCCGCCAATCGGCGCCTGGATACCGTGATTGGACCAATCCTGCTCACGCCCCACGCCGCACAGGTTATTATGCGCCAGCGTCCCCGCCCACATAATCTGCGCGCGGGCGTTGTAATCATCCGGATGCTCCAGGGCAATCGGTCCGTATTTTATCACCGTACGGAGCAACGCCTCACTGATTTCATCCACCACAAACGTATCCTTGCTGTTGGTAAAATAACGGTCAATGATGTGCATCATAATATCCGTCACGCCGCATGCCGTCTGATAGGCAGGCAGTGTACATGTCAATTCCGGGTTCATGATGGAAAAGACCGGCCGCAGCAAGTCGCCCTTGGCGCCGCATTTTTCGTTTGTTTCCTCATTGGTCAGCACCGAACTGGCGGAACCTTCCGTACCCGTGGCCGCCAGTGTAATCACACAGCCGACCGGCAGCGACACCGGCACCTCTGCGCCTGCTTTGTATAAATCCCACACGTCACCTTCATACAGGATGCCCACAGCAATCCCCTTAGCTGCATCAATGGCGCTGCCACCGCCCACGCCCAACAGGAAATCCACACCCTGTTCCCTGCCAAGCTGAATCCCCTCATAGACGGAGGATAACCTTGGGTTCGGCTTGATGCCGCTCAGTTCGCAATAGGGAATGCCCGCCTTATCCAGCGAACTTTTCACGCGTTCCAACAGGCCGCTGCGCACCACGCTGCCGCCGCCGTAAACGAGCATCACCTTTTTCGCACCGTATTGCGCACACATCGTGCCAACCTGGTTCTCCTCGCCTTTTCCAAACAGGAACCGCGTCGGGCTGTAAAACATAAAATTGTCCATCGTTGCCGCACCTCTTTCGTTTGCATTCTGTTCTTTCAGTGTAACAGATTTTTGCTTGTTTGTCAGGAAAACCAGCTATTCCTGCGCATACCGGGAAAGCAGCAGAATAACCCCCGCCCCCGCTAGCAGTGTCACAATGCAGATGGGAATCTCCCCGCCCTGCGGCAACCCGGGAAATACCTGCATGATGGAACCCACCACAAATCCGATAATCAGCATATAGGTGGGGCCCGGTTTTTTCTGCATCGCCCGCTCCAATACGCCAGTGGTCATAAACGTGCCGGCCAGCACGCCAATTACCAGCGGCAGCAAAAACAGAACGTTCACTTCGTTAATCGCCCTGAGCGTCAAGTCATACATCCCCAGCACCAGCAGCATATAGGAGGCGCTGATGCCCGGCAGCACAAGCGCCACTGCAATGACAAACCCTGCAATCAACAGCATTACAAAGTGAAACAGCGAAAACGTCTGGCTGAATACGAACAGCCCCTCCGGCAGCCGCGCCAGACCCATCACCAGTGCAAATCCAATCACCGCAAAGAGCCAATGCACCGGCTTAATCTTTCCCTGTTTGCCTGCCTTTTGAATCAGTGTGGGCAAACTGCCGATAATCGCACCCAAAAATAGAAACATCATCGGCATCTCGTATGTCTCCACCACGTACAAAATACCCTTGGATAGCAATGCAATGCCCACCAGCGCACCGGCTACAAACTCGCCTAAAAAGATGGCGTTCTTCTTGATATCGCTGCGGAAGGTGCTGATGGCGTGAATCAGCGCATCATAAATCCCCAGCAAAATCGCCATCGTGCCGCCGCTGACCCCGGGCAACATCATAGACGCGCCTACAAACAGTCCTTTACAAAACCGAATCACTGCCGATTTCATCTTGTCTCCTTTCCGTCCTACAGATGCATAAAAGCAGAATCAAATAGATTCTTTTCTTCGATTTTTCTCTCTCCGCGTTCAATTTGTTTAACCATCTCCGTCAAACGCGCATTAACGGGCGTCTTCACCCCCATCTCCCGTCCTTTGCGGCAGATATAGCCATTGAAATAATCAATTTCCGTGGGCCGGTTTCGCTCCAGTGACTGCAGGCTTGATGACTTCAAGTCTTTAAATTTCATTCCCACGATTCGAATCATTGTATGCCGGCGCACATCGCTGAAAAAACCGCTTCCCTGCATCAGTTTTTCATAATCCAGCTTTCCGCCGAACGGCGGTACCTTCAGCTGCATCGCCTTTGCAACCTGTACCGCTTCGCCGATAATGGCCAGAAAAATCTTGCGCGCCTGTTTGATTTTCATCATCTCACCCAGCCGCAGGCCGCAGATAGCCCCCAACGATGTGATGCAGGCATTGACGACCAACTTGGAATACAATTCGCTGAGGATTGTATCGGAAATTTGAGTCGGCACCACACTTTGCAGCGCCTGCTGCAATGGCTGCAGCGCCCGTGCATCACCGCCGTCCATACGCCCGATGATAAATTCCCCTTCACTGGTCATCTCCAGTTCGCCCGGCGCGTGCATCGTCGCGCCCCAGCCAATCACACAGCCCACCGTCCGTTCCCGGCCGACCACCTCTGCCAACGCATCTGTACAGATGCCGTTTTGCATCGATACCACCCACGCACCCGGCCGCAGCTTGTCGCGCATTTGCGCAGCCGCCTCCGGCATATCATACGCCTTGGTCGCAATCAGGCAGAGGTCGAATGTTCCTTGTAGTTCCTCAATGGCTGCCACAGCAGGAATTTGCACCTGTTTTTCCCCATGTACACCCGTGATATGCAAACCCCTTTGCTGTGCTAGCTGAGCAATCTCCGCATGCTTACAGACCAGATGCACATCATATCCTGCCTGTTTCATATGTGCCGCCGTAATACCGCCAATGGCCCCGGCGCCAATCATTGCAATTCGTAATGCTTCCATTCTTTCCCTCTCCTTTCCCTGTATGTTTGTGGAAATCTCTGGAATTGGTTTTTATGATAGGCATTTGTTTGCTGCTGTGCAAGCATCTGTTTGTAAACATTTTGTGTCGCGCCCGGCTTCACGGCATCCATCATTGGCACAATCAAAAAAGCAGAGGGGGAATATACCCTCTGCTCATTTTCTTCTTTCCGCCGGCTCATTCATGGCGAAGCGGCTGTAAAAATGCCTGTGTACGCGGGTCCTTGGGGTGGTCAAACAACATATCCGGCGGTCCTTGTTCGATGATATTCCCCTCTCCCATCAGCACCATCCGGTCCGCCACCTCGCGCGCAAACCCCATTTCATGCGTCACAATCACCATCGTCATCTTCCGCAGCGCCAGGTCCTTCATCACCGCCAGCACTTCGCCCGTCAGCTGCGGGTCCAGGGCGCTGGTGGGTTCGTCAAACAGCAGCACGTCTGGATTCATCATCATCGCCCGTGCAATGGCCACACGCTGTTTCTGCCCGCCGGACAGGTCGTTCGGCATTGCATCCGCCTTATCCGCGAGCCCTACCATCTGCAGGTGTTCATGTCCGCGGGCACGGGCTGCCTCCTTGGCCTCGCCATTGACATATACAGGCGCATAAATCAGATTATCCATTACGCTGATATGTGGAAACAGGTTGAAGCTCTGAAATACCATGCCCATTTTGGCACATACCCGTCGCGCTGTCTTTTCATCCGCATACACGCCGTCTTTTAGCAAATATTCTCCTTCGATGCAAATGCTGCCCGCCTGCGCCTTTTCCAAATCAATCAGGCAGCGCAGCATCGTGCTCTTGCCCGCACCGGAGGCGCCAATAATCGCTACGGTTTCACCCTTATCGATGCAAAAATCCACCCCATCGAGCACCAAATCGGTACCATAAGACTTTTTCAGCCCTTTGACTTCAATCATCGCCATCGCTGCACCCCCTTAAAAACTGTATTTCTTTTCCAGATGTTTGAACAGCGCCGTCAGTCCATAAGTCATTATCAGATACATCCCCGCCGCTACTACATAAGCGAACGCATTGACATCCCGGTTGACCGCGGCCTTGGTGAAATACAGGATTTCCGTCACGCCGATGGCCGTCACCAGCGCCGTATCTTTGACCAGCGTGATGCTCTCATTGCTGATGGCCGGCAAACATACCCGCAGCATCTGGGGAATTACAATCCGGCGAATGGTTTGACTGCGTGAAAAGCCCAGTACCTTGGCCGCCTCAAACTGCCCCTTATCCACTGAAAGATAACCGCCGCGGAAAATTTCACAAAAATACACTGCGTAATTCAATACAAACGCAACGCAGGCCGCTGTAAACCGGTCCATTACCAGGTATTTCCCAATCGTTGGAATAAACGTCAGTCCAAAATAGAAGAAATAGAGCTGCAATAACAGCGGCGTGCCGCGCAGCAACCAGACCAATACACTTGTCAACGCCTTGGCCAGTCGGTTCTTACCTACGCGCCCAAACATCAATAATAACCCCAACGGCATCGATAGCACAATCGTAATTGCGAACAGGCCCAGCGTATACTGTAACCCTTCAGATACCGAGGCAACAATTTGCCCTACATAAGCCATGCATAAACTCCTTTGAAAAACAGACAAGAGAATGGTGAGAAATTTCTTTCTCACCATTCCCGCTCATTGTTTCGTTTCTGAGAAAAGCGATTAATTGTGCGACATAATGTAGTGCCCCACCGCTTCATCGACAATAAACGCATCAATCCGGCCGGCCTTCAATTCATTGAAAACGGAGACGTTTTCCTCCAGTTTGGTAATGTCTTCGTCTTTGATTTGTCCGGATGTATACACTTCGCTGCTCTCCAACGCATCCATTGCGGTCGAGCCGTCCTGTAGCCCAATCTTCTTCCCGGCCAAATCCGCCACCGTCTTGATGTCCGAGCCTTCCGGCACAATCACAATCTGACGGTTGTTCAGATAGGGTTTTGCAAAATACAACGCCGCCAAGCGCTCATTGTTGATGGAAAGCCCGTTCCACAAGCAATCCACTTTTCCGGTCTCCAATTCCATTTCCTTGGCGTTCCAGCTAATGGGTTGGAATTGAACCTCTACGCCCATGCGCTTGCCCACTTCCTTGGCCAAATCAATATCAAAACCCACAATCTCGTTGTTTTCATCCCGGAAGCCCATCGGCGGGAAGCTATCGTCCAACCCTACAACCAACGTTCCCTTATCCAGCACCTTTTGCAGGGAGTCATCGTCCGCAGCGGCTTGTGATTCCTCCAGATAGTCCACATCCTTGAGCAGCATGTCTTCGCCAAACCATTTGGTCGAAATTTCTGCACCCGTTCCGTCCGCTATAATGGCGTCTATCTGCTTTTGCACTTCCAATCCAAGCGCGATATCCTCATTGCGGAAACCAACGCCGAATTGCTCCGTGCCGACAACTTCATCCAATACCACAAACTTCTTTGCTTCCGTGCCACCGCACCCAGCCATCAGGCTCATACCCAGCGCCAGCGTCAGCACCAGCGTGCCCATTTTGGCCCATTTTTTCATTTTTATATACCCCCTCGATAAATTGCTTTAGTGAGCTACAGCGTTAGTATAGTACAACAATGCCCCGTTGTCTACCCCTTTTTTTATTTCTTTGGTTTTTTACTCTCTTCCCGTTCCGCCTGTTTCGGTGCATGGGTTGCTTCATCTCTTTCCCGGCCCCATCTGCCTGGTTTCCCTTCCATGCCCTGCATAAAAAAGAGGCGGCAACGCCGCCCCTTCCTATTCTTCCACAATCAGTTCTTCCACCGCCTCCAGCGGCATCTCCTCGCTGATTTCCCGTGCATCCAGGTACTTCAATCTTGTCTTGTATACCCGCTGCAAGATGAAGATGCTCGCCAGCAGTGAAATTACCTCCGCAATCGGCCATGCATACCATACGTATACCAACCCTAGCTTTGACAGCAGGAAGCCAACCGGCACCAACACAATCAGCTGACGCAGCAAAGAGATAAGCAGGCTTTTCCCGCCCATGCCCACTGCCTGGAAAATGGACGAGAACATGATACCCGCTGCCGCCGGCAGAAAACATAGGCTAATCAGCCGGAACGCCTTAGGCCCAATTTCCATCATTGCCGGCGATGCGTTGAAGATATGCAGCATTGCCTCCGGCAACGTCCAGAACAGCACCGTTCCTATCGCCATCACACCCACTGCAATCATCGTTCCATATTTGAGCGCGGACATCAGCCGGTCTTTTCTGCGCGCGCCATAATTATATCCCATGATAGGCATTACGCCCTGGTTTAAACCGAACACCGGCATAAACACAAACGACTGTAATTTGAAATATACGCCCAGAACCGACACCGCCGCATCCGAAAACGCAATCAAAATCGCATTCATGCATACGTTGGTCACCGAACCAATGGCCTGCATGATGATGGATGGGAACCCCACCGCATAAATCTGCTTGATAACCGGTCCATCGATTTTATATCTTCGGAGCGAAATTTTTACCTGATGTTTTTTGAAAAACACCACGTACAGACAGAAACACATTCCCAGTATCTGTCCCAATACCGTGGCCACTGCCGCGCCTTTCACGCCCAGCTTTGGAAAACCGAACAGACCAAATATCATGATGGGGTCCAGGACGATGTTGGTCACTGCGCCAATCAGCTGGCTGAACATCGGATAGAGCATATTGCCCGTCGCCTGCAGCGTTTTCTCCATGTTCACCTGCAAAAATGAACCAAAGGAAAAAATCAGTACCACCTGCAGATAATCAATCCCCATTTGCTGAATCTGCGCATCCTGCGTAAACGCCCGCATAAACGGTCCTGCCGCTACCAATCCCAATATGGCAAATACCAGCCAGCTGAAGATTCCCAGCAGCAACCCCTGCGTCGCCGCACAATTCGCATCCTCCTGCCTCTTCTCCCCCAGCCGGCGGGAAATCAGGGAATTCAGGCCCACGCCCGTGCCCACCGCTACCGAAATCATCAACATCTGCATCGGGAACGCCAGCGATACGCTGGTCAAGGCCGCCTCGCCCATCTGGGCAACGAAGAAACTATCCACCACATTGTACATCGCCTGTACCAGCATGGAAAACATCGCCGGCACCGACATCGATAAAATCAATTTGAGAATCGGCTGTGTACCCATCTTGTTTTCTTTTTCCATCTTGTTCCTCCTCGTTCCCCTTTTCATCTGCAGCACCATGAAAACAAGGCGCTTTTGCAAGCGCATCGGTCATTCGTCCCACTTTGTCCTTGATTGGTTCATTCCCAAAACGAACATGTCCAAAAAATGTGCAACTACCAAGAAAAAACAGGCTTGTATAACTGCGTAATTGCGATTATATCATGCTTTTGTATCCCTGCCTATCCTTTTATGACAATCTTTTTCCCATCAATTTATTTTTTTATTAAAAAAAGCAGTCCGCATCACCAGCGGGCCGCCATTGCTTTTTTCACCCATCGTTCAAAACCATTTCTTTTTCTTAAATAGATAAAAACACAGTCCTACAACACTGACGCTCAGCACAATCACCATCGGGTATCCCCATGGCCAATTATATTCGGGCATATTGAAATTCATCCCGTACCAGCCGGCAATCAGCGTCAGCGGCATAAAAATGGCAGTCAGTACGGTAAACAGCTTCATCGTCGTATTCAGGCTGATGTCCTCCTGCGCCTGGTAAGCTTCGCGCACCTGCGTCACATAATCGCGCAGGTTCAGCGTATTGCGGTATAACCGGTCCACACGCCCAGTCAGCATGTTAAACCAGCGCGACATCCGGGGGTCCCAATGTCCCCGGTCGTTTTCTTCCATCGTCTCCAATATATTGAGCAGTTGTTCATAATACCGTTTATACACGCGCAGCTTTTTACGGAATGCAATAATCTCCTGTACATAATCGTGCCCGCGGTCGGTCATCAGGCTTTCTTCCAGTTCCTCAATGCGCGATTCCAGCTGTTCAAGCACGATGGAATCGTCATATGTCAACTTATCAAAGAACGTATACAGCAGCCGTTCCACCGATGCCGCACGCCCTTCCCCAGTATGAAAATCGCGCACCATCCGTTCCACCAAGTCCATCTCCTGCCCGGCAAAAATCAGTACGTCTGCACGCAGGTAAATACAGATTCGCTGCGGCCAGGCAGGCATGCCGGGTTCACGCGGAATCTGCAGATAGATGCTGTCAAAGCCGTTTTGCGTATCAAAACGCGCATCGGCATGCATCGGCGCTTCCTCCAATTGCCTGCCCTGCATCCCCCATGTTGCCAGCCCTTCTTTGAGCGCGGAAAACGGAAGCACGGCCGCATACTGTCCTTGCCCCACTCGTACGTCCTTGGCGTCAATCTGCTCGGTCCCCTGTTCGGTTAGCCGATAAATCATGGCAGTTCCCCCCTGTTACTGGTTCAGTATATCATGTTCGTTCCTTCTTTTTTCGTCTTTGTTCCAACTTTTTCCCCAACTCTCGCATCTAATGGGCGGAAAGGAAACACCGCTGAAAAGGATACAGATATTTTACACTTCGGAAACTCTTTTCCCCGGCGTTTGCGCTATGCTGATTCTACCGCTTGATTTCTCGGAAAGGTTGTGTCCCCATGCATTCCTATCATAAACATCACCGCTCCTCCCGCCAGCTTCGCCGTACGGCAACGCCGCGCTTCTTCTATTTTTGCTGCTCTCTCGTGCTGATGTTTGCAGGTGTATTTGCATTTTTCTGGCTGCGGGGCGCGCCGGCCGACGCATTGGCAAGCGCTACACCTTCACCAACCTTTTCCGCCTCCGCCGTACAAACGCCCGTTCCGACGGCGGCCACCCCGACGCCCCTGCCCACCCATACGCCAAAAGCCAGCGCCACGCAGGCGCCGGCAGGCGACCGTAAGGACGATGCCTTTTTTCACAACGCCGTGTTCATCGGCAACTCTCAGGTTGAAGGGCTAGCCCTGTTTTCCGGCTTAAAGGACACCACTTATTATGCGTCCAAGGGGTTGACGGTAGACACCATTTTCACCAAGCCGGTCGTCGCCCAGGCGGATGGGACCTCCATCACCATCATGCAGGCGCTCGAACAGCGCTCCTTTGACCGGATTTATATCATGCTGGGGGCCAATGAACTGGGCTGGGCCTATAGCAGCGTGTTTGCCGAACATTACGGCCGCGTTATCGACGCCATCAAACGTCTGCAACCCGATGCGACCATCTATGTGCAGTCCCTGTTTCCCGTAACACAAAAGATTTCGGACAGCCATAGCTATCTAAAAAATAACGCCATCAACACCTATAACACCCTTATTCAGCAGATGGCCCAGGAAAAGGGCATCCAGTATTTAAACGTCCGCCAGGCGGTGGAAAACAGCCACGGTGTTCTCCCTGAAGAAGCCTCCACCGATGGCGTGCATCTGAACAAAACCTATTGTATCAAATGGCTGGATTATATCCGTACACATTCCAAATAGGAGGAACTTGACCGATGAAACAACGTATAACCATCCTGTCTGCCCTTTTATGCGCCGTGCTTTTGACAGCGGGCTGCGGCGAAACGAAAACCATTTCGCTCTCCGCCTCTTCCATGGCGGATACCCTGCGCGAAAAAGTGGCCTTTACCGACCAACTGGAAAAGGTGGATGCCGACACCGTCTACGCGCTCTATCCGCTCAACGCGGACCAGGTGGCTGAACAAAGCGTCTATGTCAGCACCGGCGCCACCGCGGAGGAGATTGCCGTCTTTGCCGGCAAGGATGCCGAAAGCGCCAAGCAGATTGAACAGGCCGTTCAAAAGCGTCTGAAGACGCAAAAGGACGGTTTTGCCGACTATCTCCTCGCCGAAATGGACAAGCTGAATCAAGCCGTTGTCGTTACCGAAGGGCAATACGTTATCTTTTGCGTTGCCAACGACGCCGACCAGGTCCGTTCCGTCATCGATTCCTTCCTGTCCTGATGATTTTTGATGAAAGGTTGCGCTTCCCTTGTCCACTTCCTCCGAAAATCCGCGCGCGGCGCTGACCGCTTATATACAACAAAATCAGGCTTCGTTGTATCGGTTGGCCTTCCGCTATCTCGGCCGGGAAGCCGACGCGCTCGATGCCGTACAGGAAGCAATTGTCCGCGCGTTTGATAAACTGCATACGCTGCGGGAACCCGCCTACCTGCGCACTTGGTTTACACGCATCCTCATCAACGAATGCCTGGCCATCCTCCGGCGGCGCAAACGGGTGCAACCCGATGCCAACGTGCCGAATGAAACGCTCTTCACGCACGACCCGGACCAGGCGGATGCCTGGGCGCTCAACCAGGCGGTGGACGCATTACCCGTCAAATATCGGAGCGTCATCCTGCTGCGCTATTTTGAAGACATGAAAATCGAAGAAGTCGCACAGACGCTTCATTGGAATCTCAACACCACCAAATCACGCTTGTATAAGGCGCTTGCTTTATTAAAAACCAGCGTGGGAAAGGAGTGGGAATAAATGAACCTTTGGGAACAAGCTCGCAGGCTTCATGACCGGATTCCCGTACCGCAGGCGCTGGAAAGCCGCGTGCAAAGCGCATTTTCCCAGGCCCAGTATGCCGAGGCTGGCGCCGGCTGCGGCGCCGTGCGGCGGCGAAGTTGGGCCAGGGCCATAACATACGTGACAGCGGGTGTCTGCACCATGTTCGTCCTCCTGCTCAACGTCAGCGCACCGTTTGCCTCTGCGCTGCAGGATGTGCCCGTTCTCGGCGATGTCGCGCGCGTTTTCACCTTCCGTTCGTATGAAGAACAAACGGATGCCTACGCGCTCAAGGTGAACATTCCTGCGATTGAAAACAGCGGCAATTCCGCCTTGGAAGACCGCATCAATCTGGAAATTCGCCAAAAAATCCAAGACGTCGTCCAGCAATCCGAACAGCGCGCCCAAGCGTATCAACAAGCATATCTGGCTACCGGGGGCGACCCGGATGAAATGTTCCGTATGGAAATTGATGTTGACTATACCATCAAATGTTCCTCCGGTTCCATTCTTTCATTTGTCATCACAAGCAGTGAATCGCAAGGCTATTATTTTTCTGAGCAGTTCACCTATAATATCGACCTGCAAACCGGCAAAGACATCACCCTCGCGCAATTGTTCGGCCCGCAATACAAGGACATTATCAATCAGTCCATATATGAACAGATTGCGAAACGCATGCAGGAAAACCAGGACTATCACTACTTTATCGGGCCGGATGATGCAGGGTTCCAGGGCATCGCAGATGACCAATCCTTTTATATTAATGACCGGCAGAATGTCGTGATTGTTTTTGAAAAATATGCCATTGCTCCCGGGTTTATGGGCATCCAGGAATTTGAGATTCCGACGCCGCACCCCATTTCCTTTTAAGCACACACGCCTACAGCCGGCCTTCCGGCTGTTTTTATTTGCCCGCAAGCGCCTGTTTCGTTTATAATGGCAAAAAATACGCCGTCCATGATGCCGGGAAAGGAGCTGTCGCCCTTGCAGATTATGATTATCGAAGACAACGCCAAAATACGCCAGGAGCTTTGCTCTTTTCTGACACGCTATGGCTATACAACCTGTGCGCCGGACACATTTGAACACGTTGTGGACGATATCCTGGCCCAAAAACCGGATTTGCTGCTGTTGGATTTGGCTTTGCCCGTTTACGATGGATTTTATATCTGTCGGGAGATACGCAAATCCTCTTCCATGCCCATCTTAATCGTTACCAGCAAGGATACCGAAATGGATGAACTGATGAGTCTGAACGTCGGTGCGGATGATTTTATCACCAAGCCCTATAACACGCAGATTCTGCTGGCACGCATTGCCGCGCTGCTTAAAAGGGCTGGCGGCGCTACCGCCAGCGACCGGCTGGTCTGCGGCGATTTTGCGCTCAACCTCTCCGCCTGCGCGGTAGAATACGACGGCAAATCGCTGGAACTGACCACCAACGAACAGAAGATTTTGCATTGCCTGATTCAACACAAGGGCGCCGTCGTCAGCCGCGACGCCTTGATGAACCATCTGTGGAACAGCAATTTGTTCGTCGATGAAAACACGCTCAACGTCAACATCAACCGCTTGCGCAAAAAACTGGAAAGCATCGGCCTTGTCGATAGAATCCAGACCAAGCGGGGACAAGGATACCGCATCCCATGAGATTTTCCGCTTATCTGGCTGATAAAGCCCTGTTTTTGCTATGTTCGGTTCTATTTTGGCTCCTCTTTTGCTTTTTCCTGATGGTGCTGGGCCTGGGTCTACCGCTGCTGGCGCTCATCTCCGTGCTGTACATACTCAGCGTAGGCATTCCGCTCTGTATCGATTACCTGCGGCGCCGCCGGTTCTACCACCAGGCAGAACAAACTATGGACCAGCTGGAAAACAAAAATCTGCTGACTGAACTGATTCGCCGCCCCGGCTTTGCCGAAGGGCAGCTGTTCTACGACCTGATGCGTGATGCAAACAAAAACATGCTTGAACAAATCAACGTCTATCGGTATCGTCAGCAGGATTATCGGGAATATATTGAGATGTGGGTCCATGAAATCAAAACACCGATTGCCTCCGCCAAGCTGACGGCTGAAAACCACCCCAGCCCCGCCTCCGACAGCATCATGGAGGATTTGGATGCCATCGAGCGTTTTGTCGAACAAGCCCTGTACGTCTCCCGCAGCGACAGCGTGGAAAAGGACTACCTTTTACGCAAAGTCCAGCTGGATGAAACCGTGTTTGCCGCGGTGCGCCGGTATGCCAAGCTATGCATTGCCCGCCGCATTACCGTGCAGACCGAACATCTTGACGGCACCGTCTATACCGATGGGAAATGGCTGGAATTCATTCTAGGTCAGATTCTCATCAATGCCATCCAATATGCTCCTCCTGAACATGGCTGCATCCGCATTCGGGCCCGCTGGCATACGGATTGCGCCACCCTGTCCATTGCAGACAACGGCACCGGCATCCAGGCGCAGGATTTACCCCGTTTGTTTGAAAAGGGGGTTACCGGCCAAAATGGCCGCCGCCAAAACAAAAAGGCCACGGGTATGGGCCTGTACCTGTGCAAGACGCTCTGCGATAAACTCGGCCATGGGCTCCAGGTGCATTCCATCTGGGGCAAAGGCACGGAAGTGTGCATCACCTTCCCGCTCAGTTCCATGACCGGGCAGCTCTTTTCCTCGTAATCCCCCGGTCGTATGTGCGCGATGGTATGTTCCATCGCGCTTTTTCACATCTTACAAAACTGTAAGCTGTCTGTAAGGAAAATCCATGGCAACTCGTTTGCCGTTGCCGTATGCTTGTATCCAACAGGAGGATTGATTCTTTGATGAGTACGCTTTTAAAAGTCCAACAGGCGGAAAAGCTTTACGGCACCCGCAATAACGTCACCAAAGCCCTGGATAACGTCTCATTCTATGTCAATGAAGGCGAGTTTCTGGGCATTATGGGCCCATCCGGCAGCGGCAAAACCACGCTGCTGAATTGTATTTCCACCATCGATACGCTCACCAGCGGCCATATCTATATCGCCGGGCAGGATGTCACCGCGCTCAAAGGGGCACAGTTGAGCAAGTTCCGCCGTGAACAGCTGGGGTTCATCTTTCAGGATTTCAACCTCATCGACACACTCACTGCGTATGAAAACATCGCCCTGGCGCTGAGCATCTGCGGCGTGGGCCATCGGGAAATCCGCACCCAAATCGATATCCTTTCGCAGACGCTGGAAATCCAGGACGTGCTGCAAAAATACCCCACCGAAATGTCCGGCGGCCAGCGGCAGCGCGTCGCAGCAGCGCGCGCCATCATCACCAAGCCTTCGCTCATCCTGGCCGATGAACCCACCGGCGCGCTGGATTCCAAGGCGTCCCGCGTGCTGCTGGAAAACTTCGTCAACATGAACCAGCGCCTGCACGCTACGCTGCTTATGGTCACCCACGACGCCTTTGCCGCCAGCTACTGCAGCCGCATTCTATTCCTGCGCGATGGCAAGATTTTTCTCGAACTTCTGCGCGGCGATATGAATCGCAAACAGTTTTTCGCCAAAATCATCGAAGTCGTTACACTCATGGGAGGAGATGTCGCGGATGCTGTGTAAACTCGCCTTTCGCAACGTCCGCAAAAGCATCGGGGACTATGCTGTTTATTTCCTGACGCTGACGTTCGGCATCATCGTCTTTTATACCTTTAACTCCATCGATGCCCAGCAGGCCATGATGGACCTCTCCGCTTCGCAGAACATGAACGCACAGCTGACGGTCGCCGTCATGGGGTATCTGTCGGTCTTTATCTCGTTTGTGCTGGGGTTTCTTATTCTCTATGCCAACAACTTTCTTATTCGCCGGCGAAAAAAAGAACTGGGCATTTACATGACCCTTGGCATGAGCAAAAGCAAAGTTTCCTTTGTCTTTATCATGGAAACGCTGTTGGTCGGCCTGTTTTCCCTGGCGCTGGGGCTGTTGCTGGGCGTATTGGTTTCCCAGGGTATGTCGTTTTTGACCGCTAAGCTGTTCGAAGTCAATCTGCAAGCGTATCGTTTCGTCTTTTCACCCGCGGCGCTCATCAAAACGGTGCTGTATTTTGGTGTCATCTTCCTTTTTGTGATGGCGTTCAACGTCTTTAGCATCTCGCGCCATAAGTTGATAGACCTTATCCACGCTTCCAAACAAGCCGAACGGCCGCGCGTGCGCAGCCTGGGCTTGTCCCTGACGCTGGTCGTGCTGGGGTGTGCGTGTATCGGCTATGCCTATTACCAGGTTCTTTCGCTGGGGCTGTTGCTCAGTTTCGCCAGCGGCCTGCTCGCTGTCGAATTGCTTTTGGGCTGTGTGGGCACAGTATTGCTTTTCACTGGTGGCAGCGGCATTGCGCTGCGGCTGTCCGGCCGCAATCCGCGCCGGTATTACAAGAAGCTGAATCTCTTTGTCTCGCGTCAGCTGACCAGCAAAATCAATTCCACGCACACCTCGATGTCCGTCATTTCGCTGATGCTGTTCTTTACCATAGTTATATTTACGCTGAGCACCGGGCTTAGTTCTGCCCTGAACCGAAACCTGGAAAATACAACCCTGTATGATATCAGCTTTACCCAAATGCCGCATCATGATGAAGACGGCAATGCGACTCCCTGGCCGGATGGCTTGAACGATTTCAACCTGCCGCTGATGGAAACGTTCCGCAAGGCCGGCATCAACCCGGACGATTATTTCAGCGGTTCGTGTACTGTACGGTATTTTACAACGGATTATGATGTCCGCGATGCCATGCTTGCCTACTTTCCCTCCTCCATGCGGCAGGAATATGAAACCTACACAATGGACCATTCGCTTCCGGTCAGCGCTATCTCCGTATCGGATTTGAACGAAGCCCTTATTCTTGCTGGCCGTTCGCCCATTGCCCTGCAGGCTGATGAATATGCACTCATCAGCACCAACGGCGCCTTGATGGACGGCATGCAGCAGTTCCTTGACGACCAAAACACCGTCACCCTGCATGACAAAACCTATCGCGTCGGTCATTCCAAACTATTGAACTTCACTCCGCAGACCACTTCGTTCATCGGCGAAGCGCCGGTGCTCGTCGTGCCGGATACCGCACTGACCGGGTTGGCCCCCGATTACCAAACTGTCAGCGCCCAGTATCGTTCCGCCAACAAACAACAGACCGAGGACGCTCTGTATCAAGCGCTGGACCAGGCCTATGCCGATGAAAACGGCCCCTATCAGGGGCATTGGCCGTATACCCACTCCAGTACCCGCCTGCAACTGCGTTCCTCCAGCGTCAGCCTGAAGGTTACCGCAACGTTCATCGGGCTGTATCTGGGCATCGTGTTCCTAATCTCCTGCGCAGCCATCCTGGCCCTGCAGCAACTGTCCGAAGCGACGGATAACAAGGAACGTTACAATATGCTTCACAAACTGGGGGCGGACGACCGAATGATTCGCCAAGCGGTGTTCAAGCAGGTGTTCTTCTACTTTGCCCTGCCGCTGCTGGTGGCATTGGTACACGCGGTCGTCGGTATCGCCGTGTGCGTGGATACGGTATTGCTCTTCGGGCAATTGGATATTCTGTCCACCGTTATCCTTACCGCCGTATTGATTTTGATTGTCTATGGCGGATACTTCCTTGCCACAGCCTGGCGAAGCAAAAAGATTGCAACCGAATTTCATTAAAAAACGGCGTAAAGCGGCGCATTTGCGCCGCTTTTTCATTTCCCGGCCTTTTCCGCGCCTACTACCCATAGTGGTATCCTTTCCTTCTCACCTGTGCGCAGGTATTTTTCTATCTTTTTCTTTTTTTCTATATCCTTTCCCTATCAAAACCATATATCTTTTAGTAAACAGAAGAATACAATCAATATTAACAATAACAATTCTCAATTAATATCTTGACATCCCTTGTCCTTCTCTCTACAATGGAGTTGTTCATTCTTTTCTTGTTTATACTATATCTTGTGTTTCAAGAAAAAGGCTTTGTCTCTTTGTTTACGCTGTTGTACCATCAAACAGCGTCTTTATTTGCCCTCCGGCCGGTTGCGGAGACGTTTTATGATGAAAGGGGTTTCCATCCATGATAAGCAGCATTCTCAAGCGGGACGGCCGCCAGGTTCCTTTTGATATCAACAAGATTGCCAGCGCCATCTATAAGGCGTTCAAAGCGTCGGGCAGCGCCAAAGATGAACAAACCGCCATGAATATCGCCCTTCAGGTGGAAGCCGAACTGGAACGCAACGAATCCATTGGCATCCCCACCGTCGAACAGATTCAGGATACGGTGGAAAAGGCGCTGATTGACAACGGCTTTGTCCGTACCGCTAAATCCTTTATTCTCTATCGGGCGGAACGCAGCCGCGTACGTGAGATGAACACGCGGTTGATGAAGGTATATGAAGATATCACATTTAAACCCGCCTTGGAATCGGATATCAAACGCGAAAATGCCAATATCGATGGCGATACCGCCATGGGCACCATGCTCAAGTATGGTTCGGAAGGCGCTAAACAGTTTTATGAAATGTTCGTTCTCAAACCCGAACATGCCAAGGCACATCGTGAAGGCGATATCCACATTCACGATATGGATTTTTATACCCTGACCACCACCTGTACGCAGATTGATATCATCAAGCTCTTTGAAGGCGGCTTCTCCACCGGCCACGGTGTGTTGCGCGAGCCCAACGATATCGCCAGTTATTCCGCACTTTGCTGTATCGCCATCCAGTCCAACCAAAACGACCAGCACGGCGGACAAGCCATCGTCAACTTTGACTATGGCATGGCCGATGGCGTAAAGAAAACGTTTGTCAAACGCTATGCGGATAACTTTGCAAAGGCCCTGGAATTGCTCACCGCTGTTTCGGAACCGCAGGCGGCAGTCAAAGACGCGCTTGCCCTGCTCGCCGCGGACGGTCTGCGTCCTGCGCTGAGCGGTATGGACGCCTACCTGGAAAAGGAGGCGGCCCTATGGCAGGAAAAAGGGTTATCCGCTGAAGATGTCCAAAAGGTACAGGCATTCGCCCGGAAAAAGGCCATTGCTGAAACCGACAAAGCGACTTATCAGGCAATGGAAGCCTTTATCCATAATCTAAACACCATGCATTCGCGCGCCGGCGCGCAGACGCCGTTTTCCTCCATCAACTACGGAATGGCGACCTCCGAAGAAGCGCGCATGGTTGTGAAAAACCTGTTGTTGGCCACCGAAGCCGGATTGGGGCATGGCGAAACGCCGATTTTTCCCATTCAGATTTTCCGCGTCAAGGAGGGCATCAACCTCAATCCAGGCGACCCGAACTACGATTTGTTCCAGCTGGCTTGCCGCGTCAGCGCTAAGCGGCTTTTTCCAAACTTCTCCTTCCAGGACGCGCCGTTTAATCTGCAGTATTACAAACCCGGACGACCGGAAACCGAAATCGCCTATATGGGCTGCCGCACGCGCGTGATAGGCAATACCTATGACCCAGAGCGTGAAATTTCCAATGGCCGCGGCAACCTCTCCTTCACCTCCATCAACCTGCCGCGTTTGGCCATCAAAGCCAACCACGATATCGGTCGCTTTTTCGACGACCTGGACCAGAAAATTGACCTCGTCTTCGAACAGCTCAACGAGCGCTTTGCCATTCAGTGTAAAAAGAAAGTTTACAATTATCCCTTCCTCATGGGGCAGGGCGTTTGGATTGACAGCGAAACTTTGAACTGGGATGACGAAGTGGGCGAGGTGCTTAAACACGGCACGTTGACCGTCGGATTCATCGGCCTGGCCGAAACACTGAAAGCACTGATTGGCGTTCATCACGGGGAAAGCGAAAAGGCACAGAATCTAGGGCTGGAAATCATCGGTCATATGCGTGCGCGCGTTGATGAAATGAGCTATCAGACCGGCTTAAACTATTCGCTCATCGCAACCCCGGCGGAGGGACTCTCCGGCCGTTTTGTCCGCATGGACCGTGAACGCTTTGGCTCCATCCCCGGCGTAACAGACCGAGAATATTACACCAACAGCTTCCATATTCCGGTATATTACCCCATCAGCGCTTTTGATAAAATCCGGCTGGAAGCCCCTTATCATGAACTCACCAACGGCGGCCACATCTCTTATGTCGAACTCGATGGCGACCCGTGCCAAAACCTGCCCGCCTTTGAAAAAATCGTACGTGCCATGCACGACGCCGGCATCGGGTATGGCTCCATCAACCATCCGGTGGACCGTGACCCCGTCTGCGGATACAATGGTATCATCGGCGATACATGTCCCAACTGCGGCCGTGCCGAGGATGAAATTCCTTTTGAACGCATCCGTCGCATCACCGGTTATCTGGTAGGGACGCTCTCCCGTTTTAACAACGCCAAACGCGCTGAAGAGGCGGACCGCGTCAAACACGGGTTGGCGGAATCATGAATACGCAACTTCGTATCGCTGACCTTGTCAACGATTCCATCGTCGATGGCCCGGGCATCCGCTTTACCATCTTCACACAGGGATGCCCACACCACTGTCCCGGCTGTCACAACCCGCAAACGCATGATTCGCAAGGCGGACAATGGATGGATATCGACGCCATCTATCAAAAAATTGCCGCCAATCCACTGCTCGATGGGCTGACGCTTTCCGGCGGCGACCCTTTTGAACAGCCTGCGCCGCTGGCAGCTTTATGCGCACGTGTGCACACACTGGGTCTGAACATCTGGGCCTACACCGGCTATACATGGGAAGCCCTGCAAGCCAGGCCGGCTGACGACCCCGTTCATACGCTGCTCACCCAGCTTGATGTGTTGGTCGACGGGCCATTTATTCTGGCGCAGCGCAGCCTGGAAATTCCTTTTCGCGGTTCGGCCAATCAGCGCCTGATTGACGTACCGCGTAGCCTCGCCCAGGGAACGCCTATCCTCTGGCAGGGCTGTTAATCCAACCATACACAAAAAAGAGCATGCAATGCTCTTTTTTATTTTTTCCTGACAATCAACCCTTGGATGTTCTGTTATTCTCTCACGGACAACTGTAAACAGCTCTTTAGAGACTCTTTGCACCGGCAGTTTTTCCGTTTTAATGGAATTGCCAACCGAATTATTCGTTTTTCTGCTGGTTAATCGTTGTTTTGGGCTTTTCTTTTTGTACAGATATCTCTGATATAGACATAAAGGAGTGACTGGTATGCTTGTAACGTATGACCTCCCCAATCCGCTTGTTGAACGATTCCGCATGGCTTTGGACTTCGCCCACGAACGGGAACAGGATGTCATTCAGCAATTTCTTCTTCAATATATCCAGCAGGCGTTTACACAGGAACTCGCGTCTCTGGCCCACTATGCGCCAGCCTCGCAGTCTCTGGCATCATACCCTTCTGTAAACACAGCAGACGATTGCGCAAAGGCGTTGCGCCGGCTTCCCTCTTGGGCAAACCGCCCTCGCCAAATCAACCATCAGATTATTCGGGCATTTTTTGCTTGTGAACGGGATGGGGTTGCAAGCCGGGAACAGATGCGCCGCTTCTTCATGCAAAATACTAGCCATACCCAAGCACAATTCGACTATAACTTCACCAACATGTGTACAGAATCCGGAAATTCACATGGCAAATTGTTTGACGCTTTCGACGACCGCATTTTGCTCGCTACGCCGGTCGAGCCGCTGGCCCGCAGCCTGCAAACACAATTTTATCCCGGCATCTGAAGCACAACAGGTTTTGTAGCAGCCCGTTTGCTGCATCTGAACAAAAAGGCACGGAATTATCCGTGCCTTTTTGAGTTCTTGGTCCTTTATTCAATCCCAAACAACCCGTCCAGTTCTCTTTGCAACGTAGCCAGGTTATCGCGGATGTGTAATTTCTGCGGGCAAATCCGCTCGCATTTGCCGCACTTGATGCAGTTTTTGGCCTTTTCGGACTCCGGCATATCCTTGGTCCAGGCAAATTCCAGCGAATCCGGATGGCGATACATCGCATAATCGTTCCACAACTGGAAGTTGCGCGGAATATTCACCCCAGCCGGACACGGCATGCAGTAACGACAACCCGTACAACCATTGTTGACCCGTGCGCGAATGCGCTGCGTAACTTCCTCCACTGCTTTTTCTTCCCGTTCATCCAGCGCACGGAACTGCGTAAACGTAGCAATGTTGTCACGTGCCTGTTCGATGCTGGACATGCCGCTGAGCACAACGTGAACATTCTTATGCCCGCCGACCCACCGATAGGCCCAAGACGCAATGCTGGCTTTTGCGTCGATAGCCGTGAACGGTTCCACCACTTCATCCGGGAACTGCGCCAGCGAACCGCCCTTGACCGGTTCCATGACCACCATCGGAATGCCTAACCCCTCTGCCAGTGCATAGCCGCGGTCGCCCGCCTGAATTTCGCGGTCGGTATAATTGTACTGAATCTGGCACATATCCCAGTCGCGATAACGAAGGATTTCCTCGAATACCTCATAATCATCATGGAAGGAGAAGCCAAAGTGGCGGATTTCGCCCTTTTGGAGCAACCCTTCGCAAAATTCAATCAGGCCAAGTTTTTTCGCGCGCTCAAACGTTTCCTTGTTCAGCGAATGCAGCAGATAGAAATCAAAATAATCCTTATGCAGGCGTTGTTTTTGTTCCTGATAGATGCGTTTGGCGTCCTCCAAGCTCTGAATCATCATCACCGGCAGCTTTGTCGTCAGGAAATAGCTATCCCGCGGTTTGGTATCCAGCCACCGACCCAGAAAGCTTTCGCTGGCGCCGTCATGATACATATACGCTGTATCATAGTAGTTTACGCCCGCTTCATAGGCCATCTCCAGCATCTGCGTCGCCTGTTCTTCGTCTATCAACCCATTTTCCAGCTTGGGAAACCGCATACACCCAAAGCCCAACAGCGAGGTTTCGATGCCCAATTTTGCCCATTTGCGTTTTTCCATCATTCGTTTGTCCCCCTTCTTCTCCCATTATGATTTTTGGGTCTTGCGACGACCTTCTTACTTGTTTATTGTACAGCCGAATACCCCATTCAAGTCAATCCCCCCGGAACATTTTGTACGCCCTCTCCATTTGTACACCTGATAATAAAAAAAACGGATGCTTCTGCATCCGTTCTTTTGATTGCCTTAATCCACCGTGCCAACCTGGAAAAACGTCACGTTTTTAATCAGGTCGCCCACCTGCTCCGGCCAGAAAATGTGTATGTCCTGCACCTTACTCTTCGGCTTCTGGTCCGCTACCTCCATCGCCAGCACCATGCGTTGACCGTCCGTCGCTTCCAACACTACGGGCATCATCTTCGTGCCATCTATCTCAATGGATTTATCCGGCATGTCCACCCGCGCGCCACGGAACACCTCCCAGTTCCCCGATACATCGCCCTGGATGGATATCGCGTCCGCGATGCCTTCCTCTTCCAACGCCTGGCCAATATCCGCACCCGCTAGCCCGGCCTGATAAACTACCCTCGCGCTGCGTTCTGCTACCAGCAGCGGCTGCCGGTCTATGGTGTAATTGTACAGCACCAGACACAGAGCTGCATCCGCCACCAGCATGATAGCCATATACACCAGCGCCATGGTGCGCTTTTTGCTCTCCTTGCTTCGAAAACGCCTGCGGAGCATGTAAAACACAATCGGCAGCGCGAGCATCACGAAGATAATCATATATACATTGCGTGTAGCTGACATCGTTGTCTCCTCTCCGCTTTTCTCACAATACCTTTTTCAAGAACGCCTGCGTACGCGGACTCTGCGGGTTGCCAAATACCTGCTCCGGGGTACCCTGTTCTTCAATAATCCCACCGTCGACAAACATTACCCGGTCCGATACCTCGCGCGCAAAGCCCATTTCATGCGTCACAATCACCATTGTCATCCCATCTTGTGCCAACTGCCGGACAACCTCCAGCACCTCGCCCACCATCTCAGGGTCCAGAGCGGACGTCGGCTCGTCAAACAGCATGATTTCCGGTTCCATCGCCAAGGCCCGTGCAATGGCCACACGCTGTTTCTGCCCGCCGGACAGCCGGCTGGGATATTCATCCTTTTTGTCCAGCAGGCCCACTTTGCCCAACAGCACCAAGGCGCGCTGTTCTGCTTCTTCCTTAGTGATATGCAGCGCCTGGACCGGGGCAAGCGTGATGTTTTCCAACACCGTCATGTGCGGAAACAGGTTGAACTGCTGAAACACCATACCCACCTTCTGGCGCAGGCGGTCAATTTCCTTTTGATGTTCCATCAGTTCCACGCCGTCGATATAAATCTTTCCAGAAGTCGGCATCTCCAGCAAGTTCATGCACCGCAAAAACGTACTCTTCCCGCTGCCGCTCGGCCCGATTACACAAACGACCTCGCCCTGGTGAATCTCTGCATTGACCCCGTGAAGGACCTCGAGCTCGCCAAAGTATTTGTGCAAATTTTCTACTTTAATCACTGGCTCTCATCCTCTTTTCCAACCGCTCTGCAAACAGCGAAAGAATCGTTGTGGCATAGAAATAGATAATTGCCACCAAGATAAACGGCGTGTAGGCGTCAAACGTACGGCTGCGAATGATGTTGCCTGTGCGCGTCAGGTCATCCAGGGCGATATAGCCGGCAATGGACGTCTCCTTAAGCACCTGGATGCATTCGTTGACCAGCGCCGGCAGGATATTCTTCATCGCCTGCGGCATCACCACAAACCGCATCGACTGAAACCAGGAAAGCCCCAATGACCGCGACGCCTCCATCTGTCCCTTATCCACAGCCAGTATGCCGCCGCGAATCAGTTCGGATACATAAGCGCCGGAATTGATGGCAAATGCGACAGACGCCACCACCACCTTGGACATATTCACCCCGCCTAAAATCGCGTAATAGATAATGACCAGCTGTACGACCGCCGGCGTACCGCGGATGATATCAACATACCATTTGGCCACACGGGATAGAAAGCGTACGTGCACAATTCGCAGCACAGCCACCACCGTCCCAATCACAATCCCCAGCACCAGCGCTAGTACTGTGATTTCCAGCGTCACCCCCAGGCCTTTGACAAATGATAAATAGCGGTCTTCCCGAATCAGGTTGGAATAGATGGCGTCGCACAATCCATCAATCAGTCCCATCGCCGCCCCTCCTTTGGCTTTTCATAATGCAAGGCCACTGCCGGTTCGGCAGTGGCCCCTGTTCAGTCCTTACGTTCTAGGCCTATGCTCAGCCCTGGGCGCTGTATTTGATGAGCAACTGGTCAATTTCGCCGTTGTCAATCATCTCCTGGAGAACCGCGTTGATTTCATCCAGCAATTCGCTTTCGCCCTTTTTCACCGCCAGGCCATAGTATTCATCATCATATACGATGTCCTGCACCACTTCGATGTCCTCGCCCATGTTCTGCAGGATGTATTTCATCGTTTCGCTGTCCGCGATAACCGCATCCACCTGGCCGTTTTTCAAATCCTGGCAGGCCAGCAACATCGATGCATTGCGGCTCACTTCCGCCCCTTCAATCTCTGTCGCTTCGATATCGCCCGTGGTGCCAACCTGTACGCCGATTTTCTTGTTTTTCAAATCGTCCTTGCTCTTGATGGACGTATCGCCCTTGCGCACAACCACAACCTGTTTGGCTTTGAAGTATTTGGTGGAGAAATCCATTTGTTTCAGGCGTTCTTCATCTTCCGTGTAGCCCGCGCCAATCACATCAATCTTGCCGCTCTGCAACGCCGCCGGCAAAGAATCGAAATCCATGTCTTCCACCTGCAGCTTCACGCCCATCTTCTCCGCAACCTTGGCCATGATTTCCGCATCCACGCCGACCACTTCGCCGGCGCCGTTCTTGCTTTCAAACGGCGGGAATTCGGAGTTTGTTCCCCAAACCAGCACGCCCTCTTCCTTCACTTGGTCCAGTGCAGACTTCTCACTACCGCCGCATCCAGCTGCCAGTCCCATTACCATCACAGCACAAAGTACAGCTGCGATGCCTTTTTTCCAGCTTTTCAATATCGTTCCCTCCTCAAAAGTACACCCCTTGTAATGTGGTTCTATTATAGCGTGCTGTATAAATTGTGTCAATATCGCATTTTTATAATCATTTATCGCATTTTTATTTGATTTATAATTTCTTTTTTATGCTATTTTATTTTATTTAATGTGTATTTATTCTCTATTTTTAGCATTTTTATAAAGAATATTTATGCGCATAAAAAAGGAGAACCTTCTTCGCGAAGGTTCTCCGCCCCGGCGTCTGCCTAGAAACGCGCCGTGCCATTGCAGTTTCCGATGCCTTCGAAGGTAAATTCACCCTGGAAGGTAATCACCATTTGCCCGCCTGCCGGGCAGGTGGACGTATCCATCTGTGCCGTACCGCGCACGTTCTGGCAGGTGATTTCCGGCATCACCGGCATTTCACTGCCGCCGCAGGCGTACGCTACGACCGTGTCCACTTCGCAATATCCGCTTGCACTGACGCATCCTGGCGAGCCGCACATGCCTGTCACAGGCGATGCACTGACCATGTAGGGAATGACGCCCACAATGCGCGTCTGGTAAGTTTGTACGTCACATGTTCCGCCGCAGGGCAAGGACGCCTGTACCGTGCAGCATTCGTACGCATACGATAACTTACTGACGTCGTAGAGCAAATGAACATCGGCCGGAGAGACCTGGGCAACGGAAAACACGCTGGGAATCGTAACCGTTGTGCAATACGGCGCCGAGCAGGAACATCCCTGCGCACAGGACGCAGCAGCCGGAGTTACCATCACGTTTGTTTGTTCCAAAGTTGTCACACACCTTTCGCTTCAAGCTATCCATATCCTATGCGCCCGCGCGCAAAGTGTGCCTGTTCCGTCGCTTTTCTCCTTTGGTTGTCGGCTTGCCGGATAAGCCCCTATCCTTCGGCTGCCACGGTACGCAAACGCCTTGGCCTTTCTGCTCTTCGTAATCAACGGCCGCGCCGCTGTAAAAAATACTTTTTTAAGAAAAAAGGGCGCTTGCGCACCCTTTTTCTTCTTCATTCAAAACAGTTTTGAAAAGCGTCTTCCGTAAAGTTGATGCACTCACGTACCAGAATCTCCAAGGCCTTTTTCCCCTTTTCCGGCGTCGCCAGGCTCGGCATCCCCCATACGCCCGTGGGCGAGTATTTATAAATGGAAAGATAATCCAAGCACTTTGTCCCCACCTCCGGCACACAGTCCTCAATCCATTCCTTTTTCACCAGGTCGGGATGTTCGTACATCATGATGCTGGTTTCCATCTCGCATGCATGCACGTTTTTCTTTCCTTCCAGCAACGAGAGCATATCCGGCACCTTGACGAACTGGAACACATTCATATACACCACGTGCATATCCGGATATTTGGTGTTAAACTCACGCGTCAACGCCGGCGAAATGACCACGCCGCCATGCGCCAACACCAGAATCACACGTTTGAATCCCTGGCTGTGCAGGCTGTCCATCATGTCGCCGATGTATTGAAACAGCGTCGAAGACGAAACCCATGCAGACCCTTTGCGTCCGCGATGCTCCTGGCTCGTCGTCACCGGCACGGCAAACAGTTTGAGCGCGCCAAAATGTTCCGCCATGCGTTTGGCAATCGCCTCTGCAATATAAGTATCTGTTCCGATGGGTAAATGATAGCCGTGCTGCTCCGTCGAACCAATCGGAATGATGACGGTATCTACATGCGCGTCCTGAATTTCCTTTGCCGTGGATTGTGTCGAAAACATTGCTCGTTCCTCCCTTTGTATCCTTATTCCCCGTTTGGCATAAGGCCTTAAAATCCCTTGCGAAACGCCTCTTCCGCCAGCGCCACGCTCTTGTCAATCATCACCTGCAGAATCTTCTCGCCCTTTTCAGCTGTGGCAAAACTGGGCGAACCCCACACGCCATTGGTGGAATACTGGAAAATTGGCCGGTAATCCATATAATCGTTGCTCACTTCCGGCACACAGTCCTCAATTAGCTCCTTGCGCACCAAGTCTGGATGCTTATGCAGCAGCAGCGATGTCTCCACCTCGCATGCGTGGATGACCACCTTGCTCTCCAGCAGGCTTTGAATCTCCGGCTCTGCCGTAAACAGCGATGGATTGATGCATACCACGTGCATATCCGGATACTTGTGATTGATTTCCCGCGTCAGCGGGTTGGCAATCATCACACCGCCGTGCGTCACCACCAGAATCACGCGCTTGTACCCCTGTTCGTGCAGGCTGTCCAAAATGCTTTCCAAGTATTGATACAGCACCGGCGATGTCACCCATACCGAACCTTTTTTATCGCGGTGTTCCATGCTCGTGGTCACCGGAATGGTGTACAGACGCACTGCGTTCAGTTTTTCCGCCATACCTGCGGCTACCATGTCCGCAATCAGCGTGTCCGTCGCCACTGGCAGGTGCGGGCCGTGCTGTTCCGTCGAACCAATGGGCAGAATCACCGTCTCCGGATTCGCTTCACGAATCTCTTTTCCTGTGGAAAACATATCCAACATCTTCATAAGCCTCCTCCGCTTTCGTTATTTTCAACTTACTCCGTCTTGGCTCCGCTGTCAATCATGCCGATTGGGCAGCCTTTCATTCCGGCATAATAAAAAGCAGCCCGCATAAAATGCGGACTACTTCAAACTCACTTGGAAAAAATCAATACACCAGCGCCCATGTTCATGTAAATCTTTCCATCCTTGAATTGCACCGTTTCCGTATCCCCCTCGACAGTCAAAGACAGCGTCTCTCCATCAAGTTGATAGGTTCCCTGTATATCGCTGCTGGTATTGCTTCCATTGGCACCAATGCTCGTATGCAATGTAAATTTATCTTCCCCGGAGAACGTGAGGGACATACCCATATCAACCCCTATCAAAGTGGCCACTGCGTCCAGTTGTTCTCCTGAAATCTGCTGCCCTTGATATTCCGCCCCAGATAGCTTATACGTTCCGCTCAACGCACTACTTTCACCGCAACCGGCGGCCACCACCATCGCCGCCAGTAACGCACCGCATACCAAGAGCATTTTCTTTTTCATGTTTTCTCCTCCTCGACGTTTTGTCGTAATAGGAGTGTATCACAATTCCGCTACATTTACATCATTTTTATCAGGGGGTTCTCCTATTCATCCGGGGCCCCCTCATCCATTCCCAAGAATACTATGATACCAAAGCCGAAAAAGACCGGTGACATCCGGTCTTTTTCAGCTGCTACCGCGCACATGTTCGGGGGACGGCGCATCGTCCCGTTTGCGCTTGCGCCAAACGCACCTGCATCCATTAATAAAAGAAAAGAGACCCGGGGTCTCTTTTCTTTTATTAATATCTCGTTCAGCGATGCATCTGCGCATTTTTCTTGCTGCGCTGTTGGTTGGATAAAATGGTCTTGCGCATGCGGATGTTTTCCGGCGTTACTTCCACCAGTTCGTCATCGTTAATAAATTCCAGCGCCTGTTCCAAACTCAAAAGGGTCGGCGGCGTCAGTTTCAACGCTTCGTCCGCCCCGGACGCGCGCATATTGGTCATCTGCTTTTTTTTGCATGGATTGATGACCATGTCATCCGATTTCGCATTTTCACCGACAATCATCCCCTCATAAATCGGCACCCCGGGTCCCAGAAACATCCGTCCGCGCTCCTGGGCGTTGAACAAGCCGTAACCGGTTGTCTCCCCCGCCTCATGTGCAATCAGCGAACCACGCGTACGCATGCTAATCTCACCCTTATACGGCGCGTATCCCTCATAAATGTGGTTCATAATGCCATTGCCTTTGGTGTCGGTCAAAAATTCGCTGCGATAGCCCATCAGCCCGCGCGCTGGAATGCTGAACACCAATCGCATACCGCCCTGTCCATTGGGCCCCATGTCCTTCATTTCCGCTTTGCGCGTGCCCAGCTTTTCCATCACCGTGCCCACGAATTCCTCTGGCACATCGATAGTCAGCGTTTCCATTGGCTCCAGCTTTTTCCCGTTCTCATCGGTATGGAAAATCACGCGGGGGCGGGACACGGCAAATTCGTATCCTTCCCGCCGCATGGTTTCAATCAGGATTGACAGATGCAGTTCCCCACGCCCGGAAACTTCAAACGTGTCGGTCGAATCCGTGTCTTTGACCCGCATGCTGACGTTGCTTTCCACTTCCCGATACAGCCGTTCGCGCAGATGGCGGGAGGTAACAAATTTTCCCTCCTGCCCGGCAAACGGGCTGTCGTTGACCATGAACAGCATGGAGAGCGTCGGTTCGTCAATCTTGACAAAATCCAGCGGTTCGATGCAGGTTGGGTCGCATACCGTTTCACCGATGTTCAGCCCAGCAATACCAGCCACCGCTACGATGTCCCCCATCGCGGCGCTGTCCACTTCAACCCGTTTAAGCCCTTCAAACTGATACAGTCGCGTCAGCTTAACGTTCTGCTGCGTGCCGTCCCGATGGCAAAGCACCACCGTTTCATCACGCTTGACCCGTCCGCGTTCCACACGGCCCACGCCAATGCGGCCCATGTATTCATTATAGTCAATATTGGAAAACAACAGTTGCAACGGCCCGTCCAAATCGCCCTGCGGCGCCGGAATATGCTCAATAATCATCTCGAACAACGGTTCCATCGTCCCCTGGCGGTCGTTTGCATCCAGCGATGCGTATCCTTCGCGCGCCGATGCATATACAACGGGGAAATCCAACTGCTCATCGCTGGCGTCCAGCTCCATAAACAGTTCCAGAATTTCATCAATCACTTCGTTGGGACGCGCGCCGGGGCGGTCAATCTTGTTAACCACCACCAAAATCTTCTTATCCATTCCCAACGCCTTTTGCAGCACGAAGCGCGTCTGCGGCATCACGCCTTCAAATGCATCGACCAACAGCAGCACGCCATCCACCATCATCAGAATGCGTTCCACCTCGCCGCCAAAATCGGCATGGCCCGGTGTATCGATAATATTAATCTTCACGCCGTTATGCTGCACGGCCGTATTTTTGGCCAGAATGGTAATGCCGCGTTCCCGCTCCAAATCGTTGGAATCCATCACGCGTTCCTGCACCGCTTCATTGGCACGGAAAATCCCGCTTTGCCGCAGCATCTGGTCCACCAAGGTCGTTTTGCCATGGTCAACATGAGCTACAATTGCTATATTTCGAACATCTTCGCGTTTTTGCATGCATACCGCCTATCCATTCTTCCCAATCCGGGTTCTCAAGTGTTAAATTTTATCCCCTTTTTACATAATGTGCAAGATATTTTGATGAAAAAGCCCAAAAGAATCCGCCGTTCGTTGCCTTTATACCGGGCAGTAGCATGTTTTGTTGCAATGGTCCCGCAGACTAGGGAAACGCCTGCATCCTGGCGCACACGCATCTTCGGCCGCATTTTCCACAGCCGCGCATGCGTACAACCCCCACCTGCATACAATACCAACATCCCAAACCTGATAGGAGGTTTTCGCATGCCCATTGTTCGTCACCTGTATCCGGGAAGCAATACATCCCGTGGCTTTTTCAGTTATTATGACCAGATTTTACCCAGCGCAAAAGCGCGCCGGGTTTTCATCCTCAAAGGCGGTCCCGGGGTGGGTAAATCCACGCTGATGCGCCGAGCAGGCGCTTTGTTGGAGCAGGCGTTTGACGTCGAATACCTGCATTGTTCCTCCGACCCGGACAGTCTGGACGGCATCTGCGCGCCGGCCTTAGGCTTTCTGATGCTGGACGGAACCTCGCCCCACGTGGTCGACCCCCTCGTGCCCGGCGCAGTGGATGGCATCGTCAACCTGGGCGTGTGCCTGAACGAAAGCGCCATGCACGTCCAGGCGCCGCGCATCATGCGTTTGCAAGCGGATATTTCCCGTTGTTTTGCGCGCGCTTATCGTTATCTGGCCGCCGCATCCGCTGTTCGTTCGGACTCCTCCGCCCTGCTGGAACAGGCCACCGACCGCACGCGGCTGGATGCGCTGTTTCGCCCGGCGCTGCAGGCGTTGTTTGCGGAACCGCCGCGCTTTGCCGCCGGACAGGAACGCAAAATGTTCGCAGGTGCCATCACGCCCCAAGGCTGCCTGCACACCCTGGATACCCTGGGTGCCACACAGCTGTGGCGGATACAGGGGCCATGGGGCATTCCCTCTCAATGGGCGCTGGAGCGTCTGCGTGCGCAGCTGCTTTGGCAGGGGCAAACCGTGGAAAGTTATTTCTGCCCGGTAGACCCCACACGCCTGGAACACTTGTATTGTCCGGCCAACGGCCTGCTGATTACCACAGATTCCCCTTATCATTCCTATACCGAACATACCGCCCGCATATTGGATTGGCAGGAATGCCTGGATATCAACCTGATTTCCGCACAGTCCGAGCGGCTGGAATTGAATCACCAGCTGTTCGAAACACTGCTTGCCACAGCCGTTTCCTGCCTCAAACAGGCCAAGCAACTCCACGACCAGCTGGAAACCGTTTATATTCAATATATGGATTATGAAGCTCTGGATGCCATGGGCGAATCCGTCCTCAGCCGTATCCGCTCGCTCATGCAGCGCTGAATTCCCTTCTTTTACCAATTGCAAAAACCGTCGGTTTCGGCGGTTTTTTCCTTTTTTCCGTGCGTTTTTGGTTGTTTTTTTCGTGCTTGGGGTTTACAATGACGGCGTATAAAATTTTGCGGCAAAGCCGCACCGGTATTAAAGGAGGACACCCGATGCTACAGAACTTTACCATCAGCTCTCCAACCACCCTCGTCTTTGGCAAAGACGCGGAACTGCAAGTGGGCGAACTGGTCAAACAGTACGCCGACAAATGCCTGATTCACCATGACGGCGGCGCTTATCTGGAATCGCTGCTGGGCCGTGTACGCAAATCGCTGACGGATGCGGGCGTGGAAATTTTCGAACTTGGCGGCGTGGAACCCAACCCGAAACTCAGCCTGATGCGCAAAGGCATGCAGATGTGTAAAGAACAGAACATCGGCTTTGTGCTGGCCATTGGCGGCGGCTCGGTTATGGACAGCGCGAAATTCATCGCCATTGGCGCCGGTTACGAAGGCGATGTATGGAACTACGACGGTTCCTATGTAGCGGGTGCTCTGCCGCACGGCTGCATCTGCACCCTGCCGGGGACGGGCAGCGAAGTGAGCGGCTGTTCGATGGTTGTCAACGACGAAGGCGACCATTTGGTCAAAGGCGGTTTCTTTGGCGAACAACTCAAATTCGACTTCTCCATTCTCAATCCGGAACTGACTTACACCTTGCCCGCCAAGCAGACAGCCGCTGGCGCCGTCGACGTCATCTCCCATTTCATGGAGGCTTATTTCACCGACACGGAAGATGCGGAAATGCTCTGGGGCGTTGCGGAAACCGGTGTGAACATGATTATGAAAAACGTCAAAATCGTTTTGGATAATCCCTGCGATTACAGCGCGCGGGCCAATATGATGATGGCTGCTTACTACGCTTCCAACGACCCCGTCTACATCGGCACCAACTCCGACTGGGCGGTGCACCATTTGGAAAATCCGCTGACCACCACCTTCCATTCCACCCATGGCCTGATGCTGGGCATCATCACGCCGGCCTGGATGAAATTCTGCTACAAGAACAACGTTCCGCTGTTCACCCGCTTCTGTGTCAACTGCCTGGGTGCAAAGATGGATTTCGCGCATCCGGAAATCACCATTATGGAAGGCATTGCCAATTTTGAAAACTTCGTCAAATCCATTGGCCTGCCGACCCGCCTGAGTGAGATTGGCATTGAGGAAAAGGATTTTGAACGCGTGCTGGACATCGCCTTCGAAGTGCGTGGCGGGCGCGAAAAAGGCCGTCTGGGCTTTGTTTCCAAACTTACCTTTGACGAAGCGATGCAGATTTATCAGCTGGCTAAATAAGCCCGGCTTCCATCGTTCATCCGGCGGGAATGGTTTCCATTCCCGCCTTTCTTTTTCGTGCTTTGCGGTGATTATCCGTTTTTTCCCTCCTTTTTCTTAATCGCCGCCGTAGACAGGAACCGTCTTATTGAAAATTTCATTTGTTTTTTTCCTGAAAAGCTCTTACAATAGAAGATGAATTTTGTGCGCAATGCCACGATATTCTGCATTGCGAATCGAAGGAGGACCTTACGAATGCTGCAAAACTTTACGTTCCGGAACCCCACGACGATGGTGTTCGGTAAAGACACCGAACTGCAAGTGGGCGAATTGGTCAAACAATACGCGGATAAATGTTTGATTCACCATGACGGCGGTGCATACCTGGAAGCGCTGCTGAACCGCGTACGCAAATCCCTGACGGATGCGGGCGTGGAAATCTTTGAACTCGGCGGCGTGCGTCCGAACCCGAAACTCAGCTTGATGCGCGAAGGCATGAAAATGTGCCGTGAAAACAACATCGGCTTTGTGTTGGCTGTCGGCGGCGGCTCCGTTATGGACAGCGCGAAATTCATTGCGCTGGGCACTCATTTTGACGGCGACCCGTGGACGTATCAGAGCTTTACGCCCGCGAAAAACGTGCTGCCGCACGGCGCAATCGTAACCTTGCCGGGCACGGGCAGCGAAGTGAGCGCCTGCTCCATGGTCGTTAACGATGAAGGCCCCTATGAAGTCAAAGCCGCTATCTTCAGCGAACAGATGAAATTCGACTTCTCCATCATCAACCCGGAATTGACTTACACGCTGCCGGCCAAACAAACGGCTTCCGGCGCAGTGGACATCATCTCCCACTATATGGAATCGTATTTCACCAGCACGGAAGACGCAGAAATGCTCTGGGGCGTTGCGGAAACCGGCATCAATACGATTATGAAGAACGTCAAGATTGCGTTGGCAGACCCGACCAACTACACTGCGCGCGCCAACATGTTCCAGGCAGCTTACTATCCGATGGACGGTGCGATGTATGTTGGTACGGTGTCCGACTGGGGCGTACACGGCATCGAAAACCCGATGACGGTTACCTATGCCTCCACCCACGGCCTGATGCTCGGCATCATGACCGCCGCCTGGATGAAATACACCTACAAACGCAACCTGCCGCTGTATACCCGTTTCTGTGTCAAGTGCCTGGGCGCGAAGATGGACTTTGCCCATCCGGAAATCACGGTCATGGAAGGTATTGCGAACTTTGAAAACTTCCTCAAATCCATCGGTCTGCCGACCCGCCTGAGCGAAATTGGCATCGATGACAGCAAGTTCGACTTCGTGGCGCAAACCGCGGTCAACAATGCGATGGGCGGCAAAGTAGGCGCCGTTTCGCAGCTGTCCAAAGAAGAGGTCATCGAAATCTACAAACTTGCGCTGTAAAAGAACGCGTACCATCGAAAAAGCCAGCCGTGCGGTTGGCTTTTTCTTTTTCATGGCAATCCATACAAAAAGTGTTGATTTTTCTTTTCCGTCTTATGCTGTTTTATTCCTTTTTTCATTTTTGTTATCCGTCATCACGGTTTGTGCACATCCATTGCAAAGCTTTGAAAAAAAGACTAGAATGGCGGTGAAAAGAGAACCGGTTATCTCGTTCCAAACAATGCTTGATGCATTGATTTCATTTTAAGGAGTGAATGAACTATGCTGTTACCTATGGCAGACCTTCTCCAACATGCAAAAGCGGGCAAATACGGCATTCCTGCCGTCAGTGCGACGGATGAAAGCACATTCCGTGCCGCCGTACAGGCCGCCGAAGAGCTGCACGCCCCGCTTATCACGCTTTGCATGGCCAAAGCGAACGTGGACCTGGAAGAATTTGGCCGCATCATGTATGATATCGCGACCAAATCCTCGGTGCCAATCGCAACCTGTCTGGACCACGGCGGGAACTTTGAAGACTGCATCAAAGGTCTCCGTGCCGGCTTCACGGCTGTCATGATTGACCGTTCGGCGGAACCGTACGAAGTCAACGCCCGTGAAACCAAAGAAATGGTGCGCATCTGCCACGCGGTGGGCGTGTCCGTAGAAGCGGAGCTGGGCCACGTTGGTTCCGGCGACAATTACGCGGTGGACGGCGTGTCCAACTTCACCGAACCCGACCAAGCGCTGCGTTTTGTGGAAGAAACGGGTGTAGACGCATTGGCTGTTGCCATCGGCACGGCGCACGGCGCTTACAAGGGCGTACCGAAGCTGCACTTTGATTTGCTTGAACAGATTCGTGACACGGTCAACATTCCGCTGGTGTTGCACGGTGGTTCCGGCTCCGGCGATGAAAACCTGGCCAAAGCCTGCAAACTGGGTATTTGCAAAGTCAACGTTGCCAACGACATCATGCGCGGTGCTTACAAAGCCGTGGAAGGCAAGATGGAGGGCAACGGCGTATACGGCTTGTATCCGCTGCTGATGCAGGGCGCACAGGATGCCGCCAAACACGTGCTCGAAGTCTTCGGTGCGGCCGGCAAGGCTTGGGATGTGAAAACCAAGAGCAATTCCAGCTGCCTGGATATCAACGCAGCCCGCGAAGCATAAGCTTTTCCTATGAAAAAGGGATGCCTTAGCATCCCTTTTTTTCTTTCTATTCATAGCATCAATCAAAAAAATGTAGTATAATACAATACATCCAGCGTGGCGTCCCTATCGCCTGCGAAACTGTTGATTTTCTCTCTTTTATATGAATAGGGTCATTATTTTATTTTTTCGTACTTTTTCTATCTGCCAATAAATACATAATCTTTTACTATTTTGCCGCTTTGGTACTCATACGGCCTAGTATTGTAACTTATATGATTTTTCGCAGCGAATATCCTGCTAAAAAAGAACCCACGTCTGCGCATTGAAAAATATAAAATGATTGCTGTGGGGAATTATCTTGTATTTATTTTCCTATTCTTAATAAGGAGCTTTTTCCTGTTTACAAGCTCTATTTTCACAAATTTATTTTTTGAATCTCGAAAAAACCGTCTATATTAGATAGGTTTACATTCATATACCTTTATTTAGTATTTTTATTATATTTTTATATTTGTAAAATATTATTTTATAAAATAAGTACTTGTATAATTCTTTTAAGCATGTTATAGTACATCTACAAATTATTTTTAAGGAGTGAAGACCAATGCTTTTACCCATGGCAGACCTTCTCCAACATGCAAAAGCGGGCAAATACGGCATTCCCGCTGTAACCGCAACGGATGAGAGCACATTCCGTGCTGCTGTGCAAGCCGCGGAAGAGTTACACGCTCCATTAATCACCCTTTGTCATGCCGGAACAAACGTTGACCCGGAAGAATTTGGCCGTATCATGTATGATATTGCGACCAAGTCCTCCGTGCCCATTGCAACGTGTTTAGACCATGGCGCCAGCTTTGAGGACTGCATCATCGGCCTGCGCGCCGGCTTCACGGCCGTCATGATTGACCGTTCGGCACAACCATATGAAGTCAACGTCCGCGAAACCAAGGAAATGGTGCGCATCTGTCACGCGGTGGGCGTGTCCGTAGAAGCGGAATTGGGCCACGTCGGACGCGGTGAAAACTATGCGGTGGACGGCGTTTCTAATTTAACGGAACCGGAACAGGCGCTGCGTTTTGTCGAGGAAACCGGTGTGGATGCATTGGCGGTGGCTGTCGGCACGGCCCACGGCACTTATAAAGGGGTGCCAAAACTGCACTTTGAATTGCTTGAACAAATCCGCGATACGGTGGATATTCCGCTGGTGCTGCACGGCGGTTCCGGCTCCGGTGATGAAAACCTGGCCAAGGCCTGCAAACTGGGCATCTGTAAAATCAACGTTGCCAACGACATCATGCGCGGTGCTTACAATGCAATCGAAGGCAAGATGGAAGGCAACGGCGTATACGGCCTGTATCCGCTGCTGATGCAGGGCGCGCAGGATGCCGTCAAACACGTGCTCGAAGTCTTTGGCGCGGCCGGCAAAGCCTGGGATGTCAAATCCAGGAGCAATTCCAGCTGCCTGGATATCAACGCGGCCCGCGAAGCGTGAACATATAACAGGTATAAAGGGATGCTGCAGCATCCCTTTTTTCTTGTCAATCACACTGGGGATGCGTTATGCTGTATATGAAAAAATACGTATTCTATCATGAAGGAGTGACCGAACATGCTCTTACCCATGGCCGACCTCCTCCACCGCGCAAAGACGGGCGAATACGGTATCCCCGCCGTTTGTGCCGTGGATGAAAGTACGTTCCGTGCCGCTGTACAGGCGGCTGAAGAACTGCACGCTCCGCTTATTACGCTCTGCATGGCCAAAGAAAGCGTAGATTTGGAAGAACTGGGCCGCATCATGTACGATATTGGCACCAAGTCCGCGGTGCCAATCGCAACGTGCCTGGACCACGGCGGGCGTTTTGAAGACTGCATCAAAGGCCTGCGCGCCGGCTTCACGGCTGTCATGATTGACCGTTCGGCGGAACCGTACGAAGTCAACGTCCGCGAAACCAGGGAAATGGTACGCATTTGTCACGCCGTCGGCGTGTCCGTAGAAGCGGAACTGGGCCATGTTGGTTCCGGTGAAAACTACGCAGTGGATGGCGTGTCCAACTTAACCGAGGCGGCGGATGCCGTTCGCTTTGTCGAAGAAACGGGCGTGGATGCATTGGCCGTAGCAGTTGGTACCGCGCACGGCTCTTATACGGGCACCCCCAAGCTGGACTTTAACCGTCTTGTGGAAATCCGCAATGCGGTGGATACGCCGCTGGTGCTGCACGGTGGTTCCGGCTCCGGCGATGAAAATCTGGCCAAGGCCTGCAAGCACGGCGTTTGCAAGGTCAATTTCGGAAATGATATCATGCGCAGCGCTTACAAAGCCGTAGAAGGCAAGATGGAAGGCAACGGCGTGTACGGCCTGTATCCGCTGCTGATGCAGGGCGCACAGGATGCCGTCAAACATGTATTGAACGTGCTGGGCGCAGCCGGCAAAGCCTGGGATGTCAAATCCAGGAGCAATTCCAGCTGCCTGGATATCAACGCGGCCCGCGAAGCGTAAAGCTTATAAACAGTAAAAAGGATGCATATGCATCCTTTTTTGCTCTTGCCAACTGCATGGTTTGTGCTATATTAGAAAACGAAAGTATTTCTATATGAAGGAGTGGAGAATATGCTATTACCTATGGCAGACCTTCTCAAACACGCACAAGCTGGACAGTACGGCATTCCCGCTGTCAGCGCTACCAACGAATTGGCTTTCCGGGCCGCCGTACAGGCCGCCGAAGAGCTGCACGCCCCGCTTATCACCATTTGCATGGCCAAAGCGAACGTGGACCTGGAAGAATTTGGCCGCATCATGTACGATATCGGCACCAAATCCTCGGTGCCAATCGCAACCTGTCTGGACCACGGCGGGAATTTTGAAGACTGCATCAAAGGCCTGCGCGCCGGCTTCACGGCCGTCATGATTGACCGTTCGGCACAGCCGTATGAAGTCAACGCCCGTGAAACCAAAGAAATGGTGCGTATCTGTCATGCCGTCGGCGTGTCCGTAGAAGCAGAGCTGGGCCACGTTGGTTCCGGTGACAATTATGCGGTGGACGGCGTGTCCAACTTCACTGAACCCGACCAGGCGCTGCGTTTTGTGGAAGAAACGGGTGTAGACGCATTGGCTGTTGCCATCGGCACGGCGCACGGCGCTTACAAGGGCGTACCAAAGCTGCACTTTGATTTGCTCGAACAAATTCGCAATACCATCGATACGCCGCTGGTGCTGCACGGCGGTTCCGGCTCCGGCGATGAAAACCTGGCCAAAGCCTGCAAGATGGGCATCTGCAAAGTGAACATTGCCAATGAAATGTACACCGGCGCTTACAAAGCCGTGGAAGGCAAGATGGAGGGCAACGGCGTATACGGCTTGTATCCGTTGCTGATGCAGGGCGCACAGGATGCCGCTAAGCGCGTATTGCAGCTGTTCGGCGCGGCCGGCAAGGCTTGGGATGTCAAAACCAAGAGCAATTCCAGCTGCCTGGATATCAACGCAGCCCGCGAAGCGTAATATTTTCCGCGCAAATGCGTTCGCAATGCACAAAAAAGAGTTGTATAGAGTAATATACAACTCTTTTTTATTTTCTTTCCTCCTTTGTGTATGCTCCTTTTCTTTTTTGAACAAACGCTTGGCTAAAATTTTCAAGTATGTTATAGTATATTTACAAAATATTTCTTTAAGGAGTGAAAACCAATGCTTTTACCTATGGCAGACCTTCTGCAAAAAGCAAAAGAAGGCCAATACGGTATCCCTGCTTGCTGTGCTTCCGACGAGAGCACGTTCCGTGCCGCTGTGCAGGCGGCTGAAGAACTGCGCGCTCCGTTGATTACGATTTGCCCGGCTGGCGGCAACGTCGACCTGGAAGAATTCGGCCGCATCATGTATGATATCGCGACCAAATCCTCGGTGCCAATCGCAACCTGTCTGGACCACGGCGGGAATTTTGAAGACTGCATCAAAGGTCTCCGTGCCGGCTTCACGGCCGTCATGATTGACCGTTCGGCGGAACCGTATGAAGTCAACGCCCGTGAAACGGCGGAAATGGTTCGCATCTGCCACGCTGTAGGCGTATCCGTAGAAGCGGAACTGGGCCATGTCGGCTCCGGCGAAAACTATGCGGTGGACGGTGTTTCCAACCTGACCGAACCTGCGGACGCAGTTCGTTTCGTGGAAGAAACCGGCGTAGACTGCTTGGCGGTTGCTGTTGGTACGGCGCACGGCGCTTACAAAGGCACCCCGAAGATTGACTTCGATCGTCTGGTTGCAATCCGTGACGCGGTCAACATTCCGCTGGTATTGCACGGCGGCTCCGGCTCCGGTGATGAAAACCTGGCCAAAGCCTGCAAACTGGGTATCTGCAAAGTCAACGTTGCTAACGACATCATGCGCAGCGCTTACAAAGCAATTGAAGGCAAGATGGAAGGCAACGGCGTATACGGCTTGTATCCGCTGCTGATGCAGGGTGCACAAGAAGGCTGCAAACATGTGTTGGAAGTCTTCGGTGCGGCCGGCAAGGCTTGGACGGTGAAAACCAAGAGCAACTCCAGCTGCTTGGACATCAACGCTGCTCGCGAAGCGTAAGCCTTTTACGACGTGCAAAAAAGAAGCCCCTTTCCGGGGCTTCTTTTCTTTTTGCTTGGCGCATACACCGCCTTTGTGCTATACTAATTTTGGACACTTTTTTGACAAAGTTTCACTTCTCTGTTTTTCGCAGCGCAGGCTTGCGCTCCTTTTTTCATTTCAGGTAATATAGGAGGCTCTTTAAAGATGGATTCACAGTCCTTACAATCACCCCGGAAGGCATTGTTTCAGTTTTGTGCGATGGAATTTGTTTTTGGTATGGCTGGCGCCACGATGGTTGTGGTGGTCCTGTTTTTGCAGACGAAGGGACTTTCAGCTACTCAGGTAGGACTTGTGATGAGCATCAACTCGTTTGTCGGCGTTGTGGCGCCTCCGTTTTGGGGGATGATTTCCGACAAAATCCGTTCGCGCTATCGAACTTTAGTACTGACGTTCTTTTTCGGCGGCGTTTTTTTTGCCCTTTTGCCCGTTTCTGCCACCATCCGCATTGGCGGTACACTGTTGGCCGTATTTTTGCTTCCGGTCGGCAACTTTTTCCGGCAACCAACCTATTCCATTACAGACACAATGATTGTAGAAGCCTGTAAACATGTACCTGGTATGGAATATAGTTTTGTGCGCATGTGTTCTTCGATTGGCTATACATTGATGAGTTTTCTGTATACGCCGTTGATGAACGTTTTTTCCGTCGATTTCCCGTTTTATATGTTTGGTATCTTCTGTCTGCTCGTGGTGATTTTAAGCCGCGCCATCAAACCTTTTGACTTGAAAAATACCGAAGCGGCAACGCAGGAAAACGGCGCAGCAAAATCCAAACTGCACGTTTCCCGTATTTTTAAAAATTATTATTTGATGGTTTTTATCATCGTCAATATGCTGTTTGCCATTACCAACGGCGCAGTGCAGTATCTCGTGTATTTGGTCCGCGATGTGCAGGGGGACCCCAATGCCATCTCCTCCATGGCGGGAATTCGCACGGTATTTGAAATTCTGATGCTGCTGTCCATTGTCAAATTGAAAAAGCGGTTCACCCTGCCCACGCTGTTGTGTTTTGGCGGCGCGGTGTATGCGATTGAACTGTTGCTCTATCCACTCTGCCAAAGCGTGTTGTTGATTACCATCGTCGAGCTTTTGGACGGTATTGGGTATGGACTGGTGCTTGGCTGCGCAGTCAACTACACCTATGCGCTTTCGCCCAAAGGGCTGGAGGCCACCTCCATTTCCTTATACACCATCGGCGCATCGCTGGTGGGTATCTTAACCAACGCCATCGGCGGCGCATTTATTGAGCAATTCGGCATACGTGCCTTTTATTTGACGACAGGAGGCATCGTGCTGTTCAGCGTTCTGTTCTTCCTGTTCTCATTCTGGTTTGGCCGAAACGTGTTGAAGCAGGAGCCGCCAATCGGGCTTCGCAACCGATAAGGGTATTTCCAACAAAACGGGCATAATGGGGGAGATAAGTCAATGCCGGAAAAACGACCGCGCCTAAGTGCACAAGGCCGTAAGGTGGAACGGCAATTCTGTACGATGCAGCTGATTTATGGATTTGTCTGGGCTTCCACCACATTCTTCACCGTATTTCTAAAATCCACCGGTATGTCGCCGCAACAGGTGGGGCTTTGCATGAGCCTCAATTCGCTGGCGGGCGTTTTAGCGCCGCCGATTTGGGGATTGATTGCGGATAAACTCGGTTCGCGCAAACGATTGTGGCTCTGGCTCTTGGTCGTCAGCGGTGCCGGCTTCGCCCTTATTCCGGCTTCCGGCTCGGTCAATATCGCCGGCATTACGCTGGTTACGTTCGTCCTGCCGGCCGTGACATTTGTACGCCAACCAACTAATTCCATCTTGGATACCATGATTGTCAGTACGGCTGAGCAATATGAAGGCATGAGCTATAGTTCTATCCGCCGCTGGTCCAGCCTGGGTTTTGCATTGCTCAGCCCTGTATATGGCTGGCTGATTCCGGTATGGGGCATTGGCTTCCCGTTTTATATGTTTCTGTTCTTCTCCCTGCTCACAGCATGGCTGGGACGCAAATTGCCGGATGTCTCCCAATCGGAACCGGCTATGCCGCAAAGGGCGGAGGCGCCTGGGCATGCGCTTCATGTCTCCCGCATTTTCAAGGATTATTATCTGGTCGTCTTTTTGATTTTCAACGTGTTATTATCCTTTGGAAGTCAGACTTATTTTTTCTTAAATTATCTGATTGAAGAATTAAATGGAAACGCAGAGTCGCTCATGGGGATTATGAGCGGCCTGAAAACCATTGCGGAAATCACCATGCTCTCGCTTTCTCCGGTGTTAGCCCGTCGTCTTTCCCTGCCACAGATGCTGTGCCTGTCCGGTCTGTTCTACGGTTCGGAACAAATTCTCTATCTATTTGGCCACAGCATTGGGTATTTGTTTGCCGTGCAAATGCTCAACGGCGCCGGTTTTGGCATGCTGTTGGGCAGCGCTGTGGATTACGCCTATTCGCTGGCACCGAAGGGATTGGAAACGACCGTCACCTCCCTCTATGGGGCAGGCATGGGTATTGCCGGCATCATCGCCAATGCCTTTGCCGGCTGGGCCATCGCCACACTGGGCGTAAGATGGATGTATGGAATGACCGGCGTGTTGATTTTTACCGCCATCGCGCTGTTTATCTGTTCCTTCCCCTTTGGTAAACACGTGTTGAAAAAACAGCCGCCTACTGAGCTTTTCGGACACCGGTGCTCCTCCCCTCCGTTTTAATCCCTTCTCCATTTCAGCCATCGCGCTGCATTTATTTGCTTGATTGATTTAGAGAAAGGATTGAAATGCATGGAACATACACCCTTAACCCTGCAGGAAGAATCCAAACGGGTACAGCGCCAATTTTGCCTGGTGCAGCTTTTCTACGGGTTTGCCTGGGCGTCAATGACTTATTTTATTTTACTGCTTCAGTCCACAGGCATGTCGCCGCAGGAAGTTGGACTCATCATGAGTCTCAACTCGTTTGCCGCTTTGATTGCTCCCCCTTTATGGGGGATGCTGGCCGATAAACGCGGTTCGCGCAAACGCCTGTTTATCTGGCTTCTGTTGGCCAGCGGTATCACTTTTGCGTTAATTCCCGCCTCTGCGCTTATCAACGTCTTCGGTGTAAACCTGGTCGCTATCTTTTTACCGGCAGTCACCTTCATTCGCCAGCCCACCGTCTCCATCATCGATACAATCATCGTCAATACCACAGAACATTTTGGCGGCATTGATTATAGCACCATCCGCCGTTGGTCCAGCCTTGGCTTCGCTATCATGAGCCCCGTCTATTCTTGGCTGATTCCCAAAACCGGAATTGAACTGCCCTATTATCTGTTCCTGGTTTTCTGCCTGTGCACCATCTTTTTCATGCGCACACTGCCGGATTATTCCAAGCCCGTAGAAAAACAAACAGAGACGCATCGTGAAAAGCTGCATCTATCACGTATATTTAAAGATTATTATCTTATCGTCTTTTTGATTTTCAACATTCTGCTTTCCTTTGGTGGACAGATTTATTATTTTATCTCCTATCTGCTGGAATCCGTCCAGGAAGACCCGCAGCTCGTCGGGCTGTTTTCCGGCTTGAAAACCATTGCGGAAATCACCATGCTTTCGCTGGCGCCCCGTCTGAAAAAATATCTTTCTTTGCCGCAGATGTTGTGTTTGTCCGGCCTGCTTTATGCCGTGGAACCATTGCTGTATCCCTTCTGCAACAATGCCGTGCAAATCTGCCTTGTGCAAATGCTCAACGGCGCTGGCTTCGGCACGCTGCTGGCTTCAGCCGTCAATTACGCTTATTCATTGGCGCCCAAGGGGCTGGAAACAACTGTCACCTCCCTTTACGGCATCGGTATGGGCGTCGCGGGCATCATCGCCAATGCCTTCGCTGGCTGGGCCATCGAAACGCTCGGTATTCACTGGATGTACCGTATCACAGGGCTAACCATCGGCACGGCTGTTGTCTTGTTTATCCTCTCTTTCACTTTTGGGCGGTTGGTTTTGAAGAAAATGCCCCCGCTTCCCTTCTCGCTGAAAAAGGCGGACTGATATTTGCATTAGCGCGGCCGCGGCCGCGCTAATTTTTTCGGTTTTCCTCTTTTCGTGTATAAAAAATCATGTTATACTAATTTTGTTTTCCACAATAATCATAGGTATCTCAGGAAACAGAGCCGTTTCCTTCTCTTTAAATGATTACCGGTCATGCTCTTGGAAAGCGAGTTCGCTTGTGCCCCTCAAAGAGTTCGACTGTAACCATTTTTTATTTTTCGTAAAAGTATGGCTTGTCCATTTTTTAGGAGGAATTTGTATGTCAAAGAACCTGTCTGCTGAAGCAAAACGCGTGCTGTTTTTGCTTCGTGCCCGGCAAATCTGCTATGGCTTTTGCTGGGGCGTGTTGTCTTTCTTCGTCATCTTCCTTTCCGGCACGGGCATGGACCCACAGACGGTCGGGCTGGTCATGACCCTGAACTCCATCGCGGGCATTGTCTCTCCGCCATTCTGGGGAATGATTGGCGATAAGCTCGGTTCACGGAAAATGCTGCTGTTCTGGCTGCTGATTATCGCGGGCCTGTTGGTTGCATTCGTACCGCCATCTGCCACCATCAACGTCTTTGGGGTAAGCCTGGTGGTATTCGTACTGCCGCTGTCCACGTTCTTCCGTCAACCCACCAGCGCCATGATGGACGCGATGATTGTCGGTGCGGCCGAACAATTTGAAGGCATGTCCTACAGCAACATCCGTGTGTTTTCCAGCATCAGCTTTCTTATCATCAACCCGTTGTATCCGGTGCTTAATGGCAAGTTTGGGGTTGCGTTTGCGTTCTATTCGTTTTTGGTATTCGCTTGGGCAACGGCCTTCTTCAACCTGAAGCTCAAGGATTACCGTTCCCACGGGGAAGCTGTAGCGCATCATAAAGGGCAACCCAAGCAAAAGTTGCACCTGTCCCGTATTTTTAAGGACTATTATCTGGTTACATTCCTTATTTTCATCTTCATTGCATGGATGCCGAGCCAGGCGTATTTCTTCCTCAATTATCTGCTGGAAGATGTCGGCGGCGATGCGAACATCATGGGTATTCTCGTGGCCATCAAAACATGCGGCGAAGTTCTTATGCTTTCCTGCTCCAACCGGATGAAAAAATACCTCTCGCTGCCGCAGTTGATTGTGCTCGGCGCGAGTCTGTACGGGTTGGAACAGTTGCTCTATCCGCTTTGCACAGCTACCTGGCAAGTGACCATCGTCAACCTGCTGGACGGCATGGGCTTTGGTACCTTCCTTGGTTCGGCCGTCAACTATGTATACTCGCTGGCACCCAAAGGGCTGGAGACAACAGCCACCACGCTTTATGGCGCGGGCATGGGCATCGGCGGCATTATCGCAAGCTCATTTGGCGGCTGGGCCATCGCTGCTCATGGTATCAAATGGATGTATGGTGTAAACGGCATCATCATGGTGGTCATCATCGCCCTGTTCCTGCTTTCGTTCTGGTTTGGCAAAAAAGTGCTCAAAAAAGAACCTCCGATTCCTTTCCGTTTGAACAAACAAAAAGCATAAGCCAAAGACGCGCTGGAAATTTCCAGCGCGTCTTCTTTGTACGAAAAGTCTTTTCTTTTTTTGTATTTTTAGTATAATAAAGAAAGCATACAGAATATTTTTTCTTTTTTTGTATTTTCATTCTGTGTGTCTGCGGCGCAAGAGCGCCCTCTTTTTCTTTTGTTTATCATTATTTTGGTCTTATAGGAGGTTCTTTTATGGGTCAACGTTCTTCTCCCGCCCTGAGTGCAGAAGGAAAAAAAGTATACCGGCAGTTCTGTCTGGCCGAACTTTTTTACGGCTGCGTGTGGGGCACGATGTCCTTCATCACCCTGCTTCTTTCCACATCCGGCTTGAACAGCCAGCAGGTCGGCCTGACGATGAGCATCACGTCCGTGTTCGCGATGATTTCCGCTCCGTTTTGGGGTGTCATTGCGGATAAACTGGGTTCACGCAAAAAGCTGTTCCTGTTTCTGATGATTTCCAGCGGGCTTGGGTTTGCGCTGCTTCCCTGGTCCACAACCATCAAGCTGGGTGGGCTTTCGCTGGTCATGTTTTTGTTGCCGGCCGCCACATTTGTCCGCCAGCCAGGCAGCAGCGTGATGGACGCAATGGTCGTTGGTACAACCACGCACTTCCCTGGCATGAGCTACAGCTCCATTCGTCTGTGGAACAGCATCGGTTATACCGTTATCTCTCCTTTGTACACGATGACGGTCAATGCTTGGGGCGTTGCATTCCCGTTCTATATGTTCCTGGTGTTCTCTGCCATCACCGGATTTTTGACTTACCGCATCAAGGAATATGATACGCGTAAAGCCAAGGAAGATGAGATGGAAGCGGCTGCACAACCCGCCCCAAAAAAGGAAAAGCTGCAATGGGGCAAGCTGTTCAAGAATTATTATCTGGTCACGTTCCTCATCTTCAACATCGTCGTATTTTTGCCCAGCCAGATGTACTGGTTCCTCAACTACCTGTTGCCGGAAGTCGGCGGTGACGCTTCCGCTGTCGGTACGCTGGCCGGAATTCGGACGATTTTTGAAGTCCTTGGCCTGTTCATCATGCCGTTTTTGAAAAAGCGGTTTTCTCTGCCGCAGCTGATTTTAATTTCGGGCATCGTCTATGCGGGTGAAATGCTGCTGTATCCGGTATGCAGCTCGGCTATGATGGTGACCGTTGTCCAATGTCTGGACGGCTTGGGCTTTGGCCTGTTGCTGGGTGCAGCGCCGGATTATGTATACGCGTTGGCGCCGGAAGGCCTGAAAACCACGGCTACCACGCTCTACGGAGCGGGTATGGGCGCGGCCGGCATCATCGGTAACGCGTTTGCCGGCTGGGCCATCGCAGCGGTGGGGATTAAAATGACCTACCTGTTCAGCGGTCTGTGCGTGGTGGCATTCTTGGCATTCTTCGTGCTGACATTTGTGTTCGGCCGGATGATGAAAAAACCAGCGCCGGTGCCTTTCTTCCGTAAAAAAGAGCAACCGGCCGCATAAACCATCGTCAAAAAGCGCTGCATATGCAGCGCTTTTTCTTTTGAGCCAGATGGCTTATACTAATCGTATCCTTTTATGGGGGTTGTATCGTATGATTCGTTTTGCCATCTTAACTATCAGTGACAAAGCCGCCGCCGGATTGCGCGAGGATGCCAGCGGCCCGGCGCTGGCGTCCTTTGTTCAAGCCTATGGAACAGTCTGTCATATGGCCGTCCTGCCGGACGAACAGGCAAGGATTGAACAGGCCCTGCGGACGCTGTGTGACCAAGACCGGGCAGATGTCATCCTCACTACCGGCGGAACGGGCTTTGCCCCCCGCGATGTTACACCGGAAGCAACCGCTGCCGTATGCACACGCATGGCCCCCGGCTTGGGCGAAGCGATGCGCGCCGCATCGCTTGCCATCACCCCGCATGCCGTCCTTTCGCGCGCCATAGCCGGTATCCGCCAACGCAGTGTTATCATCAACCTGCCCGGCAGCCCCAAAGCGGCGATAGAGTGCATCCGTGTGATTGCCGGTACATTCACGCACATGGTGGAAACCCTGCGTGGACAGGCCTACGAATGCGGCCGTTGACCGTCAAATCATAAAAAAGAGCGTGCATCTTGCAAGAAAATGCACGCTCTTTTTTATGGTTTGGACAAAATGTCCACCGAATCGCCGGGGTGTAGTTCCCCCCCCTTTAATATTCGGACAAAAATGCCTTCGCGGGGCATGATACATGTCCCCAGTTTTTGGAAAATAGCGCAATGTTGATGACACTGCTTGCCAATTTGTGTGACCTCAGCTTCGCAGGTACCCAGCCGCAGCCGCGTCCCCACCGGCAGGGTATGCAGCGTGATGCCTTGCGTAGTAATGTTCTCCGCAAAGTCCCCTGGGGTCAAATCCGATGCACCGAGCGCAATCATTCGGTCAATGCTCTCCTGCGCCAGTAAGCTGACTTGCCGATGCCAGGGGCCCGCGTGTACATCGCCTTCCAACCCATAGTTTTCCCTCACCTGTGCCTGTGGTACAGGTACCTTGGGTTCGCCCTTGCGCTTGCTGATATTGATGGAAACAATCTTCGCCATTTTCTACCTCTTATCCGCCGATATGACACAGTCCCCGCGCGTCCGTAAACTGCTCACAAAACCGATGTGCTTCCGGTTTTGCCGCAATCGCCTGCCGCAACAGGCACACTGTCGCCTCTACTCCTTGGGCCAACGCCTCCGTTATATCCATCTGTTCCGGATTGCCCAGGCATGGCCGGCACGCTGCATCACTGGTAAAGCGCAGCCGGTTGCATTGCTTGCAGAAACGGTGACTCATCGGACTGATGAACCCCACTGTTCCTTTGAATCCTTCAATGCGATACAGACGTGCACTCTGCGCCGCCCTTCCTTGTTCAACTGGAATCAGATACGGGCGTTGTCGTACAACCTCCTGTTCGGTCAGAACAGGCTGCTGGCCTGCATGCGGGCCAAAGGGCATGCGTTCAATGAAACGAACCTGTACTGGCCGGTCTTTGGCTAGTGCCATCAGTGCGTCGAGCTCGTTTTCATTCCAGCCTCGCAACAGCAACGCATTGATTTTGACCGGCATGCCAAGGGCCAATGCCGCATCCATGGCCTTATATACTTGCACGATATGCCCGCCGGTCAACGCTTCGTACCGCTGCGGCTGACATGTATCCAAACTCAAATTCAGCCGCATCAACCCTGCCGCCTGCAATCCCGGTAAGCGTGCGGCCAAGTGCTGACCGTTGCTGGTCATGGCGATATCGGTGAAGGCCGCGTGCCGGCGGGCCAACGATAGGATATCCTCCAAATCCGGCCGCAGGGACGGCTCTCCGCCCGTAAACCGAATTTTGCTGAACTGCAGGCGCGCCAGCGCTTCCAGCAAAACGGCCAGCTGCGGCAACGTCCATTCCCGCGTGGATTCCCTCGCCCCCTGCGGGCAACAATAGGTACACCGCAGATTGCACCGCTGGGTCAATGAAATACGCGCGTAATCGATTGTGCGTCCAAACGCGTCCTGCACGGCGCGCCCCCTTTACCTGTTTTTATTCTGTCTCACGCATAAACGTACCGGATTTTCCGCCCGTCTTTTCCAAAAGCATGGTCTGTTCAATCACCATCGCACGATCGATGGCTTTGCACATATCATAGATGGTCAGGGCAGCCGCACTCACCGCCGTCAGCGCTTCCATCTCCACTCCTGTTTTATATGTACAGCGCACCGTAGCCGTGATTTGCACACAATCCGTACCTTGTGCGCAACACTGCACTTCAATTCCATCCAACGGGAGCGGATGGCACATCGGAATCCATTCCGCCGTACGTTTGGCTGCCATGATGCCCGCAATCCGCGCACAGGCGAATACGTCGCCTTTAGGCACCTCGCCGGACTGGATGCACTGCAGCGTCTGCGGCTGCATCCGCACGCAGGCTTGCGCCGTTGCACTCCGTTGGGTGTATGCCTTTTCCCCCACGTCCACCATCCTTGCGCGTCCCTGTTCATCCAGATGCGTCAACGGCATGCCAATACCCCCTTTTCACTTTTTCTCTATTGTAATAGATGGCGGGTGATTTGTATATCGTCTACAAAAAAAGCTGCCGTTTTCACCGGCAGCTTTTACTGGGTCAATGGTTGCCGCAATGGCAGGTATGCCCTTCTTCATGCCCGTGTGCATGGCCATGATGATTGCAAAGCACGATGGGCCGTTTTTCCAGCGTGCCTTTGGCATATTGCTCCAGCGCCTGTTCCACACCGCCCTGCACGCCGGCAAAAATTTCAATTTGCGCGGCTTCCAGCGCATTTTTTGCGCCGGCGCCAATCCCGCCGCAAATCAGCACCTGCACGCCGTTGGCTTTGAGCAAACCTGCCGATGCTTCATGACCGCTCCCGCTGGCATCAAGCAGTTCCGTCTGTTGCACAACGCCATCCGTCACCTGGGCCAGCGTAAACTGCTTGCAATGACCAAAATGCTGAAATATCTGTTTGTTTTCATCCGTCGTAACCGCTACTTTCATCTTTATTCCTCCTATAGCACCTGAATGGCGTCGGCCGCCTGGGCCAGACGCGCCCCCTGATACGATTCAAATTCCCCTGCATCGCATGCCTGCGCAATCTGGGGGTCCAGCGGCAGGCGCGCCAGCAACGGCATATGGTATTGCATGGCCACCTGTTCTGCATGGCTTTGCCCGAAGATTTCAATCTTCTTTTTGCAGTCCGGGCATTCAATATAGCTCATATTCTCTACCAAGCCCAGGATAGGCACATTCATCATCTTCGCCATGTTGACGGCCTTGCCCACAATCATGGATACCAAATCCTGCGGGGATGTCACAATGATAATGCCGTCCACCGGCAACGACTGAAAGACCGTAAGCGGCACATCCCCCGTGCCTGGCGGCATATCCACAAACATATAATCGATATTCGTCCAAATAACATCCGTCCAAAATTGTTTGACGGTGTTGGCAATTATTGGGCCGCGCCAGACGACCGGCATGGTCTCTTCATCCAGCAACAGATTGATGGACATTACCTCCACGCCGCCTTTGCTGGTCACTGGATGCAAACCGAATTCACTGCCCGTGGCTTTTTCATGGATGCCAAAAATCTTTGGAATGGACGGGCCCGTGATATCCGCATCCAATACCGCGGTATGAAAGCCGCGCCGGTTCATCTCCACCGCCAGCATGGACGTCACCAGCGATTTACCAACGCCGCCCTTGCCGCTGACCACGCCAATGACCTTCTTGACCTGGCTCATGGGGTTCAGTTTTTCGTGCAAATCCACTTTTTCCTGGCGGGAACCACAGTTGGCCGCACAGGAATCACAATTGTGCGTACATTCTTCACTCATGGATATCGTCTCCTTTTTCGCTTTGAAAACAACATTGTCCGCATCGCCCCTCACACTGGCAATGCGTCTGTGCTACCTTGTAATGGCCGCCTTGAATGCGGATTCCTTTTCCGCTCACCAGCGCCTGTGCACTGTGCCGGCGAGCCTGATATAAAATGCGTTGGAATGTGCCGCGCGACACCAACATGCGCGCAGCGGCCCGGTCCTGGTCCCATCCTTCCAAGTCACATAGACGCAGGGCCTCCAGCTCTTCGACACGCATGGTAATCATTTCTTCACAGCCCTTTTCCGGCAAAAACGTCCGGCAGGCAGGTTCCGCGCATACACGTCTGCAAATGGGGTTGCGCGCCATGATTCACCGTTCCTTTCATGGGCATATGCACAAAATGATTATAGCACGCGTGTTTGAAAAGTCAACCGATGGCTTGGTGTAAAAAAAGCGCCCTTTCCCGCCGGGAAAAGGCGCTCACTTTATTCGCTATTCAACCAAGCGCGCATACACCAGCAAACGGTGTGTTGCTACGCGTACCGGCGTGCAGGTTACCAGCATCAATTCCTTGTCGCTGGTGCTAGCATACATCATGCTCGGCACTTCCTCCGGCAAAACAGTCTTGACATCATACACCTGATAGGTATACGAGTTGCCCGCTTTATCCTTCAAGACAATCTGGCTTCCCGCCACCACCTCATCCAGGCGGTTAAAATGCCGGCCGTAAGTGTACATACGGTGGCCAAACAGCACACAGCGTCCCTGTTCACCAATGCCCGCCGTCCCTTCCATCCAGCCGATGGCATATCGCAGATTCACCGTCGTCGCACCCTTCGCGACAGGCATATCCAAATTGATGACCGGAATGGAAATCCGCCCAATCATCTCGATTTTCACCTTGCCAGTCGGTGCAGGGGTGGAACTGCCCCACCCCTCCATCTCTTCGCCTTCCACGGCATTGGCGTTGGGGTCCACTTCCATCACGTCCTGGCCCTGTTCCATCGCAGCGAGCATATCGGCGGTCATGCTGTCCTGCGCTTTATGCTTGAAATAATCGCCTAACAGCATCCATGCACCTACCGCACAGGCGCACAGCCCCGCCGCCAACAGCGCGATGCTAATCCATTTGCGTTTAGGGTCCATCGGTGGTTTACGACTTTTATGGCTCGTCTTCCCTTTCGGGGCTGTATGATGACGCGTTGTATGCGTTTTTTTCTTCTGCTGTTCCATTCGCATCCGCTCTTCCCGGCGGCTTGGCATTCTGGGTTCCATTTCCCCGCTCCCCTCTTATTTCTCTGGGCGCATGCATTATACGTATCATACCATACACGGGGGAAATTGAAAACGTGCCCTTACCGTAATACCGAAAAGGAGGTCTCCTCATTCAATGATTGCATCCTACATACCACCGCAACCTGGTCGATACCCTGTTCCTCTACGTAGGCACTCAGCGGGGCGTGATAATACCGCAGGTCAATCAAATGCACCTGCGAATACTGTGCCGCCAAATACGGGGCCAGGATGTGGGCATAGGAATCCTTTATCAACAATAAGGTTTGACCATTGCCTTGTGGATTATGCGTCACCACGGCCGCGTGATTACCACCCAAGTAATAGGTATATTGGTCTTTCTCCTCCAGTTTTTCCGGCCAGAAGAGGGATTCGCGCTGACTGCCGTCGTCCAACACGGTCATGCTAATCGATGGGCGGTTCAGCGGCGTAAACTGAACGATGGCATCCGCTCGGGCGTTTGCGTCCTTGGCCTTGGAATATGAAGTGCCTAAAAAACCATTTGATACCGTCCGGTAAGCAAAGTCCGCCGTTTCCATCGGCGTGTATCCCAACGCCTGTACCAGCTGCCGGTACCCCCAATAAGCTCCTTTCTCGTTCCAATGGTGGTCGGTTCGATAATACAAGCCTTCCTCTGCATGTGCGCGCAATTGCGCAAATACATCGACAAGCGGCGTCTGCTCTGTCAACATTTGAGCAAATGCCTGCTGCTGTTCCTGCTGATTTGGTTCCGGCGCAAATGCAGGCAGCCAATCCGCCATCGCCCAGGTGGCGGATGGAACCGGCATGACATACACTGGTTTCTGGATTTTTTGCGCAAACTTTCCCAACGCCTGCGCATTCTGCCGCAGGTTTTCCTTCTGGGTTGCCTCCAATTTGGGCAGCAGATAACCATCCCGGCCAAAATAGACGCCGTTGTTCTCCTTCTGTCCGCTCGCTTTCTGCAACGTGCTCTTCACACTCGTCCAGCTATCGCGCAACGGAAATTGGTCGGCCAAAAAGTTTTCAAATTCTTTGGTAAACGTACCGTCGGCTAACGCCTTCAGGTTAAAGGACGGCGCCTGCTGTAACACGCGGTTTTCCTGAACGGAAAACGCCCGTTTGGGCCACAAACAGAACGCGACAAGCCCTACGCACAGCGTGCCAATAAAAAATAAGATGAACGCCTTCTGTCCCTTCTGTCCAGACGGCTTCGCCATGGGGATTCCTCCTTCTAAAAACGGAAATAAAGAAATGGGTTGTACGTCGCATCCACCAAATATGCGATACAAACGAAAAACGCCAGCATACACAGCCCATAAACGACCGTTCGTCCCACCGGCCCGCTTTGCCGCAGCGTCCGCAGGCCCCGGCGTACCATCGGCGTACAGCAGACCACAATCACCGCCAGCAACGGCAGATTCGTGTACAAGCCATAGACGCCCTGTGCATCCCACAGCATGGCACCGCCAAACATCGCCTGTAAAAAGCGCCCGGCCTGTTCCATGGAATCACACGCAAAGAAAACCCAGCTGACCAGCACAGCAATGACCGCATATATATGCCGCAGCATGCGCGGCCACTTCGCCAGCCAGCGGCCCAAGAACAACCTTTCCAGAATAATCAACACACCGAAGTATAATCCCCAACAAACAAAATTCCACGCAGCACCGTGCCACAGCCCGGTCAGCGCCCACACAACCGCCAGGTTGAACACCGTACGCGGCAGGCCCCTGCGGTTTCCTCCCAGCGGAATATAGACATATTCACGGAACCAAGTCCCCAGGGTAATGTGCCAGCGGCGCCAAAACTCCGAAATACTCTGTGAACAGTAGGGGTCGTTGAAGTTGCGCGGAAAGGTAAACCCCATCATCCGTCCCAGGCCGATGGCCATGTCGGAATATCCGGCAAAATCAAAATAAATCTGCGCTGCAAACGCCACGGCCCCCAGCCATGCCGACAACACGGATAGCGACGGCGCGGCCTGTATCGCTTCCCATAAAACGCCAATATTATTGGCAATGAGCACCTTTTCAGCCAGCCCCCACAGAAAATGTTCAATGCCCTGCACAAATCCATCGACCGTCACCGTGCGGTGTTCCATCTGCGCTGCAACATCCTGATAGCGCACAATCGGCCCTGCAATCAACTGCGGAAACATTGATACATACGCGCCAAATGTGACCAGATTCCGTTGTACGGGGGCTTGTCCCCGGTGTACGTCAATGGTGTAAGACATTGTCTGGAATGTATAAAAGGAAATGCCGATTGGCAGCGGTAAATGCAGCAGCGGCACCTGCAGGCCTGTCATTTGGTTGAAAATGGAAATGGCAAAATCCGCATACTTAAAAAATCCCAGCAATGCCAGATGCATGCCCACGCACGATATCAGTACCCAGCGTTCTTTACGTTTATCGCCGCGCACCTTGTCCACCCATTTGCCATGGAAAAAACCAATGCATATGGTCAACGCCATCAGTCCCACATACACGGGTTCGCCCCATGCATAAAAAATCAGGCTGCCCACCAGCAGCACCGCATTGCGCCAGCGGGGAGATGCGGCAAAATAACAAAGCAGAAAAACGGGAAGAAAAAAGAAGAGAAACACCAGGCTACTGAATACCATTGTTTCCCCTCCTTTTTTTCGTCCATCCTTTGTTAGATGCGTTCAGCCCTGAATAAGTTGTTCAAATATATTTTGAATCTGGGCTGTATCCTCATGAATGGCAAACAGCACATAGTTGCCATACGTCTGAATCAACGGATTCTCCGCAATCGTCTTTTGGTCCTCCAAATACATTGCAAAATTCTGCGCAATGGTCTGCGCGCGTTCCCGGCAGGCTTGTTCGACCATCGCCGTGTCCTGTGCATCCTGAACCTTAAACACCGCCAGTTCATTGGCCTTGATGTTCACCATGGTAAACTGTACGGACGAATCCGCCAGCTTGCTGGTATCCAGATTGGGATACATCACCGCCATCGTCTCTGCATCCATAGGGCTGAGCATGGAAAACTCGACCTTTTCAGTGATGGCCTGCGTCAATTCCTGCGCGGGCATATCCCGATACTTGGCCGTATCGCCACCGCATGCAGCCAGCGTCAGACAGGACAGCGCCGCCATCAAACATATTCCCATTCGCATTTTCTTTTGCATCCTTATTTCCTCCCTCCATTTTGCTGCAAAGCATTCCTACTATACCATACCCATTGGGGGCCGCAACCCATTCCCGCAAAACGAAACGAAAATTTTACATTTGTTTTGTGACACTTTTTATCGCATATATGGTTGACACAGGTGGGACAATCCTCTATCATAAGGAACGCTGAATGAACGAACCGGAAGAGTTTGCCCACCTGCGGCAACGCCGAAGGGGCCTCAACTCTCAGGCAAAAGGACCGGTTCCGGACAGCGCTCTGGAGAAGTCGTTTTGACGCCGAAGAAGCAATCCTTTTCAAGGAGAATCTTTCAGGTTCCACTACAGAGGCGTATTTGGTGCGCCTCTTTTTTTGTGCGCAAAAACGAATGGGGGAATTCCCAATGCAGGCAATTACCTGGATGGAATATGTGGGCATGGCCGCGTTTGCCTTTTCCGGCGCGCAGGTGGCCATTGCCCGGCGGATGGATTTATTCGGCGTTATCGTCCTGGCGGCCGTGACGGCGATAGGCGGCGGTATGATGCGGGACGCGATTGTTTATCAAATCGTTCCATCCTGTCTATTCCGTCCATCTTATTGGGCCGTCATTTTAGCGACGGCGCTGTTTGCTTTTTTGTGGTCCGGCCGGCGGCAACCGCTTTGGTTCATCATGCTGTGCGATTCCATTGGCCTGGCCGCCTTTGTTGTAGGCACGGGGCTGCATATGCTGGAAGTACATTACTCACTGGGACCATTTCTTTTTGGTACGCTGATTACAGGCGTCGGCGGGGGCATGATTCGCGACCTGCTGGCCCATTCCATGCCCGTCATCCTGCGCGAGGATATTTATGCGGGCGCGGCCCTGTTGGGGGCAGGGCTGCTTTGGTCGCTTTATGCGCCCATCGGCAAGACAGCCAGCTGTTTTATCGCATTGGGTTTCATTATTGTGCTTCGCATGGCCAGCTGGCACTGGCACTGGCATTTTCCCATCGCCGGCAAACGTGAGCCGCTTCCATAATGGTGCAACCAAAAAAAGGAGCGATTTTCAAATCGCTCCTTTTTCATTCGCTTTTTTACTTCTCTGGCGAAGCCGTTTGTGCTGAAGCGCTGCGCGGCTTCACCGGCGGCACCAGCCACGGCACATGTACATGGGTCGGAACAACTTGCGCCTGCACCTGCTCGGCTTCGCGTTCCAGCAAGCCGGAAACGCTGCAAATCATCAATAGCAGGAAAGCTGTCTGTGGAATAAAGATGGTCACATCAAATAAACCGTGCAGCATAAGCGCCATCGTCACGCCATAAACCAACGCCATCAAATCGTGGTCCTTTTCCTTGCGATGCAACTTATACACCGCGATATGATTGCCCACAAAATAGGTAGCCAGCAACGCCGTTCCCAGCAAACCCGATGTCAACAACAGTTCCAACAGCAGATTGTGCGCATGCACCTCCGGAAATCCAAAGGAAACCTGGGCCGCAATATGCCCATAAGACCACGCGCCATATCCAATCACCGGGCTTTTGACAAAGCCTTCAATCCCCGTTTTCCAAATCAACTGACGGACATCCATCGACTGGTCGTTCGTATTCAAACGGAACAATTCCGGGAACGCCAGCATCACTGCCCCAAGAATCGCACACCCTATCATACAATACAGAAACGCCTTGGTCCGGCGCATCAGCAATACCAAAATCAACGAACTTGCAATTGCCGTTACCATGGCCGCACGGCTGTTGGACAAATACAGCCCCACCACGCATGCCAGCAGCGCCGCGGCATATAAGGGCCGCTGCGGCTGCCCGCTAACCCACAAATACAAGGCAATCAACGCGATAAATTCCATCATCATCGCATAATAATTCGGATTGGAATACACCGACATGCACCGATATCCAGGCACATCCGCATACAACACCAACTGCACCAGCGCCACGGCCAGCGTCAGCAGCGCCCCCCAACAGCAGGCATGCAACACGCCAAAGAGCAGGTCCTTGGTCATCACCACCCGCAAATAAACGGCCACGGCCATCGCCGCGGTCAACGCACACGCCACCGCAATGCTTTCCACACGGCCGTTCACGATACTGACCGCCAAGGTCAACACACAGAATGCAGCCAAAAAGCCTACATACGGCACCTGTGCCATCTTGCGCATCAAGGCCCGGTCGGATAACACCCGCCATAAAAAGCAAGCCACCGGCACTACACACATATAAACAGGCAAAAACAAGGACGCCGTTATCGCCGCTATGACGACCCCGTCCTTGCTCATCCTATATTTTGCTTTTGCATCCTTCATTTCAGGCAAGGAATCAACCTCCCCTACAATCAAACGCAACTATACACTTTCCCACGCGCGCTGTCAAATCATTCTATCAATTTTATTTTCTATTTATGAAATGTGTGCACATTTTGTGCTTATCGTTATTTTGTTTTCTTTTTCATTCTTTTGTATTCTTATTCATTCACTTCGAAATCGGTTGTCGCATGCCCCTCGGACTGATAGGCCGCTATGAGGCCGCGCGCCGTATCCCCCTGCATCCACTGCACAAATGTCTGCGCTGCGGTGGGTTCTTCTTGCCCTTCCTCAGCTGGTTTTCCCAGGATATAATACTGTTCCATGATGCCGGGCAGCTTAGAATTGAGCACCTTCAGCCCTTCATATTGCGCGCCATATTGCGCCCATGTTTGCCGCGTCACCAGCGTATATGCACCCTGTTCGCTGGCTGTCTGCAACAGCGCTTGTCCATCATCGCCCGCCGCCAAGTAGCGTTCGGCATCCGGCGTGGTCTGGGCAATGCTCCATAGCGCCGCCTCCTGCGTCTGCAACTCCGTTCCTTCCGGCGCATGGACAAACGACGCCCCTGTCAGTGCGATGTGCTTAAGTACGTCCGCAGCAGAATATTGCGTCAGATATGAGACGCACGACAAATCCTTTTCAGGCCCCACAAACAACAGTGTGTCATAGAACAATGCACGACCCGTCCACGTGCCGTTGTTCAGCGGCTCTGCCGCCGTATCCGTTACAACCAGCGCCGCGTCAAACTGACTGTCCGCCAGCGCCTTAGTGATTTGCTCTTCGTTCTTTTTATTTGCGCTTACCTTATATCCGGTCTCCTGTTCAAAGGCTTGGCAAAGCTGCGTAAACAAATCCGTCTGCGCAAACGATTCATTCACCAATACCCGTGCAGTGTTTCCGCCGCACCCCGCCAACATAACCGCCAGGGCCAGCGTGCCCAGGCATAGAAGCACCCGTTTTTTCATGGGGAATCCTCCTGTCGGTTTCCATACGTATTCGTATTATAGCATAAATCCACGCAGATTGCCTTTCTTCTGTCCCCGTTCTTATGATACACTTCTTTTATACTATAACAATCGGAGGGGTCTTCCATGGACCTGAAGGAAAAAGCGCTGGCCCTGCACGCTCAATGGCAGGGAAAGTTTGAAATCACGCCTCGGGCGCCTTTGCATACGCGTGAGGATTTGAGTCTGGCCTACACGCCTGGCGTGGCGGAACCGTGTTTGAAAATTCGCGACTGCATCGATGATAGCTATCGCTATACGCGGCGCGGCAACCTAGTCGCCGTCATCACCGATGGCACCGCCATTCTTGGACTGGGGGATATCGGCCCGGAGGCCGGCATGCCGGTGATGGAAGGAAAATGCGTCCTGTTTAAGGCACTGGCGGGCGTCGATGCGGTGCCGCTTTGCCTGAAAACCAAGGATGTGGATGAGATTGTACGCACCATCGTCCTTCTCTCGGGCAGTTTTGGCGGTATCAACCTGGAGGATATCAGCGCACCGCGTTGTTTTGAAATCGAACGTAAACTCAAAGAACAACTGAAGATTCCTGTCTTTCATGATGACCAGCATGGAACGGCAGTGGTCGTATTGGCTGCCCTGCTCAATGCACTGCGCGTGGTGGGAAAATCCCTCAGCCAGGTGCGCGTGTGCTTTTCCGGCGCAGGGGCAGCCGGCATCGCGATTGCCCGTCTGCTGCTGGCCGGAGGATTGAAGGCGTTTATCATGGTGGATAAGGACGGCATCGTCTATCCCGGACGCCCGGGCATGTCCAAAGACCTGGCAGAGATGGCCGCTTTATCCGAGGCAAGTACGGCCGGTACCATTGCAGATGCGCTGGTGGGGGCGGATGTGTTCATCGGCGTATCTGCCCCCAATATTGTCACGCCGGACATGATACGCACCATGCGGCCGGGTGCCGTCGTATTTTCCATGGCCAATCCGGTGCCGGAAATCATGCCGCCGCTGGCGTTGGAAGCCGGGGCGGCCGTGGTGGGCAGCGGGCGCAGTGATTTTGCCAACCAAATCAACAACGTGCTGGTTTTCCCCGGCATGTTCCGCGGCGCGCTGGACGTACGCGCCAGCGATATCAACGAGCCCATGAAGCTGGCCGCCGCGCAGGCGCTGGCGGATTTGATTGCGCCGCATGAGCTATCGGATACATGTATCATCCCCGACGCGCTCGACCCCCGTGTCGCGCCTGCCATTGCCAAAGCTGTAGCGCAGGCGGCGCGGGAAAGCGGCGTCGCGCGTATATGAAAAACAGAGATTAATCGAGATTAAATGAGATTGAGTGAGCATTTAGGCGATTCTTTTGACCCGAATGTTCGCCTCATATCTCCAGCATGTGACCGGTGTACAGGCATCCTTTGCATTTCTTGCGCCACTATGGCACACTATAAACAAGTCGATGACGGGAACCCGGGTTCCTGTCCGGATGGAGGTAAACAATGAAAAAAAGTACTTGGATCACACTGGGTGTGGTTCTGGGTGTTGTGATTTTGCTCATCATTTTGATGATGAGCGCTTACAACGGCATGGTAGGTCTGAACGAAACCGTTACCGCAAAGGAATCGGATATTCAGGTTCTTCTGCAACGGCGTATGGACCTTGTCCCGAATCTGGTCAATACCGTGCAAGGATTCAACATTCAGGAACAGACGATTATTGAAGACATCACCAACGCCCGCGCACAGATGAGCGGTGCAACCAATTTGGAAGAGCAGGTCGCAGCCAATGATGCCCTTTCCGGTGCGCTGAGCCGGTTGCTTGTCGTGGTAGAAAACTATCCGGAACTGAAAAGCAACGCCCTGTTCACCCAGCTGATGGATGAACTGGCCGGTACGGAAAACCGCATTTCGGTTGCCCGTCAGGATTACAACACTGCGGTGCAGGCCTATAATGCCAAGGTCAAACGCTTCCCCAACAATATTCTGGCTGGCCTGTTTGGCTTCAGCGAAAAACCGTATTTCGAAGCAGACCCGGCCGCCAGTGCGGCGCCACAGGTTTCCTTTGGACAATAAACGGAATGTGTCGGGCCGGAACAACGCGTTTGTTCCGGCCATCGTTTTTGTCCGTACGCCTCTGCACGGGCGCATTCGAACCTGCCCGGCCCGTTTGAGGCCGGCGATGGATTCCCCTTCTGAAATGAGGAATTGAACCATGAAACCAAAACGTTGGCGCGTTGGCGCCTTCCTGATACTCTTTAGCGGCCTCACCATGCTGGCGCCGGCCGCTTATGCGGATACGGCCGTCGTACCGCCCAGTTCGCTTGGCTATGTCAATGACGCGGCCGGCCTTTTGCAGGAGCAGACCATTTCCCAAATCGTCGGTTCCTCTACAGCCCTGGCTGAGCAAGCGGACGGCGCGCAGATTGCCGTTGTCACCGTGCCCAGCACCAATGGGGTTGAACCGGTGGATTATGCGCTGCAAGTGCTCCGTCAATGGGGCGTGGGCAGCGCTGAAAAAAACAACGGTGTTGTGCTGTTGTTATCCATGGACCCTCGCGAAATTCAAATCAGTGTCGGCTATGGCCTGGAAGGCCGGTTGAACGACGGCAAATGCGGGCGCATCCTGGATACCTATGCCATGCCGTCTCTGCGGGAGGGCGATTATGATACCGGCATCCTGCAAACCTATAAAGCGATTTTTACTGAAGTATGTGAAGAATATGGCTTGGACGCCGACCAGGTTTATACAGATATGTATGTGGATACGTCCGAGCTGGAAAGTAACGGCACGTCCACCGGGTCCATCATCGGCACCATCTTTGCCATCATCTTTGTTCTCATCCTCATCGGCGCCTTTTCGGGCCGTGGCCGCGGAGGCGGCGGAGGCGGATGGGCCTCCTGGTGGATGCTTGGCAATATGATGGGACGCGGTTCCCACCACAATGGCGGCTTCGGCGGCGGTTTTGGCGGCGGAGGCGGCTTTGGTGGATTTGGGGGCGGCAGCGGAGGCGGCGGGGGCGCCGGCCGCGGCTTCTAACGCGTCTATACGACCATGCGCATACAAAAAAGAGGGCGGATGCTTCCGTCCTCTTTTTTCATTTTTCTATCCACCTGCCGCTGTACAGCCGCCTATTCCTGTTCTTCTGCGGTTTCGGACGCTTCGCTTTCCGCATCCGTACGCGGTTCTTCTTCCGCCGCAGCTACGATTTCCACCGCTGCCACACGGCTTCCGTCCTCCACGCGCATCAACTTAACGCCTTGTGTCAACCGGCCGATGACCGATACCTGTTCGCATGCAAAGCGAATCAGCGTACCATCCCGGTCAATCAGCACGATATCCTCTTCGCCCTGCACCGCCTTCAATCCGGCGACCTCGCCCGTCTTCTCCGTTACGGCCAGCGTCTTAACGCCCTTGCCGCCGCGAATCTGCAGCGGGTATTCGCTCAATTCCGTCCGTTTTCCATAACCGTTTTCGCTGATAGTCAGCATATACGGCTTATTTGCGCATTGCACATCGACCACTTCATCGTCTGCGCCCAGCAAAATGGAACGTACGCCGTATGCCGTACGGCCCATGGGGCGGATATCCTTTTCGTGGAAGCGGATGCTCATTCCCTTGCGCGTACCGACGATAATCTGGTCTTCTCCGCTGGTCATAAAGACGGAGGTCAACTCATCCTCCTCACGCACGCCCATGGCAATCAAACCGTTCTGCCGGATGTTTTCATATTCGCTCAGCGCCGTCTTTTTGATGGAACCGCCGCGCGTCGCCATTACCAGATACTTGCCCTGCTGTTCGGGTTCCACCGGGAAAGCCGCTGTAATCTTTTCTCCGGCCTGCAAACGCAGCAGGTTGACAATGGCCGTCCCTTTGGCCTGGCGGCCCGCTTCAGGGATTTCATAGCATTTGAGACGAAATACGCGGCCATGATTGGTAAAGAACAGAATCGGCGTATGCGTGCTGGTGAAGAAAAGCGTCTCCACAAAATCCTCTTCACGCGTGGTCAGCCCCGCGACGCCGCGCCCGCCGCGATGTTGGCTGCGATATGTATCGGCCGGCAGGCGCTTGACGTAGCCGAAGTGCGTCAGCGTTACGCACATATCCTGCTGTTCAATCAGGTCCTCCATGTCCACATCGCCTTCAATGGGCAGAATCTGCGTGCGGCGTTCATCGCTGTACTGGTCGCGCACCTGCACCAGTTCTTCTTTGATGATATGCATCAGCAAGCCCTCATCGCTGAGAATCTGTTGGAAATACGCAATCTGTTTTTCCAGTTCGTTCAATTCCGCCTGCAGCTTATCTGCTTCCAGCGCCGTCAAGCGGCGCAGGCGCATATCCAGAATGGCTTGTGCCTGTTTTTCGGAAAAATCAAACGTTTCAATCAAACGCCGCCGTGCATCCGCGTCATCTTTGGAGGAACGGATGATGCGTATCACTTCATCAATGTGGTCCAGCGCCTTGAGCAGGCCGTGCAAAATGTGTGCGCGCGCCTGAGCGCGTTCCAAATCGTACCGCGTCCGGCGGAGCACCACATCTTTTCTGTGTTCGACAAAATAACCAATCGCGTGTTTGAGCGAAAGCACACGCGGTTCACCGTCGACCAGCGCAATCATAATCACGCCGAACGTGTCCTGCATCTGCGTGTGTTTATACAGGTTGTTCAGCACCACATGCGCGTTCGCATCGCGTTTGAGTTCAATGACGATGCGCATGCCGTTACGGTCGGATTCATCGCGCAGGTCGGAAATGCCTTCCAGACGTTTTTCGTGCACCAGTTCCGCAATCTTTTCCACCAAACGCGCTTTGTTTACCTGGTAAGGAATTTCCGTCACCACGATGCGCTGACGATTCTGCCCGAATTCTTCAATTTCCGCCTTGGCGCGCACCACAATGCGTCCGCGTCCGGTCGTATAAGCCTGCCGGATGCCGGAAAGCCCCATCACCAGGCCGCCGGTCGGAAAATCCGGACCTTTGATGTATTCCATCAATCCTTCACAATCGATATCCGGGTTGTCAATCTCTGCGATGCAGGCATCGCACACTTCACGCAGGTTATGCGGCGGAATATTCGTCGCCATGCCCACGGCAATGCCGCCGCTTCCGTTGACCAGCAGGTTGGGAAACTTCGTGGGGAGCACCGTCGGCTGCAGCAGGCGTTCGTCATAGTTGGGCATCATGTCGACGGTTTCTTTATCCAGTTCACTTAACATTTCATTGGACAGCTTGCTCAGCTTCGCTTCCGTATAACGCATCGCCGCCGCGCCATCGCCGTCCACGCTGCCAAAGTTGCCATGCCCTTGCACCAGCATATAGCGCGTGGAAAAATCCTGCGCTAAACGCACCATCGCATCATATACGGAAGAATCGCCGTGCGGATGGTATTTCCCCAGCACTTCACCGACTACTGCCGCGCTTTTGCGGTATGGTTTTTCCGCCGTCAGTCCCATTTCGTGCATGCTGTATAAAATGCGGCGATGAACGGGCTTCAACCCGTCGCGCACGTCCGGCAATGCACGGTTGATGATAACGGCCATCGCATAGGAGATGAAGCTCGTCTTCATCTCGTGTTCCAGGTTGATATCGGTAATCCGGCCAAAACCGTTGTTGGTCTGTTCGTCCAAAATTCTGCACCTCTCTGCTCTTTATCCATCCCCGGGCCAATTGGCCCGCCGCTTAAATATCCAGGTCCGCTACCAGCTTTGCGTTCTTTTCAATAAAATCGCGCCGCGGTTCCACCTGGTCGCCCATCAGGACGGTAAAGATTTCATCCGCCGCCATCGCATCTTCCATCGATACGCGCTTCATCATCCGCGTGCTGGGGTCCATCGTCGTCTCCCAAAGCTGTTCGGGGTTCATCTCGCCCAACCCTTTGTACCGCTGGATTTCCACGCCTTGCCGGCCGCCTTCATCCAGCAGCTGCGCCAGCTCCTCATCCAGATAACAGTACGTTTCCTGTTTGCCGCGCTTGACTTTGTACAGCGGCGGCTGCGCGATATAAACATGCCCCTGTTCAATCAGCGGCCGCATATAGCGGAAGAAGAATGTCAGCAGCAAAATGCGGATATGGCTGCCGTCCACATCGGCGTCTGTCATGCAGATGATACGGTCATACCGCAGCTTTTCCACATCAAAATCCTGCCCGATGCCGCCGCCGAACGCCGTAATCATCGCCTTGATTTCCGCATTGCCGAGCATACGGTCCAACCGGGTTTTTTCCACGTTCAGGATTTTGCCGCGCAGCGGCAGAATTGCCTGAAACCGGCGGTCACGCCCTTGTTTGGCGCTGCCGCCCGCACTGTCCCCCTCCACAATGAAGATTTCGCATTGCTTGGGGTCGCGTTCGCTGCAGTCCGCCAATTTCCCAGGCAACGATGTGCTCTCCAGTGCTGTTTTGCGCAGCGTCAAATCCCGCGCCTTGCGCGCCGCCTCGCGGGCTCGCCGGGCCAATAGACATTTGTCGATAATGACGCGAGCCACCGCTGGATTTTCCTCCAGATACACCTTTAACCCGTCGTACAACGCCCCTTCTACCAGCGAACGAATCTCCGCGTTGCCCAACTTGGTCTTGGTCTGCCCTTCAAACTGCGGGTCGGTCAGTTTGACGCTAATCACCGCCGTCATCCCTTCGCGCACATCTTCGCCCGAAAGATTGGGGTCTGCCGCCTTCAAAAAGCCGAATTGCCGCGCGTAATCGTTAATCGCACGCGTCATGCCGTTTTTGAAACCGGTCAAATGTACGCCGCCTTCGCCGGTAACGATGTTATTGGCAAAGGTATAGATGTTTTCCGTATATCCGTCTGTATACTGCAACGCCATCTCCACGCTGGACGTGTCTTTGCGCGCCGCAATATATACCGGTTCCGGGTGCAACACCTCTTTATTGCGGTTCAGATATTCAACGAACATCCGGATGCCGCCCTCAAAGAAAAAGACCTCTTCCACCGGCTCCTCGCCGCGTTCATCGCGCATGGTAATGGTGATTCCGCTGTTCAAATAGGCCAATTCGCGCATGCGGCTCATCAGGTTTTCATAATGGAATTCCGTACCCTGGGTAAAAATATCCGGGTCGGGTGAAAAGCGCACCAGCGTCCCCGTCAGTTCGCTCGCTTCCAGGTCCATCACTTCCGTGGTCGGGTTGCCGCGCGTATATTCCTGGCGAAAATGCCGGCCATCGCGGAATACGTCCACCGTCATCCACTGGCTCAAGGCGTTGACCACGCTTACGCCTACGCCGTGCAGGCCGCCGGACACTTTGTATCCGCCACCGCCAAATTTTCCGCCCGCATGCAGAATCGTCAGCGCAACTTCCAGCGCGCTTTTTCCGGTCTGTGCCTGGATGGCCACCGGAATACCACGCCCGTTGTCCCGGACGCTCACGGAACCGTCAGCGTGCAACGTCACTTCGATATGCGTGCAGTATCCGGCCATCGCTTCGTCAATGCTGTTGTCCACAATTTCCTGCACCAGGTGGTGCAGGCCGCGCGCATCGGTCGAACCGATATACATGCCCGGGCGTACGCGCACCGCTTCCAGCCCTTCGAGCACCTGAATCTGGTCTGCGCTGTATGAACCTTCCACATGGATATCCAGCCCTTCAAACGGCGCGTTAATCGTCTCCTCCGTGTAGGCTTTTTCTTCATAGACGGCTGCGTCATCTGTCTGGAATTGCTGTTCGTTCTGTTCGCTCATCGAATTTCTCCCTTACTGTTTATCAAAGCCCCATCCCGCGTTCTACACACCGCTTGGCCAGCGTTGCAGCGGAAATGGGCGAGGCATATACGCGCGCATTCTCCCGTTCATGCGCCACCACCACATAACTCTTGACGCTCTCGTCCAGCAAAACCATACGGCCCTGCTCTTCCATCTGCATCAAGAACTTGCGGGTGTGTGGCGCCTGCCCAGCTGTCTGCACGTCCATAATCATGACAATGTCCTTGCTGTAAACGGCTTCATCGCCGCCCAAGTGCAGGATCATTTTTCCGTTTCTCCTTTATTAGTACATACTATATTTTTTATATTATATACTATATTATAATATACAAACAAGGTTTCAGTCCGTTTTTGTGTATAAAAAAGCGTCCCTCGGCACATCTGCCGTAGGACGCTTCATTTTTGTCGTTCGACCTGCCCCTTCCTCACCTGATAAAGGCTGGCGCACTCAAGAATCCGCGGCGGTTCCGTCGCCGTTGTCAAAAGTGCCTGTCCATGAATCCGGCTCAGCAGGGCATGCTGGCGCTTGCTGTCCAGTTCGGAAAACACATCATCCAGCATCAACACCGGCGCCTGTCCCATCTCCTTTTGCATCTGTTCCGCGCCCGCCAGCTTGAGCGACAGCGCCGCCGTTCGCTGCTGTCCCTGGGAAGCATAGCTGCGTGCGTCCTTGCCTGCAATCTCCAACAAAATATCATCCCTGTGCGGCCCTGTAAGCGTCACAGCGCGCCGCAAATCATCCGTCCGTCCCTTTTGCAGTGCCTGCATCAACGCTGCCTGTAAATCGCTTTGGGCGGCCTCAATTTGCGTCTTATACTTAACGCACAACGTCTCGCCTTCCGCCACATCCTGATGCACTTGGGCAGCCAACGGCGCCAGCGCCTGCACAAATTCCATCCGGTCCCGAATCACCTGTGCACCGTATTCGCTCAGCGTCACATCAAATGCATCCAACATGGCATCCAGGCTGCCCTGCCCGCGTTTAAGCAGTGCATTCCGCTGCGCCAGCGCAGCATTGTATTTGGCCAGCGCCAGAAAATACGCCGGCCGCAGCTGGCTGAGCGATGTATCCAAAAAGCGCCTGCGCAGACTAGGCCCACCTTTGACCAACTGCAAATCTTCCGGTGAAAAAAGAATGCATTGCACATGACCCATCAGTTCGCTCATCCGGCGAATCGGCATGCCGGATACCTGGATGCGCTTGCGTTCATTGTTTTCCAACAGCACTTCTACCGAACGCGGGCCATCCCGCCGGGCCACCTGCACATTGGCGTATGCGCTTCTTTCTCCCTGGCGGATTAGTTCCGTTTCATGCGCAGTACGGTGGCTGCGCCCCAAGCAGCACAAATACACCGCTTCCAGAATATTGGTCTTGCCCTGCGCATTGGCCCCATACAACACGTTTACACCCGGTGACAAGGGAAGGGAAAGCGTCTGATAATTGCGGAAATCCCGCAAACGAATCTGTGTAATCTGCATGCTTCTCTCCTTTCCCTTTTTTGAATCGCATTTATTGTACCATGGATTTACTACACATCAAATAACGCCAGGGTGTTTTAAGACAGCAAAAAGCGCGCCCCGGTTTTATTTAAAGGCGCGCCTGCTGTTTTCATTCGTTCCAGTCGTCCCGGGTCGCCACTACATCCACGCCCGTGCCAGCCACATCGTGAATCAACACATCGCCCAGACGCGTTCCCTTAGGGGCCTCTGTACAGCGTATCTGTTCAAGCACCGGGCGAATCAACCGTTTGGGGACCGACGTTTTTGTGCGCACCGGCACCGGAATATGCCCGCCTGCACACCGCACCAGCGAACTGACCGTCCGCCGCGGGTCCGTACACTCGTTGATGGCATATTCCCGCCCATTTTTGCAGGTAAAACCGCTGACCTTCACCACCGTACCTGCTTCATCCAGCTCCACTTCCAGCGCACAACCCATCGGGCATTGAATACAAGGAAAACGCCTGATGCTCATTTTTCTCCCTCCTGTACCCGTACAACAATGGGTCCCGTTTCTTCCTTTGCGGGCGTTATATCCACCTGTACCGTTTCCATTTCCCCAGGCGCGCAAACCATTTTGGGCTTGTTATATAGCGTCACGCCCCCACGTTCCACCACGATACGCGGCTTTTTCACCGGCCGGTCCACACGGAACCGAATCGTCACCGGCCCAATCTGCGTTTTCTGCGGCACGGTATAACGTACATGCTCTCCCCCCTGAAGCGGGATTTCCTGTGTTTCCACCACGCCCGTCATGGCATACTGGGCCGCATAACGGCCTGCATTGGCCGCCTCCTGTGAAACAAAATCCACCAGGTCATGGACATGCAGTACATTGCCGCAGGCAAAAATCCCCTCGATGCTCGTCATCAAATGGTCGTTGACCACCGGCCCGTTCGTCACGCGGTCCAGCGCCAATCCACACGTACGCGACAATTCATTTTCCGGCAGCAAACCAACCGAAAGCAGCAGCGTGTCACATGGGAACGTGATTTCCGTCCCTGCGATGGGCTGCAGTTTATCGTCCACCTTGGCCACCGTCACCGCCTCCACGCGCTCTTCCCCCTGAATGTCCACCGCCGTATGCGAAAGCAGCAGCGGAATATCCAAGTCATTGAGGCATTGCGCAATGTTGCGGCCCAACCCCGATGAATAGGGCATCAGTTCACACACCGCATGAACTTTGGCGCCTTCATACGTCATCCGGCGCGCCATAATCAGTCCGATGTCACCCGAACCTAAAATCACTACGTTGTGCCCAACCATCTCTCCTTCTATATTCATCAGCCGCTGAGCCGTACCCGCGGCATATACGCCGCTGGGCCTTGTACCGGGGATGTTGATTGCCCCGCGCGGTCGTTCCCGGCATCCCATGGCCAGCACAATGGCTCGTGCCTTTATCTCCATCAGTCCCGTCTTCCTGCCCACTACCAGCAGCGTGCGGTCAGGCCGCACCTCAAGCACCATCGTTCCCAACAATACATCCGCCTGTGCCTGCTTGGCCCTCTGCACAAAACGAGCTGCGTATTCCGGCCCTGTCAATTCCTCTCCAAAGGTGTGCAATCCAAAACCAGGATGGATGCACTGGTTTAAAATACCGCCCAGGTGGTCGTCCCTTTCAATGATACAGACGTGTTCTGCGCCTTCTTTTTTCGCGGCCTCGGATGCCGCCAATCCGGCCGGACCGCCGCCAATCACCGCTACGTCACAATTCATTGTACGCATGGCGCATCCTCCTTCATCGGCCCCACCATCAACGTGGACCGCCCTCCTTTTTTGGTCACCAGTTCCGGTGCAATCTGCAGTTCCCGTTCCAAAATGGCCGCAACCTTAGGCATGCAAAATCCTCCCTGGCAACGCCCCATTCCGCAGCGCGTCCGCCGTTTGACGCCATCAATCGTCGTTGCACCCGGCGTACGGTGAATAGCATCGACCACTTCTGCCTCCGTCACCGTTTCACAGCGGCAAACAATCTGTGCATACAGTGGATTTTTTGCAATCGCAGCATCCTGTTCTTCTTCGGTCATCTCATTGAATCGCGCAATGCCCTTTCGCGTGCGAATCGGATGCTCTTTGAGCGGACAATTTAGAAAATCGGCCACCGCTTTGGATAAATCCTCCGCAATCGCAGGCGCTGCCGTCAGTCCAGGGCTTTCGATGCCCGCTGCATGGAAAAACCCCTTTATCTTTGCATCTTCCCCGATGAAAAAGTCATCATATTTTTTGGAATGTGCCCGCAACCCTGCAAACGACGTAATGATTGCTTGCCGCGGCAATGCCTGCACGCTCTGCCCGCCCGTCTGCAAAATGTAAGCCAGTCCCTCGCCCGTGGTGGCAACGTCTTCCTTGCTGTCCTGGTCATTGGCATTGGGGCCCACCATCAGGTTGCCATCCACGGTGGGCGTCACCAAAACGCCTTTTCCCATCGCACTCGGCAACTGAAACAGCGTATACCGCACAAGTTCTCCCGCCGTTTTGTCAAAAATGCAGTATTCGCCTTTGCGCGGCTGGATATCCACGGTTTCCGCCCCTACCATCCGGGCAATCTCATCCACATGTACGCCTGCAGCATTGACAACGCTTCGCGTTTCAAAGCGCTGTCCGCCCGCGTATACACAAAATCCGTGCTCTGTCCGTTCAATGGCTTGTACCGGGCAATCAAAATAAAACTGCGCACCATTAGCGCATGCATTTTCCGCCAATGCCTCGGTCAATCCATACGGGCAGGTAATGGCCCCCGTCGGCGCAAATAAAGCACCTACCGCCTTTTCGCTCACATACGGTTCCATGGCCACCAGTTCCGACCGTTTCAACAGCTGCAAGCCTTGTACGCCGTTGGTTTCGCCGCGCTGTTTGAGTTCCTCCAGCTTGTACCAGTCCGCCTCGTCAAAACAAAGCACCAGCGAACCATTGCGCTGAAAGTGCACATCCATACGCGCGCACAAGTCTTCATACATTGCATTCCCGCGCACGTTATACAACGCTTTTTTTGTGTGGGGCTTGGCATCATATCCGGCATGTACGATGGCGCTGTTAGCCTTGCTTGTGCCTTCTGCCACATCGCTTTTCGCCTCCAACACCACGATGCGCGCCTGATATTGCGCAAGCATTTGCGCCGTGCAGCAACCCACTATGCCCGCACCGATGATGACACAATCAACCATCTGTCTGCCTCCTTCAATTCTCTTCCCTTTTCTCTTTTTCCACGATACCAAACCCCCGTTTTTTCGTCAATCGATTGGGCGGAATAAAATGCATGTATCGACCACACCATCGCCCTTGCCCATCCGTATCTCATCCTTTCCTACATTGCGCACCTCAATTTGCGCCTGCGTGGAAAAAATACGCATCGTCGTAGCTACCTGCATCATGCCTTGGCAATAAAAGCGCGTGTTGTTCTGTTCCGTTCCATCGATGAAAATAGCAAAGGTGCCCTGTTTGGCCACCATCATCATGTGCACAACATATAACCCGCTATGCAGCCGTCCGCAAACACGCTGCATCTGCACACCCTGTCCCGGCGCAACGGTCTGCCCGCCATTGTGCATCCATAAACATTCCCGGGCGCATTGCATGGCGCGCAGATAATCCTGTACTGTGCCCTGGTTTCCCGCCTGCAACCATACGCCGTAAGCGCTCAGGCCCTGTTCGCCCCGGGGCCCACGCGGACCACGCAGCGTTTTATACGTTCGCTTTTGTGGCTTCATCCTTGCATCCCTCCTCCCTGTACTATACGGGCAAAAGGATGCTTCGGTTCGCCTCATTCATAAGAAAAAGCGGGCAAAAACCCGCCTTTTTCCTTTTTCTTTTTTATCCAAACAATGGTTCAAACCAAAGTCCCGCAAATTGGCAAATCAAAATCGCCACCGCCAAAATCGCCACATAAACGGCAAATCCATACATCTTTTTCTTGCTGATTAAATTGAGGAAAAAACGGATTGCCACATAACCGGATACCGCAGCCACAAGCGCACCCACAATCATCGGTGCAACAGCGGCCCCATCCGTTCCCATCGCAAGCAAATCCTTAAACTTGAACACGACAGAACCCAAAATCACCGGAATCGACATCAAAAACGAAAAACGCGCTGCCAACTTGCGGTCCAAACCCATAAATAAACCGCCTACAATCGTCGACCCACTGCGCGAAATACCTGGTACCAGCGCCACAGCCTGCATCGCGCCCATAGCCAGCGCGTCCGCCGGCTTCATCTGATTGAATTTACGCGGCCGACGTACTTGCTTTTTCTCTGCTACCGTCAAAAGCACAGCCGTAATCAAAAAGCCAATCGCCAGGTAACGGCCACCAAAGACCGATTCTATCCAGTTATCCAGCAACACGCCTGCAATTCCCGCCGGAATCGATGCAAGAATCAAATAACCTACCGGTTTACTGATGGGATGGCAAATCATCTTCCAAATATCCCGGCGAAAAACTACGAGCACCGCAAGCAGCGTGCCAACATGCACCACGATTTCAAAGAGCACCGGCTCTGCCGTGACCCCCATAATATTGCGTGCAACGACCAGGTGTCCCGAACTCGATACCGGAAGAAATTCCGTAAGCCCCTGCACCAGCCCCAGGATAATGGCTTGAAAAATCGTCATGAGCGGCTTGCTCCCCCTTTTTTATTTTCTATATTATACCAAGCGGTTTGGTAAAAAAAACATCTTTGCTGCATCTTTCGCATTTTGTTTACATGTTTGCCTTTTTCCCACCCCGCGCTTTATAATAGAAAAAAACGGTAGATTCGTAGGAGGAACCTTATGAAACTCGGGATTGCCGGATTGCCCAACGTTGGAAAATCCACCCTTTTTAATGCTTTGACCCGTGCTGGTGCACAGGCGGCTAACTATCCCTTTTGTACAATTGACCCTAACGTCGGCATCGTACCCGTGCCGGACGCCCGTCTGCAGGTGCTGGCCGATTTTTATCACACGGAAAAAATCATTCCTGCCACCATCGAATTTGTCGATATCGCAGGGCTTGTCCGCGGCGCAAGCAAAGGCGAGGGGCTGGGCAATCGCTTTTTAGGGCACATTCGCGAAGTAGATGCAATTGTACATGTCGTCCGCTGTTTTGAAGACGGCAACATCGTTCATGTCGATGGAAAGGTAGACCCTTTGCGTGACCGCGATACCATCAATATTGAATTTGCTCTGGCGGATTTAGAAACCTTGGAAAAACGGAAAGACCGCATTTATAAGGTCGTCAAATCCGGCGATAAAAAACTGGCGCCTGAATTGGCCGTTATCGAAAAATTAATCGGCCATATGCAAGACGGCGCGCCAGCCCGTTCCTGCTCGCTCGATGAAGAGGAACAGGCTCTCGCTCAATCCTTCTCTCTTCTGACTTTGAAACCCACCATCTATGCCTGTAACGTCAGCGAAGACGACCTTGTTGACGGTGCAGAAAAAAATCCCATGGTGCAAAGCATCTATCAAGCTGCCAAAGAGGAAGGGGCGCAGGCTGTCATTGTCTCTGCCAAAGTGGAAGAGGATTTGGCTTCCTTGACCGATGAAGAACGTACTGAATTTTTACAGGAGCTCGGCCTTAAAGAAGCTGGTCTGGAACGTCTGGTCAAAGCCAGCTATGATTTGCTTGGCCTGTTCAGCTTTTTGACCGCCGGGCCCAAGGAAGTGCGCGCCTGGACGATTGAAAAAGGAACCAAAGCGCCACAGGCAGCCGGTAAAATCCATTCAGATTTTGAACGCGGCTTTATCCGTGCGGAAATCGTCTCTTATGATGACCTCATCGCAAGCGGTTCTTATGCGGCCGCAAGGGAAAAGGGGCTTGTCCGCATCGAGGGCAAAGAATACGTCGTTCAAGATGGCGATATTATTCTTTTCCGCTTTAATGTTTAATGCGTAAAACAAACTGTAAACGGCCTTAGCCAGGCCGTTTTTTCTTGCAATTTTTTGTCGTTGGCATATAATAGTTCTAAAATGAATTATTCTTTTTGAATCATTGGAAGGGGTCGGAATGAATCAAGTCATCAATATGAATACCAACTTATTGCTCAATAGTCAAAAATTGAAAAAAATCTATGCCATGTTGATAAAACCCATTATGCAAACCTATCATGTCACACAAAACGAGCTGGATGTCCTGCTGTTTCTCGTCAACAACGCGCCTTTGGACACCGCAAAGGATATTACGGAACTTCGCTCCCTTGCCAAATCCCAAGTTTGCAAATCCATCGAATCCCTTTCCAAACGTGGCTTTCTTTCCACCGAACAGGATGAGACCGACCGTCGCTGCATCCATTTGAAAGTTCTTCCTCCCGCTTATCCCATTGTGACTCATGCACAGCAGGCACAAAAAACGTTCCTCCGTTCCCTCTACAATGGCATTACACAGGAGGAACAACAAATGCTGGAACAGATTTTTCATAAAATTGCGCAAAATGTGGAAAGGATGCTGGAACATGGTTGTTGAATGTCTGGTCTATATCATTGCAGGACTGGGGGCAGGCATTGGTACCGGACTTGCCGGGTTATCTGCGGCAGCAGTCATATCACCCATGTTGATTACGTTTTTGCACTTCCCCGCTTATGAAGCCGTTGGCATCGCGTTGGCGTCCGATGTTCTGGCTTCTGCCATTTCTGCCTACACCTATGGAAAAAACGGAAATCTGGATGTAAAAAATGGGCTTATCATGCTCGCCTCCGTTCTTGTCTTTACCCTTGTCGGTAGTTATATCGCTTCCCTGGTCCCCAATACGGCAATGGGCAATTTCTCCGTGTTTATGACATTTTTGCTTGGCGTTAAATTCATCGTCCGTCCCGTCATGACTACCAAAGATATACGGGAACAGAAAACACAGAAACAAAAAACCATCCAATCGCTTCTTTGCGGCATATTGATTGGTTTTATCTGCGGCTTTATCGGCGCAGGCGGCGGTATGATGCTGTTGTTGATTTTAACCAGTGTTCTCGGTTATGAGCTGAAAACCGCCGTGGGAACCAGCGTCTTTATCATGACCTTTACCGCTCTGACCGGCGCCGTCTCCCATATGGTCATCGGTGGTTTTCCCAATGTACTTGCCCTGGTTGTGTGCATCCTTTCCACCCTTGCAGGGGCACAGGTAGCTGCACGCTTTGCCAACCGTTCTACACCCAAAAAGCTCAATCAAATTACAGGCATTGTTCTTGTTATTCTCGGCGCCATGATGATTGTTGTGAAAGCATTGGGCTAAATACAACAACGGCCTTTAATAAGGCCGTTGTTGTATGTCAATATCCATCAGTAGCCTTCGAGCCATTGTTTCACTCTTTTTGTTATGAAAAACAGACCGGATATGAATTCTGTTATGATTTTTCATCCACTTGAACCGGTACGTGTATAAACTGTAAAACATTTCCGTGTTCCTCTATCAAACGGCACATATCCGCACATGCAATCCATACTGTTGCCGTATTCTCATTGGGATGGACACCCATCACCTTTCCCTGAAAATCCGTATCCATCCATACCTCCACCATTCTCTGTTCATCGTTCAATATGCCAAACGGGGTCACAGAACCCTTTGTCAACTTCATATAGGTTTGCAATCGTTCCTCCGATGCAAAACTCAATGCCGTTGTACCCATTTGCATGCGCAGCTGCTTGAGGTCCACTTGTTTGTCCTTTTGCACCGTCAATAAAAAATGCCTTTTTCCCTTAGCATCACGCAAAAACAAATTTTTGGCATCTTCTCCCTTTTGCTCTATGCAAAGACGTTCCATCTCTTCCATGGTGAAAACTGCTTCGTGTTCCACCCACTCATAGGCAATCTGCCTTTCAGATAAAAATCGCCGTATCTCTTCTTTGTTCATCTGCTTCCCCCCTAATGCAAAAAAAGGACAGCGGAATATATACTCCGCCGTCCTTGTTGCGTTAAATACGTACCGGCAACACCAGATATAAATATGCGTTGCCTTCTACTGGATGAATCACACACGGCGAAAGATTGGAAATAAAATCCATCAATATCTCTTCTTCCTTCACTACGCGCAATACGTCGGATAAATAACGTGCATTAAACGCGATATTCAATGCATTTCCCTCGGTATATACCGGGATTTCTTCAAACGCATTCCCCAATTCGCTGTTAGCCGTAATCGATAATTTGGATTCGCCCACTTCCAAACGAATCAAGTTGTTGCGTCCTTCACGCGCCATCAAAGACGCACGTTCCACCGCATCATACAAATCCGCCGTGCGTATCCGTACACGGGTCTTTCGGTCTGCCGGCAAAATTTGCCGGTAATTAATATATTCCCCTTCCAGCAAACGCGTTGTGATTTTCGTGCTTCCCATGTCCACCACAGCCTGTGTATCACTGAAAGAAATGCTCGCATTGGCTTGGCTGTCTTCAAACAGCTTTGCAATCTCCGCCAGCGATTTACCCGGCACAACAAACCGTACAGGCGCACTGTTTTCCTTTTCCAGCGCCTGGGTACACATCGCCAACCGATATCCGTCCAAAGCCACCAGCGTGACATGGTCGGTTTCAATCTCCATCAATTCACCCATCAAAATCGGCTTTGTTTCATCTTGTGCCACAGCAAAGCTCGTCTTTTGAATCATGCTCTTCAAATCGCCTTGTTTAATTTCCAGCGGTCTTGCCTGATTCATTGCCGGCATCTCCGGATAATCTGCTGCATCCATGCCCTGCAATGTCATCTTGGCCTGTCCGCAAGCAATATTTGCCTTCAGGTCGTGGATATCCATCGTTACCGTTCCCTCTGGCAATTTGCGCACCAGTTCGCTAAATAGTTTACCCGGCAAAACAATTTCGCCCGCATCGGATACCATTGCTGGCAGGCTGCTTTCAATGCAAAGCACTAAATCGCTGCACACCAAGCGCAATTGGTTATCTTTAGCCTGTACATACACGCCTTCCAATGCCGGTAAGGGCGATTTGGATGGCATAGCACGCTGTACGGTATTCATAGCCTGCAATAAATCTTCTTTTTGACAAGTAATGCGCATTGCAAATCCTCGCTTTCGCTGATGAGAGACACTTCTTTTCTGTCTATTCGTAGTCGTAGTCATAGGCAGTGTGTATATGTGCAAATCCTCATTTTGATGAGGAAAATCGGGCATTTCCCTCAATTGTTCTTCTGTGGAAAAGCCATTTGTACGGTGTGCATGACCCCCCTGGTTATCCACACCCTTTTTTTATCCACATATTTTGTGCATCATTTCGTGCAAAGTACGGTATAAACTTCGTGGATGGATTTCTTTTATACACATCCATCCACAATTTGTTTTCCACCAATGTGGATATTTCTATTCTGTCACACGTGCGGATAAATCGTCAATCATTTCCTTCATTTCCGGGTCTGTAACGATTTCAGAAGCAATCAGATTGCACGCATACATAATCGTCGTATGATTGCGTCCGCCCAGCAGCGAACCGATTTTTTCCAGTGGCAGTTCCGTCATCGTACGCATCATATACATGGCAATCTGCCGGGGACGGGCAATATCCCGGCTGCGGCGCTTTCCACACAAATCCTCCATGGTAATATCAAAATGCGTGCATACCGCCTGCATGATATTGCGCGGCGTCACAATCTTTTTCTTTTGTGTAAAGTAATCCTTCAGCGCTTCTTCGGCCAATGCCTTTGTGATGCTTCGTCCCGTCAGCGCCGAATATGCAATGACGCGCGTCAGGCTGCCTTCCAATTCGCGGATGTTGCTTTCCACGCGCATCGCAATTGCTTCCAGTACATCGGGTTCTGCAATGTCAATCTGTTCCGCTTCTGCCTTTTTGCGTAAAATCGCAACCCGCGTCTCATAATCCGGTGGTGAAATATCTGCCAGCAGTCCCCATTCAAACCGTGAACGCATCCGGTCTTCCATATTGATTTCCTTGGGCGGTTTATCGGAAGTGATGATAATTTGTTTATTCGCTTCATAAAGCGTATTAAACGTGTGAAAGAATTCTTCGATGGTGCTTTCTTTTTTAGCTAAAAATTGAATATCGTCAATCAGCAGCGCATCGACATTGCGATACCGATTCCGGAAATGAATCTTTTGTCCATATTCCTTATTCTGCATCGAACTGATGACTTCATTGGTAAATTGCTCGCTTGTGACATACAGCACGTTGGCATCCGGATTGTTTTGCAAAATTTCATGACCGATGGCATGCATCAGATGCGTTTTGCCAAGCCCGGTTCCGCCATAAATAAATAGGGGATTGTACTTGGTTCCCGGCGTTTTGGCTACCCCCATGGAAGCAGCCCAGGCAAACTGGTTGCTTTTTCCCACAACAAATTGGTCAAATGTATAATGCGGATTCAGTGTGCTGGTACGCACAGGCTGTTTCGGTGCAGCCGCAGCCAATTCACTTTGCAATCGATACACTGGTTCAATCGCATGCATAGGGGAAACAATCTGGAGCGATTGTTGGATAAACCCCGCATAACGCGCTTTCACCGCATCCAGAATATCCTGATTGGGTACGGACAGCGTCAATTTCCCCTCCTGCAAGGAAACTGGACGCAATGGTTCAATCCATGCGGCAATGCTGGTGTCCGCCAATTCCTCCCGTAGGGATTCCTTGGTTTTCTGCCAGATTGTTTGCATGCTGTCCATTGTATTTCCCCCTTTCTCCCACCTGATTCATGCCTCATAGCAGGGCAAAGAAACCAATGGAAATGAAAAAGTCAATATACTTATCCACAATTATGAAAGAAAAAAAGGTTATAACTTGTGGATAACTTCCTATAAAAAGAAGAAAGTTTATCCATTTTTTGTGGATAAACTGTTGATATTGTGCAAAATAATAGAAAAATAAAATTATCCACAAACAATTCAGAAATAATCAACCATCCATTGTGGATAATATAAATACCTATGCACATCGCTTGGCCCTATTATAGCAAACGCGTTGTGGATATACAAGCGTAATCCTGGCAAAAATAAAAATTTTGTCTATTCCTCTTCCTTCAACGCCAACGCATACGCTTCATTTTTGCGCATCCCAAACTGCTTTGCGGTTTGGGCCGCAGCCTGCTTATGAGAAATGCCCTGTTCCATCAGCGCTTTTAGATAAAGGGCCGCTTGTTCTTTGTCGACGGCTCGTTTTTCCATCAGTGGTTCAATAAGAAGGACAAATTCCCCCTTTGGAGTAGGAAATTGCTCTTTTGCCTGTCCAAGGGTAGTCGTACAAATCTGTTCATATACCTTTGTCAATTCGCGGGCAACAACGATGGGCGCGTCTGCGAAGATTGTATAAAGCTCATCCAACGTTTTTTGCAGACGGTGGGGCGCTTCATAAAGAATAATCGGTTCACCTATTTGCGCAAGTATTTGCAGACGTTCTCTCCGTTCTGCGCCTTTGACAGGCAAAAACCCTTCAAAATGAAAATGACTGCTCGTAATGCCTGCTACGCTAATGGCCGTAGCAAGAGCAGAAGGTCCGGGAACGGGTACGCAGCAAATCTGCTTTTGATGTAAAGCCTGTACCAGCCGCGCCCCTGGGTCACAGATGCCCGGTGTGCCTGCATCCGATACAAAGGCCCAGTTTTCACCCTGTTCCAATTTTTCCGCCAATTGTTGGGCGCGTTCATTTTCGTTGTGTTCGTGTAGGCTCAACAGCGGTTTGTGGATTTGAAGGTGGCGCAGCAGTTGTGCCGTGTGCCGTGTATCTTCAGCTGCAATGCCATCCACCTCCTTGAGAATACGTATGGCGCGCAGCGTGATGTCCTCCAAATTGCCAATGGGCGTTGCCACAACATAAAGCGTACCGGCCATACCTATGCTCGTCCTCCTTGGTAGATTGCTTGTATCTGTGAAGAAACAGTTCCATCTGGTTCGTATAGAAAAAGCGGTTCAGCGACCCGCAGACCAGCCTTTCCCTGATAGACGGCTTCCAGCAACACAAGCGTTGCGTCTTTGTGGATGTTGGGATGAACCATCCGCATGCGTTTAACAGCAAAGTGATAAGTTTGCATACATGCAAACAATTCTGTCAAACGCTTTGGTTGATGTACCATGCAAAACCGCCCTCCCGGTTTACAGGCCCTGGCGGCAGCCTGTATCAATTCCTGCAAACTAGTGGTTACTTCAAAGCGGGCTATATGCGCGCTTGTGTTTTGGTTGGGTTCTCCCGTTCCTTCTTTATGATAGGGGGGATTGGCCATAATGAGGTCAAACGTCCCCAATGGCTTCATCAACCCTGTATCGCGATAATCCCCGCTGTGCACATGGATATGGTCGTCCAATTGATTGAGCTGCATGCTGCGCCGGGCCATATCGGCCATGGCAGATTGAATTTCAATGGCATGGATTTCCTGAACTGGGCATTGTCCCCAAATCAAAAGCGGAAGAATGCCCGTACCGGTTCCCAAATCCAATACCCGCAGATTGGATTTGATGCGTGCATAGTGCGCTAACAATACTGCATCCGTACCAAAGCAGAATGCCTGTGGGTTTTGGATGATTTTCAACGTGCCATTTTGCAAATCATCGATTCGTTCATGAGGATATAACGCAGTCAATGGTTTATTCTCCTTGTAAAGCGGCCGGGGTGAAGGCATGTGGAATCAGTTCATGCAGCATAAAAATTTGATATTGATGGATATCGGTTCCACTGATAAGAATGGGAAAGTCACCGAATTCACATAACACCTGCAGACACATGCCGCAGGGGAAGATAGGTTCTTTCTGGTCGGATGTTAAAGCAAGAGCTGTAAACGCACGCGCGCCCTCAGAAACCGCCTTGACAAGGGCTGTCCGCTCTGCACAGAGAGTGGCGCCATAAGAAGCATTTTCCACGTTGCATCCGCTGAACATACGGCCATCTTCACATAGCAAACAGGCACCTACACGAAAATGGGAATAGGGGACATACGCGCGTTCCTTTGCCTGTTCGGCTTGTTGGAGCAATGCCAGATAGCTTTGTTTGTGCATACGTAACGCTCCTTCCATTTTTTCTTATTGTAGCCGAAAGCAAATAAAAAAAGAAGATGTGAAAACCACATCTTCTTTTTGTCTGCTTTCCTGCTTACGCTTCGGAAATCGCGCCGACCGGGCATGCTGCCGCGCATGCGCCGCAGTCAATGCAATCGCTTTCCGAAATTACGTATGTGGAATCACCCTGGGAGATTGCGCCAACCGGGCATTCACCCGCGCAGGTCCCACAACTAATACAATCCGCACCAATTTTATGTGCCAATGGAAACACCTCCTTCTTACTATCGCTATTGTACCATGCGCAAACGGATTTGCAAGTAGTAATTAAGATTTGTTTTCTTCAATTTTTGTTGTTTTCCCGTTTTTTTGCGTAGCATCGTGTTTGGGTTTATGATGTTTGGAACCGCCTTTATTGTTCTTCCCAGCATCTTTTGCCGCCGGTTTCTCTGCTTTTTTGGGTTGAGGTTTGGTGCGTTCAAAGGTCAGGTCTTCGAGGGCATAGTCCTTTAATTCAAACGAACCATCTTCCCGCTCAACCTTGACCCGCACACGTGCAGAGATAGCATTATTTTCCGTTGCCACACCATGCCCGTCCGGCGTCTGCACGTGTGTACCCGGGCGCGGCATCTTCTTGCGCATCTCTTCATAATATGGTTGTTCATAGTTCAGACAACACATCAAACGGCCGCACAATCCGCTGATTTTACTTGGATTGAGCGAAATATTTTGTTCTTTTGCCATCTTGATGGATACTGGTGTAAATTCCGGCAAAAACTGCTTGCAGCAGATAGGACATCCGCATTTACCAATCCCGCCAAGCATTTTCGCTTCATCCCGTACACCGATTTGCCGCAGTTCAATCCGTGCGCGAAAATGGTGGGCGAGGTCTTTAACCAGTTCGCGAAAGTCGACGCGCCCATCCGCCGTGAAGAAAAAGGTAATCTTGCTGCCGTCAAAAGCGTATTCCACATCCACTGGCTTCATCACCAGATTGTGTTCCTGAATCTTTTTTTCAAAAATACGGAATGCGTCGCCTTCCTGCTCTTTGTTGCGGACGGCCTGTTGCAAATCCTGTGCGGACACCTTTCGTACTACATTTTTCAGCGGAAGCACGACACTGGTGTCCTCCACTTCCATCGGCGCCATCACAACTTCGCCGATTTCCTGGCCGCGGGCAGTTTCCACCACCACCGAATCGCCCAAGCGGCAATCGATGCCATTGGGCCCAAAATAATAAATCTTATTGGTCTTTTTAAACTTCACGCCAACTACAGTGGTCATGATAGGTCCTCCTTTATATGGATACAAAGCCACTGCGCGCACAGTTTGGGCGAAACATTGCTTTGTAACATCGCAACACTTTGTTCCAGGGCATCAATACGCCGAATCCATTGGGCAGGCGGGCGCGTATCCGCTCCATTTACACTTTGTTTGAGCCGCTTGGAAGCGCTGGCCAACAGATGGCTCAGCTGTTCTTTTTGTTCTTGCCTGTCCTCAGAGAAAAAGGAAGAAAGAGAAAGCACATCGGATTCCTGTTCTGCACGTTGCCAAAATGTGGATGGTGCAGTTTCATCTTCAGCTGGCTGGCCCGCTTGCTTTGGCGCACGCCAAAGGGCACAGCGTGAACGTACGGTTTCCAGCAATCGGTCTGGTTGTTCACAGAGAAGAAGAAAGACTGTGCCGCTCGGCGGTTCTTCCAATGTTTTCAATAAACAATTCTGCGCTTGTGCATTCATCCAATCGGCATAATGAATGGCAACCACGCGTTTTTGCCCTTCGTAAGGACGGACGGATAATTCTAATAAAAGCTGACGAATCTGGTCGATGCGAATCATCGTTCCGTTGGGCCGCAGCGTGAGAAAGTCCGGATGATTTCCGTGCAAAAGCCGCGTATGCGCATCGCCGGATACCTGCATCACCTGCTCAGCAAACTGCAAAGCCGTTGCGTCAAAGGCATCCGGTTCCCGTTGTGCAATATAGGCATGAAAAGAAAAAGCGTTCATCGGTGTATCCGTTCTGCTAAGTGCTGGAGAATCGCTTGATGAATTTGCTCGATGCTTCCATTGGCGTCAATCACGGTAAAACGTTCGGGCTGGGCTTGTAGAAGGGCTTCATATCCCTGCGTCACACGTGCACGAAACGCATCGTCCGCCTTTTCCAGCCGGTCTTTTTGTATATGATTCATGCGTTGCTGCGCGACCTCCGGACGAATGGAAAGATAGAAGGTGATATCCGGCGTCAGCCCTTGTGTCGCCCATTGATTTAGCTGTGCAATTTTTTCTGCACCCAATTCGCGTCCATATCCCTGGTAGGCAATGGAACTGTCCACAAAGCGGTCACAGATGACAGTGGTGCCCTGTTCAAGCGCAGGTTTAAGCACCTGGCCGACCAGTTCACTGCGCGCAGCCGCATACAGCATGGCTTCACAAACAGGCCCCATGTCGTTGGAAGGGTCCAACAATAATTGACGGATTTTTTCGCTTACCGCACAGCCGCCGGGTTCACGCGTCAACAGATAGGGGATTCCATTCTGTTCATAGTATTGACAAAGGAGACGGATTTGGGTGGATTTGCCCGCTTTATCCGGTCCTTCAAAAGTGATAAACATTCCGCGCATAAGGGGCTCCTTTATTCAGCGTGCGGGGACAGGGCCTGCAACGTCCATTGTTTGGCCTGTTCTACCGTGTCGACAATGGCATCCGGGTGTTCGGCCTCCAGCTCGCCGGGCTGTGCATACCCATAGCGAACGGCCAGCGTTGCTGCTCCAACCGCTTTGCCTGCAATGATATCGAAATTCCGGTCTCCAATCATCACAGCCTCCTGCGGAACAATGCCCAGTTTCTGCATTCTATAAGCGAGAACCTGGTGTTTATGAACCCGTCCCTGGTCAAAATCCGGCCCCCAGACATCTTCGATAAAGGGTAACAGACCATCACGTTCCAGGGAAGGAAGACTGAATTGTTTGGGCCGCATGGAACAGGCAAATATGCGTGCTCCTTTTTGATGGAGCGCTGCAATCCATTCCACAACGCCGTCATAGGCTGTTTCCAATAGATAACCGCGCTCAGAAAAGGTTTGGCCATAGACGCGGTTGGCTTTTTGATATTGTTCTTCAGTTAATGAAACCAAAGACAGGATTCCAGAGCGAAAGCTTGCCCCACCCAGCGCGGCCTGCACGCGTTCCAGAGGCGGGCGTTCGATACCCAGGCTGTCAATTGCGGCGAGCATGCTTTCCTGTAATCCGGCGCGAGAATCCATCAATGTACCGTCCACATCGAAAATAAAGATGTTTCGCTTTATTGTGTGATTTGTACCCATAACAGTCCCCCCTGTTCCCGAACGCCTACCAGTTCCGCTCCTTTGGCATGCATGGAATCCAGATAGGCAACCTGTTGTTGTGTGATGCGCATCCCAGGCCAGATGATAACGCTCGCAGGCGGATAGCAACAAATCGCCTGTGCTGCGATACAACCGGTCGATTGGGAGAGTTCGCACCAACTTATTGTACCATAAGCGGCCGCCCGTGGCGATAGAACACATGCATCTGCCCTTGGAACAGGCGGGAAATACAAGGGTTGTTGGGAAGGCGTCAACGATTGTAGCGCTGCGAGCAAACGTGTAAAATCGGCATCTGTATCTACAGGGGTGGTGATTAATACCAAAAACCGTGCATCTGCCATCTCAATCCAAACGCCTTGCTGTTCCAATTGGGTTTTGGCATCAAAACCAGTCAGCCCGAGTGGTTGCATATCCAGGACCAGACGTGTTGGGTCCTTGGTGAATTCCCGCGGAGCGGTTTGAAGAACAGGAATTCCGCATGCTTGACATCCCTGTACAAATATTTCTATGCGATTTAACAGCGCCAGATAGTCCGATTGCCCATGCTGATGCAACCGTGCGCGCGCCTGGTCAATGGCGGCAAGCATGGGCCAAGAAGGGCTGGTTGTCTGTACACGGTTCAGTGCGCCGAATAGGCGGTCCTCCTCCAACAAACTCCGTTTTCCCAAACAAAGCACGGCGGTTTGGTTGGGTGCAAATAACGTTTTATGGGCTGAAAGCACCCACGCATCCGCGTCTACTGGTTGCGCGGGCAGCGCGCTGCAGAAACCAAAATGCGCGCCGTGTGCACCATCGACCAACAGAGGAATCCCCCGTGCATGGCACAAAGCGGCCAATGCGGGAATATCCGCCGCACGGCCATAAAAATTGGGGCTGGTTATAAATACCGCGGTGACATCAGGATGCATCATCAGCGCCTGTTTCAGCCTGTCTGCCGATAGAGGACAGGGAGGCTGGCTTTCCGGTATGTCCATCACAATGGGCACCGCACCGCTTAAAATCAAGGCGGAGGCAACGCTTAGATGGGCATCGCTGCTTATTAAAACGCGGTCGCCGTCATGTAACGCTGCACAAAACATGGCCAGGATACCTGCCGTAGAACCATTGACGCTAAAATGCGCGCGTTTGGCTCCCCACGCCTGTGCGGCCAGCTGATGCGCTTGCAGCAGCGCGCCGGTTGGTGCGGCCAGGTTATCGATTTCGCCGCATTCGGTTACATCATAAGCAGACAGTCGCCCCTTGTGGCCGGGCATGCAAAAGCGAGTATGAACTCGTTGCACCTGTTGATGAAGCAAATCGTAAAGCGGCGTGTGCATACAGACCTCTTCCTTACTTTGATAAAAAAGACTATTTTGATTATAAAAGATAGAAAAACAAAAGTACAATAGATGTTAAAGACAAAATATAGGGGATATGGAGAAGTTACAGACCAAAGCACCAGGATATGCGAGCAACGGAATACAATTTCAGCTGTTTTGGGAAAGGACATCCGTGATAAAACGAGCAGCTTAACGAATGGCGTGGAGTAAAAGTCAAAATTTTTCAGGGAAAGTTGCGGGTGTAACACTTGAATAAAAAAGTTGTTCCATCCAATGATGGACGTAACTGCTGCGATGCTGTAGTCGGGATATTGGAAACTATATATCCGTAAAGGGGCGCCGAGCGGGTGTTTCTTGCCTCCATATGGGCGGTGGAAGAAACCTGCTACATGCGGAAGGAAAAATACGGTGATGGGACAAAGCAGAAAGCCGTTCGGAACATATCCGCTACGCAAGAAAATGGCCGCCAACCTCTTCATACACCATAAAAAAGACATCCCCTTCTATCAAGAAGGGGATGTTAAAAATGGAATCCGGCAGTGATCTATCTTCCCAGGCCGTTGCCAGCCAAGTATTGTCGACGCATGGGAGCTTAACTTCTGTGTTCGGGATGGGAACAGGTGTGGCCTCCCCGCCATTACCACCGGAAAAATAAAATCAGAATCGTACGAACACAATTCATTATAGCGAATATCGTAGAAAACTGCAAGTAAAATATGATTGAAGCGAATACAGGAAAAAGGCGAAGAATTTTTTGATACAGAGGGCCTAAGCAAGCGCCGAGGAAAAACCAGCACACAGCAAAGTATCCAAAATAATAACCGTCAAAAAGCCCGCCTGTATGGTACAAACGGGCTTTGAAATAACAAAGGGTTAAGCGAAAATGTCGTTGCACGCCTGGGTAATGCGGTCGATATCGGCTTGTTTTAAATCCCAATCGCCCGCCGCAGCATTCATGATGGCTTGGTCGGCATTTTTGGCGCCTACAAGCGCGCAGCTCATCCCTGGTTGTTGCGAAACCCAGTTGATGGAAACCTGTGCCACAGGCTTTTCGTATTCGTGCGCCACCTCTTGCAGTACAGCAAGAAGCTGTTGTACCTTGCTCCATTGTGGTTCCTGGAAAAAGGAATAGAAGGTAGCCCGACGTTCGGTGCCGCTGACTGCTGGCGGTTCTTTAAATTTCCCAGTCAATGCGCCCGCCCCCAGCGACCCATAGGATAAAACGCCCAGTCCTTTTTCACGGCAATAGGGAAGCAATTCCGTTTCCGCATCGCGTTCCAACAGGGAATATTGCGGCTGTAAGCTTTGTAAAACCCCATATTTCTGGGCTTCTTCCATCAGTGTCACATCAAAGTTGGAACAGCCGATATAGCGAATTTTACCCTGTTCACGCAGCTTCATCAGCGCCTCCATGGATTCTTCAATCGGCGTATGGACATCCGGCCAGTGCATCTGGTAAAGGTCAATATAGTCTGTCTGCAACCGACGGAGAGATTGTTCGCATTCCTCGATAATCGATTGCTTACGTAAGCATTTATCCAAGTCCTGCTGGTCCGGCGTCTGCCACACAAGCCCACATTTGGTCGCAATCACGACCTGCTCACGTTTTCCTTTTAAAGCCCGGCCGACAAGTTCTTCGCTGCGGCCGTTGCCGTAAGCGGGGGCGGTATCAATCAGTGTGATACCATGGTCAAGACTGGCGTGGATAGCATCCATAGCCTTGCCGTCATCGGAAGAACCAAACCAGCCGCCGCCCATGCCCCATGTGCCTAAGCCAATGGCCGACATCTTCAGTTCCGTTTTCCCCAGGGTGTTATAGCGCATTCCCATAACCCTCCTTTGGTTTTTTACTGCTGCGCAGTTGGATAAGGATATCGTTATCATAGCATAGAAAAGAAGAAAAAAACAAAGCCTCTGTTCAACAGAGGCTTTGAAATAATGGAATCCGGCAGTGATCTATCTTCCCAGGCCGTTGCCAGCCAAGTATTGTCGACGCGTAGGAGCTTAACTTCTGTGTTCGG
>CAJFOS010000012.1 GCA_904397865.1 Candidatus Allochristensenella caecavium
AGCAGCGAGGCAGAGAAGAAGATTCATGCCCTTGTGCGGGGATTCCAAAGGGAGACACTCCCTTTGGCGGGGTGTGGGGCGGCGCCCCATAAGGGACCGCGGCCATTGGATTTGTCCGCCGGGCACACGCCCCCTTGCGCGCGCACGCGTTTTGTTGTATAAATAAAGGAAGAACACAATGGGGGGATTTGCGCCCCGCTGGGAGGGTAAACAACCATGAAACATATGCAAACCATTGCAACGGCCAACATCCGTAAAGGCGAACACACCGGCTGCGGCGAATGCCAGAACAGCTGCCAGAGCGCGTGCAAGACGTCCTGCACGGTGGCGAACCAGTCCTGTCAGGCGCTGGAGGGCAAAGTGCGCCGTCCGGAACCGAAAGTCAAGTAAAAAAGATGGTACATGCATTTACATGCGCCGGGATGCGCCTGGCGTTTGATGCGGGCAGCGGCGCGCTGCACATGTTGGACGACCTTGCTTATGAGGTCGTCCAACTGTTTGAATCCCGCACCGAAGAAGAGATTGTAGCGGCGCTGCCGCAATATAAGGAAGAGGACGTGCGCGCCTGCGTGGCCGAGATGCAAAGCGCCAAGGACGCGGGCGATTTGTTCGTGCCCATGGAACAGGAGATGCGCATCCCGGACGACGGGATTGTCAAAGCGCTGTGCCTGCATGTGGCGCACGACTGCAATCTGCGCTGCGGGTATTGCTTTGCTTCCACCGGCGGGTATGACCAGATTCGCTGTCTGATGCCGCCCGAAGTCGGCAAGGCGGCGCTGGATTTCCTCATTGCCCACAGCGGCAAGCGCAAGCATTTGGAAGTGGACTTTTTTGGCGGCGAACCGATGATGAATTTTGACGTCGTCAAACAGATTGTCGCCTATGGGCGCGAACTGGAACAAAAACACGGCAAAATCATCCGCTTTACCATGACGACCAACTGCTTTGACATGCCCGCGGACGCGGCGGATTTTCTCAACCGCGAAATGAACAACATCGTCCTTTCGCTCGACGGCCGCAAAAGCGTGCACGACGCGGTGCGCCCGGCGGCGGGCGGCGGCGGTTCGTATGACCGCGCGCTGCAAAACGCACAAAAAATTGTAGCCGGACGCGGAAATGGGGAATACTATGCCCGCGGGACGTTTACCGGAAGAAATCTGGATTTTGCCACGGACGCCGAAGCGCTTTGGGACGCGGGCTTCCAGTATATTTCCATCGAACCGGTGGTGCTGGAGGATACCCACACGCTGGCGATTCATGAAAGTGATTTGCCGGCCATCCGCCGCGAATACGAACGGCTGGTGGATATCATCGACGCGCGGCGCAAAGCGGGCAATCCGTACCATTTTTATCATTTTATGATTGATTTATCCGGCGGGCCGTGTCTGCGCAAACGGCTGAGCGGCTGCGGCAGCGGGATTGAATACCTGGCCGTCACGCCGGAGGGCGATTTGTACCCGTGCCACCAGTTTGTCGGGCGCGAAGGCTGGAAGATGGGCACGCTCAAAGAGGGAAACATCGACCCGGTCATCCGTAAAAAGTTTGAAGACAACCACGTCGGCAACAAGGCGGCGTGCCGGGACTGCTGGGCGCAGTATCTGTGCGCGGGCGGCTGTGCGGCCAATGCCGAAGCGTATTCCGGCAGCCTGCTGGAACCCAACCCCATGCAGTGCGAACTGATGAAGATGCGCACCGAATGCGGCCTGGCGCTGGTTGCCCTGGCCGCCCAGGATGAAACGGCCGCTGAAAGGGATGGAAGATGAGCGAACAAAAACGATTGACCCGCAACACCGCCAACAAAATGCTCGCCGGTGTATGCAGCGGCATTGCGGACTATTTCGGTCTGGACGCCACGCTGGTGCGCGTCGGCTGGGTGTTGTTTGCATGCCTGGGCGGTTCAGGAATTCTGGCGTATTTGATTTGCGCGTTTATCATCCCCGCCCGTCCGATGTGAAAAGGAAAAGCCCGCGTTGCATACGCGGGCTTTTTGAAAAAAATGGAAAATATGGAAGGCATTTCCGGTATCCGTGCCATGGAATCGGGCAAAATGCAAAAAGGCGCGGTCTATCGACATAAATCGCGCCGACGCAAAACGGGGCCATGAATGGAATAGAATGGATACAAAAAAGGATAAGCCTTGACCAAATGTTACAGAATTGTTACAATAAAGGGACGCAACGAGATAAAGGAGGATACGCCTTGAGACGACAGAAAGGACGAAAGGGACGCTTGGGTGCGTGGGTCTTGGCTTTGGCGATGGTGGTGCCGTGCTTTGGCGCGTTCAGCGCGCTGAGCGAAGCGGTGGTGCCGCAACAGACGACCGCACAGGCGGCCGAAGACTATTCTGTGATTCGTGTAGGGATTACATTGAATGGAACGCAGACGAGTGTACCGTTCGTGCTATCGGGTAAATATAAGCTAGTAGAAAACGCTGGTATTGCCCTGCCAAATGGCAACTACACTGTTTCAGCCAGCGGAAACACCCTGACGATAAAAACGCCGACCGCTTCATATAAAATCGGGTCTAAAATCACATTATCGGAGGATACGACTGCCGGCGTCAATCTTATTTCCATTCATACGAAATGGAATGAGAAGGACAATCCTTCCGACCGTCTTTCTTACCGCGGAGATATTGTATTCTATGCGGAGAACGGAGCGGTTAAAGTGATGAACCGTGTCTCGATGGAGACCTATACGCTAGGCGTTATCAAGGGCGAGATGGGATCTGGATTCAGATTGGAGGCCCTCAAAGCGCAATGCGTTGCGGCGCGGAGTTATGCGATTTATAAAATGAAGCGAAGCAATAAGGTGAATTACGATATTGGTGACTCATCTACCGAACAGGTATATCGAGGGTATAGCAGTGCAGCTATTTTGCAGCAGGCAGTGAATGAAACCAAGGGGCAAGTGCTGACTTATAATGGCTCGATTATAGAGGCGATGTACAGCGCTGTTAACGGCGGCCAGACGGATGTGCCAAACGGGAACACAAGTTTTCCGTATTTCAAGATACGAGACGACTCGTACGACCTTACCTTTAAAGGCAATGAACAACTGCTGTTTGTTCCCACAAATATTGTGGGAACGCGCTATGATGCCAATGTGCATGCAACACAGGTCAAATGTACGGGAAAAAATGTACGCATTCGAACCGAACCGAGCACGGCAGGGGGCAATGCTACGGTGATAGGAAGCGCACAGCCCGGTGATGTTTTTACTTTGCTAGAAACACAGAACGGCTGGTATAAGATCAAATACAATGGGCGGGACGCCTATATCAGTGCGGAGTATTCAGAAAAGGTGCTTTCAGGAACCGAAACGGTTAGCCTGCCATATGAATACGACCAACTACATATGCAGGATTTACAGAAGCTGGCGTATGAGTATTTAAAAGCTAAGGGATATAACGTACCGACACAGACGAATGTACGTCTGCTCAGATGCAATTATCTGAAAGGAAAGGAAAAATTCTATCCTAACCTTGCCAGCCGTTGTTATAAGACGGGCGAGGCTTCTTTGAAGGTACAGTATGTTGATGGTGAAGGAAAGCTACATGATAATATTGACAATGTTGTTGTGACGGTGTTGCTGCAAAAAAGCGTATCGAATCGTGAGCATGCCTACTTTAATCAAAATTATCGTATGCGTGGAGCAGAAGCGGGTACGGAAAGTGGAATCAGCGGCTATTATTGGACAAACCGCCGCTATGGACATGGGGTAGGATTAAGCCAGCGTGGTGCGGATGCACGCGCAAAGGCAGGGCATACGTATAAACAGATACTGGATTTCTACTACCCTGGTGCAGCAATCAGTACGGTAAATACGGATGTAACCAGTTTGAAGATCAACACGATCACGGTTGACCCGCTGCAGGCAAAGGATACGTTTAATGTGACGGCAAACGTGTCGGGAGCGAAGAACGTGTCGTTTGCAGTGTGGGGTGACGTCAACGGCCAGAACGACCTGTATTGGCACCAGGGAATCAACCAGGGGAATGGAAGCTGGACGTGTACGGTGGACTGGACTGAGCACGGCAAAGAGACGGGGACGTATTCGGTTGTTGCGTATGCAGAAGGCAATGCGGGGAACCTAATCAGCAAAGAAGTGGCGGCCAAACCGACGGTGTTGGGAGCAGAGAAACTCGCCATCCATACGGTAACGGCAAGCCCGCTGGATGCAAAGGATACGTTCACGGCGACGGCAAATGTGTCGGGAGCGAAGAACGTGTCGTTTGCAGTGTGGAGTGATGTCAATGGGCAGAACGACCTGTACTGGCACCAGG
>CAJFOS010000013.1 GCA_904397865.1 Candidatus Allochristensenella caecavium
ATATAATTTAAAATAAAATTGATATATCAGTTTTTTCTCCTATTGATAAGAAAACATAACAAAAGAGGAATGGAACGAAATTGTCTGATTTTCCGCGCAAGGTAAAGCCGGTGATGCAACAAACCAAAGGCCTCACAAATATGAAATGAAGGCAGTCGGTGAGATTTTCAGAAAGTAACCGGTAGAAATGTCGGTTACTTTTTTGATAAGAGTGAGGTGAGACCGTATGAGTGAACTGAGGTATGCCAATATCGCGCTGGATATTTTCAGCATGATGCTATCCTCGCTGCCCGTTATTTATCTGATTAGCAACCATCGATATCGGCTAAAGCTGAATCAATATTTTTTGGGAATATGTCTTTCGAATATTCTCATGACAGTGGGAGACTTGGGGGACTGGATGATGCCCGCCGTCATCACGCTATCGGATAGGGTGACGCTGATGGTTCTTACGGTTCTCTATTATGCGGCCTCTGCATTTATCTTATATTTTTTTATACGGTATATCATAGAATACCTGCAACTGAGAGGGCGTGTAAAACAGGCATGCTTGCTTTACACAATATGCCTTTGCAGCGTACAGATTATTTTTGCCGCAATAAGCCCGTTTACCGGTTCGATTTTTCGTGTTACGGTTGACGGATATCAACGCGGTCCGTTGTTTTTGTTATCACAGTTCATCCCGTTGTTTTGCTATATTCTTTGCATCGTGCTGGTGATTGCCTATCGAGATAAGCTTTCGCGGCGGGAAACGATGTTCTTTTTGCTCTATATCTTTCTTCCGTTGGGCAGCGGTACTGCCCAGATGGCCATGCGAGGAATTGCCGTAGTCAATGCAAGCCTCACCATTGCCATGTTATTGATTTTAATGAATATTCAATTTGAACATGAGGTGGCGATGAAAGAGCAGGAAAAGGAGCTGGCCGAACGGCATATTGATGTCATGCTCAGCCAGATACAGCCCCATTTTCTATATAATTCGCTAAGTGTTATCTATCATTTGTGCGAAGAAAATCCTGGAAAGGCGCAAAAGTCCATCAAAGAATTTTCCGCATTTCTGCGCGGAAATATGAATAGTTTGAAAGCCCGCAAACCGATTCCGTTTGAAACGGAACTCAACCATGTTATGAATTACCTTTATTTGGAACGGCAGCGGTTTCAGGAACGGCTGCATGTGGTCTGCCAGATACAGACGACGGATTTTTACATTCCGCCTTTAACGCTCCAACCGCTGGTAGAAAATGCCGTGCAGCACGGGATTCTCAACAAAGACGAAGGCGGCACTATTTCCATCTGTACAAACAGGACGGCGGAATATGCCATTGTGACCATCATGGATAACGGAATTGGTATGGAAAAGGCGAAGACCTATACGGCGCATGGCGCGCACGCCCACATCGGGATTGAAAATGTCCGCCAGCGATTGAAAAGCATGGTCAACGGCACATTGGATATTGAAAGCAATGAACGTGGAACAGTGGTTACGCTGCAAATTCCGTGGACGGGGAGATAGGAGGCGAGCACGATGCGTTTTTTAGCGGTAGACGACGAAATCTATATACTGGAAGAAATGGTCAAAATCCTCCGCCGTGTCCAGCCCAAAACGGAAGTGCTGTCCTTTACGCGCCCGGATGAAGCGATTCGGGCGGCTGAGCGACAAACAATTGATGTTGCGTTTTTAGACATCCATCTGGGGAAAATGTCCGGTTTGGAGCTTGCAGTGAGACTCAAAAATATCAAGCCGGATATGCACATTATTTTCGTAACGGGCTATCAGGAATACGCTGTGGATGCATTCCGCATGCATGCAACGGGATATCTGCTCAAGCCGGTGGATGAAAATGATGTAAAGCGGGAATTAACGTTTATTTACGAGGAAGCCCCCCAGAGAAAGAGGATATCGGTACAAACCTTTGGCGGATTTGAACTGTTTGTAGACGGACGGCCAGTTCATTTCGGCCGTGCGAAATCCAAAGAGCTGCTGGCCTACCTGGTGGACCATCGGGGGGCAGTCGTTACGGCGGCGGAAGCGCGAGCTGCGCTGTTTGAGGAAATGGGGAATACTGGTACGTCCAAGAGTTACTTTCATCAACTGGTGTATGAACTAAAAAATGCCTTAAAGAAGGCAGGGGCGTCGGAAATCCTTACCAAAGGATTTAATGGCTATGCCGTTGTCCCGGAAAAATTTGACTGCGATTATTACCGGCTCCTGCAAGGGGACCCAATTGCCATTAATCAATACCAGAATGATTATATGCCGTTATATAGTTGGGGAGAAGCGCACAACGCCGAACTCTGGCTCAAGCATGTATATGCCACCCCGCCTGAATAAAAAGCAATATCCGTTCATCGGGGAACCAATGGCAGGGTAGCTGCATCAGCGCACCATTGCCGGCAAGCAAAAGCTCCGGGAGAAACTCCTCGGAGCTTTTGCTTATTGTGATTTAACCGGCGGATTTGTAAGGGTTTTGTGATGCGCGGTCAGTAGAATGAAATTGTATAAGCAAAGAAGTGGGGGATACCATGACAATTTTGCTCGTTGACAGCGATAAAAGGGCGCTGGACCGGGAAGCCAAACGCCTGGCGGACCAGCAATCTGCCGCCATGGTTGTCCTGCACAGCAACGCCAACGATGCCTTGAAATTTGCAATGTATCATGATGTGCATATTGTTTTTACAAGACCCGCACTGGTGGAGATGTCCGGCCAAGAATTGATTGAAAAAATACTTCGCTTCAAGCCGGAAGTGGAATGCCATATGCTCGCACAGGGCGAGGAAGTTCCGCTTGTGTACTTTCTGGGTAAAGACAAAGATGCGTTCCGTTCCGAGAACGTAAGTGACAGCCACACAAAGATGAATGATACAAAAGGTGAAATGCATACAATCAAGAATAAGAAGAGGTCGGGAAACGATTCTCCTCAAGAGGGGCAAAAGAAAGGCGATACACATATGACGGAACGGCAGTTACGCAGTTTGGGCAGAAAAGAACTTTTGGAAATGATGATTGAACAGGGAAAAGAACTGGAGTTTGTCAAATCGGAACATGCAAAAGATTTGGAATTTGTAAAAGCGGAGCACGAGAAAGAAATAAATGCGTTAAAACAAGAGCTGGAGAAAGCCCGCGCAGCCCTGCAGAACCGGGAAATCGCTATCAATGAAGCGGGCTCGATTGCGGTGGCGGCCCTTCAGATAAACGGGATTTTTGAAGCGGCGCAGGCCGCGAGCCAGCAATATATCGAAAATATCCGTACGCTCAATGACCGGCAGGCGGCGCTCTGTGCCCAGCGGGAGGAAGCAAGCCGGGCCGAAGCCGAACGGCGGCTGAGAGAGACGGCCGCCAAATGTAAGACCATGGAGGCGGCGTGCCGGGACAAATGCGCGGCGATGGAACGCGATGCACAACAGCGTTCGGAAGCATACTGGACGGAGGTTTCCAAACGCCTGCAATCATTCTATGAGAATCATCAGGAGCTGAAAAAACTCCTGGGTTATAGCATCCCAGGGATTCAAATATAAACGGAGTGCCGGTATGAAACGCAAATCAATCACCTGTTTGCCCACGGTACAGCAACTGGAGCAGGAACTGAAACGGGAAGCCTATCGGAAGCGGTATCGGAGAATGTTGGGCAGTACGATTTCGACGCTCATCGTTGTGGCGGCGGCTGTCGTGCTGATATCCCATCTTTTGCTGCCCATCCTGCGGATTTACGGTACGTCGATGACGCCGACTCTGACGGACGGCAACATTGTTGCAGCTATAAGAAAAGGTTCCTATGAGCGCGCAGACATCATCGCTTTTTATTACAATAACAAAATTCTGGTAAAACGTGTGATTGGCTTGCCGGGGGAATGGATAGACATGGATGAAAACGGCAATGTGAGCATCAACGGGCAAACCTTGCAGGAGCCGTATTTGAAAGAAAAAGCGTTCGGGGAATGTGATATCCAGTTCCCTTACCAGGTGCCTGACAGCCGATATTTTGTCATGGGAGACCATCGCAGTGTTTCCAGCGATTCCCGTAACAGCGATGTAGGGTGTGTGTCAGAGGAGGATATCGTGGGGACGTTGGTCTTTCGGCTCTGGCCGCTGAACGAATTGGGCGAGATTGAATAGTTTTGGGAGGGAGGTTTGCCATGAAACCACAGGATAAACAAAATAAAATCCAGGAATATATACGGGAACACAAGTTGAGAAAACGCTGGCATAAGCTGACCGCTGTCCTGGCGGCAGCAGCGATTGTGGTAACGACTACCGTTATGGTTCTGCCGGCTCTTACCCTGGAGAACGGCCCGAAAGTGCTGGCGTGCCAGCTGAATCTCCATACCCATATTGCCAGCTGTTATGACGAATCGGGCAGCCTTGTTTGCGGATATGCGGATTTTGTTGCACATGTTCATAACGAATCCTGCTACGCCGAAGACGGAACGTGCATTTGTTCGCTGGAAGAAATCCGGCCTCACACGCACGATGAATCATGCTACCAGGAAACACTCGCCCAAGTGTGTGGATTTGATGGTGAGGAGCATGCGCATACGGATGCTTGCTATATGATGGCGGACGAATTGGTTTGCGGGCAGGAAGAAACAGCGCCGCATGCCCATACGGAAGATTGCTATGATGCGAATGAGGGCCTGGTTTGCAAACAATCGACAGACGCACATGTCCATACGGAACAATGTCATGCGCGTTCTGAGGAGCCAATCTGCGGCAAGGACGAGCAAATACATACGCATACCGACGCCTGTTATGAAGCCCATAGGGAATTGGTTTGCGGCAAAGAGGAAATCGTTTTGCATACCCACACTGCCAGCTGCTTTGATGCGGACGGCAAGCCGGTTTGCGGCAAGATGGAAGTCAGGGAACATATCCATGACGCCAGCTGCCTTCCTGCTGAAATCAAAACGGACAAACAAACAAGCTGGGCGACGGTGGATAAGAACGGATTCAAGGCTGCAAGAAGGCGCACTGCCGCCACAAACGCCTTGCGCGCGGCGCAGAGCGTGGACTTCACGCAGTATATTACACAAATGTCCCTTTCCAAAGCGGTTGATGGACAATGGGTACCGGTTACAGAGGTCACGACCGGCGATTCCATCCGGCTGAACATCCACTACACGATTCCAGAAAATGTGGTGGGGCCGGATTCTCGGGTGATTCACTACCAGCTGCCCAAGGGAATCGGGCTGGAGGAACAGGCAACCGGACCGGTCACCATCGAAGGCAGTTATGCCGGCGAATACGTGATACAACCGGGAGGACTTATCCAGATTACCTTCACCCAGGCATTTGCCGACAACCGCCCCTTTACAGGGGAGCTGGAATTCCAAGGCATTGTTACCGCCACTGGCCAGGAAGGAGAAGAAGAAATTGATTTGGGCACTGCCGGCGGCACGGTCACGGTAAAACCGGATGAGGAGGCAACCGACCTTACCGTGGCCAAAGAAGGATGGTATGACAAGGAAAATAATCTTATTTACTACAGCATCACGGTGTCCAGTGAACAGGGAACGGATGGGCCGCTGACAATGGAAGATGCCTTTATGCATCAGCCGGATTATGGGGTTGTCAATTATAAAGAGGTAGTTGAATTCTATAAGCTGAATGCCGATGGAACCAAAACCCATCCCTTGGATGAGCAAAGCCTCTTGGCACTTTTGCATATAAGTGGCCAGACACCGGACAAAACCGCCTCTTTCACGCTGGGGCCCTTGCCGGCTTTAGGGGCTGGAGAATCGTATGTGTTTGCCTATACCGCTGAACCGGACCTGAATGTATCCGGCGACGCAAACGGCTATACGCAGTTTGCCAACACAGCGGTAGCCCATGACGACAGCCATTCCGCCCAAGCCAGTGTGAACATCAAAGTATCGGATACAATGGTTCACAAGGAAGGCGTATACGACCCGTTGACGCAGAAAATCAAATGGTCGATTTATCTCAACGAGAGCCAGCGGGACATCGGCGGGCTGCGGCTGGAGGACACGCTTACCTACACGGCCAACGGACAGATATACACGGCGGATTTGCCGGAGACTGTCCAGATTGAACTGTTCCGGGATTACCAGCCGCTGGGGATTGTTGAAAACATATCGATTCCATTCACCTTCCCGGAAAATTCCAACGTACAGTATCTGGTTACTTATGAAACGGAGATGCCGGCCAATCTCCCAGATGGAAGCTATGTTACTTTCCACAATACGGTGCGGCTGGGAAGGTACGAGGTGGAAATTGACGTTGACGGTTACGCCCCCGGCGATTATGGGGTGATAAAGGGAATGACGGACGCCGATTCAGATACGGGCATTGTGGAATGGGCCGCGTCTATCGCACACCCGACACCCCTGGATATTCAAAAGCTGCACTATGTGGATTGGATTCCCAATCTGCTTCTGGCAGACGGCACATTTTTGCCGGGTAGCCATTACACTACCCCGCGGCTTCTGGCCGATTCGCTTCGGATTCAGGCGGTGGAGGGAGCGTTTCTGCAATACGGAACCGACTATACGCTGCAGGCAGTCTCCAAAGCAGACGTTGAAGCCCTGATGGAGGAACTTAACCTGACGGATGAGAACCTGACCTGGGCAGTGCAGGAACTTTCATATGAAGAGCTGTCGCAATACTTCCGCCTGCAGCCTATCGGAAGCTTTGAGCAGGATGAACCGCTTGGGCTGTTCTCCATCGAATTTCAGACGAGCGCCATAGGGAAAATCGGCGAAGCCAGTCTTTTGCTTACCTACCACACGCAAGTGAATGTGAGCAATTTACCCGCAGGGGTTGAACGGGCGACGGTGGGGAATCTGGGGCGAATTCCGGATGGCTATATGCTGGCGCGGGGCAACATGTCCTTTGGTGCGAGGCTGAATAAACAGGCCAGCCAGACCGGTATCCCTGAGGCGGGCAAGGATTCCAGCTCCTATACCGATGTTCCGCTGACCGTCCATTCAGGCGATACAGATGGAATCCTACACTACCGAATCCTGATTTCCGATTATAGCAAATATAACGATGAGAATGCAGTCACGGTGACGGATACGCTGCCGGCCGGGGCCAAGCTTGTAAAGGATTCAGTCGTCTTGCGCAGCCATCCCAACGGGTTTAACACCTTCGATGTCCAAACGACGGACCCCTGGTATATAGCGCAAGTTTCCACAGTTGAAAACCCGGACGGAACGACGGCGGTCACTTTCTTCATCTCGCATATCAAGGACCTAAGCGGAGCTCCCTTCGGCATCTACTATGACGTTTCCGTTGCGCAAGACGGAGAACTTATCAGCAGCGGCGAAAAGCAATATACCAACACCGTGGCCTGGGATGGGGAAACCGACAGCACGACCACCACGGTAAAACACACCTTGCCCCGTCTGGAAAAGGTGGGAGAGCGGCTCCAAGCGGCGGAGGGGGCGGAAGAGCTTTCCGACAGGTTGCGCTACTATGTCACTATCAACCCGACGGGCGAACGGCTGAATCCGTATGACAACCACCTGACCTTGGAGGATGTGCTGAGCATCCCGGCTGGCAGCAGTGCGAGTTTTCCGCCGGATAGCGTAAGGCTTTACCGCTATAATTCAGCCGATGCGGAAAACCACTTCTGCGGGGAAGCCATCGACCCGTCGCTGTATTCCGCCGAGTACGATGGTGCGACACGGACGATTACGTTCACAATACCGGACCGGACCGCCTGCGTCCTGGTTTATGACTATATCATTGACCGTGGAACAGCCGCCGGGGATTTGAACATCTTTAACACGGTAAAACTCAGCGGGCATGGGGAATTCTCTTCCGAATCGGGAATCGTTATGGAAGAGGAACAATCCTCCGCCACGGTGAATAAGGCGACGGTGACGATTTATAAGCACGAAAGCGGCAACTCGCTGCATCTGCTGCCTGGAGCAACGTTCCGGCTGGAACGATATGAACAGACCGGCGCTGGATACGAATGGCGGCAGACCTCCGCCACGGCGACAGGTGCGGGCGGATTGTTCGTAGTCGGTGAGGAAGGCAAGATTGTGCTGAGCTTTGTGAACGAAACCTCGCTGTACAATACGCTGTACCGCCTGCAGGAGATTGACGCCCCGGATGGGTATTTGAAGAGCGACGCCACGTACTACTTTATCTGGGGTGAGCGGGGCGAGACAAAAGAGGCGGCGCTTGCGCGGATGCAGGAAAACGGAGCGCTGGGCAATGTGCCCCTGGAACAGATTGGCTTTGTTGCTTTTTCCACCTCCCATGCCATCTATGTTCCCAATGAGCCCGATGCGTTGACCGTCGTCAAGACATGGCGCAACGACGCGGGCGAGGTTTTAGAACAAGCGCCGATAGGGGAGGTTACCATCCAGCTGTACCAGTGGAAGGACGGCGTGAAGACCGCCTATGGCAATCCGGTGGAACTAAATGCCGGAAACGGCTGGTCGTATACCTGGAATGCGCTGCCCAAAGTGGATGGGGACGGGAAATCTTATCATTACACGGTGGAGGAAGACCCCTTATCCGGTTTCCAGATTGCATATGTCAACAATGAAGGCGTTCAGACTGGGATGATTGAGGTCGTCAATACGCAAAACGAATATGTCCTGCCGGAAACCGGTGGAGCGGGGCCAAGGTTCTTTTTCCTTGCAGGGCTGCTTCTTGCCGGAGCGTCTGCCGCCGGATACGTATATTTGAGGCGCAGACATCGGAAGGAGGGAATGCCCCTTCAATAACGCATGCCCCACGAATGTGAAATAACCTAAGGCGACCATGTTTCAAACAAAGGGAGGAGAATATTTCCATGAAAAAACTGAAAAAACTGGCGGCGGCTTTACTGTCGCTGGCCATGACGGCGATGCTCGCTGTCCCGGCCTTTGCGCAGGCAGGTGATTATTCCATCACCATCAGCAACACAAATGCAAACCATACCTATACCGCCTACCAGATTTTCAAGGGCGATGTTTCCGGCGGGACTGGGGATGGCACAACGGGCAACAGCACCTATCTTTTATCCAACATTGAATGGGGCTCCGGCGTGCAGAATATCAGCGGTCTGCTCACTGCGCTGAAAACCCAAGCGGGATTTACATCGCTAACCGACCAGTCCACCGCTGCTGATGTGGCAAAGCTGCTGGACAGTGCCGCGGATTTGGAGACCTTCCTGACGGTGCTCAATGGGACGCCCGGTTACCTGAGCAGTACGGCCGCGGGGACAGCTACGCCTGGCGCAGGGATGACTGCATGCACCATCAACCTGACCGAGGGCGGTTATTATCTGGTCAAGGATAGCCTTGCCGGAGAAACCCCCGACGACTTCGTCAGCGATTATATCGTTCAGGTCCTGGGCCAGGAAACCATGGCCCCCAAAGGCGATAAGCCCACCGTTGAAAAGAAGGTCTATGAGGAGAGTCTCTCCGCCGCCACCACGGACTGGGGCAATGGCTACAACGACGTAGCGGACTATGATATCGGTGATGCCGTCCCCTTTAAGATTGTTGCCTCCATCCCTGACATGACCGGTTATAACGGTTATGAGTTTGTTATCACTGACACCCTCTCCAATGGACTGACCTTGGCCGAGGACACGCTTCAGGTCTACGTAACCGCTGCCAAGGACACCGCGCTGGATGCGCTGACTCCGCTGAGTGCGGGAACGGATTACACGCTGGCCACTACGGACATTGGTGATGCGAGTTTTACCCTCACCTTTGAGAACATGGAGGAGAATGAGGATTTTACCGCTTCAGATGATAATTACATCATTGTCACTTATACTGCAACGCTGAATGAAAATGCGGAAATTGGCCTGGACGGCAATCCCAACGAGGTTGACCTGACCTATTCCAATGACCCCAACGGCAAAGGCAAAGGGAAAACCCCCAAGGATTATGTTGTCGTGTTCACGTATGAACTGGACGGCACGAAGGTCGATGGAAAAAATACGGAGACCAAACTTAAGGATGCGGAATTTGTCCTGTTGAACAACGCCGGTACTCAGGTAGCGAAGATAGACAGCAACGGCAAGTTTGACGGCTGGGTGAATGTGCCGGATGGTTCCGGTGACGCCGGTGCAATCACCTATGGTGACTGGACGACATTTAATCAGACCCACAAGGTCATCATGACCTCTGCGGAGACATCCGGCAGCTTCGGCATTTCCGGGCTGGACGAGGGCGCCTATCTCCTGCGGGAGATAAAGGCTCCTGAGGGCTACAATCTAATCAAGAACGACCAGACGCTGGTCATCGCCGCCAGCACCGGCGAAGTGCAGAATTATAATGGGACGGCTTCCAGTGTACTGACTACCCTGACGCTTAAAGTCGGCGAGGAGGAACCGAAGGCCGGCAATGTGGCCGACGGTACCGTGGCCATTGAGGTGCCCAATAATGCCGGCGCTACGCTGCCTGAAACCGGGGGCGTCGGTACGACTATCTTCTTCGTGCTGGGCGGTGTGATGTTGCTTGGAGCGGGCATCCTTCTGACTGTGCGAATTCGCATGAAGGCTACCAATCGCCAATAATCCCTTTTTTATGGCTGCCACGGCCGGGGGCGTTCTCCCTTCCGGCCGTGTGGCAGTAGGGAGAACCTTGCATGAAAAATGATGATTTAAAAAAGAACAAGAGAGTTTCCATCCTGTTGATAATCGTTTTTTTTGCAGGGTTGTTTTTACTGCTGTATCCAGTGGTCAGCGATTATTGGAACTCGCTGTATCAATCACGTGCTATTTCCTCTTATGTAGATGTGGTGACGGAGATGGATGACGACTCGTATGAAGACATGTGGAAGCAAGCGCAGGCGTATAACGCCGCCCTGCAGGGCAATCCAAACCGTTTCCAGCCCAGTGAGGAGCAAAGGAAAAACGGTGAAAAGCTGTTGGATGTCACGGGGAATGGCATCATCGGCTATGTCGAAATTCCATCGATTGACGTCATGCTGCCCATTTATCACGGAACCGATGAGGAGGTTTTGCAAGTCGCCATTGGACATGTTGAAGGCTCCTCTCTCCCGATAGGCGGTGCAGGAACGCATTGTGTCATATCCGGTCACCGTGGGCTGCCTTCCTCCAGATTGTTTACCGACCTGGACCAGCTGGCGGAGGGAGATATCTTCATTCTGCGGGTGTTGGATGAAACGCTGACCTATGAGGTGGACCAAATCCGCATTGTAGAGCCGGAGGATATCTCTTTATTGGGAATCGAAGAGGGGAAGGACTTTTGTACCTTGGTGACCTGTACGCCGTATGGCGTCAATTCCCACCGCCTTTTGGTACGGGGCCATCGGGTAGAGAATCAGCAGACATTCCAAACGCTGCGCGTTACGGCGGATGCGATGCTGGTTGATGCACGCCTGGTTGCACCAATACTCGCAATCCCCATTCTGCTGGTTCTTGTATTGCTGGTGGCGCTGCGGCCGCTGATGAGAAAAAGAAAATCCGAAAGAGGTGATAAATAGATGAAAATCCGCATGCCTTGGAAGCGCATTGGAGCGACGTTATTGGCTGTCGTGATGGGAATCGGCTGCATATCGGCTGCCGCGTTTGCCCGGGAAAGTATCGAGACTGACAGGGCAACTTCGCTAAGCATATATTTTGGTGCAGATGGAATCGGGTTTTCTGCAGTGAACTTTTCCATTTATCGCGTGGCAAATACTTCGGAAAACGGCGCCTTCACATTGACGGGAGATTTTGCCGACTATTCCGTCAACCTGGAGGACCTGGATAGCTCCGGCTGGCGGGCGCTGGCCCAGACGCTCGCCGTTTATACGGCACGGGATGAATTGAAACCGCTTCGTACGCAGAGAACCGGACAGGGTGGACGGGTCAGCTTTGCGGGCCTTGCCGTGGGATTGTATTTGGTAATCGGTGAGGAATATGCAGATGCAAACGCCATCTATACCCCGGAACCCATGTTGGTATCCCTTCCGGAATGGACGGAGGAGGGGGACTGGAACTACGGCATAGAGGCCACATGTAAATTTGACCGTAGGGATAAGACGCCTGGGCGGGTAAGCCGTAAGGTACAGAAGGTTTGGAAGGATGACGGCAATGAGGACACGCGGCCCAAAGAGATTTCCGTGCAGCTTCTGGAGAACGGGACTGTTGTCGATACCGTCCTATTGAACAAGAAAAATAACTGGGAATATACGTGGGAGAATTTAGACAGCAACGCAAGGTGGCAGGTGGTCGAATCGGAAGTGCCGGCTGGATACACCGTCACCGTAGCGCAGGAAGGAACGATATTTGTCATAACGAATACCCGCCCGTATGAACCGCCGCCCAAACTGCCTCAAACAGGAATGCTGTGGTGGCCAGTGCCAGTGCTTGCCTGCGGCGGATTGTTGTTGGTATTAGCTGGATGGATGGTGCGGCGTAAGCAGGGAGATTCCCATGGAAAGTAAAAGAAAAGGAGGAACAGCCCTTATAGCGCTCGGGCTGCTGCTCATTGCAGCGGCCCTTTTTCTAATCGGATATAATCTGTTTGACGAATACAGAGCCGGGAAAACGGCTCGCCGAGTATTGGCAATGCTGCGGGAACAAGCCCCCATTGACGCTGGCATCCCGGAAGTATCGTCGCCGGGCAAGGAAGTCGTTCCAGATTACGTGCGCAACCCGGACATGGAGATGCCGACCAGAGAGGTTGAAGGCAATGATTATATCGGGATTTTAGAGATTCCGTCATTAGAGCTTTCTTTACCGGTGATGAGCAGATGGAGCTATCCCAAGCTGAAAATTGCGCCATGCCGCTACAGCGGCTCCGCTTACGAGGGAAACCTGACGATTGTAGCGCATAATTACCGCACCCACTTTGCATCGGTGCGAGATGTTCCGGTTGGGACCCGGGTGCTGTTTACCGATGTAAAAGGGCGCATCTTTGCTTATGAGGTTGCGGCGATTGAAACAGTTGAAGCCAATGCCGTCCAGGAAGTGGTGAACGCTGCATGGGATTTGACGCTTGTTACTTGTACGCCAGGCGGGCAGGCCCGTGTCGCTGTGCGATGTGTAAAGGCGGGATAATTATACTCACCCGTTACCACACATTACTTCCAGTATATAAAAGGATGCAATCAAAAATCATTTTATAGAGAGATAAGACAATCAGCCCATAGCAAAATGAGAAAATGCAAGCATAAAAACAGGTGAACCCCATCCCGTGTGGTTGCATCTGGGTTGGGTAGGGATGAGGAAAAAGGGAATGTGTGACACTACTGCCTGTGAAAATGGCGGGGGGTATAGTGTAAAGAAATAAAAAGTGAAAACCCGGCCGCGTAAATGCGCGGCCGGGTTTTATAAACAAAGGAATTTTTTACAGAGAGGAACGAAGCGAAACCGTTGTACAAGGAACGGTTCCATCAAGCAAATCATGCAGACGATGACGGGCATGTCCAATTAGTACGCGCGTTCCTTCCATGGCCGGACCCAGGACATATTCCAATTTAGCTCGTGCACCGTTGGCGCCGGCACGGCTGGCACCGATACAATGCTCTTGCTGTTTGCGGACATTTTGCAACAGTTCTTCCGGTGTATCGCCAACAATCTCCTGAATCAGGGTGGAGGGGTCATGCGGGTCTTCATAAATGCCCTCCACACTGGAGAGAATTACCAGCGTATTGGCTTGCACAAGGCTGGTAATCACAGCGGCTGTTTCGTCGTTGTCAATACATTCCACGACCTGCTGATGTTGTGCACGCAAAGCCGAAAGTTCCATGCGTCGGTTTTCCTTGGCAGAAACGGGGTCATTATAGTTGACGATGGGAATAGCGCCCTGTGCAGGACAGCGGAGTAGCATTTGGCGGATATGTTCACGCTTTTGTGGATTATTGAAGTGCTGATGTTCGACCAACACCTGCCGGATGGAAAAGGACGGGTCGACAAAACGGCGGTAATTTTCCATCAGAATAGCCTGCCCCTGTGCTGCATAGTCGGTTTTGATATCGTCCAGTTCCCCCTGTAGCTCATGGCCGGTACGATGGCAGTAATCCACACGCCCAATTTCCGTTGCTCCGGAAGAGACAACAATCATCCCCGGACGCAAATCTGCGCTTAATCGGGAAAGGGTATTGTAGTCGACTGCGTTATCCTCTTGACGAATCAGGGCCATTGAGCCTATCTTGACGACAAGATTGATGGCGTCCATGGGATTATTCCTCCTCTTGTGATTCAAAATCATCTTCCGTCACACCTGTATCCAGCGACAACAGGGCGGCGGTATCTGTTTCCGGCAGGCTTTCAACGCTGCGTAGTTTGCGTTGGATTTGCCGTGTACGCACGCCAACCAAATCCTCCAGTTTATTGTTGGCCTGTTCCAACTGCTTCTGGGTGGCAGCGAGTACATCGCCGAATTTATTAAATTCGGTTTTTACGGCCCCCAGGATATTCCATACCTCGCTGGAATGCTTTTGAATCGCCAGCGTGCGGAATCCCATCTGCAAGCTGTTGAGGATAGCGGCCATGGTTGTGGGGCCGGCAATGTTGATATGATAATCCCGTTGGAGCGTTTCGACAAGCCCCCTGCGCACCACTTCGGCATACAGCCCTTCAAAAGGAAGGAACATAATGCCAAAATCCGTGGTATTGGGCGGGTCGATATACTTATCGCGGATATCCTTAGCAAACTGTTTGATGGTTTTATCCAGGTTTTTACCAGCGGCGTCAATCGCAAGCTTGTCGCCTGCCTCATAAGCATCTTGCAGGGCGCTGTAGGCGTCCATGGGGAATTTGGCATCTATGGGGAGGTAAACCGTGCCGGTGTCATCGCCAGGAAGCTTGATGGCGAATTCAACCGGTTTTCCACTGCCGCGTTTGGTCACGACGTTGGTCTCGTATTGTTCGGGCGGCAGAATTTGTTCTAAAATCGCGCCCAGTTGAATTTCGCCCAGAATACCGCGTGTTTTAACACCGGAGAGCACTTTTTTCAAATCCCCTACACCGGTGGCCAGCGTTTGCATTTCGCCCAAGCCTTTATAGACCTGTTCCAACCGGTCGCTGACGAGTTGAAAGGACTGACCAATGCGGTCTTCCAACGTTTTTTGCAGTTTTTCATCAACGGTAGCGCGCATCTGTTCCAGCTTTTTGCTATTATCCTCCTGCAGGGAGGTCAGCTGTTTTTCCATGGTAGTACGAACGTTTTCCAGTTTCTGTTCGGTTTCTTTGGAAAAATGCGCCAACCGGAGGTCGATATTGCGCATGCTATCGTTGACGGTTTTTTGCAGCATATCGTTGCGCTGAGTTAGCTGGGCGTTCAATTCGCCCAGCCGCTTATCCTGCACCTGATTGGTTTGTGTCTGTGAAGATTTGAGCATCTCGCCCAAGGTAAGCAAATTGCTCTGGATGGATTGCGCAACCTCTTGCCTGGTGGCTCGCAGTTCACGCTGCAATTCCTGGCGAAGCGAATCGTTTTGTCCACGGCGGGCACATAAACGCACTTGAATCAAAATAAACACACAGAGCAGTACGGCGATGACTGAACAGCCAAGGACGACCCATTCCATGCAAAAACCCCCTTTGGAAAAAAGCGCTGTGCCACGCGTGCGTGTACAGCGCTGAAATGACGGACATTAAGCACGTTGCATACTGGTTTTGGCTTTTCCCACGACGTTTTCAGCAGTGAAGCCATATGCCTCAAATAACTTTGCCGCCGGTGCACTGCCGCCAAAATGGTCGATGCAGACCAGCTCGCCTGCATCGCCAACGATAGCGCGCCAGCCGAAAGAGCTGCCAGCTTCCACACCCACACGCGCCCGGCATGCCGGGGGCAGAACACTTTGCTGATAATCAACGTCCTGACGAAGGAATACCTCCATGCTTGGCATGCTGACGATGCGCACTGCAGTGCCTTGCGCACGCAGCATCTGTGCTGCTTTGACGCACAGCTCAAGTTCGCTGCCGGTACCGATAAGGATGACATCCGGCATTCCTTCGCAATCTTCCAACACATAAGCGCCTTTGAGCGCCTGGATACCCGTCCCTTCATAGAGGGGCAGGTTTTGGCGTGAAAGGGCGAGCAGTGTCGGGCCGGCATGCCCTAAGCCATATACGTATGCCGCTGCAACCTCCCGCGCATCTGCAGGGCGGAAAATGGAACAGTTGGGCATGCAACGATACGATGCTAAATGTTCAATCGGTTCATGTGTGGGGCCATCTTCACCAACGCCGATACTGTCGTGCGTCAGGATATACAAAACGCTCTGCTTCATCAAAGCACTCAGGCGTACAGCGTGGCGCAAATAGTCGGAGAAGACCATGAATGTAGCACAATAGGGACGTACGCCGCCGTGAAGCGCCATACCGTTGCAGATGGCAGCCATGGCAAATTCACGGATGCCGAAATGGATATTACGGCCTTGGCGGCAGGTGGGGCTGAAATAGGGTTCGTCATGGAGCAGTGTCTTGTTACTGGGCGCCAAGTCGGCGCTGCCGCCGAACAAGCTGGGCACCATATCCTTGAGCAGGTTCAACACCGTGCCGGAAGAACTGCGCGATGCGGCCGGTTTAGCCGCCGCCATCAAGGCTTCCACATCGACACTCGGCGGCAGGCCGGGCGTATGGGCCTGTTGGTAGGCCTCTGCTTTTTGCGGATACGCCTGGGCATAACGAATCATCATATCCTCCCAGGCCTGATGTGCATCGCGGCCATGCTGTGTACGTTCGCGGCAAATGGCATAGACCTCCTGCGGTACGGCAAAAGGTTCGTCAAACGGCCATTGCAGCGTTTGGCGGAGAGCGGCAACGTTTTCTTCGCCCAGCGGTTCGCCATGCGTTTTTTCACTGCCTTCCAATGCACTGTATTTACCAATCTTGGTATTAACGACCAACAGCGAGGGCGCGTTAGCCTGCTTGGCTGCAGCGATTGCCTGGCTGATGGCATGCGTATCCTCTCCATCAATATTTTCGATGACATGCCAGCCATATGCACGATATCGTGCAGCAACATCCTCATCAAAAGCGACATTGATATCGCCTTCGATGCTGATTTGGTTACGGTCATAAAGGACGATTAGTTTATTCAGTTTGAGTGTACCGGCTAAGGAACACGCTTCACTGGAAACACCTTCTTGCAGACAGCCATCGCCTACCAGCGCATAAGTATAATGGTCGACGACCGGATAATCCGGTTCGTTGAATTGCGCAGCCAGATGTGCTTCTGCCATGGCCATGCCGACGGCCATGGAAACGCCTTGCCCCAGCGGGCCGGTGGTAGCGTCAATGCCGGGCGTATGACCGACTTCTGGATGTCCGGGCGTCAGGCTGCCCCATTGGCGGAATTGGGAAAGTTCTTCGACGGGGATTGCATAGCCAAAGATGTGCAGCAGGGCATAGGCAAGCATGCTGCCGTGTCCGGCCGAGAGAATGAAACGGTCCCGGTTATCCCAACTGGGGCAGGAGGGGTCATGTTTCATCTGTTCCGCATAGAGCGTGTACGCCATGGGTGCGGCATCCAATACGATACCGGGATGGCCACTCTTGGCCTTTTGAATGGCGTCGACGCCAAGAATGCGGATGGCGTTGATACAAAGGGTGTCTTTGGGATACATGATGCTCCTCCTTTAAATGGAAAAAGTTTGGAAAAACGAATACAAAGGTTGCAGAGTGCGGAAATCCTCAGCCAGTTGGTCGACCAGTGCAGGCTGCATGGTTTGCTGCAAGGAAATGGGTTTTTCATAGGCCAGCCATTTGCGGCTGACAACATCCATCAGTATGGGGTCGTCTGAACGCAGTGGCGGCCGTTTGTAACGTGAACCATGGAGCGAAAATCCAGCACTGACCACTTCGAGATGCAAGGCTTTATACCGCGCGCCGTTGGCGAGGATATGCTGACGCAACAAGGTCATTTGCGAAGGGGTCAGCCCATGTACGCCGATACCGCAGTCTGCGCCGCGGGGGGAAAGGTCAAAATAGAGACCGAAATGTCCCTGTTCCCGTTTGCGCCGGAATTCAAGCCACATATTATCCCGATAAGGCGATTTATCGCGTGTAAAGCGGGTATCTCTGCGGATACGGGAGATGGTTCCCCCCATCACCGGACGCAGGTCCATCTGCGGGTCAATGGCCATCATGGTGGGTGCCAGGGCGTTGGATAACGCCTTCAGTGGCGTCAACACATGCGCTTGAAAAGCAGGCCGGTTCTGTTCAAAACAGGAAGGGGTATTATTGAATGCAATCATCATGAAAAAGGAGAACGTATCCTCCGTAAATCCAGTAAACGTATGCATGATTTCCTCCAAGCATTTATTATATCCTGATTTGCGGGGACTTTAAAGCCCCCGCCTGAACAAATAGGGAAGGAAATAAAGGAAAAGAATTGAACGAGGGAATACGGACATGCCAGACCCCAAAAACAAAACCCCTACGATTCGTTCGCAGGGGTTTTGTCCTTTAACGTTTACGCGTGCGGCGCGGAATATCCAAATCGTCCTCCTCCAAAGAACGGGAACGACGACGCGGCACATCATCTTCTTCCCAATCGCGTGCGGTTTCACGGCGGGCTACGGGACGCCGTACAGCCTCCTCTTCATGCATGGTACGCCGGCTGATACGGCGCGCCGGCACGGGCGCGGTATCGTCCAAATCCGCCACGGTCATCCGCCGGCGCGTACGCGGCACATCTTCTTCCCAATCCGTCACGGGACGGCGTGTACTGCTGCGGCGTGAAACAGGCGTATCCTCCTCCAAATCAGCTACGGTTGCGCGGCGCCGTGAAGGCCGGTTTTCTTCTGGAGAATCCGGTGCCGTGCGCCGGCTGGAACGACGGGAGGAGACCGATGGTTCGTCATCCAAATCCGCCACCGTCCGGCGCCGTGCCCGCGGTTCATTGGAGGCATCTGATGATTTACGGTTCGAATCTGTTGGACGAACGGGCGCAAACATTTGCGTCTCCTCGGCATTTTCCGAAGGGTTCAACGGCGTGCGATGCCCTTCCTCATCGAGCGTATACACCTTGCGGCGCGAGGAAGCGTCGGCGGCGACTGCACCGGCAAACAGGCCGGCTGCAGCGGCTTGGGTTCCCATGTGTTCCTGGGAATTCGACGCGCGCAAGTCCTCGTTATAAGGCGTGTTGGATTTGGGTAGAGAAGTCACGGAAGCATCATCCGCGTCCACCGGCGGCCGCCGACGGACCGGACGTACATTTTCATCAGACGTCCGGCGTTCCTTGTTACGGGAAGCGGAATCCGGCTCATGCGGGAGGGCACGGTCACGGCTGTTGCGCACGCCGCTGGACGGGCCTTTGCCATCCGGGCCTTTACCGCCTGGTCCTTTTCCGTTGGGGCCCTTTCCTTTTGGGCCTTTTCCGTTTTTTGCCCGTTTTTCCTGAATCATCAAAACGGTGAGCGCTACACCGGCGAGAATAATCAATACGACGATGATAATCATCCAGACGAACAACGAGCCAAGCTGCCCGGAATCTGCCGGATTGATGACATCCGGGGTCGGCGTGGCCGAATCCGTCAGCGCCACAGTGGGAGCCACATTGGTTTGCGTACTGCCGTCTTCTCCGGTACCGGAAACTTCAAAGACATAGCTGGAAGCCGAGGTGACCACCGCTTCCTTGGTAACGGTTTTGCTTTCGCCCGCTTTCAGGGTGTCAATTGTAGCGATGGTTCCCAAACGCGATTCACTGACCACGACGTTGGTCAAGTCCGTTGCGCCGGAGTTTTTTACTTCAATCGTAAAGACAACGTTGCCGGGGAAGGTCATTTCCGTTGGGGAAGCGGATGCAGTAATGGACAGGTATGAAGAAGTGCCCGGAGCCGGCGTAGAAAAGCCGGATACATGGACATAGATAGCATCGCTGGACACGGATTTCGTATCATCGCCCGACTTAAACGTAGCGGTAAAGACCGCGTTGCGCGGCTGATTGACGACGGTTTCATAGGTGATGGATTTCATCTGCGGGTTGTCGTCCGAGCCGGCCGGTACATCGATGGAGGAACGAACGACATTGCCTTGTTCGTCTACCACCTTGATATCATTGACCGCCACCTTGCCTGCATTGCGCAGGGCAATGGTGAAGGTGACCTTATCACCAGCCTCTACAGTGGACTTATCCGCGATGGCGGAAATGGAAAGGGAAGGATTGCTGACCGTAATCCTTTCGCTGTCCAGGTTTTTGGTATATGTTTTGCCATTTGCTGTATAGGACAGTTTGGGCGTGGAGGTAACGGATTTATCGACCGTAATGGTTTTGCTGTATTGTTTGGATGAACCGGCCGTGATGGTCACGCCGGAAGCAATCGCATCGCTGCCGACGGCGGCATCGGTCAGTTTGACGTCGGTGATGTCGGCGGTGCCGGTGTTTTTGATGTTATAGGTCAGTTTTACGCTGGAGCCGGGCGCCACAGTGGTCTTGCTCAACGTGCGGGTGAATGAAACGCTGACCGTCTCCGCCTTCTTATTGACGCGGAAGGTGGTGGTTGCCGTCCCCGCGTTGGTATCGGCGGTCAGCGTAACGCTATTGCCGACATCAGCTGCAGCAAAGGGTACCCCGGTCAGTGAAAACGTACGCGAACTGCCTACAGCAATTGTTATATTTTCAAATAGTTTGCTGTAGTCCGCATTATTGCTGAATGTAAATTTAACACTGGTGATTTCTGTATCCGAATTGTTTTTGACTGTGGCTTTCACCGTGGCATTTCCACCACCAGCAGGAACGGTCACATCCTCCGCCGTGACGGTCACGCCGGCGGCTTGCGCCGTGGGTGCCGGAGCCTGGAACACGGCTAGGCTCAGCAACATGCAAAACGCCAGGAACAGCGCAATACGAGATTGTCGTTTTTTCATTGGATTCCTCCTAACAGCAAAGAGCGCTGTGGGATTTTGCCGAATTTCGTTCGGCCATAAGAATAGGAAGAGGGCGCGTGCAAGCACCCCTTTTTCCATTATGTTCCGTTTTTGGCTTCCTCATACCAAACACGGACGGTTTTATAGCGAGAGCGTCCAGCCCATCGGGTCTTCTTGCGTGCCGAACTGGATACCCGTTAATGTATCGTAAATCTTCTGTGCGGCGGGGCCCATTTCGCCGCCGTTAATGGCGATTTCCTTTTCCCCCCAGACCAGCGCGCCCACCGGCGAAATAACGGCCGCCGTACCAGTGCCGAACACTTCTTCCAAGGTGCCGTTTGCATGCGCGTTGAACACGTCTTCGATGGTCAGCCGCTCCTCGCGGACGGGATAGCCGAGCGTCGGGGCGAGCTTGAGCACACTGTCACGCGTGATGCCGCCCAGGATGGAGCCCAGCAGGGGCGGGGTAATCAATTCCCCGTTTATCTTGAAGAAAATGTTCATGGAACCGACTTCTTCGATGTATTTACGCTCTACGCCGTCGAGCCAGAGCACCTGTGCGCAGCCGTGGTCCTGCGCGGCATGTTCGGCAATCAAACTGGCGGCATAGTTGCCTGCCGTTTTGGCGAAGCCCATTCCTCCGCGTACGCTGCGCACATAATCATTTTCCACAAAGATGCGCACCGGTTTGAGGCCTTCGGCATAATATGCGCCGACAGGCGAGAGAATGATGAAAAATACATAGTGTTTAGCTACATGCACGCCCAGCGTCGCGTCCATAGCAATGGCCGTCGGACGAATGTACAGCGATGTACCGGGATTGTGCGGCACCCAGTCTTTTTCGATATCGACCAGCGTTTTCATGCATTCGAGCACAAAATCCGTATCAATCGGCGGGATACATAACCGTGCGGCGCTGCGATTAAAACGCTTAAGATTATCCATCGGACGGAACATCTGTACCGAACCGTCCGGTTTGCGATAAGCTTTGAGTCCTTCAAAAATCGATTGTCCATAATGGAGAACCATGGCGGACGGGTCCATTTGCAAAGGCGCGTAGGGAACGATGCGGGGGTCATGCCATCCCTGGCCCTCAGTATAGTCCATCATAAACATGTGGTCGGTGAAAATCTGCCCAAATCCGAGCTTGCTTTCATCGGTGGGTTTTGCCTTCGGTTGTTTCGTCCTTTCAATCGTAAGTTGCATGCGAGATATACCCCCTGTTTGTTGTGCGTTTATTGTAGCTTTTCCATTTTGTGGTGTCAATTCTTATGCTCCACTTGGCGCAGGCCAAGCAACCAGTTCCTCGCCCAGCAGGCCAATTTCCACTTTACCGTCACAGAAATTCCGCAATTGGGTCTGAAAGTTTTCGGCGTGGGTTGTCTGTACCAGGACTGTGCAGCGAACATCAGCGGCAAAATCCGTTGTTTGCACCAGCACGTTCTGCAAGCCCAACCAATGCTCCACCCGTCCCCATAACGGATAGGAACAGGCACACTGGATGCGCTGTGCCGGCGTCATGACGCTTATGCCCGCTGCATCCACTGCCGCGCCGGCTGCACCGGCATAAGCGCGCACCAGACCGCCGGCGCCCAGCAGCGTTCCGCCAAAATAACGGGTGACGATAACCAGCACATTGGTCAGGTCTTTCTTTTGCAGGACATCCAGCATTGGCATGCCTGCCGTCCCCTGTGGTTCGCCATCATCCGAAAAGCGTTTTTGTTCGCTATTTTCTCCGATAATATAGGCGTAACAATGATGGCTGGCATCCCAGGATTGCTTGCGGACAGCCTCAAGGTGGACAAGCGCCTCATCCACCGTTTGTACAGGATATGCTGCACCGATAAAACGGCTTTTTTTGATAACATGTTCCACCGCCGCCCTCTGTGCGATGGTACGAAATCCCTTTTTCATTCGCCCAAGAGAATGCGGTGATAGACCTTTTTGCCCTTGCGCAAAACAATCCCCTTACGCAAGGCGGCCTCCTCCGGTTCCGCAGCAATATCGGTCACCTTCGCGTCATCGATGGTGACGCCGCCGCCTTCAATCAACCGCCGGGCTTCGCCTTTGCTTTTTGCTACGCCGGTCAGCGCCATCAGGTCGACGACCTTTGGATTCTCCGCCCATTGCACCGGAGTGAGCACCGTGGTGGGCATATGTTCCAGAGAGCCGCCGGCGCCGAACAGTGCTTCACTGGCTTCGGCCGCTTTCTGCGCATCTTCTTCGCTATGAACGAGTTTGGTGACCTCAAAAGCGAGTACCTTTTTGGCTTCATTGATGGCGCTGTCCTTCAGCGCGCCCAACCTGCGCACCTCATCCATGGGCAGGTAGGTCAGCAATGCCAGACATTTCTCCACGCTTGCATCCTCGATATTGCGCCAGTACTGGTAGAATTCATACGGGCTTGTCCGCTGCGGGTCAAGCCAGAGCGCGCCTTTAACGGTTTTGCCCATCTTCACTCCATCAGAAGTGGTCAGTAGCGAGAAAGTCATCGCAAAAGCGTCGGCATGGTCGACACGGCGAATCAAATCCGCGCCGGAAAGAATGTTGCTCCACTGGTCGTCGCCACCCAGCTGTAAGGTTGCGCCGTGTGTGCGGAACAGGTGCAAAAAGTCGTAGCTCTGCATGAGCATGTAGTTGAATTCGAAGAAGGTCAGCCCGCGTTCCAGACGGTTTTTATAGCATTCCGCGGCCAGCATACGGTTGACGGAAAAATGCACGCCGATTTCACGCAAAAACTGAATGTAATTCAAATCCAGCAGCCAGTCACCATTGTTGACGGCAATGGCGTCGGACGGCCCGTCTCCGAAGGTCAGGAATTTTTTCATCTGGCTGAGCATCGCCGCACCGTTGGCATCAATCTGTTCGCGGGAAAGCATCTGGCGCATGTCCGTTTTGCCGGAAGGGTCGCCGACCATCGTCGTGCCGCCGCCGATAAGCACAATGGGCTTATGACCCGCACGCTGCATATGGCTCATGGCCATCAGCTGCAGGAAGTGACCGACATGCAGGCTGCCTGCCGTGGGGTCGTAACCGGTATAGAAGGTGACGTTTTTTTGCGCCAACACATCCCGGAGCTCCGGATGGCTTACCTGTTTGATAAAACCGCGTTCCATCAATACGTCATATACGTTCATCGTGTAAACTCCTCATCGTTTTTTGGGGATTGGTTTATTTTTGTTGCGCCTGCGTGAACACCTGGCCCAGCGTCCGCATGCCCGAGGCAATCTGTTCAACGGAACACATGGAGAAATTCAGCCGGAAAGTATGGTCATGCCCACCTTCGGGATAAAAATGCGTGCCTGGGACATAGGCCACTTTGTGGTCGACCGCGGTTTGCATCAGAGCAGTGGCGCTGAGGGAACCGGGCAGTTCACACCAGACGAACAGACCACCTTGCGGAGTGGTGTGCATTGTGCCCTGTGGGAAATGGACGAAACCGTCAAGCATGGTATGTAGTTTATCCCGATAAGCCGGGATAATTTCCGCGATATGCGGGAAATAACGGTCTTGGCGGATGTACGCATCAATCAACGCCTGGCTGAGGTTGCTGGTGTGGGTATCCATACCCTGCTTATTCACAGTCATTTTGCGCAGAATATCCGGTTTGCCAATGGCAGCCCCGACACGCAGCCCCGGCGAGACGGTCTTGGAGAAACTGAGTAGATGGATGACGTGCCCGCTTGGGTCCAGCGAATATATGCTGGGTAAGTCCTCTCCAGCATAGCGCAGGCTTCCATAGGGGTCGTCTTCCAAGACCATGGTGTCCGTCTGTGCGGCCAGTGTAGCCAGCTGCTGCCGCTTGGCAGGGCTCATGGTGATGCCCGTGGGATTCTGAAAGGTGGGGATGGTATAGATGAACTTGGGCCGATACTGCGCGATAGCCCGCTCCAGTGCGGCCATTTCCATCCCGTCCTCTTCCATGGGAATACCAACCACTTTGGCCTGGTAGGTGGCAAACGTTTGCAACGCACCGAGGAACGTCGGCGTTTCACAGAGAATGACATCGCCTGGATTGATGGAGATTTTGGTGAACAATTCAATCCCCTGGCTGGAACCGGTGAGAATCAGAACTTCTTCCGGCGAGACGCGCATCCGGCGGGGTTTGACAACCTGGCAGATGGATTCCCGCAGCGGCGCCCAACCCTCCGTCGTCCCATATTGCAGAATACGTGCGCCTTCTGATTGCAGAAGCGAGCAGGACAGCTCGGCCAGTTCTTCGGTGGGGAAGCTGTCTGCACTGGGGTTGCCGCCGGCAAAGGAAATGATGGCAGGGTCGACCATCAGTTTAAGAATTTCACGTATGGCGCTGCCGCTAATTCCATCCGTACGGGCAGCAAACGAAAAGGACATCCAAATTCCCCCAATCTATCTATTCTTTTTATTATACAACATCACCGGGGGAGGTCAACGGGCAAGGCGATATAAAAACTTGCATAAAACCCATAAAATCCGTGGGAAAATGCTTGTTCCCATCCGCGGTTGTGGTATAATAAAGTGGTTTTTCAAGAAGAAACTATTTTTGTAAAAAAGGGTAAGGAGGAACATTCCATGCAGTATTCACACGAAGTGGAACAGATGGTTTGCGTGGCCAAAGGCCCCAAACACGGCCCTGCACCCATTCCTGAAGAGGGGAAATGGGTCAAAGCCAAAGAAATAAAGGACATCAGCGGCCTGACGCACGGCATTGGCTGGTGTGCACCGCAGCAGGGCGCCTGTAAATTGACATTGAACGTAAAAGAGGGAATCATCCAGGAGGCGTTGGTTGAAACGATTGGTTGCTCCGGGATGACGCACAGCGCCGCCATGGCGGGTGAAATTCTGGTGGGGAAAACGATTTTGGAAGCGCTGAACAGCGACTTGGTTTGCGATGCAATCAACACCGCGATGCGCGAACTCTTTTTGCAAATCGTATATGGCCGCAGCCAGACTGCGTTCAGTGAAAACGGCCTGCCGATTGGCGCGGGACTGGAAGACCTGGGCAAAGGCCTGCGCAGCCAGGTAGGAACCATTTTCTCGACAAAAGAAAAAGGCGTCCGTTATCTGGATTTGGCAGAAGGCTACATCCTGCAGATGGGCCTGGATGAAAACGGAGAGACCATCGGATATAAATTCCTCAAGGTCGGCCCGTTCCTGGAAGAACTGAAAAAGGGCGGCGACGCAAACGCGCTGATGGAAAAATACACTGCCGTCTATGGTCGCTTCAACGATGCGGTTCAATTCATTGACCCGCGTCACCAATAAGGAGGGACAGTGCAATGATTCGCTTTGAAGGATATGAACGCCGGATTGCCAAGATTGAAGCCGAGATGAAAAAATACGGCATCAACAGCTTGGAAGAGGCGAAAGAAATTTGTGACCAGAAGGGTGTAGACGTGGACAGCATTGTCCGTGGCGTACAACCCATCTGCTTCGAAAATGCGGTATGGGCGTATACGCTGGGTGCAGCGATTGCAATTAAAAAAGGTTGCACCACGGCGGAAAAAGCGGCGGAAGCCATCGGCTTGGGTCTGCAGGCGTTCTGTGTGCCGGGTTCGGTAGCAGACCAGCGTAATGTAGGACTGGGGCATGGTAACCTGGCGGCGATGCTGCTGCGTGAAGAGACCAAATGCTTCTGTTTCCTGGCCGGGCACGAGTCCTTTGCGGCGGCCGAAGGTGCGATTGGCATTGCGCGTACGGCCAACAAGGTGCGTACGGAACCGTTGCGCGTCATCCTCAACGGCTTGGGCAAAGACGCGGCTTACATCATCAGCCGCATCAACGGCTTTACCTATGTGGATACGGAATACAACCAGGAGACGGGCGAGCTGACCATTAACTACGAAAAAGCATATTCCGATGGCGACCGTGGCAAGATTCGCTGCTATGGTGCGGATGATGTATCCGAAGGCGTAGCCATTATGCGCAAAGAAGGCGTGGATGTTTCCATCACGGGCAACTCCACCAATCCCACGCGCTTCCAGCATCCGGTAGCGGGCACCTATAAAAAATGGGCGACGGAGAATGGTGTAAAATATTTCTCCGTGGCTTCTGGTGGTGGCACGGGCCGTACGCTGCACCCGGATAACATGGCGGCGGGTCCGGCTTCGTACGGCATGACCGATACCATGGGCCGCATGCATTCCGATGCGCAGTTCGCAGGTTCTTCCTCCGTTCCGGCGCACGTGGAAATGATGGGCCTCATTGGCATGGGCAACAACCCGATGGTTGGCGCGACGGTCGCAGTCGCCGTTGCGATTCAGGAAGCCAACTAATATAGTACAAAAGACAGGGGAAAACAGAGCATCGTTTGATGCTCTGTTTTTATTTTTTTGAAATAAAGAACCGAAAATACGGTTAAAAGATTGCTTATAGAAAATACTAGATTGTTATTTACAGTCAAATGACCGTATGATATAATCGTAAAAAGAGGTGGGAGAGATGAAAATGTTTTTGCCGGGCACTGTCCTGGAGATGAAAACCAAAGGGCCGGACGAAGCGGCCATGATTTTAGGGCACATCTTTGCCGGCGGCGGGCTGGTGCTTTCACAGGTTTCCAATTTAAGCGGCGCTCCGTTGCATACGATTCAAAACTGGGTAAAGCGGGGATTTTGCTCATCGCCGGTGGCTAAGAAATATTCCAAACGCCAGTTTTGCCGGCTGGTAATGATTAATGCGCTAAAAGACAGCCTGTCAATTCCACAGATTGTGCAGCTGATGTCCTCGCTCAACGGACATCTGGACGACGAAAGCGATGACATGATTGAGGATGACGTGTTGTATCTGTATTTTGTCCAGCTCATATTGCGGTTGGAGGATAGGAACGTATCGGAGCAGACGCTCTATCAGGGGATTGAGGAGGTGCTCGATGCATACCGGGAACCCTTTTCCGGCGCAAGAGAGCGGCTGGCCAAGGCGTTGCAGATTATGACCTATGCGTATTTTTCAGCCCATTTGCAAAAAATGGCGGTTACGCAGTTGGAGAGATTGAAACAGGAGGAAGTATGATATGACAGCGTGGTGGGAAAGCCTGTCGATTCTTGAACAGGCGTTTGCTTGCATTGCAGTTCCTGCGACGATTGTGTTGCTTATCCAGACCGTACTGCTGCTGATTGGCCTGGGCCATGATGGGCAAGCAGATATCGCTGTGGAAACGGATGTGGATGGCGATTTGGACCTGGATACGGCGAATGCCGGCGATGGTGTGTTTGGCGAATCCAATATGGAGGAATATGCCCATGATGTTAATGACCACGGGCTGCGTTTGTTTTCCGTTCGTACAATCGTTGCATTCTTTACGGTGATGGGATGGACGGGGCTGGTCATTTCACGCGGCGGCGGAAGTCCGGCGTGGGCGATTGCGGGCGCGCTGCTAGCCGGCGTTGCGGCCATGTTCTTGATGGCAATAGCCATGCGTGCGTTTACAAAACTGCAGACGGATGGAAACATCGATATCCGCCATGCTATCGGAAAGGAAGCAACCGTTTATTTGACGATTCCAGCCCAGCGCGGCGGAATGGGCAAGGTGCATATGGTGTTGCAGAATACGTATTCAGAATGGAATGCCGTGACGGATGAACCGGAGCCACTCGTTTTTGACACGCCTGTTGTCGTGACAGCTATTGTGGGCGAAAGCACACTGGTTGTTGCGCGCAAATAACCAAGAGGGGGAATCAATATGCCAGTTGAAACCATTATTCTAATCAGCGTAATCGCAGTGCTTGCTTTTTCGCTGCTGCTTATGCTGCTGACACGGTATAAGAAATGCCCATCGGATAAAATCATGGTGATTTATGGACGGGTGGGGCAAAACAAGGACGGTACGGCACGCAGTGCCAAATGCATTCACGGCGGTGCGGCCTTTATCTGGCCAGTCATTCAATCGTATGAGTTTTTGGATTTGACGCCGATTTCCATTTCGGTGGATTTGCAGAATGCGCTTTCGCGCCAGAACATCCGTATTGATGTGCCCTCCCGTTTTACGGTAGGCATTTCGACGGAACCGGGTGTGATGCAAAACGCGGCTGAACGGTTGCTTGGCCTGGACCTGAATGAAATTCAGGAACTTTCACGCGACATCATTTTTGGCCAGTTGCGGTTGATTATCGCGACGATGGACATTGAGGAAATCAATACTGACCGCGATAAATTCCTTGAACAGGTCAGCCGCAATGTTGAAACGGAATTGAAGAAAATTGGACTGCGGCTGATAAACGTTAATGTTACGGATATCAGCGATGAATCCGGTTATATCATCGCATTGGGAAAAGAAGCGGCCGCCAAAGCGATTAACGATGCGAAAAAAAGCGTGGCGGAAAAAGAGCGCGATGGCTCCATTGGTGAATCGCAAGCCAATATGACCGAACGAATTGAGGTATCCAAGGCCAATTCACAGGCGATTAAAGGCGAAAACGATTCCAAAATTGAAATTGCGATGTCCAATGCGAATTTACGGGAAAAAGAGGCGGAAGCGCAGCGCATTGCAACGACTGCGGAAAAAATCCAGGCAGCCCGCGCGCTGGAAGAGGCATATGCAGCGGAACAATCCGCCGAGCAGGCACGTTCGGCCCGCGAAAAAGCAACGCTGGAAGCAGACGTCATTGTCAGCACGGAAATCGCCAAACGCAAAATGGAATTAGAAGCTGAGGCGGAAGCAGAACAAATCCGCCGGCGTGCGCAGGGTGATGCGGATGCAATTTATGCAAAAATGCTGGCCCAAGCCAAGGGCATTGAGGAAATTTTGACACGGCAGGCGGCCGGCTTTGAAAAGGTGGTCACAGCAGCAGGCGGCAATGCGGAAGACGCGATGAAACTGATGATTGCGGATAAGCTTGAAGAGTTGATGCGCGTACAGGTGGATGCGATAAAGAACATCAAGATTGATAAAGTTACCGTCTGGGACGGTGGTGAAAAGGGAGATGGAAAGAATGCCACGGCGTCCTTCCTCGCAGGGCTGATGAAATCCATCCCACCGATGAACGAGGTGTTTGCGATGGCAGGTATGCAGCTGCCGGAAATTTTAGGCAAGGCAAACGAACCTCAGGCTCCGCAGGCGATGGATGCGCCGCAGAAGGAAGTGTGAAGACAGACCGTCGATGGTGAAGTGGTGAAGGGTTGCAGTTGAAAAATAAAAAAGCAGGCGGGTATCGCCTGCTTTTTGCATATGGAATGTTTAGGCTTCCTTATCCGGCTGTACAGGAACGCCGCGTGATTTGGCGCTGCTGACACCCAGCGCACCGCGCATACCATCATACATGACGAAAAACGAACCGAAAAGGATGTTGGCATAATAGGTAGCGAACCGCCAGAGCAACATGGCCAGCGGCATAATGGTGCCGGGAAAAATCAGGGCAAAAAACAGATAAAATCCACCTTCACTTGCTCCGGCAGCCCCTGGCAGAGGTACAAACGAAACCGTGAGGAACAAAAATGCCTGCATGAAGATGATGTTCCAATACGAAACGCCCGAAAGGTCAAACGCGCGGTAGATACAATACGTGATGGAATACTGAATCAGCATCTGCCCCGCCATAAGCAGAAAACTGCCGATTAGAACACGCTTGTTTCCGCGCAAAAGGCCGGCGCTGGAAGCAAATTCGTTCAGGGTGTTGTTTAGGGAATCCAGCGCCCGTTGTGGATTTTTAATCAGGTAAAACCGGCCGATATGGATTTTATGCAGCCATACAACCAGCCGTGCAGCCAACACCTGCAATTTGTGTTTGCTGAAAATAGCAGCCAGTGCCAGCGAAGCCAAAAAGGCATTGAGTGCAAATCCAAGGCAGGTCAGATAGAAAACCTGTGTCCGCCCACTGAAAAAAGACAGCCCATCGACCGCCAGACCAACGATAAAAAACGTACACACAACAAATTCAAACACGATAAATTTGACACAGAACATACTGGTGCTACGGCCTACCGGCACGCCATCGCGTTTCATATGCATGACCTGCATGGGTTGCCCGCCAGAAGAAAACGGCGTCAAGGCGCTGTAATAGACGCCAATCATCGCGGTTTTGAATGATTTGAGATGACCAAATCCCCGATGGATAAATTTGGTCATGTAATGCACGGTTTCGCCTTCCAGGAGCCAAAATAACAGCATGCCAAACAGCGCCGCCCCAATCCACATCGGTTTAAGGGTGGTGAGCAGGTGCGGGATATTGCGCGCATTCGGGTCCAACAAACAGATAACGACCATGATACAGATGGTCAAAAAAATATAGAATACGTTCCAAAGAATCCGTTTCTTGGGTGATTTGGCCTTTGCTTTTGTGGTTGTGTTGTCATTGTCCATCCCCATGACAACCTCCCCTCCCGGATATCTATCCTATGTTATCATCGATTTTTGAGAAACACAACCCTTTGCAGGAACGCTTTACCGGCAACGTCATATTTTAACAGGGAGAGGCGGCGCGTGGAAGCGCGCACCTATCCCGTGTATCCGGCATGCACCGGATACCGTTTTTATAAAAATCCCCCTCCCGTATGCGGGAGGGGGATGTGTTTTCTAACGCAGTAATTCAGGTGGAACAGGGGCGGTGAAGGTCATGCGCTCTTTCCGGGTCGGATGTAAAAACGACAATCGGTATGCCCACAACGCCAGTTGGCGGCCGCCCGACCCATACCGTGCATCGCCTGCCAGCGGCCACCCGCGTGAAGCAAATTGAACGCGGATTTGATGCGCTCGGCCGGTATGGAGAGCAACTTCACATACGGAACCGCCGCCCGGCATACGTTCAAGCACCTGATAGGAAAGCTCTGCATACTTTCCACCGGGCGTATCAGCCGGTACGGCGCGTACCATACCATCTGCCCCCTTTTGCAGTGTGTCAACCAGTATTCCGCTTTCATCCGCCGGGCCGTTTGCCGTGCGCAGTCGATAGGTTTTTTGCATGGCATGGCAGCGTACCTGTTCGCTTAGCCGGGCCGCGGCTTTGCTGGTGCGGGCAAAGACCATCACGCCTCCTGTCGGCCGGTCCAGCCGATGTACCAGGCCTAAATACACGGCACCGGGTTTTTGATATTTTTCTTTTATATAGGCCTTACATAGCGACAACATATCCATATCGCCGCTGCTATCCGCCTGTGAAGGCACGTTACAGGGTTTGACGGCAACCAACACATGATTGTCTTCGTACAGAATATCTAACGCCATGGCGTCCACCGAGCTGTTGCTCCGCAGGGCAGCACCATGCCGCGTCCCATAGGCAGACCGATGTTCTCGCTCTGCACGTGCCCTTTGGGTAGGGCGCATGTAAGCGCGTTGCCGGCCACAGCCGGCGCAAAGCCAGCCGTGTAACTGTTTAACACAAAGAACAGCGGCGTATCTGAAAGAATCCGTGCACAAGCCTGGATGAGCGGATAGACGTCCTTTTCGAATTTGAACATCTGTCCATTAGGCCCCCGGCCATAGGACGGCGGGTCCATCACGATGCCGTCATAACGGTGCCCACGTCGTTCCTCTCGCTGAACAAATTTGAGCGCATCATCCACGATATATCGAATGGGTGCGCTTTCCAGTTTGCTTTTCTGCGCATTTTCCTTGGCCCAGGCCACCATGCCCTTGGCCGCATCCACATGCACGACACTGGCGCCTGCTGCGGCGCAGGCCAGCGTTGCGCCGCCCGTATAAGCGAACAGATTCAGCACGCTGACCGGACGATTGGCCCCGCGAATGGCCTGTGCCATCCAATCCCAGTTGGTGGCCTGTTCGGGGAAAAGCCCCGTGTGTTTAAACCCGGTCGGCCGTACTTGAAAACGGAGCGAGCGCCCATAGGTAACCTCCCATGCATCGGGCAGCGTTCGCCGGAATTCCCAGTGCCCGCCGCCTTCACTGCTTCGATGATAGACGGCGTCTGCCTGTTGCCAGGCTGCCTGTTCCTGCTGTGGCCAGATAGCCTGCGGTTCCGGCCGGGCGAGAAGAATCTCGCCCCACCGTTCCAACTTCATGCCATCGCCGGTATCCAGCAGTTGATAATCGCGCCAGGTATCGGAAAGCCACATCACGCATTCACTCGCTTTACATACAAGGTAGCGGCCAGTCCATTAATCTTCCATTCCTTTTGTACGCCCTCATGAGCATCAGGGGTTACCTGTACGGCCAGCACGTCCTTTTGAATCATTTCCGCATTGTCCGCAATGGCCTTAGCCAAGGCCTCCTCGGCTTGATAACCAACGATGATACGGTCGGTGACCTCAAAATCCGCTTCCTTGCGCATGGTCTGAATCTTGGAAATGACTTCGCGCACCAGACCTTCTTCCATCAGTTCTGGCGTCAGGCGAACATCCAGCACCACGCATACGCCGTGGTCACTTTGCGCGGCAAAGCCCTCCTTTTGCACCGTTTCAACCAACAGGTCCTCCGCGGTGAGCGATACAGTCTGGCCGCCGATTTCCACGGTGAAGGTGCCGCCGTTTTCTACAGCTGCCACAATGGCCGTACCGTCTGCCTGTTGCAGATAGGTGCGGATGGCGGGCAGAATCTTTCCGTACTTGGGCCCCAGCGTTTTCAACTGCGGCTTGACGGCATAGGCGATATAGTCACTGGCGTCGTCGATGGCTTCCATGGCTTTGACGTTCAGCTCATCCAGAATGATGGACTGTACCGCTTCACTGGTCACAGATTCTCCCTGAACGAGCATACGCGCCAGCGGCTGCCGGTTTTTCACTTTGGAAGCATTCCGTGCTGCCCGCCCCAGGACGACGATATCGCGTGCAGCGTCCATTTCCGCCTCCAGCGCGGAGTCTATCCAGCGTTCATCCACGGTGGGGAAATCGCACAGGTGCACGCTTTCCGGGGCGTCCGGATGGACGGAGCGCACCAGATTTTGATAGATGGATTCCGTCATAAACGGGACAAACGGCGCGCACAGCCGGGCCAGCGTTTCCAGCACGGTGTAGAGCGTGAAGAATGCGGCCGATTTGTCCGCCGTGCGTTCACCGCCCCAATACCGGTCACGGCCGCGGCGAACATACCAATTGGACAGTTCGTCCACAAAGGCATTGATAGCCCGTGCCGCCTCGGTGACATGATAGCCATCCAGCTCTTCCGTCACGGTCTTGACCAGCGAATGCAGCTTGCTCAGCACCCATTTATCCATTGTATTATAGGCTGGCTCCGGCCAAGATGTATCAAAGGGGCTGTATTGGTCAATATCCGCATAGAGGATGTAGAACGCATAGGTGTTCCAAAGCGTACCCATGAATTTACGCTGCGCTTCGGATACCGCTTCGTCATAGAAACGCGAAGGTAGCCAAGGCGCGCTGCCGGTGTAAAAATACCACCGGATAGCATCAGCCCCTTGTTTGTTCAGTACATCCCAGGGATTGATGACGTTGCCCTTATGCTTGCTCATCTTCTGGCCGTCCTTGTCCTGCACGTGGCCCAGGACGATGCAGTTCTGGAAGCTGGGTTCGTCAAACATCAGCGTCGAAATGGCCAGCATGGTATAGAACCAGCCACGCGTCTGGTCCACGGCTTCAGAAATGAACTGTGCCGGATAGAATCGTTCAAACAGTTCCTTGTTTTCAAACGGATAATGGAACTGGGCAAACGGCATGCTGCCGCTGTCATACCAGCAGTCAATCACTTCTGGCACACGATGCATGGGCTTGCCGCAATGCGGGCAGGGGAAGGTAACGCGGTCGATAAACGGCTTGTGCAGTTCGATGGTATCCGCATCCTCCACGCCGCGGTCTTTCAAATCCTGCCGCGAACCGATGGCTTCCATATGGCCACATTCACACGTCCAGATGGGAAGCGGCGTACCCCAGTAACGTTCGCGCGAGAGGCCCCAATCCACCACGTTTTCCAGGAAATTGCCCATACGGCCTTCTTTGATGGTCGCAGGCAACCAGTTAATCATGCGGTTGCGTTCGACCAGCTGGTCACGCAATTCGGTCATGCGGATGAACCAGGTGCTGCGGGCGTAATAGATAAGCGGCGTGTCACAGCGCCAGCAGAACGGATAGCTGTGTTCAAATTCCGGCGCATCGAACAGCGCGCCGCTCTGTTCCAGTGCCTCGATGATTTTGGGGTCAGCGTCTTTGACAAACAGACCGTCCCACGGCGTGCCGCCGCACATTTCGCCTTTGGTATTGACCAGCTGAATAAATGCGATGCCGTTCTCACGGCACACGCGTGCGTCGTCTTCACCGAAGGCAGCCGCGTTGTGTACGATGCCGGTGCCGTCGGTGGTTGTGACGTAATCGTCGGCAATGACGATGTGAGCCTTCTGTCCCTGGCAAGCTTTCTGCGTACACGCAAACAGTGGTTCATAGGAGCGGCCGACCAATGCGCTGCCCGGGAAGGTATCCAGCACTTGTACATCTTCGCCCAGCACGGAGGCGACCAAATCACGGGCGAGGATATAAACCACGCCGTCCTTTTTCGCCCGGCAATAGGAAACCGAAGCATTGACGCACAGTGCAACATTGCTCGGAAGCGTCCAAGGGGTGGTCGTCCAAGCCAAATAGTAAGCATCTTCATCTGTGCATTTGAATTTGGCAGTGGCGGAACGTTCCTTGATATCCTTATATCCCTGCGCCACTTCATGGGAGGAAAGCGCTGTGCCGCAGCGCGGGCAATAGGGGACGACTTTGTGGCCCTTGTATAATAGGCCGCGGTCGAAGATTTTTTTCAGCGACCACCATTCGCTTTCGATGTAGTTGTTGTCATAGGTAATATAGGGGTTTTCCATATCCGCCCAATAGGCGATACGGTCGCTCATCGCTTCCCATTCACCCTTATATTTCCAGACGCTTTCCTTGCACTTTTCAATGAAAGGTTCCACGCCGTAGGTTTCAATTTGCTCTTTTCCATCCAGGCCGAGCTGTTTTTCTACTTCCAGTTCCACAGGCAGCCCGTGCGTGTCCCATCCTGCTTTGCGCAGCACATCATAACCGCGCATGCGGTAATAGCGCGGAAACAGGTCCTTAAAGCTCCGCGTAATCAGATGGCCGATGTGCGGCATGCCGTTGGCTGTGGGTGGGCCGTCGAAGAATGTCCACGGTTCCCGTTCCGGCCGCGGTTCCAAGCTTTTGCGGACGATATCATGGTCCTTCCAAAAATCCAGCACTTCTTTTTCGCGCGTGTTGAAATCCAGGTCTGTTGACACTTTGCGATACATGGTTGTTGGTTCCATCCTTTCCAAGAAAAATCAAAAAAGCCTTTCCATCCCAAACGGGACGGAAAGGCTTTGCTTCCGCGGTACCACCCGAATTGACGCCGCCCAGCAACAGGGCTTCGTCCACTCTTTTATCCTTTTAACGCAAGGAAAACGTTTCGGCCTACTTGCTTCAGCCGAACCCTCCGAGGTGATGTCCGCTGCGGTTTTCCGTGGCGCGGCTTCCACCGTTTCCGCGTTCGCTTGCCGGAGATGCGCCGCAGGGCGCGTCCTCATCGCTGGTTTGTCCATCCATTATAAAGGCCGGATTTACTTTTGTAAAGCCCTGCGTGGGGTCACTGTCCGGCGATGCTCAAACCACTGACCAGCAGCGATGGACTGCCAAAGCACATGCCGCTTGGTATGCCCATGTACAAATCGTTCCCGATGCCCTCGACGGATTGGAGCAGGGCATAAAAATTGCCGCTGAGCACAATCTGTTCAACCGGCGCGCCCAGCTGGCCGTCCACGATGCGCTGCCCTTTGCTCAGCAACGAAAAATCGCCCGACACAGCGTTGACTCCGGCATGCAGCCCGCTGACTTCCTTGATAAACACGCCGTTCTGCGCCTTTTCGTACAGGACTTGCGCGTCGTCGTGGCCGGGTTCGATATAGAAATAGTATGGGCCGATGACCACGGATGAGCTGTATCCGCGCCGTGCATTGCCCGTCGGTGCCACCCCGGCACGCTTGGCTGTGGTCGCGCTGTGCAGCAGCGTGGTGAGCGTACCGTGGTCAATCACGGCTTTTTTATGCGTAGGCATGCCTTCGCCGTCAAAAGGCGTGGCAAAGGGAAGCGTCGGATGCTGTGGGTCATCCCAGAGCGTGATATCGGGTTTGGCAATGACTTGTCCTTCTTTGCCTTTGAGGAAGGAAAGCCCCTTTTGCGCCTGGTCGGCAGAGAAAACCGGTACAAAAGCCTGCAATAAATCCGCCATGGCTTCGCCGGCCAGCACCACCGGCATTTTACCGGAGGGAATTGAGGTGGCGCCGTAATAGGCCATGGTACGGTCCATCGCACGCTGTGCAGTGCTCTCGATATCCAGAGCATCCATGGTTTCCGCGACATCAAATGCCCAGTTGCTGTCCGTCCAGTCGCCTTTTTTGGCCACGGGCTGCGCAACAAGCGCGGACGCGTTCTGCCCATAACTGCCGCATACACCGGCACTGTTGGCGAACCAGATGCGAGATTGTTCGGTTTCCGCCTCACAGCCCTGCGTATTGACCGCGCCGCGCGCCTTCAACGCTGCGAACAGCTGCAGCGCCGCTTGTACCACCGCCGCTTCATCCATTTCCTGTACAGGTAGGGCGGTGGATTCTATGCCCGGGCCTTCAAAGATGCATGCGGCCGGGTCAGCGTCCGTGATGGCGGCGCTTTGCAGGGCTGCCTGGGCGGTGGAGGCAATTTCCTCTGGATTTTCCGTATAGGCATAGCCCACGCGCTGGTCCTTGATAACGCGCACGCCTGCACCGCGCATCAGGCTATGGGTAAAGGATTCCACTTCCCCATCGTATACATTGGCGCCGATACTGGTCGTTTCCATACAGATGGCGTCTGCGGCGTCTGCACCCAAGGCCATCGCGCTTTCAACGAGTTGCTGACAAATTTTCTGCATGATTTCAGTCCTCCCTTCCGCCGACAATCATTTCGCTGACGCGAATGCGCGGCTGGCCGACGTTGGTTGGTACGCTGCCCGAAACCGAACCGCACATGCCCTGGCCCAACGAGACGCCTTTTTCCACGCCGTCGATACGCATGAGCACTTCGCTGCCTTTGCCAATCAGCGTTGCGCCGCGAACCGGGCGGTCAATCTGTCCATTTTGAATCCAGTATCCTTCTGTGACGGCGAAGTTAAATTCGCCCGTCAACGGATTGACACTGCCGCCGCCCATCCGCTTGGCGTACAAGCCGTTAGGGACTTCCCCGAGCACGTTTTCATCCGTCCCGTCGGCGATAAAGGTATTGGTCATGCGGGAGGTCGGCGCAAAGCGATAATTCTGCCGCCGCCCGCTGCCGGTAGGCGCCATGTTCATGCGGCGGCCGCCCAGAATATCAATCATATAGCCGGTTAAAATGCCATCGCGAATCAGTACGTTGCATTGGCTGGGATTGCCTTCATCATCATAACCGATGCTGCCCCATTCGCCCTGCATCGTTCCGTCGTCGATGGCCGTCACTTTTTTATTGGCAATCTGCTGGCCCATCTTGCCAGCAAATTCGCTGTTGCCGCGCGCGACAGCTGTTGCCTCCAGCGAATGACCGCATGCTTCGTGGAAAATCACGCCGCCGAATCCGCCGTCAATCACAACCGGTACGCGTCCGGCCGGACAAAACGGCGCATGCAGCATGGTCACGGCTGTTTCAGCCGCTGTGCGTGCCGTGCCTTCAATATCCAGCGTGTCGAAGAATTCAAAGCCGGCGCCGGCGCCCGGGCCTTCAAAGCCAGTCTGCATTTCGGCCCCCTGTGCAGCGACGGCCTGGATGGCCAGCCGCGCGCGGGAACGTTCGTCCTCTACCCATACGCCGGTAGAATTGGCGATGACAACATGCTGGTGCACGTCCATCACCGTGCTCATCGCCTGCACAATCTCCGGTGAAAACGCTCGCGCGGCCTCATAGGCGCGCTTGGCCACCTGAGCACGTTGTGCCATGCTAACATCCTGGGGGTGGATGGCGGCGGGTTGCAACGGCCGTGCGGGGCGCAGAACAAAGTCTTTGCACATCTCGCCTTTTGCAGCCTGTAAGGTCTGCGCGGCAGCCAGGGCCGCCTGTTTAAGCGCCGCTTCAGAAACGTCGCACGTGTAGGCGTATGCACAGTTGGTGCCGCTCAGTACACGTACGCCCGCTCCATAATCACAGCCGGAAAGCGCCGTTTCGACCTTTCCATCCTTGTACCCAACGGTCGTGCGCCGCGTATCTTCAAAAAAGACCTCGGCAAAATCCGCCCCGTTGGCAATACCGGCCGCAAGAGCGGCCTGAATCGCTTGCTTGTCAATCATGATTCGGTTCCTTTCTTCCATTGTCCGCGCCGTATCATCGTTTCGCGGATATTTTTTTCCTGCCCCATATCGCTGGGCTGATAATACACATGCCCTTTGACCGATGGCGGCGCATACTCCTGTTCAATATAATGCCCCGGAAAATCATGAGGATACTTGTATCCAACGCCATGCCCCAGTTGTTCGGCGCCGCTGTAATGCGTATCACGCAAATGGATAGGCACGGGTTCTTCGGCATAATCGCCCACGTCGGCCATTGCGCTGTCAATTGCCATCACCACACTGTTGCTTTTCGGGCTTTGGCATACGTAGATAATCGCTTGCGCGAGGGATAGTTTGGCCTCTGGCATGCCGATAAATTCCAGCGCCTGCGCGGCGGCGACCGCCTGCACCATGGCCTGCGGGTTGGCCAAGCCCACATCTTCGCTGGCGTGGGCGATGACACGCCGCGCAATGACGCGCGGGTCAACCCCGGCATAAATCATGCGTGCAAACCACGCCAGCGCCGCATCGGCATCGCTGCCGCGCAGGGATTTGCAGAACGCGCTGAGCATATTGTAAAAATGTTCGTCATCGATGTTCATCATCCGTTTCTGGATGCTTTCCTGTGCCACTTCCATGGTGATGTGCACGCTGCCGTCCGCCTCCGGCGGCGTACTGCCCACGGCCAGTTCCAGCGCGTTGAGCGCGGTGCGCGCATCGCCGTTTGCAACGTTGGCCCAGTGTTCCCGCACGCCGGGGTCCAGTATGATTGTGCGGTCTCCATAGCCGCGTGGGTCGGTAAGGGCACGGTCGATGGCGGTGATGACGTCCGCAGCCCGCAAGGGATAGAACTGAAAAACGCGGCAGCGGCTGACGATGGCGGCGGTCATAGCAATCATGGGGTTCTCCGTCGTTGAGCCAATGAAGCGAATCGTCCCACTTTCCAACGCCGGCAGGATGGTGTCGCTCTGTGCGCGCGTCCACCGGTGACATTCATCCAGTAAAACGTAGGTGGATTTGCCGTACAGTTTTAAATCGCTCTGCGCCTGTTCGATGATGCTGCGCATCTCCTTAACGCCGGTGGAAACAGCGTTGATTTTCACAAAATGGCTTTGCGTGGCGTTGGCGATGATGGATGCCAACGTCGTCTTGCCGCACCCGGGCGGCCCAAAGAAGATGCTGCTGGTCAGCGAATCGGTCTCAATGGCGCGGCGCAGCAGTTTGCCGGGGCCTACGATGTGCTGTTGACCGATGAATTCATCCAGCGTACGCGGACGCATGCGGTCGGCCAGCGGAGCCCGTTGGGCTGCCGCTGCGGAGAAGAGATCGAACACGGAACCAAACCTCCTTTGCGTCGATTGGTCCGCAGAAAACGGACAAAAGGAAAAGAAAATCCCTACAAATCGTACAAATTAAATTGGAAATGATTGTTTTCTTATTATAGCACTGATATAATAAAACCTAATATAAAATTTAGCCCATTGCGGGCCATTATTTTCTTACGGTGTGGGTCAAAGCCGCCCGTGAAAGGAGAAAGCCAAATGAAGAAAAGGGTCTACAACTTTTCAGCTGGCCCTGCGGTAATGCCGGAACCGGTCTTGCAGCAAGCGGCACAAGAACTCCTCTGCCACGGTGACGATGGTATGAGCGTCATGGAAATGTCCCACCGATCTTCGATGTTTACCAAGATTTTTGACGAAGCGGAAGCCAATCTGCGCACCTTGATGCACATTCCGGACAATTATAAGGTTCTGTTTTTGCAGGGCGGCGCTTCGCTTCAGTTTTCCATGATTCCGCTTAACCTGATGCAAAAGGGCCATGCGGATTATATCAATACGGGCTCGTGGAGCAAAAAGGCAATCAAGGAAGCAAAAAAGGTCGGTGAAGTGAACATCGTTGCTTCCAGTGAAGAGCAAAACTTCAGTGAATTGCCGCAGATTGACGCGGCCAAGATGAACCCGGACGCGGATTACCTGTACATCGTGACCAACAACACGATTTACGGCACCTGTTATCCGGAACTGCCCAAACCGCCTGCGGGCGTGCCGCTGGTAGCGGACGCTTCGAGCAATATCCTTTCCCGGCCGTATGACATCAATGATTTTGGCCTGCTTTATTTCGGAGCGCAGAAAAACGTCGGGCCTGCGGGACTGACGATTGTTATTGTACGTGAGGATTTAATTGGACACTGCCCGGCCAATACGCCCACCATGCTGGATTATCAGACGCATGCGGATAACGGGTCCATGTTCAATACCCCGCCTACCTTTGCCATTTATATGGCGGGCCTGGTCTTCAAGTGGATGCTGGATAACGGCGGCGTAGAGGCCATGTGGGAAACCAATAAGAAAAAGGCGGCGCTGTTGTATGACTATATTGACCAGAGCGGGTTTTATAAAGGTACAGTGACCAACAAAGCGCACCGTTCCATCATGAATGTACCGTTTGTGTTGCCGGATGAAGCGCTCAACAAGCCGTTTTTAGAACAGGCGGAAGCACGGGGCCTGGTCAACTTGAAAGGCCACCGCAGCGTCGGTGGCATGCGCGCCTCGATTTACAATGCCATGCCGGTGGAAGGCGTACAGACGCTGGTGGATTTTATGCGTGAGTTTGCGCAGAGCCACCGTTAAAGGATGGATGAGGAGAAAACGATGAAAAAACGAATTGCGTTACTGAATAATATTTCGTCAATCATTTACAGCGCCTTTCCGGCGGACCGATATGAAGTCGGCAAGGACGTAGACGACCCGCAGGGCATTATTGTCCGCAGCGCAGACTGCAAGGAGATGCAGTTCAATCCCTCTTTGCTGGGAATTGCCCGTGCCGGCGTTGGGTATAACAACATCCCGATTGACCGCTGCACCGAAGCGGGGATTTGCGTATTCAACACCCCGGGCGCCAATGCGAACGCCGTTAAGGAATTGGTGCTCGCTTCGGCCATCATGGCGGGCCGCAACGTCTTTGAAGGCGTGCAATGGACGCAGAGCCTCAAGGGGACGGAGGGCGTCGAAAAAGCGGTGGAAGCCGGTAAAAAACAGTTTGTCGGTCCGGAAATCAAAAACAAAAAACTGGGTGTCATCGGCCTGGGCGCTATCGGTGCCATGGTGGCCAACGATGCATATGCGCTGGGGATGGAAGTGATAGGATACGACCCGTTCCTGACGGTGGAAGCGGCTTGGACGCTGCACCGCAACATTCAACGCGCGGCAACGTTAGAGGCCCTGGTGGCGGATTGCGATATCATCACCATTCATATTCCGCTGATGGACAAAACGCGCAACATGATTGATGAAGAGATTTTCAACAAAATGCAGAAGGGGGCTATTTTGCTCAACTTCGCGCGTGGCGGTTTGGTGGATGAGCAGGCCTTGAAGGTGGCGTTGGAAAAAGGGACGGTACGCAAGTACATCACGGATTTTCCCAACGATACCATCATCAATTATCCCAATACCATCTGCGTACCGCATCTGGGTGCCTCTTCGCCGGAAAGCGAGGAAAATTGTGCAGAGATGGCTGCCGCTCAACTGTATGATTACCTGCAGACGGGCAATATCCGCAATTCGGTCAATCTGCCGGCTTGCCAGCTGCCGCCGTATGAGGGTGGCCGCCTGACCATGATTCACAAGAACATGCCGAACATGGTCAGCCAGATTACCAGCGTATTGGCCAAGGAAAATGTCAACATCGCGCATATGAACAACCGCTCGCGCGGGGCGGTAGCATATACGATGATTGATGTCGACCAACCCGTGTCTGAACAGACGGTGGAAGCCATCAGTGCGATTGAAGGCATGATACGCGTACGCGTTATCAAAAGTGCTTATTGAGAAAAAACCATATGGAAATAGCACAAACACCCGGTGGGAACCGGGTGTTTGTTTCATCGAAAACAAAGCCGTGCGGGCATGCAGAGTGTACGCGCGAGCAAGGGCCGCTGCATGCGCCAAATAGAAGAATGTGCGTAAATTCCCAACAAATTATTGTTGCGTGCCGGTGTTGTACAGATGCGGCCAAAGACCGTATAAGCCACCATTTCATGCGTAAGCCTCTTTTTACATACGATTAATGGGACGCTGCTTGACAGAACGCAAGCTGTTTTCTATGCTTGGCATAAAGCAAAGGAGGAATACAGACATGGCCGACCGGATTCAACTGACCAAACTGGCACATTGTGCGGGTTGTGGTGCCAAAGTGGGGGCGGGCACGTTGAGTAAGATGCTCAAAAGCTTGCCCGTGCATCATGATGAACGCCTGCTGGTCGGATTTGATACCAGCGACGATTGTTCGGTTTATCAATTGACCGATGACTGTTGTGTCATTCAAACGCTGGATTTCTTCCCGCCGATTGTGGATGACCCGTATACGTTTGGGCAAATTGCAGCGGCCAATGCGCTCAGTGACATCTTTGCCATGGGTGCCGAACCAAAGCTGGCCATGAACATTCTCTGTACGTCCACAAAGATGACGGACATGGATGTGCAAGCGCTGTTGCAGGGTGGTTATGAAAAGGTTTATGAAGCGGGCGCGCTGATTACGGGCGGCCATTCTATCATGGGAGAGGAACCCAAATATGGTTTATCGGTCACTGGGTTTGCTCACCCGGAGGCTGTGCTGCTTAATTCCAAAGCCAAGCCGGGCGACTGCCTGATTCTGACAAAGCCGTTGGGGATTGGCATTTTGACTACCGCCGCCAAAGGGGAGCTGGTTGAACCCGAGCTGTATCAGCGGGCGGTTGTGCAGATGTGCACGCTCAATAAGCAAGCGCGGGATATTATGGTGCAGTATGAGGTGCACGCTTGTACGGATGTGACGGGATTTGGTCTGTTAGGACATGCGTATGAAATGGCACAGGGTGCGAAAGTGACGCTGGCGGTTCAGGCGGATGCTGTGCCGGTGCTGCCAGGCGTACGCACCTGGGCAGAGATGGGCCTGTTGCCCGAAGGCATGTACCGCAACCGCATGTTTGCCGAGCCGGGGGTGCACGCAGCGCCAGGTGTGGATGCAGCCTTGCAGGATATCCTATACGACCCCCAGACATCCGGTGGGTTGTTGATAGCTGTTGCAGAAAAGCAAGCGGATGCGCTGTGCCGCCAGCTGGCGGACACCATTCCCTGTGCATGCATCATTGGGCAGGTCGAACCGCAGCAGGAGGCGTTTGTGCATCTTTCTTGAAGAGTGAAGATAAGCGCCGGCGAACAGCCGGCGCTTTTTTGTATAGGCTTGTATAGGCGAATCAGGAAGCACCCCTTGCAAATTTCATCCAAATCCATATACTGGTAGTAGCGTTCTATTTTTAAAAATAGAACGCATGGAAAGGAATGTTTGCATGAACGAACCCAGCTTGCAGTTCACGATGCGGCTACGGCTGTATCGCTCCGATTTCTTTTTTGGACCGGGTGTGGAAGAACTTTTTACCCGCATTGAACAGACCGGGTCCATCCAAAGAGCGGCGGCCGGTATGGAGATGTCTTACAGCAAAGCACTGCGGATGATTCGCCAGTTTGAACAGGAAATGGGCGTATCTGCTGTACAGCGGCACACAGGCGGCATCGGTGGCGGACATTCATCGCTGACGCCGGCGGGCAAAGCGTTTTTGCAGCAGTATATCGCGTTTAAGCAGGCTGTATACGAAGCGGCGGATGCGTTGTTTCCACAGTATTTTGGGCCGGCAAACGTACATGCAATCACAGGAGGGGAAGAAGAATGAAAAAGTGGATGAGTGGAGTATTGGCGCTTGGCGTGGCGTTGTGCCTGGTGGGCTGCGGCGGTGGTCAATCCGCTGAACCTGTGGAAATCCATGTTTCCGCGGCAGCGAGTTTGACGGACTGTATGAACGAGCTCAAACAAATGTATGAAACCGAACATCAGGGTGTTACCATCACCTGCAACTACGGGTCCTCCGGCGCGCTGCAGCAGCAGATTGAGCAGGGAGCACCGGCAGATCTGTTCTTTTCCGCAGGAAAAAAACAGATGACGGCCCTGCAGGACAAGCAGTTGATGGCGGACGATACCGTTTCCGATATGCTGGAAAACAAGGTTGTACTGATTACGCCGAAAGAAGGCGGGCAGGCATTGGCGGATTTCCAGGCATTAAAAGGGAATTCGATTCGCAAAATCGCCGCAGGTGACCCGGCCAGCGTGCCGGTAGGCCAGTATACGGAAGAGATTTTTAAAAACCTGGATTTGCAGGACGCACTCACGGAAAAACTTGTGTCGATGTCGGATGTGCGGGCGGTGCTTTCGGCGGTTGAAACGGGCAATGCGGATGCGGGTATCGTATATGAAACCGATGCCAAAATCAGTGATAACGTGCAGATTTGCTGCCAGGCGCCTAGTGGCTCTCATACACAGGTCATCTATCCCATCGGGTTGACGGTAGAAGGAGCCAAAAATGAGGCCGCCCAGGATTTTCTGACCTTTTTAAAGAGCGAACAGGCAAGGCAGATATTTATTCAATACGGCTTTACGCCTGTGCAATAAGAGGTTCGTATGGCTTTTGATGTCTCTCCGTTATGGATTTCCCTGCGTACGTCGGTGTGCGCAGGGGTCATTGTTTTTGTGCTCGGTCTTTGCTGTGCGCGTGCATGTTTATACGCAAAAGGCTGGGTCAAATGGTTGACGGACGTGCTGTTTACCCTCCCGCTTGTGCTGCCACCGACAGTGCTGGGCTATTTTTTACTGATTGCCATTGGGAAAAACAGCCCGTTGGGACAGGTTTTGATGCAGTGGGACGTTTCGCTGATTTTTACCTGGCCGGCAACGGTGATTGCCGCAGTCGTTGTTGCATTTCCGCTGATGTATCGGGCGGCCAAGGGCGCGCTGGAACAGGTGGATATGGATATGGTCTGGGCAGCGCGCACACTGGGCATGAATGAATGGCGGATTTTCATACGCATCATGCTGCCGCAGGCATGGCCGGGCATCGCGGCCGGGCTGGTGCTGGCGTTTGCACGGGCGTTGGGTGAATTTGGCGCAACGATGATGATTGCCGGCAACATCCCCGGCCAGACGCAGACCATTCCCATGGCCATTTATTTTGCGACCGCCGCAGGAAACATGCGGACTGCGGGCATCTGGGTGGCTATTATCACAGCGGTGTCCTGTTTGGCGTTGGCGGTTATGCAGTATTACCAGGCGCGTGCAGCCCGTACCCGCGGAAAGGGACTTTCATGAGCGTTTATGTGGACATACAGAAAAACCTGGGTTCCTTTGCGCTGGATATTCGGCTTCAGGCTGGACCCGGTATCATGGGTATTTTGGGCGCTTCCGGCAGCGGAAAAAGCATGACGCTGCGTTGCCTGGCGGGGGCGGTTACGCCGGATGCAGGTCGTGTTGTGCTGAACGACCGTGTATTGTTTGACGCCGGGCAAAATATCAACCTGCCGGCACGTGAACGGCGTGTGGGACTGATGTTTCAAAACTACGCGTTGTTTCCGCATATGACGGTGGAACAGAATATTGCCAGCGGCATCCGGGAAAGAGAACGCCGGGAAGATATTTTAATGCGCTATCTGTCTTTGTTGCAACTGGAACCGTTGCGTCAGCGCAGGCCTTCGCAGCTCTCCGGCGGGCAGCAGCAAAGGGTAGCCTTGGCGCGCATGATGGCGAGTGAGCCGCAACTGATGATGCTCGATGAGCCGTTTTCGGCTCTGGATATGCATCTGCGTGAACAGATTGAACCGGCATTGCTGCACGCGCTACAGGCGTATAAGGGAACGGTGTTGTACGTTTCGCACAACATGGAAGAATTATATCGCATCTGTTCAACGGTGTTGGTCATTGAACAGGGCCATGTCATTGAGCAGGGGCCGACGCGCACGTTGTTTCGTCGCCCCAAACGGGTGGAAACCGCCCGGCTTCTATCCTGCCGAAACCTTTCGCCGGTGTGCAATGGAAGGACACACTGGGGGATAAGTTTGCCGGTACAGACGTCGCATGTGGGCATCTTTGGGGAAAACGTACACCTGCTAAGCGCAGCGCAACCGGATGCCTGGCCTGCAAGCGTGGTGTCGATACAGGAGGAACGCAGCCAATGCGTCATATCGGTGCAGCTGACCGCCTCGGGCGTGCCGCTTCAGGCCATTTGCCCATTGGGATACCGCGAGCGATGGGGCTTGGGCCAGTCGGTATATGTACGCGTCCAAAAGGACGATATGCTTCCTTTACAGGGGAAATAAAAAGCATGGGCATGCCCATGCTTTTTATTTTGAGCTCTTGGCTTCATCACGATGTATTTCATCAGCCAAAGCCGCATGCCTGGTAAAAAATGTTTTGTATCCGAGTGTGACAAACAGCACGACCGTCAGCGCCGTACAGCCCAGAATGGCCAGCATGATACCGATTTGGTATTTAATTGCAGTGAGGGGAAACGTACCGGACAAAATTTGGCCAGTCATCATACCGGGCAAGGAAACGATGCCCATGGTAAGCATGTTGTTCATCGTGGGCAGGATGGCGCTGTCAAACGCATCGTTGACCACTTCATGCGCGGCCATCGCCGGCGTAGCGCCCAGCATCAATGAATTTTCAATCATGGCGCGCTTGCTTCGCATTTCACTGCACAGCTTGTCGGCTCCCAATGCGATACCGGTCATGGAGTTGCCGATAATCATACCGGAGATAGGGATACAGTACTGTGGGTCGAACCATGGCTGAATCCGCAGTACAATTAAAATGAAAACAGCGGCTGCGACCGCATAGCCGGCCATCATGGATAGGGCCATCAACCGGATAAGTGCAGGCGGCATGGCCGTTTTGACGCGTTTGTATGCGTTGTAGATGGCAAAGAACAGCATGACGGCCAGCATGAGCAACGTCAGCCACCAGCTTGGGTTTTCAAACACAAACATCAGCACATACCCCATCAGGGTCAGCTGAACGGTCATGCGCGTGGTGGCAATGAGTATCTGCCGTTCCCGGCGGATGCCGCGCCGTTTGAAAATAACCAGCAGCACCAGTACAAATATATAGGCAATGGCTAGGTTTAGCACGGGTAAATCCATCACGGCGTTATGCATGTGCAGCCCCTCCTATCCGCCCCTTTTCAATGCGGATACACGCATCCGCATACCGCGCCGCTATCTGTTGGGAATGCGTGACCATAATCAGGTGTTTGCCGCGGCTTTGCACAAAATGTTCCAGGCTTTGGATGATGAATTGTTCTGTCTGCGGGTCGAGTGCGGCAGAGGGCTCGTCCAGCAAATAGGTTTGGGCATCCATCAGTAAGACGCGAGCCAGGCACAGCCGTTGACGCTCCCCGCCGGAAAGGGTGTCGCAATACGCCTGCAATGGCTGCGCGAGCCCCACCTGTTCGAGCATGTAGGCCAGTGTATCTCGGGTAGCAGGCGGCTTTTGTGCAAAACGCAGGCCAATTTGTAGATTCTCTTCGATTGTGCCGCTATAGATTACAGGAGTCTGTCCCAGCATGACTACCTGGCGGCGCAGCACAATGGGGTCAATATCGTCCAACGAAACACCTTGATAATCAATCGTCCCGCTATCCGGCACATACAAACGGTTCAGGTGTCGTAAAAGCGTTGTCTTACCGCTGCCTGAGGCGCCCACGATACAGGTAACTGGGTGGGTGATGGTCAGATGGGGGATATCCAGAATCCGTTTATAAATCAAATGGTCAATGGTAAAAACCGGAACCTGTCCCATGATGCCTCCTTGTACAATCTCTTGCATGTCCGTCATGGCGGTAAAGGCGGGCCTCATAGAAAGAGCAAAGCCTTTTCCATGCGTTATAGACAAAGCTTATAAGATTATACCACTGAAGGCGCAATAAAAAACATGCATGCAAACAGCGGAAGTAATGCTGCACACCCCCGCAATTGGGGAACATGACGGCATGCACAAATAAGAAACGGCCGCGCTTTTTCTGCTACAGCCGTTTTTTGTTTGAGGGTTATAGGATGCGATGGTTTTTTTGTTCGTATAAAATCAGCAGGCTCCTCAGATTTTGTGACACTGCCTGCGGACAATCCTGTATCAGCTGCAGGAGCAACAGAATTTCTGTTTCCTGTAGGACGGAATGCATGGCTTGCTCTATCTGTCCAGCAGGATGCAAAAATTCTACCACCGACACGCCAAAGTAATCGCAGATGTCGCACAATCCCTGCAGAGAGGGAACGAATAATTTAGCATACAGCTTACTGAGATAGGAGGCATCCTTGCCCATTTCCAGGCTGATTCGGCTATCGCTGTAATTTGTTTTTCCACTATACGCCTGCAGACGCCCACAAATTAAATCAAGCAATTCTTCCAGCGCTTCACTTTTTTGCTTTTCTGAAGGACGGTTTTTCTTCTCTTGCAAAATGATGCCTCCTTTCCTTTCTTAATTTCATTATAGAGAATTAGATTCAACACCAAGCGCCGCGGATTCTATAAAATCATGTATTTCGCTTGTTTTTTTGAATTGCTGTCATTATTATGGTTTTATCGCCTAATTTTTTCGGGAATATCCGGCAATTTTTACGCGCGTTTCTTTATTTTTAGGATAAGGAAACCAGAAACGAAAGGAGGAGGATTTGAAATCGGCACGAATTATCAGCCCGCTACATATGGGGAAAAGTTGTTGTTTGACCTGCGCATTTCGGCCGCGTTCAAAGGCCATGATTATTTGGCAAAAGCGATAGATTTGTCGTTGCAGGATGTAGCGCTCCTGGAGAAAGGAGGGATATTCGAACGGGTTGCGCAGTTTTATCAGGTGGACGCGTCGTGCATTCAAACGGTCATCAAGACCGCGCTGGGTCACGCCCAAAACGGAACGCTTCTCTATACGATTATCGGGACGGATTATTCGCTGAATATCCATCCGATGAAGTTCCTGGGCAGCGTGTATTGGTATATCAACGGCGTACGGCCATTGTTACACCCTGGCGTACGAAACCGGCTGACGCCGCTCGGATACGCGGCGCTGGTGCTGCGGCACCGGGAGAATCATACCTTTGCTGAAATTGCGCAGATAAAGGGGACAACTTACAGCAATGTCTGCGCGGCTTACCGGTATGCGTTGCGAGTGGCGCGCTGCCTGCTTTTTGACCGGCAGAACAGGCCGAATCAATACCTGATGTATATGTACTGCGTGGACGAGGAGCAGATTGAAACCATTGTCGCCATGGAAAAGCGTCTGCAGGTACGGCGTTGAAGAAGGGTCGGTCATCACGCGGGACCGTCAGGAAGTCACCACCGTACTTCGGATGAATACAGGGTGTAATCTCCTGCATCGGTGAAGAATAATACGCGTGCCCGATAGCGATATCCTTTGGTGGGCGATACGTATTTTTGCAGATAGACTTCACCTTTTCCACTTTGTTCGAAGGTGTTCACACCTACCCAACTCACACCGTTATACCGTTCCAAAACCGCATAAATACGGGCATTGGTAGAATCGTTGTTGGCAACGGCAGAAGCGTAGAGTTTCATCTGCTTGCTGTCGTATTTGGTCAGGCTGCATGCGACTTGCACAGCAGCGCGGGGCTGTACGTCTTGCGTGACTATGTGTTCCGTGCTCGGAACAGCGCTGGCAGGCGCGGCATATGCTGGGACGCACCCCAGCAGCACAAGCGCGGCACACAGGGCGCCAATTAACTGTCTTTTCATTTCTTTCTCCTTTGATTGGGTTATCCGTGATGACCGATCAATTAATAAGTCCGGCCAAAATACCAAAACCGGACAAAAAAGGAGAGATAAAATGAAAACATTTGAAGACCTATGGCTGGCCCACAAACAAAATCTGTATCAATACTTACTTGTTTGTGCCCGCCAACGTACCGATGCGGACGATTTGCTGCAAACCGTTGCATGCAGAGCGGGTAAATCGTTTGACAAGTTGCGCAACCCCGAGCGTTTCACCGCCTGGTTGATGCGCATCGCACGCCGCGTAGTAGCGGATTATTACACAGAACTAAATAAGTTGCCGTATTATGAAGCCAATCCGAATAAGTTAACCACACTTACGCAGATGACTGGTTGTTATGTACGGGATTTCTCCGATGACGTTTTGATGACTGCCGTCGTCACCGATTTTATTCTCAGTTTGGATGAACCATGGGCGTCCGCATACTATCTGTATTTCTTTATGGGCATTCCCATTCGGGAATTGAGCACGATGGTCAATAAGACGCAAGTGGCTACATACAAACACATCTATCGGCTGACGCAGGAATTGAAAAAGCGGCTCAAAGGAGGAAATGAACATTGAATACCTGGAAAAAAATCCGTACAGAAAACCGAAAAAAATGGAAACACAACGAGGGTTTTTACACGTTTCAATTTCCGATGAAAAGATGAAGGCATGTTTGACACAGGCACCGCAAACGCAAACGTCCCGGCGCGTGCGGAGACGGCCGGTGGTGGCAGCGATATGCACGCTGGGGCTTGTGCTGGCCATGGTCTGTACGCCTTTGGGCAGTTACGCCACGCAGCTTCTGTTTCAGCCCGTTTCTACACAAAAACCGACGGAACAGATTCACCCCCATTATGGATTCCAGCAAGAGGCGCCCCTTACATGTCTGAGTGAAAAGACGCTGGATGGAGTTATCACGCGCGTCTATCAGTACAGGGATTTTCACGTGCGACTGACAGAGGACCACAATCAGATGGATGCTTCTGCCCAGATTCAGGACAAAACGGACGGGACGTTTTTTACAGCAGAGCTATGCGGGACACAGGCACAGTGTTATCAGGATGCAGACGGTGCAATCGCTTTTATCAGCGATGTTTCATTACCTTGTACATTACGAATCGCTGTTTCAGGCGCCATTGCGCGCGAAGACTTTCTCTTTCTGCTTTCGCAGATTCAACGCCTATAACGTCCTATAAAAAGGAAGGGAATTTCCCTTCCTTTTTATGTATGTTCATTTTTGGATAGAAGATAAAAGAAGACAGACAGGCTATCCAATGCACGCAAACGCCGGAGAAAACTTTGAAAAACAGCTTAAATGGGGATTTATCCATAAAAAAGAGGTCAAATTGGACTCATCTGATTTTTGAGTTCCAAATTTTGGCCTCTATTGACGTGGGCTTACATTACAAAGAGACATTCGACCAAAAACATGCGTGAACAGGCAAAATAAAAAACTGAGCTTGGAACGCGATTTACATCCAGGTTCAGTCCTGTGGGTTTGCGCTACAAAAAGAGATACCGTTATAAAAGCGAGCACAAAGCCATAGATAAAAAATAGAGCCCCGCACGCGAATTGCGTGCCGAGGCTCGCGGCTGGCGTCCCCGGCGCGATTCGAACGCGCGGCCTTTCGCTTAGGAGGCGAACGCTCTATCCGACTGAGCTACGGAGACACATGATGCAGAACACTTCTGCATCCCACTTGTTACACATTGCTCATTGTAAGGCGGGGACATTTTATTTGTCAACCAGGGATTGCCGCTGCCTGCTGTGCATAGGATGAAGGGGAGGTGGACCAGATATGCGGATGCCTTATGGATGCCCCAGGGGGATGTGGGTACAGATGAACAAAGGAGAGAGTTTGCTGGCGTTTTCCCTGCGTTGCCGGCTGACTGTCTACACGTTATTACGATGGAATCAGGCTGTATACCTGCCGGATATTTGCCCGGGCATGGTCTGGTTAATCCCTGCCGGGCGAAGCGGAAGAGAAAGGTGAAACGGCTGGCTATACCCGCTTGTCAGAGGGGGGACAAGCCATTACAATAAAATGGGTGTAAGGAGATACAACTAGGCAAAAAGGGGAGGAAATTCTATGGCAAAGCCAACGGCCGCACAGATTGCAGAAGTCAAAGCAAAAGGTTTTTTACACAATCGTGGAACGGAATGCTTTTCCGGCCGCGCGATTACGGAAAATGGCGTACTGACGGCAGCCCAACTGAAAAATTTAGCGGAATGTGCAGAAAAATATGGAAATGGGACGGTGACCTTCACCACGCGATTGACGGTGGAGATGCCCGGCATTCATTTCGATGATATCCCGGCTGTGCAGGCGCACGTTGCGCAGGAAGGGATGATAACGGGAGGAACGGGCGCAAAAGTGCGTCCGGTCGTAGCTTGCAAGGGGACCACATGCGTCTACGGGAATTTTGATACGCAGGCGTTGGCTAAGGAAATCCACGACCGGTACTTTATGGGATGGAGCGAGGTGCGGCTGCCACATAAATTCAAGATTGCGGTTGGGGGATGTCCGAATAGCTGCTTGAAGCCAAGTTTGAATGACTTTGGGATTGAAGGACACAGCCATCTGATGGTGGATATGGCAAAATGCCGGCATTGCAAACGATGTTTGGTAGCGGAGCGATGCCCGATGAAGGCCGTGCAGGTGGTTGACGGCGCGCCCGTGCGCGATGAAAAGTTATGCACGACCTGCGGCGTTTGTACGCGGACGTGCCCGTTTGGCGCTTACAGCAGCCAGGGCGATGCGCTGTATCGGATTTTTGTCGGAGGGACATGGGGCAAAAAGACGCGTATGGGGACGGCGCTATCCCGCCTGGTGACACGGGAGGAGATTTTTCCGCTGCTGGAAAAGACCATGTTGTGGTTCAAGGAGAATGCGTATCAGAAGGAACGTCTGGGTGCGGCGATTGACCGCGTAGGTGTGGACAAGCTGGAAGCCGCGCTGTTTGCGGATGACCTTATGAAAAGAAAAGAAGAAATCTTGGCAGCACCGATTTTACAACGGGGGTAAAAATGCAGAAAAAGAGACGGTGGATGGGCGGATGTTTGGCCTGTCTGCTATTATTGGCAGGCTGTAGCGCGCAGCTGGAGAAGCCGCAAGCGGAGGGCGTTTCCTTTACCGACGCCAATGGCAATGCGGTAACGGTAGCCTCGCATGACCGTGTTGTATCGCTGTATGGCTCATTTGCGCAGACATGGATGTTGGCAGGCGGGACGCTGGTTGGAACAACTTCGGATGCGATTGAGGAAAGGAAGCTGGATTTGGGCGAGGGCGTGCAAAATATTGGCACGGTCAAACAACCCAACTTGGAGGCTGTGTTTGCCCTGGAACCGGACTTTGTCATCCTCAGCGCGGATATTGAAGCGCAGGCAAAATTGGACGCACCGCTTACACAGGCGGGAATTGCCCATGCCTATTTCCGAGAGGATTCACTGGAAGAATACTTATCCATGCTACAGCTGTTCTGTTCGATGACCGGCCGGGCAGATTGCTATCAGCAATATGGAGCGGAGGTAGAGCAGCAGATTGAGCAGGTGGTGGCATCGGTACAGGGAAAACCGGCGCCCACAGTATTGTTGTTACGTGCGTACTCATCGGGCGTAAAAGCTAAAACGGATGATAATTTAGCAGGTGTTATCCTCAAAGACCTGGGGTGTGATAACATCGCCGACCGGGTGCCGTCGCTTTTGGAAGAATTGAGCCTGGAAGCCATTGTCGCAGAGGACCCGGATTTTATCTTTGTCACAACCATGGGGGATGAACAGAAGGCATTGGACGCGCTGGAGGCCAATATGCAGACGCAGCCCGCATGGCAGGGGCTAACGGCGGTCAAAGAAGGTCGTTATGTAGTTCTGCCAAAAGATTTATTCCACTATAAACCCAATAACCGCTGGGGAGAAAGTTATGCGTATCTGGCCGATATCCTCTATCCATAAACATCCTTCGAGAAAAACGACAGCCGTCCGCAACCGCGGATGGCTCTTTGCTGTGCCAGTGGCGCTAGCGGCTGTAGGGATAGTGAGCGTATGCGTGGGCGCTTCGGGCGTGTCCATCGGCCAAAGCCTGCATGCGCTTTTACAGGGTGATACGCAGAGCGTGGCGTATCGGGTGCTGATGTATATTCGTCTGCCGCGGCTGTTAGGGGCGGTGCTGGCTGGCGCTGCACTTGCGGCTAGCGGCACGCTGATTCAGGCCGTGTTGCACAATCCGCTGGCGGGGCCCAACGTTATTGGCGTAAACGCAGGCGCAGGCTTTTTCGCCCTGTTGGGGATTTTATGCTTTCCTGGCGTGCAGGCAGCTGTACCAACGCTTGCGTTTATCGGCGCGTTGTTTACCTGCTTGCTGATTTATGGAATTGCACAGCGAACCGGCGCTTCCCGTTTAACGCTGGTGCTCGCCGGCATTGCAATCAGTGGGATTCTGGGTGCGGGCATCGATACCATTACTACGCTGGATGCAGATGTGCTTTTGCAGTATCAAAGTTTCCGCATCGGCGGATTTTCCGGGCTCTCCTTTTCCATGTTGCAACCGGCTGTCTGGTATATTGGATTGGGGTTGATAGCTGCACTTTGCTGCGGAGCAGATATGAACGTACTGATGCTGGGGGAACAGACGGCGGCCAGTTTGGGGTTGCACGTGCGCCGGATACGGTTTTTGCTTTTGACAACGGCGGCGGTATTGGCCGGCAGCGCGGTTAGTTTTGCTGGACTGCTGGGTTTTGTAGGGTTGATTGTACCGCATATCTGCCGACAGATTTGGGGCGAGGACCACCGCATCCTATTGCCGGCGTCCATGGGTGTGGGTGCGCTGTTTGTACTGCTGTGCGATTTGCTTAGCCGCGTTTTATTTATTCCGTATGAAATACCGGTGGGTATTCTGATGTCGTTGATTGGTGGCCCATTTTTCCTCTGGTTACTTTTTCGGTATAGAAGGGGGCGTGCGCATGATTGAAGTTTGCCAGCTGTGCGCCGGCTATGCAGACCGCACGGTGTTAAAGCAGCTTTCCTTTACGATTGAGCCGGGCGAATGGGTGACGATTGTGGGGCGCAATGGAAGCGGCAAGTCCACCCTGCTGCGTTCGATGGCCCGGCTGTTGCCGCCTTTGCAGGGAGATATTCGCCTGCAAGGGAAACCCCTGGTTGATTACGGCCGTAAAGAGCTGGCGCGCACCGTCTCGGTTTTACCGCAAAGCCGTGATGTACCATCCATCAGTGTGGAGGGTCTTGTCAGCCATGGCCGATTTCCCTATCTGGGTTTATCACGCAGATTAACGGAAGAGGATGAACAAAAGATTGAGTATGCGCTCTGTTGCACCGGTGCGCAGGCATACCGGCATAGGCTGCTGCAGGAACTATCCGGCGGAGAGCGGCAGAAAGCGTATCTGGCAATGACCATTGCCCAGGATGCGCCCGTTCTTTTTCTGGATGAACCGACGACCTATTTGGACATTGCAACACAATTTGAACTGCTTGCATTGATTGACCGCTTGCATAAAAAGGGGAAGACTATTGTCATGGTGCTGCACGATTTACAGCAGGCGCTGGCTGTCAGCCAACGTATGTTGCTTTTGGAACAGGGACGGCTGGTGCAGTTTGCACCGCCGGAAGAGATGATACGGAGCGGCGCGCTGCAGGAGTGCTTTTCGATACGGATTGAATCAGTTCGAAGCAAAAGCGGATGCACGCACTACTGTTTTGAACCAAAAGACCGGTGAGTTTCACCGGTTTTTTGGTATACACCGACAGGACGATTATTAAAAAATATTTTGCGGAACAATAATCTTAAAAAATGAGAATGAGATAAACAACGCAATAAGCCCTTCGGCGGGGGACGGGCCCAAACATCCTTTTACAGAAGGATGCATATACATGGGGCAGGTGATGCTTCATGCAAAAAAAACGTCGGCGTATGGCGATGCGCATACGGCCGGCCCGCCCGATGCGCCGCTCGCTTGGCATGCGGCTCGGCGCTGGGCGAAAAACACGGATGCCATGGCTGTGGGATGCCCGTCGTTTGGCATGGATGCTGGGCGGTTGTGTGTTGCTGATGGGCTTGTTTGCGTATTTTCGCCTGCCTAAGGAAGACGATACGCTGCCCCCTGTGGCGAGCAATGTGACGATTCGTGTGTATAATCACCGCGCGGATACAGTGGAAACCCTGCCGCTGGAAACCTACGTGCTGGGTGTGCTGGCTGGTGAGATGCCCGCTTCGTACGAGCTCGAAGCGCTTAAGGCGCAGGCGGTGGCCGCGCGTACGTATGCCTATGCTAAAATGATTGGCGGTGGCTGTGACCGCAAGGATACGGATATCTGTACGGACAGCAGTCACTGCCAGGCGTATTGCGACCAGCAGGCGCGCAAGGAAAAATGGGGCGGCCATTTTGAAACCAATGAAGCCAAATTGATAAAGGCTGTCAACGAAACGGCGGGGCAGGTCATTTATTATGATGGCAAACCCATTGACGCGTTGTTCCATTCTACTTCCGGTGGACGAACGGAAGATGTGGAAAATGTATACGCCAACGCACTGCCTTATTTGCGCGGTGTGGAGAGTGAAGGAGAGGAAGGCGCGCCGCGGTTTGAACGGACGATGACGTTTTCCATCCAAGTTTTTAAGGAGAAATTGGAAAAAATCAATCCAAAAGTGAAATGGAACCGAAACATCGGCAAAAGCATCGGAAAGGCAAAACGCTTTGATTCCGGACGGGTTGATACCATCGAACTGGGCGGGCAAACGTTTACCGGCAAACAGGTTCGCTCCGCTTTTGGACTCGATTCTACAAATTTTACCATCGAGGCGCAGAATCAAACAATTGCAATTACTACCCGTGGATATGGACACGGCGTCGGCATGAGCCAAGTAGGGGCAGACGCTATGGCCAAGGACGGAAGCGGTTATCGGGACATTTTGCTGCATTACTACACAGGTGTGGAAATCGCGGCTATACAAATTCCTTCTCCCTAACGAGTATGAATCCCTCCTTGCGCGGCAACAATAGGCGCAAGGAGGTGTTTGATGTATGGACAACCGAAATTTTCCGCGCCGCACGCGTAAACCCAGCGTGGGCCGCGGTGGTGTAGCAGAATTTATCAATCGACAAGGCGTATATCTCGTGCTATTCGTGTGCCTGGCTGTCATTGGCGTCACAGCGTATTTCACCATGGGACAAAGCAATGATGTAGCGCAGGTGCCCTCGCCGTCTCCACAGGGACAGGCCGCGGCGAACCCGCAGGTTCCTACGCTGGATGAAGAGATTAAGCGCCTGCAGCAGGCGGCCAGCCCCACGCCGGCGGTAACCGCCACGCCGGCGCCGACGGCGACGCCCAGCCCTACGCCCGCAGCAACGGCCACGCCGGCGGCAAAGCAGACGGCCATTCTGCCGGTACAGGGCGAAGTACTCCGCGGTTTTTCTGCCAAGGACCCCGTGTTTTTTCCCACGCTGAACCAGTGGATGGTGCACAAGGCAACCGATATCCAGGCTGCGGAGGGAACCGAAGTGAAGGCGGCGCTGGATGGAACGGTGAAAAGCGTTGGCAACGATGCGGAGACAGGCTACACAGTCGTGTTGGAACATGACGGCGGCATTCAAACCGTCTATGGGAATTTGCAGGCTCCCGAGAACATAAAGAAGGGACAAACCGTGCAACAGGGCGATGTGATTGGCAAAGTTGGCAAAAGTGCGGCCAATGTACAGGATGACCCAGCCCATCTGCATTTTGCATACCTGGTCAAAGGAACAGCCAAAGACCCGATGAAAGTATGTAAGTAAAACAAAAAAAGAGATGCTTCAAGCATCTCTTTTTTTGTTTCATACGGCTACAGATGAAGTTCCCGCGCCCGGTCGGGCGTATAAGCATAGAGCAGTTTGACATATTCAGTATAAACCCGGTCTACGATGGATTCCCAGCTTGGCGCGAGCGTCTGCTGAGCCCGCCGGCCGATGGCCGCTGCCCGCAGCGGGTCCTCCAGCACCGCCTGCATCTGCGCGCATAGACTATCCAGATTGTTTTCGCATAAAAGGCCGTTTTCACCATCCACCATCCCCTGGGCTGCATTGCAGCCGCGCACAGTGATGGTGGGACAGCCCATGGCGCTGGCCTCCTTGACCACGCAGGGCGCGTTATCATACACGGAGGGGAAGACGAAGGCATTGGCGCGCAGATACAGAGCGCTCAACAGTTCACGGTCTTGCACGACGCCGGCAAACTGGATGACGTCATGCAAGCCTTGTTCCTCAGTCCAAGCCTGCAGTTCATGCCGGGCAATTCCATCACCGACCATCAGAAGGCGAAACCCCGGGTGGTGCTGATGAAGTTTCTGTGCCGCCTGAGCGATAAGACGAATGTTCTTTTGCCAGATATGCTGGCCGACGAACATAAAAAGGGGTTGTTCGTCCGTGACGCCGGCGAAAGTGTTGGCTTGCTGACGAGCTGCCTGGGGGTCAGCGGGCATGTGGAAATCCGTGCCGTTGGGTACCACGGTGATTTCGCCCTTATATCCATAAGAGCGAAGCGTTTCCACGGTTGAATCGCTGACCGTCCAGACGCTATTCACTTTGTTAAAGAAATGAATCACGATATCCACGCCGGTTTTGGCAAGCGTTTTGCTTTTGGTATATTCGAAAAAATCATCGTAGAACTTGGAATGAAAAGTGGCTACGATGGGAATATTTCGCTTGCGTGCGATGCGCAACGCCTCACTGCCGGAAGAAAAGGGCGAGTGGGTATGGACAAGGTCAAAGGGGATGTTATTGACCGTGCGGCGGTAGCCCCGGTCTATCTTGGGCACGCCGACCCGATAGGGCGGCCGCTTGGGCAGGGCAAAGGAGCGATAGCCCACCACGTCAAACGCTTCATGAAAAGACTGGTCGGTCTTGGTAGGTGCAAAGAGCATACATTTGGCATACTTCTGATTGAGCCAATACGTATAATTACGCGCGACGGTAACGACCCCGTCGGTCACGGGCAGATAACCGTCGTTGAATTGTCCAATAGTAAGTGGCATAGCGTCCACTTCCTTTCCAAGCGGTGTGCATGTTTTTTTATATCGTGATTCTTACGAATGCAGTGCGAAGTCAACCCTCGCTGTGCAGGAGCGCCTGAGCAAAAAGCAGGTCCTCTGGCGTGGTGACTTTGATATTGCGCTTTTCCCCGGGACACAGCGCAACAGGATGGCCCATGGCATGTACGAGCGTGCAATCATCGGTGATGGGCTGTGAGATGCGTCCGTCCAGGCGTGCCTGGTGCGCCTGCCAAATCCATGCAAAACGAAAGGTCTGCGGCGTCTGCATCTGAAAAAGGGTTTGCCGGTCCGGCGTATGGTGCATGAAGCGCCCATCTGGACTGTGTAAGATGGTATCCTGTGCAGCGATGACGGTATTGACCGCACCGTATTGGCGCCCCAGCGTGATATTGGTTTCAATGATGCGCTGTGAAACCAGCGGCCGGGCTGCGTCATGCAAAAGAACGAGGTCGTCCGGTGCACAGACGTCCCGCAGTGAGCAGAGCGCGGCAAAAGCGGAATCCGCCCGCGTTGCACCGGGCTTTGCCCAAAACCGCACTTTTGGAATGTGGGCCTGGGCAATCCACTGCCGGGCCGCATCCTGCCATGCGTCGGCTATGACAAGGCCGATGGCATCGATGGAAGGGCACCGGGCAAAGGCGCGCAGGGAATGCAGCAGCAACGGCTGGCCATCGAGGGAAAGGAACTGCTTGGGCGTGGGAGAAGAACCCATACGCGTGCCGGTCCCGCCGGCCAGAACATATGCAATTGGCACGCGTTCACCCCCCTTGTGACGAAAGGAAAATCGAAACAACACTTTGTTTGCGTTTTAGTATACCAATTTAGCGAGCGATTTACCAGCCTTGGGCAGATGTGCTATAATCATGCAGGTCATCGGAGCGGATTTTATCCGCTCTTATGAATAAGGAGTCAGGAGGTACAACGATGAAAAAGCGAATGGCATGCATGCTTGCCCTGTTGGTGGTTGGTATGGTGGCAATTGGCTGCGGCGGCGATAAACAGGAACCACAAGCGTCGGTCAGCCCGTCGCCGGCCCAGGGCGATGTGGCGCGCGACCCGCTGAACGGGTCAACGGAGGTGCACGAATATAAACCCATCATTTCGACGATTGATAACGCGGAGCAAGCGCGCCCACAGGAAGGGATTCAGGCGGCCGATATCGTATATGAAATGCAGGTTGAGGGCGGAATGACGCGCTTGATGATTGTGTTGAACAGCGAAATACCCGAACAGATTGGGCCGGTGCGCAGCCTGCGGCAGTATTATGCGCAGGTTGCCCAGGAGTACGACGCAGTGGTCTCGCATGTCGGAGGACCGCATAACGGTGACGTGCTGGATATATACAAATATCTGGAGAAAAACCCAATCAAGGTGCGCGTCGACGGGCTGTATGACAGTAAGCGGATTTATCGGGTGAGCGAGCGTAAAAAACCGCATAATGCGATGCTGGACACCAAGGCGGCGTTGGAAAAATACGATTATACACCGACGGTACGCAGCTTCCCGTTTGACCCGGCCTACGTGCCCACGGATGGCGATGCGACCCAGGTGACGATTGAGTTTGCCGCCAACGGGTTTGATGTAACGTACACATATGATGCGGCCACGGGCCTGTATACCCGCAGCCAGGGGGGCAAGGAGCATAAGGATGCGTTGACCAATAAAGCGGTGACGGTGAAAAACATCATCGTGCAAAAGGTAAAATATACGAATTACCCGGGTGGCCAGTTGGCAGATGTGATAGGCAGCGGAGAGGCGACGGTGATTAGCAACGGGAAAAAGACGGTAGGCACGTGGAGCAAAAAGAGCGCGACGGAGCCCACGGTATTCAAAGATGCCAATGGAAATGAGATTCCGTTGCAACCGGGCAATACCTGGATTCATATTCAACCGGATAATTTATCCTTGACCTGTGAATAAAAAGAACAGGGCATAGGGAGTGAAAAAGGGCGCCGTGTATCGCACGGCGCCCTTTTTATGAAAAAATGGAAGAGAACACGCCTTTTTTCGTCAAAGATTGGGGAATTTGCGCAAACAGAGGTTGACGCGGGCGATGGGCTCGCGTATACTCGATTTATTCCCACATATATATTGTTATCTGCGTTTTTTGGAAAAGACCTGCGATTTTCGCAGTGTCCCTTTGTTTTGTGTGTTTGCATATTGAGAGGAGTCATTTCATGGACCGACAGACCTATATGAAAAAAGGCCTTTTGGAGCTGCGCAACATTGCGGCGTATTTAGAGATTCCAGACTGGGCGGATTTACGCAAGGCGGAATTGGTGGATGCGATTTTAGCGCACCCGCACCCCGTGGACAGCGTGCCGGAGGAAGCGGAACCGGTGGTGGAGAAAAAGCGCCGCGGGCGGCCGCCCAAACAAACCGATGCTGAAGCGAAAACGCCGGCCAAGCGCGGACGTCCTGCCAAGAAAAAGGAAGCGGACAGCCTGCCGGTTCCGGTGGGAGAAGAACAGACGGCTGAACCGGAGACGGAAGCGGCGCCCGCTCCGGCCAAAAAGAGGGGACGGCCCCGCAAAGCGGCAGCCGAAACCGTGCCGGATGAGGTGCCCCAACAGGAGGAACAGGCGAAAGAAAATCCGGCAGAAAACACAACGGCCAGCCCAGCGGATGTACCACAGCTGTCTGTGGAAGAGCATAATGACCATGTACCAAAATGGTCACGTCCCTGGAACCGGGGGCGCGGACAGGCGGAACCGTCTTCCAATGCGCCGAAGGAAGCGGTGGCGGAGTTGTTGCAGAGCGGAGAGTGCGGGGTGTGTGAAGGCACATTGGAAGTGCTGCCGGACGGATATGGATTTTTACGCAATTCGCAGATTCCGGGGCAGCGGGATATCTATGTATCCAACGCACAAATTCGCCGGTTCAACCTGCGCACAGGCGACTGCATCCGTGGGAAGACAAGGCCCAACAGCGACGAGGACAGGCGGCTGGCGTTGTTGTATATTGATTCAATCAACGATATGGACCCGCATCAGGCAGCCCTGCGCACCCCATTTGACGAACTGACGCCGATTTATCCCAATGAACGGCTGACATTGGAAACACCGGGTACGCCGAGCGAGCTTTCCCTGCGGCTGATTGACCTGATTGCGCCGATTGGCAAAGGGCAGCGTGGAATGATTGTCGCCCCGCCCAAATCCGGCAAAACGGTGTTGCTGAAAAAGATTGCCAACGCGATTTCCGCCAACCATCCGGAGGTACAGCTGATTGTGCTGCTGATTGATGAACGGCCGGAAGAGATGACGGATATGCAGCGTTCCATTCAGGGGGAGGTGGTGTATTCCACCTTTGATGAACAGCCCGAACACCACACGCGGGTGGCGGAAATGGTGCTGGAACGGGCCCAGCGCATGGTGGAGCACGGCAAGGATGTCGTGATTTTATTGGACAGCATCACACGGTTGGCGCGGGCCTACAACTTGACGATTTCACCAACGGGACGGTCGCTTTCCGGTGGGCTGGACCCTGGCGCCCTGTACAAACCCAAACGCTTTTTTGGCAGCGCGCGCAATATTGAAGAGGGCGGAAGCTTAACGGTTATCGCCACGGCGCTGGTGGATACGGGTTCGCGGATGGATGATATCATCTTTGAAGAGTTCAAAGGTACGGGCAATATGGAATTGCACCTGGACCGGAAGATGAGCGAAAAACGCATTTTTCCCGCGATAGATATTTACAAAAGCGGCACGCGGCGCGATGATTTGTTGTTGGATGAGAAGGAGATACAGTGTGTCTGGGGGTTGCGCAAGGTGATGGCGCACACTTCACCGGCAGATGTGATGGAGACGTTGCTGAGCACCATGCGGCGCACGCCGAACAACGTCGCGTTTGTGCAGAACATGCAGGCATATCTGCGGATGATGGAAAAGGAAGGCTTCTCCTTCCCGCGTACGGATGACAAGCGTGGCTGAACATGATAGAATACGCCTGAGAAAGGCGGGTTTGTGCATATGTTATATGCAGATTTGATTGCGATTGCAGTTCTTTCAACGATGGTGGACCGGATGTGCAAGGGCGCCGGCATCAAAAGCGGTCGGTATATTGGCGCGTTTGTGTGCATCTGGATTTCGGCAGAACTGATGGGATACGCAATTGGCACGTCGCTGCAGCTGACGGGCATATGGCTGGGGATTGTATCGCTGGCGGCAGGCGTTTTGGGCGGCATGATTGTATTTTTACAGACTAAAAAAGAGACGGACGCCTTGAAAAAGCAAAAAGAGGAACAACAAAGGCCGAAACTGGAAGATTGATGCTTGCAATTTCCAATAAGCACTGTTATAATAACGGTTGCTATTGATAAGGAAGAAGGTGGAACAATTGAAGGAGAATATTCACCCGCAATATGGCGAATGCACCGTACGCTGCGCTTGCGGAGAGACATTCACCACGGGTTCTGTGAAAAAAGAACTGAAGGTTGAAATCTGCTCCAAGTGCCACCCGTTTTATACCGGCAAACAGAAGCTGGTCGACACGGGCGGTCGCGTAGACCGTTTCAAAAAGCGCTACGGTATCTAACCAAACGGAACGAACGTACAGGCCGGACCTTTCTTCGGCCTGTTTTTCGTATATGAGGAAAAAGAGATGAAACAGGTGAACCTGGGCGGACAGGCTGTTTTTGAAGGCGTGATGATTGTGGCGCCGGAAAAGGCCAGCATGGCAGTCCGCAAGCCCGATGGCACGATTGATATTACCCAGCAGCCCACCTCTTCTTTTGCCAAGCGGCATGGATGGGCCAAATGGCCCGTGGTGCGCGGTGTAGTAAATTTGTGTACGCAGCTGGCACTGGGCTACCGCATGCTGAACCGTTCGATGGAGATTGCGTTGGCTGAAGAAGACGAAGAAGAAACCTCCGCCGGCTGGATGGGAGTTGTATCGGCCCTGCTTGCGGTGGTGCTTGCGGTCGGCCTATTCATGTTGCTGCCGACGCTTTTGGCGGGGCTGCTGACAAAATCCCCGACGTGGATGAGCGTATGGGAGGGAATATTCCGGCTGGTCATTTTTGCATTGTACCTGGTGGCGATGTCGCTTTCCAAGGATTTGCGGCGCGTCTTTATGTATCATGGCGCCGAGCACCGTGTGCTGCATTGCATTGAACATGAAGTGGAGCCAACGCCGGAAAACAGCAAGCGGTTCCCGGTGGTGCATCCGCGCTGCGGGACGAGTTTCCTGTTTTTGGCGATGGTGGTCAGCATCGTGGTGTTCAGCTTATTTGGCAGGACCAGTTCGCTGTGGCTACGCCTGGGATTGCGGATTGTCCTGTTGCCGCTTGTGATTGGGCTTTCTTATGAATTGCTGAAACTGGCGGCGCGAAGCGAATCCTGGTGGGCACGGATTCTGCGTGCGCCGGGGTTGTTGCTGCAGCGGTTGAGCACGAAGGTGCCTACGGATGATATGATTGAGGTGGCGGCTGCGGCTTATCGGGTGGCGAGTGAGGATGTTTGACCTCGGGCAGACGCCGCTGCAAACGCTGCAGCGGGTACGCGGGATATTGATGCAAGCAGGCGACGAGCAGGCGCAGAGCAAGGCGCGACTGCTTATTGGCGCACTATATGAGACGGACATGCACGGCCTATTGACGACCAAGGAGCGGATGGACGCGTGCAGGGCGGAACGGCTGGCAGATTGGGTGCGGCGGTGTCTTGCTGGTGAACCGGTACAATACATCCTGCGACGGGCGGATTTTATGGGCCTTTCCTTTATCGTTACGCCGGATGTGCTGATTCCACGCCGCGACAGCGAAGTATTGGCGCAATGGGCCGTCGAACAAGCGCCGCGACAGGCGTGCGTATTGGATTTGTGTACGGGTAGCGGATGTCTGGCGATTGCGGTCAAGCATGCGCGGCCGGACGTACGAATGACGGCGACGGATATCAGTGTGGCTGCACTGCGTGTGGCGCGGCAGAATGGACAACGGCTGCACGCGGAGGTGATATGGAAGCAGGGAGACGGATGCACGCCGGTACAGGGCCAGCGCTTTGGCCTGATTATGTGCAATCCGCCTTATATTACGACGCAGGAAATGCAGCATCTGGAGCCGCAGGTGTTGGATTTTGAACCGCACCTGGCGCTTTGCGGGGGAACGGAGGGCCTGGATTTTTACCGCCGGTGGATTCCTGTATGCAGGCGATTGCTGGAACCGCGTGGATGGTTGGCGATGGAGATTGGCTACGCGCAGGGGCGGGCCGTATGTGCACTTATGCAGGCCTGCGGGCTGGAACAAATAGAGGTTTTACAGGATATGGAGCATCGTGACCGAGTGGTTATTGGATGCAGAGCAGAGGGGGAGACGGATGATTGACCGCTTGAAGAAAATCAAGGCGCGCTATGATGAACTGAGCGACACGATTGCCCAGCCCAGCGCAATGGAAGATATGCAGGCCTGGCGGGCAATGGTCAAGGAACATGCGCAGATAGAACCGGTGGCGCACAAATACATCGAGTATCAAGGGGTGCTGGATGAATTGGCGGACTGCCGGCAGATGCTGGAAGAGGAGACGGATGCCGAACTGCGTGATATGGCGGCACAGGAAGTCAAAACGCTGCAGGCCAAGCGGGAAGAAATGGAAGAGGAAATCCGCATCCTGTTGCTGCCCAAAGACCCCAACGATGAGCGCAACGTGGTGATGGAAATCCGCGCGGGCACCGGCGGTGAAGAGGCGGCGCTGTTTGGGATGGATTTATACCGTATGTATAGCCGCTATGCCGAAAGGCATGGATTCCGTATTGAACCGATGAGCGAAAGCTTTACCGAACTGGGCGGAGTGAAGGAAGTGGTGTTCATTGTAGCGGGCAAAGGCGCATACTCACGGCTTAAATATGAAAGCGGCGTGCACCGCGTGCAGCGCGTGCCGGAGACGGAATCCGGCGGGCGGATTCACACCAGCGCCGCCACGGTGGCGGTGATGCCGGAGGCGGAAGACGTTGAGGTGGAGATTGGGCCGAACGATTTGCGCGTCGATGTATATCGCAGCGGCGGCCATGGCGGGCAGAGCGTGAACACCACGGACAGTGCGGTGCGGATTACGCATTTGCCGACAGGGCTGGTCGTCATTTGCCAGGATGAAAAATCACAGTTGAAAAACAAGGAGAAGGCGCTGCGCGTGCTGAAAAGCCGGCTGTATGATTTAATGCAATCCGAACAGAATGCGGCGCTGTCCCAGCAGCGCAAAAGCCAGGTGGGCAGCGGGGATAGAAGCGAGCGTATCCGTACCTATAATTTTCCGCAGGGACGCGTGACCGACCACCGCGTCAATGTGACAGTCTATAAACTGGAAGCGTTTATGGATGGGGACTGCGATGAGATTATCGATGCGCTGATTCTCAAAGAACGCACGGAGTTATTGGCAGGTACACAGTAATCCATTCATACCCGCACATTCCCTTGGCATAGAATGAACCAATCCGCAAAGGGGTTGGTCAAGGATGAATTGGTGGATTTCCACACTGCTGGGCTGTGCGGTTGGAATTGTAGGGACGATGCTGGGCGCCGTGTTGGTGGCGCCAATCAAGCGGCCGGGCGACCAGCTGCCGGGCCTGATGATGGGGTTATCAGGCGGCATTATGCTGAGCATCGTGTGCTGTGATATGATTCCAGAGGGAATTGAAAAGGGCGGCTTTTGGACGATGCTGGCAGGGGTAGCCAGCGGGATGTTGATTATGGCCGCGCTGCATGCGTGGATTAAACGACCGAAAAAGAAAATTGTGCCGGTGCGCGATGCAAAAAAGACGAGCATGCTGCAGACGGGTTTTCTTCTGTTGGCCGGCATTGGCCTGCACAATTTTCCCGAAGGGCTGGCCGTAGGCACCGGCCTGGCGCAGGGAGTGAATACATTTTCCAATTTTGGCATCCGGCTGGCAATTCTGATTACGCTGCACGATATCCCGGAAGGGGTGGCGTTGGCAGTACCGTTTAAGCTGGCGGGGAAAAGTAGCCTACACGTGATTGGATTGGGCGTGATGGCCGGTTTACCGACGGGCCTGGGCGCTGTATTGGGCTATTTACTGGGCGCGATGTCACCAGCTTGGATTGCATACGCAATCTCTTTGGCGGGGGGCGCGATGCTGTTTATCACTTTTTGGGAACTGGTGCCGGAGGCGCTGCATGCCAAATCCTGGAAGATGTCGGCGGCGGCGATAGCAATCGGTATGTTGATAGGAACGCTATTGGTTTGGGGGCTTTCCGAATGAAAACGGAATGTTTACAGGCGAACCGGCAGACGCTGGAACGGGCGGCCGCGCTCTTACGTGCGGGCGAGGTGGTCGCGTTTCCGACGGAGACGGTCTATGGATTGGGGGCCTGTGCGGAACAGGCGCCGGCGGTGGCCCGCATTTTTGCGGCGAAAAACCGTCCGGCGGATAACCCATTGATTGTGCATGTAGCCCATATGGAGCAGGTGCCGGCATTGGCCAAAAAATGGACAGGCTTGGCGGACAAGCTGGCGCGGGCGTTCTGGCCCGGGCCGTTGAGCCTGATTGTCCCGGCGGCGGATGCGATTCAGGCTATTGTGACGGCAGGACTGGATAGTGTGGCAATTCGCATGCCCTCACACCCGGTAGCGCTGGAGTTGATTCGGCTGGCTGGCCCTTTGGCGGCGCCCAGCGCAAACACGAGCGGCCGGCCTAGCCCGGTGCAGGCGGCACATGTGATGGAGGATATGTGTGGAAAAATTCCATTGGTGCTCGATGGCGGAACCTGTACAGTGGGAGTGGAATCGACGGTGGTGGATGTACGGGCGGCTGTGCCGGTGATTTTGCGCCCGGGCGATATCATCCAAGAACAGATTGCCGCGGTGTGCGGCGGCTGTGAGGTGGCCAAGGGGGTTTTTGAGCCGGTGGCGGGGAAGGCGGCTTCGCCCGGCATGCTTCACCGGCACTACGCACCGCATGGACAAGCTACGTTGGTAGAAGCATCCGCCCATATGGTGCGCACGATATGTGATTTATACGACCAGGCGGAACAGGCAGGCCTGCGGACAGTGATTCTTTCCAGCCGCCGGCATGCAGAGGCTTACGGCGCGCGGCAGCAAATCGTGTGCGATGCGCAGGGCGATATGAACCATGGCCTGTTTACCGCCCTGCGTGAAGCGGACGCGCGGGGATATGAGCGAATTCTTTTGGAGGGGCGCCCCCGAAGCGGAAGAGGAATGGCCTACATGAATCGTGCGCTTCGAGCAGCGGGTTTCCATACGGCAGAATGAATTTGCCTGTATCGTACAAGGCCGCAAACGGTTATACTAGAACAAAAGGAGGCAGTGCCATGCAGATAAAGAAACGGGATGGACGGCTGCAGCCCTACGACCCATCCAAGATAGGGATTATTTTGGCGTATATTTCGGATGAACTGCATATGCCGTTGAGCGAGGGTGATTTGCATATGTTGGTGGAGACGATAGACCATCGGGTTCAAGCGATGCGGCAGGACCCGCTGCCCTCCAGCGTGATTCGTCAACTGGTGCCGCAGGTGCTGCAAGCCAACGGGTTTGATGCGATTGCACAGGCATATTTACAGGAAAAGAAAGCGGAAGCGCAACAGATATAAAAGAGAGACGGCGGATTTTGCACGATGGACAAAAGCCGCTGTTTTTTTTACCGTTTAAACCGGGCGGCAGACATTTGAAGTTTAGGGCGTTCATTCAAACGACGCAGCGCTGTTGCGCAGCGTCCCGATGCCATTGATACGGGGGATGCCGTGATAAATATGGCAGATGCTGCATATGCCAAACAAAAAGGTTGCCAGACGGGAAGTTCGGACATGTCTGCAAAGACGCCGATAAATGGGCTGAAAGCCCCGTTGAAGAACAAAGAGCGTAGACGGTTAGATATTTGCGTGCGGATGGAAGAACATAGAACGGCGGCACATGCGGCCGCTTGTGGATGGAGATGGAAAAGGGATGTTTTCGCCTTGCGCTTTGGGGAAGGAGAACGGTATAATAAATAAAAATGGCGGGATGGCGCGCGGCGGAATCCCAATCGATGAGGAGGAACAGGGCATGAGGGTTGCAGTAGGGTGCGACCATGGCGGTTTTCCGCTCAAGCAGGAACTTTTACAACACCTGGCGCAGCGCGGCATGGACGTGCTGGACGTAGGCTGTTTTTCCACGCAAAGCGTGGATTATCCGGATATTGCTGAAAAAGCGACGGATGCAATCCGGACGGGACAAGCCGACCGGGCGATTTTGATTTGCGGAACGGGGATTGGCATGTCCATTGCGGCAAACAAGGTGCCGGGCATCCGCGCAGCGCTGGGCAGCGACCCGTATTCAGCGCGCATGGCGCGCGAACACAATAACGCACAGGTGCTGTGCCTGGGGGCGCGCGTGCTGGGGCCAAGCTTGGCAATGGAAATTGTGGACGCGTATCTGGACGCGGAGCACGCGGGCGGCCGTCATGCGGCGCGCGTAGAGAAAATCATGGGGATTGAAGGCAAATATTGTGAAGGGGGCAAACATCCATGTCAAAAGTCGTAGAAATGACGCATCCGTTGATTCAACACAAAATTTCCATCCTGCGGGATAAGAACACGAGTTTGAAGGAATTTCGTGAGTTGGCAGAGGAAATTTCCATGCTGATGGGGTATGAGGTGACGCGCGATTTACCACTCAAAGAGGTAGAGGTTGAAACGCCGATTTGCAAAACAAAGACCAAGGTGATTGCGGGCAAAAAAGTCGGCATCATTCCGGTGCTGCGCGCAGGCTTGGGCATGGTGGAAGGGATGCTGAAACTGATTCCCGCCGCACGGGTGGGGCACATTGGCGTATATCGCGACCCGCAGACGCTCAAACCGGTCGAATATTACTGCAAACTGCCGACGGACTTGCCAAACCGCGACCTGTTCATTGTTGACCCCATGTTGGCGACGGGGGGCAGTGCAAGCGCAGCGATTTCGTTTGTCAAGGAACACGGTGGACGGAATATCAAGCTGGTGTGCTTAATCGGCGCGCCGGAGGGAATTGCAGTGGTGCAAAAGGAACACCCGGATGTAGATATTTTCATTGGGCATATTGACGAACGACTGAACGACCACGGGTACATTGTGCCGGGGCTGGGTGATGCCGGCGACCGGTTATTTGGGACGAAATAAGCCATAATAATCATGACGAAGCGAGGGATGGGCGGCAACCTGCCGTCCCTCTTTATACAAACGGCATGGAATGACCATTGTATGCGCTTTTGAGGCAGGATACAATGGAGACCATAAAGAAACGGATAAACCTTGAAAAGCTGGAACGGAGGGTTGCCTGTTGATAAATGAAATGATTGACCAGATTCGCCAGGCGGAAGAACAGGCAGAGCAGATTGTTGAGCAGGCGAAAAAAGAGGCGCGCAGCATTCAAACCGCCGGGCAGGCAGACGCGCAGAAAGCGGCGGACGTTATCCGCGCGCAGGCGCGCGAAGACGTTCGGCAGGCACTGGCGCAGGCCGAACAGCAGGCGCAGGTACAGGCCGAGAAGCAAATGGCGCAGCAGGCGGAGGAGATTGCGCGTCAGCAGATGCAGGCCCGGGCCGGCATTGGGCAGGCCGTGGAGACGATTTTGGGAAGGATTGGATAAAAAGCATGGCCATTGAACGCATGAAAAAGGTGAAAATCCTGGGTTTGACCGATGATTTTCCCCGCATTTCGCGCGGACTGCAACACCTTTCCATGCTGCATATTCAGGCGATTGAACAGAATGTGGATTTGCAAAAAGGGGAGGGCGGTGCAGCGCTGACACAAGCGCAGGAAGCATTCAACCGTGTGCAGGATGCGATGGAGTTTCTCTCGGGTTATGGCAAGACGAAGAAGGGCTTTTTAGAGCCAATGCCAACTATGACTGAGGAGGAACTTTGCAACGCACCGACCGAACATGCATGGCAGGTGGTTGACCAAGCGTTGGCCATTGAGGAGGAGCTGGCCAAAATCCGTGCGCAGCAAACCCAGATGCAAACGCAGATTGCGCTGTTGCAGCCATATACGGCGCTGGACGCTAGGGTGGCGGATATCGCGCCGACTGCACACGCCATCATGTTGCTGGGAACGGTGCAACAGAACATGGCGCAGGCATTTTGTCAAGCGGTGGAGGAATTGGGCGGCGTGGTCAACATTCTGCAGCGCGATGGCGAAAACTGGCCGGTTTTTGTCTGCGCGCACCAGGAGGAGGCGGAAGCGCTGCAGAGTGCGATGCGCCTGGCAGGGTTTGCGCAGACAACATTGAACATCACCGGTACGCCGCGCGAAGAAATTGAGAAGCTGCAGCAACACATGCAGACGCTGCATCAAATGCGGCTGGAACAGGAGCAGAAGGCGGCCGGATTGATGGATGCGATTGGAGAGCTGCAGATTCTTTATGACCAGTGCGGCATCCGCCAGCAGCGCGAAGCACTGGTTGAACAGACGGGGCAAACGAGCAAGACGTTTTTGCTGACAGGCTGGGTGGTCGCGCGCAAAGCCGACCGGCTGCGCGAAGAACTGAACCGGCTGAGCGAGGAACTGTATATCGAGATAGAGGACCCGCCCGAAGGGGAGATACCGCCGACTGCGGTGCGCAACGGCAAATGGTTGCGTCCGTTTGAGGCGATTACAGATATGTATTCCCATCCATTGCCGACGGAAATGGACCCGACGGCCCTTATGGCGCCCTTCTTCTTCTGCTTTTTCGGCATGATGGTTTCAGACGCTGGATACGGCATCCTGTTGACCATCGGTGCGCTCTTATTGCTGAAAATTGCAAAGCCACGCGGGATGATGGGCCAGATTACGGCGGTGGTTGCCATGGGTGGCATCAGCACGCTGATTTGGGGCGCGGTATTCGGTGGCTGGTTTGGCGAGGAGCTGCTGCCCGCGATTTGGTTTGTACCGCTGGAGGAACCCATCATGATGCTCGGTTTCTGTCTGGCGTTGGGGATGGTGCATTTGTCCGCGGGTATTTTGGCTCACGCTTGGCAGGAATGGAAAGCGCGCCGGCCGTTGGATGCAGTGTGCGATAGCTTGTTTATTTTGTGCACGCTCTGGGGGATTCCGATGCTGCTGTTGGGCTGGAATGTGGGCATGTATATCTGTTTGTTTGGTCTGGCTGGGCTTTTGTTAACAGGCGGCCGGGCCAAGAAAGGCTTTTTCGGCAAGGTGACGGGCGGCCTGAGTTCGCTGTATGGGCTGACAAGCTATCTATCGGATATTTTGTCTTATTCAAGGCTGTTTGGCATGGGGTTGACCACAGGCGTTATCGGCATGGTATTCAACACGATTGCAGGCATGCTGATGGGCAATCCGATTGGCATGGTAATTGCCGTGCTGGTGTTGGTTGTCGGGCACGTATTCAACCTGGGCATCAATGCACTGGGTGCCTATGTCCATGCATGCCGGTTGCAGTATATTGAATTTTACGGCAAGTTCTTTGAAGGCGGGGGGCAGGCATTTGTCCCATTTGCCTATCAAACCAAGTATATTCAAATTCAAGCCGCTTAAAAGAGGCATATAGGAGGAAATCAACCATGACACTGGGACACATTTTGGCGATTGCAGGCGTATTGCTGGCGGTTGTACTGGGCGGTATTGGCTCGGCAAAAGGCGTAGGAATTGCGGGCGAAGCGGCTGCAGGGGTATGTGCAGAAAACCCGAACGCGTTTGGCCGTTGCTTGGTTTTGCAGGCTTTGCCGGGCACGCAGGGCATCTATGGATTGCTGGTTGGATTTTTGATTCTGACCAAGATTGGCGCGCTGGGCGGGCTGGTGGAAACCAGCGTGATGCAGGGCCTGGCATTGCTGGCGGCGGGCGCCATCATGGGTTTTGCCGGACTGTTTTCTGCGATTGCACAGGGCAAAACTGCGGCGGCGGGCATCAGCCTGGTTGGCCGGCGGCCGGAGGAATCCGGTAAGGCGATAACGATGGCAACGCTGGTGGAAACGTATGCAGTGTTGGCATTGTTGGCCAGTGTATTGATTTGGATTGCAGTGTGAGTAAAGGTGTGAAACAAATGGCAGGCACAGAAAAAATTACGCAGCGCATTTTGCAGCAGGCACAGGAGCAGGCAGCAGAACTGCGTCAGCAGGCGGAACAAGCCGCTGCACAAGCCAAACAGCGTGCCTGCGCCAAGGCGGAGCAGGATGCACAGGCCATTGCCGCGCAAGGGCAGACGGAGTGCCGGGAACGACAGAACCGCATCATGGCTGTGGCGGATTTGGAGATGCGCAAACAGCGGCTTGCCGCCAAACGGCAGGTGCTGGACGAGGCATTTGAAGCGGCGCGCACGGCGCTTGCACAGTTGCCGGAGGCAGAATATCGTGCGCTGTATATCAAAGCCGTTTTGGCAGCGGTTGAAAAGGGCGATGAACAGATTGCGCCCGCCCAGGCAGATGTACAGCGGTTGGGGCAGGATTTTGTCAATTTGCTCAACCAGGCGCTTCAGCGGGCCGGCCGCCGTGCGGAGGTGACATTGGCGCACGAACGGACGGACATCGCGGGCGGCTGCGTGGTATGCAGCGGCGGGATGGAAGTGGACTGTTCACACCAGGCGCTGTTGTGTGCCGTACGGGAAAAGACGGAAGGCGAAATCAATCATATGCTCTTCGCACAGGAGGGGTAACGGATGCCGCAGAAAAGTATCCCCTATGCGATTGCAAGGACCCGGGTGTTGGAAGGAAAGCTATTGACACAGGAGCAGATGCGGCGGCTGTTGGACGCGCCGGATGCGCAGGCTGTATTGCGGACGCTTGTGGAGATGGGTTATGGCCTGGGACAGGAGAGCAGCGATTACCGAAAGATGATTGCAGCGGAACTGGCGCAGGCATATGGGTATGTACGGGAAGTGACGCCCAACCCTTATGCAACCGGAGCCTTCATGCTCAAGGGCGATTGTCATAATTGTAAAGTATTTTGTAAAGCCAAGCTGCTCGGGCGGACACCGGAATTGAGCGACAGTGGGACGATACCGGCGCAGCTGCTATTGGATGCGCTGCAGTCGCAGCGTTATTCAGTGTTGCCATTGCATTTGGAAAAAGCTATGCGCGCGGAGGACGCGAAGATTGAAAGTGGGACGGCGCAGATGCAGAGCCTTGAATTTGCGTTGGATGCGGCGTGTTATGCGGACATGGCGGATTATGCGCAAAAGAGCCGGCAGCAAACCGTGGTGCGCTGCATACAGGCACAGGCGGACTTATTGAATCTGACGACGTTGCTGCGCATCCGAAAAAACGGACAGGGGGCTGAAACCCTTGTGCAGGCGCTGGTGCCGGGTGGTATGGTGGAACACAAGGTATATTTGGACGCGCTGCATGCTACAGACGACGCGCTGATTCAGCAGCTGCATATGCAAGCCTATCGTGAATTGGTTCAGACGGGCGTGGAGGCATTCTTTAAAACGGGTTCATTGGGCGTATTGGAACGGTTGACCGATGATTTTATCACGGCATTGCTGCGGGCATGCCGTTATGAGCGCGATTCCATTACCCCTTTGGTGGGCTATCTGGTGGCCAAGGAGCGTGAAGCGCAGGCGATTCGCGTTATCATGGTGGCGAAGATGAACAATGTGCCGGTGGAGATGGCACAGGAAAGGTTGCGTGAGCTCTATGCCTAATCAAATCGCAGCAGTGGGCGATGCGGACAGCGTATTGGGATTCGCAGCGCTGGGAATTGAGGCGGTCGCAGTTAGCGACGCGGAAAAAGCAGAACACGAGGTGTTTCGGCTGGCAAAGGCGGGCACGGCGGTTATCTTTATTACAGAACAGATTGCCGAGCAGATTCAGCCGCTGTTGGACCGATACGCCACACAACCATACCCAGCGATTATTCCGATTCCGTCCAATCAGGGCGGCACGGGCCTGGGTATACAGCAGCTGAAGCGCAACGTGGAAAAGGCGTTGGGGGCGGACATCCTGTTTGGGAAAGAGAGTGGAAATTGATGCAAGGGACGATAGTCAAGGTTTCGGGGCCATTGATTGTAGCCAGCGGTATGGCCGAGAGCAAAATGTACGATGTGGTGCGCATCAGCGACAAACGGTTGATTGGCGAAATCATCGAACTGCGCGGCGACAAGGCCTCCATTCAGGTATATGAGGAAACGGCGGGCATCGGCCCGGGAGAACCGGTGGAAAGCACCAATCATCCGCTGTCGGTGGAACTGGGTCCTGGGTTGATTGAATCGATTTTTGATGGGATTCAGCGGCCGCTGGACGCAATTCGTGCGCAAAGCGGCGACCGGATTGCGCGTGGTGTGGAAGTGCCGTCGCTGAACCGGGAAAAGTTGTGGCAGTTTGACCCAATTGCCAAGCTGGGTCAGCATGTGCAGGCGGGCGATTTCTTAGGCAAGGTGGATGAGACAGCCATTGTGGAACACCGCATCATGGTGCCCAATGGCATCGAAGGCGAAGTAACCTGGCTGTTCAGCGGGCGGGCCACGGTGACGGATATCATTGCTAAAATCCGCACCGCAGATGGTGTGGAACATGACATTCCCATGATGCAGACTTGGCCAGTGCGTATCGGGCGCCCCTATAGAACCAAACTCGCGCCGGATGAACCAATGTTGACTGGCCAGCGCGTAATTGATACGTTTTTTCCCATTGCAAAAGGCGGCGTGGCGGCCGTGCCGGGCCCATTCGGCAGCGGAAAGACCGTGGTGCAGCACCAGCTGGCCAAATGGGCAGACGCAGAGATTATCGTATATGTTGGCTGTGGAGAGCGCGGCAATGAGATGACAGACGTGTTGATGGAATTTCCGGAGCTGAAGGACCCGCACAGCGGCGAACCGCTGATGAAACGGACGGTGTTGATTGCCAACACATCGGATATGCCGGTGGCGGCGCGCGAAGCTTCTATCTATACGGGAATTACGATTGCGGAATACTTCCGCGATATGGGATATAAAGTGGCGATTATGGCGGACTCGACATCGCGCTGGGCCGAAGCACTGCGCGAAATGTCAGGCCGGTTGGAAGAGATGCCGGGCGAAGAGGGATATCCGGCGTATCTGTCCAGTCGGTTAGCGGAATTCTATGAGCGTGCGGGGATTGTCAAATGCGTGGCAAGTGAGGAGCGCGAAGGTGCTATTTCGGCCATTGGTGCGGTCTCCCCGCCGGGGGGCGATACATCTGAACCGGTCTCGCAGGCGACACTGCGCATTGTCAAGGTGTTCTGGGGGCTGTCGAGTTCGCTGGCATACAAGCGCCATTTCCCAGCGATTGATTGGCTACAGAGTTATTCGCTTTACCAGACCCGGCTGAGCAAATGGTTTGACGGACATATCGCACCGGACTGGATGGCACAGCGAAATGCGGCGATGCGCAAGCTGCAGGAAGAGAGCGAACTGGAGGAAATCGTTCGGCTGGTTGGGATGGATGCGCTGAGCTTCAAAGACCGGCTGACCATGGAAGTCGCCCGTTCGATTCGGGAGGACTATCTGCATCAAAACGCATTCCATGAAGTGGATACGTATACATCGCCGCAGAAACAGAACGGTATGTTGCATTTGATTCTTGAATTTGGCGAATTGGGAGCCAAGGCCCTTGACGCCGGCGCGACGGTGGAACAGATTATTGCGTTGCCGGTACGGGAAGAAATTGGGCGTGCCAAATATATCCCCGAAGAAGAATTTGCCCAGGCTTATGAACGGATTCGCAAGACCATGGCGGAACAGATGGCCTCGTTGGGACTGGAAGGAGGACTTGACTGATGCGCAAGGAATACAGAACGATACGCGAAGTGGTCGGTCCGCTGATGACGGTAACCGGTGTGGAGGGCGTCAAATACGACGAACTGGTGGAAATTGAACAGAGCAGCGGTGAAATCCGGCACGGCCGCGTATTGGAGGTCGACGGTGACCGGGCGCTGGTCCAGCTGTTCGAAGGTTCACAGGGGCTGAAGATAAGCGATGCAAAGGCAAAGTTTTTAGGACACAGCGTGGAACTGGGCGTATCGCCGGACATCCTGGGTCGTGTATTCGACGGTTTTGGCCGTCCGAAGGATGGCGGGCCGGAAATTATTGCCGACAAATATATGAACATCAGCGGCATGCCCATCAACCCGGCGGCGCGCGATTATCCCAATGAATTTATTCAGACGGGTATTTCGGCCATCGATGGACTGAACACGCTGGTGCGCGGCCAGAAACTCCCCGTATTTTCCGGTTCCGGTATGCCGCATGCAGAACTGGCCGCACAGATTGCGCGCCAGGCGCGCGTGCTGAACAGTGATTCCAAATTTGCGGTGGTTTTTGCCGCCATTGGCATTACGTTTGAAGAAGCGGACTTCTTTATTTCAGACTTTAACCGCACTGGCGCGATTGACCGGACGGTTCTGTTTGTCAATCTGGCCAATGACCCGGCGATTGAACGTATCAACACCCCGCGCATGGCGCTGACGGCCGCAGAATACCTGGCGTTTGACCTAGGGATGCAGGTGTTGGTTATCATGACGGACTTGACCAACTACGCCGAAGCGCTGCGCGAAGTGTCAGCGGCGCGCAAGGAGGTGCCGGGCCGCCGGGGGTATCCGGGTTATCTGTATACGGACTTGGCGAACATGTATGAGCGTGCGGGGCGCATCCGCGGCAGCCAGGGCAGCATCACGCAGATTCCCATTCTGTCCATGCCGGAGGATGACAAGACGCATCCAATCCCGGACTTGACCGGGTATATCACCGAAGGACAGATTATTTTGTCCCGGGAATTGAATCGAAAGGGAATCACGCCGCCGATTGACGTATTGCCTTCGCTTTCCCGTTTGAAGGATAAGGGTATCGGCAAGGGAAAAACGCGTGAGGACCATGCGGATACGATGAACCAGCTGTTCGCCGCCTATGCCCGCGGCAAGGAGGCCAATGAGCTGGCGGTCATCCTGGGGGATGCAGCGCTTTCCGATATGGATAAGCTGTATGCAAAATTCGCCAATGCATTTGAGGAACAATATGTTTCCCAGGGCTTTGAAACAAACCGGACGATTGAACAGACGCTGGACCTCGGCTGGCAGCTGTTGAGCATTTTGCCGGTGAGCGAGCTGAAGCGTATCCGGCAGGAATACCTGGATAAATACTATCCGGGATTTGCCGGTGAAAAGGGTGAGTGAGGATGGCCACACAAAGGGTAAATCCGACGCGTATGGAGTTGACGCGCCTGAAAAAACGGCGTGCGACGGCTGTGCGCGGGCATAAATTGCTCAAGGACAAACGCGATGAAATGGTACGGCGCTTTGTCATCTTGGCGCGGGAAAACAAAGCGTTGCGTGAACGGGTGGAAAAGCAGCTTTCCCAAGCGCTATATGACTTTATGCTGGCGCGTGCTGTGATGAGCGATGATGCCATGGCGCAGGCGCTGATGGTACCGGCCCGCCAGGTGGAACTGGAATTGGGCGAAAAGAATATTATGAGCGTCGACGTGCCGGCCATTTCCGTTCGGTCCATTCGGACGGCTGAAGGCGGGACGCCGTACGGATTCGCATTTACGTCGGCAGAGTTGGATGGTGCGATTGCGACGCTGTCCGACGTGCTGCCGGATTTGCTAAAGCTGGCGGAGGCAGAGAAGGCCTGCAATATGCTGGCAGATGAGATTGAAAAAACGCGCCGACGCGTCAACGCGCTCGAATATGTGTTGATTCCGCAGATGGAAGAGAGCATTCGTGTGATTACGATGAAGCTGGAGGAAAATGAACGCGGCAATTTGACGCGGCTGATGAAGACCAAGGACATGATTGCCGCGCGCAATGCACAATAAAAAAGAAGGCGTGGCCTTCTTTTTTATTTTTTCTGGTGCTACAGTGCCGTTTTATAGAGTGCAGCCAACAAAGGCGACTGCTGGGATTGGAGCGTATAGGGGGATAAAAGAGCGGTGTGTAGGGCGAAGAGAATGAATCTATGCAATACCGCACCGTTACCGCTGTGATTTACAGGTATTTGCTTGTAACGGTTTTGTATCGGTTGCGTTTTCCCCGTTGCTCTATGCGCACAATATGATATAATAGTCCCTACAAAGTAGAAAGAGGTTTGCCATGAAAAAGAAATTTCTTCTCACTATAATGTGTTTGCTTTCTGCCATGCTGGTTCTAACCGGATGCAGCAAAGGAGTAGCTTTCCATACTGATTTGGGTGAGTTTCACATCGTTCAGACGCTTTTGATGAACCCTTATCACACCATGCAGGCCAAAGAAGGAGAAACGCTTTTGGTTGTACGGATGAAAGCTGATGGTGAATTTGACGAATCCCGCTTTAAAAGTTATTTCTCGGCTGAGGATGGCTCCAGTGTTGCGGTGGCCAATATCAATGGTGTTGATTACAATTGCGTGGCAGTAGCGGTGCAGGGAAAAGCGTCGAGCAAATCCGTTGAACATGTGCTCGTATTCCAAGTGCCGGCGGATACGGCTGTTGGTACGTCCATCACGATAACTGCGCCCAATCAACAGCCTGTTACAGTAAAAATCGATAAATAAACGCTTATGAAAAAAAGAGGGTTCTTGAAGAGGACCCTCTTTTTTATACCGTTTGTCGTCAATACAAATTTATAGTATTTCGGTGAAAAACATATGTAAGGCCGTGCCCTCGAGCAAAGAAATGTCGTGTAGCCGTTTGTGCGCAAAACCGGGAATTGTCGCTCCCCTGCATGATTTTATCCTTTGAAAATCGCCGGAGATAGAAAGGGGAGCGACAACCACTTATCAAATCGGTTGCTGTTAGGAAAAAAGAGTGTTTATATCCTGTTCCGCCATGTTGGAAAGAACTGCACCTTGAGCATAGGTTTTCTGTTCCCTACACAACAGAAAAACTGATGGGATAAAAATAAATATTTTTATATTAAACAGTAATATATGGCACGTACGGCTATTGCCGGGCCGGCCGTTGGCATTGTTGTGCATCCATGGGAATGGTATAATAAAGCACACCGGTCCTGTGGGACCAAAGAAAGGGAAGGATGAAAATGGATTTTGACACAATCATGCGCGCACGGCGTAGCGTGCGCGATTATAAAAAAGGAGCGCGTGTGACAAGGGAACAGCTTGAGAAAGTTTTGCAGGCGGGACAATGGGCGCCTTCATGGAAAAATGGACAGTCGTTTTCCTATATCGTTGTATCCGACCCTGCCTTGATTGCAAAACTGGGAGAGATATGCAAAAATAACGCCTGCAGTGCGGCTTTCCAGACCGCTTCGTATATTCTGGTGCTGTGCGCAGACCCGGAAAAGAGCGGGCATCGGGAGGGCAAGGACTATTATCTGGTGGATGCGGGCATCGCTTTCCAACAATCCATGCTGGCTGCTGCAGAACAGGGCCTTGGCATGTGTTGGATTGGCGCTTTTTCGGAGCAGCCAGTCAAGGAGCTGTTGCAGATTCCATATCACATCCGCGTGGTTGCGCTTTCCCCGTTGGGGGTAGCCAATTCCTATGGGCAACCACAGCCGCGGCGCAGCATGCAGGAATTTGCATCGGAAAATGGCTGGCATCAGCCAATTTCGTTTGAATGAAGCAACAGGTGACAGAATGGGCACGGTTTTTGGGATTTGCGGACTGTGCCTTTGTTGACGTACAGCCTTTTCAAACATGGCGTTTACGAGCCCAGGCCGAACAGACGGGCGAGGCGAAAACGCTTGCGGAGGACCCGCGTGCACTCATGCCGCAGGCACAGAGCATTTTACTCCTATTTTGGGGGTATCAGCCTGCACAAACCTATGACGGTCCGCGTTATGTGCGGTATTACATTGAAAGTCAGAAGGCTTATCGAGCGGCTAAACAATTGGCCGAATACATGCGGCAAGCGGGGCTGCTTGTTTTACATACGGCTAAACTGCCCGCCATGGCTGCTGCGTTGCGCACCGGCGGGCGATACGGCGACAACGGCTTGTATATTCACCCACGCCTGGGCAGTTTTTTGCATTTGGAATTATTGCTGACCAATCTGCTGCCCGATAGGCGCAGGCCGGCGGAAGCATGCCTGCATTGCGGCGCATGCATACGCGCATGCCCGACGGGAGCGCTTGCGGCACGGGATACATCGCTGTGCTTGCGGCACGGAATGAATCAAAAACCAATGCCGGTATGGATGCGGGAAAAGATAGATACGCTGTTTGGATGCGAATGCTGTCAGATGGTCTGTCCGCTCAATCAACCTATCCAAAAGAGCAAAACAGAAGCAGACGAAGCGATTTTGCTTCAACTAACATCGTTGGTGCGTGGCGCCCGCCAGCCGTTAAAAATACTGTTGGGAAGTAATTATGCAACGCGTACACGGCTGATGAGCCAGGCGGCGTTGTACATTGGTGCACACCGTTGTGAAGGAAAGGCGGAGCTGTTGGAAGAAATCGTACAAAGCGGGCTGGAACCGGCCTGTACCTATGCGCAATGGGCACAGAGGCGTTTGGCAGGTTCAGACATTGACGAAATCGATTAGAAATGGTATACTACGCAAGTATCCAAGCGATACTCAATTTGTCGTGCCAGGCGGGGAGTTAGCGGTGCCCTGAACCCGAAATCCGCTTTAGCGGGGCTGGATTCCTTTTGGCGGCCTGCCATTTGAGAAACGCGCAAGGATAAGGAGCGTCGAAGGCTGGGTCCTGTGCAACGGTGACCCGTGAACCATGTCAGGCCTTGACGGGAGCAGCATTATACGGAGACCGCCGTGTGCCGCGGGGAAACCGAGCTGGAGCCACCTGTCCGTGTAGCATCTGGAATAGCTTGTCAACAACGGGTGCACGACAATCTTTTTTATTTGCGTAAAGGATGCACAAGGGAAGGGAACAATGAAACAGCATCATTTTACATTTGGATGGAAGCAAATGCACCCAGCCCGCAAAGTGGCTTTGGGCTTTTTTGCGGTGATTTTACTGGGCGGGTTTCTGCTGGCATTGCCGGTTTCCTCGGCGACAGGGGAAAGTGTCGGTTTCTTTAAGGGGCTCTTTACGTCCACATCAGCTGTTTGCGTGACAGGATTGGTTATCCTGGATACGGGAACGGCTTTTTCTCTTTTCGGGCAGACGGTTATCATCACGTTGATTCAAATTGGCGGCCTGGGCTTTATGACGGCGGCCAGCATGGTGTTCATTCTGTTGCGCAAACGCATCACGTTGCGCGAGCGGATGGTGCTACAGGAATCGCTGAACGCCGACTCATTGCAGGGCTTGGTAAAACTGGTGATTCGGGTGGCGTATATCACGTTTATTATTGAAGGCGCCGGTGCCCTGATTTTAATGACGCGGTTTATCCCCATGTTTGGGTTTGGGATGGGGATATATCGCAGCGTATTCATAGCGATTTCCGCTTTTTGCAATGCCGGCTTCGACCCGTTTGGCGGCTTCCAGTCGCTGACGAACATGACGGGGGATATGACGGTGAACATAGTGGTCATGGCGTTGATTATCCTGGGCGGATTTGGTTTTGCAGCATTGTTTGATGTAGTAAAAAATCGCCGTTGGAGCAAGTGGATGCTTCATACGCGCATTGTAGTTGTTATGACGGTGAGCCTGGTGTTTATTGGGGCAGTGGCCTTTACATTGATGGAATGGAGCAACCCCGCCACAATGGGCGGAATGCCCATCAAAGAAAAGGTGATGGCAGGGGCGTTCCAGTCCGTGACGACGCGCACAGCCGGCTTCAATTCAATCGACCAAGCAGGGATGAGCAGTGGGAGCAAATTGCTCTCCATGGTGTTGATGTTCATTGGCGCATCGCCTGCGTCAACGGGTGGTGGTATCAAAACCACTACAGCCGCAATCATTGTGTTAGCAGCTTGGAGCATTATGCACCGCCGCAATGAGGTAACGGTATCGAAGCGGCGCATAGCGCGCGATTTGGTACGGCGTGCGGCGGCGATTACGATGATGGGGATTTCCATCGTGTTTGTCGGTACGTTGGCGATATGCATCATCGACCCGGCAATGACGCTGGAAAGTGTCCTGTTCGAAGTGTTCTCTGCGTTCGGCACGGTAGGCATCTCCTATGGTATTACGCCGGACTTACATCCGCTCTCCCAGATAATTATTATGTTGATTATGTTCTGCGGCCGCGTGGGCCCCATGACGCTGGGCATTGCGCTTTCCCGCAAGCAGGGTGACCCGGACGTGCGTTATCCGGAAGCACGGATTATGGTCGGATAAAATGAAAAAGGAGTATCGGAAATGAAACAGATTGCGGTGCTTGGGTTGGGCCGGTTTGGTCGTTCACTGGCCAAGTCGTTGGAGGACATGGGCCATGAGGTGCTTGGTGTGGACGCCAACGAGGAAATCGTGGATGAAATGAGCGAGGTGCTCACCAATGCCGTACAGGCAAACGTGCAGGAGGAAAATGCGCTCAGGCAGTTGGGAATAACCAATTTTGATGTGGTGGTGGTCAGCATCGGCGGGGATATCCAGGCGAGCATTATGACGACCATGTTGCTCAAGGAAATGGGCGTGCCGTATATTGTCTGCAAAGTAACGACGGACTTGCATGCAAAGATTGTATCCAAATTGGGAGCAGACCGTGTGATTTTTCCAGAAAGGGACATGGGCATCCGCCTGGCACGCAGCATTGCCAATTCGGATATTTTGGAGTTTATTGAACTGTCCAGCGAACATAGTATGCTGGAGATTCATACGCCTCAAGACTGGGCGGAACATACCATCATTGAATCCAATGTGCGCGCACGGTACGGCATCTATATTGTGGCCATCCGCCGCGGCGACGAAATGATTGTCACGCCAGGACCGTCCGAAACGCTGCACAAGGGGGACATCCTGATTGTCATTGGCAGCAACGACCAACTGGAAAAGCTGGATTCCCAAGCATAACAAAAAGAGGAAGCGGGGAAATGCGCTTCCTCTTTTTATGTGTCAAACAGAGAGATATATCGGTTTGGGTATTAGCATTGTAACGGATGGACAGTGTAAACAGAGGAGGACTGAAAGAGAAAGCCCTGCGTGAGCAGGGCTTCTTTTATGAAATCGGGCATAGGGAGCCTCCGCCAGGCAAGGAAAGCGTTTGGCCATTCAGCCATGCGTTGGCGGCATTGGTGGCATCGTAATAAACCGTATGCCCGTTGCTTTGGATGTTGTTGCAGGTGGTATCCGCATTTGTCAGGGCGCTGAGATAGGAATCGCCCGTCACGTTCCAGGTGCTGGATGCATCCAAAGATAGGGTGGCGGACTGCGCCGTATGCGCCGTGTCGATGGAGCCGGACAGAGAGGAGGCCTGTGTCAAATTCAACGCCACAGAGCTGATGGCATCGCATTGGACATCTCCCTGCAATGTCTGTGCTACAGCGTTCAGTGTTGCCTGGCCGCCGTTGGAGCCGCTGCTTCCCCAACGGTCTGCCTTTACGGAGAGAAGGATGCCGGATGATTGCTGCAGGGAGGCCTGCTGTAAATGGATAACGGCGTCCGTATTGGTGATGTAAAACAGCGGGCCGGTTTGAGCAGTGAACGAACCGCCCGTCATCGTAAAGGTGCTGGTGCCTTCTGCCGCATCACCGGAAGTGCTCTGATAAAGCATAACACCAGCATTTTGGCCACCTGTCAGGCTTGTGTTTTCCAAGGTGATGCTGTTTTTGCCCTCGACAACAGCGGCTTCAGAGCCGGTTGCATTCAGCGTGGCATTGCGAACCGTGATGGCGCCGGTCGAATAAATGCCGGGAGAACCTTCGCTCGCAGTCTGCATGGTACCGCCTGTGACATCGATGGTTCCCTCGCCACGGTCGGTCGCAATTGCGGCGCAATGAGCGCCCTGCGTAGTAATATGGACGTTCGAGGCTGTGACGGTCCCCCCATAGGTGGCATCCAGGCCCCGGGAAGAATTGCCGGTGGTATGGATGGTGCAATCCGTTAGTTGAATCGATGCCGACGGCCCCATAGCAAAGACCGCGTTGGCGCCGTCAGCATTGGTTTCAATGGTGCTGTTTTGAAGTGCAATAGTTCCGTCTGTCGTAAGTACGCCGGCATTGAGACCGTAGAAGTTGCTTTCTTCCTCCGACGTCGTATCACCGGTTTTGCTAAGCTGTACATTGTTCAAAGTCAACGCCGCACCGCCGGTGACTTTGACCGCCGATTCATTGGCTTCTGAGGCAGCCAGCGTCTGATTGGCCAGCGTCTGGCTGCCCGTATCCAGCTGATAGACCGCGGTTCCCTCTATCGTCGGTGAAGGGGAGGTAGTGTCGGGGCCATTGCCCATACCGCCGACGATTTCAATGGCGGAGGGGGTAGAACCGGAAAGCGTGATTTTCAGAATCATACCGACCTGTAGGTCGGATAGGGAGGCGGTCTGTTCTCCTCCGCCTATCTTCAAAATGCTTTCATCGGAGATGGTGTAGGTCACCTCTTCTCCGGTCAATTCCAACTGTACCGGTTGTCCACCGCCCTGCTGCGGGGGTTGCTGGCCAGCGGGCGGCGTGCCCTGCGGCTGTTGTTGCTGCTGGGTGGAGGGCGACGACTGCGGCTGGAAAGAAGCAGACGGGTCCGTCTGTTCAACCTGCGCAGATGCGGTGTCTTCCGGCTGTTGCCCCTGCTGTATATCGGCAGGCGGTGAGCCTTGCGGCGGCTGGGCCGTTTCATCCATGGTGCCCAACGCTACGGTAACCGCGCTGCCATCGATGGCCGTAATCTTTCCATAGACGGCATTATCCTGTGTTTGTGTATATCCACACCCCGCGAAAAGAGCCGCACAGGCCAGGGCAAGAAAACCACAAAGAATTTGTTTTTTCAATCCAGACATCATCCTTTCTTGGAGAAGATAGCCAAAGTGTAAAGCGTATGCATGGCAGAAGAATGACCAGAACCACACAGAAGGCGCAACAAATATGGAGCAATTGCCCATCAGCAAAGGAAAAGGTATCCAAAGACGAACGAAACGTGGCATAATAAAAGAAAAAACGAGGAACGTTATGCAGCGAGTGATTACATACACCATCCTGCCGGAAGAAGATGGCCGGTTGGTACTGGATATTTTGCGCGGCCGCCTGGGCCTTTCCGCCACGCTGGTGAAAAAAGTAAAATACAGGGAACGAGGTATTCTGTGCGACGGATGTCCCATCCGTACCGACCAGCGCGTGCGCGCCGGGGCACAGTTATCCGTATGCGTGGAGGAAAAACAGGCTTGTTCTGCGCAAATCGTGCCTGCGCGCGGCACACCGGATATTGTGTATGAGGATGAGGATTTGCTGATTGTCAACAAGCCGGCCGATATGGTGGTGCATCCTTCGCCGGGGCATCACGCTGACAGCTTGGGCAATATTTTGCTTTGGCATTATCTGCAGCGGGGTGAAACCATGGTTTTTCATCCCGTACATCGGTTGGATAGGGGCACGTCTGGACTGATGGTGGTGGCCAAACATGCGCACGCACAGGCGCTGCTGACTAAGCAAATGCATACCGGCGCTTTTTCACGTCGTTATCGGGCAATTGTTTGTGGCCCAATGCCGCTGGGGCGTGGGACAATCTGCGCGCCTATTGCGCGCGTGCCCGACCAGGTTTTGCTGCGGAGAGTGGACGCACAAGGCGCGCGGGCAGTGACACATTATCGCGTTTGCCAGTGTACAGAGCGGCAAAGCCTGCTGGATTTGCAACTACAGACCGGGCGTACGCACCAAATTCGCGTGCATATGGCGTATCTGGGCCATCCGTTGTTGGGTGATTTTTTATATGGAAAAGAAGAAGCGTGTATTCGCCGGCCCGCTTTGCATGCGATGGAATTGACACTTGTCCAGCCGTTGACGCACAAGAGACTGACGTTTGCGGCGCCGCTTCCGGCCGACATGCAGCGGTGCTTGGAATAGAAAAACAAAAGCGGGAGGTTAGCCTCCCGCTTTCTTACACGGAACATCGGGACAATCTTCAGCAAACCCGACGTTCCGCGGACCGTACTCCCCGTAGGGAATCCGGGAAACAGAACGAAGGTGCAGCCTGTATTTCCAAAAAGAAAGACAGAGATGCGGTTCACTGTGTTGTTCACAATGTTTCCGTACTCCTAGTATGGACAAAGTGTGATTTCCCATACTTCCATTATTTGGAAAATAAAAGCCTGTGCGGCAGCAGTCTAGCTGTATTCCGACTTGACAGCCGCCCGGTTATTCAGTATAATTCGAATGCTGTCAACGAATGGACATCTTGGAGAGATGGCTGAGTGGCTGAAGGCGCACGATTGGAAATCGTGTTTACGTGATGAGCGTAACCGGGGTTCAAATCCCCGTCTCTCCGCCACGGGCAACGGCCCGAGCGAATATCGCAATTCACGCTAGTGGGTTGCGATATTTTTGTTGTACGAAAGAAAAAATTTGTGACGGCAGTTTTCTAAGCAGTAGGTTGCCGCGCCCAAATTCGAAAACTGCTGATGCAGTTGGCCAATCTTTCTTGTACTTCGAATGGATAATGCTCTCGTAGACTTCCTGCGCAACGCAGAATTTCGTTCCTTTTTTGCAGAAAAGCGGTTGTGGTGTCCGTTTTGTTTTGCTATGCTTGACGCGCGCAGCCGCGTAACATCCGGAGTTAGAATTGCCGGTTTTTTGTAGGTTATTGGCAAGATGACGGAGACGAAAGAGCCGGATTGCATGCGATAAAGGATGATGAAAAGTGCATGGCGAGGTTTATCAAATCGTATTTTTCGCACAGTGAAAATCGCGCGGTATGGTTGCGACATTGCAGGAAAATGAAAACCGCGCAGCCTTTCACAACGTACGGCGCCTTTATCTTTTATCGTCGACCCAAAATGAGAGTAGGAGAAAGCCATGGAGCAGGCATTTTTACGGACGGAACAATTGCTTGGCAAAGAGGCCTTGGCGCGACTGCGGCAATCGCGCGTCATAGTGTTTGGGCTGGGCGGCGTTGGTTCCTATGCGGTGGAAGCATTGGCACGCACAGGGATTGGAACGATTGGCCTGGTGGATTTTGACCGCGTAGCCGTAAGCAACCTGAATCGACAGTTGATTGCAACGCAAAAAACGATTGGTCAGAGAAAAACCGATGCAGCTGCCCAACGTATTGCGGATATTGCCCCCTGGGTGACGGTGGAATGTTACCCGCTTTGTTATGATGCGGCACATGCCGATGCCGTGGATTTGGCGCAGTATGATTATGTGATTGACGCAATTGACATGGTGTCGAGCAAATTGCTGCTTATCGAGCGTGCCGACGCGATGGGACTTCCCATCATCAGCGCGATGGGAGCGGGGAATAAGCTGGACCCTACGCAGCTAGAGGTAGCCGATATCAGCCAGACGGCCGTGTGCCCGCTGGCGCGGGTGATGCGGCGCGAGTTGAAGAAGCGGGGCATCGAACACCTGCGGGTAGTGTATTCCCGAGAAACGCCTCATAATATCGTATCCGAAGGGGACAAACGGCCTAACGGCCGGCCGGCCCCGGGCAGTGTGGCGTTTGTACCGGCTGTAGCAGGCTTGCTGCTGGCGGGCGAGGTGGTCCGCGCTTTATGTCAATAAAAAGGGAAGGCATCCGCCTTCCTTTTTTTGTTTACGTATAGAGCGCCCTTTTCATAGGATAATTGCCATCAATACATACAAGAGCGTTCGGCCGGCCCGACGCACGCAAGCTCCCTGTACACGCCATCGCCGCGGCATAATGCGGCGAAAAGAAACGCGCGGCCGCGAGGACACCATAGGTTGGTAACGGGGGGAGATGGAACAGAAAAACAATCAGATAAAGAACATCAGATTGGAAGCATCCTGCTGCCGGCGGGCCTGTTCGACAAGCTGTTCCAGCGTAATTGTCTGAAGCGCTGTTTGCAGGGCAGCATCCATCGCGTCAAAGACGAATTGTTGCATCGTTTGTTCAATCTCAGGGGCCTGCTGTTGCACAGAAGGCTCGGCAGGTTCAAAGAGAAGTTGTTCAATAGCATGTAGAATCGCATAGGCCGTAATCTCTTGCTGCGGTTTTGCAAGCTGATAACCGCCCTGCGTGCCTTTGGTGGAACGAATCAAATCTGCTCGCTTGAGCAGAGAAAAGACCTGTTCGAGATAAATTTTGGAAATGCCGAGCGCATCGGCCAACTGAATCAATGGAATATAGGAACCGCTTTGTGCATGTTCGCCCAGATAAATCATGGCGGCCAGCCCATAGCGGCCCTTGGTGGAAATACGCACAGCCTCTCCTCCTGTCCTTTAGTACAATTCAAGAGTAATGCAAGGGACGGGGAAAGTCAACCAAAAGCCTAGTTTACATAGTAATTGGATATTTTTTAAAAAAGGGGTTGACAAATCCTGGATGGAGACATATACTACGCCCATAAAACATAGAAAACATATATGAATTATATAATTTTGCAAGACATATAAAAAGCAGGCGCATTGGGACACAATAAGCCAAAAGGAGGCAGATGAAGATGGCAAACATTGCAACAAACATGACGGAACTGATTGGGCGCACGCCGCTGCTGGCGTTGGAACGGTATACACAGGCATTGAAACTGCCCGTACGTATCTTGGGGAAGTTGGAAGCACGGAACCCGGCAGGAAGCGTGAAAGACCGCATTGCAAAGGCGATGATAGAAGACGCGGAGGCAAAAGGTATTTTGACAAAAGGGGCGACCATTGTTGAACCGACAAGCGGGAACACGGGAATTGGCCTGTCGGCGGTGGGCGCAGCCAAGGGATACCGGGTGATTCTAACAATGCCGGATACGATGAGCGTCGAACGGCGTGCCCTGTTGAAAGCCTATGGCGCGGAATTGGTTTTAACGCCGGGGGCGGAAGGAATGAAAGGGGCAATTGCCAAAGCAAAGGAGCTGGCTGAACAGACGCCGGGCGCCGTTGTGCTGGGGCAGTTTAGCAACGCGGCGAATCCCGCCGCGCATTATGCCACAACCGGACCGGAAATTTGGCAGGATACGGATGGGAAAGTGGATATTCTCGTCGCTGGCGTGGGCACAGGAGGTACGGTAAGCGGAACCGGTCGGTATTTGAAGGAACAAAATCCGCAGGTGAAAGTCGTCGCGGTGGAACCGAGCGGTTCCCCGATGCTGTCCAAGGGCGTGGCGGGTCCCCACAAAATTCAGGGGATAGGCGCGGGCTTTGTGCCGGATACGCTGGACCGTTCGGTTTATGATGAAGTAATCGCCATTGATAATGAGCAGGCGTTTGCCGCGGCAAAATCCATAGCACGCCTGCAGGGGGTGCTGGTTGGGATTTCCTCTGGCGCAGCGGTTGCAGCAGCGACGAAGCTTGCACAGCGTCCGGAAAACAACGCAAAGACGATTGTCGTCCTCTTACCGGATACAGGCGAGCGCTATCTTTCCACCGCTCTGTTTGATTAAAACAAAGAGAGAAAAGGGAGGAATTGCGCAAAGAAATCCGCAAAAACCAGGCAAAGAGAATTGCACAACAGGCGTGATGGCGTTATTATGAAAGAGTATAAATTTGGGAAATGGGCCTATTGTGCATGATGGGTTCGTGGCGGATGAAGGAATGATGGATTGTGAGTGAACAGACGCCGATTATTGATATTCAGGGGGTCAGCAAGTGCTTCCCAAGCAAGCAAGGAGAAGTATGGGCGCTCAATGAGATTGATATCGCGATTCAGCCGGGTGAGATTTTTGGCATCATCGGGATGAGCGGCGCGGGAAAAAGTACGCTGGTGCGCTGTATCAATTTCTTGGAACAGCCGACCAAAGGCCGCGTAGTGGTCGATGGAATGGACATGGCTACGCTGTCTGACAAACAGCTATGCGAAGCCCGGCGTTCGATAGGAATGATTTTCCAGCAGTTTAACCTGCTTATGCAGCGTACGGCGAAAAGCAACATTTGCTTTCCGATGGAGATTGCCGGGAAAAGCAAGGAGGAAGCTTCCAAGCGTGCGGATGAATTGCTGGCACTAGTGGGGCTGGCGGATAAAGCCGATGCATACCCTGCACAGTTGTCTGGCGGACAGAAGCAGCGCATTGCCATCGCCCGCGCATTGGCGACTTCGCCGAAGGTACTGTTGTGTGATGAAGCGACCAGCGCGCTTGACCCGACGACGACGCGTTCCATTTTGGGGTTGTTGAAGGATATCAATCAGCGCCTGGGCATAACGATTGTGGTCATCACGCATGAAATGGCGGTTATAGAGGAAATCTGTACCAGCGTGGCGATTCTGGACCACAGCCGGGTAGTGGAGAAAGGCCGCGTACAGGATATATTTGCCAATCCGCAGACGCCGGCGGCGCAGAAGCTGGTGTTTCCGGAAGGGAGAAAGCGGCAGGGGTTTGGTTTGCGCCAATGCCGCATTGTATTCGATGGCAGTTCGTCGTATGAACCGGTGGTGGCAAACATGGTGCTGGAGTGCAAGGCGCCGGTCAATATCATGTATGCAGATACCAAGGACATCGATGGCAAAGCGTTTGGCCAGATTATTATCCAGCTGCCGGAAGACGATGCATTGGCCAACCGGATGATGGGCTACCTGCATGCGCAGGGGTTACAGACGGAGGAGGTGCGCCAGGATGCTTGACGCAGCGATTTGGTCCATGATTGGAGAAGGCGCTCTGCAGACCATTTATATGACCCTGGTTTCCACGTTGATTGCCTATATCATCGGCGTACCCGTCGGTATCCTGCTGGTGATATCGGCCAAGGATGGCATCAAGCCCAACCGGGTGCTGAATCGGGTATTGGATGTGGTGGTCAATGTGCTGCGCAGCGTGCCGTTTTTGGTATTGCTGGTGTTGGTGATGCCGCTGACGCGCATCATTACCGGGACTAGCATCGGTACGACGGCGGCTATCGTCCCGCTGACGCTGGGCGCGGCGCCGTTTGTGGCGCGGCTGATTGAATCATCCATCAAAGAGGTGGACGCTGGCGTGATTGAAGCGGCGCAGTCCATGGGGGCGTCTCCGATGCAGATTGTGCGCAAGGTCATGTTGCCGGAAGCCAAGCCTTCGCTCATTGTAGGCGTTGCAATTGCGTTGACGACGATTTTAGGATATTCGACGTTGGCCGGGTTTGTCGGCGGCGGCGGCCTGGGCGATATCGCCGTGCGGTATGGATTACACCGTTATGAAACGGATATCATGATTGTAACCGTCGTTCTGCTGGTTGTTATTGTGCAAATCATGCAGTACGTGGGGGATAAAATTGCGCAGAAAACGGATAAGCGCAAGTAATTCAAAGGGACTTTTTTGAGGAGGGAATGGAAATGAAAAAAACGGTCAGCCTGTTGTTGGCTGGAATCCTGAGCGTGGGCCTGCTGGCCGGCTGTGGCGGCGGGGCAGACGATAAAACGATTACCGTCGGCGCAACGCCGAATCCGCATGCCGAAATTCTCGAACAGATTAAACCGGAACTGGAAGCCAAGGGGTATACGTTGGTGGTGAAGGAGTTTTCGGATTATTCTACATTGAACCCGGCACTTGTCAGCGGCGATATGGACGCAAACTTTTTCCAGCATGAGCCATACATGAAGGATTTCAATGAGAAAAACAACGCGGACCTGGTTGCAGCATTTGGCGTGCATTATGAACCGATGGGCATCTATGCGGGGAAAACGAAATCGCTGGAGGAGCTGAAGGACGGCGCGACCATCAGCATTCCAAGTGATGGAACCAATGAAGCGCGAGCGCTGTGGCTGTTGGAAAGCGAGGGCCTGATTAAGCTCAAGGAAGACGCGGGGCTGAGCGCAACCCCGATTGATATTGTGGAAAATCCGAAAAACCTGAAATTTTCCGAACTCGGGGCCGAGCAGCTGCCGCGTTCGCTGCAGGATGTGGATTTAGCGGTAATTAATGGAAACTATGCCTTGCAGGGCGGGCTGAAAATCAGCGACGCGCTGGCGATTGAAGACAAGGAATCCGTGGGGGCAAAAACCTATCAGAATATTGTAGCCGTACGTGCTGAAGACGTGGATAGCCCCAAAACGCAGGCCTTGAAGGAAGCCCTGCAAAGCGACACCGTCCGCAAATTCATCGAAGAGAAATATCCGGACGGTTCGGTGGTAACGGTATTCTAGACATACAAAAAACAAAAAAAGAAAAGACAGGAAAATCATTTTCCTGTCTTTTTCTTTTTGCCATGGCTAGGGCGAGGAAAACGGGAAAAGGGAGATGAAAATGAAAATAAATGAAAATCATTCTTGATATGTAAAAGGAAAATGAAAAAGATTTTTGAATCTACTACACAAAAGGAATGAATATAGTTATAATCCTATATATAGACTTTTTCTATGGAATTAGATGAAGCGGGGGAGGACTTTTGTATGCTAGAAAAATCGTTCTATGAACAGGCAGACAAAGCCATTGCCAAACACGGCAGGCAGCGTTCGGCTTTGATGCCCATCATCCAGGATATACAGCGCGTATATCGGTACCTGCCGCCGGAACTGTTAAGTTATGTGGCGGAACAACTGGATATTAGCGAAGCGAAAGTGTACAGTGTAGCGACGTTTTACGAAAACTTTTCCTTTGAGCCCAAGGGAAAGTATGTGCTCAAGGTATGTGATGGAACGGCCTGTCATGTGCGAAAATCCATTCCGATTCTCAACCGGTTGCGGGAGGACCTTGGGTTGAGTGAAAAGAAGCATACCACCGACGATATGCTGTTCACCTTGGAAACGGTATCATGTCTGGGTGCGTGTGGGTTAGCGCCGGTGATGACGGTCAATGACAAGGTGTATCCATCGATGACGCCGGACGCGGCTTCGGCATTGATTGAAGAATTGAGGGGTGAGAGCAAATGAAGCTGGCCAATCGGGAAGCATTGATGGAAAAACGGGCGGCCTGCGAGGCGGCTCTGAAAGCGGATGATATCCGCATCCTGGTTTGTTCGGGTACGGGATGTGTGGCAAGCGGTTCGAGAAATATTTACGAAAAGTTCGTAGAACTGGCGGCGCAGCACCCCCATGTGGACGTGCAGTTTGACGCAGGTGCTGCACATGTGGGTATTAAAAAAAGCGGTTGCCACGGATTTTGTGAAATGGGGCCGCTGGTGCGCATTGAACCATACGGTTATCTGTATGTAAAAACGAAACTGGAGGACTGCCAGGATATCTGGGATACAACGGTGCTGGGCGGCAAGCCGCTTCACCGGTTGATGTACCACCAGAACGGACAGGTATATGAAAAACAGGAAGAAATTCCGTTTTATGAAAAACAGACGCGCGTTGTATTGAAAAACTGTGGGCATATCGACGCCGAACATATCGATGAAGCGTTGGCCATTGGCGGCTATGCGGCGCTGGAAAAAGCGCTGTTTGAGATGAAACCCGAGGACGTCATCAATGAAGTGTCCATTTCCACGTTGCGTGGGCGCGGGGGTGGCGGATTTCCTACGGGCCGCAAATGGCAGCAGGTGGCACGCCAGAAGGAAACAACCCGTTATGTGGTCTGCAATGGTGACGAGGGCGACCCGGGTGCCTTTATGGACCGCAGCATCATGGAAGGCGACCCGCACCGGATGATTGAAGGCATGATTATTGCGGCCTATGCGGTGGGTGCACAGGAAGGATATATCTATGTGCGTGCGGAATACCCGCTGGCGGTGGAACGCCTGCGCAATGCGATAGCACAAGCGGAAGCGTATGGATTCCTGGGCGAGGATATTCTGGGAACGGGATTCAACTTCCGCCTGCATATCAACCAGGGTGCAGGTGCATTCGTATGCGGTGAGGGCAGCGCGCTGACCACATCGATTGAAGGAGACCGCGGCATGCCGCGCGTCAAACCGCCGCGCACGGTCGAACAGGGCTTGTGGGGCAAACCAACGGTGCTCAACAACGTCGAGACCTTTGCCAATGTACCGGGGATTGTGCTCAATGGGGGTCAATGGTATGCAAGCATCGGGCCTAAAAACAGCCCGGGAACCAAAGCTTTTGCACTGACGGGCAATGTCAACAACACTGGATTGATTGAAGTGCCGATGGGAACGACGCTGCGCGAAGTTATCTTCGATATCGGCGGCGGCATTAAAAATGGACGCAAGTTCAAGGCCGTACAGATTGGCGGCCCTTCGGGCGGTTGTTTGATTACGGACCATTTAGACCTTTCCCTGGACTTCGATTCGCTGAAAAAAGTGGGTGCGATGATTGGTTCCGGCGGCCTGGTCGTCATGGACGAGGACTCCTGTATGGTGGAAGTCGCCCGTTTCTTCATGAACTTTACACAGAATGAGAGCTGCGGCAAATGCGTGCCGTGCCGCGAGGGCACCAAGCGTATGCTGGAAATTCTGGAACGCATTGTCAAAGGCAACGGGACGATGGAAGATTTGGACCTGTTGGAAGAACTGGCAGATACGATTACCAATGCGGCCTTGTGCGGGCTGGGTAAAACGGCGGCGATGCCGGTCATGGGTACGCTGAAGGTTTTCCGCGACGAGTACATTGCGCATGTGGTGGATAAGCGCTGCCCGGCCGGCGTATGCACGGCGCTGCGGCGGTTTAAGATTGACCCCGCGTTGTGTAAGGGGTGCTCCAAATGCGCGCGGAATTGTCCGGTTGGAGCGATTTCAGGGCAGATTAAACAGCCTTTCGTGATTGATACGGACAAGTGCATTAAGTGCGGCGCTTGTATGGATAACTGTTCCTTTGGCGCCATCAGCGTGGAGAAATAGGAGGATAGGCCCATGGCATATATGATTATCGATGGCATCCGTGTGCCAATCGAAGGAGAGAAAAATATACTTTCGGTGATTCGCAAGGCGGGCATCGATTTACCAACGTTTTGTTATCAATCTGAGCTGTCCACCTACGGTGCTTGCCGGATGTGCGTGGTGGAGAACGAATGGGGCGGAATCATCGCTTCCTGTTCGGAACCGCCGCGTGACGGCATGGTGATTCGGACGAATACGCCTAAACTGCAAAAACATCGTAAGATGATTTTGGAATTGCTGCTCGCTTCGCACTGCCGCGATTGCACGACGTGCAACAAGAGCGGGCGCTGTTCGCTGCAAAAGCTGGCGGCACGCTATCAAATTAAGAACGTACGCTTTGCCAATTACCATGAAAACATGCCGGTAGATGCTTCTTCACCATGTATCGTACGTGACCCGAACAAATGTATTTTGTGCGGTGACTGTGTGCGGGCATGTTCGGAAATCCAAGGGTTAGGGGTTTTGGACTTTGTCGGCCGTGGTTCCAAGATGCAGGTAATGCCGGCATTCAACCGGCTGCTGAGCGAAACCAACTGCGTTGGTTGCGGTCAGTGCCGCGCTGTCTGTCCAACCGGTGCTATCTGTATTCAAAACCAGGAAGCGGCGGTATGGAAATTGATTTCCGACCCGCAAAAACGCGTGGTCGTGCAGTTCGCTCCCGCTGTTCGTGTGGCGGTAGGCGAAGAATTTGGTATTCCTGCGGGTGAAAACTGCACAGGCAAGATGGTTGCCGCGCTGCGCCGCCTGGGATTTGACGAGGTATATGACACGACGCTGGGTGCGGACTTGACAGTAATGGAAGAATCCAAGGAATTGGTGGACCGCTTGACCAAGGGCACGGGCAAGTTGCCCATGTTTACTTCCTGCTGCCCGGGCTGGGTTAAATTCTGCGAAAATGAATTCCCGGAACTGCGGGAAAATATATCGACTTGCCGTTCGCCCATGCAGATGTTTGCCGCCGTACTTAAAGAGCATTTTAAGCACGTCAAGGAGGTGGATGGGAAGGACACCGCTGTGGTTGCTATCATGCCGTGCACGGCCAAAAAAGCGGAAGCAGCGCGCCCCGAACATGCCACGGAGGGCATTCCGGACGTGGATGTGGTGCTGACGACGCAGGAATTGGTGATGATGATTCAGGAAGCGGGCATCGACTTCGCACGCCTGGAGGCGGAAGCACCGGATATGCCGTTTGGTTTGGCTTCCGGCGCAGGCGTGATTTTCGGCGTGACCGGCGGTGTGACGGAAGCCGTATTGCGCCGCCTGGTGGAAGACCATTCGCCACAGAGCATCAAGGACATTGCCTTTACTGGCGTGCGTGGGTTTGATGGGCTGAAGGAAGCGACCGTACAGGTGGGTGATGCACAGGTGCGCATTGCGATTGTCAACGGCTTGAAGAATACGCGTACGCTGATTGAGAAGATGAAGGCGGGCGAATTGAGCTATGATTTTGTTGAGGTCATGGCATGCCGGTATGGTTGCGTAGGCGGTGGCGGACAGCCGATTTCCTTTGATGCAGCCACCAAGTTCCGCCGCGGGCAGGGTCTCTATCATGCCGATGCTTCAGCGCAAATCAAGAGTTCGGAAGAGAACCCGATTATCATGAGCCTGTATGGTGGTATTCTGAAAGGGAAAGTACACGAGTTGTTGCATGACGAACCCGTGCAATAAAAACCTGTAAAAAAACAGTCGAAGGGAGCGATGGGGCATGAAAGTGAAGGTATGTATTGGTAGCGCCTGCCATGTAAAAGGAAGCTACAACGTAATCAACCGTCTGCAGCACCTGTTGGAGGAGAATCAACTCAGCGGACAGGTCGAAATTGAACCCGTGTTCTGCCTGGGAAACTGTGTGAATGCTGTATCCGTACAAATCGACGATTTGCCGGTGCAGTCCGTCTCCAAAGAGACGGTGGATGCTTTTTTTGAACAGAGCATTCGTCCAAGACTGACCTGAATAAAAAAGAGCCGCCTTTTGCGGCTCTTTTTTAATGTTGTTTCTGAAAAGACGGAGCATTTTTCGGTGTGGTACCATGACGAATCTGTCGATAATCCGTATAGGTGAGCACGGGAACATCGGATAAACATTGAGCTTGCTCCAGCCGGCTGATAAATAACAGGTGCGAGTCCAGGTCAAGAGTATGTTCGATACAGCAGGAAAACTGGGCGGACGATACGCTGGGTAGATAGGGAATCCCCGCCGCGTCGTATGCCGCTGAAAAAGAGGCAAACTTATTCTGTTCGCGTCCGGAACGAAAGCCGAAGGTACCGATAACATCACGGTTGGTCGATTGGTTGAGTACGGTTGCACAAAACCGCCCGGAGTGTACCATCAGCTCCGTGGTAAAATTCTGTTTGCTTAACGCCAAGCAAAGCCGAGGCGGCTCTGCCGTGACTTGTGTGAGCGTATTGGCAATGCATCCACCCATTTGGTTCTCCTGGCGTGCGGTAATCAAATATAGTCCATAGGTCAGTTGAAACAAAGCATCCAGATTCATAGCAAATCTCTCCTTTTTGCAGGGCTTGCCGGAAAAGCAATCAGGATGTCGTTTCCAGCAGCTGTTGACGGAAAAAAGCAAGCATCTGTTCCATGGATACAGCGGATTCTGGGTGGCGTGGATTTAGATGAAACACATGCGCCAGTTTTTTGTGTGTTTTATCCCAGAGCTGGGCCTGATGAGGAATATGAAGCGCTTCCAGCTGGGTGAGCATATGGCGGGTTTCCGGAAACAATCCGTCATTTTCTGTGGAAAGCAGATAAGTGGGCGGGAAGGAAGGCGTCATAAAGGCCCGTGCTGAGGTGTAGGGATAACACGGAAGATGCTGATAGTCCTTGCTGCCCAATACCATTTCCATATGGTCCTGCATCCGCGGGAATTTGCACTCCTGTACGGTCTGCAGGTCATACACGCCGCAGTGCAGGCCGACGCCCATGAAGTCCGTATAAGGTGGGTCAAGCTGATAAAAATCCGATAACACGGGATTCTGACAAGTGCAGATGGCCATGGCGGCAATGTATGCACCCGCGGAATCGCCGCAAAGAAAAACCTGTTCCGGATGGGCGAAGAAGGAAGCCCCGGACTGGCGTAGCCACCGTAGGGCGGCCAATGTATCCTGCAGCTGTGCGGGATGCGGATACTGTGGAGCAAGCCGGTAATTGATATTGACGACAGCAAATCCGCCCAACGACAGTTGCATACCATAGTATTGGTAAAGTTCCTTGTCGCCATACATCCAGCCGCCGCCATGCACATTGACGATGGTGGGGAGGAGGTCTTGCGTGCCCGCAGGGATATAGACATCCAACAGATGTTCGGTCAACCCATCATCCAGATAGGGAATGTCTTTATAAAGCGTGACGCCGGCCGGCGGTTGCTGGCGGGCCAGACGCATCTGGTCCATCCGACCAACGGCTTTCCACATCATTTTGGTTAGGGTATACATGTGAAAATAATCCCTTCTTTCCATGTCCTTACACTATACCGTTGGCTCGGAACGGATGCAAGCATACGGCGCTCCTCCGTCCGTCTAGGCGAAAGCATGGGAATATGGTAAAATAACCACAATGCGATGTTTTCCGCTGCAAAGGCGGTGGATACCATCGCCCTCTTTTCATAGAAACATCGTTTATCCAAACCATTGCATACCGGCTGCGTATATACGGGATAGCCAAGAAGGAATACCAACGAGCTATCACGGGTTGGGCCGGTGTGCGCAGCCTATACGCATATAATACGATGTGCGGCCGTGCGGGAGGCGAGAAGCAATGAAAAAAAAGAAGAACAGTTGGCCGCATAAGCCTAACCGGTTGCTGTATGCGCTGGCAGTATTGGTGGTATATCCATATTTCAAAATTCGTTACCGTATGAAAATTGACCGACGGGCCATGCGTGGACAAAAAGGGCCGATGATGGTTGTGGCCAATCACGGTTCAAATATTGATTTCCTTTGTGCGTGTCTGGCTTTATATCCAAGACGCATGAATATTGTGACCTCGAACTATTTTTTTCAAAACAAATGGCTGGCGCCCATTTTGCATTTCATGGGTGCGATTCCCAAACGCCAGTTTGTGCCGGACAGCGGGACCATACGGGGCATCATTGGCGCAGTCAAACGCGGGGGCAGCGTGCTGCTGTTTCCCTCTGGGCAGGTATTGGCGCATGGGATAGGCGGCTTTTTCCCGCCGGGGCTGGGCAAGCTGCTCAAATCCCAGCGTGTGCCGGTGGTGACGGTGCGCATCCAAGGGGCCTATCTGTCCCTGCCGAAGTGGGCCAAACACCAGCGGTTTGGCCAGATTCATGTTACGGTAGCGCCGCTTTATATGCCTGAACAATTGGAACAGATGAGCGCACAGCAGGTGCAGGACGGCATTCAGCAGGCGTTGGCCTTCAATGAATATGCTTGGCAAAAGGAGAAAAAGATTGTCTTTCGTGGCCGCAGACCGGCCGAGGGGTTACAAGATATATTAATCGAATGTCCGCGTTGCGGCGCGCTGTTAAAGACCACGGCCAAAGATAATCAACTGGTTTGTACGGCCTGCATGAACACAGCAGTGTTGGATGGGTACGGTTTTTTGCATCCCCAAACGCCTACGGATGTAGTGCTGGAAGACCCGCAACAATGGTATAGCTGGCAGGAAGCGAATATGCGCAAGCGTGTCCAGGAACCGGGCTTTTTGTTTGAACGGGCAGCGGAGTTGCGGCTGCCGCTGCGTCCGGGCCGGCCGTATGAACGTGTGGGGGAGGGCACGGTGTATGTGGATGGAGGCGGCATGGGCTATCGGGGGACGCTTCAGGGAACGACGGTCGACCTGTATTTTCCTGCCAAAGAGGTAGCGACGCTGCCGTTCTCCACGGGCGACCATTTTGAAATCCCCAGCACGGAGACGATGTACTGTTTTCATCCAGCGCAGGGGCAGGCTACGATTTATTTCGTCATGGCGCTGAATGCACTGCATGCCAACCAAGAAAAAAACAAACAAGCGCCATAAAACAAGCCTTGTTTTCTGTAGCGGACAGACCTTACAATAAAAAGAAAAGGAGGGCGCGGCGATGAAGGTTGTGATTGTGGGCGGCGCGGTGGCAGGTACGGCCGCCGCGGTGCGTCTGCGTCATTTGGACGAGCAGGCGGATATCATACTGATTGAAAAAGGACCGGATATCGCCGTGGCCCGCTGCGGGATTCCTTACTGCGTGGGCGAGGTTGTCGAACAACACGCGCTAAGTCAGCCGGCGGAAGAATTCATGCATACCGATGCGATGGATGTGCGGACGCAACAGGCAGTCGTCGCGATTGGACGAACAGAGCAAATCGTTCATGTGGAAGAACGGACGACCGGACGAATGTACACGGAATCCTATGACGCGTTGATTCTGGCTACCGGGGCAAAACCGGCGGTGCCGGAGATTGAGGGAACGGATGCACCGGGCGTGTTTTCGCTGCGTACGCCGGCTGATGCAGAGGCGATGGAGCGGTGGATGGAAGAACATCGCCCACAGACGGTGAGCATCATTGGTGCGGGAATGACGGGTCTCTCGTTGGTAGAAAATCTGCACGCCCGCGACCTGCATGTAACGCTGGTGGAGCAGGGGGAGCAGATTTTTGCGCCGATGGATATAGAGATGGCGGCGCAGCTGCAGCAACACCTGGAGGACCAGGGCGTCACCGTCTTTACCCACAGCCCGTTAAAGAAGATTCATTGCACCCTTGAGGCGCTGGAAATTGAGTTCGGTTATCAGACGTTGCCGACGGATATGGTGATATTGGCGACTGGTATGGTTCCGGAAAGTGAACTGGCACGTCAGGCGGGGCTGCCGTTGGGGGTGGCCGATGCGGTTGTAGTGGACGAGCACATGCGTACGGCCGATGCGCACATCTATGCGGTGGGTGATGTTGTGCAGACACGCCAGCGTATCACAGGACAACGGCTGTATGAACCGCTGGCAGTAACAGCTGCCCGGCAGGGTCGGATTGCGGCGGATGCGATTTGTGGCCGAAAGAGCCGGTATACCGGTACACAGACCAGCATGGCTGTACAGACTTTTGGACGGATTGCCGCAGTCACTGGTGCCAACGAACGGCAATTGAAACAGGCGGGCATTGCCTATCAAAGCACAATCGTAAGCGCGCCGCACCGCATGCCATATATTCCACAGGCGCAACCGATGACGATAAAGGCATTGTATGCGCCCAAGGACGGGAAATTGCTGGGCGCACAGGTATGGGGAGGCCGTGGTGCGGACAAGCGTTGTGATGTTCTGGCAGGCGCGATGAGCGCGGGCCGTACAGTGTATGATTGTCTGCGAATGGAATTTGCCTACGAACCGTCGTTTTCCTGCATGCGCGACCCTGTCAATCTGCTCGGACAGGTGGCGGAAAACCAGCTAAACGGATTGTTCCAGCCGTTTCGTATCCGCGCGCTGTTGGAAAAGGAAATCGGCAGTTATACGCTGCTGGATGTGCGGACGATTGAGGAATATGCACAGGGGTCCATGCCTGGGGCAACCCATATCCCATACGCGATTTTGCGCGAACAATACGACACATTGCCTTGGAACAAGCCCATTTATCTTTTCAGCCAAACAGGCCGCAGAGCATACCTGGCTGCGCGTATGCTGCAACAAAATGGTTTTGCACAGGTCTATGTTCTTGACGGTGGGTACGAGGTATACAGCGCGCTTTTGCGGCAGGCAAGAACCATTGCCGAAAGCACTCCGCATCACGAACAGGCCTGCCCGCAATGCGGTTCGCACTGGTTGCAGGCGGACGAGGAAATGATTACGAACAACCCGTTCTATTTATTGGGGCATGCGTTTGGCTGGCCCCTGCATGCGTGCTATGGTGCTTATGAATGCTTGCGCTGCGGGCATACCTGGTAGGGAGAGTCAGAATGCGGATATCAGTAGCGATGGCGGTATATCAAGGAAGCCGTTATTTACACGAACAGATGGACAGCATCCTGATGCAATGCCTGCCGGATGACCAGATTGTATGCTCTTGCGACCCCAGCACGGATGGTTCCTGGGAACTGTTGCAGGCATATGCACGCCAGGACGCCCGGGTGCAGCTATACCAGGGGCCGGGGCAAGGCGTGGTGGCGAATTTTGAACATGCCTTGCAACAATGCGTTGGGGATGTCATCTTTCTTAGCGACCAGGATGACCGCTGGCGGCAAGACAAACGGGAAAAGGTACTGCAGGTCATGCAGCAGACAGGTGCGTCTTTGGTTTTGCACGATGCACAAATCATTGACCAGGATGGGCACGTGATAGAGGAGTCCTATTTTACCATGAGAGGCAGCCGGCCGGGATATTGGAAAAACCTGTGGAAAAACAGTTACATTGGTTGCTGCATGGCGTTTACACAATCGCTGTGTCAGGCGGTGCTGCCTTTCCCGGCGGCCATTCCCATGCATGACCAATACATTGGGTTGCGTGCGGAACAAAAGCATGCAGTGGCGTTCTGCCCACAGACATTGATTCAATACCGCCGCCATGCTGACAATGCAACTGACCAGAAACATGCCGACCTGCAGACCATGTTGCGCTGGCGCTGGCAGATGATGTGTGCACTACGGAGAGGAAGATAAGATGGAACTTACGCTGATTATGGTCATTTATAATAAACGGCTGACGGATACGCTTACCTTCTCTTCCATCCGCGATTGGAAAGATGTGCAGGTGATTCTGTGCGATAACAGCACCCGTGACCAGGGGAATGAAGTGCTGGCACGGGAGTTTGGCTATCGATATATTTCCATGCAGGGGAACCAGGGCCTAGCCAAGGCCTATAACCGCGCGCTGGATGCGATTGGGGCAGGGGAAGGGGTTGTCTGCCTGCTGGATGATGACACGCGCTTGCCGGCGGATTATCCGGACCAGATTCGCCAGGCGCACGCTCGTAACCACGCAAAGATATGGCTGCCGCTGGTCAAAGACCGGACAGGCTATTTATCGCCCGCCATTGTGACGGGTTATGGCTGGAAACGGATTGTGCAGCCGGAAGATGTGGACGCACCGGGCGTTTTGTTGACCGGCATCAATAGCGGCATGGCGGTAGACCGTAAGATTATGCAGCAATACCGGTATGATGAACGATACTTCCTGGATTTTATCGACCACGCTTTTTTGCGTGACATGCGGCGTAAAAACATCCCGATGATGGTCCTCAAGGACGTGGTCTTGCAGCAGACATTCTCCAGCGACGTGCAGAGTAAACAAGCGGCCATGGAACGGTTTGCTCATTTTAAAGAGGATGTAAAGCGCTTTTACAGCGCTTCGCCGACAGCGCAGCGGTATGGAAAAAAGATACTTTTGCGCCGCCGCTGTAAACTATGTCTTAAGCATAAGACGTTGTCCTTCCTCTTTGCCTGAACAAAGCAGCTGGCAGGAAGTATCCACGCCATTGCTTCTTTTTAAAGGCTTAAAAAACATTAACGTTCTGGAAAAATAGAACAATTTGAAAAGGCGCCTGAATAGAGGGCCTTTTTCCATGCTGTAAAACAGCACTTTATCTCGTTTTTTCACTGGTCCATGGTTTATGTAGGCAATGGTAGGTTGGCGGGGACTGCTTGTAATGGTCAAGCTGCATCCTTTCCGAACACATTGCGGATAAGCATTGCTTAAAAGCACAAAAGAGAGGATTACCCCATTTACGCAGGGGATAAACGCTTATAAAGACAGCAGGAAACATGAATTGTGAGGGGATTGGCCATGATTGACATACGAGACAAAAGCGTTTGTCCGACATTGGAAGAAATCGGTACCTATATTCACAATTCGGTGTTTACTCGATTTTGTACGGATATAAAAACAAAATATGGTTGTCGAGAAAAAATAGAATTCAGTTCATGCAGCTGGGCATATGGATGGAACGTGAAATTCAAAAAATCCGGGAAAAGCCTCTGTACAATATATCCCAAAGACGGTTACTTTACAGTATTGGTTGTTGTCGGGCAAAAGGAAAAAGAAATGGTTGAAGCGATTTTGCCTGGATGTACGCTGGAATTAAAAGAAGTTTATGCGCGCACAAAGACGGGAAATGGACAAAAGTGGTTGATGATTGATTTAAAGGATGAGGGGAAAGTGTATACGGACGTATTTCTTCTTATCGGCATCCGAAGAGGATGGCAAGAATGAAAGGAATAGATAAAAGAGGATAATGACGATTTCTCTCTTTTATCATCAAGATTTCAATCAATTTATTTCAAAAGAGCAGTATGGATATACTGCTCTTTTGTTTGCTGGTCATTTGCCGACGCGCGTCAGCTGGGCCAAATCGTAAGGTGTATCCTGATAGACGTAATAATTCAGCCAGTTGGTGAAAAGCAAGCTGGCATGGGCACGCCAGCGAATCAGCGGCGCCTGCGTCGGGTCGTCATGGGGAAAATAGTGCTGTGGGACGGTTGTGGAAGGGTCTTTGGATAAATCGCGCAAATACTCCTGTTTGAGGGTATCAGCGTCATACTCCCCATGGCCGGTGATAAAGATTTGCCGTCCATTGGGCGTCATGACGATGGCCACCCCCGCTTCCGGCGATTCGCTGACAATTTGCAGGTCCGGCACCTTTTCAATATCTTCCCGCCGGACTTCGGTATGGCGGGAATGCGGCAGATAAAATACATCATCAAAGCCACGGAAAAGTGGAATATGCTGCTGATTGATGGTATGCGAAAAAATGCCGGACAATTTTTGGGGCAACGGGTGCTTGGGGATGCCGTAATGATGAAACAGACCGGCCTGTGCCCCCCAGCAAATATGCATGGTGGAATACACATGTGAGACAGTCCAATTCATGATGACTTGCAGTTCGTCCCAATACTTGACGTCGTCAAAGTCCAACCGTTCCACCGGCGCACCGGTGAGAATCATCCCGTCGAAGCGTTGGTCGCATATCTCATCAAAGGTTTTATAAAACGTATCCAAATGTTCGGCTGAAGTATGCGTGCTTTGATACGATTGCGTCTGCAGCAGCGTAATATCCACCTGAATGGGGGAATTGGAAAGCATGCGCAGCAACTGTGTTTCGGTTGCAATCTTGGTTGGCATGATATTGAGTATCACGATTTTCAGCGGGCGGATGTCTTGCATGCCCGCGCGTTCCTCCGTCATGATAAAGATGTTTTCACTGCTTAACACGCTGGCCGATGGAAGCGCGTTGGGGATTTTAATGGGCATCTCGCATCCCACCTTTCTGAAAAAAGATTGTTCCTATTATAGCACACGCGCGCACATGAAAAAAGCCGCACCTTTCGTACGGCTTTTGCGTTTGCATCAGGTGATGGAATTGAGGTCAACAACCTCCAAATCGCCGGGATGCTTATGTAGCTGCATGCAGCGAATCATGGCATTGGCCGTATCGAGCGATGTCAGACACGGTACGCTGCATTCCACCGTTTTGCGACGGATGCGGAAACCGTCGCGTTCCGGCTTGCGGCCGCGGGTGGGCGTGTTGATGACCAGGCCCGTATTACCACGGTGCAGGATGTCCAGCACGTTTGGGCTGCCAACATCGATGGGGAACACCTCTTCAGCATGAATGCCTTGTGAATTGAGCAGTTTGGCCGTTCCCTGTGTGGCGTAGATATGGAAACCGTTTTGGTCAAAATAGCGCGCCATCGGAAGGATATCCTCTTTATCCGAATCGCGTACGGTGATGACGATGTCACTGCCGGGTTGCGGAAGTTTGACGTTGGTTGCAGTAATGGCTTTGAGCAACGCATCCTCCAGGGATTTAGCAACGCCCAGCACCTCGCCGGTGGATTTCATTTCCGGGCCAAGGTTGGTATCGACGTTATGCAGCTTTTCAAATGAGAATACTGGTGCTTTGACCGCATGGTAGTGACTGGTGGGATACAAGCCGGTACCATACGGCATATCGCGCAGTTTTTCCCCAAACATGGTCCGCACAGCGACTTCCACCATCGGCACGCCGGTCACTTTGCTGATATAAGGCACGGTACGGCTGCTGCGCGGATTGACTTCAATGACGTAAATGCGGCTTTTGTACAGCACGTACTGGATATTCACAAGGCCGATGACGTTGAGTGCCTTAGCCAGTTTTTTCGTCGCTTCCATGATAACCGCCTGAATAGACGGGGAAAGTGAAATCGACGGGTACACGCTGATACTGTCACCGCTGTGCACGCCGGCCCGTTCCACGTGTTCCATGATACCGGGGATAAGAATGTCGTCGCCATCACAGATGGCGTCAACTTCGATTTCCGTCCCCATCATATACTTATCCACCAGAATCGGGTGTTCCTGCACGGTGCGCTGGATGATGGACATGAATTCGACTACATCCTTATCGTTGTATGCAATCTCCATCCCCTGGCCCCCCAGTACATACGAAGGACGCAACAACACCGGATACTGCAGTTCCGCCGCAGCTTGCAGCGCTTCTTCTGTAGTGAAGATGGTTTTACCCGCCGGCCGTGGCACACCGCATTTTTCCAGCACTTCGTCAAACCGCTGACGGTCTTCCGCCGCATCAACGCTGTCCGGCTGGCTGCCCAGGATGGGCACGCCCATATCAGAGAGCGCCTGGGTGAGCTTGATGGCCGTCTGCCCGCCGACCTGGACGATGGCGCCCATCGGTTTTTCGGTTTCCACGATGTTTTCCACGTCCTCATCAGTCAACGGTTCAAAATACAGGACATCGGATGTATCAAAATCGGTCGATACCGTTTCCGGGTTGTTGTTGGCGATGATGGTTTCATAACCCAGCTTTTTCAGCGCCCACACAGCGTGTACCGAACAATAGTCGAATTCAATGCCCTGGCCGATGCGAATCGGGCCGCTGCCAATGACCAACACTTTTTTATTCTGTGAAGGCTGTGCGTCTGTTACTTCGTCATAGGTGGAATAGTAATATGGGCTCACGGCCTCAAATTCTGCGCCACAGGTGTCCACCATTTTGTAGGAGGCCTGTACGTTAAGCGCGACGCGCATAGCCTTGACCTGTGCGCGCGTACAACCAACGTATTGTGCAATCACGCGGTCCGGGAAGCCGAGCTGTTTGACACGACGCAGGGATTTGGCATCAAAATTCTCCAGCTTTTGTGTTTTCAGCCATTCTTCCGTTTGCACCAGGCGCTGAATGCGCTGGAGGAACCAATGGTCAATTTTGGTGATTTGGTACAGCGTGTCCAGGTCATATCCACGGCGCATGGCTTCAGCAAGAATGAAAATGCGTTCATCGTTGATAAGATACAGCTTTTCATCCAGCTCTTCCTTGGTCAACTTGGTACAGAAGGGTTGTTCGAGTGTGTACATATTCAATTCCAGCGAACGGATGGCTTTCATCAACGCCCCTTCGAAGGAGTTGGAGATGGCCATGACTTCACCAGTGGCTTTCATCTGCGTGCCCAGCGTACGTTCAGCGCGGACGAATTTATCAAACGGCCATTTGGGGATTTTGACCACGCAGTAATCCAGCGTCGGTTCAAAACAAGCGTAGGTCTTGCCCGTCACAGCGTTGATAATTTCATCCATCCCGTAACCGATGGCAATTTTTGTCGCTACCTTGGCGATGGGATAGCCGGTTGCCTTGCTAGCCAGGGCAGACGAACGCGAAACACGCGGGTTAACCTCGATAACCGCATATTCAAAGCTGGTGGGGTGCAGGGCGAATTGTACGTTACAGCCGCCCTCAATCCCCAGTGCACTGATGATTTTCAGCGCGCTGGTGCGAAGCATTTGATATTCTTTATCCGAAAGCGTCTGTGAAGGTGCCACAACAATGCTGTCGCCCGTATGTACGCCGACCGGGTCCAGGTTCTCCATATTACATACAGTGATGACATTGCCCTTGTGGTCGCGTACCACCTCGTATTCGATTTCTTTCCAGCCTGCGATGCATTTTTCAATCAGACACTGATGCACGCGGGACAACCGCAGGCCGTTTTCACCAATCTCGCGCAGTTCGGCTTCGTCGTTGCAGATGCCTCCTCCTGTGCCGCCCAGCGTGTAGGCGGGCCGGACAATAACCGGATACCCGACCTCCTGGGCGAAATCGAGTGCGTCTTCAAGCGTGTTGACAACGCGCGAAGCGATGCAAGGTTCTCCAATGCTGAGCATGGTATCTTTAAACGCCTGGCGGTCTTCCGCCTTTTTGATGGCATCCGTATTCGTTCCAAGCAGCCGGACGTTGTATTTATCCAGCACGCCGGTCTCATATAATTCCATCGCCAGGTTCAAGCCAGTTTGGCCGCCCAGGGTAGGCAACAAACTATCCGGACGTTCTTTTTTGATGATGTTTTCCACCACATCCGCCACCAGCGGTTCGATATACACGATATCAGCGATATCGGTATCCGTCATGATGGTAGCAGGGTTGGAATTGACCAGCACGACTTCAATCCCTTCGCTGCGCAGCGCCTGACAGGCCTGCGTGCCGGCATAGTCAAATTCTGCAGCCTGGCCGATGACGATGGGGCCGCTACCAATGACCAATACTTTTTGAATGCTGTTGTCTCTAGGCATGGTGCACGCCCCCTTTCCGTTTTTTCATGTGTGCGATAAATTCATCAAACAAGTAGGCGGTATCCTGCGGCCCGGGTGAAGCTTCAGGGTGAAATTGAACGGTAAACACATCCGCGTCCTTATAGCGAATGCCTTCGACGGTGCCGTCGTTGAGGTTCACATGGCTGAGTTCCATGCGGCTTTCGTCCAAGGTTTCTTTTAAGACGGCATAGCCGTGATTTTGCGAGGTGATATAGGTCACATCATGCGCCAAGTCCTTGACAGGGTGGTTGGCGCCACGGTGGCCGTATTTCAATTTGCCGGTGTCTGCCCCGTTGGCAAGCGCCGTTAGCTGATGGCCCAGGCAGATGCCGAAAATGGGCCGCTGTCCCATCAAGTCCCGGATGGTTTGAATGGCAGTGATGCAGGTTTTAGGGTCGCCAGGGCCATTGGAAAGCATGATGCCGTCCGGGTTGATGGCAAGAATATCCGCTGCGCTGGCATTGGCCGGAAAAACCGTCACTTCACAGCCGCGCTTGGTCAACGAACGGATGATATTGCGCTTCAGACCATAATCACACAGGGCAACGCGGAATTGGCATTCCCCCTGTGCCGGATGCACTTCCCGTTCTTTTACGCACACCTGTTGGACGACGTCCCCCATGTCCCACGCCTGTAGCGTGGCTTGCAAATCGCCCCATTCAAAGGCGTCCGCCACCACAATTTTGCCGCGCATGGTGCCTGCTTCTCGCAGAATTTTGGTCAGTGCGCGGGTATCGATACCGCATAGCCCCGTGATACCATAACGCAACAAAAAACCGTCCAGGGTTTCCGTACTGCGGAAATTTGACGGCTGGGTTTCGTTTTCACGAACAATAAATCCCCTGACATAGGGACGATTGGATTCATAATCTTCTGCATTGAGGCCATAATTGCCAATCAATGGATAAGTCATGCAGACAATCTGGCCTGCATAAGAAGGGTCGGTTAGGACTTCCTGATAACCGGTCATACCGGTATTAAAGACAACTTCGCCGATGGAATCCACCTGCGCACCAAAGGCTTGTCCTTCAAATACGGCGCCATTTTCCAGCGCCAACCAAGCTTTTTTCATCATAGACTATCACCTTATCTATTAAAGCATATTCCTGTCAAAATTACTACCCTCATTCCACTGAAACCAGCAGGAATTAAACGGCCGGCGGTATGGATTAGACATAGATAATATCCACCCCGCCAAAAGCGACGAAACCGCGCAGGGAAATGGAAGCGACTGGAGAAGCGTCGGCGTTGCCATGGAAGCTGCACCCGCCGCATACGCACGTCAAGCCATTGCGTTCCACACGCCACTGCCGCGGTATATAGACCTTTGTGCTGCCGAAGGAACAGCTAATATCGACGGAACAAGGTTGCTTGGCCGCTTGATAGCCCGTCAAATGCAACTGACACGCGCCGAACAAGACGGAAATATCAGCGCCGCTGAAGAGCGCTCCGCCGAAATGGCGTTCATCGCCGCTGAAAATCACGGAACTGCGGATAAAGCCATCGGCAGTGGATTCCGTCGGCCCCTGTGTGGCGGATGCGTATGTGCTCTGTTCTGTCGTTTGTGATGTGGATTGCGGATTCTCGCCTTGGGCGGCATAGCGGGGCGCCGGGCGGCGCGCACATAAACAACCAATTCCAATGAGAATCAACGCACAAGGTCCCCAGATGCGAAAGCCGACCGGTGCCAGCACATGCAGGCGTATCAGCAGCCAATACGCACCGCCCGCTGTCAACAGCAGACCAACCGGCTCGATGCGGCGGGAGCGAACCATGGAAAACAAGCCAAGCAAAATCAAAATGCCGGGCCAAATCCAGTCACGGTATGCATACAGATGGATAATGTTCAACCCATCCAATAGTGCCAGCCCGCCAATAAGAATGAAAAACAGCCCCCACCAGCCCGAACGTTTCATAAAAAAATCGCCTTCTTTCCATGGTTCTGCGTCCAATCTTTGCCGCCCAGTGTATCACAGATGCAGACAATTTGCACGCATGAAATACGGAGATAAAGAATTGGTAAAGACAGTAAAAAAAGGTTGCGAGAGAAAAGTATGAAAAGTATAATAAATCATACCAAAAAACAAAGGGAAGTGAAGTTACGTGACGAACCTGCCAGGGAGATATGCGTGGACTGCAAAAGTAGGGGAGAAAGGACAGATTGTTATCCCCAAGGAGGCTAGGGAACGGTTTGATATTCATCCGGGCGATACCGTATTGTTACTGGGGGATATCGAACGGGGCATTGCCATTGTGCGCAACGACCAGTTTATGCAGTTTGCGCAGGCGGTGCTGGCAGCACAGACGCCACAGAAAGAGGAACCATGAATGCGATTGTGATGGACAATTTAACCAAGTGTTTTGCAAACCGTACGGCAGTGAATCATCTTTCGCTCACCATCGGGCAGGGGGAAATATTTGCCCTGTTAGGCCAAAATGGCGCTGGAAAGACGACGACGATTCGCATGTTGTGCGGCCTGCTGCGCCCAAGCGAAGGCGACGCCATACTGATGGGGCATAGCGTCAGCCGCGAACCCGAGGCTGTTAAACAGGTCATCAATCTATCACCGCAGGAGACCGCTGTCGCTCCTAAACTGTCGGTCCAGGAAAACCTGGAACTGATAGCGCGCCTGTATGGAGCCAGCCGCATGCAGGCGCGGCAGAAGGCAGAGCATCTGCTGCATGCGTTTCATCTGCAGGACCGTGCGCAGGAAAAGGCAAAGACGCTTTCCGGCGGCATGCAGCGCAGACTCAGCATTGCTATGGCGCTGATTTCCGACCCTGCGGTTTTGTTTTTGGACGAACCGACCCTCGGGCTGGATGTCCGCGCTCGGCGGGACCTGTGGAAGCAGATTGAACAGTTGAAAGGACACATGACCGTTATCCTCACTACGCACTATTTGGAGGAGGCGGAAGCGCTGGCCGACCGCATCGCCATTGTGGACCGTGGCGTGCTGCAGACCGTTGGCACGGCAGAACAAATCAAGCGTGAGACAGGGACGGATTCACTGGAGGAAGCGTTTCTGCGCTTAACGGAGCGGGAGGAGCCAGAACAATGAGAATGTGGGCATTTTCTTTACGAAATGGAAAGGAAATCGTACGCGACCCGCTCAGCCTGGTGTTTGGCGTTGGTTTTCCGGTGGTGCTGATTGGCCTGTTTTCCTGGATGCAACGCAGCATTGCCGGCATGCCGGCCGATACGTTTGGCATAGAGAACTTTGCGCCAGGAATGGCGGTATTTGGATTATCATTTCTGTCTCTATTCCTGGGGATGCTGCTTGCCAATGACCAGCAGAGCGCGTTTTTGACACGCCTGTTTGCTTCGCCTATGCAGGGAATGGATTACATTGGTGGATATACGGTGGCACTCCTGCCGGTCGCGCTTATGCAAAGCGCGGTGTGCTTTTTGTTTGCAGTGCTGCTCGGGTTTCCGCTGCGCATCAGCCTGCTTTGGGTATTTGTAGTAATGGTGCCGGTGGCCTTGTTGTTTATTGCATGCGGCCTGTTGCTTGGCGGGTTGCTCAGCAGCAACCAGGTGGGAGGGGTCGCGTCGATTTTGGTCAACGTTGCGGCCTTGCTGAGCGGAACATGGTTCAGCCTGGATTTGATAGGAGGTACATTTGCGACTATATGCCGCTGGCTTCCGTTTTCACATGCAGTGGATGCGGTTAAACTGGCGGCGGGCGGAGAGATAGGTGCTGTACTGCCGCATGTGCTGTGGGTGCTTGGCTATGCCGCAGTGCTATATGTTGCCGCGATTGCGGTATTCAAACGGCGTATGAAACAATCATGAATAAAGCGCAGGATATCAATCCTGCGCTTTATTCATGATTGAACGCTTAGAACGCTTTGGCAATACGGGACAAGGCCTCCTTGGTTTTTTCGCGGTCGCCAAAGGCGGTCAAACGAAAATAACCTTCCCCCTGCGCACCAAATCCGGCGCCCGGCGTGCCGACGACCCCTGTTTTTTCCAGCAAATCCTGGAAGAACTGCCAGCTGTCCCCACCTGGGCACTGCATCCAGATATACGGCGCATTGACACCTCCATATACGGTAAAACCTGCTTGTTGCAGCCCTTGGCGAATCAGGCGCGCATTTTCCTGATAATAAGCAATTTGCGCACGGATTTCTTTCTGCCCTGCAGGCGTATATACAGCTTCGGCTGCGCGCTGGATGATATAGGGGACACCATTGAATTTGGTGCACTGCCGCCGCAGCCAAAGCGCCTGCAGCGATACGGTTGAACCGTCTTGGTTTGTGGCGATCAGCTCCTTGGGAACGACCGCATACGCACAGCGGGTTCCGGTGAATCCGGCGGTTTTGGAAAAGCTGCGGAATTCAACAGCGCATGTCCGTGCGCCTTCTATCTCAAAGATGCTGTGTGGAACGTCCGCTTCGGTAATGTAAGCTTCGTAGGCGCTGTCAAAAAGAAGAAGCGCATGGTGTTCGTTGGCATAAGCCACCCACTGCGCAAGCTGTGCACGTGTCATGGCGGTGCCAGTGGGGTTATTGGGGGAACAGAGATAAATCATATCTGCATGAAAATCCGGCACGCAGGGTACAAAGCCGTTCTGTGCCGAACAGGGCAAAAAGCGGATGGTACGCCCCGCCATTCGATTGCTGTCCAAATACACGGGATACACGGGGTCTGTGATGGCAACAACATTATCCGTATCCAGAATATCTGCAAAATTTCCCACATCGGTCTTGGCTCCGTCGCTGACAAAGATTGCATCTTCTTCCATGGCGATGCCGTGTGCGCGGTAATCGTGTTCAGCGATGGCATGCCGCAAGAACGCATATCCCTGTTCCGGCCCATAGCCGCGGAAGGTGTCCGCACAGCCCATTTCATCGACGGCGCGATGCATGGCGGCAATGACGGACGGCGCCAGCGGCTGTGTTACATCGCCAATGCCTAACCGAATGATGGAACGGTCGGGATGGGCTTGCGTAAATGCAGCTACGCGCTTAGCGATGTCGGAAAATAGATAGTTCTCCTCGAGTAAACGAAAATGTGCATTGGCTTTCATGCTTCTTCCTCCACTTCTACAGTTCCTTCAAATGCGATGGCGGCTGGGCCCTGCATCCACACGGTCTGTTCATCCCATAGGATGCACAGCGTCCCGCCGCGCAGGTCTACGGTGATGGGTAAGCCGCGGTCTGCGTATCCACACAGCACGCTGGCGACCGCGACGGCACATGCGCCCGTGCCACAGGCCATGGTTTCGCCGCTGCCGCGTTCCCAGACACGCATGCGCAGATGGTTCTGTGCCACCACTTCCACAAATTCTGTATTGACCTGTTCCGGAAAGGCAGGGTGTTTTTCAAAGGCAGGCCCGATTTTCGGCAGGTTCAGCGCATCGATGCCGTTCATAAACAGCACCATATGTGGATTGCCCATGGAAACACAGGTTGCTTGATAAGATTGCCCAGCTACGCAAATCGGCACACGCACCGCGCGCTCTCCGTCAAAACGGAACGGAATTTGGGCAGGGGTCAAAATCGGTGCGCCCATATCCACGCGCACTTGCATGACGCGCCCCTGCTGCACGGTCAGGTAAAGCGTTTTGACGCCGGATTCCGTTTGGATGTGCAGAATGTCCTTACGGCAGATGCCTTTTTCATAGACATATTTGCCAACGCAGCGGATGCCGTTGCCGCACATCTTTCCCTCCGACCCATCGGCATTGAAAATGCGCATGCGGGCGTCTGCACCGCAATCTGAGGGAAGGACAAGGATGATGCCGTCGCCACCGATGCTCCGATGCCGGTCACTCAAGCGCACAGCCAGTGCCTGTGGGGCGGGGATGGCCTGTGTAAAGCCGTTGATGTAGATGTAATCGTTGCCGATTCCATGCATCTTGGTAAAGGATAGTTGCAAATTCATCGCCTCCTGAAATGATAAATGGAAAAAAGAAAAAGGGCGCAAAAAAGCAGGGACATCTCAGACGCCTTTGTCTGCTTTTCTGCAGCCCTTTCAGGTTGCAACGTTTATTGGATAGGAAACGGCAATCAGTACTGTGCTAAATACCGGTCAATTTCCCATTGATGAACACGGGTGCGGTAATGCTCCCATTCCATTGCCTTGGCGGTTACAAATTTTTCAAATACATGTTCGCCCAACGCTTGACGAATCAGCGGGTCGTTCTGCATTGCTTCGACCGCTTCCATCAGCGAGCCCGGCAAATCGGTCACGCCGCTGGCAATGCGTTCCGCTTCGGTCATGTCGTAGATATTGGCATCCACCGAAGGCGGTGGCGTCATCTGTTTTTCGATGCCGTCCAGCCCGGCGGTCAACACCGCTGCCAGCACGAGATACGGGTTGCAGGATGGGTCGGGGTTGCGCAGTTCGACGCGTGTGCTGTTGCCACGGGCCGAAGGAATACGAATCAGGGGGCTACGGTTCTGCGCGCTCCACGCTACATACACGGGCGCTTCATAACCGGGCACCAACCGTTTATAAGAATTGACCAGCGGATTAGTCAGCGCCGTCATTCCTTTGACATGCGCCAGCACGCCGGCAATAAATTGGTATGCTGTTTGGGAAAGCCCCAATTCGTTTTCCGGGTCATAGAAGGCATTTTTGCCGTCTTTGAACAAGGACATGTTGACGTGCATCCCGCTGCCGGCAATGCCAAAGACGGGCTTGGGCATGAACGTGGCGTGCAGGCCGTGCCGCTTGGCAATGGTCTTGACGGCCAGTTTGAACGTCATGATATTGTCCGCCGCTTTCAAAGCTTCTGCGTATTTGAAATCAATTTCGTGTTGGCCAGGCGCCACTTCATGATGAGAAGCTTCGATTTCAAATCCAAGGTCTTCCAGTGCCAGGCACATGTCGCGCCGTGCGTTTTCGCCCAAATCCACCGGCCCCAGGTCAAAATATCCAGCGGAATCGTGGGTTTTGGTAGTCGGTTTCCCCTCCTCATCCGTATGGAAGAGGAAGAATTCGCATTCCGGTCCCACATTGAATGAATAGCCCATGGATTTCGCGCGGTCCAATGCACGAATCAGCACATTGCGCGGGTCGCCGGCAAAGGGCGTGCCATCCGGCCGGTACACATTACAGATGATGCGCGCTACCCGATTGTGTTCAGGGTGCCAGGGATAGATATCAAACGTATCGATATCCGGATGCAGACGCATATCGGATTCTTCAATGCGGACAAACCCTTCAATGGACGAACCGTCAAACATGCATTCGTTGGACAGTGCTTTTTCCAGTTGTTTATCCGTAATCGCAACATTTTTCAGCGAACCCAGAATATCGGTAAATTGCAGGCGGATGAACTTGACATCGTGTTCACGCACCAGGCTCATGATATCCTGCTTGGTGTATTTGCCCATTCAAATAGCCTCCGGTAAAACAAAAATAACGACAGCGTACAGACAGGGGCCTCCTGTGCATAACACCATCGTTTTCATCCCAATTAGCATAGCAGAAGATGCGGCGCATGTCAACGCGCATTGCCCTCGCCCAGCTGCCATGATGATGAAAGCACGGATGGCGGTACGGAATCTATCCTGTAGTATAAGCGAAACAGAGCGCCTTACGCAAGAAGCATCTTGCGCAAAACGCCCTGTTTATCAAGAAAAATGTCAGCAGAGTGCATCGAGGGAACGAAATGTATAACCTTCGTTTTTCCATTTGGTCAGCAGTTCATCCAAAATTTCTGCGTTGGTTTGCGAAGTGCTGTGGAGCAGGAGAATACAGCCGTTGTGCATGCGCGGATACAGTTTATCAAAAGCGGCCTGATGCGTCGGCTGTTTGTTTACATCCCAGTCTGCATAAGCCAGGCTCCAGAAAATTGTTTTATAACCCAGGGCCTTGGCAAATTGCAGATTCTGTTCACTGAACCGACCTGCCGGAGGCCGATAGAACTTCTGCATGGGTTTGCCCGTCGCCTGTTCGACCAGGGCAGCCAAGCCGTCGAGTTCTTCGGCAAAAGCCGTCTGGTCAGTGATTTTGGACATATCCGGATGGGTCATTGTATGGTTGCCGACGATATGCCCCTCATCGCTCATACGCTTGACCAGTTCCGGATTATCCTTGACGTAGTTGGATACAACGAAAAACGCCGCGGGGACCTCCTGCTTTTTTAGCACATCCAGAATGGCGGCCGTGTGCCCGTTTTCATAACCGGCATCAAAAGTCAGATAGATGACCTTCTCCTCCGTGTTGCCGACAAAATATGCATCGAATTGCTTCAAATAGTCCGCATCACAATTGCCGCGCGGCTGTGTGCCGGCCTCCCCAAAACCAAGTCCCCAGTCGGTCACCGGTGCGGCGCTGACGGCCGTGATGATGTTTTTACCCAGCAAAGCCAACTGCCAAATCAGCGCGCCACAAAGCAAAATGGTCGCGGCGATGGCGTAGGTGGCTCTTTTTTTCCACATGTGCTTTCCCCCCTCTGCTTCCATTGTATGGGCGAGGTGGAAGAGTATGCCTTGTATAAGCAGGCGCACGATGGCATAATGACCATAGACCGAAAAAGGGGGACGGAATATGGAACACGCACAAGAGCATGCCCTGCGCGCCCTGTGCATGACATTTTTAAAAATCGGCGCGTTTACCTTTGGCGGCGGCTATGCAATGATTCCCATGATTCAGCGCGAAGCAGTGGAGACGCACCGCTGGATTGACGAGAGCGAAATGCTGAATATGATTGCGATTGCTGAATCCACCCCCGGGCCCATTGCCATCAATACCGCGACGTTCATCGGCTACAAGGTTAGGGGATTCTGGGGAGCGTTGGTGGCAACGACAAGCGTCGTCCTTCCCTCGCTTTTGGTGATTTCGCTGGTTTCGCTTGCGTTGGCCTTTGTTCAGAACAACGTATGGGTGCAAAGTGCATTTGCCGGTGTCCGCGCAGGGGTAGTGGTGCTGATATTGGGCGCGGTGATGAAACTGGCCAGGCACTGCAAAAAGGACGTATTTCATCTCAGCCTCATTTTGGCGGCCTTTTTTTGCGTACTGTTCTTTGACATCAACAGCATTTACGTGCTAATTGGCGCAGGCGCCGTGGGTGTTTTCGTACAGTTGTGGCGCACACGCCGCTGCGGCGGTAACGGAGGCACACCATGATTTTGCTGCAGCTTTTTTGGACGTTTTTCAAGGTGGGCGCGTTTACCTTTGGCGGCGGCTACGCGATGATTCCCATGATTGAGAGCGAGATGCTTGCACATCAGTGGATTTCCATGGAACAGATGGTGGATTTCATTGCCATTTCCGAATCGACGCCCGGGCCTTTTGCCGTTAATATTGCGACGTTTGTTGGCATGGAAACCAGTGGATTTCTGGGCGCAGCGGTTGCCACGCTGGGCGTTGTGCTTCCTTCGTTTCTCATCATCTTGCTCATTGCGCATTTCTTTCTACAGTCTTTTCAGAAAAACCGTGTTGTCAATGGCGCGCTGCAGGGTGTACGTCCGGCGGTCATTGGCCTGATGGCCTCGGTGACTGTAACGATTGGCTACCAACAGCTGTTTCCCCTGGGCGTCCAGGTTGCTTCCTCTTGGCATGGACTGGACATTCGCGCGCTTTTGATTATGGTGCTGTTGCTGGGGCTGCGTGCTTGGAAAAAAGAATTGCATCCCATTTGGGTGATTGGCATTTCAGCCGTTTTAGGCGTGCTGTTTTATGGCGTTTGGGGCGTTTAGCAAAGCATGGGTAGAAAAACGGGTAAAGTGGACGCAATTTTGCTATAATAAAAGAATCCAGTCCGCAATAAAGGAGCGCGTGTATGAAACGACCCACCGTCAGCGCAAGCACACTATTGCTGCGAGCCCTTGCCTATATTGGCATTGGGCTGTTTATGGTGTTGTATCCGTTTCGCGTCCTGCAAGCGTTTTATTGGGGTGCCGTTGCGCTTTTTGGCGTGCTGAGCGTATCCGAACTGCTGGGTTTGCTGGCCCCGCCCAAAGCAGAGCAAAAGCGTCCGCAGCGGGTGCTGCCCTTGTGTGCATGTCTGGGCGCACTGTTGTTTCTGCTGTGTTGGCCGGAAACAGCGTTGATGATTTTACCCATGGTGATGGGGCTATGGGCGATGGTCAATGGTGCGCTGCATACGGTTTCCTATGTCCAGTTTTATAAGAATGATGTGCCGGGCCGGCTGGGTACGCTGTTTTCAGCGATTCTTTCGTATGCGTTTGGGCTGACGCTGTTTTTGAATGCGCGCGGCTATATTGCGACAGTTGCACTGATTGCCGGTATTTACCTGGTTTTATACGGCGCCGTGGTTTTTGGCGATTTCTGGAATGAAATGCATCCGGTGGGCTATAATCCGCGCAAGCGCCGTTTTCGCATCACCATGCCGGTCTGGCTGGCCGCATTTCTGCCTTATACAATGATTAGCCGGGTCAATCAAATTTTCCGCCGCCCTGCGGAGAAGACCAAACCCAGCCGGCAGTTGCCGGAGGAGGATGCATTCGACGCCGTCAAAGAAGAGGCTCCGCCGGATATGGAGGTTTTTGTGCACACCTCTCCGGATGGGATGGGCATGTTTGGCCATGTGGATTTATATTTTGACGGCCAGGTCATCACCTACGGATGCTATGACGACCGTACCAAATGGTTGTTCAACGCCTTGGGGGAAGGACATATGCTGTTTATTGAGGACAGAGAAGCATACATCCCCTTTTGTATTTATGAAAGCAATAAAACGATTTTTGGTTTTGGTTTGCGCCTGGACGAGGAACAAAAACAGAGCATCCGGGACAAATTGCAATCGATTCAAGCGCTGCTGATACCATGGTATTCCGATGCCCAGCTCGCACAGATGGGACGCTTGCCCAAAGACGCGCATTATGATGATTACGCCAGCCTGCTTTCTCAAGCTGTATCCACGTATTTTTATAAGTTTAAGAGCGGAAAATTTAAAACCTATTTTGTCCTGGGCACCAATTGCGTTTTGTTGGCAGACCAGCTTATCGGTGCCGCGGGCACGGATATTTTGAAAGTGGGCGGGATTATCACGCCCGGTACATATTATGATTATCTGAACCGCGAATTTTTGCGCAACAACAGTTTGGTCATATCGCGCAAGGCGTATACTGCGGCCAAATGCAGTGAACAAATCGCCCGCATTCAGGCTAAATTGGACGCTTATCAAGCGGAGAAATCGAAAGGGGTTTGAGATGGACCGCAAAAAATACCGTACCATTGCGACCTATACCATCCTGGTCGGAATCGTGCTGATTCTGGCCGTATTCCTGTGCCTGCGTTCGGAGGAGCTGGGCCAGTTCTTCTCCAATATCATGGGCGTGCTAAGTCCGTTTTTTATCGGCTTTTGTATTGCATATCTGCTATTGGGGCCGCAGCGCTTTTTGGAAAAGCAGATTGTGCGTATTCCCGTAGTGCGGGATTGGCATCCTGGACTGCGGCGGGGTTTGTGTATGGTGGCGGTATACGCGGCGTTTTTTGCCCTGATTTCGTTGTTGGTGATGACCATTTTGCCTACGGTTGTGCAGACGATTGCGACGCTGATTGCCAATCTGCCCACCTATATGCAGCAGTTGACGGATACCATGGGCGATGTGCTCATTCGGTTCAATGTTCCAATGGAGGAAATCAGCCAGTGGTTTGGGTCTTGGGAAAACATTCTTACGACGCTGTTGAATTCGCTCAGTAGCTTTACCAATAGTTTGCTGGCCATTGTTCAGGAAGTGACCACGGTTGCCATGAACTTGTTCATGGGACTGCTGATTTCCTGTTATATGCTGGCCGGCCGCAACCGGTTTGCGCTGCAGAGCCAGAAGGTATTGTACGCACTGTTTCCACAGCGGGCAGCGGATTATGTGATTGATGTCGCACACCGTGCGCATACGGTGTTCAGCACCTATATCTACGTTCGCCTGGCGACGTCGGCTGTTCTGGGCGTAATTACTTTTATATTGTTGCATATCTTGGGCATTCCATACGATGTACTCATTGGCGTAGTAGTAGCGTTCTGCAACCTGATTCCCATTTTCGGCCCTATCGTGGGAACAGTCATTGGCGCAGTATTGCTGATTACGGTCAGCCCATGGAAAATGCTTATTTTCGTAGTTATTTCCATTGTCACCCAGCAGTTGGAAGGCAATGTGGTTACACCCAAACTGATGGATAAAAGCATTGGATTGCCAGCGTTCTGGGTGCTGGTGGCCGTCACATTGGGCGGCGGTCTGTGGGGCATGATGGGGATGCTGCTGGGCGTGCCGATTATGGCGGTTATCTATGCGTTATTTGCTCAGTTTGTGGGCAAACGCTTGCGCAAAAAAGGCATCAGCGCCAGCGAATTGGCCCAGCACGAACACGTAATGGAACAGCCTATGCAGGACGGACAGGAGACGGACGTGTAAGCGTGCCTGGGCGCATCATCTTGGCAGCAGGCATGCAAATATGGTATGATAATCGCCGGTATAGATGAAAAAGGTCGAGACGGGTAGAACGGACAAGCCGTCTTTTGGGGGAAGGAAACGTGCAGCGAACAGGACCTCTGTTAAGCTTGAAAACCAAACGCATTTTGTTGCTGCTGTTGGACGCGGTCTGTGTATGTATCGCTTATTTGTTCACGCTTTCGTTCCGCTTTGGCGGCCGTATGCCCACTTATTATTGGCAGATTTATTGGCAAACCATTGGCTTTATCATTCCCATCTATCTTCTGTTTTTCGTTTGTTTTCATTTGTATAGCAGCCTATGGGAACATGCCAGCGTGGATGAATTGCTGCAGACGATGGTGGCCTGCCTGTGCGGGACGCTCATCAGTTTGCTGTTCGCGCAGGTCATTGATAAGATGTTGCCGATTTCCGTATATATTGCCGCGGGCTTGGTGACGATGTTGCTGATTGGCTGGATTCGTATGGGGTACCGCGTGGTGCGGTATTTGTTCCGCCGCGGCGCGGCCGTTCCCGACCAAGGCGTGGTGAAGGCCATGGTGATTGGCGCAGGCAAAAGCGGCGCGAGTATCATCAAACAGATGCAGGACGTCACCACGGTACAAGTGGAACCGGTGGTGATTGTTGATGATGACGAGACCAAAGTCGGTACGCGGATTCATGGCGTTCCGGTCAAGGGGACAACGGCGGATATTTTGCCCTTGGCGGTCAAGTATAAAGTGTCGCAAATCATCTTTGCTATCCCATCCGCATCCCCGCAGGAGCGTAAGCGCATTTTGGAAGCGTGTACGCAGACCAATTGCGAATTGAAAATTGTGCCGGGGATTGAAGACATTCTGGATGGTATTCAGTTTTCCAATATCCGTAATGTGGACATCTGCGACTTGTTGCCGCGGCCGGAAGTGAAATTGCATGTTGAGCGCATCAGTGGCTATCTGGCAGACCGGGTGATTTTAATCACAGGAGGAAGCGGGTCCATCGGCTCGGAAATCTGCCGGCAGATTGCACCGTTCCATCCCAAAAAATTGTTGATTTTTGATATTTATGAAAATAACGCCTATGAACTGCTGGTAGATTTGCGCCGCGAGTATGGAGATACGCTGGATGTAGAAGTGCTGATTGGGTCCATTCGCGATGAAAAGCGGTTGGAAGAGGTATTCAGTACCTATCATCCAGAGGTCGTATTTCATGCGGCTGCCCATAAACATGTGCCGCTGATGGAGACAAGTCCGGCCGAAGCGGTGAAAAACAATGTGTTTGGCACCTGGAATACAGCGCGCATGGCCGACCGTTACGGCGTGCAGCGTTTTGTGTTGATTTCCACGGACAAAGCGGTCAATCCTACCAATATCATGGGGGCGACCAAGTATCTGGCCGAGTTGGTCATGCAGTATATGAATTCCATCAGCCAGACACGGTTCGTGGCCGTTCGGTTCGGCAACGTCCTCGGTTCCAGCGGAAGTGTAATTCCGCTGTTCAAGCGCCAGATTGAACAGGGCGGCCCGGTGACGGTTACACATCCGGATATCGAACGGTATTTCATGACCATTCCGGAAGCGGCACGCTTGGTGATTCAGGCAGGCAGCATGGCCAAGGAGGGCCAGATTTTCATTCTGGATATGGGCCAGCCAGTTAAGATTGATGATGTGGCCCGTACCTATATCCGCTTGTGTGGCTTTGAACCCGATGTGGATATCAAAATTGTCTATACAGGTCTGCGCCCGGGCGAAAAAATGTATGAGGAGCTGTTGCAGGCGGGCGAGGATGTGGTGGAATCCGGTTTCCAGGGGATTTTGATTGGGCAATCGCATGCCATCGAACCACAGGAGATTTTGCATCGTCTGCAGTGGTTGGGCGAACAGGTGGAACAGGACCCGGCTCATACGCCGAGTTATATCGCCAAAGTTGTGCCGACGTATCGCGGCAAACAGTAAACCGTATGACAGCAGGGTACGCCCTGCTGTTTTTTATCGAGGAGGATGAAGCATATGCGTTGGGGTATTTTGGGATTGGGGACGATTGCGCAGGAATTTGCCGCCGTGATGCAGCGAAACGGCCAGCCGGTCTATGCAGCTGCTTCGCGGACAGGGGAAAAGGCGCAAGCCTTTGCGCGGTGCTACGGAATTGAAAAGACGTATGCGTCCTATGAAGCGATGCTGGCGGACCCACAGGTGGATATCGTGTACGTAGCTACTCCGCATTGCAATCATGCACAGTGGATACAGTCTTGCCTGATGGCGGACAAACACGTGCTTTGTGAAAAAGCAATTACCGTCAGCAGTGATGAACTGCAGCCGCTGGCGGCCTTGGCCTGTCAACGGGGCTTGGTACTCAGCGAAGCGATGACAATTTTTCATATGCCGCTTTATATTAAGCTGCGGCAGATGCTGCAGGAAGGTGTGCTGGGGGAATTGAAGATGATTCAGGTTTCCTTTGGCAGCCATAAGGAATACGATGTCCATAACCGTTTTTTCAATCCAGCTTTGGCAGGCGGCGCTTTATTGGACATTGGTACATATGCGCTTTCATTTGTACGGTGGTTCTTGTCCGAACGGGTGGACACCATCCTGACCACCTATCATCCCTTTGAGACAGGCGTGGACGAGAAGGCCGGTATTCTTCTGCAGACGCCGGGCGCACAGATGGCCACCATTGCCTTGACCATGCGTGCCAAGATGCCTAAGCGCGGCATCGTTGCCGGGGAGAAAGGCTATATTGTGGTGGACAATTTTCCGCGTGCCGACTGCGCCATGTGGATTCGCACGGACGGGACGCAGGAAGAAATACATGCGGGCGAAACCGACCAGGCCCTTTGGTATGAAGCGCAGGATATGGAGGCCTATATAAACAAAAAGAAGAGCAATCTGCTTACGCTCTCCGCCGATGTCATGGACTGGATGACATGTATCCGCCGGCAGTGGGGGATGCAGTATCCCTTTGAATCCAATCAATAAAAAGAGGCGCAAGATACGCCTCTTTTTTGATTTCAGATTTGTTTATCCTTAAAAAAGTCCGTCAGTATGGCCACGGCTTCTTCTGGCGTCTGCGCATCGCGCACCAGATGTTCCATGGGACACGGCCCATCTTGGTTGCGGTTGAGAATGCGCGGCACGCACATGCCGTACGTGACGGGAAAAGATGCCTGGTGAAGCAGTGCTAAAGCGGTTTCACTGATTAAATCCGTATATAGATGTGAGGCCCCCGAGACGATGGTCAGTGCAGCGGCGGCCCGCCCGGTTACCTTATCCGCAATAATGGAACCTTTGAGCAGCGCAGGCTGCTGCGTGACCAGCCGGTATAACGGGAGTACCCCTTTTTCTTTGGCTTCCGCAATGCAGGTCTGCCCGCGGAAAACAGCCAGGGTGTCTTCATGTTCCATCAAATATGCATGGTAAAAAGATGCTGACAAAATCCATTCCCCCTATCAGGCGCCCTCGTGCACGCCCTCGTGGCGAAACACCTTGCCTATGGTCATCCACATAATTTTACAATCAAACCAAAATGAACGTTTTTCCGCATATACACGGTCATATCCAACCTTAACATCCAAGGGCAGTTCATCACGGCCGTTGACCTGTGCCCAGCCGGTGATGCCGGGTTTTAGAACATCAACCCCCGCCTGTTTGCGCATTTCAATCAAATCGTATTGATTATACAAGGCTGGCCGTGGTCCGACAAACAGCATGCTGCCCCCCACGATGTTAAACAGCTGTGGAAGCTCGTCCAAACTGGTTTTGCGCAAAATCCGCCCAACACGGGTGATGTATTGATTGGGGTCTTGCAAGAGGTGTGTTGCTACATCCGGCGTATCCGTGCGCATGGAGCGAAACTTCAAAATCATAAATTCACGGTTATACTGGCCAATCCGCCGCTGCCGGAACAGTACGGGCCCTTTGGAATCAATTTTGATGGCCAATGCCAGTATTAAAAATAATGGAGAAAGCAGCAAGCAAAGCAACAGCGCTGCAAACCGCTGAATAAAATGATATACCACGCTGTGCCGCTCCTTTCAATCTTTCCATTTTATTATTGTGTACAAGAAAGCCGGGTCTATTGTACCATAAGTTTCCATATCGGCAAAGCAACCCTTACAATCATCGTTATATATCATGCAGCCGAAAGCCGCTGGAACAATGGGCGCATTTAAGACGTCCCGCGCCGCCTCACACAGGCCGGCGTGTTTTGCATACGATAGAAACAGAACCGCCGGAGGTGGGAAGGATGTATGTACAAGGGTGGCTCACCAGCTTATTTTTTTATGCGATTCTGGGTCTGTTTGCGCCGCGGCTGCTGGGTGGGCAATGGTGTGTCGGCCGCGGGTGGTTGCTGCTTGGCATGGCGGGTCTGCTTTTTGGTACGCTTTCGCTGTGTTGTCCGTACATGTTCTGGGCAGCGGTTTACAGCCATTTGGCATGCCTGTGTTTCTGGGGGGCTTTTTCGGCCTATTCGCATACAAAAAACAAGAGATAAAAAAAGAAGGCGTTTCCGCCCTCTTTTTTGCCAAATTATATCATATCCACATAGTCCTGAGCTTTGAATTTCAGCGACATGTCGATATCATCCCGTTCGCCCACTTCTTTGAGCAGAGCGACCAGTTTATCGCGCCATTCTTCCGGACCCTTTTTGGCATCACGGTACAGCAGCCAGACCGTCTGTTGCGTCGGGTTGCGCTTGATAGACGCTTCCAACAGTTCCTCATAGCCGTTGCCGCGATATTGCTCAAGCAAATCGCTCACGTAGCCCGGGCGCCCCCAAGAAAACTTGGGATTCTTTTCCATCACTTCAAAGACATAGGGAAGCGCTTCCTGCATCAATCCCGCCGCTTTAAGTGCGTCGACGAACTTCTGTTCAGCGACAACGCTGCAGTGTTCAACGCTGCGTTCAAACGTGCCCATGATGATTGACAGTTGTTCATTCATGATTGTATCTTCCTTTCTGTACAAACGTACAAAAAATTTTTTTCATTTTTTATTAGTATAGCATACAACATAAAAGAATCGCAACGCTGCAAAAACAGCCCGGCTAAAAGAAAATAGCCCATTTTTAGCGGAAAAGGTTGACTTTGAGCCAACTCCAGATAGTATGATTTCTATATTCTAAATAATCGGGGGGATTTTAGATGGAATACAGAACGTTAGGGCGTACGGGCATCCGCGTCAGTGCGGTCGCAATGGGCTGTGAAGGCTTTGAGGAAAAAGATTACCCGGCCTGTGAACGACTGGTGGATGCTGCGATGGAACAAGGGGTGCAGTTTTTTGATATGTATACCTCCAACCCGGATGTTCGTAGCCACGTCGGACGTGCGCTTAGCCGTTATCCGCGTGAACAGTATGTGATTCAGGGGCATTTATGTACAACCTGGCAGGACGGTCAATATTGCCGGACCCGGCAAATCGATGCCGTGCGGACATCGTTTGAACAGCTGTTGAGGCAGATGCAGGTGGATTTTGTTGATATCGGGATGATTCACTATATCGACAATCAGGCGGATTTTGAACAGGTGTATCAGGGCGAAGTGATGGCATATGCGCGCCAGCTCAAACAGGAAGGGAAGATTCGCAGCGTCGGTTTGTCAACGCACAACCCGGATATCGCGTTGCTTGCTGCACAAAGCGGCGCCTTTGACGTGATGATGATGAGCATTAACCCGGCCTATGATATGTTGCCCGCCAGTGAAGATGTCAACGTGCTTTTCGAGCAGCAAACGTTTGACCGCGTGTATGAAGGCATCGACCCCAAACGCGACAAGCTTTACCGCACCTGTCAAAACCTGGGTGTTGCGCTGACTGTGATGAAGCCGTTTGCCGGCGGATTGCTTCTGGATGAAAAGCAGTCGCCCTTTGGTCGAGCCATGACGCCGGTGCAGTGCATGAGTTATTGTCTGGACCGGCCGGCAGTCAGTGCGGTGATGGGCGGCATGGCCAGCGAAGAGGAATTGCGGCAGGCCGTTGCCTACTGCACCGCCACCGACGCGGAAAAGGATTACAGCATGATTTTGACTTCCGCACCGAAAAGCTCGTTTCACGGACACTGCATGTATTGCGGGCATTGTGCGCCTTGTACGGTTAAGATTGATATCGCTTCAGTCAATAAGTATTTGGATTTGGCGCTGGCGCAGGGAATGGTGCCGGAAACTGTACAGAATCATTATGATTTGCTCAGTCATCATGCCGGTGAATGCATCGCCTGCGGTGCCTGTATGCGGAATTGTCCGTTTGGCACGGATGTAATCAGCAAAATGCAACAGGCCGCCGCTTTGTTTGGCCAATAAATCGGAAAGGAAAGGGATTGGGATGACCATTGCTGAAGTCAGTAAGGCCTATGGCCTTACACCGGATACATTGCGTTATTATGAACGTATTGGTTTGATACCCACGGTGCACCGTACCGCGGGAGGCATTCGGGACTATACGGAAGAAGACTGCAACTGGGTTGCGTTTGCCAAATGCATGCGCAGCGCCGGCTTGCAGGTGGAGGCTTTGGTCGAATATGTGATGCTGTGCCAGCAGGGGGACGAAACGATTCCGGCACGCAAACATATTCTGCTTGAACAGCGCCAGCAGTTGCTGGCGCGCATGGAGGAAATGCAGCAGACGCTGGACCGGCTCAATGGCAAAATTGAGCACTATGATTCCATCGTTCTGCCTGCGGAAAAAAAGCTGCGGCGTGATTGCTGATAATGGATAATCAGGATAGAAGCATTCTGTTGAAAAAGGAGGAGCTTACAATGGAAAACACGATTGGGCCCGGGGCAGTATTTCCCATGGGCGAAAAAAATGAGGCATTTGCCGCCTATTTTACCGGCCAGAGCTATTTGCACATGCTCACCACGGAAGGGGTATCCATTGGCAATGTAACCTTTGAACCCGGATGTCGGAATCATTGGCACATACACCACAAGGGCGGGCAGATTTTGCTCGTTACCGCAGAGCGGGGGTATTATCAGCAATGGGGGCAGCCGCCACAGGAACTGCATCCTGGTGATGTGGTTCGTATTCCACCCGAAGTAAAGCACTGGCACGGCGCTGCCCCGGATAGCTGGTTTGTTCATCTAGCCGTGGAGGTACCTGCCGAAGGAGCAAGCAACCAATGGCTGGAACCTGTGTCGGATGAACAGTATGCACAATGTAAATAAGAGAGAAAAAGAGGCGATAGCGTTTATGAACCGCGTAGAACAAAGCGACCTTACGTATAAGAGATTGTTTGGCAAGAATCCGGCGGAAGCGCCCTTGCAGGCCAGCAATCCGGAATTGCAGACGATTTTGAATCGCCTGATTTTCGGCGAAGTATTTGCCGCCGGCTCGCTGCCGGATACGACGCGCGAATTAATCACCGTTGTTACGTTGACTGTCCAGCAAACCATGGGTCCCCTGCGTGCCCATGTTGGTGCTGCGTTGCATGTCGGCGTTTCTCCGGTTCAGGTGCAGGAAGCAATTTATCAATGCGCCCCCTACATTGGGTTTCCGAAGACCATTGAGGCGTTGCAAGTGATGAACCAGGCAATGGCCGAACACGGCATCGCGCTCCCGCTTCCTTTACAAGGGCGTACAACTGAGCAAGACCGGCTGGAGAAAGGGCTGGCCGTGCAAAAACAAATCTTCGGTGAAACGATTGACCAAATGCGCGCCCAGGCGCCCGCGGAGGAAGCGCACATCCAGGACTATCTGTCGGCCTTTTGTTTCGGAGACTTTTATACCCGTGACGGTTTATCCTTACAGATGCGTGAACTGCTGACGCTCTGCATGTTGGTGGCGTTGGGCGGCTGTGAAAATCAAATTAAGGCGCATTTGCGTGGCAATCTACAGGTAGGCAATGATGTATCGACGATGCTGGATGCGTTGACGCAGTGCCTGCCGTACGTAGGGTTCCCGCGTACGCTCAACGCATTAACCTGCCTGCATGAGGTTACAGGCCAGTAAATTTGAATACAGCGTTGGTTTCGCTTTACCGATTATAGGACAACCGGCCGGGCGTTTTCTTTGTAAAAAGGAAAACGCCCGGTTTTTCATTGTACGCGTGCCGGCGCTTCTCAGCCGCTTGACAGCCGCCTATAAAGCCCGCATGATGCTTTTGCAATTCATCTTTTCCCATCATGAAACGGCCATTTGGACACGGTTTTTTGAGGCTTAAACTCTTAATATTTTTTTATTTTCTTCCCTCATTTCTTTTTCCCGTTTTAATAGGGGCGCGAGTAGGATGAAGATCTTAACGCCTTGCGAGAATGCTGTATATAAAGTCATGCATATCAAGGTCGACGAGCAGATGAATTGGAAAAAATATACGGTCAGCGTATTGATTTTTTCCGGTATCGGTCTGATTTTTCTTTTTTTACTCCAAATGTTGCAAGGCGTTCTGCCGGGCAACCCGCAGGGACTCCCTGGCGTAAAATGGGACTTATCGTTTAATACGGCGGCCAGCTTCGTCACCAATACGAACTGGCAGGCTTATACGGGTGAATCAACCCTGAGCTATCTGTCGCAGGCGCTTGGTTTGACGGTGCAGAACTTCGTTTCGGCCGCAACCGGCATTGCGGTGCTGTTTGCCCTGATTCGTGGCTTCCAGAAAGTCAAATCCGAAGGGCTGGGCAGCTTCTGGGTGGATATGACACGCATCATCATTCACATCCTTATCCCGCTGAACCTGGTCATTGCCTTGTGCTTGGCCGGCGGCGGTGTCATCCAGAACCTCAAACCGGCGGAAACCGTTTCCCTGTTGGAACCGATTGCCGTCAGTGCAGAAGGGGAAATCCTGGAGGACGCACAGATTGATGTAGAAAACAATACCGTGACGGTAGACGGCCAAGTCGTTCCGGATGCAGAAATTGTAACGGAACAATTTGTACCGATGGGCCCGGCAGCCAGCCAGGTTGCTATCAAACAAAGCGGTACAAACGGCGGTGGATATATGGGTGTGAACTCGGCACATCCGTTGGAAAACCCGAATCCATTCACCAACTTGTTGGAAATGATTTCGCTGTTGCTCATTCCGGCTGGTCTCTGCTTCACCTTCGGGCGCAGCATGAAGAACAAGAAACAGGGCGTGGCTATCTTTATGGCAATGTTTATCTGTTTGGTTGTGGCCCTGGGTTGTGTGGCGGTAGCCGAACAGGCGGCAACTCCGCAGCTGGCGCAAAATGGCGCGGTGGATATTTCGACCGTTGACCAGGCCGGCGGCAACATGGAAGGCAAGGAAGTCCGGTTTGGCATTGCGACGTCCTCGACCTGGGCAACATTCACCACGGCAGCGTCCAACGGTTCGGTCAACTCCATGCATGACAGCTACACGCCCTTGGGCGGCATGGTACCGATGCTGTTGATGCAGTTGGGTGAAGTTATCTTCGGCGGTACGGGCTGCGGCTTGTACGGTATGCTGGCCTTTGCAATACTGACGGTATTTATCGCCGGGTTGATGATTGGCCGGACGCCGGAATTCCTCGGTAAGAAGATTGAGGCATACGAAATGAAATGGGCAGTGTTGGTCTGCTTGGCTACGCCGATTGCGATTCTGGTGGGCACGGGCCTGGCCTCGCTGCTGCCGGAGGTACACGAAAGTTTGGCCAATGCAGGTGCGCACGGCTTCTCTGAAGTGTTGTATGCGTATTCGTCTGCCGGCGGGAACAACGGTTCTGCATTTGCAGGCTTCAATGCCAATACCGTGTTCCTGAATATAACCATTGGTCTTGTAATGCTGTTTGTGCGGTTCCTGCCAATCATTGGTACGATGGCGATTGCAGGCAGCTTGGTAAAGAAAAAGAGAATTGCAACCACAGCGGGCACGCTGTCCACGACCAACGCCCTGTTTGTGTTCCTGCTGATTTTCGTAGTGTTGCTGGTAGGCGCGCTGAGCTTCTTGCCGGCGTTGGCACTCGGCCCAATTGCTGAGTTCTTCACATTCGTTGTGTAGGGAGGGTAGGAATAGATGTCTACACAATCTAAAAATGCATTTGTCGACCGGAAGATATTCGGTCGTGCAATCAAAGATTCTTTTGTGAAGCTGAAACCGAAAACACAAGCGAAAAATCCGGTGATGCTTCTGGTGTATATCTCGGCCATCCTGACGACCGGACTGTGGATTTTCTCCCTGTTCGGCATTCAGGATGCCCCCTCTGGCTTCACGCTGGCCATCGCAGTGATTTTGTGGTTCACGGTGTTGTTTGCCAACTTTGCGGAGGCCATTGCAGAAGGCCGCGGCAAAGCGCAGGCAGACGCACTGCGTGCATCGCGTAAAGAGGTGGAAGCGCATAAGATTCCGTCCGCAGAGGAAAAGGAACAGATTACGGTTGTGCCCTCCGCGACATTGAAAAAGGGCGATATTGTCATCGTCAAAGCCGGAGAACAGATTCCGGCTGACGGTGAAGTCATCGAAGGCGCAGCATCGGTAGATGAAAGTGCTATCACTGGCGAATCTGCACCGGTTATCCGCGAAAGCGGCGGCGACCGCAGCGCAGTTACGGGCGGTACCACGGTGCTGTCCGACTGGATTGTGGTGCAGGTCACCAGCGAAGAAGGCGAAAGCTTTTTGGATAAGATGATTGCGATGGTCGAAGGGGCCTCGCGCAAGAAGACGCCGAATGAAATTGCATTGGAAATCTTCTTGGTTGCACTGACCATCATCTTCATCCTGGTAACGGTTTCCCTGTATGCCTTCTCGGAATTCTCCGCAGTCGAAGCGGGTATGGCAAACCCGAGTTCGGTAACGACGCTGGTGGCGTTGCTCGTATGTTTGGCGCCAACGACCATTGGTGCGTTGCTGTCCGCCATCGGTATCGCCGGCATGAGCCGTTTGAACCGCGCAAATGTACTGGCCATGAGCGGCCGTGCAATTGAAGCCGCTGGCGACGTGGATACGCTGATGTTGGATAAGACGGGCACGATTACGCTGGGGAATCGCCAAGCACATGCGTTCATCCCGGTAGATGGGGTCAGCGTGGAAGAATTGGCCGATGCGGCGCAACTGTCCTCCCTGGCAGACGAAACCCCTGAGGGCCGCAGTGTTGTGGTGTTGGCCAAAGAAAAATTTGGCATCCGTGAGCGCCAGCTTTCGGACAGCAACATGCAGTTCATTCCCTTTACCGCAAAGACCCGTATGAGCGGTGTCGATTTTGCGGGCAATGAAATCCGCAAAGGTGCGGCGGAAGCGATGCAGGAATATGTCGTCCGTGCGGGGGGCATTTATTCCGAAGAATGCGATTCGATTGTCAAATCCATCGCCTCGCAGGGCGGAACGCCGCTGGTGGTGGCGAAGAACCACAAAATCCTGGGCGTTATCCACCTGAAGGACATCATTAAGCAAGGCGTAAAAGAAAAATTCGCCGATTTGCGCAAAATGGGTATCAAAACCATTATGATTACCGGTGACAACCCCATGACCGCGGCCGCTATCGCAGCGGAAGCCGGTGTGGATGACTTCCTGGCGGAAGCAACGCCGGAAGGCAAGTTGCAGATGATTCGCGACTTGCAGGCCAAAGGCCATCTGGTCGCTATGACGGGCGACGGCACCAATGACGCACCGGCGCTGGCGCAGGCAGACGTGGCCGTTGCAATGAATACGGGCACGCAGGCGGCCAAGGAAGCTGGCAACATGGTAGACTTGGATTCTTCGCCGACCAAGCTGATTGATATTGTCCGCATCGGTAAACAGCTGTTGATGACACGCGGCAGCTTGACCACCTTCTCCATCGCAAATGACGTGGCCAAGTATTTCGCCATCATTCCGGCGTTGTTCCTGAGTCTGTATCCGGGCTTGTCGGCCTTGAATATCATGGGCCTGCATTCGCCGCAAAGCGCGATTTTGTCCGCCATCATCTATAACGCGCTGATTATTGTCGCGTTGATACCGCTGGCACTTAAGGGCGTAAAATACCGCGAACTTCCCGCAGGCAAACTGCTCAGCCGCAACCTGTTGATTTATGGCGTCGGCGGACTGGCCGCACCGTTCCTGTTCATCAAACTGATTGACATGGTGCTGGTTGTATTGGGCTTAGTATAAGGAGGCGTTTGCAATGAAAACTTTCAAAGCGGTTTTACCCGAAACGAGTTGTCAAGGACTTTTTAATCAAATTCACAAAAAAGCTACAAAAAAAGTGCCAGAAGCACTTTCATGCTCCTGACAC
>CAJFOS010000014.1 GCA_904397865.1 Candidatus Allochristensenella caecavium
ATGCTCAGCGGCTTGATTTTGTATTGCATTTTTTCGCCTCCCTAAAAATCTGAAATTTCTACTTGACTTTTATTAGCAGGTCTTTATACAAGCAAAACCGCTTGAAATTGTTTTCACTATAAAAGGTGCTTTTGGCAAAGCTGGCAGGAAAATACGACAAGACGATGAATGATTTTGGAAATTTAGAGGCGGCGATATGAGCAGAGCTCACAGGGGCTTGCATTGTGATAAGCTTGTTGATACAGTGAAAATGAAAAGGGAGGATGGCAAAGATGGGGAAAAAAGTCTTGGTTCTGGCATCCAGTCCACGGGTGGATGGCAACAGCGACCTTTTGGCGCAAGCTTGGACGCGCGGCGCAGAGGAAAAAGGACACCAGGTGAAAAAGGTATACTTGCAACAGCTGCAAATTCGCGGTTGTTTGGGCTGTAATCAATGTTATCGCACGGGAAAGCCATGTATACAGCAAGATGGCATGCAGGAGATTTACCCGCTGCTGGAGTGGGCAGATGCAGTGCTGCTTGTTTCACCCATTTACTTTTCATGGTTTTCTGCACAATTCAAGGCGTGCTTAGACCGATTGTATGCAATTGGACACGTCAATGGATATCGCTACCCGCACAAAGAATGTATGTTGCTGATGACAGCAGAAGATGACCGGCCAACGACGTTTGATTTGGCATTGGCGTATTATCAACGTTTGACAGACCGGGTTCTGAAATGGACGGACAGAGGAAGCCTAACGGTAGGCGGCGTAGTAGAAAAAGGAGATATAAAACGTACCAATGGTTTAGAGAAAGCGTATTTACTGGGCCAATCCTTGTAGATGTGGGCAGGCGGCCTGTAACAAAATCAAAAAACCATCACAATCCACAGGAGAAACATAGAGGGTACGCGTTTCTCCTTTTTTTGTTTGATAGATAATTTGAACACGTTGTGCAGCAAGCGCATATGAAGGACGCCGGTTGTTACACAAAGAAGCCTGTTGGATACAGGAATAAGGAAGGGTTTTGCAGAACAAACCACAGAAGGCGCGCAAGACCTGTGGCTGTAATTCGTAACGGGTGCGGTAGAGAAACGATAAACTAAACACACATGCAATCAGCGCCAAAAGCGTATAAATCCATTGATAGCGAACAGGGATGGTGACGCTCAGTGCCAGCAGCAGAAAAACAACGCCCCAGATGCACCAGGTAGAACTGGTATCACGGGCGGATATAAAATGAAATGTTGAAGAATCTTGTTGACGCATTGAGCAGGCACTCCTTTTTATTTATTATAACATGAGAAGAAGCGGTGTGAATCAAGCGTATGAAAACGGCGGATAAAATGGAAACAGAAAATTTACAAGATAAGTGAAAACAAAGCGTGTGCCCATGATAGAACGTGATATAATAAAGCAATCATTACCGATGATGATTGTGAGCGGGAAAAAAGGAGTGTAGGGTGCGTGTTGCAGAGAAGAAAATGGGTATGGATGTGTTTGGCACTATTGCTATGCGCAGGGTTGCTGCTCGGTGGTTGCGGGAACTCAGGCCAACAGGCGCAGGGAGAGATATTGGATGAACCGTTGCCCACGGAGCTGGTAGACCCAGAAGACCCGGAGGTAGAAGACCCTGCTGCGGATGTAGAGGTTCCTACACCGATGGTAACGCCGGGGAAAAATACGGGAAAAGCAACGCCCGCAGCAACAAAGACTCCGAGTCAGCCCCCGTATTTGATTCGCGTCAATCTGCAGACACAAGTGGTTGCAGTATTCAAAATGGATGCACAGGGGGAATATACCGTTCCGGTGCGAAGCATGATTTGTTCGACGGGAAAGGGAAATTTGACCCCTCCGGGTACGTTTAAAATATCAAGCAAATATAAATTCCATGCCATGAACGGCGGTGTATTTGCTCAGTATGCGACACGATTCAACGGGGGAATTATGTTCCATTCTGTGCCGTATAGCAAGCGCGAACCAGATACGCTGCGGTGGGATATGTATAACAAGCTGGGGCAGAAAGCGTCCAGCGGATGCATACGGATGTGTTGTATTGACGCAAAGTGGATTTATGACAACTGTCGCGCAGGCACAGTCGTGGAAGTAGTGAAAAGTGGTTCTTGGGCGGGCGTACCCAATAAAATCACCATTGCCAAGGTGCCGGCTGGAACCAAATGGGACCCAACAGACCCGAATCCGGATAATCCGGGCGTAACGGAACTGCCGATTGCCACACCGACCCCCACGCCCACGCCGACGGTAAAACCGACCCCCACGCCCACGCCGACGGTAAAACCGACGCCGACACCGACGCCAACGGTAAAACCGACCCCCACAGCTACACCAACTATCAAACCGACGCCGACGGCTACACCGTCAGAAACGCCGCAGCCTACAGAGCCGCAAGAACTAGAAGAAAAACAAAAAGAGCGGGCATGCCCGCTCTTTTTGTTTTTCCAAGTTTAATCACGCCGCAATGTACGTTTTAAGAATGCACGCGTACGTTCATGCGTAGGATGATTGAAAATAACATCCGGTGTATCGTCTTCAACAATGATGCCTTGGTCCATGAAAACAACGCGGTCAGAAACTTCTGCGGCAAAGGACATCTCATGCGTAACGACGAGCATGGTGAGTCCGCTATGTGCCAAGTTTTTAATAACGCTCAACACCTCGCCGACCATTTCCGGGTCCAAAGCACTGGTTGGTTCATCGAATAATATAGCTTCCGGTTCCATGGAAAGCGCTCGCGCAATCGCTACACGCTGTTTCTGTCCACCGGAAATTTGTGCAGGCCGAGCATCGATATACTGTTCCATACCGACCAGGCGCAGATATTTCAGCGCAATCTGCTTGGCTTCCTCCGGTGAACGTTTCAATACCTTACGCTGGCCGACAATACAGTTCTCTAGAACACTAAGATTATTGAACAGATTGAACTGTTGGAATACCATGCCAATTTTGGTGCGATAAGAGGAAGCAACGACCTGGTCATCCAAGATATTTTGGCCATGGTAAAGAATTTCCCCCGCATCCGCGGTTTCTAACAGGTTGATGCAGCGCAGCAGGGTAGACTTTCCCGAACCGCTTGCGCCGATGATACAAACGACTTCGCCTTTTGTGACATCAAAATTGATATCGCGCAGAACGGCGTTCTCGCCAAATGATTTTTGCAGATGACGGATTTGAATCACAGGACTTTCCATGTCTTAATGCTCCTTTGTGACTTTGAGTTGGCCCTTGGGCATTGTGGAGGATGCGTGGATGGTGTAGGTATCCTTTCCGGCCATCCGCTTTTCAGCAAAGCGCAGAATGCGTGTAACGGTAAAGGTCATGATAAAATACAATACGCAGGTGATAAGGAAAACAGGGAAGTACTGGAAACTAATACCTGCGATGGTCTGACTGGTGAAGAAGAGTTCCGAAACGGAGATGACGTTCAGTACGGACGTATCTTTGATATTGATGACAAATTCGTTGCCTGTAGCAGGCAGAATATTCCGAATGGCCTGGGGTAGCACAACGCTGGTCATCGTTTGCCAATGGGTCATGCCCAGGGACTGTGCGGCTTCAAATTGGCCTTTGTCAATGGAAAGAATGCCGCCGCGGACGATTTCCGCCATATAGGCGCCAGTATTGATGGAAACGATGAAAATGGCGGCTGTGGTGCGCGGCAGATATAGCCCGGCAAAAGCACAGCCATAGAAAATGACCATCGCCTGAACAATCATAGGCGTTCCGCGGAAAATTTCGATATAACAGGAAAGAATGACGTTGACAAACTTATGAAAGAAACGCTTGAGCGTTTTGCCTTTTTTAGGCTTGGGAATGGTGCGGATGATGCCAATAATCAGTCCGATAAGCGAACCGATGATGGTGCCGGTGATGGCGATTAACAGCGTCACGCCCGCGCCGTTTAGAAACTGCGGCCAATAATTGGTGATAAAATAGCCGACCCATTCGAAGAAACTTGCATCTGCCATGGTTGTTCACGCTTCCTCTCATTCATGCAATGATGCGTTTTCATGAAAACGTGCGGTGAAACAAGCATCACCGCACGTCCTTGTAACCGGTTGGAAAAGATTTTCTTATTCAGCCGATGGCTGAACCTGTATCATCTGATTCATAATCTGCTGACGTTCTTCTTCGCTAATCCCGTCGATGATAGCGTTGATTTGGGCCTGTAAATCGGAAGAGCCCTTTTTGATAGCGGCAGCCAAAGCAGCTTCGTCTTTGGTGTAGGTAAAACCGTTGCCTTCAGTAAACTGCACATAGGCAAAATTTTGGTTGGCAGTGGTAGCGGAAAGCGCTTCCGGCGTTTCACTGACATAAGCATCAATTACACCGCTTTCCAACGCTACGCGCATGGCCGGAAAGTCCGACATGGCCGGCTGTACATCGGCGTTGGGAATCTGACTGCACACGGTATAATGAAACGTTCCTTGCTGCGCAGTCACCTTGGCTCCGGCAAAGTCGGCAAGAGAGGTAGCATTTTCATACTTGCTGCCTTTTTTGACGATTAACACGAGCTCGCTATTCCAGTAGTTATTGGTAAAATCAACGGATACTTTTCGTTCTTCCGTTGGCGACATGCCTGCGATAACCGCATCTACTGTGCCGCTCTGTACGGCCGGGATAAGGCCTTCCCATTTGGTTTTGACGACGACCAGTTCTTTACCCAGCCCATCGGCAATTTTTTTGGCGATTTGCACATCATACCCATTGGCATAGCCATCTGCATTTTCGATTTTGACAGCGCCGTTACTATCGTCATTTTGGGTCCAATTATACGGCGCATATCCGCATTCCATACCAATTTTGAACGTATCATTCGCATCTGAACCGCCACAGCCAGCTAGAAGCAAAGACGAAATCATCGTGACGGCCACAGCCAAACACAAAGCGAATTTCTTTTTCATCCGTTAGACACCCCTCTACACCGGAACATAAATGATTCAATAGATAATTCAATTTAGCATGAAAAAGGGGAATCTGCAAGTAGGTGAAGAAAAGTATATTTAAAAAAATGGAGAATATTGATATAATTTGCACATTCAATACAGGAAAAGGGAGATGGGGAAAGCAATGTACATGACCTTGCGTAAAGCGAGCCAGGCAGATGCACCGATTTTATACAATCTCATCCTACAGATGGCCACTTATGAAAAGGACCTGGATAAGGTGCAGACAACGATGGAGCAGGTGGAGAAAACCATCTGCAACGGAGCGTATGCACATGCCTTTTTGGGGGAAGTGGAAGGAAAGGCAGTTGCCTATACAGTATATTATTTTGCTTATTCCACATATACAGGCCGGCCTACTCTGTATCTGGAAGATATATATGTGCAGCCGGAGTATAGGGGACATGGTTTTGGCAAGCAAATCATGACGCGTCTGGCGCAGTTGGCGAAGGAAAAGGGCTGCCGACGGTTCGATTGGTCGTGCCTGGAATGGAACGCACCGTCAATCGCATTCTACCAAGGGCTGGAAGCCGAGCAGGAAAGCGGCCGGCTGCATTTCCGTCTGCAAGGAGAAGCATTGGACAAATTAGCATCTTTGGAAAAATGAAAAAAGAGGAGTTGACTTCAACTCCTCTTTTTTATATAGCTAGTTATTCGTTTCCTGCAAGCGGGCGACGGCATTTTGCAGCGCTTCGGTACGGTCAGTACGTTCCCAGGATACGCCTAGGTCCTCACGGCCCATATGGCCATACGCAGCCAGTGGCCGATAGATAGGCCGGCGCAAATCCAAAGCGCGGATGATAGCATGGGGGCGAAGGTCAAACACCTGTTGAACCGCCTGCGCCAGAATATCATCCGCAACAGTCCCGGTACCAAAGGTATCCACCATGATGGACACGGGCTGCGCAATGCCAATGGCGTAGGAAATTTGCACCTCACAGCGGCGTGCCAGTCCGGCAGCCACAATGTTTTTGGCGACATAACGGGCTGCATAAGTGGCGCTACGGTCTACCTTGGTTGGGTCTTTGCCAGAAAAACAACCGCCGCCATGGCGTGAATACCCGCCATAGGTATCTACGATAATTTTGCGGCCGGTCAAGCCGCTGTCGCCCTGCGGGCCGCCGATGACAAAGCGACCGGTGGGGTTGACGTGAATGACGGTTTGTTCATCCATCAGGTCAGCGGGGATGATAGCGCGGATGACATGTTCGATAAGGTCTGTGCGCAATTGTTCCAAAGAGATGGATTCATTATGCTGCGTAGAGATGACGATGGTATCGACATGTACGGGTTTGCCATCTTGATATTCAATCGTTACTTGTGTTTTTCCATCCGGACGCAGATAGGGGAGCGTTCCGTTTTTGCGTACAGCAGTTAACTGCTTGGCCAGACGATGCGCCAGCGAGATGGGAAGCGGCATCAATTCAGGCGTTTCGTCGCACGCAAAACCGAACATCATGCCTTGGTCACCGGCGCCGGTGGCGTCTTCTTCCTGCGAGGAACCATGTTTTTGCTCCAGGGCAGAATCCACGCCCATGGCAATGTCCGAAGACTGTTCATGCAGGCTGGTAATGACCGAGCAGGTATTGCCGTCAAAACCATACTTTGCGCGGTCATACCCCACATCCAGAATCACCTGACGCGCTACGTGGGGAATATCCACATAACAGGAGGTGGAGATTTCCCCCATGATGAACACGACACCTGTTGTGCAGCAGGTTTCACAAGCTACGCGCGCCTGCGGGTCCTGTGCCAAGATGGCGTCCAAGATAGCATCGGAAATCTGGTCGCAAAGTTTATCCGGATGTCCTTCGGTGACGGACTCCGATGTAAATAACATTTTATTCATGAAGTATCGCTCCATTCACTCAGCCGCGTAGGCATGATGCGGCTTTGACAATATATGCTATCATAACAAGATTTTAAGCCGATGTCCACGTATGAGGCTGCTGGTTCAGACATTTATTCAGGATTGTCCAAAAAAGGATAGGGCATAAGCGCCTATCCTTTTTACACCCGGTTAAAGCATGCGTAAAGGCTCATTGGCCGATGGGGGTGGCATCTTCCGTACCGACCCACTCGGTTGTTTCTTCCCAAACTGTTTTTAATTTACGTACTTCGGAACTGGTAACATATTCGTCCGGGTTACTTATCATGGGGCCAACGGGTAACACACGGTATTCCATCAGTCCATCGCCATCTAAATCCCGGCGCTGACGCCATGTAGGCAGATAGGTGACGTTAGAAACGCCCATTTTACCGTTGCTATCGCGCGAGAAGGAAACCGTCAGCATCGCGCCTGCATCGGTGTAAGGGTCCACCTGGTTATGGATGAAATTGCCGAGCGAATATGCAACAACGCACTTGGCTGTCGTTCCGTCATCGCGCGTTACTTCCTTGACAGTGATAGGCTGAAGAACATGCGGATGATGGCCTACAATCACATCTGCGCCAGCTTTGAAAAACGTCTCGGCCTGCGCACGGTTTTTGCTGTTGGGGGAACGATGGTATTCGCCGCCCCAATGCAGGCTGAGAATGACGATTTCAGCACCGTCGCTGCGCGCTTGTCGAATGTCCTTGACCACACGGTCTTCTTCCAGGCGATTCATACAGAATTGCTTGTCCGTATCGACTTTTCGGTTGCTGGCTTCCGAGTAAGCAAGAATGGCAACCTTGACCCCTTTGACATCCACATAAGTAATCTGCTGGGAGTCCGCTTTCGTTTTGGCGATGCCGGTAAAGGGAAGCCCGATTTCCTGCAAGGAATCGATGGTGGTCTGAACGCCGTTCCAGCCTTGGTCCAGCGTATGATTGTTAGCAGTGGTAACAAAATCGATGCCGCTGTTCATTATCGCTTGTGCAAAGCTTTTAGGGCTGTTGAAGCCTGGATAACCTGTATAGTTGGAAGAAGCCTCCAGCACGGTTTCCAGGTTGCCGAAAGTGAAATCTGCTTGTTCAAGATAGGGTTTGATGACAGTAAAATTTTCATCAAAGGAATAAGTTTTGCTTTCTTTATCATAAGCGGAACGCAGCTGCCGGTCATGACACATGAGGTCCCCTACGGCACTGATGGTTATGGATTGTGCAGCTGAATCCGGCGTAGGTGCAGGGGTAGAGACAGCGGCGGGCGATTCCGTAGCCAGCGGCGTTTGTTGTACGGTAGGTGTGGGGTCTGCATTGGATGGCGATGCACCGCCGCGCACCAGCAAAAAGACAGCGACGCCAAGGAGTACGAGCAATCCGAACAGGAAGAGAAAAAAGCGCGGTGAAGCCTTTCGCCGCCGGCGTCTGCGTGAAGAATGATAGGCCATGACAAACCTCCTAGGAAGGATTACTGGGCAGGTGTGGGCGCAGCGGATGGTGTGGCAGTGGGCGTTGTTTTCTTCGTCGCTCCATTTCCAACGAGTGTTCCGCTGTGATATTCCTTGCCGCCCACAGGCGGACATTGCTCAGAGGAGCCGAAAATAATCATATCGACCATGGGGCGGGGCCCCAAATACACATCCCCGTCATTGATGGTACTGTTGCACATATTACCGAGAAAGACCATCGAAGCGGAAGCGCCACCATCCAGGTTATAGGCTAAAGTACAGCCTTGTTCAACAAAGAGTTCCGCAAAGCGTTTGAGCGGGATGCCTTTGCTGCGCGGCAGGCGTCCCTCAACAACGATGGAAATGAGGTGGCCGGGTTCGACCATGCCGATGCCGCTGCGGGGATTGCGGTTGTTATTAATTCCGCGCAAATTGCGCATATCTTCGTTGACCTTGCCATCCTGAACGAGGATAGGGCCGAAGGAATAGGTTGTTTTGACTCCCTGGTCCAGAAGTGCCTGTGCCGTGGTTTCGCCAGGGGCAAAGAGCTTCAATGAACCATCGGGCATAAAGGCCAATGTATCTTCTTTCGTTCCTTCATTGTACACGACACCATCACGAATGAGGATGCCCTTCAGCTCCTTTTCTTGATGGATTAAGTAATCACCGTTCTGGGCAAAAACGGCGCTGTAATAACGGGCCAGTTTGTTGGGTTTGTTCCGGCCGCTGCCCGGCGCTTTTTTGCCACCGAAACCGGATGTTTCATGCATATCGTTGCGAAAGCGGATGTCAGCGACATAATAGGTCATTACTTCTTCGGTATTGATATGCTGTGTGATTTCCACACGCAGATTATAGGAATTATACAGCCAGTAATCGGGCAAGGGCGCCCCTTTGGCGTAAGGGTCAATTTCCTGTCCATTGGCTTTATAGACCACGATTTCTTCGCCTTCTTTGGCGAAGATGGCATCGAGTGGGTCGGGAGTAGGAGTCGGTTCAGGCGTTTGAATGACAGATGGAGAAGCAGTCGCTTGCGCATGGCCGCCTGAGGCGACATAGCTGGGCTTACATCCGACAAAACCGACGCATACGCTCAAGACAAGAAGAGCGCAGAAGAAACGTTTACCGTGCATGAAAAAGCTCCTTTAGCGTTTTTTGCGCATGGCGAGCGCGAAAATCAAAACGGCGAGAACGACAATTCCCCCGCAGACACCATATACGAGCAAAGGCGATGCCGGAGGATGTGCCGGTTCAGGCGTAGATTGCGGTGTTGAGACGGGTGTAGGAGTCAGTTCAGGTGTAGGCGTAGGATACGCCTGTGGATTGAGCGCGCGTACTGCCTCCGGGGTGATGTTTTCCAAAAAGTCGTTTTTTGCAACATCTTCTCCCACAAGCGTGCGGTATAATCCAAAGCGCAGGCAGGATGTGGAGCCACCTTCGCGTACATCCATGCCAAACCCCTGTTGGGAAACGTGCTCGCGGAAGCCGGCACGTGCCAGCTCCAGCCCCGTTTTGCCGCCCATGGAGGAAAGGGGTTTGTTCCAATCCATTTGAATGGGGTTGGTTTCATACAGATGCATGTAGCATTTGGGCGTATTCCAGGTACCATAGAGCTGTGCAGAATCTGGATATTGGGATGCATTCGCGGCGGGCTCCAGCATCTTGCTGACGGCGTCTACCATCATGCGATGTGCCCCATGGCCATACTCGCCCTCAAAATCTTGGGTAAGAATGACATCCGGCTGGAAGCGACGGATATTGGCGACTAGAAATGCATTGAGTTCTTCTCGGTTCCAGACCTTTTCATTCTCGGCAATCGACATGGTTTTTTTATCAGGGAATGGCCCAAAGATAGGCGAATAACGATTGCCCACCAACCATTGGCCATTAAGCGCTTCACCGACACGCTGGCGGCTTGGCGCTGTCATAAAGACGACCTGTACTTTTTTTCCTTGTTCAGCGGCATAGGTGGGAACCATGCCCCCAAAATAGAGCTGGTCATCATCCGGATGGGCGACGAAGAGCAAAATATCAGCTTTCTCACACGGCTCCTGCCATTGCTGTACATCCTGGTTTACCATACCCTGGTAGACGCGGACAGCGCCAATCTGCAAAGGCGCCTGCGCATTGGCCGCGTTCCGTACGCGCAAAGAGCGGCATCCCTGTGGGAGGGGGACATACTGATGATAGAGCACGCTGTCAGCGGCATTGGTAAAAATGGTTGTATAGCCGCTCCCCTGGTCAGCCTCCAAAATCCATGCGCCGGGCAAGGAAATCCAGGAGAGAAACAAGCCGGAAGCACTGCTTTCCGCGGGGAGGGCAATTTCCAGCATACCGGAGACCGAATCCGCCTTCCAACCGGCATACCATTTGTCATCCCGCAGCGCGGGAACGGTTTTTTCATTTTCACTGGCGGTAAAGTTACATTGCGAAGTGATATCGGAAAAATCTGCTGCAGGTGCCGCTGAAGCAGAGACGGTAAAAAGACTGAACAAGCAAATAAAGGCAAGGGACTTACGTAAAAACCGCATCCAAATTCCTTCCTTTCTATCCATACAATTCGGCATTATGCCGAATCATAGGTAGTATAGCGGAATTTGGATGCGGTTGCAAATTTTGCCACATTTTTGTAACAATCAAATCATTAAACGGAACAGTGCAGAAAAGAAGGCGGAGCTTGCAACTTTGGTTTTTCGAGCAGATAGACCGTGTGCGGTATTGTTTTTCCGTAGACATTTTTATCCATTGTGCCAACAGGTTGCATACGCAACCGCTGTGCAACAGCGATGGAGGCGATATTCTCAGGGCGGATATCGGCAATCAATCGTTCGCGTTTCATTTGGTAAAACGCATGACGCACACAAGCTTTGGCGGCTTCTGTCGCATACCCGTGATGCCAATGCTGCGGTTTTAGCATATAGCCAAGCGAAAAAACAGGCTGTTCCTGCCAGGTGGTTTTGACAAGGCCAATCTGACCAATCATTTCACCGCTGTCTTTGCTAATCGCCGCCCAATAACCCGCTCCGTCGGAAAGATAGCGTTGCAGGTTGCGCAAAATCCACTGATTGATTTCTTTTTCCGTAAATGTATGTTCCCACGCGGCCATCACGACTGGATTCTGCATCATTTCAGCGAGGTCCTGATGGTCATTCCCTTGAAGAGGGCGAATCCATAAACGCGGCGTATTGAGGCAAAACGATGAAGGCATCGGACGTATTCCTTTCCTGGAGATTTAAAGGTCAAAGGTCATCTGTTCATAGGGCAAGGGGGCAAACGCATGGCGTGTATAGAGCCGCCGTGCACCCGTATTTTGCGAACAAAGTTCCAGCCGATAACGCTTGGCTTTTTGCTGATAGGTTTGTTTGAGCCATTGAAGAAAATGGGCCCCCAGCGAAAGATTGCGGTGAGAAGGAAGGATGAATAATTCTTCCAACCAGACGACCATGCCGCCAGCTTCATTGGAATAGGTAAAGGCAAGCAGGGCATAGCCCGCCGTGGCGCGGTCATGTTCGATAAACAGGAGGCGCAGATAAGGACTGTTGGACAGGGCCAGGGAAAACGTCCGTTGAAAATGTTCCACAGGGACAGCATGCAGCGTTGCATCACCTTGATAGAATTGCTGGCTCATTTCGATATAATCAGTATAATCTTCCGCACAGATGTCACGCACATGAAATGACATGGTTACTTTCTCTCCTTTTCCATAACTATTAATGTATCCAAAGCAGAGCGAAAAATCAAACGTAAAAAAAGAAGCCTGCGCACACAACCATCCGCAGGCAGAAGACTATGACGTTCAATGCGCCTTCTTCTTATTTTTTCCTTTTTTTTCGAACTTGCTATAAAAAGGCGCTGAACCGGCCGCACGTTCCGACGGATGCTCAGGGGCAGCCTGTTTGCCCGAAACGCTGTGTTTGTTGCGCTTGGGTTTCGCATCATAGCGGCGTGCGGATGCACGCTGGTCCATTTCTTCGCTACGCACAAAATAAGGCTTTCCCTGTTTGATTTGGTCAAAGGTACGCGCAGGAGTGATGTTGTCCTCTTTCTTTTTTCGCCGGCGGTCAGCCACATCTGCGGAGAAAGCCGGTTGTTTTGCGGCCGGACGCACATGTGCGGAACGGGTAGCGGACTGCGGTCTGCGTTTTGGCATATTGCGCTTGGCAGCGCGTGACTGATTGACAGAAGCGGGGGACAGCGTGATGCCGTCTATCCAAATAGGTTCAATCGATGCTTTTGTATACTGCATGATTTCATTCAGTCGTTTGCGTTCCGTGCCGCAGACAAACGTATAGGAAACACCGGTTTGGTCCAGCCGGCCGGTACGGCCGATGCGATGTACGTAGGACTCATCGTCACGTGGGACGTCATAGTTGAAAACGGCTTGGATGTTATGCACATCGATACCGCGTGCAGCCACGTCAGTTGCAACAAGCACCTGGATTTTGCCGCGGCGATAGGCCTGCATCACAGCGTCCCGTTGCCGTTGTTTCATATCGCCATGCAAGCCTTCTGCGGAAAACTGTGCACGGCTGAGCTGTTTGACCAAATCGTCCACCATGCGTTTGGTGTTGCAGAATACAAGGCAGAGCACATAGCCTTCCTGTTGCAAAATATGGGTAAGGGCAGCCAATTTGCCCCCATGGGGCAACTCCAGTGAATATTGGGTGATGGGCGGAATTTCCAGCTTGGGACGTTCCACCTCCACACAAGCCGCCTCGTGCTGGAATTCCGCGGCAATTTCGCGGATAGCCGGACTCATGGTAGCGCTGAACAGCAGCGTCTGGCGCGCACCCGGCGTCTTTTTCAAGATGGTGTGCATATCGTCGCGGAACCCCATATTCAACATTTCGTCCGCTTCGTCCATCACGACCATGCGAACCTGATGCACCTTGATGGTTTTGCGGCGCATGTGGTCCATCATCCGGCCGGGGGTGGCAACAATGATTTGCGGTTTACGACGTAGATGCTGTATTTGCCGTTCAATCGGCTGGCCGCCATAGACCGAGACCACGCGCACGCCGGGTTTATATTGCGCTAAAAGTGTCAGCTCGCGTGCGGTTTGCATAGCCAGCTCCCGTGTTGGGCAGAGCACGATGGCCTGTACGCCGGGTTGCTGCGGGTCTACCTGCTGCACCAGCGGAACGCCGAAGGCGCAGGTTTTGCCTGTGCCGGTGGGGGCCAGGGCAATTAAATCTTTTCCCTCCAGAATCGGCGGAATGGAAAGCGCTTGGATAGGAGTTGCGGTGGTATATCCCATTTTTTCCAGCGCTTTATGAAGTGGCGCGGACAAATCCATGGAGGAGAATAAAGTCGGCTGCATGTATCAAATCTCATTTCTACGATGGATTAGAAAAAGCCACCTTGGATGCCCAAATATCGACACCAAGATGGCGAATTCTTTGGTATGAATGATTGCAAAGGACAATCGAATCTACCGCACTATACCATAAAACGGATAAACAAGCAACCTTTTAGTCGCAATAGAGATGGAAACGGTCTTGCATGGACTGGAGAAGAAGGGAGCGCAGTTGTGCAGGCGTGCCGGAGATAAAATCCTTTTTGGGCAGAATAAACGCCTGTGAACCATCCAAGTAAAGATAAAAGACGAGGTCTTTTTCATAGGCTGCACGCAGCGAGGAAAAGAGATGCGTTGTTGTACTTTCCCCTTTGGCGCCAAGAGCGGTGGCGTCGAATCCATCAGCATGAAATCTATAGGTATTGCGTGTCAGCGAAGCAAGGGATTTTTTATAGCTAATCTTAGGACAATAATAGGCAAAAAAGATGACCAGCGCCGTACATAGAGCGACGACGATGAGCGCAGGAAGTCCGACGAAACGGGTTTGTGGGTTGATGGTGCAAATAGCCAGCACGGCAGTAGCAAGCAGACCAATCCAGACAAAAAGGGTCACGCGGCGGTTGGTGCGTTTTTTGCCGCCAAGATGAAACAACATAAACTGTTGATATGTGGGCAGGTCAACGACCGTTTGAACTTCGATGGGCATGAAACGAGCTCCTTTGACATCCTTATGATGCTGTCATTTTAGCTCAAAACAGGCGGTTGTGCAATCCTGCAGGGGCTATGCGCCCAACGCTTTGTGCATGAAGGTTTCGGTAGAAAGATGGCTGGGGCGGTTAAAACGCCCCAGATTCCAAAGGGATGCGGGGTCGCGCGTGACATATGAAATGGTTTCCGAACAGGAGAGCGAAGCCTGGAATCCAAGACTTTCCAGAACGGACTGTGCGTTTTTGCTAATGCTGCCAAAGGGATAGGCGAATACACGGCAGCTGACGCCGGAGTTGGTTTGCAAATCTTGTTGCAGATGGGACAGGTCGTTGTACAGCAGGGATTGATAGACTTCATCGGGCTCTCCCTTTTTCTGGGCACAACCCCTGCGCGCGCCCAGAGCATGCATATCATAGGTGTGGTTTCCGATTTCTACACGGCCGCTTTGTGCCAGGGTCTTTACATCGTCCCATGTCAGATAGGCATAATTGGGATTGGGGTCGTTCATATCCGTCCAACGTTGACAATATGACCCGACAACCGAGATAGTTGCGCGGCAATCGTATTGTTCCAAAAGCGGAAGGACATAGGTCAGGTTATTGAGATACCCATCATCAAAGGTGAGAATAACGGGTTTGTCGGGCAGTTCGGTTCCCAGATAAACATAGTCGATTAAATCCTGCACGAAAATAGTGGTATATCCATGGTCTTTCAGATACTGCAAATCAGACTCAAGGACGGAGGGCGAAACCGTATATTTGCCGGCCTTTGCGGGGTCTTTGAGAATGCTGTGATACATGAGAATGGGAACAGGGATGCCTGTCTGCGCGTCGGCAAGAAGGGCGGTGTGTGAGAAAAAAACGATGACCCCCAGCAGCAGGCATCCAGCAAGGATAAGAACGGTCATCGCTTTACGTTTTTCTTTTTGCGTCCAGGCAATCAACATGCGCACCCCCTTTTTCATGGAAATGTATGAAGAAAGGGAATCGGGCATGCAAAGAAAAAAAGGCATTAGGACTTTGGTAGGAGGCAGCGCCACTGTGTTACAAGTGCTTCAAGAGAATAGACGGCGTTGGCCGGGCTGGTGGATGGAAGCACAATTGCGGGACGTCCCGTCGCAGGCATGCAGTAGCGTGAATAAAGGGAGGCTGCTTTTTTGCCGTTGGTAAAGATGGCTTCAATTGGCGCGCACAGGAGAAGTGAAGAGAGGTCATTGGCGACGGGTTGACGGATGGTTGCGTCACGGGACCCCTGAATGGAACAGCTTTTTAAAACATCCCAGAGGGCGATATGATGGGCATACAAAAAGTTTTTCTTTTCCTCGATGGTGTTGGGAAGGGGTGCCTGATAAACTGCGGAAAGCACCCGCCAGAACCGATTTTGTGGGTGGCCGTAATAGAACGACTGTGCGCGGGACTGGACGGAGGGAAACGTGCCTAGAATGAGCAGGCGGGATTGCGTATCCCATAGAGGGGGAAAGGGATGGGTGAAAATTGGCATAGCAAACTCCTATTCAGTTTTGCGGTTGATGAATTCGGGCTTGAGTTTGGAGTAGAGAATCTTCTGACCGCTGTAAAGACCGTAGTAGCCGGAAAGCATATATGTTACAGCGCAGATGATGGCAAAGAACAAAAGACCGGACCCGCCAAACAATTCGAGTGCAAGAATCAAAGAGGTGATAGGGCAGTTGGTGACCCCGCAAAACAGGCCGACCAGCCCCAGCGCTGCCCCAAAAGCGGGCGGAAAGCCAATCCATGTTGCTATCAGATGACCGAGCGTGGCGCCAATGAAAAAGGCGGGAACGATTTCGCCCCCTTTATACCCGGCACCCAGCGTCAGCGCAGTAAAGACCATCTTGCACAAAAATGCTTCCGGGCGCGCTTGCCCCGCCAGCGCCTGTGCAATGACAGCAGAACCAGTGCCGTTATAATCCTGGCTACCGACCAGAAGCGTCAACAAAATAATGAAAATGCCGCCTACCGCCGCGCGAAGGAAGGGATTGGGCAGATATTTAGCATACAGCGCTGCGCATTGATGCATTCCGATGCAAAACAGCGCGCTGACAAGCGCACAGCCAAGACCGATGATTATGACCTGCAGGATGGAAACCGGTGCAATTTCCACCAATCCCATCAATGTATAACGCGTAGCGGGCACGCCGAAAAGCGAGGCAGTCCACAGGCCGACAAGCGAAGCGGTCAGGCAGGGAACGATGGCCGCATAATACATTACCCCCACGCTGATGACTTCCATCGCAAAGAGGGTAGCGGTCAACGGTGTACCGAACAGGGCGGAAAAGGCAGCGCTCATCCCACACATAGTGATGAGGCGGATATTTTGTTCGTCCATATGCACGCACCGGCCGAATCCGGCGGCAATGCTTCCGCCAAGTTGCAAAGCGGCCCCCTCCCGTCCGGATGAACCGCCGAACAAATGGGTGACGACAGAACCGAAAAAAATCAACGGCGCGATGGGGAGACAGAGTGTATCCTCCGCACGTACAGAGAGCAGTACACGGTTGGTTCCGCGGTCGGTATCCATATGAAACAGATGATAGGAAAAAGCAATGATTATTCCACCCAGCGGCAATAGAAATAACAGCCAGGGATGCAGTAAGCGAGCGTCCGTTGCCCAACGAATACAAAAATAAAAAAGCGAGGCCACGGAACCGACAACCACGCCGACGATTCCACCGTACAAAATCCACTGGAAGAAGACGAACAGATTTTTCGCCCAGACCTGTAAGTGGACGTACCGTGCTCGCATAAAAGGTCATTCCTTTGTTTTAGGTTTTTTCACTATGATTCTGTATCATACTGCGCATATAGGAGGATGTCAAATGGCTGCCTGTTGTACAGGATGCAAGAGGGACCATCAGCCTCTTTTGCGCGAAGAAAGAGGGTTATACAGACGGGCGATGATGGCATTGCTCCAGCGAAGAGGGAGTAGTTTTCGAAGCAGATAAACGGCTTTCGCAAAGGCGCCGCAGCAGCAGAGCGCTGGAGGATGACGACGTTCGACCAGGCGGGCAATTGCTTTGGCCGCGTAAAGCGGAGTGGGCCCAGTCTGTTCATCCTGTTCCATCTTGGCAATGCTGTATTGGAATCGAGGCTGATAGGCGGACAGTGCGGAACTGGGTGCGGCAAAACGGCGGTGTGCAGTGAACCCGGTTTGCGTATCTCCCAGTTCGATGCAAACGGTATGGATGCCAAACGAATGGGTTTCCATGGCCAGCGCCTGCATGGCGATTTCTAACGCTGCCTTGCTAGCGCTATAAAGTGACTGATAGGGAATGGGAATCTGTGCAGCCAGTGAACTGAGGTTGATGATGCGTCCGGCCTGTTGGTCCCGCATCAGCGGGAGAACAGCACGGGTTACAGCGAGCGCACCAAAAAAGTTGGTTTCCATTTGAAAGCGGATATCCTCCATGGAACATGCTTCCAGCGGCCCCGCGATGCCGTTGCCAGCATTGTTGATTAAGACATCGATACGGCCTTCCTTCTGCCAGATATAATCGACCGCTGTGGTGATGGACGCGGCATCACATACATCCAGGGGGATAAGCGAAAGCTGACCGCCGGAAGGGAATTTTTGTACCGTATGCCCGAAAGACGCTTTGCGTGAAGTTCCGTACACGCGGTGTCCCTGTTGGGCGAGATATTCTGCTGTATATTGGCCGACGCCGCTGCTGGCACCGGTAAGAAAAATGATTTTTGACTGCATAAAACCGCCTCGGAATATAAAAATTTGTCCCTATTTTACTATAAATGCGATGGAATGCAAATCATGGTAAAAACAAAGCGCCCCATACGGCATATCCGTACGAGACGCTGCGTGAATATATTTAGGCTTGGTAAACCGGAACACCATCCTTAAAGGTGGTGAGTATCTGGATTTGACGCAGTTCTGAAACGTCCACCTGCAGGGGGTTCCGCTCCAGCAGGACCATATCGGCCCGTTTGCCGACGGATAACGTGCCTTTTTCAGCTTCTTCAAAATATTGATAAGCGGCATAGACAGTCACGCCTTTGAGTGCATCCAACACGGAAATACGTTCTTCCTGGCCCAGACGAACGCCGGCTTTCGTAACACGGTTGACAGCACACCACACTGTTTCCAACATATCGGGCGCAATCACGGGTGAATCCTGATGGAAGGTATAGGGAAGGCCCGCTTTGATGGTGGTGTGAACCGGGCTAATTCGGCTGGCGCGTTCCATCCCCAGGTTTTGAATATGGACATCCCCCCAATGATAGACATGTGCAACAAAATAGGATGGAAGCATGGATAGGGCCGCCATCTGCGGGATTTGGTCCCTGCGCACAGTCTGCGCATGAATCATCACAGGCCGGCGCGGAGAAAGAGAAGGATGTTTTTGCAGGACATGCTGAAAACAACGAATGTATTGGTCAGCCGCGGCGTCGCCGTTACAGTGAGCCAGCAGTTGTTGGTTTTCGATGAGCGACGTCTCGACAAATTGTTCGACCTGTGCATCTGTATAGATGGGATAGCCACAATACCCATCTTCGGCGCCCACATAGGGTTGTGTCAGCCAAGCCGTGCGGCCTTGAGGAGAACCATCCAGAAAAATTTTATAACCCCCTAATTTAAAACGGTTTACATACTGCCCATCATAAACGGGGTGTGCATCCAAAATGGATTTGCTTTGATTCATGTCGACATACCCCACAACATCGAGGTAGAGCCCCTGGCAATCCGCCATCATTTGCAAGAGTGCATAAGAAGATGGTTTCACAAGCCCATCCTGCAGGGTGGTGATACCGTGTTTGGCATAAAGTGCTTGGGCGTCGCGCATTTGCTTCTTTAATTGTTCGGCGGACGGGGCGGGCATTTTGGAAGAATGTTGGATAAAGGCGTTTTCCTCCAGATAGCCGTTTGGTTCGTTGGAACCGGGCAAACGGCCAATCCGGCCTCCTTCCGGGTCGGGGGTATGGGCATCGATGCCGCATTGTTGTAGCGCCAAAGAATTCATCACCCCCATATGGCCGGAAGCGTGGGAAAGAATGACAGGATGGTCGGGAAACGCCTGGTCAAGCATGGTTTTATCCGGATGGCATTTTTCTGTCAGCGTATTATGGTCATAACCGAAACCGACAAGCCAGTCGCCAGGCGCAAGGGCATGTTGTTGGCAAAAATGACGCAGACGCGCAACAATGTCATCAAACGAAGAAGCGCCTTCCAAGCAGGCAAGCCCAAGTGTCTGTGCTACAGACGTATAGTGGCTGTGCGCATCGATGAAGGAGGGCATTAAAGTATGCCCCTGCAAATCAATCCATTGCGCATCGGGCGTGCATAGTGCGCGGATGCTTTCCTCGCTGCCGGCATGGAGGATACGCCCGTTTTCGACGAGCAATGCTTCTACATACAAAATGGAATCGCACATGGTTAAAATCGTTCCATGATAATAAACCTGTTGCAAATAATGACGCCTCCTTTGATGAATACCCATGGATAGGGAATAGTTTACCTCAGTACAGAAAATTTATGAACCGCAAGCACCATCATTCCTCTTTTAAACTGCGCAAAAAAAGATTGGATAAAACAGACGGCAGCGGTTTGTTTTGATACAATACCTCGTATACGGCCTGGCAGATGGGCAGTTCAACCCCATAGCGCTGAGAAAGAACGACCATCGCCTGTGCGGTGGGATATCCTTCTGCCAATGCCTGATAGGGCTGTTGACGTGCAAATGCTTCACCAAACATACGGTTATGACTGAACGAAGAAAAGACGGTAGCCTCATAATCTCCCAGGTGGCCAAGCCCGTAAGCTGTCTGTGCACGACCGCCCGCCGCAGCAATCAACCGAGAGACCTCACGCGTTCCACGGGACATCAAAGCGCCTTTAAGGGAGGTGCGGTCTAATCCATCCAGCATACCTGCAGCGATTCCGATGACATTTTTGGCGGCAGCGCCAATTTCATTGCCGATTAAATCCCGTCCATAATAAAAACGAATCAAGTCGCTGGACAAGCGCGGAATCAGACGGGCGGTCAACTCTGGCTGGGCGCTATCGATGACCATACAGTTGGGACGGTGGCGCACAAAATCCTGTACATGACCCGGGCCAACCCAGATGGCAGTAGGGGTTGAGGGTCCGCATTCCTCCTCCACAATTTCCGTAATGCGTTTTCCAGTAGCCGCTTCCAATCCTTTCATACAAAGAAGCAGCGTTTTGTCGGATAGGGCATTGGGCGGAAGCGTACGCAGGAAAGAACGCACATTCTGTACGCCAATGGAGAGGACAATGAGTTCCCCCCAGTCCAATGCCTGTGTTAATTGAGTGCAAAGACGAACCGATGATGGAAGGGTAAGAAGCCCGTTGGTACGTGTATGGAGGAAGGCTTGCATGCGGGCGGATTCCTGACGGCCATAAAGCAGGACGGAATGCCCGATGTGTTCCAGATACCATGCGATAAACGAACCCCAGCGGCCGCAGCCGATGACGGAGATACGCAAGATGAACACCTCGTTCTCTTTTATATGGGATGGACTCATCATAGCACAATTTGGTATAGCGTCAAACAAAGGGGAATTGACAAACCCGGCGTATGGCTTTACACTACCGTTGCATAAAAAGAAAAAAAGAGGTCGAACGATGGCGAAGAAAAAACACACGTTTGTACAGGAATTCAAAGAGTTTATTTCACGCGGAAACGTCATGGATATGGCGGTTGGTATCATCATTGGTACTGCTTTTACAGCCATCGTTACTTCATTGGTGAATGATGTGATTATGCCGTTTGTGGGCTTTATCATTGGCGGGATTAATTTTACACAGCTTAAATGGGTGATTGCGCCGGCCACGGAAACAGCGGCAGAGGTAGCCATTGGCTACGGAGCGTTATTGCAAAATGTAATCAATTTTCTGATTATTGCGTTTGTAGTGTTTACAATGGTCAAAGCAATGAATATGTTCCGCCGCAAAAAGGACAAGGAAGAGGCGGAAGAACCGGCTCCGGCGCCGGAAATTTCACCGGAATTGCAGGTGTTGACTGAAATTCGCGATATCCTGCAGGAAAAAGAAATTGTTTGATGGTAAAGCAAAACAAAAGGAGAAGGTGGAATCACCTTCTCCTTTTTATTTTGGCTTTGACGCGTTTTCTGCTTCATCCATCAGAAGGTCCGCATATTGTGCATGCACTTGCTGGCAAAGAAGGGAGGGCTGAATCTCAATTTGACAGCCGATACGTCCGCCGCTGACGATGATGGTAGGCAAGGATTGGGCATGGGCATCGATGACGGTGACATACGCCTTTTTCATGCCGATGGGGCTGCAACCTCCGCGGATATAACCCGTAACACCATTGATTTCCTTTACAGGAATCATTGCGACGGATTTTTCGCCGACAGCTTTGGCCGCTTTTTTCAGGTCCAATTCGTATGCGACGGGGATAACGAAAACAAAATACGAATGTTTTCCCCTTGTAACCAGCGTTTTATATACCTGTTCGACATTCTGTCCCAGTTGCTGTGCGACGGAAACACCGTCGATATCCGGGCCGGGTGTATAGGTATGGATTTGATATGGGATTTTGTGTGCATCCAGCATGCGCATTGCATTTGTTTTCAATTCAGCCATTCGGCGGCCTCCTTAAAGCGATTGCAGCGCCGTTTGGTGATGGCCCAACCAGCGAACCTGTGGGAACTGCGCCTGCAAATAGGCGCGCAGGGGTTCGATGACCACATCTTCGGTATGGAAATGCCCTGCGTCCAATACCATCAGCCCCTGTGCCGCAGCATCCAGAAAGATGTTATGCTTGACATCCGCTGTCACCAGTGCATCCGCGTGCAGACGCACGCACTCTTCCCATAAATCGCCGCCTGCGCCGCCACAAACGGCAACGGTGTGAATTGGATGATTCACCTGCGCGTAACGGACACTGCCGCCCAGAGCATTCTTTACATGCCTTGCAAAAGAATCTGCAGGCAGTGGTGCTGTTAAAGTGCCCATGCGCCCTAGGCAAATACGGTCTTCCTTGCCGGCGTTTGCAAACACGCTGTAAGAGGGCGTTTCATAGGGGTGAGCTTTTTTCATGGCGGCAAGTACAGCGTCCAGTTTGTCAGGTGGACAGGTCATCTGCAATTGTATTTCCGGTACAAAGGCACGTTCCCCTATGGAACCGACAGTGGGATGTGCCTGCGGACCAGGAACTACGGTACTGACGGAATCAATCATGCACGCGCATCCCGTATAGGCCCCTACAATGCCCGCGCCTGCCGCAGCCATGGCATCGCGTACAGCATCCACCTGTTCTTTGGGGATGGGAACGTGAATCATCCAATGAGCATGCACCTGTTCGGTAGAAAAGGAATGGATGTTTTGCAGCCCCAAACGCAGGGCCAGGCAATCATTGACACCGCCTTGTGCCATATCCAAATTGGTATGTGCGCTGATGACGCCAATATGATGTTCAATCAACTGATAGACGATGGAATCAGCATGAATATGTTTGAGCGGATGAAAGATGACGGGATGGTGTGTGATGATGAGCTGTGCCTGCTCGGCCCTCGCCGCCGCCAGCACCTGCGGAGTACAATCCAGTGCGATAACGGCCGTTTGTACAGCACAATCTCCATCGCCGATTAAAAAACCTGGATTATCAAACCCCATTGCTGTAGAAAAGGGAGCAAGCTGGTCAATGACGTGATAAATATCATGGATGGTGGGATGCATGGAATCAACCTCCGAAAAGAAAAACGGGGAAGGACGGATGTCCTTCCCGCTGGATTAAAAGCGATAGGCTGTATAGCCGAGCAGCTGGACATCGTTGGAAAGATAACCCTCTTTGCGTGGTTGCGGCTCCGCATAATCGGTAGAGAGATATTTTTTATTGTCATCAGCAAAAGTGGTGACGATAACTGCATCAGCGGATTGTTTCTCCTGCGCCATGATGCAGCCGATGAAGTTGGCACCGGAAGAAACGCCCACACCCAAGCCGAGTTCTTCAGAGAGCATGCGGGACATGATGATAGCATCGCCATCATCGACGGAGACAACGTCATCCATTTCATCGAGCTTGACGATATCCGGAATAAATTCATCGGAAATGCCCTGAATACGATGATTGCCAACCTTGTAGCCAGTGGATAGGGTGGGAGAACTCAGTGGCTCGAGCGGGTAGATTTTGCAAGAAGGATTTTCCTTTTGCAGGCGTTTACCAATGCCCATAGCCGTTCCCCCCGTGCCGACTCCGGCGACAATTCCATCTGCTTTTAAGCCAAGCGCAGCGAGCTGTTGTACAATTTCCTCCCCAGTGGTGCAGATATGGGCCTGCGTATTATCCGGATTGGAAAACTGACGCGGCAGGTACACGCCGCCTTGTCTGGCCAGTTCTTCTGTCATGGCGATAGAACCCAGAAAACCGCCCTGTGCACGAGAGACCAAGCGTACCTGAGCGCCGTAGCTTTCCATCAGACGAATGCGTTCGCGGCTCATCCAGTCCGGCATGTAGATAATGACGCGATGCCCCAGATATCGACCGATAGCAGAGAAGGAGATGCCCGTATTCCCACTGGTGGCCTCAACGATGATATCATCAGGATGAATTTCGCCGCGTTCATACGCCTGTTGCAGGATGTAAAAGGCTACACGGTCTTTGATGCTTCCCGTGGGATTGTACCATTCTGCCTTGGCAAAGATGCGCCGCTTCTGACCACGATAAGTAAAGTCGATGGCCAACAGGGGCGTGCGCCCAATCATCGGCGCCAAGTGTTCAAATTGCAGTTGCTTTTCAAAATCCATATGTTACCTCAAAATCAGACAAATAAATTGTATTATATCATACATATTTGAGCGTTTCCAGTTACACCCTTATGCACGCTGCAGATGATTGGCGGCCAATCGGGCCAGGGATTGCGTATAAGGCGGGCGTACAATCCCATATTCTGTGACGATGGCTGAGACAAGGTCGTGTTCGGTTACATCGAAGGCTGGATTGTATACGTCAATGCCCTGTGGGGCCATGGAATGTTGATACCACAAGGTGGTGACTTCTTCCGGCGGACGCTGTTCAATGGGGATTTGCCCGCCGTGGGACAGTGAAAAATCGATGGTGGAAGTTGGGGCGCAAACATAGAAAGGGATGCCGTAATGGCGCGCTAGAATCGCAACGCCGCTGGTGCCGATTTTGTTGCAGCAATCCCCGTTGGCGGCCACACGGTCACACCCGACCAGGATGGCCTGCACCCAGCCGTTTTTCATTACCTGTGAAGCCATATTGTCGCACAAAAGGGTGACGGGGATTCCATTGGCCTGCAATTCATAGGCGGTCAGACGCGCCCCCTGTAAGAGCGGGCGGGTTTCGTCTGCATAGACATGGAAATGGTAGCCCCGCTCATGCCCCAGATGGATGGGGGCCAGGGCAGTGCCGTAGCGTGTAGTCGCCAGCTGCCCGGCGTTGCAATGAGTTAAAATACCATCGCCATCGTGCAGAAGGGAGAGACCGTGCTCGCCGATAGCCCGGCAGACGTCCGTATCCTCCTGCTGGATACGTAACGCCTCCTGTTTTAAGGCAGGGATGATGGAGCTAGGCGGGCAAGCGGCATGCAGTTGAACCACGCGTTCCATCCGTTCCAACGCCCACTGTAGATTGACTGCCGTCGGCCTTGCAGAAGCCAAATGGTCTTTTGCTGCACGAAACTGCTGGCAGAAAGCATCGTAGGTATCCGCCTGGATATCTTTGGCGGCCAGATATATGCCGATGGCCGCTGCCACGCCGATAGCAGGCGCGCCGCGCACCTGCAGACGATAGATAGCCTGACGAATATCATTCTGCTTGGTTAAGGATAAGTAGACGGTACGAAGCGGTAATTGTGTTTGGTCCAAAATTACCAGCGTATCGGTGTGTGGGTCGAGGTAGACAGTCTGCAATTGAGCAAGCGTTTGTGCGGCCATGGTTGGCAATCCCCTTTTAATACTGGTCAAAAATGGCTTGGATTTCCTGTGGATTATCGGTTTGTGTTAGACATAGCTGAAGTAAAACGCGAGCCTTTTGTGGACTGAGATTGCCCGCAGCAATGGTGTGTAAGCGTTTGTCACTGATTTCACCATCATGGGGGACACCGCCAAAAGGCGACCGGGAGCTGCGGACTATGACAGGGGAAGCAGGCAGGGAACGGAGCGCCTGCTGCATGAGTTGATTCAAACTGCCATTTCCGACACATGCAAGAATAATCCCTGGGTAATACGAACAGGCCTGCGCGAAGAAAGCGGCTTCACTGCCGGCGTATTGATACAAAATACATACGGGCGGAAGAGAGGACAGTGTGCGAACGTCAAACCGACTCTGTTCCGTATGCCGACGAACGGGCCTGGCCGTATAACAGACATGAGGGCCGTTTAGATAGCCGATGCTCCCTTGCTGGCCTAGAAAAGCGCTGGGTGCATGCGTGGCCAGTTTGGAGACGGAACGCGCGTCAAAGATATAGTTTTCCATGACCACAAGGACGCCTTTTCCAACAGAATGAGCATCCGCAGCGACTTGCACCGCCTGATAAAGATTCATGGGGCCATCCGCACTCAGCGCGGTAGCTGGACGCATGGCGCCGGTTAGTACGACAGGCTTTGCGCTGTGCACGGTCAGATGAAGAAAATAAGCGGTTTCCTCCAGTGTATCCGTGCCATGCAAGATGACGATGCCATCTACGTCCGGCTGTTCCAGCAGCGCGGCCACGCGCTTGCCAAGCGAAAGCCACAGGGCAGGTGTCATATCTTCACTGCCGATTTGGCAAAACTGTTCCGCGTGTACATAGGCTAGCTGTGAAAGCCCCGGCGTTTGCTTGACCAGCGTTTGGATATCGATTTGCCCGGAAATATATCCAATGGTGTCCACGGGCTGATTAGCTTGGCCTGCGATTGTACCGCCGGTAGCCAATAAAACGAGACGAGGTAAATCCATAAAAAACCTCCCAGCGAGCAGTGGCGAAACGGACACGAAAAGACGTCGGGCTATCCGTGTTCATTTCGTATGAATCCAAAGATGGAATCACAAAGAAAAATTCCATTTTCAAGATACCACGTTGCCTGAAATATGCCAAGCGGACAAAGAAGAGAAGGCGCTATGATGGAAAATTTGATAGCTCAACGACCCTCAAGTTTTTGAAGAAGCAAACAGGGTTTGAAAATATTGTGTATTCAGTTGCACGGCTTCTGCTTGCGGCTTAATGGCTTTTGCACGCTGGTGGTAGGAGAACGCCGTAGCATGTTCGCCCAAACGGTCATAGCAGACGCATAATTGTATAAATGGAATATAATCGTAACAATCCGCCTGAATGAATGCGCCGGATGTTTCATCCCTGGGGGCGGACAGCGCTTGCTGATACCAATAGATGGCTTGCCGATAACCCTGGTGTTCCATCCAGTGCGCCCCGATTTCACAACAGATTTCGGCGCGTGGAACATCAAAACAGAAACTGCGAAACAACACAAGGAGGCTTTGTTCCACATGCCCCAAGCAGGCATGGCAACGCGATAAGTGCAGACATGCGTCAATCCGGTTTTCCACCCAGCCATCCTGCTGGAGGAAGTGCTCAAAGGCGCGAATGGCCTCCGGATACCGTTGATGGTCATATAGCTCACGAGCATAATAAAACTGATGGCGCGGTTCCAGCGTTTCCCCGTTTGCCAACATGGTTTCGTAGATGTGCAGGTTACGGTCCGGGCTGCCGGGTTTGACTTTGCGGTGTTCAATTGCGATATCGAGATGTACGATATTTCCTTGCGGAATGATTGCTTCATGAACCCGGCCATGCCAGCGAAAGCGGGGGGCGTTTTTGATGATGCGTTCCCGTTCATAGGAAAAGGTGGCGTTTCCCTGGGCATCGAATCCAGTTAGATATTTCATCATCACAATATCGGTATCGGGGTCCAGCGAGTGCTTCATCTGCCGCAACTTCTCCTGATTGGCCGGGGTGATGACATCATCTGCATCCAGCCACATCCAATAATCCATCGTCGCTTTGGAACAGGCAAAATTGCGTGCAGCAGCAAAATCCTGTGCCCATGGGAAGGAAAAGACATGCGGCGTATATTGACGCGCGATATCAGGCGTTTGGTCAGAAGAACCGGTGTCAACAACGATGATTTCATCCGCAATACCTTGCATGCATGAAAGGGCGCGGGAAAGAACCGCTTGTTCATCTTTGACAATCATACATAAACTTAGGGTAATCATAGGTGGATGCCTCCGTCTGCTGGGTTTGGACACACGCACTCAACTGCGTGTGGATGAAAATGGGCGTTGATATATTCTATGAAAAAAGGCGGACACCGGTGCAGAGCTCGGGCGAATGGCAGAAGACTTTTGCCCGCTGTTCATGCTATACTGATGCCAAAGGAAACGGGGGAACGTGAATGCTGCTGCCTGTAGAGAAAAATGAATGGATTGAATGTGAAATCGATGGGTATACGGCGGAAGGCGCTGGCGTAGCGCATTATCAGGGACTGGCCATCTTTGTGCCCGGCGCACTGCGAGACGAACGCGTACGCATAAAGATTATCAAAACCACGACACGCTATGCCGTTGGCCGGCTGGAGGAAATTTTGTCCGCAAGCCCGCATCGTGTGAAGCCGCTGTGCAGCGTATATGCGCAATGCGGTGGTTGTGTTTTGCAGCATATGGACGCACAGGAACAAAATCGATTTAAACAGCAGCATATTGCAGACTGCTTGCAACGCATCGGAGGCGTTGCGGATAGACGGCTGCCTTCTGTACAGGGCATGGAACATCCGTTCCGCTACCGAAACAAAGCGGCGTTTCCCGTTGCAAATGATATACAGTCGGGAAAACCGATAGTGGGGCTGTTCGCTGCGCGCAGTCATCGGCTAATTCCGGTTACAGACTGCCTGTTGCAGCATCCGGAACAGGCGCGCATCGGACAAGCTGTACAAAAATGGATGCAGGATTATCGAATACCAGCCTATGAAGAAAAGACGCACCGCGGTTGCATGCGCCACCTGGTAACGCGTCATAATCATTTGGGTCAGTGGTTGGTCTGTCTTGTTTGTAAAACAGCGTTGCCGCACGTACAGGAATTGGTGGACGCATTGCTTTCCACGGGATGTTCGATTGCAGGCGTGGTGGAAAATCGGAATGAGAAACGAACCAATGTAATTTTGGGGCATAATGAGCGTTTGCTTTATGGAACGAACGTGCTGACACAACAGATTGGCGGATTGGATTTTGAAGTTTCCATTCGTTCGTTTTTGCAGGTTAACCCCATTCAAACGGAAATATTGTATCAAAAGGCGCTTGCAATGGCACAGCTGGAAGGGACGGAAGTTGTGGTGGATGCATATTGCGGTGTGGGGACGATGAGCCTGCTGTTTGCTGGACACGCCCGGCATGTATACGGGATTGAATGCGTAGCTCCGGCGGTGGAAAATGCCAAACGCAATGCGGCCATCAATGAAATCCAAAATGTCTCGTTTCAATGCGCATTGGCGGAAGATGTACTGCCTAAGTGGACACACGAAGGAAAATCGATTGATGTACTGTTATTGGACCCGCCGCGCAAAGGATGTGACCGGTCATTGCTAGAAGCAGCGGCAGAAGCTGCAATTCTACGCATCGTTTATGTATCCTGCAATCCGGCGACGCTGGCGCGTGATGTTGCCCTGCTTACACAGAAGGGATATTGGCTCAAACAGGTAGAAGGCGTGGATATGTTTCCACAAACAGCGCATGTGGAGACGGTATGTTTGCTGGAAAAGACGCCAGGGGAGGATATTAAGGCATAAAACGAAAGAAAAGGCCAAATGAGATGGGCGAGAACACGATAATGGGCGAGTAGGGACAACGTTTGTTATTGAGCCTGTGGCCGTAGCTGGAGAACAGGAGATTTTGTCCATATATATGGAAAAGACAAGAGAAATCCGCGCCCGCAGAGAATTTAAATTCTTGTAAAAGACAGATAAAGGGCTGTGAATGTGCTTTACGAAGGTAATAAAAAATGGTATAAAATAAAGAGTTGAACGATGGAGAGAAAGTGGAGGAAAATGGAGATGTCAAAAGTGGTTTTGGTGCGTGTGGACAGTCGGCTGATTCATGGGCAGGTAGTACTCAAATGCTTGAAGGAAACGAAGGCGAAAAGAATTCTGATTGTCGACGACACCATTTGCCAAGACCCTTTGATGGTACAGATTTTTACAATGGCCGCACCAGAAGGGGTGCAGATTGACCTTTTGGATACCAAGACTGCGGGCCAAAGTTATCTGGCGGGGACGTTAGCGCCGGATATGCCGACGATTGTCTTATTCAAACGTTTGGAACAAGCGCGTGCGGCTTATCAAGCAGGTTTTCATATGGAAGAGCTGGAAATTGGCAGTGTAGGCGGCGGCCCGGGACGTGTCAATGTTTCAGGCGCGGTGACGATGAGCCAAGAAGAAGCGGCTATTGCGGACTGGCTGGTGGATAAGGGCGTCCATGTAATATTGCAAGGAACGGTAGAGGATGCACAAATGGACTGGCGGGATGTGCAGAAACCGTTTGCTTGATAGCAGGAGTGATTGAAAAGGGACGGCTTTTAAAAAGCCGTCCCTTTGTTCAAACGCGCGAGAAAAAGAATTCACTTTAATTGTTCTATCAAGTCTGCCTTTGCGCCATACGTATTGGCCCAATGCCGCTTAAATTCTTCCACAGCAGCATCCGTCAGCGGATGCTGTAGCAAAAGGGGAAGCAAATCGGGGGAAACGGTGACGGCGCCGGCGCCAGCCAGCGCGCAGCTGTGAATTTGCTGTACGTTGCGAAAACTGGCACCGACCGTTTGGCAAGGGAGCTTATAAGTAGAAAAAAGACGGGAAATTTCAGCGATGACCTGTATGCCGTCAGCACCGAAATTATCCAGCCGATTGATATAGGGGGCGACGTAATCAGCACCTGCACGTGCGCACAACAGTGCCTGTTGCGGGGTGAAGATGGCGGTAGCGGTCACGTGAAAGGAGGGGTCCTGGCGTTTGATGGATGCAATAGCTTTAAGCCCCTGCACAGTGGCCGGAATTTTGACGCTGAAAGAGGGACCGCACCATTGCCGAAGAGCATCTGCTTCGCGTACCATCTGTTCCGCTTCGCGGGCAATTACCTGCGCAAATAGCATGCGGGATGGACCGATACACGAACGGATGTCGCGCAGCAATGTGCCGAGTGGCTGGCATTCTTTGCTGATGATGGAAGGATTAGTAGTGACGCCGCTCAGCGGAAAACATTCCATCGCCTGTTGGATGGAGTCCAGGTGTGCCGTATCCAAATAATAGAGCATGGAAGCCGACCTCCAACCTTTTTTCTTTTATTATATACGAAATCAGATTGCTTTGAATGCCGGTTTCTTCATACTGGCAAGAAAGAGAAAAGAGAATGAAAGATGCAGATTCAATTGCGCCCATTTGTTTACGCGGATGCGCCTGCGATTGCGAAATTGGCCAATCATCCGCAAATAGACCGGTATCTACGTCACGATTTTCCAAGACCGTACGAGGTCGAGCACGCGGTAGCGTTTTGTCAAGCGTGCGAGCTGAATGAACAGGACGGCTTCAGCATTCATCGCATTATAGAAGTGGATGGAAAAGTAGCAGGTCTTATCAGTGCGGAATTCTCCACCCGGGTAGAGGATTGTGGTGTGGAAATCGGCTACTGGCTCGGTATTCCATTTTGGAATCGAGGGATTATGACGCATGCATTGTGCCTGTGGACGGATTATTTGTTCGCCGAATATGAATGGGCGCAGAGGTTGGTGTGTCAAATCCTTGTTGGAAATGTTGCGTCAGAACGTGTGGCGGAAAAAGCAGGATATGAAAGGGAAGCAGTGCTGCGCGATAGTCTGTGTAAAAACGGGGAGGTATTGGACATAATGCTTTACGTACGTTTGCGCAGGCATTGGCAGCAAACGGATTAACGCTTGCTTAATTCGGACAAGACTTCTATAATAAAAACCGATTCTTTCTTTATTTGGAGGCAGATGTGAAAACAGCCATCCTTATTCCATCATTAAATCCAGATGAACGGCTCCCCAAACTGGTGGACGGTTTATTTGCGTTAGGGATGCGGGACATCATTCTGGTGGATGATGGGAGCAAGATGGAATGTAAGCATTTTTTTGAAGAGCTGCAGGCGCGCGGCTGTTTGTTACAGACGCATGCAATCAATCTGGGAAAGGGACGTGCGCTGAAGACAGGAATGAATGCGTTTTTGAACCACTTTCCAGGTTATGCGGGCATAGTGACGGCTGATGCTGATGGGCAGCATTCCCCGGAGGACATTCTTAAATTATGCCAAGCGCTGGAGGCCCACCCGGACCAGCTGATTTTGGGCGCACGTGATTTTTCACAGGAGGATGTTCCGTTTAAATCCCGTTATGGCAACCGAATTACCCGTTTTTTATTCGGTGCGCTTTCAGGGTTGAAGTTGCAGGATACGCAAACGGGGTTGCGTGCGATTCCGCGAGTGGCTATGCCCTGGATGATGGAACTCAAAGGCGAACGTTTTGAATATGAGATGAATATGCTGGTGGAGTGCAAGCCGCACGAACTGGGCGTATTTGAAGTGCCGATTCGAACCATCTATATGGATGAAAACGCATCCTCACATTTTCATCCGTTTCGGGATGCGATGCGCATTTATGCCATTTTAGGCCGGTTTGCGTTGGCGTCCTTTGGAGCGTCATTGGTGGACCTGTTGATGTTTGCGCTGCTGACCAAGGTGGTGCTGGGGAATTCGCTCTTTGGTATTGCCATGACGGAAGCTGACCGCATTGCGGTGGCGACGGTGGGAGCGCGTATTATTTCTTCGTTGGTCAATTATTCGCTCAACCGAAACATGGTGTTTCGAAGCAAAGCCGGACACCGGCGTACCCTGCTGCGCTACTATATCCTGGTCGCAGTGCAGATGACCTGTTCCGCGCTGCTAGTAGCAACATTAACGCCATTGGTCGGCTTGGATGAGGTGCTCGTAAAGCTTGTGGTAGATGTAATTCTGTTCTTTTGCAGTTTTCAAATTCAGCAAAAATGGGTGTTTGCGAAGAAAAAAACTTCCAGACAGGGCAAAAAGTGAAAGTAATTTCCGTTTATAAGAATTAACTGGGAAAAAGGCTGCGTTTGAATTGACGGCAGCTTTTTTTCGTGCTAGGATAAAGAAGGAGTTTGTTAAAAAATAATCAAAAGCCTTATGGCTGAAGGAGGATTCCATATGGAACAGCAATTTTCGGTTTTGCATACGCCGCAATTTGTTACGGGACGCGGTTCGATTTCCTTTTTTGCAACGCTGGGCAAAAAGCGGATTGGCGTAATTCGCGGCGGACGCAGCCTGAACGATGAATTGAAAGCTAAAATTGAAAAACTGGCAGCGGAATCGGGGGCGGAAGTCAAATATCTGGCGCAGATTCGCAATGAGCCGTACATTGAAGATATTTTTAAAAACATGGATGAAATCCGTGCGTTTGAACCGGATATGATTCTGGCCATTGGCGGCGGCAGTGTGTTGGATACCGCCAAGGCGATTCATTTGTTCTATGAGAATCCGGAAATGAAATTTGAAGATGCGTTGATTCCGTATACACTGCCAGCGCTGGGGAAAAAAGCGGTGCATGTTTCCGTGCCGACGACGAGTGGAACTGGTTCGGAAACGACATCGGTTGCGGTGTTTATTGACCCGGAGACCAAAATTAAAAAACTGTTGATGGACAATAAGTTGATACCGCATTATGCGATTTTGGATGCAGACACGACGGATTCGCTGCCAGCATCGATTACCACCAACACGGGGATGGACGCATTGACGCACGCCATTGAAGCGAGCGTAGCCAAAAATGCTTCCGCAATGACGCGCGCGATTGCATTGGAAGCAGCGATTGATATTTTGGAGAATTTGGAAACTTCGGCTTCGAACACGGCGGAGCCGGAAGCAAAAAAAGCGGCGCGCGAAGCCGTACATATTGCTTCAGCGATGGCGGGAACGGCAATTACGAATTCGTGCACGGGCCTTGCACATTCCTATGACCATCCGGGCCCGGCCTTTAATTTGCCGCACGGCATGGTATGCGGCATCATGTTGCCGTACACGATGGGACTTGTAGGGCCGCAGCCTGCTTATGCAGCGTTGGCCAAACGTTTGGGCTATACGGGCAACCAGACCGAACTGTCGCAGAAACTGGTGGAACACTTGTTTGCTCTTGCAGAGCGCCTGGATTTGAAAACATCCATGCAGGCCATGGGAATTGATGAAACGGAGTATATGGCCAATGTGGAACGCTGGGCGGAAGGTTCGCTTTCGGCCTTTGCGACACAGATGTCTCCGGCGGAAATGACCACGGAACGCGGTGTACAGATGTACAAAGATATCTACTATGGCAATCGCCCGGTAATGAAATAAGCTTGCGCAAAAGAGGCCGTACGGCCTCTTTTTTTGTACATGGAGAAACAGAAGTTGAGAAAATGAGACCGGTTGAAAACAAAGGAATATCAGGAGATTGTGCCTGAGGAAAGGAAGTGTCGGGAGTGGGCCGGCATACAAATACGCAATAGCTGGTGGTATAGTAGTATATTGGTCCAAGAAGATATGTTTGAAAGATGGAAAACCCCGATTCCCGGAGAAACGACTTGTCCATTTATTTATTCCGCACCTGTTACTGAAAAAGTAAAGGAATGAGAAAATAAAAAAGCGATTTGCAGCAGGCAGCCCAAGCCGGGCAGGATGATTGTGTCCATCCGATGTACCGCACCGGTTTTGAAATATGAATGAGCCTGCTGCTGGCAGGGAAAATCAAAAAAGGCGAAGCAATGCTTCGCCTTTTTTGCGTGTTATTACGCATGTTTTTCCTGTAAATACTTATCCATGGCAGCCGCAGCAGTTTTGCCTGCACCCATTGCCAGGATGACCGTAGCCGCGCCAGTAACGGCGTCGCCGCCGGCATACACGCCGGGAAGATTGGTTGCGCCGGTTTCCTCATCGACAATAATGCCGCCCCAGGGCTGTGTTGCCAATCCATCGGTAGTGGATTTGATGAGAGGGTTCGGGGAAGTGCCAATCGCCATGATGACCGTCTGTACATCCATGCGATGTTCGCTGCCTTCCTTCGGTACCGGACGACGGCGGCCGGACGCATCGGGTTCGCCGAGCTCCATATCGATAACATCCATACCGACAACATTGCCGTTTTCATCGCCAACAATGCGGGTGGGGTTGCAGAGAAGTTTGAATTCAATGCCTTCTTCCATCGCATGATGAACTTCTTCACGGCGGGCTGGTAGCTCTTCCAGGCTGCGGCGATAGACGATATAGACGTGTTCGGCGCCCAGACGCATTGCACAGCGTGCCGCGTCCATTGCGACGTTACCGCCGCCAACGACCGCTACGTTCTTACCGACGCGCAACGGCGTATCCACTTCAGGGAATTTGTAGGCGCCCATGAGATTGAAACGGGTCAGGAATTCGTTGGCCGAGAACACTTCGTTCAGGCCGGTTCCTTCAATCTTCATAAACTGCGGCAACCCTGCACCGGAACCGATGAACACCGCTTCAAATCCTTCTTCTTCCATCAATTCCTGCACGCGGATACTGCGACCGACCACCATGTTGCGTTCAATCTTCACGCCCATGGAGGCAAGGGAATCGATTTCTTCGCGTACAAGTGCCTTGGGCAAACGGAATTCCGGAATGCCATACACCAATACGCCGCCTGCCAAGTGCAGTGCTTCGAAAATGGTGACGTCATAACCGCGCTTGGCCAAGTCACCTGCACAAGTCAAGCCAGCAGGGCCGCTGCCGATAACGGCCACTTTGATTCCGTTCTTCTGGATATCGGCCTTTTTGGTGTGCAGACCTTTTTGCATGGCGCGGTCTGCTACATAGCGCTCTAACCGGCCGATGCCAACCGGTTCGCCTTTGATGCCGCGTACACATTTGCCTTCGCACTGATTTTCCTGCGGGCAAACACGTCCACAGACAGCGGGCAAGGCACTGGTTTCGCGGATGATTTCGTAAGCGCCGTCTTCATCGCCTTCCGCAAGCGCGTGGATGAAGGCCGGAATATTGACCGCCACCGGGCAGCCTTTACGGCATGGTGCATTTTTGCAATTTAGGCAACGCTGTGCTTCTTCCTGCGCCTGTTCGGGCGTGTACATCTGCGTTACTTCTAAAAAATTGTGGGCGCGTACTTTCGGGTCCTGTTCCGGCGCCGGCGTCTTTTTGGGATTCATGTTAGGCATGGGTACGAACCTCCCCCGTCAAGTTACAAATATGCGCTTCTTTTTTCTTGGTTTCTTCGTCTTTGTAAACTTTGGAACGGCGAATTGCTTCGTCGAAATCGACCAAGTGACCATCAAAATCCGGGCCATCGACACACGCGAATTTCATTTCGCCACCCACCGATACACGGCAGCCGCCGCACATACCGGTGCCATCAATCATAATGGGGTTCATGGAAACGATGGTTTTGATGTTGTACGGGCGGGTAACGTCACATGCGGCTTTCATCATCGGCATCGGGCCGATAGCAATGACAGCGTCGTAATTGCGCCCTGCTTTAATTTGTTCTTCCAATGCGGCGGTGACGAACCCCTTATGGCCGTTGCTTCCGTCGTCCGTCATGACGATGAGGTTCGAACAGGCTTCCTTCATCTCATCCATCAGAATCATCAGACCGGTGTTGCGGAACCCGACAATCAAATCCACTTCAATGCCGCTTTCGTGCGCCGCCTTGGCCTGCGGATATGCAATCGCAACGCCTAGGCCGCCGCCGACAACAGCAATGCGTTTATAGCCTTCCAATTCGCTCGGACGTCCCAGCGGACCTACGAAGTCCACCAGGGAATCTCCTTCATTCAATTCACCTAGGGCCATGGTGGTAGCACCAATCATCTGGAAGATGATGGTCACCGTTCCAGCTTCACGGTCATAACCGCCGATGGTCAGAGGAATACGTTCTCCATTTTCGCTAACACGCAGGATGATGAATTGGCCGGGCTGCGCATGCTTGGCGACAGCGGGGGCCTCGATGTCCATCCAGACAGTGTTTTCATTGAGTACCCGTTTTTTTACGATACGATACACGCGGACACCTGCTTTCTTATTGATGTTCATAATATAGATTTATGAAAAACCATATGATAGCTTAGTATAAAACGGAATGCGGCCGGGGTCAACTGACAAACGCCATCGTTTTGCACGAAACGAGTGAAAATTGTTTCCATGGTAAGGCATGGAACACATATGAAACAATGAGTAAGAAGTGCGCGGCCCCCATATCAATGGGGGAAGAGGAGAAACGCGGAAACGATGGTTGGATTTTTTTTAGCGGCAAGGTATAATAAACAATCATGGATAGGACGATGAAAGAAAAGCAAACAGCCCGTCCATAGCGGCGGAAGGAGTTAAGAATTTTGAGAGCAACGAAGGCAATTGTCCATTTGCAGGCAGTTGCACATAATATACGCCAATTGCAACGACATGCGCCGCACGCGCAGTTTATGGCAGTTGTCAAGGCGGATGGATATGGTCATGGAGCGTATGAAGTGGCACAGATTGCCCTTGCGACAGGCGCCACCTTCTTGGGAGTGGCGACGGCGGAGGAGGGAGTTGTGCTGCGCCGGCAGGGAATCAAAGCCCCTATTTTGGTGATTGGTGCGTTGAGCCCGGCGGATTGTGCGGCGTGTGTGCCGTATGATATCAGCACGGCGGTATTCAGCGCGGCACAGATTGAAGCTATGCAGGCGATGAGTGAAAAAACAGGTGTGCCGGCGCATGTGCATATCAAGATAGACAGCGGCTTTCATCGCATTGGTGTGACGCCGGAGGAAGTGGATTTGTTGCTGGCTGTGCTGGTGCGCTGTCCACTGGTGCATGTGGAAGGAATGTTTGCGCATTTTGCCACGGCAGATTGTGCAGATGATTCATTTGTGCACGTCCAGATGGAACGTTTTAAACTTGCAGAACAGGCGGTGCGTGCCGCTGGCCATCGCCCGATAGTGCATGTCTGTAACAGCGCGGCAATGATACGGTATCCGGAGCTGGCCTGCGATATGGTACGTGGCGGGATTCTGATGTATGGTTGTATGCCATCGGCGGAAATGCATGTGGACGATGAATTGAGACCGGCGCTCAGCTGGCAGACGGAAGTCGTCGCCCTGCGGAATATTGCAGAGGGGGAAAGTGTAGGATATGGGCGCACGTTTATTGCGCAAAAACCTACACGAGTAGCCACACTGCCGGTTGGTTATGCCGATGGATATGCGCGCACCCTAAGCAATAAGGGGCAGGTGCTTATCGGCGGGAAACGGTGCCCGGTCATCGGTCGGGTGTGTATGGACCAGACGATGGTTGACGTTACCGATGTACCGCAGGTGCAGATAGGTGATACGGCCGTGTTGATTGGTCAACAGGGGAGCGAACGGATTACAGCGGATGAAATGGGCCAGTGGAGAGGCACAATAGGCTATGAAGTACTGGTGGACATTGGCAAACGCGTACCAAGGGAGTATGAGCGATGAATGAAAAAGCAGCATTTCGCAAACAAATGCGTGCGATTCGCCGGGCGTTGAGCGATACGGAACGGACGGAGCAATCGCTTCGAGCGTGCAAACAAGCGTTTATGCTTCCACAGGTACAGCGTGCGCACATCATTATGGCATACGCGCCCATGCAGGAAGAGCTGAATGTGTGGCCGTTGTTGCACGCACTGTCCCAGGCGGATAAACAAATTGTTCTGCCGGTGGTGGAAAAAAAGGGGATGCACGCACGCAGACTGACCCGCCAGGAACATTTACAGGCAGGCGCTTATGGCATTCTGGAACCAACGGAAGAAGAACCTATCGCGCCGGAGGCGATTGAGGTGATATTCGTGCCGGGCGTTGCGTTTTCTAAAACGGGGGAACGCATGGGGATGGGCGCCGGCTATTATGACCGCTTTTTGCCGCAGACCAAGGCTTTTACAATAGGCATGTGCCTATCGCAACTGCTCTGTGATGCCATTCCCACTGATGCTTATGATTGTCGAATGGATGCCGTATGCACGCCTTCCGGTGTATTTTATCGGGCGGATTGAAAAAAGGCGGAATTGTGACGTGAAAGGGAGAAAAGTTTATTTATCATGTAAAAAGAGCTGGCTCCTGTTGCATGATTTTGTCGAACATAGTACTATAGGAAACGGTAGGAAGAATCCAAAATGAAGATAGCTGGTGGAACAGCCCGCGGCCGTATTTTGCAGACGCCGACAGGCCGGTTGACACGGCCTACCAGCGCTGTTGTGCGCGAAGCGGTTTTTGGCATTCTGGCGGCAAGGACACGGGATGCCTGGGTGTTGGACCTATTTGGTGGCAGCGGCGCGATAGCGTGCGAGGCTATCAGTCGGGGGGCCGCCCATGCGGTGGTCATAGATGCTGACGCGCAGGCAGTGCGCATTGCCCGACAAAATGTGTCTGCCCTGGGTATGGAAAGGCAGATAGAAGTATACCGGAACGATGCTTTTCGTGCCATGACGGTTTTACAGAAAAAGGGCGTATGTTTTGACTGGGTATATATTGACCCACCATACGCGTCCGGGTTATATGAAAAGGTGATTCAGGCGGCTTATCCTGCCGTTTGCAAGCCGGATGGAGTGCTGATTTGTGAACACGCCGCGAGCGAACCGCTGCCGGAACACGTTGGACGATGCGCCCGTGTGGATACGCGGCGTTATGGAATCCGTGCGTTGAGTCTGTATAAAGGAGCAAACGAATGATTGGGATTTATCCGGGCAGTTTTGACCCGGTGACCAATGGACATATGGATATCATCGAACGTAGCAGCCGCATGGTGGACAAGCTGGTGGTGGCGGTGCTGTGCAACCGCGCTAAAAAACCGACGTTTTCCTATGAGGAGCGTGTGCGGATTTTAAAACAGTGCACAGCACACCTGGGAAACGTAGAGGTAGAGACGTTCGATGGACTGACGGTGGATTTTGCACGCCGAAAAGGGGCTCATATGATTATCCGCGGCCTGCGGGCCATTTCGGATTTTGAAAATGAGTTTTCGATGGCCAGCATGAATAAGCAGCTGGCGGATGATATTGAAACTATGTTTTTAATGACGAACACGCAATGGAGCTATCTGTCTAGCAGCATGGTGAGAGAGATTGCCGCCTATGATGGCGATATCGAACCATTTGTCCCGGCGGCCCTGGCTCCCCAAATTAAAAAAGCGCTGCGCGCATCTTTGCAGGAGGAAAAATAAAAATGAATATCTACCAGCTGATTGACCTGATGGAAGACGAACTCGAAAATAGCAAAAAGGCGCTCTTTGGACCGATGCGCAAAGTGGACCCGGACCAGATGCTGGAGATTTTGGACGAGATGCGTGAGAGCTTGCCTGAGGAAGTGCAGGAAGGCGAAATGATTCGCCGAGAAAAGGACCGCATTTTGGGCGAAGCGCAGGAGGATGCAGACCATTTGGCCGCTACTTCGCAGAAAGAGGCGGATGAGTTGCTGACCAATGCCCGCCGTGATTCGGAGCAAATGCTGACCAGTGCGCGCAACGAATCCGAACAGATGATGGCGCGGGCACAGCAAGATACGGAGCGAATGATTAGCAGCGCCCATCAGCAAGCGGAACGTATTATCCAGGAAGCAAATGACCGCGCTGAAGAGCTGGTGGCGGACCATACCATTACGCAGACGGCAACCGACCGCGCCAACGAAATGATGGCCAACGCCCAGCGCAACGCGCGTGAGGTGCGCGCCGGTGCGAAGGCGTATGCGGAAGATGTGCTGATTGATGTGGAAACCTACCTGTCCGACTATTTAGAGATGGTGCGGAAGAACCGTGAATCGCTTTCGGCAAAACAGCCGCGTGTACAGGGATAAAACAAGAGGAAAACGCCGTGTGTTTATGCATGGCGTTTTTGTTTTATCCGCTTGTTCCAGCGGCCGGTGAACACAATCATGCCCAGCCCCAATAGCAAAAGAGCACCGGCGCCGATGAGGAACAGCAGTGTTTGTGCGGCAAGAATGCCGGAAAAATGCGGCGTGAACGCACCGAAGGTGGGGGTGGTTCTTGGCGCGAAAAATGGCAGAGCGATACTACAAAGCGCAAATGCGCTTATGCCTTGGATTGTTTTATAAAGAATCAAGCGGGACAGGCGCAGGTTGCACTGTGAGGCAAACAGATAGTTTTGTGCGATGATGCAAGCCCCGCCGAAGGAGAACAGAAAAGCGAGAAAAGGGAGAAGCTGGACGATTGGTACATCCGCAGCGCTCAGGATGGAACATCCTGTAGTCAGTTCCAGGCATCCGACAATCAGCCCGGGGGCTAGGTCGCCGGAAAAGCCGACGGCTTGAAGAGGAACAGCCAACAATCGGCCAAGCAGCGGGAGAATGCCGCAGGAGGAGAGCACTTCGCTGAGGGTACAGAAAAAAAGAATAAATGCACCTACTCCCCAGAGTGCTTGGGCGGAATCCCGGATGGATTCTACGAAGATGCGGGCTAGCGGTTCGTCATGGGCTTGTTTGAGAAGCTGCGGACGAGGTGCCTGGTACGGCGTTAGTAAGCGAGCACATTGGCAAGTGAACATGGCGGAAAGAAGATGGCAGGCAAGCAACAGTGGGCCCAATTCCGGATAGCCGAGCATACCTGCACACACAGCGGACAAAATGAAAGAGGGACCGGCTGTCGAAGAAAGTGCCAGGGTGCGTTCTGCCTGGGAGGCGGAAAGAAATCCCTGCTGATATAGTTCGCTTGTGATGCGTGCCCCGTTGGGATATCCGCTGATGGCGGACATGACAAACGGCAGTGCGCTTACCCCGCCCAAGCCGAACAATGGCCGCATGATGGGCTGTAGGGCGCGGGCAATCCAATGTGCGCCGCCACAGCGCACAAGCATGGATGTGCCGGCAAAAAAGGGAAGCAGAGCCGGCAGTACGGAAAACAGGAACGCAGAAAGGCCTTCCTGCGCACCTTGCAGCGCCGCCGTCGGAAAAGCAAGGATGCATAGGATAAACAAACATGTTAAAATAAAGAAAATGAGTTTGCGTGCTTGCAAGACGGCACCTCCAAACGCTGATATCGTTTTTTATTCGTAAGGAGCACAAACTATGAATTTGGACAACCGGCCGAAGATTGGGTTAGCCCTCGGCGGCGGAAGCGCACGCGGTTTTGCCCACTTGGGTGTATTGAAAGCGTTGGAAGAAAAACAAATCCCGATTGACTATATCGCCGGATGTTCCATGGGCGCCATCATTGGGAGCATCTATTGTGCAGGAACGGACTTGGACCGGTTGACTGCCCTGTTGGCGGCGCTGAATACTAAGGATTTGATAGACTTGGTCGTTCCGCGTAAAGGATTGATTCGTGGGAATAAATTCGAATCCGCCCTTCAACTCCTGACTAAGGATATGGACTTTGAACAATTGCCAAAACCGTTCTCCTGTGTGGCCTGCGATATTGCGGCAGGGAAAATCAAAGTGTTTGACAAAGGGAAGGTTTATCCGGCCGTACGGGCCAGCATGAGCATACCCGGCGTATTTGAACCAAAGTGGATTGATGGAGTGATGTACGTCGATGGAGGCGTGCTTAACACCGTTCCTGTAGATGCGGCCCGTGGCATGGGGGCGGATATCGTCATCGGTGTAGACGTAGGTATTCACAAAGCGGAACCGGCAGAAGTGAAGGAGACGCTGCTGGATATCTACATGCGCACATCGGATTTAACCGGCTATGCGGCCAGCCTCAACTTAATCAAGCAGGCGGATATCCTGCTGTGCCCGCATGTGGGACAGACGGCCCATTATTCCACGCGTGATGTAGCGCTATGTACCAGGATTGGATATGAAACCACAATGGAATCCATGGAGACTATTGAGCGCACAATCGAACAATGGCCTTTGCGCAAACCCAAAGAAATGGAGAAGAGTCAATGAAAGAACAAAAGGCCAATCGGCCATTTTTGCTCAGCGGCGCATACAATGTGCGGGAGTTGGGCGGTTATACTAATATGAATGGGCAGATGACGAAAACACATGCATTTTTGCGGGCCGATGGCCTGTTTCGTCTGACGATGCAGGACCAGAAAAAACTCTATGACTATGGTGTGCGATGCGTGGTGGATTTACGCTCTGAACGAGAGACCGAATTGTATCCATGCAACTTAATTGGTTATGAAAATATCGAGTACATGGGAATTGAACTGTTTGACCACGTACAATCCAACCAGCTGCGCGGCGGATTTCCGCCTTCGCTTAGCGCGATGTATGAAGAATTGTTGGATAGGAGCCAGCCGGGTTTGCTTCGCGTTTTTCAAACGTTTGCCCGTCATACGGCAGATTGTGTGATTTTCAACTGCACGGCGGGTAAAGACCGGACGGGCGTTGTGGCGATGCTGCTGTTAAAACTGGCCGGTGTAAGCGACGCGATGGTCACTGTGGACTATGCAGCCAGCGCCCAGAATGTACAAGAATTATTTGTTGCGCAGCGTGAAGGATTGGCGAAGGAAGGGTATCCTACGCCGGATTATCTGTTTGCTTCTGACGCTGAGCAAATGCAAACGACGTTGGACTATTTACAAAACAAATATGGTGGCAGTGAGGCGTATCTGCGCGCCATTGGTTTGACGGAAGAACAAATCCGGTGTGTGAAGGCCAAATTGTTGTAAACGGAGCATCTTTGGCAATGAGTCGCCCGCATGTTCAATACAGCACCAGGGGATGCGTAAAATCCAAGCCGCAGGGCTGTTTGGTGCAGAGGGCATGCACATCCGTCGCTCGCTGTTCGAGCATAAAAAGAGGGTCGTGTTTCCGTTGGACGGGTTTATCGAGTAACGGTATGCGCGTTCGCTGACGGAGTTCGGTTATCACCGGCCCGGCTGTACGGGACAGGCCCAGCAGGCGCGCGTAGGGAAGATGGTCTTGATAAACGGCCTGCATGTCGGTGGTAATGCCTAAAAGCGCACTGCACAGCAAGCGTTTGATGCGGGCAAGCGGATAACGGGACGTCGATGCTTCGTCCAGAATGCAGGATAGTGATGTATGTGCGCGGCTGGCATGATAAAGACGGTGCTCCAATCCTTCGCTACAACCTGGCAGAGCGGTCCAATCTTCGATGGACATCATGCGTAACCGATATAGCAACATAGGCTCCAGGTCTGCGAGGGTAACAGCGTGTAAAGAGGGGAGCGCCTGAAGCACGAAAAAAGGAAGAAGCGCATCTAACGGTTGGTGCGCCAAATACTGTTGTCGGCATGCGGTGCTGGAAACGGGCATGCACCGCGGCATTGCCAATACTTGAAGGGGGGAGTGATAGCGCTTGACCGCACGGATATATTCGACCGCCAGCGTACAGTTGGGGCCGAACAGCGCATCGGGCAGAGAAGGCAGTAAATCCTGAGCAGCACGCTGGGAGGCGGCCGCATAGGAAACCCCGCAGGAAAGATGGTGGCGCAAGCGCTGGGAATAGGACGGTTCCTGACAAAGGTGTGCAAGCGTTTGCAAGGAAGATAAATCGGCCTGTTCCACGCCAAAACTTAAGGCATCGGCCCCAAGGGCATCGGCAAGAAAGACGCCTGAGCGCGCAAATCCCTGCGCGCTTTGCAGCGTGCTGGATACGGGCAATTCAAATACGATGTCCGCGCCGGCCTGCAGAGCCCAGCGCGTCCGTGTGAATTTATCGAAAAAAGCGGGTTCGCCGCGCTGTACAAACGAACCGGACATCAGGCAAATGACAGCATCGGCGTGCTGTTTCGTCCAGGATATATGTGCCTGGTGTCCCTTGTGAAAAGGGTTGTATTCACAGATGATTGCAGCGATGCGCATGAAAAATCCACCTCTTTTCGCATTATTATAACAAAAAACATTTTTCTTTCCTATGAAAAGACGTTTGCCCCTTGAAACAAAGGGGGAGATGTATTACACTAATCGATGGTCTTGAACCCGGATTTCTGAAGGGAGAGAATAGAGAATGACGTTTTCAGAACGTGTCATCGAAAGAGCAAAAGCAGACAAGCGTACGATTGTGCTGCCCGAAGGTTATGATGCGCGCGTCGTTAAGGCGGCAGGCATCGCCGCCAATGCAGGGATTGCTGATGTCCTCTTGCTGGCCAATCGCGAAGAGGCGGAAAAGCTGGCAGATGGCGTTGATTTGTCCAAGGTGACGATGGTGGACATGAACGACCCGGAACGCTTGCAGCGATACACCGAAGCTTTCTATGAACTGCGCAAAAGCAAAGGCATGACGATGGAAAAAGCGGCCGAATTTATGAAAAAGCCGCTCTATTACGGTGTAATGATGGTGAAAATGAACGATGCAGATGGCATGGTGGGGGGAGCAGCTGCCCCGACGAGCGACCTGCTTCGCCCGGCTTTGCAGATTATCAAAGCCCGTCCAGGCATCAGCACCGTATCAGCGTTCTTTGCTGTGACGGTTCCGGATAAGACGATGGGACATAATGGAACGTTTATTTTTGCCGATAGCGGCGTTGTCATCGACCCGACGGCAGAAGAGCTGTGTAACATTGCGCTGGCCAGCGCGGACACGGCAGAATATCTGTGTGAAATGGACCCCGTTATTGCAATGCTTTCCTTTTCGACAAAGGGAAGCGCCAAACACGCCAATGTAGATAAAGTGGTGGAAGGGCTGCGCCTTGCCAAAGAGGCGGACCCCACACTTTGCATCGATGGGGAATTGCAGGCGGATGCTGCATTGGTGCCATCTGTTCAAGAGCATAAAGCGCCGGGCAGTCCGGTGAAGGGAAAGGCCAACGTATTGGTATTCCCGGATTTAGGCGCGGGCAATATTGGGTATAAATTAGTAGAGCGTCTGGCAAAGGCGGAAGCATTGGGCCCGATTGTACAGGGCCTTGCCAAACCGGTCAATGACCTTTCGCGTGGATGCTGTATGGAGGACGTGGTCAAGGTGATTGCGATTACGGTCGTCCAGGCACAGCACATGGCCAACTAGGAGGACAGGCTGTTGAAAAACATTCTGGTAATCAATGCAGGCAGTTCGAGCCTGAAATATCAATTGTTTGATATGGATACGGAACAGGTATTGAGCAAAGGGCTGGCGGAACGAATCGGCATTTCCAGCAGCGCGCTCAATCACCGTGGCAAAAAGGAAATACGTATCGTCAAGGATATGCGCGACCATAACGACGCCATCCATATGGTGCTGGATGCGTTGGTAGACCCAGAAGTGGGTGTGTTGAAGGACCTTTCAGAAATCGCAGCGGTGGGGCACCGTGTCGTTCACGGCGGTGAAACGTTCAGCGCTTCGCAATTAATTGATGAAAACGTCTTAGAAGCGATTGAGGAAAACGTCCCGCTGGCACCGCTGCACAATCCGGCTAATATCATGGGCATCAAAGCATGCATGGCTGCGATGCCGGGCGTGCCGCAGGTAGCGGTATTTGATACGGCGTTCCATCAGACGATGCCGCCACGGGCATACATTTACGGTGTGCCGTATGAGGCATACGAGACATACAAGGTGCGCCGTTACGGGTTCCACGGAACATCGCACCTGTTTGTATCCCAGCGTGCGATTGAATTGCTGGGTCATCCGGAACATTCTAAAATTGTGACGTGCCATCTAGGCAACGGCAGCAGTATTGCAGCGGTTCAGGATGGAAAATCCATTGATACGTCCATGGGCATGACGCCGCTTGAAGGTGTAGTAATGGGTACGCGCAGCGGGGATATCGACCCGGCGATTGTCAAGTTTATCATGGACAAAGAACATATGAGCATTCAGGAAGCGGACAGCTATTTTAACAAACGCAGCGGCGTATACGGCATTTCCGGTGTTTCCAGCGATTTTCGCGATATTGCGGATGCGGCGCAGGAAAACAACGCGCGTGCTGAACTGGCGCTGGATGTTTTTGCCTACCATGTGAAAAAATACATCGGGTCGTATGCAGCGGCTATGGGCGGTTTGGACTGTGTCGTCTTTACAGCCGGCATTGGTGAAAACGACAGTGCGATGCGTGCCCGGATTTTGGAGAACATGGAATGGATTGGTATTGAAATGGACCCATGGGAAAACGATAAACGTGGCGAACATGAAATTACCAAACCGGGTAGCAAAGTGCGCGTGTTTGTCATTCCGACCAATGAAGAACTGGTGATTGCACGGGATACGCTGCGGCTGATTCCCAAAGCTTAAAACGGTTTTTCTTGACAAAGCATAAGAGAAACCGTTATAATCACATAATGTTGCAAAAGGGGATGCCTGTATGATTGTACAAGTGCGTCAAATGACGATGCTGGATACGGCGATGCCCATCAGCGGCACGGTGGATTTGCCGTCGACGCAGGAATGGGAAATGGTGAATCCAGCGGCGTTTGAAGGGGAATGCTTGTGCATCGGAGAGGGAGTTTATCTCATCAGCGGTACGCTGACCTTTACCGTGCAGGGCGTATGTGCCCGATGTACAAAACCGGTACAGACACGTCTTGTGGTTCCATTTGAAGAACGGTTTGCCCGTGATGTGAATGCGGAAGAGGAGATGTATCCCTTTACAGGCAACGAGATTGACCTGCAAGAACCCCTGGAACAGGCGGCGTTTATGGCATTGCCGTTGCGCCTGCTCTGCAAAGAGGACTGCAAGGGGCTCTGCCCGCAATGCGGCGCAGATTGGAACGAAGGCGATTGCGGCTGCATACAAGAGACGAGCAATCCCTTCTCGATACTTAAAAAGCTCGATTTACCCGAGGAGGTGTAGAAATGGCCGTTCCGAAGAGAAAAACATCAAAGACCCGTCGTGACAAACGCCGTACGCATGACAATGCACCGGTGGTGACTGTCGCAGTATGCCCGCAATGCAAAAAGCCGGTGGTTCCGCACTGCGCTTGTAAAAGCTGTGGCTATTACAAGGGGTCTAAGGTGATGACGACCCGCGAAGAAGTGAAAGCTGCAAAAGCGGCACAATAATGTCTGGATGAAGAAAAAAGGGCGAATATACATCGCTCTTTTTTATTGCCTGCAAAAGCGTGTGCACTTGCGGGCACCGGGGAATTCAAGTATAATGCAAACCGTAGAAATACGAAAGGTTGGAGCCAATGGTACGAATTTGTATCGATGCAATGGGCGGCGACTATGCGCCGGAAGCTATCGTTCAGGGGTGCCTGGACGCCGTGCGCGACGACACAAGCCTGGCATTGACGTTATTTGGAAAAGAAGAGGCGATTATGCCGTTTTTGCAAAAGGCGGGTGCGGAAAAAGAGCGTATCTGCATTGTGGACTGTGCGGACGTAATTGAAAACAATGAACATCCTGTGCAGGCGGTACGCCGAAAAAAGGAAGCGAGCGTAGTCAAAGCTTTGCGCGCCTTGGCCGACGGTGAAGGAGACGGATTTGTCGGTGCGGGAAGCACGGGCGCTGTTTTGGCGGGTGCGACGCTGATTGTCAAACGCATTGAAGGCATTCTGCGCCCCGCGTTAGCACCGATGCTGCCAACGGTGACGGGAACGGGGGTGCTGCTGATTGACTGCGGAGCCAATGTGGACTGTAAGCCGGAATGGTTGGCGCAGTTTGCGGTCATGGGTTCGGTTTATATGGAAAAAGTACGAGGAACTCGCGAACCGCGTGTAGGCATCTTAAACAATGGAGCAGAAGAAGGAAAGGGCAATGAACTGGTCAAAAATGCGACGCCGCTGATTGCCCAGATGCCGGTGCATTTTACGGGCAACGTAGAAGGACGGGATATTACCAGCGGCGATGTGGATGTCGTTGTGACGGATGGCTTTGCGGGGAATGTAGCGCTCAAATCCATCGAGGGTACGGCAGCGATGATGACAGGAATGCTGAAAGAGACGTTGTTGTCTTCGTTCCGCAGCAAGATGGGGGCGCTGCTGATTAAGCCTGCGCTCAGCGGGTTTAAAAAGCGCATGGATTATTCCGAATATGGCGGTGCACCGTTGCTGGGGGTCAATAAACCGGTGGTCAAAGCGCATGGAAGCAGCAATGCCAAAGCGTTTTACCATGCGATTCACCAATGCAAGCAGATGGTTGAAGGGGGCGTTGTGCCCACGATTGAGGCGGAACTCGCGGCTGTCATGAAGGCCGAAGCAAAATAAGGGAGGAATTAAAGATGCTGTTTGAACAGGCACAAAAAGTAATTGCGGAGCAACTGAAAATAGACCCGGCGCAGGTAAAGCCTGAAAGCCGTTTGGTTGAGGATTTGCATGCGGATTCGTTGGATATTGTTGAGCTGGTGATGGAATTGGAAAACACGTTTGATATCCAGATTCCGGATGAAGAAATGCCGAAACTTTCCACTGTACAGGACGTAGTGAATTACATTGAAAAAAACAAATAAACCTATAACGAGTGAAAAACAGAAGATAAAGAGTGCCATGGTGCGGGACAAACGATATACATCGTTTTACCGCGCCCTGGGCTATCGTTTTATGGATGAATCATTGCTCCGGTTGGCGTGTACCCATTGCAGTTGGACAGGCAAGGCGGGGGAAAACAATCAACGATTGGAATATCTAGGCGACGCAGTACTGGAATTTGTAGTCAGTGAACGTGTATATAACGATAGCGCGGTTGATGAAGGACATTTGACACGCATGCGTGCCAATGTAGTCTGCGAGGCCAGCTTGGCTACGGCGGCTAAACAGCTGAAGCTGGGTGAATTGCTGCAATTGGGCAAGGGTGAAGAAAGCACGGGTGGCCGGGAAAAATCGTCCATTTTAGCAGATGCGATGGAGGCTGTTTTTGGTGCGGTTTATCTGGATGGTGGAATGAGAGGTGCGCGGCATGTCATTTTGCGCGTATTGGGCCGCCAGATGGATGAAGCGATTGAAGAAGGCGGGGGACAGGACCAAAAGACGCTGTTGCAGCATTTGTGCAATACGAAGTTTGGTACTGCGCCGAAATATGAATTGGTCAGTGAGGATGGACCCGCGCATGAGCGAACGTTTACCATCCGTGTAACGGTTGATGGTGAACAGGTCAGTATCGCCAGCGGACACAGTAAAAAGGAAGCAGAACAAAAAGCGGCGAAACAAGCGGTACAGCTGTGGAAGAAGCAAGAATAGTGATTGACCATGCCCATGCAACAAGGGTAAGGAGAAAGCCTGCGGGTTGCAGGCTTTTTATTTGATTGGCTAGAGAAGAGGGACGAAGATGCGGCTCAAACAGATTGATTTACACGGATTCAAATCCTTTGGAGACAAAGTTTCCATTGAACTGAGCGAAGGCGTGACGGCAATCGTTGGGCCGAACGGAAGCGGGAAGAGCAACGTATCCGATGCGGTGCGCTGGGTGTTGGGGGAACAGAGCGCCCGGGCATTGCGTGGCACAAAGATGGAGGACGTTATCTTTAATGGGGCCGAGAACCGCAAACCGTTATCCTATTGTGAAGTGACGTTGACATTTGATAATGAGGACCAGTTTCTGCATGTTCCACATAGCGAGGTGACAGTCACACGCCGTGTCTATCGAAGCGGAGAAAGCGAATACTTAATCAACCAGGCAAACTGCCGGATGAAGGATATTCACGCGTTGTTTTATGATACGGGCGTAGGGCGTGAAGGATACAGTATTATCGGCCAGGGGCGTATTGAGGAAATATTATCCCCCAAGGGCGAAGAACGGCGTGCGGCACTGGAAGAAGCAGCAGGCGTTATGAAATACAAAGTGCGCCGCGAAGAAGCCCAACGGAAGCTGAACAATGTGGATAATGATATGTTGCGTGTCGGTGATATTTTGAGTGAGATTGAGCATTCGCTTGAACCGCTGCGTCAACAAAGTGAAGAGGCTGCGCATTATTTGGCATTGCGTGAAGAACTTAAAGATTTGGAAATCAATTTATTTCTCACGCAATACGACCGTAACCGAGAAAAAAATGTTGGTTTACAAAGAAACATCGCTGAATTGGAAGCCATCGAAGCGGAGCGGAAAACGCATCAACAAGAACTCAAGGGGCAGGAAGAACTACACCGCGAAAAACTGATGCTGATGGAACAATTGCTGGAAAAGGCGCGCGAAAAAGCCCTGCAGCTATCTACGCAGCAGCAGAAGGTGACAGGGGAAGCGGAACTGCTCGCACAGCGTATGACGTTTTTAAAAGAGGAATCCAGACGTCTGCAAGAACAAGAAGAAGCAGATGCATTGCGCTATGCGGAGATTCAGACGGCGCTTGCCCAGCGTGGAGAGATTTCGCAGGAAACGCTTGCACAGTTGGCGCTTCATGCGGATGCGCTGGATGTGCAGGCACAGCAGGCCAGTGAACGTGTATACGCCATGGAAGAAAAGTTGGATGTGCTGAAACAAAAGCTGATGGACCGCATGGGCCACGAAGGCGAACGAAAGGCGCGAGTGGCACGGCTGGAAACATTGCGGGCACAGGCGGGCGAACGCCGCAAAGAAATTCTTGCACGCCAAGAGACGGCCGCTGTGGATGTACAAAATGTCCAGGAAGAAGTCCGTCAGGTGCAGCAGGAGTATACACAGGCACAAACGATGTTAACCGCGCTGCAGGGGGATGAGCACGTGCTGCAACAGCAGGAACAAGATGCATCGCGCGTGCTACAGCAGGCGCTACAACAGGCGCAAAATGCCCAGGCACAAGCGCGTGACGCCGAACATACGCTGACAATTCAAAAACAGCTGGCCCGCGATTTTGAAGGATATGCCAATAGTGTGCGACGGCTGATGAAAGATGTGCAGACCGGGCAGATGGACCACACGGGTATTTTGGGTACGGTAGGTACGCTGGTGCGCGTTCCGCGCGAATACGAAAAAGCGATGGAACAGGCTTTGGGCGGCGGTCTGCAAAATGTCGTTGTGCAAGATGAACAAGTCGGTAAAAAGCTTATTCAATATTTACGTCAGCGTGATTATGGACGGGTCACCTTTTTGCCGCTGTCGACCTTACGTGCCCGCACTTTTTCCGTGCAGGAAAAACAGCAGATTCACGGCCCCGGCGTACTGGGTTGTGCGGTGGACTTGATTGGATTTGACCCCAGCGTACGGAAAGCCATGGATTATTTGCTGGGACGCACCCTTGTCGTTGAAGATATGGACGCCGGACTTGCGGTGACGCGCAAATGTCCATTCTCATTCCGCTGCGTGACGTTGGCGGGCGATATCCTTCAATCCAGCGGGGCTATGACAGGCGGAAGCGCTCGTGAACGCGGGCTGGTGTCTCGTGAACGCATGGTGGAGGAAGCGGCACAAAAAGCGGAGCAAGCACGGCAGGCAGCAAAACAAGCCGTCGCCTGTTGGGAAGAAGCACAGCAGGCGCATCAACAGCTGCAGGCGAAACTGACGGACGTACAGAAGCAGCTTTATGAAAAACAGGCGGAACTGCGCGCTTTGCAGGAGCGCCTGGACGCAACCGTATACGCCTACGAAAAGGCACAGGCACAGCAGCAACAGTTGGCTGCTGAAGCGGCCCGTGTAACAGAGATGCTGCAAACGGCAGAACGCGATTTACACGCAGGCGAGTCGGACGAGACAGTGGATGAGCAGACGCTCAAAGCCAATATTGCGCTATATACGCAGGAATTGCATACGCTGCGTCAGGAACAGAAGGAGTGCTTGGAACAGGCACAGGTTGCCCAGATGGAACTGGCAGCGCGCACGAGTGAACAGAGTGCCTTGCAGGGCGACCGCCAGCGTTTGGAGCGAGAATTGCTGCGTCTGGAGCAGGGTAAGCAAACACGCATGGCTTCCCGACTTCGCAATGAACAACAAGCTGAGCAGGACGTGGCCAAACAGGCGACAATGGTTGAACAGCTACGTGCGATGGAAGAAGAGATTGGCCGCAATCAGGCAGCCCTGCAAAAGCTGGAAATGGAAAAGGAAAGCCTGCAGACAAAAGTGCGCTCCTGTTCATTCGAACAAGAACAAGCGGCGCAACTGATTGCCGAATCGACGGAGCGCAGGTATCGTTTGAGTGCGCAGGTGGAACGCTTGGATGCTGAATTTGAGAATATTCAAAACAAATTGTGGGACAACTATCAGCTTACCTATGCCCAGGCGGAACCCATGCGCAAGCCAGTGCCGCTGCAAAAGACCGTCCAGCAGGTCGAGCAGATTCACACTGAACTGCGGGAGATGGATTATATCAATCCGGGTGCAATTGAAGAATATAAGCGGGTTAAGGAACGGTTTGATTTTCTTACGGCGCAAAAAGAGGATTTGGGAAAGGCCCGGCAGGATTTACAGACCTTGATTGTGGATTTAACGGAGGAGATGCAGAAGCGGTTTTTGGAGCAGTTCGCTGTCATCAACGAAAATTTTGGACGTATTTTTGTTCAACTTTTCGGTGGCGGGCATGCGGAGATGCGTCTACAGGACGAGAGCAACGCGATGGAATGCGGGATTGATATTATCGCACAGCCGCCGGGCAAAAAACTACAGCAGATTACGCTGCTTTCCGGCGGGGAGCGTGCGCTTACAGCCATCGCCATTCTCTTTTCGCTTCTGGAACTCAAAGCGACGCCGTTTTGTATTCTCGATGAAATTGAGGCGGCGCTGGATGAAGAAAACCTACGGCTTTTAGCTGATTTCCTGCGCAGCTATTCCAAACGCACGCAGTTCATTGTCATTACCCATCGGCGGCCGACAATGGAAGCGGCGCAGGCGATGTATGGCATTGCAATGGAAGAAAAGGGCGTATCCAAACTGGTCAGCGTAAAATTCCATGAAAAGGAGCGAGAACATGCGGGGGCTTGAAAAAACCAAAAAAGGATTATTTGCCCGAATGGGCGGATTGTTTGCCAAGGAACTGGACGACGATTTTTATGACGGGCTGGAAGAGACGTTGATTCTGGCGGATGTGGGCGTTCAGACCGCGATGGAAATGGTTGACGAACTGCGCGTGCGCGCCAAGGAACAAAAGATAAAAAAAGCGGAGGACGCCAAGGCGTTGCTCGTTGACATTGCCGCACGGATGCTGGGACAGAGTGGGCCGGAATTTTCTTATCCAATGCTGTTGCTTGTTGTCGGGGTGAATGGTGCCGGCAAGACGACAACCATAGGTCGCCTCTCCAATGGCTTTCAGCGGGATGGCCACAAGGTGATGCTGGCGGCAGGAGATACGTTCCGCGCGGCGGCCGCTGAACAATTGGGCCTTTGGGCTGAGCGCACCGGCGCGCAGATGGTACGCGGCAAGGAAGGCGGCGACCCCGCTGCTGTTGTATTCGATGCCATTCAGGCGGCCAAAGCGCGCGGGTGCGACGTCGTTATCTGTGATACGGCCGGCCGCCTTCACAATCGAAAAAACCTGATGAGTGAACTGGAAAAAATCCACCGAGTGGTGGAGCGTGAGTTTGAAGGCTGCATAAAAACGCTGCTGGTGTTGGATGCGACAACAGGACTCAATGGGGTAGAGCAAGCGCGTGTATTCAGCGAGATTGCCAAGGTAGATGGCATTGCACTGACCAAGCTGGATGGTACGGCCAAAGGTGGTGTGGCACTGGCGGTGGCGCATGAACACCAGTTGCCCGTTTGGTATTGCGGCACGGGGGAAGGGCCGGAGGATTGGACATGTTTTGACGCACAGGCGTTTGCCAAAGCGCTGTTTGAATGAAATTGCAAAGCGTGCTTGACAGCGCGCTTTTTCTATGGTTTAATACTCGGGTGTAAAGCGAAAAGCCTTTACAGGGAAGAGGGCGTAGTTGGAAAAGAAAGCATGGTTGGAACTGCTGATGGATTTTTATGGACAGACGCTGACTGAACGTCAACGCCGCGCCGTAGAAGCATATTGCGGAGAGGATTATTCGCTTTCAGAGATTGCGCAGAGTGAAGGAATCAGCCGTCAGGGCGTGCGGGATGCGCTGGTACGGGCCGAAAAATCGTTGACGGCCATGGAGGACCAGCTACAGATTGTGACGCGTTATCTGGCATTGAAAAATGGTTTGCAGCAGGTGTGCAAGGACTTGGATGCGAAGCATTGCCAGGAGCAGGCGGCACAGATACGCCAGCTTTTGGCAAGATGGGAGGGACAGTAAATGGCCTTCGATTCATTGGGAAATAAGCTGAAAGGCGTTTTAAACAAATTAACCGGTCGCGGGATGTTGACGGAAGCGGACGTCAAGGTGGCAATGCGCGAAGTGCGTGTAGCATTGTTGGAAGCGGACGTTAACTTCAAGGTCGCCAAAGAGTTTGTAGCGGCGGTAACGGAACGCGCTGTGGGACAGGAAGTGCTCAAGAGCCTAACACCGGGGCAGCAGGTTGTCAAAATTGTGCAGGATGAGTTGACTAGGCTCATGGGCGGGCAGAACGCGAAGCTGCAAGTGGCAAGTAAGCCGCCGACGGTAATTGTGCTATGCGGCTTGCAGGGTGCAGGGAAAACAACCTTTGCCGGCAAGTTGGCGTTGTATTTAAAAAAGATGGGCAAAAAACCAATGTTGGCCGCCTGCGACACGGTGCGGCCTGCGGCGGTAGAGCAACTCAAGGTTTTAGGCAAGCAGGTGGATGTACCGGTTCATTTCGGCGGCAACGACCCGGTGAAGATTGCCAAAGAAGCGGTAAAAGTCGCCAAGGACCAGATGCGTGATACCTTGATTATCGATACGGCCGGCCGGTTGCACATCGACGAAGAATTGATGCAGCAGATTCAACGCATTTGTCAAACCGTAGACCCGACGGAAATTTTGTTGGTTGTTGATGCAATGACCGGGCAAGACGCCGTCAACATAGCCAAGCGCTTTGATGAAACCGTGCCGGTGACAGGCATCGTATTGACCAAGCTTGACGGTGATGCGCGCGGCGGTGCGGCGCTGTCCATGCGCGCGGTGACGGGGAAACCCATCAAATTTGCCGGCGTAGGGGAAAAATTGGAAAATATCGAGGTGTTCCACCCAGAACGGATGGCGTCCCGGATTTTAGGGATGGGCGACATGCTGACACTGATTGAAAAGGCGCAAGCCAATTACGATGCAGAGAAAGCGGCGGCCATGGAGCAGAAACTGCGCCGGGCGGAGTTTACCATGGAGGACTTTCTTGACCAGATGCGCCAGGTACAAAACATGGGCGGCGCAGAAGAGATTGCCGCGATGCTGCCCGGCATGGGCATGGGGCGCAAGATGGGGAATGTACAGGTGGACCCCAAACGGCTGACGCGCATGGAGGCTATCATTTTGTCCATGACGCCGGAGGAACGCCGGCGCCCGGAAATCATCAACGCTTCCCGTCGTAAGCGCATTGCGCGCGGAAGCGGAACACAGGTGAGCGATGTCAACCGGATGCTCAATGAATTTGAAGGCGTCCGAAAGATGATTAAACAGTTCACCGGGAATAAAACGATGCGAAAGCGCGGATTTAGAATGCCGTTTTAGGCAAGCGCTTTTGATAAAGAAATCATCATCCAAAAGGGATGAAGGAGGAAACACATATGGCAGTAAAAATTCGCATGAAGAGAATGGGCGCCAAAAAGGCTCCGTTCTACAGGATTGTTGTTTCGGATTCGCGCTCTCCGCGTGACGGCCGTTTCATCGAGGAAATTGGAACGTACAATCCGTTGACCGACCCGGGCACGATTAACATCAAAGCTGACCGTGCGCAATACTGGCTCAGCAATGGGGCGCAGCCGTCGGATACCGTTCGTGCGCTTTTGAAAAAGAGCGGCGTGACGGAATAAGAAGGGGTAGCGTATGGAAAACCTGGTAAGCTTTATTGCGAAATCCTTGGTGGACCACCCGGAAGATGTGGATGTCAAGCGCATAGAAAATGGAACGGACGTGACGATTGAACTGCGTGTCAACCCGGAGGATATGGGGAAGGTAATCGGTAAACAAGGCCGTATTGCAAAATCCATCCGCACGGTGGTCAAAGCCGCGGCGGCCAAGGAAAACAAGCAGATTCGTTACGGTGTGGATATCATCGAATGAAACAGAACGTGTTGCGTATCGGCTTTGTACTGCGCCCGCAGGGTATTCGCGGCGAATTGAAAGTCGAACCGTTGACGGACCACCCGCAGCGTTTCAGCGATGCAAAAGAGGTGTTGTTGGAACAGGAAGGGCAATATACCCCTGTCCGAATGACAACAAACCGTATTACCGGCGATGCCGTATATGTGTATCTGGAAGGATATTATACGCGGGATGCAGCGGAAAAGCTGCGAGGTGCGTATATATGCGTTCCACGTGAACAAGCGGTACCGCTACCGGAAGGAAGCTGGTTTGTCTGTGATTTACTGGGCCTCTCAGTACGAACGCAAAGCCAGACGATTGGTACGCTGTGCGATGTGATTCGAACCGGTGCAGTCGATGTGTATGAGGTGAAGAAGGAAGCAGGCGGAACGCTGCGTTTTCCGGCCTTGAAACGTGTGATTGTACAGGTGGACATTGAACAGGGTATCATGCTGCTGGATGAACAGGCGCTTTCAGAGGTGCGAATCGATGCGGATTAGCTTTTTAACCCTATTCCCCCAAATGTTTCCCGGCGTTTTGCAGGAGAGCATGCTCAAACGGGCGACGGATAAAGGGTTGCTTTCGTTCGCATTGTATGATATTCGTGCATTCGCAGAAAACAAACATCATCAGGCAGATGACTATCCGTTTGGTGGTGGGCAGGGAATGTTGCTGATGCCGCAGCCAATTTTCGATTGCATGGCGCAGGCAGAACGTGAAGGAACCGGCCGGGCTCGGCGTATCTATCTTTCGCCTAAGGGAACGCGGTTGACTACGAAGGTTGCCCAGCGTCTGGCGCAGGAAGATGAATTGATTTTGCTGTGCGGTCACTATGAAGGCGTGGACCAGCGGGTGTTGGACACGCTGATTGATGAAGAAATCTCTTTGGGAGACTTCATACTTACCGGCGGCGAAATCGCGGCGATGGCTTTGGCAGATTGTGTGGCGCGGTTTATTCCAGGGGTATTGGGCGATGCGATGAGCGCGCATGACGAAAGCTTTTCCGACGGGCTGTTGGAATATCCGCAATATACACGGCCGAGTGATTTTCGCGGGCTGAAAGTGCCGGATGTCTTGCTCAGCGGCAATCATGCCCAAATTCAGAAATGGCGTAGAGAACAGGCAGAGCAGATTACAAGACAAAGACGGCCGGATTTGTTTGAACAGCAAGAGAAACCGGCTAAAGAAAAATGATGACTTGCGAGGAAAATAGGAGCATGCTATGATAGGCGTGCTGAACATCCTTGCATATATAGGAGGAAGCGTTGAGATGAACGAAATCATCAAAAATATTGAACAACAGCAGTTGCGCACCGATTTGCCGGAAATCGCAATTGGCGATACGGTACGCGTATTTGTAAAGGTTGTCGAAGGCAACCGTGAACGCTTGCAGGCCTTTGAAGGGACGGTAATTGCGCGTCAACATGGCGGCTTGCGCGAAACCTTCACCGTTCGCCGCGTCAGCTACGGCATTGGGGTAGAACGTATCTTCCCGCTGCACAGCCCGCGTGTGGACCACATTGAAGTCGTTCGCCACGGAAAAGTGCGCCGTGCGAAGTTGTACTATCTACGCGACCGCGTAGGGAAAGCGTCCAAACTCAAAGAACGGCAATCCCGCTAAAAACAACGACCTGAAAAGAGACGCCGCGCGTCTCTTTTTTTATAAATACAGGGAATACACGAAGATGGATTGTATAAAAAGCGGATTCCGTTTATCATAAAACAAGTGTAAACGAAAGGACGTAGGGAGTTTGATTCACTGGTATCCAGGGCATATGGCCAAGGCCAAACGCGAAATGGCACAGACGCTTTCGCTGGCAGATGTTGCGATTGAAGTATTGGATGCACGCGCGCCGGAGGCAAGCCGCAATCCGGATTTGGCCAAGCTGTTTGCTCATAAGCCACGCGTTGTGGTGCTCAATAAAGAAGATATGGCTGACCCGGCCGTAAGTAAGGCGTGGCTGCAGCACTATCGTGCGCAGGGCGCTCAGGCGGTGCTCTATTGCGCGACAAAAAGCGGAGGGAATGCTCCCATTCTCAAAGCGATTGAAAAAGCAGCCGAGCCAGTTGTAGCGCGATGGGCTGCGCGCGGTGCAGTCAAACCTGTCCGTGTTATGATTGCGGGTATTCCCAACGTGGGGAAAAGCAGTTTGATTAACTGCCTTTCCGGAAAGTCGCGTACAAAGGTGGGCGCTACGCCGGGGGTAACAAGAGGAAAACAATGGGTACGCCTTTCCCCGCGGCTGGAGTTGCTGGATACACCGGGCATCCTATGGCCGAAGCTGGAAAATCGAGAGGGCGCCATGCGCTTGGCCATCCTCAATGCCATCCGGGATGAGGTGCTGGAGACGATGGAAATTGCAGCGGGGTTGATTGAGATTTTGCAGACAATGGCCCCCCAGGCCATTGTCAATCGCTATGGAGTGGAGACGGAAGCAAAACCTGTGGAAGAAATTCTGCATGGCATCGGGAAACGCCGCGGATTCATCGTTAAAGGCGGAGAAGTGGACGAAGAACGTGCCGCCGTCAACTTGATAGATGAATTCCGCAGCGGAAAACTGGGACGCATTTCGCTGGAACAGCCCAAACAGATAGACGGGGAGAAGGCACATGAAACAGACCGAATATGAACGTTTGGCGCGTATGATTGCCTTTGACCGGCAGTACGGTGCGCTCGTATGCGGTATGGATGAGGTGGGGCGCGGGCCATTGGCGGGCCCTGTAGTGGCGGCCTGTGTGATTATGCCGCAAGAAGAATCCGAATGGATTGAGGGAATCAACGATTCGAAAAAGGTCGCTGAAAAGAAACGGGAACGATTGGCGGAACAGATTCGTCAGAAAGCCATTGCGTATGGCGTCGGCTTGGCTGATGAAGCGGAAATTGAAAAGTACAACATTTTAGGGGCGACAAAACTCGCTATGCGAAGAGCATATCAGGCTGTGAACCGTCCGGAGGCGTTTGTTTTGATTGACGCTTTAAACCCCTCGTTTATCCCCGCTGAAGGAGAGGGTATCATCAAAGGGGATGGGCAAAGTTACGCCATTGCCGCGGCTTCGCTTTTGGCAAAAGTCACGCGGGATACGCTGATGAAGGAATTGGACAAACAATACCCGGTTTATGGGTTTGCGCGCAATAAAGGCTATGGCACCAAGGAACATCGGGATGCGATTTTGCTCTACGGTGCCTGTCCAGTACACCGCATGAGCTTTTTACAAGGTATTTTACATGGAAAGTAAACAGGAAAAAGGAAAGCGTGGCGAAGCGCTAGCAGAACGCTATCTGAAGGCACAGGGGTACGAGGTGTTGCAGCATCGTTACCGCAAACGCAATGGAGAGATTGATTTAATCTGCCAACAGGAAGACACGTTGGTGTTTGTGGAGGTCAAGGCACGGACGGATACGCAATACGGCACCCCTGCTGAAGCGGTGAATAGGCGTAAGCAGCAGGCGTTGACACTGGCCGCTTTTGCATATATGCAGCAACAGGGGAAATTGGAATCGCCCAGTCGGTTTGATGTGGTGGAAGTGAATCTATCTAACGGCCAGATTCGACACATAAAAGACGCATTTTGGGCATGTCTTCCCGGATAATGGGTATGCTATACTGAGTTGGTAAATGTTGGAGAAAAAGCGAGGGTGAACCATTGAAAACAAAGGCGCGATGGATAGCCTGCCTGCTGGCGATGTGCAGCTTGTTCTTGCTGGGGGCGGCCCAGGCGGAGGATTTTGGCAATCTACTTTATAATACGGACTATCAGAGCAATGAAGACGGCACAGTAGATGCCTGGATGCTCGGAGAAGGGACACTTGTATCCACACAAACCGTGGACACGGAGACTGTGTTATCGATGACAGTCCAGGATGGTTCAGTCGGACTTATGAGCCAGGCAATCAGCGTAGATACGGAGACGATTTACCGGGTACGCTTTACCGCACGGGTAGAGGGAAACGGGGTTGCCTATGCACAGATTGAAGGGCTGGATGGTACGCGTAGTGCACTGGTAGAAGGTGCACAATGGCAGACGGTAGAACTGTATGGCCTCACATCGCCGGAACAGATGAGCCTGGTGGTAGTTTTCGGTTTTGAAGCGGAGGATGCAGCGGCTTCCGGTACGGTCGAGTGGAAGGATATGGAAGTCTGCCGTGTGAATGAAGTACCGGCCGGTGCGCAATATGAATGGTTTTATGACCGGACCGCTTATGAAGAACAGCAGGACGCGGTGCAAACGGAAGAATCGTTGCAGGGCGTCTTGCCTGCTTTTGCATTGGCGGGCTTATTTGCGCTGGCCATCTGGATGTTTTTGAAAAGCGCCCCATTTGCAAAACCGCAGAGCGCTAGCCGGCGCATATGGTTCTTGCTGGGCGGCGCTTTGGTACTGAATATCGTTCTTGCAGCGCTTACCTATGGGCATCCGACGGATATGACAAACTTTTCTGCCTGGGCGGCACATGCTGCTGAAGTGGGTCTGCCGGACTTTTATATTTCCGGCATGTGGGCGGATTATCCGCCGGGATATATATATGTCCTTTATGCAGTAGGCCTGTTGGCCAAGCTGTTTGGAGCGGGGATTGGTACACCCGTGTTTAATGTGCTGATTAAACTGCCTGCCATACTGGCTGATTTGGGCTCTGCGTATATTATTTACCGCCTTGCGCGCAAGCAGTGGGATGAACGGACTTCACTGTTTCTGGGCGCATTGATAGCCTTCAATCCGCTCGTTTGGTTTGACAGTGCAATCTGGGGGCAGATGGACAGCGTTCTTGCGTTGATGACGCTGGGGGCCCTATGGTACTTTATCGAGGGCAAAAAGCACTGGTGTGCGGCACTGTTCGTCGCAGGCGTGTTGGTCAAACCGCAAATGCTGATTTTCGGGCCCCTTCTCTTGATTGCATATATCAAGGATATCGTGGACGAACCACGCCGCGGATACAGGGATTTAGGCTTCAGTTTACTTGCCGGCATTGGTGCGCTGGTGTTGATTGTGCTTCCATTTACGCTGAAACAGAATCCGATGTGGCTGATTGAAAAATATACGTCAGCAGCAGGGTTATACCCATATGCAACGGTAAATGCCTTCAATTTATATGCATTATTCGGCGGTAATTGGGTACTGGATTCTACGGAAGTATTTCTGGGCCTTTCCATCAAGACAATTGGCATCATTTTTATTGTGGCAATTTGTATATTGGGCGGCTATTTGTATTGGAAAAGCAAAGAGCGCAAAGCGATTCTTCCCGTATCCGCGATTGTGGTCTGGGGGATTATTTGCTTTGCACAAAACATGCATGAACGCTACCTATTCCCGGCAGTGATTTTATTCATGGTTTCCTACATTCTGTACCGTGACCGCCGGTTCCTGATTTGCTTTGGTTGGGCATCGGCGGTTGTGCTGGCCAATACGGTTATCGTATTTTTCTCAGATGCGCAGGCGCTTTTGGGGGTACCGTGGCCGGTTGCGGTCATTGCAGTAGCGAATCTAGCGGGGTTTGGATATAGCGTTTATGCGTTTTTAGCGCATAACAAACGCGCCCATACGAATCCGGATGTAAAGCCGGAAGCGCTTGCTCATCGACTAAAAGAAGTCACAGAAGAAGAAAAAGAGGAAAATCGCCCGTTCCACTTACATGTTTGGAAACGCGATGGAGAAAAAATGACGCCCAGGGATTATTTGATAATGGGCGCTATTACGCTTGTGTATGCCGTGGTCGCTTTGATAAACCTGGGCAGCCGCAACGTACCCGAAAGTTATTGGCGTCCGCTGACAATTGGTGAAGAGGCGGTCGTCGATTTAGGTGATACCTATGCGATGGGTTCGCTCTATTATTATCCAGGTGTGAGCAATGGCGGACGGATGGAAGTATCTCTTTCAACCGATGGACAGACATACGACGCAGCCTTGGTTGTTAACATGGCGCCAGGGGAGATGTATACCTGGCGGACGGAAGAACTGGCGGGTACGGCGCGCTATGTCAAATTGCGCGCATTAGATGCCAAAATATTGGTCAATGAAATAGCGTTTTATGATAGTGCTGGAAACCGCATTACTACGCTCGCCTCAAGCACGCCGGTGGAGGAAGGGCAGAGCGGCAACACTGCAGCGCTGATTGACGAACAGGCGCTTGTCAAAGAAAACCCGTCCTATCTGGATGAGATGTATTTTGATGAGATTTATCATGCGCGTACCGCCTTTGAGCACCTACACGGCTTTGCGCCCTATGAAAACACGCATCCGCCGTTAGGGAAGGTGTTTATCATGCTGGGGGTCGCGTTATTCGGCATGAACCCGTTTGGCTGGCGCATTGTCGGTACACTGTTTGGTATTGCCATGCTACCGCTGTTGTATGTGTTTGCTAAACGCTTGTTCCGCAATACCAAAACGGCAGCGCTTGCCTGCGGCTTATTTGCTTTGGATGGTATGCATTTTGTGCAAACGCGCATTGCCACCATCGACGTATACGGCGTATTTTTTATCATTGCGATGTGCTACTTCATGTTCCGCTATTGGCAGATGAACTTTTATGCCGATGGATTGAAGAAAACGTTCGTGCCGCTGGGACTGTGCGGTGTCATGTTTGGCTTGGGCGTGGCAAGCAAATGGATTGGTTTGTATGCAGGTGCAGGGTTGGCGGTGGCGTTCTTCACCACGCTGTTCAAACGCTATCGTGAATATGAATGGGCGCGCAAACGGTTGAATGTTACCGAAGACGAAGAAGAGAAGAGGTTATGCGAACACGTTGCACAATCCTTCTGGCCCTGTACGATACGTACATGCGCATTCTGCATTGGCTTCTTCATCGTCATTCCCATCATCATCTATCTGCTCAGCTATTTGCCTTATCTGTTGTGCACAGAAAAGCCATACAGCTTGGCGGACGTTTGGGATGTACAGACATATATGTTCAATTACCACAGCCAGCTGACCGCCACGCACCCTTTCCAGAGCGCATGGTACACTTGGCCGATTATTGAGCGGCCCATCTACTATTATTCCAACAGCTATGCCCCGCAGGGGATGATGCAGTCCTTGGCGGCATTCGGCAATCCAGCGGTTTGGTGGTCAGGATTGGCAGCGACTATATTCGTAGGCGGCTGCCTGGCACTGCGTAAAGTCAGACAGCGGGATGACGCGAGCCTACTGACCTATCTGATGATATGTCTGGGTGGGGCGTTGCTGCCGTGGGTATTTATCACACGTGCAACATTTATTTATCATTATTTTGCCAGCGTGCCGTTTATCATTCTGTTTACGGCATGGGTTTGCCGCCCCAAGGAAGCCACGGGAAAACTGCCTCGCTGGGTATGGGGTTTGCTGGCTGCCGCGGTTGTACTGTTCTGCCTGTTCTATCCGGTATGGGGTGGTGTCATGGTGGATAAAAACTGGGCGATGAACTGGCTGCGCTGGTTTGAATCCTGGTGGTTTTTTTAAAAACAAAGGGGGGAGCGCAATGCTGGCGCGTATTGCCAGTTACGGACTGACCGGCCTGCACGGATATGCGGTGTCGATAGAGGTGGATGCAAGCAACGGATTGCCGGCATTTGAAATGGTCGGCCTTCCGGATGCGGCCGTGAAAGAATCGCGCGAGCGCGTGCGCAGCGCAATTAAGAACAGCGGATATGAATATCCGGCCCGTCGATTAACCATCAATCTGGCGCCGGCAGACATTCGTAAGGAAGGCCCGATTTACGATTTGCCCATGGCAGTTGGGATTTTGGCGGCCACGGGACAGATTGATGCGCAGAAAGCGCAGGCCATTGCCATGTTGGGTGAACTATCGTTAAATGGAGAAGTCCGTCCGGTAAACGGTGTATTGCCTATGGCCATCGATGCTTTCGCCCATGGATACAAACAGTTGCTCTTGCCTAAAGAAAATGCGGCTGAAGCTTCTTATATTCAAGGATTGCAGATTTATGCCGTGCAAACCTTGCAGGAAGTGGAACAGTTTCTCAACGGTCAGCTGTCTTTGTCGCCCTATCCAAATCAAACCTGGCATACGGAGCAAACGGGGAACGCTGCCGCTGTGGATTTTGCGCAAATCAAAGGCCAGCAAGGCGCTAAACGCGCCATGGAAATTGCCGCCGCCGGGGGACACAATATTTTACTTATAGGGCCTCCAGGCGCCGGCAAGACTATGCTGGCACGGGCGTTAAACGGTATTTTACCGGAGTTGACATTTGAAGAAGCGCTTGAAATTACCAAAATACATTCCATTGCGGGGCAGCTGCACACGAGCAACCATGGATTGATACAGCAGCGTCCGTTCCGTGCACCACACCACAGTATCTCGACGGCGGCGTTGACGGGAGGCGGACTGCGTGCGAATCCAGGAGAGGTAAGCTTAGCCCATTACGGCGTACTGTTTCTCGATGAGTTGCCTGAATTTAAACGTGATGCATTGGAAGCTTTACGTCAGCCCCTCGAAGATGGGGAAGTAACGGTCAGCCGCGTCAACGCCACGGTGACATATCCAGCCTCTTTTATGTTGGCCGCTTCGATGAATCCTTGTCCATGCGGCCAATTTGGGTATGGAGAATGCCGCTGTACACCGGTACAGATTCGTCGGTATTTGAACCGTATCAGTGGCCCCTTGCTGGACCGCATTGATATTCAAGTTGAAATGGGCCCCGTGGCTTATGAACATATCGCAGGAGATACGAAGGAAGAATGCAGTGCGGATGTACGAAGCCGCGTCAATCAGGCAAGGCGTTTGCAGCGAGAACGCTATCAAAGCGATGGCATTTTCTACAATGCACAGCTGGATAACCGTCTAAGTCATCTTTATTGTAAACCGAATAAACAGGGTGAGTTGATTTTGCAGCACGCCTTCACCAATATGGGCCTTAGCGCACGTGCTTATGGCCGCATATTGAAAGTAGCGCGTACGATTGCAGACCTGGAAGGAAGCGAGCAGATTCAGGCTCCGCATGTGGCGGAAGCCGTGCAGTACCGCAGTCTGGACCGCAAATATTGGGGGAATTGACGATGGAACAGGCACAGCGCCCTTATTATATGTGGCTATGCAGCATTGAAGGGGTCGGAACCAAACGCATGCAGGCGTTATGCGACTATTTTGGCTCGCCTCAAGCGGTTTTTGAACACGCGAACCTTAAACAATGCTTGCAAGTCCCATGGATGGGGGAAGCGACCAGCCGATTGTTGCTTGCAGCCCGCAATCAAGCGCGCTTGGATGCAGCTAATGAATGCTTGGAAAAGAAAGGGATTCGCGCTTATTTTCAAGAGGACGACGGATATCCTCCTCCTTTGCGCAGTGTGCCGGACGCTCCATTGGTCTTATTTGCCAAGGGCGCCTGTCCGCCTTGTTTTTCACGGACAGCCGCTATTGTGGGGACGCGCCATTGTACACGCTATGGACGCAATACCGCGCAGAAGCTGTCGGAAGAGCTGGCGGCGCAAGGGGTGACAATTGTTTCCGGTATGGCGCGCGGGATTGATGCAAGTGCACACTATGGCGCGTTGCAGGCTGGTGGATTCACAGTTGCTGTCCTGGGTTGCGGAGTGGATGTTATCTACCCAGCCGAACACGGCCAATTATATGAGCAGATTTGTGAAAACGGCGTAGTCGTTTCGGATTATTTTCCAGGAACGCAGCCTTTGCCAACCAATTTTCCGCCGCGCAACCGCATTATCAGCGGCATGAGTGATGCGGTTGTAATTGTGGAATCGCGAGAAAAGGGCGGTTCCATGATTACTTACCAATTTGCATTGGAACAGGGAAAAGAAATTTTTGCCGTGCCTGGAAATATCGATTCGCCTGCGTCAATGGGAACAAACCGTATGATTCGCGACGGCATGTTTCCGGTCTTGGAGGCGGATGACGTTTTAATTCGCATGCGTTGGGGACGCCAAATTCATACGAATAAACCTGCACCTGCATGGGAGCTGACGGAGGATGAACAGTGCGTCTATGAACAATTGGAGCAGGGGGATTTATCCTATGATGCGTTGGCAGGATACACGGGCCAAAGCGATGCTCAATTATCTACGTGCTTGACATTGATGGAAATTCGCGGAATAATTAAGCAATTACCAGGACGCATTTATACGATTGTACGGTCGTAGCTCAATATATGGTTTTCGGAGGAATGCATGGAGCAGGAAAAGACGCTTTCACAGCCGGAAAAGAAAGCAAGGAAATCCGCTGCAAAGACAGCAGCGCCCAGCAAAAAACGAACGGCCAAGAAGACGGACGATGGCCAGACGGAGCAGAAAAAAACTGTCTCAAAGGCAAGTAAACGCACCACGGCCACGGGCAGTAAAAAAACGTCGAAAAGTGCAGCTGCCAAAACGCCTACCCGCAAACGGACTACTAAAAAAGTAGAACCGGGCGGAACGTTGGTGATTGTGGAGTCGCCAGCCAAAGCGCATACGATTGAAAAGTTTCTTGGTGATGGTTATCATGTGACCGCAAGCCAGGGGCATGTAAGGGATTTGCCTAAAAAAGAGCTAGGGGTCGATATTGAGCATGATTTTACGCCCAAATATGTACAAATGACAGGGCGCAGTTCGGTTTTAACGGAAATCAAATCCATGGCTAAGAGCGCGGACCGCGTGTTGCTGGCCACTGACCCGGACCGTGAAGGCGAAGCAATCAGCTGGCATATCGCACAGTTGTTAAAATTGGACCAGGATAGCGATTGCCGCATTGAATTTAATGAAATTACCAAGCATGCGGTTGAACAAGCGATTGAACATCCGCGCAAGATTGATATGGGCCGTGTGAACGCCCAACAGGCACGCCGGGTGTTGGACCGTTTGGTCGGATATAAAATCAGCCCGTTGTTATGGAAAAAAATCCGTACGGGTTTGAGCGCTGGTCGTGTGCAGAGCGTTGCGGTCAAGATGATTTGCGACCGGGACAGGGAGATTGAAAAATTTGTCCCTAAAGAATACTGGACGATTGGGGCAGCTTTTACCGAGCAGGCAAACGGCCAGCAATTTACAGCGAATTTGGAAAAGATTGGCAAGGAAAAGGCACAGATTGACCATGAAGAACAGGCGCAGCAAATCTGTGCGGATGCCAAAACCTTCGATTATCGTATCGAAAAGGTCAAAAAGGGCAAACGGACGCGCAAAGCACCAGCGCCTTTTACCACCAGCACGCTGCAGCAGGAAGCTTCGCGCAAGCTTTCGTTTACACCTGCAAACACGATGCGTTTAGCACAACAGTTATACGAAGGTGTTGATATCGGCGGTGGGGCGGTTGGCCTTGTGACGTATATTCGTACGGACAGCATGCGCGTTTCCAGCGAAGCGATTGCCCAAGTGCGCGATTATATTGAAAAAAAATATGGCGCAGCTTATGTGCCGGCTAAACCCAACTACTTTGCCAATCGTTCGCGTGCGCAGGATGCGCACGAAGCAATTCGTCCGACGTCCATTGAACGTACGCCCCAAAGCCTGCGGGGAAGCCTCAATGCCCAACAGATGCGTTTGTATGAACTGATTTATAATCGTTTTGTCGCCAGCCAGATGGCGGGCGAAGTGTCCGATACGCTGACGGCGGATATCATAGGCGGGCCCTATACATTCCGTACAACGGGTTCAATTGTGCGCTTTGATGGATATCGTGCTGCATATGTTGAGGGCAGGGATGATGATAAGGAAGAGGTAAATCGTCAGCTTCCGGAACTTTCAGAGGGCGTGGCCTGTCAGCTAGGCGATTTAACACCGGAGCAGCACTATACACAGCCGCCGTATCATTACAGTGAAGCGACGTTGGTAAAGGCTTTGGAGGAGCGGGGCATTGGGCGGCCTAGCACATACGCGACCATCATCTCCACCATTATTGACCGCGAATATGTAGAACGTGAAAATCGGCAACTCCGCGCAACGCAATTGGGGTTTGTCGTCACAGATTGGCTGACTAAGAATTTTGAAAATATCGTAGATGAAGAATTCACTGCGAAAATGGAAAGCGACCTGGATGAGGTGGAAGAAGGCCGGGATTGGCATAAAACGGTCGGGGAATTCTATGGCCCCTTTGAACAGACGCTGAAAACCGCAGCCGATTCTGAACGAGTCAAGATGCCGGAAGAAGTGACGGATATCCCATGTGAAAATTGCGGGGCGATGATGGTTATCAAAACTGGGCGATTCGGTAAATTTCTGGCTTGTCCCAATTTTCCCGCCTGCAAGACGACCAAACCGTTGGTGGAAACTGTGGCGGATGTTGTTTGCCCCAAATGCGGCGGTAAAGTGGTTAAGAAAAAATCCAAACGCGGCAAGGTGTTTTTTGGCTGCGAAAATTATCCGCAATGCGATTTTGTATCATGGGACCAGCCAGTAGCGGATAAGTGCGAAAAGTGTGGTGGCAATATGGTGCTGAAATGGGGACGCAACCGCGTGCCTTACAAGCAGTGCACCAATCCCGAATGCAACCACCGTGTATTCAACAACAGGAGCAAAAAACAGGATGCCTGATGCGGTTGTTATCGGCGCTGGTCTGGCAGGATGCGAAGCAGCCTGGCAGCTGGCTTCGGCAGGAATCAATGTAACTTTATACGAAATGAAACCGGGCCGGATGAGCCCGGCACACCATTCGCCGCTGTTTGCGGAACTGGTGTGTAGTAATTCTTTAAAGGCCACGCGCCTGGACAGCGCGAGCGGCGTGCTCAAGCGTGAGATGAAGACGTTGGGCTCGCTCGTTTTGTCGTGCGCGGAACAAACAAGCGTGCCTGCCGGCGGTGCCTTGGCGGTGGACCGCCAAGCCTTTTCTGCCTTGGTAACAGAACACATTTGCCGTCATCCATATATTTCCGTTGTGCGGGACGAAGTAACGGAAATTCCGCATGATACGCTGGTCATTGTAGCCACTGGCCCATTGACGCAAGGAGCTTTGGCAGAAGATATCATGAGGCGGACAGGACGGCCGCTGTCGTTTTTTGACGCGGCGGCACCTGTCGTTTCATTTGAAAGCATTGATATGAGCCGCGCTTTTTTTGCCGGACGGTATGACCAGCCCAAGGATTACATCAACTGCACGCTAAGCAAAGAAGAATATGAAACGTTTTATACGGCGTTGATTCATGCGGAAAAAGCAGATATACATGATTTTGACGGCACCCACTTTGAAGGCTGTATGCCCATTGAAGCGTTAGCTGCACGTGGTTTCCGCACGCCTTTATTTGGCCCTATGAGCCCAAAAGGTTTAACGGACCCTGCAACGGGCCGGTGGCCTTATGCGGCCGTTCAGCTGCGCAGGGAAAATAGGGAAGGCACGATGTGGAATCTGGTCGGTTTTCAGACCAATCTGAAATTTGGCGAACAAAAGCGCGTATTTGGCCTCATTCCTGCACTTGCTCATGCGGAATTCCTCCGCTATGGTGTCATGCATCGCAACACCTACCTGCCTGCGGATACGCTGGATGAGCAACTGCGTTTGAAAAATGATAAAGCCATCCGTTTTGCCGGACAAATGACGGGTGTAGAGGGATATATGGAATCCGCTGCAATGGGCATTGCAGCAGGCCTGTTTACCGTCTGTGAAATCCTGGGCAAACAAGTTCCTCGGTGGGATAACCGGACGGCCATAGGGGCTTTACTGGATTATATCAGCCATTATGCAGGCAAGGATTTTCAACCTATGAATATCAATTTCGGCTTGATGGCGCCGTTGCAAACACCGATTCGGAATAAAGCACAGCGTCATGAAGCCATTTCCATACGTGCAGAACAGGCTTTTTGGGAACAGATGCAACAGGATATAATGGATTAAAGGAGGGTTTTATCATGGAGTTGCGCGGAACAACAATCGTAGCGGTCAAAAAAGACGGCAAGTGCGCAGTTGCCGGAGATGGGCAGGTCACCATGGGCCAACAGGTGGTTATGAAAGGCACGGCCAAAAAGGTGCGCCGTATCTACAACGACAAAGTGGTCATCGGGTTCGCCGGTGGCGTGGCGGATGCGTTTTCCCTGACGGAAAAATTTCAAGCCAAACTGGAACAGTTCAGCGGTTCGCTCATGCGTGCGGCGGTGGAACTGGCCAGGGACTGGCGCTGTGATAAAGTGCTTAAAAATCTGGAAGCGATGCTCATTGCTACAGATGGAACAGACCTGCTGGTCATTTCCGGCAACGGGGAAGTCATTGACCCGGATGATGGCATCACGGCCATAGGCAGCGGTGGGAATTATGCGCTGGCTGCCGCTCGTGCTTTGGCGCAGAATACGGATTTATCCGCTCGGGAAATTGCGGTCAAAGCAATTGAAATTGCCGGACAAATCTGCATTTTTACCAATGGCAATATTACGGTAGAGGAGGCATAAAGCAATGGCAGAATTGACGCCCAGACAAACCGTAGCAGAACTGGACAAATTCATTATCGGCCAGGCCAATGCGAAACGCGCGGTTGCCGTCGCGTTGCGCAATCGGTACCGCCGTAGCCTGCTGCCCGAAGAGATGGCGGAGGAGATTACGCCCAAAAACATTTTAATGATGGGCCCAACAGGCGTAGGGAAAACAGAAATTGCCCGCCGCCTAGCCAAATTGGTCAGGGCGCCTTTTGTTAAGGTGGAAGCGACCAAATTTACGGAAGTCGGCTATGTAGGACGCGACGTGGAATCCATCATTCGCGATTTGGTGGAGGCTTCGATTCATATGGTGCGTGAGGAACGCATGAATGGTGTTTCGGGTAAAGCCAAGGAAGCGGCGGAGGAACGCCTGGTTGATTTACTCATGCCCGATGACCAGAAACCCAAAGAACCGCAGCCGCAGGCGTCACCGTTTGCAGCGCTGTTCGCGCCGCAAGGCAGTCAGCCGCCTGCCAAGGTGGAGACACCGGAAGAAGAAACACTGCGCAATTCCACGCGTGAAGCCATTCGTTCACAGCTGCGTGCAGGCCTGCTGGAAGACCAAATGGTCGAAATGAAGGTGGAGGAAAAGGCCAATATGGGCATGGACCTCAGCCAGATGGGTATTGATTTCAATATGGGCGATGTATTGGGCGATATGGTACCGAAAAAAACCAAAATTCGCAAATTAACTGTTAAAGACGCTCGTCGCGTGCTAGAACAGGAGGAAGGCGACAAACTGGTTGACCGGGAAGATATCAATGATGAGGCCTTACGCCGTGCGGAACGCGACGGCATTGTGTTCATCGATGAAATCGATAAAATTGCCGGCCGGCAGGGAACGGGCGGAAGCGGCCCGGATGTCAGCCGCGAAGGCGTACAACGAGATATTTTGCCTATCGTCGAGGGAAGTACGGTCAACACCAAATACGGCGCAGTCAAAACCGACCATATGCTATTTATTGCTGCCGGGGCGTTTCATGTGGCAAAGGTGGATGACTTGATTCCGGAACTGCAGGGGCGTTTCCCGATTCGTGTAACGTTGGATAGCCTGACGGCGGATGATTTCGTCCGTATTTTGACCGAAACCGAAAATGCACAGACCAAGCAATACGCCGCCCTGCTGGGAACCGAAGGGGTGCGCCTGACTTATACGGAGGATGGCGTACGCGCCATTGCCGACTATGCATTTGAAGCAAACCAAAACGGGGAAAACCTGGGGGCACGGCGTTTGCACGGTATCATGGAACAGCTGTTGGAAGAAGTGTCTTTCTGCGCAGATGAAATGCAGGGTGAAGTTGTAGTAGATGCGGCCTATGTACAGGCGCATTTGGAACGGCAATTTGACGTAAACACATTAAGGAAGTATATTTTATAAAGCAGGTTGTTTTTGTGTATACCATCGACACGGGTTTCTCATACTAAGAGAAACCGATGTAGATGGAGGTACACAATCATTGGATGCAGTGATTTTAGCAGGGGGGCAGGGAAAACGCCTGCGCCCCCTGACTTGCGATATTCCCGAATCCCTGGTGCCTTTTTTTGACCGGCCGTTGCTGGCTTGGCAGATGGAATGGCTAAAGGCACATGGCGTAGGGCAGGCGTATGTAACTATCGGATATCTGCCGCAGATGTTTACCAAATGTTTGGGGGATGCAGCGGCCAGTGATATTCCTGTGGAGTGGGTGTTGGAAGATCATCCACTTGGTACGGCGGGAAGTGTAAAACAGCTGCAAAAGCAGTTGCGGAAAACCTTTATCGTAACAGGCGGCGATGTTATCACACAAATGGATTTAACCAAGGCGTTGGCGATGCACCGTATTCACCATGCAAAGGTGACCGTGCTGGTCAAACACGTGATGGAACCGGTGCACTATGGTGTGGTAGTGATGGATGAAGAACATCGCATTACCCGTCTGGATGAAAAGCCGGACTGGACGCACGTGTGTGCAGATACTGTCAGTACAGGCATTTATATCATGGAACCCGAAGTGCTGCATTGGATTCCCGAACAGCATCCGTTTGATTTTGAAAAGGACCTGTTTCCGTTGCTTTTACAGCGAGGAATTCCCATGTATGCGGCGCCCATGCATGGATACTGGCGCGGCATCCGCCAGGTTGCAGATTACCGGCAGGCGCACAAAGATGTATTGGATGGCAAGTGCCCGCTTGCCATTGGCGAACAGATTCAGCCAGGAATCTTCCTTGCACAGGGGATGGAACGGCCATCCGGCGTGGAATTACGCGCACCTGTGTACATTGGCAAACACACGACAATCGAACCGGACGTTTCCCTCGGCCCTTATGCGGTAGTGGGGAAGCATTGTACCTTACAAGCCAGCGCGAGTGCGCGAGACAGCGTTCTTTGGCAGCATAGTCAGCTTGGCCCGCGCAGCGAACTGCGTGGGGCGGTTTGTTGCGATAATGTTATCCTGGAACGCGATGTGCGTATATTTGAAGAAGCAGTCATCGGTCGGAAAACGACAATTGGCTTTGGTTCCACCATTGCGCAGCGTGTGAAAGTATGGCCGGAAAAGCATATTCTTCCGCACAGCCATATCACTCATCATCTGGTGCACCAGCCCTCCATTGCCACCGATGTGGGAGGCGGTTTTCTTCTTACGCCACTGGATGCGTTTCATATTGCACAGGCAGTCCGTTCCTCCCTTGGCAGTGAGGACTGGAGCTTGCTTGGCGGAGAAGAAGATGCTGTAGTTGCGTGCTACAAAACGTTGCTTCTGCAGGCGCTGCGCTTGCAAGGCGCCAACGTGACCGATGCGGGGACCAGTTCTATGGAAGCATTCTGGTTCGCCATGCAGCAGACTCCTTATCGAACAGCCGTTTATGTCATGCGCAATGCGAAAGGAGAGGTGCATGTGCGATTGTTCACGGCACACACGGAGGGTTGGCAGGCGTGGACGGAACCATCGCTTCAACTTGCGTTGGAACAAGCACCGGCAGCAGGGACGTTGCATGATTTGGGGCAGCAAAAGGCGGGCAATGCCGCCCAGTCATATGCCTCTTTCTTGCGTAAACATTATGGAATGCCCAAACATCTGCGCATATTGGTACAGGGTCCCAAATCGCGCGCGTTGATGCAGACGCTCAGCCAAACGGGATGCCAGACGCGCTGGGTGTCGGCAGCAAAGGTGGATACGCTGCATCGCCGCATGCAGGAACATACCTGTGCGCTTGGCCTTTGGTTGCCAACGGAACCGCATATGGAACCCGTTTGGATGGATGCACAGGGAAACAAGCTGGATGTTGGAAAAATCCGACGGGTGTTGCAAACCCCAACGGATGCCCCTTTGCCGTTGATGCAAATCTTGTTCTTCCTCGGCTCGCTTGCGCCGGCGCGCTGGGCGATGTTCATGGAAGAACCGGATGAACGGGCTGATATTCGGCTTAACGCTCAGGCTCCCCAGCAACAATGGATGCGTATTTTACATGAACTGGTTCAGCAGGAAGGCGCCCATTGGAAGGTCGGTGGTGTAGAAATGGAAAAGGAAACGGCTACGCTATCCGTATCGCCCGACCCACGCGCACATGCGTTGCGCATTCAGAGCCGCGCTTTTTCACAAGAAATCGCACAGCAATGGGCGGAGGATATTCAAAAAAAGATTGAACAGTTTTGTCAATGAAGGGAACGAAAGTTTATGCCCGGCTTTTACCGGGAGAAATAAAGAGAGGTCAATATTTTGGAAGAAACAAAAAAGAAAACACAGAGAAGACGCGTGCGGAAATCGTCTTCGTCCGCACAGACTGAATCCATGAAGGCTACGCCGCTGCTTGGCAAGGAGATGGAATTGCAAAAGCGCATGCAGCATATCGCAGCCGATGGCGATGCGACAGGGGTGCCAGAGGGAAAGAAACCCACCAAACGCGCGGCTCGTCCGCGTGTGACAGCCAATCGTAAAAAAAGTGAATCAGCCAGGGAAAACAAGGCTCAGCCGACGCTTCGCATCATCCCCCTGGGCGGCATGGGAGAAGTCGGAAAGAATATGACTGTGCTTGCCTATGAGGACGAAATGATTGTCATCGACTGCGGCATGATTTTCCCAGAAGGCGAGATGCTGGGCATTGATTATGTTATCCCGGACACACAGTTTCTGATGGCGAATAAGGACAAAATCAAGGCGTTTGTTTTCACCCATGGACATGAAGACCATATTGGAGCCACCCCGTTTATTCTCAAGGACCTGAAAAAGGTGCCGGTGTACGGCGGCCGCCTGACCACTGCGCTGATTCAGCATAAATTGGATGAACACGGTGTTAAGGGTGTCCATATGCAAACGGTCAAAGCGGGTACCAAAATCAAAATCGGATGCTTTGAAGTGACGTTTTTAAAGGTCAACCATTCCATCGCGGATGCATTTGCCTTGGCCATTCGCACACCGGTTGGGCTGCTCGTACATACGGGCGATTTTAAAATCGACCATACGCCGCTGGATGGTGAAAAAATGGATTTGGCGGCTTTCGCCCGCCTGGGGCAGCAAGGCGTTTTGTTATTGATGAGCGACAGCACCAATGCGGAACGGCCCGGCTATACCATGAGTGAACAACGGGTCAGCGAGACGTTTGATGAATGTTTTGAACACGCGCAGGGACGCATCATCGTTGCTACGTTCTCCAGCAATATCAGCCGCATCCAACAGTTGATTTACATCGCAGAAAAACGGGGACGCAAGGTCTTCTTTGCCGGCCGTAGCTTGGAACGTATCAGCCAGATTGCGACGGAAATCGGTTATTTGAAAGTAAAAAAAGGTACGCTGTTGGACAGCAAGCAGCTGGATTATATGAATGACGATGAAGTGGTCATTATCACAACGGGCAGCCAGGGCGAACCGATGAGCGGCCTTGTGCGTATGGCTAGCGGGGAACACCGCATCATTTCCATTGGCGCAGGAGACTTGGTTATTTTATCCAGTTCGCCAATTCCGGGGAACGAAAAAGCGGTTTCGAACATCATTGACAAGCTCTATCAACGCGGTGCAAATGTGATTTATCAGGGAATTCGCAGCGTGCACGTTTCCGGACACGCCTGTCAGGAAGAGGAAAAGTTGATGCTGGCGTTGACCAAACCCAAGTTTTTCATGCCTGTCCATGGCGAGTTCCGCATGTTGCGCGCCCATGCTACGACTGCAGAACAACAGGGCGTACAGCCGGACCATATCGTTTTACCCGCTAACGGTGATGTGGTAGAATTGACTAAGAACAGCGTCAAAGTCAAGGAAACCGTGCCCGCGGGTGCCGTCTTTGTGGACGGTAGTGGGATTGGCGATGTGGGGAATGTGGTGCTCCGCGACCGTAAAACGCTTTCCGAAGATGGTTTGTTTATTGCCGTTGTGGCAGTCAATCGGGAAACAGGGGCGCTTGTCAGCGGGCCGGAAATCATATCCCGCGGCTTTGTCTATGTGCGTGAAAACGAACAACTTATCGCACAGGCGCGCGATTTGGTGAAAAAAGCGGTTGCGCAATGCCAGGAACAGCATGTGCCAGGGGAATGGGGCGAATTAAAAAGCGCCATTCGCAGCTGCGTGCGTAATTTCCTTTATCAGCAAACCAAGCGAAATCCAATGATTTTGCCGGTGATTTTGGAAGTTTGACAAGGGAGTGAGTTTGATGCAAAATTATGACAAGGCGTATGAACTCGCCAAACAGATGAAACAGAGTGAAGAGTATCAGGCGTATTGCGAGGCAAAGGAAAAAGCGTTTGCAGAACAGCTAAATAAGGATTTGTATAAAAAATTCCTGGAAATTTCGCGTGCAGCAAACGCGGCGCATATGGCGGGTCAGGAGCCAAGTGCAGAACTTGTCGAACAATACAATAAATTGATGAGCGTTCTCTCGCTCAATACGGATGTACAGGATTTCATGCTTGCAGAGCACCGACTCAATCAAATGATTGGGGATATTTTCAAAATCCTGGCGGATGCTGTGCAAGTGGATTTGAGCTTTTTAGAAGACTAAGGGGAAAATTGTATGGCCAAAACAGGCAAAGAACGCTCCGGCGGCAACATTTTGGCACGTTGGATTCGTCAGCTAGACCAATCCTTGCGTGGCATTGCACGACCCACCAAAATTTTTGCGGTGAGCCTGTGTTGTGTGATTGTAATGATTTTTGCTGGCGTAATGTTTGTGAATCAAAAGTTTTTAGCGCCCGTGGATAAGAATGACACCACGCTGATTTCCGTTGAAATTCCGCGTGGTTCCAGCGTGAATACGATTGCCAGAGTGCTTGAGGAAGCGGGTGTGCTGCGCAGTTCTACCGCTTTTAAGCTGTTTGTTGACCTGCAGGACAAAAGCAGCAAGATGAAAGCTGGTACCTATCAGTTTTCAAAGGCGATGTCCCTTTCGGAAATCACCGAAATGCTGACCACTGGAAGCACCACGGAGAACGTCTTAAAAGTCCTGTTGAAGGAAGGCGGTACTGCCGAAGAACTGGGAAACACGCTTGCCACGCTTGGCTTGTCCGACGATGCTTCGGCATTCCTCAACAACATCAAGGATACCTCGCCGTATGAAAACTATGCGTTTATCGATGAGATAAAGGATAAAACCGCACAGCGTAAGGTACCGCTGGAAGGCTATCTGTTCCCGGATACATACCTTGTCTATCGGGACGCTGATACACAGACCATCATCAATAAATTCCTCCAGCGTTTTCAGCAAATTTATACGCCTGAATACGAGGCGCGCGCCAGTGAACTGAATATGACCACCGATGAAGTGATTACACTGGCTTCGATGATTCAGATGGAGGCAAAGACAAACGATTTCAAAAAGGTGTCCGCGGTTTTCCATAACCGGCTGAAGGCCAATATGAAACTGGGCAGCGATGTCACGGTACAGTATGCCCTGGGCAAGAAAAAGTTGAATCTAACAAGCGAAGATACCGCCGTGGATTCCCCGTATAATACTTACAAATATGCAGGCTTGCCTGTAGGGCCTATTTGCAATCCGGGAAAAGATGCGATTGAGGCTGCCTTGTGGCCAGATGAGGACTTTGTAAACCAGAATATCCTGTACTTCTGTCTGGCTGACCCGAAAACCAATGAACTTGTATACGCCAAGACATTGGAGGAACACAATCAAAACGTGGAGAAATATCGTCCGCTTTGGGAAGCGTACGACCAGGAACACGGACTATAGACAAACCGATGAAGGGGAGCAGAAATGCCTCCCCTTTTGTTTTGAAAAAATCGACATGCGGACAAAACCTAGCGGCGTATGGTAACCGGGGAGGAGATATGATGTTATTCAGCGCCTTGTTATGGTTGAGTCAGTTTTTAATCTGTGTTGGCAGTATGGCGGGCAGCCCGTCTTTCCCGGAACAGCTTTGTGCAGAAGAGGAAAAGACATATGTAGAACGCATGGCAGCCGGTGATGAGAAAGCTCGCAATCTGTTGATAGAACACAATCTGCGCTTGGTTGCGCACATTTGCAAAAAGTACGCAGGAAACGGACGCGACATGGATGATTTAATTTCCATCGGCACCATCGGGCTTATCAAAGCCGTGCAAACCTTTGACCCACAAAAAGGACGACCGCTCGGAACATACGCAGCACGGTGCATTGAAAATGAAATACTTATGAGCGTCCGCGCCGAGAAAAAGACCCGCGGCGAAGTGGCCATGGAAGACGTCGTAGGGACGGATAAAGATGGAAACCAGGTGCATTTGATGGATTTAATCAGCGCAAAAGATGCATCGGTGGAGGACCAAGCCGCTACACGCATTGCGGTAGAGAAGCTTTTACTAGCGATTGGCCGCGTACTTAATCGACGTGAACGGATGATTATTGAATTGCGCTATGGGCTGGCCGGTGGGCCATGTCGTACCCAGCGGGAGATTGCGGAAAAGCTGGGCATCTCACGTTCCTATGTATCCCGCATCGAAGCAAAAGCCCTGCGCAAACTGGCTGAAGAAATTGAAGCCAGCCGTGGATGAATGCTTGCCCAAAGTGAATGAAAGCAGTATGATAAAAATAAAAGAGAGGTTTACCAATGATACGATTTGGCCCTGCGGGCAATTCAGATAGTTTTTATGCACAAGGCTATGCGGCCACCAAACAGCAGCCGGCCTGGCTGCATCAACGCGGGCTGAACGCGTTGGAATACAGTTTTGGCCGCGGCGTGCGAATGACGGAGAAAACCGCATTGGAAATCCGCACCGAAGCGGAAAAATACGATGTACAGCTCAGCGTACATGCGCCGTATTACATCAACATGGCGACTGATGATGCGGAGAAGATGGACAATTCCATTCGTTATCTGGTTCAGTCCGGTATGGCTGCCCGGATGATGGGGGCGAAGCGGGTGGTATTTCACCCGGGCGTAACAGCGCCGGATGGGCGCGCTGCTTCGGTACAGCGAATTGAGGGATTGCTTCGGCGTGCAATAGACGAACTGGATGCCATGGGATTGATGGAAGATATTCTCTTTTGCCCGGAAACCATGGGAAAGATTTCACAGATTGGGGACTTGGAGGAGACGCTTGGTTTCTGTCAGCTGGACAAGCGGCTGATACCGTGCCTGGATTTTGGACATTTGCATGCGCGCTCCCTGGGGGCGTTTGGAAGCGTGCGGGAAGATTATCAACGCGCGCTGGATTTGCTTGAGCAGGCTTTGGGGCGTGCCCGCGCACAAAAAGTGCATATTCATTTCTCACGTATAGAATACACAAAAGCCGGTGAAAAACGACATTGGACTTACAGTGACACACAGTTTGGGCCGGAATTCTGGCCACTTGCCCAGGAATTGGCTGCCCGGCATTACGAACCGGTTGTCATCTGCGAATCCAAAGGAACGATGGCGGAAGACGCCAAAACCTATCAGTTGCTTTATGAGAGAGCAGTAAAGGAGATGCAATTGTGACCCATCGTCTGTCTGCTTTGATGGAACAGCTCCAAGAACAACACCTGGATGCAGCGCTTGTGCAACGCGAAGAGAACGTTCGTTATCTGAGCGGCTATACGGCGGGGGAAGCCTGCCTTTTGATTGGGCCGGATATGCGGGTGTTAATAACCGATTCCCGCTATACGGAGATGGCGGAACAGCAGTGCCCTTTGTTTGATGTGATTACAGTGACAGGCGCCATTACGTTATGGAGCGAGGTGGAGCGTCTGGCCGCACAACATGATTGGCGAACCCTTGGTATTGAAACCACCTATTGCACGGTTGACTGGTATGAAAAAGCAGTCCAGGCCTGGCCATTTTTGCAAATGCGGGGTATGGATACCGTTTATGAAAAAATGCGCATGATAAAAGATGCGGAAGAGCTCGCTGCCATCCGGCGTGCGCAGGATCTGACAGAGCAAGCTTTTTATCATGCGCAATCCTGTGTGCGCCAAGGGATAAGCGAATTGGATATCAGCAGCGAAATTAGCTACTATGTTCAGAAGCGCGGCGGTACCCTCGCCTTTGATACCATTGTCGCTTCGGGCCCCCATTCCTCCATGCCGCATGCGCAGCCGTCTATGCGTAAAATACAGCCTGGCGATTTTATCACCATCGATATGGGGGCGCGGGTAGATGGTTACTGTGCGGATATGACGCGCACATTTGTTTTGGGAAAACCAACAAAAGAGATGGAAAAAATATATGCAATTGTGTTACAATCACAATTGCATGCGCTTGACAGCATACGGCCAGGCATGGTATGCAATGAGGTAGACCGTATTGCGCGCGATTATATTGCGCAAAATGGCTATGGAGATTGCTTTGGGCACAGTTTGGGACACAGCTTTGGTTTATTCATTCACGAAGAACCGCGCTTTGGCCCCTCCTGTACGCAAGTCCTGCAGCCGGGCATGTGTTTGAGCGTAGAACCCGGAATTTATTTGCCGGGCCGTTTTGGCGTGCGGATAGAGGACACCGTTTGCATCACTGCGGATGGATACGAAAACTTGACGCACGTTCCCAAAGAAATCATTCTTTTGTAAAACAAAGTACGGAGGGATAGTATGCTATCAGCAGGCGAATTTCGTAAAGGACAAACCATTGAAATTGATGGACAAGTATGGGTTATTGTGGACTTCCAGCATGTAAAGCCGGGCAAGGGCGCCGCTTTTGTGCGCACGAAAATCAAAAATGTAGTACAAGGTAATGTGCTTGAACGCACCTTTAACCCGACGGAACGTTATCCGAAAGCACACGTCGAGTCCAAGACCATGGAATACCTCTATCAGGATGGCGATTTATATTATTTCATGGATTTGGAAACCTATGAACAGGTGCCGCTCAATCATGACCTTGTGGCGGATGCCATGTTATATGTCAAGGAAAATACAAACGTGGACGTCAAATTCTTCAAGGGGCAGGCTTTCTCGGTTGAAGCGCCGAACTTTGTGGAGCTGGCCATTACGGAAACCGACCCGGGCGTAAAAGGGGATACGGCTACAGGCGGCACCAAACCGGCTACGCTGGAAACGGGCGCTGTGGTCAACGTACCGTTGTTTGTCAACCAAGGCGATATTATTCGCGTGGATACCCGTTCGGGTGAATACATGTCCCGCGTTTAATGCACAATAAAAAACAAATATGAATGGAGGGTACGAAATGAGTTATCTAGGAGAGCGCGTAGCGTATCTGCGCGGGCTGTCGGAAGGACTGGATATTTCCGAGCAAACGGCAGAAGGAAAGTTGCTGCTGAAAATGATAGAGGTGCTCGAAGACGTTGCGGATTCCATCAACGAAATCGAACAGACCCAAGACGAAATGGATGAATATATCCAGGACATCGATGAGGACCTCGGCGAAGTCGAGGAGGAACTGTTCGGTTGCGACTGCTGCGATGAGGATGACGATGAAGATTTTTTGGAAGTAGAGTGCCCTCATTGCCACGAAGTCATCTATTTTGATGCTGATTCGTTGGCGGATGATGAATTGATTTGTCCAGTGTGCAAGCAATCCATCATTACGGATGGGGAAGAGGAACCCTCTGACGAAGAGTAATTTGCTGGCATAACAACCAAAGTGCCGCTCCCTAGAGGGGCGGCACTTTTTTATTTCTGCAAGAGCGTATGGTTTCCATACGCTCTTTTTTATATACATGTCCAAAGAAACATGGATATTCATGTTCGGACACGCATATATATGGGGCAAAGGAGTGGATGGATATGGCACAGATGCCCAAATGGTACCAGGAGATAGGGCCTCTTCTTCCGCAGCGTGCCCGCATGGCATTGCTGGCTTGTGAACATACAAAATTGCAGTTAGTGACGGAAATTCGTATGCGTGCAAATCGGCCATTTATGCTGCAACTGGGCCGGGAAGACCGATTCGTCAGCGCTGCCGGCGCCTTGCAGAAAACACCTGAGGACCCTTTTATCATACAGCCGGAAGAAATTCGCCGTACCTTTGAAGCAATCTGCCAGCATTCCATCTATGCCTTTGAAAATGAAATTCGCAATGGTTTTGTTACCTTGCGTGGGGGATATCGGGTAGGAATTGCGGGCCGTGTGAATGCACAGAATGGACAGGTTCTCTCCATTCCGCACTGCGCTGGGCTATGCATCCGTATGATGCGGGAAATCCAGGGTTGCGCCGATGGGCTGATGGAACATATCACGCGTGGAGACGAGGTGCTTCCCACCTTGATTGTCTCTCCTCCCATGATGGGGAAAACGACGGTTCTGCGCGATATCGCCCGGCAGCTATCCAATGGCGTATTTGGAGCGCAGGGGAAGCGTGTTTGCATCATAGATGAACGGGCCGAAATCGCAGGCGCTGTCAACGGTGTCGCGCAATTGGACGTAGGCCTGCGTACGGACGTATTGGATGCCTGCCCCAAAGCCAAGGGAATGATGATGGCGCTTCGTTCGCTCTCGCCGGAAGTGCTGATTACAGACGAATTGGGGAGCGAAGAGGATGCGGCAGCTGTCTTAGAGGCAGCCTTTGCGGGGGTAAAGGTCATCGCCTCTGCGCATGGCCAGGACCAAAAGGATGTTTGGAATCGCAAAGGCCTAGCTGTGTTGCTGGAAGAAAGGGCATTTGCCCGCATCCTTATTCTCGGCGGGCAGGCTGGTCAATTGCTCAAAGTATTGGACGAACAGGGGCGAACGTTATGGATACGGCCAGTTTGATGAAGTGGGGAACATGTGGATTGCTGTTTCTCTGCTGTACAGGAGCAGGATTTCTCTTTTCGGGTGGCTTGAAAAAGCGGATTGCCTTTTTGCAGTGCTCGCTTGAGGCCGTAGACCATCTGCACACGCAGCTCATCTACGGTTCTGACCCATTGCGGCAGGCCTTAGCGGATACCGCCCGGCGGGTGCCGGAGCCCTACGCAGCCTTGTATGAAAATGCACAGAAACACTTGGGAATGCATATGGACGCTGTACAGGCTTTCTCCCGGGCGATTGCGCTGGAAAAGGGGAAGGGAAATCTCTTCGCTTGTATGACAGAAGCAGACGAACAGGCGTTTAAACAATGGGCAGTTCGTCTGGGGGGTGACCGGCAGGGCCAGCAGGCCGCGTTCAGTATGATGACATCGTATCTCAAACAGAACTTAAAAGCAGCCGAAACGGAATACATGCGATTGGGCCGTCTGTATCGGAGCAGCGGCATGTTGGTAGGCGCACTGTTGGTGGTTCTATTTTTGTAATAACGGAGGAAGAGGATGAACATCGATCTTGTATTTCGCATCGCGGCAATTGGTATTTTAGTGGCGGTGCTCAATCAGTTGTTAACCCGTGCCGGACGAGAGGACATGGCGACCATGGTAACGATTGCAGGACTGGTCATCGTGTTGTTCATGGTGATTTCGCTGGTCAGCGATTTGTTTGAAAGCGTCAAGCGCGTATTCAACCTATATTAGGGGATATAGCGATGGTGCGAATTGTAGCAATTGGACTGGTTGGCATGTTGCTAACGCTGCTGGTTCGGCCTTATCGCAGTGATTTGGCCACCCTCTGTGCCATGGCGACCGGAGCCATTGTCCTGCTAAGCGTGTTGGGGCAGGCGACGGAACTGCTGACCGAATTGGCGCGTATCAGTGAACAATTTCATGTAGACGCTACCCTGTTTACCACCATGTTGAAAATCACAGGCATTGCTTATATTGCAGAATTTGGTATACAGGCCTGCAAAGACGCGGGGGAAGGGGCAATTGCCAGCAAAATTGAATTGGGCGCCAAAATTTTATTGCTGGCCATGTGCGTTCCCATTGTTCAACAGATTCTCGCACTTCTCGCTTCATTGCTTCCGTAAAGGAGGGCACCATGACACCAAAGAAAAAGAGCTGGATGCTAGTTGTTGCCCTCCTTCTTCTGTGGCTGGTGCCGGCCGCTGCTTTTGCGCAGCCCGAGGAGTCGCCGACACAGACTCCAACACCAGAAGAACTGCAACAGGCGGAGGAACAGGCCCAGCAGGAATTTGAAGAGGACTATGCCAATATGCTCAACGGGCTGGATTTTTCCGGCCTGGACCAACAACTGCAAAACGATTCACTGGCCCAGGGCATTCTAGGGGGAGGAACAGTACGGGACTTGGTCGACAAAGCCGCTCGTGGCGAACTGGATATGGACGCGGGCGGCATGCTGCAGGCGATAGGAAGCCTGTTTTTCAGCCAGATACGCGCTCACTTATATATCATTCTGGAATTTGTAGCCTTGGCGGTACTCATGTCCCTGATGGGTGCGGTAGGTCCGAAGGTCCTTTCGGGCGAAGTATCTGAACTGTGCAGCTTCATTGCCTATCTAGTGGCCATCGGCTTTGCCGTGCATTCGCTTTCCGGCGTATTTGCCATTGGCGTAGAAGCCATTTCGAATATGACGGGATTGATGCAGTCTATTTTTCCCGTCATGCTGACCTTGCTGACCGCTATTGGAAGCAGCATCAGCGCAGGTATCTTCAAGCCGGCCATGACATTATTGACTGGTACGATTATCACCCTTGTACAGAAAGTATCCCTGCCAGCCATCCTCGTTTCCGGTCTTTTAACGATTGTACAGCATATTTCTCCCAAAGTGCAGATTGAACAGATGACCAAGCTGGTCATGAAATGTGCGCAGTGGCTAACTACAGTCGTTTTCGTCATCTTCTTGGGAGTGACGGCTTTGCAAGGACTTTCCGGCGCCGCCTTTGATGGCATCACAATTCGTACTGCGAAGTTTGCCATCAACAAATTTGTACCGATTGTTGGCGGTATGTTTTCGGACACCGTGGACACGCTGATTGGCTGCGGGGTGGTAATCAAGCAAGGCGTAGGGATGATAGGCCTGATTTTACTGGCCACAACCGCGCTACGTCCAGTTTTGCAAATCATGGCTATCGCCATTACATATAAAATTGCTGCCGCGGTCATTGAACCCTTTGGTGAAAAACGCTTGACATCCTGTCTCAGCGGCCTTTCGCATGTGTTTACGCTTTTGTATATTGCGGTGCTGGCTGCTGGTGCCATGATGTTTATTTTAACAACGTTGATGATTCGCGCCGGCAATATCAACGTCATGATGCGGTGAGGGGAAATCCATGACGACATTCATCTATCAATGGGCACTCAATATCGCAGCGATTGCCGTATTAACCACCATCTTTGAAATGCTTTTGCCACAAAGCAGCATGAAAAAGTTCGGTCGTATCGGCTTTGGCCTTGTAATGGTGTATGCGATGTTGGCGCCGTTGGCAAAGCTGCTGTGAAAGCAAGCATAGTCGGCTGTGTACAGCCATACAATACGGTATAAGGAGCGTTCAGATGCAAAAGGAAACACGTCCCAAAGGATTGGAAAAGATACGCGCGTTGCCCGACAAAAAGAAACTGGAAACATTGGCAGTTTTTGCGGCCATCGCGTTGCTTGTGCTCCTTGTCTGGCCTACGCTTTTTGGCAGCCCACAGGCAGACACGGCAGAAAATAAAAATTCGGGCAGTCAGGCGTTTGATGCGCAGGGCGAAGAGGATGACCTGGTGCGTGTCCTCAGTTCCATTCGCGGGGCGGGAGATGTGCAGGTCATGATTACGTATGAATCCGAACCGGTGTTGGAACCGGCATATGAAAGCAGCTATTCTACCTCGAACACACAGGAAGATAGCCGCACCACCAGCAACGAAACGGAGACCAAGCGCCCCAGCAGTTCCCAGAGCGATGGATTGGTGCTCACCCAAAAACGCCCGGAAGTACGCGGCGTAGTTGTGATAGCACAAGGCGCTTCGGATATACAGGTCAAGATGGAATTGGCCCAGGCGGTTCAGACAGCACTCGGCGTCAGTGCTTCCAAGGTTGACGTATTTGAAATGAAACCATGAAGGGAAGGAAAAGAACATGAAAGTACGATTGCAGAAAAAACAATGGGCATTTATCGGATTGGTGTTGTTGTTGGTAGCTACGGGCTATATGAATTACCGTTTCAATGCCTTGCAGGGGGAAGGGCAGCCGGTTGCCGTACAAGGGGAGGCTAATGCGACTGCGTCTCCGGGTACAACCCCAGCCGCGACCGACAACGGTACCCAAACGACCAATGCCAATGTGGGCCTGAATTATTATACGACCTTCCGTACCGAACGTTCGACCACGCGTGAAAAGGAATTATCTTATCTGGATGGCATCATCAAAGACGAAAAGGCGGATGCAGAGACGATTAAAAAGGCACAGGAACAAAAACTCGCGCTTGTAAACACCATGGAAACGGAAACGACGGTCGAAGGACTTGTCAAAGCAAAGGGATTTAGCGAATGCGTTGTCACCATCAAGGACGGTTCGGTCAATGTCGTGGTGGAAAATGAAAAGGCATTGACCAGCGCTCAGGCGGCACAGATTATGGAAATTGTTCGCAGCGAAACCGGTGAAAAAAGCGAAAATATCAAGATTATGCCGCGCAATTAGGAGATTGTACAATTGAAAATGAATCTGCTATAATACGGGTATAATTGCTGGGAGGTGTATTTCCATGGCTGAGAACAAAGCACAGGATGTGGAAATCCAAGCGGATAAAGCGGGAAAAGTAACGTTTAACAACGATGTAATTGCGACCATTGCCGCTCTGGCAACGGTAGATGTGCCGGGTGTAGCGGGAATGAGCGGCGGTTTTACTTCCGGCGTAGCGGAATTGTTGGGCCGTAAAAACCTGACCAAAGGGGTTAAGGTGGAAGTCGGCACGACGGAATGCGCAGTGGATTTAAATCTTGTTATTCGCTATGGCGCAAAAATTCATGAAGTGTGCGCCAAAATTCAGGAAGAGGTCTGTAACGCCATTGAAACGATGACTGGTTTGAAGGTTGTAGAAGTCAACGTGCATGTGCAGGGCGTTGAAATTGAAAAGGAAAAGCGGGACGCGGATGCGCTCTCTGCGCCTAAAATGGATGAAGTTGCCGCAGGAACGGAATCTACGCCCAGGGTTCGCTGAAAGTTGCCCTTCCTTTGGGGAGGGCTTTTCAATGACGTTGTATGGGACAAGCTGCTAGGGGGTCAATCACGTTGAAGGCTTCAGATCGTATCTTACTTATTCTTTCCTGCTTGTTGGGGATTGCAGGATGCGCTGCGGTATTTGCAGTTGTGTGGGGATTTTTGCCCTTCGCACAAGTAGCGTCTGCCGTTGCATGGTTGATGGCACGCTGGCAGTTCCAGGTGCTGATATCCATGGTTGCTGTGCTGATTGCGTTGCTGTTCATCCGGGTGATGTTCATCCGGCAGCGTGGAAAAAGCACACAAAAACTGCAGGGTACCATTTCTGTGGCCGGTGCTGGAGATATTTCCATTTCCAAGGATGCCGTTTCGGACCTCTGCATTCAAAAAGCCCGGGAGAGCGTGGGTGTTTTGCAGGCCACTTGCCTTGTCGAAACAGGCGCTGAACTGCAAGTGTTGCTGACCCTGCAATGTGGAAATGAGGCCAGTGTTCCGGAAATTGCTAAAGGTGTACAGCAAGGGGTACAAGATTTATTGCAAACGACTTGCGGCATGGCGGCAAAAGTACGCGTTTTGGTAGAAAAAGCGCAGGAAACCAGGCCAACCTCTCCCGTGCAGGCGGTTGTACCTGCCGCGTCACAGCAAACACAGCAGCCTGAACCGCCCGTTAGTGAAGGAGCAAACACCAATGGATGACCGCATTTTGAATTTTATACGGGAACATAGGGGAAAAATCCTGGGCGGCCTGATTGGTTTTCTGGTCGCTGTATTATTGCTGGAATTTGGTTTTTGGAAATGCCTGTTTATTGCAATCTGTGTTTGCATTGGGCTGTGGATTGGCTCCAAAAGTGAAAGCCGTGACCGATTTATGCGGTATTTAGCAGAACTGTTCACCAACGGACATTGACATTCATACATACGAGGGGGCTATTATGTCACGCAGAATTGCCAGGGATGCCGCCATGCGGTTGATTTATGCATGGGAAATGGGCGGCGAAGCGGATTTGACCGCCAATGACGACGCATTGGATTATCCGTCTATCAATCCCAACGATAAACAGTATATTCAACAAGTTGTCAGCGGGATTCAGCAGTCCTGTGCGCAGTTGGACGCAGAAATTGAGGCGTTTTCCAACGGGTGGAAGAAGGAGCGGATTGCCAAGGTGGACTTGTCCATCTTGCGCTTGGCGCTATATGAAATGTTATATCGGGAGGATGTTCCTGAATCGTCCGCCATCAATGAAGCGGTGGAACTGGCTAAAAAATACGGTTCCGATAAATCCGCAAAGTTTGTCAACGGCGTCTTGGGGGGGATTTCCCGCCAACGAAATCAAAAGCAGGAGAACCAGGTTGAAAGCATATGTGGGGATTGACACAAGCTGCTATGTGACATCAGCGGCTTTAGTAGACCAACATGGTACCATTTTGGACCAACAACGGCAGTTGCTTCCCGTCAAATCGGGCTCGCTCGGTTTGAGGCAAAGCGAGGCCGTTTTTTCGCATGTAAAGCAACTGCCTGTGCTGCTGCAAACGGTAATGGCGCGATTGCATCAAGGGGGGTATACGCTCGGAGGCGTCGGCGTGAGTACTGCCCCGCGCAACGCAGAGGGTTCGTATATGCCGGTATTTCGGGCCGGCGTGTCGGCCGCGCAAATCATAGCGGCGTCTACACAGGTGCCTCTTTATTCCTTTTCCCATCAACAGGGACATGTGCGTGCTGCTGAAATTGGACAACCGCTTTTGCCCGATGCGTATTTGGCCATTCATCTTTCGGGCGGCACAACAGAGATTTTACAAATTCAGCGGCAGACCTGGCTGGTTGAGCGGCTCGGCGGCACATTGGATATCAGTGCCGGCCAGTGTATTGACCGGCTGGGTGTGGCCCTGGGCCTGTCGTTCCCGGCAGGCCCGGCTTTGGAAGCGCTGGCAGAAAAGGCGACGGAACGAAGTGAACCAATCGGTATTCAAGTTCATGGCTGTGATGTGCACTTTTCCGGGGCGGAAGCGGTCTGTAAGAGAAGGTTGGAACGGGGCGATTCTCCGGAATCGCTTGCCGAGGCTCTATTTATCAGCATCGGCCGTGCGCTGGCTAAAATGCTCGGTCATGCATATGAACGTACAGCACTTACGACAGCTGTACTTGCCGGTGGTGTGGCGGCCAATCAATTGGTCAGACAGTCGTGTTTACAACAGTTGAAAACACGGCGTATTCCTGTCCGTTTATGCGTAGCAGACCCGCAGTTTGCCGGCGATAACGCAGTAGGCATTGCGCTGTTGGCAAAGGAGGCGGATGAATGCTCAGCGAATTGATTTCCATGATGTCCTGGACGGTCACACAGCTGAACGATTATGTACATCAACTTGTCGCTAAAGATGAAACGCTGCAAGGCCTTTTGGTGGAAGGTGAGATTTCCAATTTCAAAAAATATCCATCCGGCCACTGGTATTTTTCCTTAAAAGATGAACAGAGCACCGTGCGCTGCGTGATGTTTCGCCAAAATAACCGTTCAGTGTCGTTTCCGGTGGAAAACGGCATGCGGGTTATTGTGGGCGGATATGCGAGCCTGTATACGCGGGATGGAGCTTTTCAGCTTTATGCCATGTCCCTGCAGCAGCAGGGAAGGGGTGCTTTGTATGAACAGTTTGAGGCAATCAAACAACGCCTGTTCCAAGAAGGACTTTGCAATGCGGAACGAAAGCGTAAGATACCGGTTTTCCCACGCCGTATTGGCGTGATTACAAGCCCGGCGGGGGCGGTCATTCGCGATATCATCCAAGTCGCTTCCCGCAGAAATCCAAGTGTGGATATTCTTTTAGCGCCTGTTTCGGTGCAGGGTGAACTGGCGGCCAGAGAAATGATGGACGCGCTTGATGCACTCAATGCTATAGAAGATATTGACGTAATTATTCTTGGACGTGGCGGCGGAAGCATGGAGGACCTATGGGCGTTCAACAATGAAGCGTTGGCGCGCGCCGTCGCTGCCAGCCGCGCCCCCGTGATTACAGCCGTAGGCCATGAAACGGATACTACCATCGTGGACTATGTGTCAGATTTAAGGGCTCCTACGCCTAGTGCGGCGGCAGAGTTGGCGGTTCCTTTGCGAGATGAATGGATACAAACCATTGACCTCACAGTGGAACATATGCGCCGAAGTCTCCGTCAACGTTTGGAACGAACCAATCTTCGCATGGCCAATGGTGTTCGCGGTTTATATCTGCACGCGCCCCAAACCCGCATACAGCAGGCGGGGCAGCGGTTTCGCTTCGCTGTTCAATCCATAAATCAACAGATGGAACATCGTTTTAAACTGCGTCAACAGGCTTTCAACATGGCTGAAATGAAATTGCTTGCATTTGCGCCGCCCAATATGCTCAAAAGAGGCTATGTGCTTCTGACAGACGCAGGAGGAAATCGTATTACGACAAGCCGGCAAGCGACACCAGGACAACCGGTAACAGTGCAATTCCACGATGGCTATGCGCACGCAGTTTGGCAGGAGGAAATATATGAAAAAGAACGTTGAAAATATGAACCTAGAAGAAGCAATCGAAGCGCTGGAGAAAACCGCCGCACAGATGGAAGACCCGGCATTGGGCATGGAAAAAAGCCTTGCGTTGTATGAACGCGGTATGCAGCTGAGCCAACGCTGCCGGACGTTGCTGGAAGGATATGAAAAGCGTATTCAGATGCTGGATAAGGGAGAGGAGGTTCCCTTTGAATCCGAACAATGAATATCAAACGCGCTATGCTTCGTATCTATCGCTTATCGAACCTGCCTTGCGTTTGGCGGTTGAACCGCTGGAATCGCCTCTGAAAGAAGCCATTTCCTATAGCCTTTTATCTGGAGGAAAGCGTTTGCGGCCTGTTTTGACGTTGGCCTGTTGTGATTTACTCCACGGGTGTATGGAAGATGCGATTCCATTCGCCTGTGCTGTGGAAATGATTCACGCTTACAGCTTGATTCATGATGATTTGCCCTGTATGGATGATGACGACCTGCGCCGTGGCCAGCCGACCAACCACAAGGTCTTCGGGGAAGCAATGGCCGTGCTTGCAGGCGATGGATTACAAAGTCTGGCGTTCGCAACGATGGCGCACCAAACGCTTGAGGCAACAAATGTGTGGCATGCTTGCAGGGCTATGGCTGCCGTTGCAGACGGCTGTGGCGTGCAGGGCATGGTCAACGGCCAGGTACGGGATTTGCAGGCGGAGGGGAAACCGGTTTCGCTTTCATCCTTACAGGCAATCCATGCGCAAAAGACAGGGGCGTTGATTGAGGCAGCCTGTTTAGCCGGCGCCGCCTGTGCAGGTGCAGATACGGCTTCTTATCAGACTATCGGGCGGTTTGGCCAGGCAGTAGGGTTGGCATTCCAAATTGCTGATGATATCCTGGATGCAACATCCGATGCACAGACGCTGGGCAAAACACCAGGGAAAGACGCGCGCGACCATAAAGCGACCTATGTATCCCTGCTGGGTTTGGAGACGGCCCGGCTACGTGCACAAGCAGCCTGTCAACAGGCAGAAGAAGCCCTTTCAGGCTTTGGAGAATCGGCTTGGTTTTTGCGTATGACGGCGCAAAATGCAGTAAAACGAAGCAAATAGGTGGTTTGTTTGTGTTCGTTGAAAAAGATTAGCCATTGATTTGGGTTCTTTGTGTTCTTGATATCCACATTGCATTTGGTGAATTCCATGCTTTCATGGTATAATACAATTCCGGTGGTGCAGTATTCTAGTCGGGAATTGGCGTGCCTGAAGGCGGGGCTAAAAATCCGTCAAATGGCACATCGATGAAGTCTCTGGTGTTGGCTTCTTTCGCCCAGATTGGGGTTGATGCTGGAGGTTAAGGTTGACGGGCGGCCCGCAATGGCATGCGGACCCCGACCCGGCTTCCGTGGAGGCCCGATGGGGTGGGTGCAGTTAAGCATCTACTCCACGGGGTATGAACCTGTCATGCGGCTTTCGAGCTGTGTACAGCGTAGCCTGCCTTGCGTGGCGGCGGTGGGGTGTGGAACACGTGACGACTTGCCCGGCCAGGCGGTCAGAACGATTGCCACATGAAACCGTACGCTGCAAAAGAGGATAGGGCCGTCGGTTCTCGCCGAGGAAAGCTCCTAGACTGTTCGTATGGTATACCGGGGATTACAGTGTGCTCTTTAAGGCAATCTGGTCGCGTAACACGGAAACGATACGTCGTTCTGTTCAAAGGGAAACCGCTTCTTCGGCGACGGGAAGTACGGAACGGGGAAATCCTACCAGACCATATGGCGCAAGGTTTATCCGGTATATCACCACCGATTTTTTATCTTAATTAAGGAATTGCGATGAAAGCAGACCCACAGCGAAATAAGAAAAAGAAGAAGTCCAAAACATGGATTTGGCCTGTCCAAATCTTTTTTATTACGTTATTATTATCCGGCACAATGTCTGCCGCGTCGGATGCATTGATGACGGATGCCAGTTTTTTGGCGGCCATTGGCGTCCTGGCGGTGTTGATTGCGTTGGGCGTGATATTCGATATGCTTGGCGTTGCTATTACAAGCGCCAATGAAGCGCCTTTTGTTGCCATGGCGTCCAAAAAGGTACGGGGTGCGAAACAAAGCCTCCGTATCCTGAAAAATACGGAGAAATATGCAAGCTTTTGCAACGATGTGATTGGGGATATTTGCGGCGTCGTCAGCGGCGCGGCCGGTGCGGCAATTGCGGCGTTGGCCACAGCGCAATACGGCTTTTTATCAGCAGCGGTATGGAGCGTTCTTTCTTCCGCAGCTGTTTCGGCTTTAACGGTTTCGCTCAAAGCGCTTGGAAAGACCGTTGCGCTGGACAACAGCAAAGAATTTGTGTTGTTCTGCGGCAAAGTCATGTCTTTCTTCGATTGGAAAAACCGTGGATGAAAAGGGATGGAGTGGATTGAGGATTCTCGACCATATAGAAAGCCCGCAAGACATCAAGCTGCTCAATGAAAGGGAGAAGTATCAGCTCTGTGATGAATTGCGTGAACAAGTCATTCAGACGGTGCTGCAAAATGGCGGTCATCTGGCGTCCAATCTGGGCGTTGTGGAGTTGACCGTTGCTTTGCATACCGTCTTTAATTGTCCGCAGGATAAAATTATTTGGGATGTAGGGCATCAAAGCTATGTACACAAGCTGTTGACCGGTCGTAAAGCCCGGTTTGCGTCATTGCGCCAGCAGGATGGAATCTCCGGTTTCCCCAAATTTGAAGAAAGCGATTGCGACTGCTTTAATACCGGGCATTCTTCGACAGCTATTTCCGCTGCGCTGGGGCTTGTCCACGCGCGGGATTTACAAAAACAGAACCATCATGTTATTGCCGTTTTGGGCGATGGTGCACTGACGGGAGGAATGTCCTATGAGGCGCTGAGCGATGCAGGGTTTCATCAAAGTCGGCTAATCGTCATTTTGAATGACAATGCCATGTCCATTTCAGAAAATGTGGGCGGTATGAATATGTATTTGGGACGCCTGCGTACCAATCCAAAATACATGCGTTTTAAACGGCATGTCAAACGTACGCTGGAACATGTTCCCTTTATCGGGAAGACCTTGGCCCATGGTACGGAAAAATTAAAAAACCGCATTAAGTTTTTTGTTTTGCCACGCGTTTTTTTTGAAGAACTTGGGTTTACCTATATTGGGCCCTTGGATGGACATGACTTGGTGAGTATGACTGAGATGCTGTTGCATGCCAGCAAGATGGACCATCCGGTCTTCCTTCATGTGCTCACGCAAAAAGGTCGCGGATATCGTCCGGCTGAAACCAATCCGGAAAAATATCACGGTGTTGCCCCTCATGTCATTGAGCAGCAAAAGACGGATTGTGCACCCGCGCAACCCAACAATTCCGCCCTTACCGGGCAGGTTTTGATGGAGATGGCACAACAGGATGCGCGAGTGGTTGCCATTACAGCGGCCATGTGTGCAGGAACGGGGCTGGATGCCTATGCCAAAACCTTTCCAGACCGCTTTTTTGATGTGGGCATTGCCGAACAGCATGCCGTTACCATGGCGGCAGGAATGGCTCGCGGTGGCCTTCGCCCCTATTTCGCCGTTTATTCGACGTTCTTACAGCGTGCCTATGACCAGTTGCTCCATGACGTGTGCTTACAAAATCTGCCTGTGACGCTTTGTATTGACCGCGCGGGCCTGACGGGCGAAGATGGGGACACGCACCAAGGGTTATTTGACTTAAGTATGTTGTTATCCATGCCGCGCATGCATGTGTTTGCACCGACTACGCAACAACAGATGCGCCAAGCCTTTGATGCATCGTTACAGATGGAAGGCCCCTGTGCCATTCGGTATCCGAAAGGCTGTTTGCCTGCGTGTGCGGAAGCGGATGCATGTTCGATTTTTCAGTGGCCACTTCCACAGCTGCTTCCGTCTTATGCCATTTTGGCGACAGGGAAAACGGTATCCATTGCCCAGCCAGCTGCTGCACAGCTGAACCAGAAGGGTGTTCCGACTGTTTGTATTCCTGTTGCTTGTGTAAAGCCGATGGACGTAGATGCGCTGCAACGTCTTGCGCAGTCCTGTTCATGTATCTTGACTGTGGAAGAAGGTATGTATAACGGTGGGTTTGGTAGCAGTGTTGCACAGTGGATGCAGCAACATTTCCCGAACTGCCGCGTACTGAACATGGCCATTGCGGACCAGTTTGTTGAACAGGGAACCATTGCACAGCAGTGGGAGCGCGTAGGCTTGACCGTTGATGTCATCGTCCAACAGCTCATGCGCGCAAAGGAGGAAAAAAGTGGCGAATGAAAAACAGCGGCTGGACGCTGCATTGACGGCGCGTGGCCTGGCGCAAAGTCGCACAGCAGCCCAAGCGCTCATTTTGGCTGGCGATGTGTTGCTCAACGGCCAGGTCTGCAGCAAGGCGTCTCAGCTCGTCCACGATACGGATAAGATTGTTCTCAAGGAAAAATTGCGCTATGTCAGCCGGGGCGGATTGAAGCTGGAAAAGGCCTTTTCTGTTTTTCCCTTGCGTGTGCAGGGAAAAACATGTCTGGATGTGGGCGCCTCTACGGGTGGTTTTACGGATTGTCTGCTCCAAAATGGCGCACAAAAGGTTTATGCTGTTGATGTAGGACATGGCCAGCTGGACTATCGTTTGCGACAGGATGCGCGCGTCGTTTGTATGGAACGTTACAATGCGCGCAATTTACAGGTTGCAGATATTGAACCCGTACAGTTCGCTTGCGCGGACGTTTCCTTTATTTCGCTGCAGTTGATTTTACCCCCCATGTTTGAATGCCTTTTCCCGCAGGGGGAAGCTGTTGTGCTTATCAAGCCGCAGTTTGAAGCTGGACGCGAACAGATTGGCAAAGGCGGCGTTGTGCGCGATGCTGCCGTACGGGCGCAAGTATGCCGGAAAATCATGTGCTTTGCAAATCAGACAGGTTTTGATATCTTGGGGTTGGATGTTTCGCCCATCACAGGTCCAAAAGGCAATGTTGAGTATCTGCTCTACCTGGGCAAGCAGGCGCTGCAGCCTCCAACACTGGCATGCATGTTGGAAAAAATAGGAAGTGTAGTTGGTGTATAAATATATGAATATTTATGCGCGTATGCATTGTTTTTATGGAAACTGCTTTGTATAATAAAGAAAATAAGGGGGGAGTCTGGTGCGCAGTGCATGTGTGATTACCAATCAATATAAAGACCCTGAGCTTTGCATCGCCCGAGAATTGGTCGCGCTGCTCAAGCAGATGGGTATGCAGGTCTGTAGCATTGAGGCAACCGCCCAGGCGCTGCAAGTCCCTGATATGCAGGCGCACCCGTTTGATGTCGACGTAGCGTTTGTTCTGGGGGGCGATGGGACCATTTTGTCCACAGCGCCGATGCTGGCAGCTGACAATATTCCAGTTTTAGGGTTGAATCTGGGAAACATGGGCTTCCTTTCCGAAGTCAGCATTACCGATATGCAAAAGGCCGTAAAACAGGTAATGGCGCATGCGTTTTCCATCGAACGCCGCATGATGGTACAGGCACAAATTGACCATCCGAACCATACGTTGAACGCGTTAAATGAAATTGGCATGTTTCGCAGTCAACAAGGCGGTATCGTCGAAATCAGCGTTCTGCTAGGGGATGTGTTGATTGGTTCTTATGAATGCGATGGCATCATCGTGGCCACGCCAACCGGCTCTACGGCTTATTCGCTTTCTGCGGGCGGTCCGCTGGTTGACCCGGATGTGGACTGTCTGCTGATTACGCCTGTTTGTGCGCACACGCTCTATGCAAGGCCTATTGTTGTTCCGGGCAACAGTGTTGTTACCCTTTCAATCCAACGGGCGCGTAACGGCGCACAGGTCACGGCGGATGATTTTCAACGTGTTCCGGTTGAACAGGGAAGCTGTGTCCGTATCCAACGCGCTCCGCATGCTTTGCAGTTTGTCCGGCTGCAGCCCAGTGATTTTTATCAGCAGCTGCGTTGTAAATTGACGCAGTGGAGCTGTCCGAATCTCCCAAAGTAAGGAATGGATGGTATGAAGAACAAACGACAGGAATTGATTCTGGAAATCATCACAACCCAGGATGTAGAAACCCAGGATGAATTAGCAGCGTTGCTTAAAGAACACGGCGTTGTTGTGACCCAAGCGACGATTTCGCGCGACATCAAGGAGTTGCGGCTAATCAAAGCGCTTTCTGAAAAGGGCGTGTATAAATACGCGCCCATAGAAAAGGGAGACCATCGGAGCCAAAGCGCGTTGATGCGCATCTTTGCTGATACCGTTGTCCAGATTGAAGCCACGGGGCATCTGATTGTCATCCGTACTTTGACGGGCAGCGCTAATGCGGCGGCCGAAGCGCTGGATACGCTTCACCTGCCGGAAGTTTGTGGTACCATTGCCGGAGATAATACCATCTTCCTTGCCATACGGGAGGGAAGCAATATTACCGAAGTTGTGAAAAAACTGAAGAGGATGTCAAAATAACCAATGTTAGCTCATATTCGTGTGCAAAATATTGCGTTGATTCGCTCTTTATCCTTGCAGCTGAATCCCGGTCTCAATGTGATTACCGGGGAAACCGGCGCGGGTAAATCCATTCTCATTGACGCGGTCAATCTCGTTTTGGGGACACGGGCAGACCGTGAGCTTATTACTATCGGACAAGAAAAAGCTTCTGTGGAGGCGACGTTTACCCGATATGGAAAAGAGGTAAACGAATTATTGGAGCAACTGGGAATCGAACCGGAAGATTCCATCGTACTTTCCCGGGACCTTTATGCCAGTGGCCGCAACGTTTGCCGTATCAACGGCAGCTTAGTCAATAATGCAGCGCTGCGTATAGTCAGCGAAAAACTAATTGATGTGCATGGGCAACACGAACATCAATCCCTGTTACATCCACAGGCGCATATACAGTTGCTCGATGCGTTCGGCGGTGAACCGATTGCTAAGGCCAAAGCAGAAGTATTGGTGCTGTTGCAGCAGGCACAGCGAATAGACAGTGAATTGAAGCGCCTGGGTGGACAGGATGGCGAGCGGGAACGACGTATGGACCTGTTGCAATACCAGGTGGATGAAATTGAAAAAGCCAATATTCAACCCGGAGAAGATGAACAGTTACATCAGGAACGTATCAAACTTAACAATGCTGAAAAGATTTATGCAGCCTTTGCTCAGGTGGAATCCGGCTTGTTTGGGGAAGAAGAACAACCCGGCGCTTATACGATTTTAGGCCAGGTGTCCCGGGAAATACATGCGATTTCAGCCATGGACCCCGCCTATCAAAAGTTGAGCGAAACGCTGGACGAGCTTTACTATGCGGTGGAATCCGCGGGTGACGATGCCCGTGCGCTTAAAGCGCAGGTCGTGTTTGACCCGGCGTATTTAGAAACAGTTAGTGAAAGGCTGGATGTGCTTTCCCGTTTGAAGACCAAATATGGGGGAACATTAGAAGCAGTCCTACAAACCAAACAGTTGGCAGAAGAAGAATTATACACACTTTCGCATAGTGCACAGATAATTGAGCGTCTGCAAAAAGAATGGAAACAAACGCTTGTACAGTTGTATCAGGCAAGTGTTGCATTACATGACTGTCGGCAAAAAGCTGGAGAGGATTTATCCAGGCGCATTTGCGTACAGCTGGCAGAACTGGGTATGCCGCATGCACAGTTTGTGGTTTCCTTTGCATCACTGCCAGGGGAGCCGCCTGAAGATATGCGTCCCTATTCGCATAATGGGTTGGACCGGATGGAATTTTTGCTCAGCACCAATGTGGGTTTGCCGCCGCGTCCGCTTTCTAAAGTCGTCTCCGGTGGCGAAGCATCACGCATTATGTTGGCGATTAAAACCATCGCCGCAGAGCTGGACGATATAGACTGCTTGATTTTTGATGAAGTGGATACCGGTATCAGCGGTCAGATTGCCTATACGGTGGGAGAGAAGATGGCGCGCATTGCACGGCAACGCCAGGTGTTGTGCGTAACACACTTAGCGCAGCTAGCTTGCATGGCCGACACACATTATCTGATTGAAAAACAGAGCAATCAAGAAATGACGCAAACCATGCTACATACGTTGGATGCCGAGCAGCGGATTGACGAAATCGCACGCTTGGTTGGCGGCACCACACAAAGCGCACATGGTCGTGCCCATGCCAAAGAGATGCTGGACAGCGCCATTGCGTATAAAAAAAGCTTATAAAAGAGATGCGTTTAGCCTCTCTTTTTTTGTTTGTTTTTTCTCGGAACGGGCATAGTAAAGGAAACGCTGGAAAAGGATGTGCGCTTCGATGAAAAAAAGATTGAAAATAATCGGAAGTTTATTGGCCATAGGCGTATTTTCATTTAATTTTTTACCCATTTCGATTCCTTATGGGCTGCCGGAGCGCATTTATGTAACCAAGGGTGAAATCGCCACCATCACTTCTGGCCTTCCCATTCAAGCAGAAGTGCAATGTTCAAGCGACCAGATTACACTCAATGGACAATCTGCGGCGCAAACCGCTTCCTTGGATTTGAGCGAACCCATTGCCATTTCAGCCAATGGGTCAGGCCAGGCGGAAATCACATTTAAGCTGGGCGGTATCTTTACGCTGCGCCGCATGACCGTCGTTGCGGATGCGGAGCGTACCTTGATTCCGGGCGGCCAGTGCATCGGTGTGGCTATGTATACCAAAGGAGCGCTCATCGTTGGCCTGGGGGATATCGCCTGTAAAGACGGCCGCACAGTCAATCCCGGTCAGCAAGGCGGACTCCAGCCGGGTGATGTTATCTTGCAGGTCAACGGTACAGCAATCAATAACGCAGACCATCTCAGCCAGCTGATAACAGATGCCAAGGATACGCTTACTTTGCAAATTTTGCGTGATGGGGAAACTAAAACCGTTTCCGTTACCCCTGTGCAAGACGCAACGGACGACGTATATCGCCTTGGATTATGGGTGCGCGATAGCATAGCAGGCATTGGTACAATTACTTATACCGACCCGCGCAACCAGGCCTTTGCCAGCTTGGGACACCCAATTTCCGATGTGGATACCAATGCCAATCTCCTTTTAAAAAATGGTGAGATTGTGCCAGCACGCGTACAAGGCATATCCAGGGGCGAAGTAGGAGCGCCGGGGGAACTGGCCGGTTCATTTATCACGTCTGGCAATGCGTTGGGAAAAATCACCGCCAATAGCGATGTGGGGCTGTTTGGCAAGCTCTATCAACCTATGTCCTCCTTTGTTTATCCCCAAGGATTACCGATTGGTTGGCAGGATGAAGTGCAGGTGGGGCCGGCTTCCATCCTCAGCACCACCGACCAAGGAGGCGTTAAAGAATACAGCTGCCAGATAATCCGTGTCACACGCCAGAAAAAAGCAGAAGGGAAAGGCATGATTATCGAAATCACTGACCCGGAACTGTTAGAAAAAACCAATGGAATTGTACAGGGCATGTCCGGCAGTCCCATTTTGCAAAATGGCAAGATAGTGGGAGCTGTTACACACGTATTCGTCAACGAGCCCCATAAGGGATACGGGGTATTCATCGAATGGATGCTCGAACAATCCGACCAAGTGCAGTAACATCGGTTTTTCCATTTTTGCACAACGCCGCTTCTTTGATTTACAATGGGGAACACAAATCGAAAGGAGTCTGCGTTATGGAAATGAAAAAACCGCTCCGTCTCATGCTGGCTGCGGCAAATTCTTCGGAATTGCATACCCTTGCAAAACAGCTCCACGCCAGCCCGGAGATTGAAATATGCAGTTGCGTCGCAGATGAATCCGCCTTAGGCGGAGAAATGGAGAAACGCAAACCAGATGTCGTGCTGATGGACCTCGTCCAACCAACGCCGCAAAATCAGTCGTTGTTATACACCTACCAAAAGATGAAACATCGTCCCCCTATCCTGTTCTATGGTTTTGCACAAATTCCGCCGCAAGTGCAGCAGACCGCTTCGACCGGTCGGATGTATTACCTGAATAAGCCCGCCTCCCTGGAAGCCATCGTAGCGCGCCTGCATATGCTGAGCGCCCATCAAACCGAGGGAAGCATGACCATTGCCGCCCAAACGCCGATGAGAGGCGCTGCGCCTTCTATCGCCGTACAAGCTTGTCGCTTGCTCAAGCAGATAGGAATCCCGCCGCATTTGTGCGGGTATCGTTTTTTGAAAGAGGCCATTGTGCAGGTATGCCAGGACCCATGCTGTATGCAGGCCATGACCACGCGCATCTACCAGCCTATCGCCTGCGAAAACCAGACAACGGTGTCCCAGGTGGAGCGCTCCATGCGGTATGCAATTGAATACGCCTTCAATCGTGGCAACCTGGACGCAATCGAATCCATTTTTGGGTTTACCATCAACAGCGCCAAAGGAAAGCCCAGCAACAGCGAATGCATCGCCATGCTTGCAGACCATCTGCATCGCTGGTGACGGATGATGCGTTCACGCTTTTCATGATAGACATATAACAGACGTGTACAGGCATAGCTTTTAGGGAAAGGGGTAGAGCCATCTTGTTCAAACGTCTGTTTTTTCGTATTTTGCACGAAATTGAGCAGCGTCCGGTCTGTTATGCAATAGCCGGCTTTGCCATGCTGGCCGGTATTGTAGGGGGGTGGGTATTGCCCTCCTGTCTGTCTGAACCGGAGCGCGCTTCTTTGACGGATTTTGTTCAATCCTGGCTGCAAAGCACGATTGTACAGACGCCGGACTTTCCGCGTATTTTTTTGCAATCGCTCTTTAACCACGGCCGGTGGGTTGCGTTGCTTTTGATAAGCGGACTGTTCCGCCTGGGAAGTCCAGTAGCGGTGCTCAGCGAATTCTGTAAAGGCATTGGCGTTGGGTTTTCCGTTGGCTCATTTTGTCTGACGCTAGGTTTTGCCGGGTTTTGGGGCAGTTTATGGATTGTCTGGTTGCCCAACCTGCTGTTTATCCCGCTTTATCTTCTGCTGGGGGCCCGGGCGCTGGCGCGCTCCAGTTTACCGGGCGGCCCCGCACGCACATGGCGTGCCCGCAGGAATTATCTGAAAAAGGCATGGCCGTATTTGGCTGCGTTTTTGGTTGGAATTGTGTTAGAATGTATAGGCGTTCCCTATATGACAAAATGGTTGGGCCCGTTGCTGCTGCAGGGGTAAAAGGAGTTTGTCATGCATCGAAAAGTGATTTTGATTGTAATGGACAGCGTGGGAATTGGCGCTTTGCCGGATGCCGTTCGGTTTGGAGACACCGGCGTGGACACGCTGGGACATCTGCTTGCGCATATACCGGAATTGGCCCTGCCGCATTTGATGGAGCTCGGCTTGGGAAAAATTGAGGGAACCTCGTTTTTCCATCCAAACTCCTTGCCTGCGTGTGGCAATTATGGTCGAGCTATGGAGCAGTTTGCAGGCAAGGACACCACCGGTGGGCATTGGGAGATTGCAGGCCTGGTGTTGGACAAGCCATTTCCTACCTTTCCGTATGGCTTTCCTCAGCAAATACTCGACGCGCTTTCTGCCCAGGTTGGGCGCGGCATCCTTGGAAATAAAGCAGCTTCCGGAACTGCCATCATTGAGGAACTTGGTGATGAACATATGCGCACCGGAGACTTGATTGTATATACATCTGCGGATAGCGTTTTTCAAATTGCAGCCCATGAACAGGTTGTTCCGCTGGAAGAATTGTATGCCATCTGCCGCAAAGCCCGTGCTCTTTTACAAGGAGAAATGCGGGTTGGCCGTGTGATAGCGCGCCCATTTGATGGAACCTCTGGCCAATATACGCGTACGAAGAACAGAAAGGATTTTTCCGTCGAACCACCCGGCCCCACCATCTTGGACGTTTTGAAACAGGCGGGCTATGTCGTAGCCGGTGTTGGAAAAATAGAAGATATTTTTGCCAACCGTGGCCTGACGTGCAGCAATCACACCACCAATAACGTCGACTCCATCGAAGCAACGTTGGCCTATATGCGCCAGCCGTTTTCCGGCCTCGTCTTTACCAATCTGGTGGATTTTGATATGTTATATGGGCACCGAAACGACGCCGAAGGCTATGCACGCGCGCTGGAAGCATTTGACGCCCATATCCCGGCCTTGCTTGATGCGCTCGGACCGGAGGATTTGCTGATTATTACGGCGGACCATGGTTGTGACCCCACCATGCTCAATTCCACGGACCATACCCGGGAATATATTCCGATTCTCACCTATGGCCCTGCGTTTTACAGCGATGTCAATTTAGGGACACGGTCGACTTTTTCGGATATATCCGCCACTATATTGGATTATTTTTCCATCAAAAATACGTTAAATGGCACATCGTTTCTTCATTCAATACTGCCGTCAAAGGAGCAATGATTATGAGCCAGGCATATGCACAGATTCAAAAGGCTACGGACTATATCCGTACGCAAAGCAACATCACCCCCAAGCTCATGCTTGTTTTGGGTTCAGGTCTGGGCGATTATGGCGACCGCTTGCAGAAGATGGACGTCATCCCTTATCAGAATATTCCGGGATTTCCAAGGACTACGGTACCCGGGCATAAAGGGAATCTGTTGTTGGGGGAATTGTTTGGCGTTCCCGTCGTTATCATGCAGGGGCGGTTTCACTACTACGAAGGACATCGACAGCAGGATATTGCATTCCCGGTACGCGTATTGCGCAATCTAGGGGCGCAGATGGTGCTGTTTACCAATGCAGCCGGCGCCATTAACATGGATTTCAAACCCGGCGATTTGATGATGATTACCGACCATATCAATTACAGCGGCATGTCGCCGCTGTTCGGTGAAAATGTGGACGAAATGGGCCCTCGTTTTATTGATATGACGCAGGCTTATGATAAACCGCTTCAACAAATTTTGCTTGCTTGTGCCCGCGAACAGGGAATTTCTCTCAAACAAGGGGTATATATGATGTTTCCCGGTCCGCAGTTTGAAACGCCAGCGGAAATTCGGTTCGCCCGTACTATTGGCGCGGATGCTGCTGGTATGTCAACCGTCCCGGAAATTATCGCCGCCCGGCATTGCGGGTTGCGCATCTGTGCAATCAGCTGTATGACCAATATGGCCGCTGGTATTTTAGACCAACCATTGTCCCATGAAGAGGTGATGGAAACAGGCCGAATGGTCAGTGACCGATTCGCGCGCCTGGTGGACACATTCATTCAACATGTGCGTGAGGTATAAATCACGCCTTGCACGCATATTCCTCCATTGGGCAACGCCTGATGGGGGGATTTTTTATGAAAAAATGTCTGGTCGTTTTATTGAGCATCGCCATGATAATCAGTTGTTGTGCGTTTACGGCTACAGCGGTCAGCCAAACACCCCCGTTTGAACTTTCGTCCCTCTCTGCCATCTCCATAGATGCGGGCACAGGACAGGTGCTGATGGAAAAAGATGCGGATACTCCACGGCCCATTGCGGGTGCGGTAAAAGTCATGAGTTTGCTTCTGTTTTATGAAGCGCTGGAAAACGGGCAGTTCACCCTGCAAGACGAGGTTCATATTTCGCAGCAGGCCGCATCCATGGGTGGTACGCAGGCCTTTCTGGAGTCGGGCGGCACATATACCGCCGAACAGCTCCTCTACACAGTCTGTATGGCCAGCGCCAATGATTCCACCGTCGCGCTTGCGGAAAAAATCTTTGGTTCCGAACAGTCCATGGTTGCCCGGATGAATGAACGCGCTCAGGAACTCGGCTGCACGCAGACTACGTTCGATAATACCACGGGGCTGGATTCCGCCTCGGCTACCACCGCACGCGAACTGGCCATTATTGCACAGGAACTATGCAAACACCGGGCCGTTTTTACAAATACTGCCGAATATCTGCACACCTTTACGCATCCAACTGGCCGCGTTACGGAATTGGTCAATGCAAACCGTCTGGTACGCTTTTATCAAAATTGTGATGGATTGATGACTGGCTCATCTGCGCAGGCGCAGTACGCGGGGGTATTCACCGCTAAACGGGGTGATTTGCGGCTGATTGCCGTCACTTTGCAGGCAAAGGATTCCAACAGTCGTTTTGAAGACGCGAAAAAATTGCTGGATGATGGGTTTGCTAATTATACCTCCCGTGTTGTCGTCCGCAAAGGGGAGGTTTTGCAAAAGGACGTAGCCATTTCGGGCGGCAGCGTGAAAGCGATTGATATCGAGGCCAAGGAAGAAATCCGCGTCACCTTGCAAAAAGGGGATGAAAAACAGATTCGTAAGGAACTTGAACTCAAACCGGAACTGGTCGCTCCGATTTTGAAAGGGGACGTACTGGGAACACTGCATGTTTATATCGGCGATACGGAAATTGCCACCGTGGATGCCGTGGCCTCTGCAGAGATTACGGAGTTGTCGTTCATGGCCGTATTACGGCGCATCGCCATCTTCTGGATACGCGGTTGATAGTTTAGCCTGCTAAATTGACATCCCTCTGGCGAACATGCTAAAATAATGCAAATTTACCACCGGGAAGCGGGGATGTACCAATGACAAAAAGGAACCTGGAAACAAACGCAGCGGGCCACTTAACCTTTGGCGGCTGTGATACGGTTGCATTGGCTGAAAAATACGGCACGCCGCTGTACGTAATGGATGGCGACCAAATCGAATCCAATATGCAGACCTGTATGCAGGCCATGGCGCAGCATTTTGCCTCCTATAAGGTGTTTTACGCCTCCAAAGCCATGATTACAAAGGCCATTTGCAAAATGGCGAAAAAAAACGGTCTACACTTGGATGTCGTATCTGGCGGCGAACTCTATGTCGCCTTGCAGGCCGGTTTTCCTGGAGAGCGAATCAGCATGCACGGCAATGTTAAAACGCCGCAAGAACTGGAAATGGCGCTGACCAATCACGTGACCTTGGTTGCGGACAGTTTGGATGAATTGGGCGATATTGAAGCGATGGCGCAAAAGCTTGGCATGCGCGCCAAAGTGATGCTGCGCATTACGCCGGGCATTGAAGCACATACGCATGAATATATCCAAACGGGGACATATGATTGCAAGTTTGCGGTTGGCATCGTGGATGGACAGGCTATGCAGGGTATCAAGACCATCATTGCCAGCAACGAGATGGATTTCATGGGGATTCATTGCCATATCGGTTCACAGATTCTCTCCGATGAGCCCTATGACCCCGCCGGTGTCCGGATGGCAGAATTTGCCTTGGAAGTAGAAAAAGAGACGGGTGTTCGCGTGCCGGAAATTGTTATGGGCGGAGGCTTCGGCATTCATTATGCCGGTGATGAAATCCCTAAACCCATCTCTGCCTACATCCAAAAAATGGCGGATGGCCTGAACCGTGTTTACCAGAAGGCGGGCGTGCCTGTTCCTACGATTTCCATCGAGCCCGGACGCCGTATTGTTGGCGAAGCAGGTCTGACCTTATACACCATTTACACGCGCAAGGAAAAGCCGGGGATTCGTACGTTTGTCTCCGTTGACGGCGGCATGGCGGATAATCCGCGGGTTACGCTTTACCAGGCCGAATATGAAGCAGTATTGGCGGCACGTCCTTTGGCGCCGGCAGAAGAAACGGTGCGCCTTTCGGGGCGGTGTTGTGAATCGGGTGACGTGTTGATTTATGATTTGCAAATGCCTGTTGCGCACAAAGGCGAAGTGCTTGCTGTTTTTGCTACGGGCGCCTATAATTTCTCTATGGCTTCTAATTATAACAAACTACCTGTTCCGCCTGTTGTCCTGGTCAGCAAGGGAAGGGATGCGCTGATGGTCCGCGGCCAGTCGCTGGCGGATATGGTCCGCCTGGATGAAGTGCCTGCTTGGGTGGAAGAGGATTAAAAGGAGTATTTGATGTCCAATTTGTCCCTGTTGTTTGAAGACCCGGTAGGGTTTCTGCGCAGCATGCTTTTGGTGCTGCCTGCTATCCTGATTGGTCTTTCCGTGCATGAATTTGCCCACGCCTGGGTGTCGGACCGTTTAGGCGACCCGACACCGCGCGCACAGGGGCGGTTGACCATTTCGCCTTTTGCCCACGTAGACCCATTTGGGTTAGCGACATTATTTTTGTTTGGATTCGGTTTTGGCAAACCGGTTATGATTGACCCGCGGCATTACAAGCACCGCAATCGTGGTGAAATCCTGGTGTCCCTGGCCGGTGTCACGATGAATTTTCTTTGCGCTGTTGTATTTACAGGCATTTTTGTGCTTGTCACCGGTATTCCCTTTGTGGCCAATACCACCATGCTGTCTGTTGCCATTTTCTATGGCGGCCTGTCCAGTTCCATGCAAATTGTCGCACAGATTCTCTATAACATTATCATCATCAATCTCAACCTGATGATTTTCAACCTTTTACCACTACCCCCCTTGGATGGGTATAAAGTGGTAAAGAATATTCTTCTTGGCAAATGGCGGGGCAAACTGCTTAATTTTTTCTGGTTTATCGAGCGCTATGGGTTTTTGCTCATTATCATCGTGCTTGCCTCCGGCATTCTTGATGGCTATTTTGCTTTCTGTATCAATCATCTGCTATCATTGCTGCAAACGTTGTTTGGGTGGCTGGTATGAATGTTTCTTTCAAACTTGAACAATTCGAAGGGCCGCTGGACCTTCTCCTGCACCTGATTGCACAAAGCGAAGTGAGCATTCAGGATATCTTTGTTTCTGAGATTACCGAACAATATCTGGCCTATATCGCGCAGATGGACCAGGCAGATATGGAGCTTTCAAGCGAATTTTTGACAATGGCGGCAACACTGCTGCACATAAAATCGCGTTCCTTGTTGCCGAAGCCGCCGAAAGAGGATGAGGAAGAAGACCCGGAACAGTTGTTGATTTTACAGCTGCAGGAATATAAGCGAATCAAACAGGTTTCCGAACAATTGCAGCAAATGGAAAAAGACGCGGCCCGAAGTTACTATAAATTACCGGAAGAATTTTGTTTTCAGCAAGACCCATTGAATCTGGAAGGCGTGGATACGCAAACACTCTGCCAGGCGCTTACCTTGCTTTTGGAAAAAAAAGAGGCCGAACGTACGCGTGAGCCGCGTGTCAATGTAGTGCGAGCGGAAATGTTCAGCGTTCGTGATAAAATCACCCTGATTCGAAACCGCTTGCAAAGCCAAAAGCAAATGCGTTTTACTGACTTGTTCGCCAATGACGCCACGCGCACGGAAGTCATCGCTACTTTTCTGGCGCTTCTCGAACTTGTAGCGGCAGGTCAGGCGGCGCTTGAACAACCGGAGCGCTATGGAGAAATTCGGATTTTGGCTCGTTAGGAGAAAAGATGCATATGGACCAACAGATGCAATACGGCGCCTTGGAGGCCATCTTGTTTGTTGCCGGAGAAGCGGTTCCTTTGGAAGAGATTGCACGCGCCCTGGATATGACCATCATGGAACTCGATGCGCTTATCGAACGCTGGCAGTCTGAAATGCGTCAGCAGAAACGTGGAGTTGAGCTTGTACGGATGGAGGATAAAGTACAGCTTCGTACCAATGCGCTGTATTCCGCTCAGGTACAACAGGCGTTGAAACCGCTGGGAGAACGCACGCTTTCTCGCTCCGTGCTGGAGACGCTTTCCATCGTTGCCTATAAACAACCCATTACCCGTGGTGAAATTGAGGGAATCAAAGGCGTCTCGGCGGATTACTCCGTTCGCACCTTGCTGGAACGCGGGCTCATTGCTGCCGTCGGCCGTAAAGACACGTTGGGGAAGCCCATTCTCTATGGCACAACGGATGAATTTATGCGCCATTTTGGCTTGCAAACGCTTTCGGATTTACCGCCTCTTCCAGAGGAAGTAGCGGAAGAAGAAATTGGAATTTAACGGTTAAAAATGCCATTTTTGGATATTCTAATCTGCGGGAGGACGCAGTGATGGGTATCCTTTTTCTTTTCCTGCTTGTGCTTTTAATAGGTATAGTACTCATTCTCTGTATGGCAATCGACATACGGGGAACCTTTTCAATCGAAAAATCGGACATGCGAGGAAAGCTCGAAGTGCGTGTATTGGGAGGCCTGTTTTCTCACACTTTTTTGCTCCCGTCCTCCTGGCGCTGGCCGAAACGTAAAAAGAAGTCATCGCACAAACATGCTTGGAAGCGGTATTGTGCTCTTTTTTACCGCGTTATACGCGCGTTGGATGTGTTTACTTTTAAGGTGCAAATACGCATAGGTACGGACGATGCCGCACAAACGGCGTTGCTTTGCGGCGGTATTACCGCATTTTTGCAGTCTGTCTTTTGCGGTGTGTTGCCAAAGGGAAAATCCGGCGATGGCTGGCAGGGCATCGCCGTTCCCGCCTTTGATAAACCCTGTCTGGATATCAAAATTGCATGCATAATCCGCATTCGTCTGGTGCACATTATAGGTGCGGCCATCTGCTGGCAAGTCCAATCACTGAAGGAGCGAACATAATGCATCCAATTGAAAATATGATGAAAACATCCATGGAACAGATTCGCGAAATGGTGGATGTCAATACCATTATCGGCGACCCAGTTCAAACTCAGGAAGGCGGCGTCATCATTCCGATTTCCAAAGTATCGTTTGGTTTTGTCGCGGGCGGTGGCGAATACGGTACAGGCGGAAGCATGCGGGAAAGCTCAGGAAAAGACAGCACGGAAAATCCGTTTGCAGGAGGCAGCGGTGCTGGCATTAGCCTGCATCCGATGGCCTTTGTCATTGTCAATGGTGAAAACATCCGCCTGCTACCCGTGCAGGAAAGCACGCCGCTGGACCGGTTAATGGACCTTTCTCCACAACTTTTCAAGTTGGTCAAACAATGGATGAATGGGGAAAAGAATGAAACGGAAGAACATAACCAGTGCCAGAAAGGGGATGCAACGATGGGAAAACATAAAAAGAACTGCCACAAGGGAACGGTAGATGTAGAAGTAGACAATACGGTCCTAGGTCTCAACGATGAAGATACATTAGCCGCTTACGACCCAGAGAAGGACAAGGTCATCACACCGTCTACCGGGGCTCAAAATTAACCAACCGTATCGAACCAGAAAAAAGAGGGGGACTATCCCCCCTCTTTTTTCTTTTGCATACAGCGTATCCACTTGGCATAAAACGCAATAGAGGTGATACAGGGATGAAAAAAAGGTGCGCTTTCCTCCTTTGCGTGACGCTGATACTATGTATATCATGGACAACAGTCGGCACAACGGCCTTAGCAGCCCCCGAAATTGCCGCAGAGGCCGCAGCCACCGCAGAAGTGGAGACAGGCCGTATTTTATTCAGTAAAAATGGGGATAAGCAACTGCCTATGGCCAGTACAACCAAAATCATGACCGCCATCTTAGCCGTTGAATCCGGGCGTTTGGATGAAGTGGTGACCATTCCGCAAGAAGCTGCGGGTGTGGAAGGGTCCAGCATCTATTTAAAGGCAGGCGAAAAATTTACGCTCGAACATCTGGTATATGGGCTTATGCTCCGCAGCGGCAACGATGCCGCGGAGGCCATTGCTATCTTTCTGGCCGGGGATGTACCGTCTTTTGTCAAGCAAATGAATGCAAAAGCTCAGGAGATTGGCGCCCTGCATACGCAATTTCAAAATCCGCACGGCCTCCCGGCCGACCAGCATTACACAACCGCCAACGACCTTGCGCGCATCGCCGCTTATGGCATGCGCAATCAGACATTTGCAACCATCGTTGGCACCAAAACCATGACCATGGAGCCACAGGGGGCTGGTGAACGGCGTACCATTCAAAATAAAAATAAACTGTTATGGAATCTGGAAGGAGGCATCGGTATCAAAACCGGCTACACGAAAGCGGCGGGGAAATGCCTAGTTGGCGCAGTGGAAAACGATACGGCTCGTGTAGTCAGCGTGGTCTTAAATGACCAGTCCATGTGGGATGATAGCATTCTCTGGCTCAATACCAGCCTCAGTCAACTCAAAAAGACAGACATTTTATCAGTAGGAACGGTCGCTGGGCATGTGCCTGTTGCGGGCGCAGTCGACCAAGATGTTCAGGTCGAAGCCGTTACCACTGATTCCTTTTCCTTTGCATTGATGGAATCGGAAAAGGAAAAGATTGATATTCACTATGACCTATACACGGGCGTGCAGGCACCCGTTGCGCAGGGAGACCCATTGGGAACTTGTACCATTACTTTTGACGGACAGATTATCTACCAGGGAGATGTTGTTGCCAATCAATCCATCAAAGCGGATACATGGGGGGACCGCCTTCGCAAGGTGATTGATGGCTGGATTATGCTTGCATCTTGACCTGCCGATGCAAATCACATTATAATAATTTGTCAGCCGCGCCGCGTGCGCGGCTTTTTTAGGAGGAAACGATGGTTCGCTTGCAAAAATTTTTAGCCGACTGCGGAGTCGCTTCGCGCAGAGCCAGCGAAGCAATCATTCAGCAGGGGCGCGTCAAAGTCAATGGACAGATTGTTACGCAGATGGGCGTATCCATTAATCCCAATCACGATATCGTTTCTGTAGATGGCCATCGTGTAACAATGAAAAGCGGTCATGTTTATTATGCGTTCTATAAACCAAGAGGCGTGATTTGTACGCTCTCCGATGAAAAAGGGCGTCGTAGTGTTGCCGACTTTTTCAAGCATTCCACACGCCGCGTTTTTCCTGTCGGCCGGCTGGATTCCGATTCAGAAGGACTTTTGCTGGTCACGGATGATGGTGATTTTGCTTTGCGTGTGACGCATCCCCGTTATGAGGTCAAAAAAATATACCGCGCCACTTTGGACAAGCCTTATAACAGCCGCCTTTGCCAGGCGCTGGTGGATGGGGTGGACATTGGTGATTCCGTGCCGGCCAAGGCTGTATTTGTCACATTCACAAACCGCGAAGATGGTCGAAGCGTTGTAGAGATTACGCTGCAAGATGGTCGAAACCGGCAGGTGCGTAGGATGTTCGAATCCCAGGGATTTGCCGTGCTCAAATTAAAGCGCACCCAAATTGGGCAGCTGGAGCTGGGAGACATGAAACCCGGTACCTCACGTAAAATTACGCGCACAGAAGCCGATAAAGCCATGCTGGAGCCTTTAAAAAAGCATTATTGAAAGAGGGAACCGCCGTGCAATTATACATCGTCCGTCACGGGACGACAGATTGGAACCAGGCGCATAAAATTCAGGGTGCCGTTGACATTCCGCTCAACGCGGAAGGAATGCAGCAGGCGCAAAATATTGCCCGGCGTCTGACGGATATACCGTTGGCTCGCGTGTTCAGCAGCCCGCTGATGCGCGCTTATCAGACAGCTCAGGCAATAGCTGCGCCGCATGGCCTTTGCGTGGAAAAACAAGACGCATTATCCGAACTCGGCTTTGGCCGCTGGGAAGGCGATAACTTCCGTCATATTGCGCAAACCGAACCGGATTTGTATCATACCTTCCGCCATCACCCTGAACAGATGGTGATGCCCGGCGGCCAGTCATTGGCCGGGCGTTTGGCACAATCTGTACAATTTGTACAGCAGATGCTTTGGCCGCTGGAACATGCCTGTGAACACGTAGCCATCATTTCCCATGCGTATGGCATTCGGTTGCTGATGGCTGCGCTTTTTGAAGCGCCGTTGACATTGACAACCCGCTTCTTCTTCCCCAATACCTCTCTTACAATCGTCAAGTTGAAAGCCCATCAGGCCAGCCTATGGCTGTTGGGGGACGACCATCATAATCAGCAATCGAACGGGGGCGGACACGCAAGATGAATTTATATATCGTTCGGCATGGACAGACGGAATGGAACATCATTGGGCGTATGCAAGGTTCATCGGATATCCCGCTCAACCAGGTTGGCCGGCAACAGGCCGAAAATGTAGCCAGACGATTTCAGTCCATTCCCTTGCATGCCGCCTATGCTAGTCCGCTTTCACGGGCATATGACACCGCAGAGGCCATTGTGCGCGGCCGCTCGCTATTCATCGAAAAAGAGCCCGCGCTGATAGAGGTTGGCTTTGGCGTTTGGGAGGGGAAGAGCTTTGAAGAAATGGATTCAGTGTATGCAGAACCTTTTCATGCCTTCATGAACGACCCTGAACATTTCCCAGCCCCGCAGGGTGGCGATGACATGCAAAAGCGATTGGTCGATATGCGCGCTTTTTTGCAGCGCCTCTTGCAGCAATATACCCAGGGGGAAAATGTTCTTCTTGTCACCCATGGCTTTGCAATCCGCATTCTGCTGTCCGTTATTATGGATGCGCCGCTAAAATACATGTCAGCTTTTTTCATGGGGAATACGTCCATTTCCATCATACGGTACGAACATGGCCGTCCACGAATCGAACTTTTGGGCGATTGTTCGCATAATCCGGAAGGTATAGGTGTAGGGTGAAATGAATTTATGGATTGTCCGGCACGGACAGACTGCTTGGAATATTCAGCGCCGCTTTCAGGGAATTTCCGATATCCCTTTGGATGCCGATGGTATCCAGCAGGCGGAAAATTTGGCGCAACGGCTCAAAGCAATACGTTTTACCGCCATCTATGCCAGTCCTCTATCGCGCTCCCTTCAAACGGCGCAAATCATCGCGGCCCATAGCATCGATGCACCGCCCATTCAAACAACCCCTGATTTAATGGAAATTTCTTTTGGTGAGTATGAAGGGGCGTCCATTCCTGCTTTGGAACAGGCGCTTCCACCGGATTTTCGTACCTATCGTTATACGCCTTCCAAGGCTACGTTGCCGGGGGGCGATTGCATCGCCCAGCGTGCGCAACAACTTCGGTCTTTTCTGGACGGTCTAGACCAACAGTACGGAGAATCAGACGACGTCCTTCTGTCCGCACATGGATATTTAATTCGTATGATGCTGACAATGTTCATGCATGCTTCACTGGATTTGTTGAACATCTTCCGCATTGGCAATACAGCGCTCACCTTGGTGCAGTACACCGGCGGTCAGGCGCGCATTTTCCTGGTGGGGGACACTTCGCATAATCGGGGGGGACGTTTGGCATGAAACAATCTCTCTTGGTCATCGGCGGCGGTCCAGCAGGCGTGATGACTGCCTTGACGGCCGCGCGTAAAGGTGTATATACAACCTTGTTGGAAGCTACACCCCGGTTGATGAACAAGCTGCGCATCACTGGCAAGGGCCGTTGCAATCTAACCAACGCCAGCGAGGGGCCGGACTTCTTAGCACACATCGTACACGGTGACCGCTTTTTCCGCAGTGCATTTTCTCAGTTTGACAATCATTCACTGATGGAACTGATGGAATCGCTGGGTGTTCCGTTGAAGGTGGAACAGGGGCAGCGTGTTTTTCCAGCCGATGACCGGGCGCATAGTGTTGCAGATGCGCTGACACATGCGCTCAAGCAAGCTGGCGTTCACGTCATTGTAAAAGCACGTGTCTGCGCATTTGACTGCGAGGAGGGACGGATTACGTCCGTCTATACGGAGGACGGGCGCTCCTTTTCCGCTCGCTATTACGTTCTTGCCACGGGCGGCGCCAGTTATCCAGTGACCGGTTCGCGAGGGGACGGCATTGGCGCGCGCATGCAATCATACAGTTACGGCGCTTCGCCCTTCGTTAGCACCCGTTATTACGCAAGAAACCTGGGTGCGGGATGTACAGGGCCTCTCATTAAAAAATGTGCGTCTGAGTGCCTTTGAAAATGGTAAAAGAGTATTTGCAAAACAAGGAGAAATGCTATTCACTGCTTCGGGCGTCAGCGGCCCGCTGGTTCTTTCGGCCACGGCACATCTTCATACAGATGGTGGGGTCCTATCCATTGACTGGAAACCGGCACTCCAATCCGAACAGTTGGATGCACGATTGCTCAAGGATTTGGCCGACCAATCAAACCGCAGTATAAAGACGGTATTAAACGGCTATCTGCCGCGTTCCATGGTCCCTGTTTTTTTGAATCTGGCACAGATAGATGCGGATAAGCCATGCCATCAGGTCAACAAAAAGGAACGTGCCGCGCTTGTGCGCCTTTTTAAGGATTGCCCGCTTCATGTGCAACAGGTAGGTCCCATCGAGGCCGCCATCGTTACAAGCGGGGGTGTATCATTAAAAGAGGTGGACCCTAAGCGAATGAAAAGCAAACGGGTCGACAATCTTTCCTTCGCAGGCGAAATTCTGGATTTGGATGCCTATACGGGCGGTTATAATCTACAGATTGCATTCTCTACAGGCTTTGCAGCTGGCTGGCATTGTGCCATAATAAAAGAATAAACGACTATCATTTCTTTGATTCCCATCGATAAAGGAGTACGAATTCCATGGCGATATCTCATGTGAACATTGCAATCGACGGCCCCGCGGGTGCGGGAAAGAGCACGGCCGCACGCGGATTGGCAGATGCCCTAAACATTCATATTCTGGATTCCGGGGCATTGTTCCGTGCTTTTGCGCTGCGGGCGTTACGCCGGGGCGCGGATTTGACAGATGCCGACGCCGTTGAAAAGGCATTGGACGGTGCTACGCTGGATATCAAAGCCGAAGCGGACGGACAGCGTACCATCTTGGATGGGGAGGATGTTTCACAGGCGATTCGCACGCCTGAAGTAGCCGCAGGTGCTTCAGCCATTGGCGCAATTCCATATGTGCGCAATGTTCTGACACAGCAGGTGCGCAAGATAGCCGCGCAGCTTTCCGTCGTTGTCGATGGCCGTGATATCGGTACGGCCATGCTTCCGCAGGCTGATTTTAAGTTTTTCCTGACCGCTACGCCGGAAGAACGCGCACGCCGCCGCTATGAAGAACAGCGTGCAAAAGGCAACGAACAACCCTATGAGGAAGTTCTCCAGGGCATCAAAAAACGCGATCACTTTGACGCTAATCGTTCTATTGCGCCACTGAAGCAGGCACAGGATGCCTTTGTGATTGATTCGACGGAGATGGATGCGGAAAGTGTGATTGCAACGATGCTATCCATTATTGAGGGTAAATGAGATGATGTGGTTGTATCGGGTTGGCTGGCCAGTTGTATGGGTATTCACTAAGCTGTTTTTTCGATTAAAAATCGTGCGTCAGGCACCGCTTCCGCAGGGACCGGTCATTTTGTGCTGCAATCATTTTCACATGCTTGACCCCTTGAATACGGCCATGATTACGCGCCGTCAAGTATTCTATATGGCCAAAAAGGAATTATTTGAACATAAGTTTGTCGGTTGGCTGATTACGCATTTAGGGGCCTTTCCCGTGGACCGGAATAATAACGATGTTTCCTCTATGCGCAAGAGCTTGGCGCTTCTCAAAGAAGGGAAGATTCTCGGCATTTATCCAGAGGGGACACGCAGCAAAGACGGGCAGGTGCATGCGTTTCATTCTGGTGCAGCTATGTTTGCACTCCGTACAGGGGCTGCGCTGGTACCCGTTGGCTTTTCCAACCCATACAAACTGGGGAAAAAGGTAAAAATGCTGGTCGGCGCGCCGATGGATATATCGGACTTTGCCGGCCATAAACCTACTTCTGAGGACATTCAGAGGCTCAACACACGTTTGCGCGAAACCGTTATCGCGCTCTGTGAACAGGCAAGGAGTCTTTAATGCAAATCATCGAGGGAAAATACAATGGTTTCTGTTTTGGCGTAAAAAGCGCCGTAGAAGCAGTGGAAGATGCATTGCGGGTGCAGAAACCCGTTTATACCTACGGCCCTATCATCCACAATCCGGCTGTTGTGGAACGTTTGCGTGCGCAAGGCGCCCTGGATGTGGATGATATTGAACAAATTCCACTAGGCGCTACGGTTGTCATTCGCAGCCACGGTGTACCGCCAACGGTATACGCGCATTGTACAAAACGCGGGCTACATGTTGTCGATGCGACATGCCCATTTGTAGCGCGTATCCAGCGGCTTGTACGCGAAGCATACGCACGAGGCGAACAGGTGGTTATCGCAGGGCGGGCTGACCATCCCGAAGTTGTCGGTATCAACGGTTTTTGTGAAAACAATGCATGGATTGTACAAAACGCAGAACAGGCACGGGAGTTACAAGCGGGAACAACACCGCTTTACCTGGTAGCGCAAACTACGTTTATACCTGCTGAGTTCGCCAAAATCGAACAAGTGCTCCGGCAAAAGACAGCGTGTTTGACGGTTGAACATACCATTTGTCAGGCTACTTCACAGCGCCAAAAAGAGGCTGCCGATTTGGCCGGGCGATGCGATGCCATGCTTGTGGTCGGCGGCAAACATAGCTCCAACACCAAAAAATTATTGGAAATTTGTATGAAATTTTGTAAAAATTGCTTGATTGCAGAAAATGCAGACGAACTATGTGTTGAAAAACTGCCAATCGATGGTATAATAGGGATTATTGCGGGTGCATCTACACCGCAGTGGTCAATCAGGGAGGTAATCGCCAGTATGAATGAACAAAATCTCAACATCACGCAGGCTGTAGAAGAAGTGCAGCCGGAATCCGCCACGGAAAATGCCGTGCAAGAAGAAGCCGTTGCCCAGAGCGTAGAACCGGTTGTCGAAGCGACTGCTGAACAGGCTCCCGTGCAAGAAGAAGAACGCGAGCTGACACCGGAAGAAAGCTTTGAACGCGACCTGGAAAAATCGCTTGTGCGTATTCGTCCGGGCCAAATCAAAAAGGGCACCATTGTACAAATCAATGGCGACGATGTATTTGTCAACATCGGCTATAAAGCGGATGGCATCATTCCACAAAAGGAACTGTCGACGGATCCGAACGCTAAAGCAGCGGATTTGTTTGCCGTAGGCGATGAAGTGACGGTCGAGATTTTGAAGGTCAATGACGGAGAAGGCAATGTATTGCTTTCCAAAAAAGCGGTAGACCGTAAAAATGAAGACCGGCAGGCCATTGCCGACCTGGAAGATGGACGTTATTTTGACGTTACAGTCAAGCAGGCGGTTAAGAGCGGTGTGCTGGCTGAATATCGTGGTGCACGTGTATTTATTCCGGCTTCACAGCTGGATAATCGTTTTGTCGAAAATCTGGAGGAATTCGTCGGCAAAAAGTTAACGGTCAAGGCGATTGAAATCGATAAATCGCGGCGTCGTCTGGTTGCCAGCCGCCGGCAGGTGCTTCGTGAACAGGCTGCAGCTGCCAAGAAGGAAAAATACGCGTCCTTCAGCGCGGGGCAGCGCGTAAAGGGTATTGTACGCCGTATTACAGATTTTGGTGCTTTCACGGATATCGGTGGTGTGGACGGCTTGATTCATGTTACCGACCTTTCTTGGGGACGCGTGAAACATCCGTCGGATATCGTCAAAGTGGGACAGGAAGTGGAAGTGGAAATTCTGTCCGTCAATCCGGAAACGGAGCGTATTGCGCTTGGCTATAAACAACTCCAACCCAAACCCTGGGACCATGCGGCAGAACGCTATCTGGTTGGCGATATTGTGGAAGGCACGGTGGACCGGATTGCCCCATTTGGTGCTTTTGTGGAATTGGAGCCGGGCCTGTTTGGCTTGGTGCATATTTCGCAGGTTGCAACGCGCCGGATTGAAAAGGTGGAGGATGAGCTTCGTGTGGGCGATGTCATCACCATTAAGGTAATGGATGTAGACCCGGAAGCCAAACGCATCAGCTTGAGCCGTCGCGCGGTGCTGCAGGAGGCCATGCCGCAGCGTTCGTATGCGCCGGCAGACGAGGAAGAATCTTATGAGCGCAATTATAAATTGCCGCCGGTAGAAGAAACGACAGTTTCTTTGGCAGATTTTTTCCCGGATACGTTTAAAGAAGACTAAAAGGGGACATAATGTGAGTGACCTCACAATAACCCCCTTTGATTGGCCCCTCGTTCCCAAGTGGATGAGGGGCGCTTTTTTTGTTCTGGCAGTATGATTGACAACAGAGCGAAAGCGGCTTAAAATAATAAAGCAAACATATAAAGCACGCGCAGGGCCGTTTGCCGTAAAAGAATCGAAAAGGAGAAAGGGAATACAGAAATTTCTTTTTATTTTTTACGGTGAAAAAATAAAAATTTGATTTTCCGTATTGACAATCATACATTCTTACGGTATATTAACAAAGTCGCGTGCGAGAGAGGCGGCAGAATCTTCGGGGCGTGGCGCAGTTTGGTAGCGCGCATGCTTTGGGAGCATGAAGCCGGGGGTTCAAATCCCTTCGCCCCGACCATTACAACATGGCCCCTTGGTCAAGCGGTTAAGACACCGCCCTTTCACGGCGGTAACAGGAGTTCGAGTCTCCTAGGGGTCACCATTTTTTTCTTGGTTGTGGGCCCTTAGCTCAGTTGGTTAGAGCAGTCGGCTCATAACCGATCGGTCCGGGGTTCAAGTCCCTGAGGGCCCACCAGTTTTCACAACCGTGGCCCGGTAGTTCAGATGGTTAGAATGCCAGCCTGTCACGCTGGAGGTCGAGGGTTCGAGCCCCTTCCGGGTCGCCATCTTCTTCCAGAAGAGCTTGCTGGTGTAGCTCAACGGTAGAGCACCTGATTTGTAATCAGAAGGTTGCGGGTTCGATTCCCATCACCAGCTCCACTGCAATATCATTCGTGGATGGGTTCCCGAGTGGCCAAAGGGAGCAGACTGTAAATCTGCCGTCTCAGACTTCGATGGTTCGAATCCATCCCCATCCACCAGTTTACATGCGAGAATGGCGGAATTGGCAGACGCGCATGGTTCAGGTCCATGTGCTCGCAAGAGCATGCAGGTTCAAGTCCTGTTTCTCGCACCATGGGTAAGTCCTTATGGGACTTACCCATTTCTTTTATGATTTGACAACGTCTTCATTCATTGCGGCAATCAATCCCCATATTAAAGAGCGAGGAATCATGAACTTGTTTGGTTCATGATTTCCTATTATGGTCCGATCTGAAAAAATAATAGAATTGTCAACAGTACAACTATGAACAAGGCCGCACCTGATCGTATGATAGATTATTTGTGTTATATCTACATATCCATCTTTATCTGGCTTAAGGCCCTCAATTTGACAATTAAGTTTAATTCTAATCTTTGATGCTTCAATACCCGGAAATCCAAATTTGCTTATTGTGCGAAAATGTCGTGAAATAAATTGTTTGTATCTATCTCCAACTGATAATTGAGGATGATTTTGGGCTGCACTAGCATCTATAGCGCAACAGACTAAGCAAAGCCCCTCATCAAAATAATTGTTTTCATATAATAGCTGTGCCGCTTGAATAAAAGATTGTATACTCATAGTTTATTGCCTCCTTGAGTTTATTATAATGCTTTAAGTAATATATCGATTGTGGTTGTTTTCCTCAAGTCCTATAATTCCACTCTGCCTTTTTGCTTTTTCACAAGAGATAAAGCGATGAAAATACTGCTTTGAGTTTTTAAATCACAATTGGCGTGTTTCTTTGCTTTAAAACCGTCTTGCGATGATTGTTTATCCGGATTCCCAAGCCTTTATAATACTGAACATTTACTATAGCGAAGAGATTTAAAAATAGGACCTGTATGGTCTATATTCTCATCAGTCCTTTGGCATTTACATTCCCAGCATAAGTTGGATTTTACAAGGGATGTGAGTATGTGAAGAGATAGTATAAAGGAAATGGCAATCAGGTACCTACATGGATGGCGGATTGTTTGTTAGGCCAGATACCTGCTTAATCAAAAAGAATACAGATAATTTTGATTTTCAAGGAAATATGTATGCAAGTAGAAATTGCCAATGAAATGAAAGATTGACAGGAAATCGAAAGGGGCGTATAAAGCCATATAGTTTGAATATCAAATTATTGTGCGGAGGACACCAACGATGGAGGGAAAAGGAGAGGCCATCAATCGATTTTTGGTCGAAAATTTCAATACCATTCTACGATGGGAAGAAAAAACACTGAGTGCTTATCACGATGGTCGTCTTTCGGTGAATGAATTTCATATCTTGGAAACGGTCTTTGCGGCTATGGCGGATAACCAAAATACGATGGGGGAAATTGCACGTCGGACGGGGGTTACAACCGGAACGCTGACCACATCTGTAAAAACCCTGGAGGGGAAGGGATATCTGCGCCGCGAAAAAGGAGAGGAAGACCGGCGTGTGGTATGGCTGATGCCGACAGCGATGGCACAGGATGCAAATTATTACCATAAGTTGTTTCACAAACGGATGGTGACGGCGGTGATGGACAGCCTGGATGTACGTCAACTGGATACGCTGATTGCAACATTGGATATTTTGGCACAGCATTTTCATCAACTGGAAAGAAATACGGGGCAGGTAAATCCCCTGCGTGAGGAAGCGGAACCGACTCAGGCATTTGATGAAGCGGAACAGGAGTTTTAATCATGTCATTTTCCATTTTTATTGATAGTACGGCGGATATTCCCGCTGAGCGCGCCAAAGAGATGGGAATTGGTATTGTACCGTTGACCGTACGATTTGGGCAACAGGAATATAAAGACGGAATTGACCTGACGCCAGCCGCTTTTTTTGAAAAGTTGGCAACATGTGAAGAACTGCCGAAAACCAGCCAGGCGTCCGTACAGGCTTTTTTAGAAGCATTTGGGAATGTGGATGAAACAGATGATATTTTGGGCATTTTCATCTCTGAGAAGCTGAGCGGAACCTATCAATCTGCTCACATTGCCAAGCAGACGCTGGAACGTAAGAACATTTTTTTGGTAGATACAGGCTCGGGTTCCTTCGGTTCCATGTTACTGATTGAAGAGGCTGTACGATTGCGTGCGCAGGGTATGTCGGCCAAGGAAACTGCACAGCAGCTTGAAGCGTTGAAAAAAAGGTTGTATATTTTTGCGGCGGTAGACACGTTGAAATATTTACAGAAAGGCGGACGTCTTCCTTCAACGATTGCAATTGTGGGTGGTCTGTTGAAAATTAAGCCGGTGCTGGGCGTGCATGACGGCGAGATTCATATGGCGGGCAAGGTACGAGGCAATGCATCAGCTTACCAGAAAATCGTGGAGATTGTACAAAAACACGGCATTGATTTAACGTATCGACCTATCATTGGCGCGGCGCAATGTCCGGAACATGCAGCACAATTTACCCAAACGGTGCAACAGGGGTTGGGGTTGACGGAATGGGGCACATGCGAGATTGGTGTCGTAATAGGAACGCATACAGGGCCAGGATGTGTTGGAATCGCTTTTATTGCAAAAGATGAATAGGTGGAGATATCCGCACCAAAGAAGGCGAATTAAATTCGCCTTCTTTTTGGTTTAACGCGGGGGAAAATCTGGCGGATAAGCACGAAAACTGTTATAATAACTTATTGCGAAACATCCGCTGGGGAGGACCCATTTTGATTACGTTAGAAGGAAAAAAATATTATATTCATACCTTTGGCTGCCAAATGAATGTGCGGGAAAGCGAGACTGCGGCCGGGATTCTGCAATCCTTGGGAATGCAGGCGACACAGACGATGGAGGATGCGCATGTAATTTTATTCAACACATGTTGCATTCGCGATTTAGCGGAACGAAAGGCTTGGGGGGCGATTGGCGCTTCGCGCACGCGTAAGCAAGAAGACCCGCAGACGATTATTGGGGTATTTGGATGTATGATGGCGCAGGAAGGAGCTAATCAGGAAGTGAAGAAACGGTTTCCATTTGTGGATATCGTATTCGGCACCAATTCACTTCATGAGTTGAAACCGTTGCTGGAACAGGCGCGTAGAGGCATGCGCGTGCGCAAGGGACAGGTGGGTGACGCGCAGGAGGAATTTGCGCTGCCCGTTTTTCACAACAGCAAACCATCGGCGTTTGTGAACATTATCCACGGCTGCAATAATTTTTGCAGCTATTGTATTGTGCCCTATGTACGGGGCAGGGAGAAATCCAGGCCTATGACGTATATCGTGCAAGAGGTGGAAGAACTGGTGGCGCAAGGCTATCAAGAGGTTACGCTGCTTGGGCAGAACGTTAACAGCTATGGCAAGGACACAGGGGACGCTTCGTTCGCAGAACTGCTGCGCCGGCTGGACCAAACAGGAATGCCGCGCATTCGTTTCATGACATCGCATCCCAAGGACTTAACAGAGGAACTAATTGATACGATTGCGGATTGTAAGTCGGTATGCAAGCAGATTCACCTGCCTGTGCAAAGCGGAAGCAATGCTGTATTGAAGGCAATGAACCGCAAATATACGCGCGAGCATTATCTACATCTGATTGAACGGATTCGTTATCGGATGCCAGAATGTGGAATCACAACGGATTTTATTGTGGGCTTTCCTTCGGAAACGGAAGCAGATTTTCAACAGACGCTGGATTTGGTACGCCAGGTACGGTTTGACACAGCGTTTATGTTCGCTTTTTCACCGCGTAAAGGGACGCCAGCGGCAAGGATGGAAGGCGCGTTGAGTGCGGAGGAAAAACAAAGGCGATTGGCGGAACTGATTGCTGTGCAGCGGGAGATTACTATGGATGTGCACAAGAGCCTGGTGGGGCGCGAAGAAATGGTGTTGATTGAACACACTAGCCGCCGCAGCGACAAGCAACTGACAGGTAAAGATGAACGGGGACGGACCGTCAACCTGAATGGAGATTTATCATTGATTGGGCAGATGGTGCCAGTACGTATCGTGCGGGCCAATGCCAATTCGGTTTTTGCAGAACGGATAGGTTAATTGTAGGAGGTTTCGATGGCCAAAGCAGGAAAATTGACGCCCATGTTGCAGCAGTATCTGCTGACGAAGGAGGCCTACAAGGATTGCATATTGCTGTACCGGCTCGGCGATTTTTACGAGATGTTTTTCGACGATGCGATTACAGCTTCGCGTGAACTGGAAATTGTATTGACTGGACGCGATTGCGGGCTGGAAGAACGGGCGCCGATGTGTGGTGTGCCTTATCATAGTGTAGATGGTTATATCAAAAAATTAATTGAAAAGGGATATAAGGTCGCCATCTGCGAACAGCTGACCGACCCTGCCTTGAGCAAGGGGCTGGTGGAACGTGATGTAGTACGGGTTATCACGCCAGGTACGGTGATTGAAGACTCCATGATTGACCGGGAACGCAATACGTTCATCCTTTCGCTCTATGCACAGGGAGAACGTTTGGGAATGGCCTGGTGCGATGTATCAACAGGCGAATTCTTTACCGATGAGATAACAACCGATGACATGTGCGCCGCCTTGCAGGCGCAGATTGCGCGAATTGACCCGGCGGAAATCATCACGGACGACAGCACCTATCTGCTGGGAACAACGGTGTTTGGGGCGTGTAACCGCCTGGTAACACCGGTTGGCGCGTGGACATTTGCCCAGGAGACGGCGGCTAAGGCGCTTTATGAGCAATTTCATGTACAGACGCTGGGTGGATTTGGGCTAAAGGAAACGGACGTGTGTGTAGCGGCTGCTGGCGCCTTGGTCTTCTATCTCAACCAGACACAGAAAGTGCAGTTGACGCATATCAACCACTTGCAGCGTGCCAAGGGCGGCGAATCCATGGAGTTAGACGCGCACACAAAGCGCAATCTGGAACTGACGCAGCCCATGATGGGCAGCGGCAAGCGCGGAACGCTGTTGTGGGTGTTGGACCATACCAAAAGTGCCCAGGGGACACGGCTTTTACGCAAATGGATTGAACAACCATTACAGCAACGGGAGAAGATAGAAGCTCGACTGGATGCGGTAGATGCTTTGGTGCAGGATTACGGATGCCGTGAATCGCTGCGGGAAATCCTGCATACGGTTTATGATTTGGAACGGTTATGCGGGAAGATATCGTACGGAACGCTCAATGCGCGGGATGCACAGGCGATAGGACGAACGTTACGGGCGGTTCCACAGGTACGAGAGGTGTTGTCTGGATTTTCCTGCACGCTGATGCAATCGATTCTGGTGGAATTGCAACCGTTGGATACGCTGGCAGAGCGAATTGAGAAGGCAATTGTGGATGACCCGCCTTCCGGAGTACGCGATGGCGGAATCATCCGGGATGGATACGATGAAGAAGTGGATAAACTGCGCAATGCCTATACACAAGGACGGTCCTGGCTGGCGGATTTGGAGGCACGCGAACGGGAAGCAACCGGCATCCGAAACCTTAAAATTGGTTATAACAAGGTGTTTGGTTACTTTTTGGAAGTGACAAAGAGCCAGATTGACCAGGTACCGTATCGCTATGTGCGCAAACAGACGCTGGCCAATGCAGAACGCTATATTACTGAAGAACTTAAGGAATTGGAAGAGACAATTTTAGGAGCAGAGGAGAAATGCATGCGGCTGGAATACCAGCTGTTTGTGACGCTGCGAGAGGCGATTGCTGCGCACATGGATGCCCTGCAAGGCATTTCGCGGGCGCTGGCACAGATTGACGCAGTACAGTCCCTGGCAGTGGCTGCGTATGAAAACCAATATGTGCGGCCGCAAATCAACCAGCAGGGGATTTTGCAGATTGAGGAAGGCCGGCATCCGGTCGTTGAAAAGACGGTGCAGGGGTTTGTGCCCAACAATGCGATTTTGGATAGCGAAGAAAATCGTTTTCTGATTATTACAGGCCCGAATATGTCGGGTAAATCCACCTATATGCGGCAGGTGGCTATGATTGCGCTAATGGCGCATATTGGTTCCTTTGTACCGGCTAAAACGGCCAATATCTGCGTGATTGACCGGATATTTACGCGTGTAGGTGCGTCGGATGATTTGGCTTCCGGGCGCAGCACGTTTATGGTGGAAATGGTGGAACTGGCCAATATTTTGCATAATGCAACAGCGCAGAGCCTGATAATCCTGGATGAAATAGGCCGTGGTACCAGCACGTTTGACGGGCTGTCAATCGCTTGGGCGGCGGCTGAATATATCTGCAACCAGCAATCGCTGGGGGCTAAAGCGCTGTTTGCCACGCATTACCACGAATTAGCTGAGCTGGAAGGGCATATGCAAGGGGTAAAAAACTATTGCGTACTGGCCAAAGAGGTGGGCGATGATATTTTATTTTTGCATCGCATCGTGCGGGGCGGAACGGACAAAAGCTTTGGTATCCAAGTGGCAAAGCTGGCCGGTGTGCCGCAAAGCGTTTTAACGCGGGCAAAGGAGATTTTGCAGGAACTGCGCAAGCTCGATGTAGACGGACACATTTTGGGAAAGGTGCCCGAGATTATTACAGATACGGAACAGCTGACGCTATTTAACGTCGAAGAAATGAAAAAAGACGAAGTGTTGGAAGCGCTTCGTGCGGTGGATATTGCAAGCCTGACGCCGCTGGAAGCACTGAACCAGCTCAACGAGCTGCAACAGAAAGCGGTGAAACTGCAATGAGGATTCAACAGCTGGATGCAGCTACTGCCAACCGGATTGCGGCGGGTGAAGTTGTCGAGCGGCCGAGCAGCGTCATCAAGGAATTATGCGAAAACGCCATTGACGCAGGCGCCACGGCCCTGACGATTGAGATTGAGCGCGGCGGAATGGAGCGGATGCGTGTAACCGATAATGGAGGCGGCATTCATCCAGAGGACATGCCGCTGGCGTTTATGCGGCATGCAACGGGAAAGATTCGAAGCGGAGATTCGTTGATGGCGGTTGAGACGCTTGGATTCCGCGGGGAGGCGTTGAGCAGCATTGCTGCCGTGGCACAGGTGGAGATGGTGTCCCGGCAGAAAAATGCACAGATTGGCAGCCGAATCATGATTCACGGCGGCGAGATAAAGGCGCAGAGTGAATGCGGGGGGCCTGAAGGCACGAGCGTGACAGTGGACCATCTGTTTTACAACACACCGGCACGGTTAAAATTTGCAAAAAGCACACAAGCAGAGACAGCACAAATCAGCGATGTGGTGCAACGTGTGATATTATCCAATCCGCATATCGCCATTCGCTTTTTTAATAATGGAAAACTGGTTTTACAAAGCCCTGGAACAGACCTTCGAGATGCGATTCAAGCTGTTTACGGGACCCAAATCAGCCGGCAGTTGATTCCCATTCTGCCACAGCCTGAGCAAGCGGTACAATTTGGCGGCTATGTCGGTTTTCCGGAGATTTCCAGGCAAAACCGCAGTATGCAGACCTTAATTGTCAATGGGCGCCCGATTCGAAACACAGCGCTGGCCAATGCGGTTCAGCATGGATATCGACAACAACTGATGATAGGCCGGTTTCCATTTTTTGTGATTGCAATGCAGTTGCCACACGCGGCGGTGGATGTCAATGTCCATCCACAGAAGCTGCAGGTGCGTTTTGTTCAGGAAACATCGTTGTGTGAGATGCTGGAAAGGGCGGTCTATACGTCCTTAGACGCATTTTATCATCCAAGTTCGGCTAGGCCTGCGGCTCAAACATTGGCGGAACAACAAACGATGACAGACGTTACACAGCCAGGTTCACCGTCCCCTATGGAAGATGATGGTGGAGAACTGCTATCCAGCGTACAAGAAAAAAGCGGAGGGGTATCGTTTTCTGCTTTGCAGGAGAGTCTGGACGCGTATCGGGCGCAGATGCCGGCCATTGACCACACGATTACCCCGCAGGTTTTACGTGAAGGTTGGGGTATGGACTTGCCAGAACTTGGTAATACTAGTTCCAAGGAAGAGGCAAAGCCGGCCGAACAATTGACCTTCCAGGCTGAACGTAATGATTTTATCGGCCAACCGCGCGTATTGGCGCAATTATTTGAAACCTATGTGCTGGTACAGAGCGAAGAGAATTTTTATATTATTGACCAGCATGCCGCTCATGAACGATTGAACTTCGACGCCTATATGCAGCAAGCGGAACAGGGTGAAGTGCAGAGTCAACAATTGTTAATGACAGAAATGGTTGAGTTGACTTTTGCGCAAATGCAACAATATCAGGAAATGGAGCCTATTTTCCACGCCATGGGATTTGAAACGGAGGCGTTTGGCACTAATACAGTGGCAGTCAGGGCGATTCCTGCGGTTTTGCAGCAATGTGGAATCCGTCAGGTGTTTCATGATGTACTTGACCAGCAGGATAAGGGAGCGAAGTTGAACACAGCGGAATTGCGTAAGCAACGGTTGATTCGTTCGGCTTGCAGGCACAGTATCAAAGCCGGAGATGCACTTTCCATGCCGGAGTTGCAGGCATTGATTGAAAAGCTGAAGGGAAATGCACAGCTGACCTGCCCGCATGGCCGGCCGATTGCGCTTTGCATGACCAAGCATGACCTGGAGAAAGGATTCAAACGGATTGTCTAGCAAAAAGCAAAATGCAATCTATATCGTGGGACCAACGGCCTCAGGAAAGAGTGCCTTGGCAGTGGCCTTGGCAAAGACCTATAACGGTGAGATTATCAACGCAGATTCGATGCAGATATACCGAGAACTAAACATCGGTTCCGCCAAACCGACTCAGGCGGAGCAGCAGGGGGTACCGCATCATCTGCTGGATGTCGCATCGGTAGGGGAAGCGTTTTCAGTTTCGGCATATCGGACACTGGCTCTCAAAGCAATGGAAGAAATTCGTTTCCGCGAACATATGCCTATTGTTTGTGGAGGGACGGGGTTGTATTTTAATGCGCTGACGGGACTGCTGCAATTCAGCGAGACCAAGGGGGACCCAGCTGTTCGCCTTGCTCTACAGACGTTTGCAGATAATCATGGGAAAGAGGCATTGTTTCAACGACTGCAAGCAGTGGATGCTGCGACAGCGGCCAGGCTACATCCCAATGATGTAAAGCGTGTGATTCGCGCGCTGGAGGTATATCAGTTGACAGGGAAGCCTTTTAGCGAGCAAAATGAGGGCTTTCAACGCAATGCTTATACTGAAAACCAAATCTGTGCAATCGGTTTACAATGGGAGCGTCATGTACTCAATGAACGTATTGACAAGCGTGTGGATGCAATGATAGCGGATGGATTGGTAGAAGAAGCGCGCCTGGTATGGGCCAAGGGCGTTCCACGTGACCATCCGTCCATGATGGGATTGGGATACCGTCAACTATTTGCCTACTTTGCAGGTGAATGGACGTTGGAACAGGCAATTGAGGCAATTAAACGGGAAACACACCGTTTTGCAAAACGGCAGATGACATGGTTTTTACGAGATTTGCGTATCCAGTGGCTACAGCCGCAACTATACCAGACACCAGCGTTGTTATGGCAGGCAGCGCAGAACATAATTGACAGATATGAGGAGGAACAAGCATGAATCACAACCGGCCCTTTGTTTTACAGGATGTTTTCTTGAATTCGGCTCGCCGGGAACGGACACCTGTGCAGGTTCGGCTGATGGACGGCATGGAAATTCAGGGAATGGTGCGCGGATTCGACAGTTTTACCGTAGTATTGGATGGGATGGATGGAAAGCAAAGCATGCTTTATAAGCATGCGATTGCGGCGGTGATGCCGACGGCGTCGGTTTATCGGCAGCAGGCTTAAGATATTTTTTGATTTCAATGGACTTTGGATGGGGGAAAAGGGGTTTTTTGAAGATGGAACTTGCATCTTTATTGGGACTATCCGCACAGGCAGAGGTTTTGTTGCAGCAGGCAGAACGGGCTGTACATCCTATGTTTGAAGAAGTGGACCGGATTGCGGAATACAACCAGGCAAAGGTGTTAAAAGCATTTGCCGATTGCCGGATTCAAGCAGGGCATTTCCAATGTTCTTCTGGATACGGATACAGCGATATTGGGCGGGACGCACTGGAAGCATTATTTGCTAAAACGATGGGGGCGCAAGATGCATTGGTGCGTCCGCAAATTGTGTCTGGCACGCATGCGCTGGCAATTGGGCTGCAAGGGTTGTTAAAAAGTGGGCAGGCGCTCTTATATGCCACGGGAAAACCATATGATACGTTGGAACAGGTAATTGGTATCGAACCAGCCAGCGGTTCCTTACAGGAACGCGGAGTAGGCTATTATCAGGTTGAACTCAATGAAGAAGGGGGATTGGATATCCCGGCCATTCTGCATATGCTGGAAACACATCCAGAAATCCATGTAGTGGGGATGCAGCGTTCTGCCGGGTATGCCTGGCGGCGAGCGCTGACGGTAGAGGAAATTGGCAAAGCGGCACAAGCAATCCATGATGCAAAACCGAATTGTATGGTATTTGTCGACAACTGCTACGGAGAATTCACACAAATTATTGAACCCTGCGAAGTGGGCGTCGACTGTATGGCGGGTAGTTTAATCAAAAATCCGGGTGGTGGATTGGCGCCTACTGGAGGGTATTTGGCCGGTACAACCGAGGCGATTGAACAGGTGGAAGCGGCATTGACAGCGCCGGGCATTGGACGTGCATGTGGTTCCTACGAGGCGAGCTATCGGCCGTTTTTTCAAGGACTTTTTTTGGCGCCGAGCGTGGTACGCGCCGCGGTGCGTACGGCGTTGTTGTTTTCCCAGGCGTTTACGATACTGGGGTATGCGGTAAATCCGGCGCCAATGAAGAAACGTACGGATATAATTCAATGCATTCGCTTTGGCGCCAAGGAACCGCTCTGCGCTTTTTGCAGGGCAATTCAGCATGCAGCACCCGTGGATGCGATGGCAACGCCGGAACCGTGGGCAATGCCGGGTTACACACACGAGGTTATCATGGCCGCGGGTGCGTTTGTGCAAGGGTCATCGATTGAGCTTTCTGCCGATGGCCCGATTTGTGAACCTTACACGGCCTACATGCAAGGCGGCTTGACGTATGAACATGGACGGCTTGGATGTTTATATGCGATTGATGCTGTACTGAAAAGCAGAAAATAAAAAAGAGGGATGCACGGTCGAGCATCCCTCTTTTTTAAAATATGTGAACAAAACGAGTCTAGCCACGCGACGGTCAATACTGCCGCAAAAGGCCGATAACTTTGCCCAAAATTTCAACTTGTTCGGTGTAAATCGGTTCCATCTGGTCATTTTCTGGCTGTAGACGGAAACGATTTTTTTCTTTATAAAAGCGTTTACAGGTAGCATCTTCCCCAATCATAGCGACGACAATTTCGCCGTTGTTGGCGATGGATGTTTTTTGTACGACAATATGGTCGCCATTGAGGATGCCGGCGTTAATCATGGATTCGCCCTGAATCTGTAAGATAAAGGATTCATTTTCACGGCAATGGAAAAAATCAGCCGGCAAAGCCAAATATTCTTCAATATGTTCCTGGGCAAAAATAGGTTCGCCTGCGGCTACGCGGCCTACGACTGGCAGATTCATCACTTCGCGTCGCTTATCTGCTTCGCCGACCAACTCAATCGCCCGTGGCCGAGAAGGGTCACGGCGGATAAAACCGCGTTTTTCCAGACGTTCCAGATAGCCATGCGCCGTAGAGGTGGATTTCATCGCCAGCGCATCGCAAATTTCCCGTACGGAAGGGGGATAACCATGCGACTGGTTGTATTGCCGGATAAAATCCAATACCCGTTGTTGTTTGACGCTTAACGCCATGGCGCATTCCTCCTGCTGTCATTCAATTGGTTTCATCATAGCATACGAACATGCGTTCTTGCAAGGGGGATTTTGCACGTGTTATAATACGCAAAGAGAAAGGGAAGGGATGACGGACCATGGCGAAAAAATGCCTTTTATTTGAAGATAAACCAGAGTGCGATGATTGCGGCGCATGTGACCGCTGCGAACTATATGACCGCATTTGCATCAACTGCTTTGAGTGCTTGCAGATGCCAAAGGATGATTATGCGGAAATTGTGATTGACCATATTGAAGGGCTGGATGAAAACGGCCAATATGTGCCAGGGCCCAAAAATATAAATTGATTAGTCCTCACGGAGTTTAACTTTTCCAGCGGCTTGACGGCGCTTATCATCGCTCATGGCGGCATAGTGCCGGCGCGTGGTATTAACGTCTTTATTGCCGAGGACATCGGCAACCAGGTAGATATCGCCGGTTTCATAATTGAGCATAGTACCGAAGGTAGAACGAAATTTATGCGGTGATATTTTTTTCAGCGGCGTGATAACGGATGCGTATTTTTTCACAAGTTGCTGGATAGCACGCTGGCTGATTCGTTTGTGTTGCAGGGAGAGAAACAGCGCCTGTTCGTGGCCGGGCGCCGCTTGTATTTTCTCGCGTTCTTCCAGATAATTGAGCAGTGCCTGCTCGACCTCCTGGCCAAAATAAAGAATGACACGCGCACCGCCTTTGCGCGTGACGACAAAGCTATCGGCGGAAAAATCAAGATGATTTATATCCAGGCCTACCAATTCAGAGATGCGGATGCCTGTGCCAAGAAGCACGGTGAAAATGGCAATATCACGCGTGCGCGTGTATTTGTGATAACGTTTTTGCGTTTGTGTGAGCACGTTGCCAGAATCTACAGCATCCAGCATTTTCACGACTTCATCGGGTTCCAAACGAATGATGGGATGTTCATGTACCTTGGGCATTTCTACACGTTCAGCAATATTAGCAGGAATGCGTTCTTTGCGATACAAATATTTAAAAAACGATTTTAGCGTAGAGATTTTACGCGCCTTACCGGAGTTCCCATTTTCAAATTCACGGCCGTCTTCCGCCTGATAATAATTCAGGAATTCCAGAAATCGTTCCAACATAATTTGGCGGATAGTGGCGAGGTCCGCATCTGTCCAGCTGCGAGGTGCCTTATCGTGATAAGCAGGTTCATGCGCAGCCATATATTGAAAAAACAAGCGCAAGTCATATGCGTAGTTCAAGCGGGTTAAGATGCTGGTGGTCGGTTCGATACCGCGAAAAAAATCGGTGCAGCTATCGGGTAGTTCTTTAGAAAGCTCTCGCAGCCGTTCTGTGCGCAAACGAAGAATGCGTGCGTGATATGTAGAGGGGTCCGGCATGAATAAAAAACCTCCTAAGAAAGCAATTCGGCGAAGGGCCTGTTGCAGACATTATAAGCAAAATCCTTTATTTTCGTCAATACTATTCGTAAAACTTGTCTTTTGCGCATAGTATTAAATCGTAAAGAAAAGGACTTCCCGTCCTTTCTTCCGTTTATTTTGCTTGTTTGGCGAGCTGAATCTGTGCTGTAGCCAAGGCATCTGCCCGATTATTATGCGGATTGTCGGCATGGCCTTTGACCTTATGAAACGTCACATCATGCTGAGCAGTCTGATTCAAAAGCGCCTTCCAAAGTTCTATGTTTTCTACGGGCTTTTTATCTGATTTGCGCCATTGATTGCGCTGCCAATTGGCCAGCCAACCCTGATTAAAAGCATTGCACAAGTACGCGCTATCGCTATACACGTCTACTTTGCAGGGCTGTTTAAGAGCACGCAGGCCCTCGATACAAGCCAGTAATTCCATCCGGTTGTTGGTCGTTTCCGGAGCAAAGCCCGCTAATTCTTTCTCACTTCCCTGATAAAACAAAATGGCACCCCAGCCGCCCGGGCCGGGGTTCCCGCTGCAGGCGCCGTCACAATATAGTATGACTTCCTTCAATCCATTTTTCCCCTTATCTTATGAATATATACAATGGTGCATAAACATAGCATCATTATAAATGATGGTTTATCAAAGCTGTTCAAAGCGTTTGGTGCACCGGTCAATCGCATCAATAACTGTGCCGCGGAACCCGCCCTGTTCCAAAGCGAAAACAGCCTCGATGGTGGTACCTGCCGGTGAGCAGACGGCATCCTTTAAGGCGCCGGGGTGTTCTCCGGTTTTTAAGACCATTTCTGCACTGCCTAAACAGGTTTGTGCTGCCAGCTGATAAGACAGGGCACGCGGCAGTCCCAACTTCACGCCGGCATCAGCCATGGCTTCGATAAACATATAGACATACGCAGGGCCGGACCCTGCGAGTCCGGAAAACGCCGCAATCAGTTTTTCTTCCAGCATCACGACCTGCCCTAAAGCCTCAAATACGTTTTGGACATACGTAAATTCTTCGCAGGTTAAATCGTGTTCCGTACATAAACAGGACATTCCTTGCCCAACCAGTAGGGGCGTATTGGGCATAACGCGCAAGACGCGCCCATTGCTGCCCAGGGCCTGTTTTAATTTATCGTTCGTCCATCCTGCAACGATGGAGATAAACGCCTGTTCACGACGAATCAGCGGCTGTAACGGTTCTAAAACCCCCGCCAGATATTGTGGTTTAACAGCGAGAAAGACCAGGTCACTGTTATGGATGACTTCTTCATTGTTTTTGACAGCGGTAAAGCCAAACTTTCTTGCCTTTTCCTGCAGGGTATCCCAATGCAAAGCAGACACAAAAATATCATTCGCATCAGAAAGATGGTGAGATAGAATCCCGCTGTAAATGGCGGTCGCCATATTGCCAGCACCGATAAAACCAATCCGTTTCGCCATGACAAGGCTCCTTTCCCGACACATCTCCTACATGAAGATGTCATTGCAATTATACATGTTCCTTTGGATGCAGGCAAGCAGCGGGAAAAGGAAAAATCGCGGATTGACTTCTACCGCATTTCATGCTAACATAACATTCGCAGTTTGCATGGCAAAGGGGTATAGTGTAACGGCAGCACTAAGGTCTCCAAAACCTTCTGTGAGGGTTCAAATCCTTCTACCCCTGCCACAAAAAACGCCGCAAATAGAATGCGGCGTTTTTTTATTGTCTAAAAGAAAGCAACCTAAAAAGGATGCTTTCCTGTCCTGTGCGGAGATATCGTTTAATCCAAAAATGATTTGATATAGCGAAGGAAGTTGCCGTGCGTGATTTTTTTCATGGTAGATTGGTCGACGCCCGCCTTCTCCAGCGCCTGTACAATGAGCTGGAAATCCTGTGCACCATGTATCTCCTCAGGCATATCATCAATTCCATCAAAGTCTGAACCAAAGCCTAGCACATCTTCTCCGCCCAAGTCCAGGATATACAGCGCGTGGCGAACTAGATTATCCAATGTGCTTGGGCCCTGTTCAACCAAAAACGGGGTAAAGAAGTTCAAGCCAATATAACCCTGCTGACGAATAATGGCACGTATTTGTTCATCTGTCAGATTGCGCGGATGTGCACAGAGTGCTTTTGCATCGCTATGGGAAGCAAACAGCGGTTTTTCAGCAAGGTCATAAGCATCCCAGAATCCCTTCTCATTTAGATGCGAAACGTCAACCGCCATACCAATACGGTTCATTTCTTTGACACAGGCACGGCCGAACGGTTTCAGCCCTTGGTCAGCATATTGCGTGAGCTTTGCAGGGTATCCAATTTCATTTTCGTAATTCCACAAAAGCGCCATGGCACGCACACCGAGACGATGATAGATATGCAAAAGCTCTAAATGCCCTTCGCAAGCTTCCCCGCCCTCAATGGATAAAATGGTGCCAATCTTATCGGATGATGTGGGAGAATCGATTTGACCGCGCGTCAAAGGCGCTGCCACACCACCCCATAAATCCAACATGCGATAATAGTCATCAATTAACTGCAAGCAACGGACAGAAGGCGCAATCGGAAGCCCCTGGTCAATGAACGCAGCAAACATTTGATAGCGAACACCGCCCTGTTGAAGGGCGGGCAGGCTCAATTGCCCCTGTTGGTCAATAGAACAATCCAACGGAGTCTTGGTATCGCGTGAAGTGGATAAAAAATCCGTATGGGTATCAGCGACAGGGTATAAAAACATGGGGACTTCCCTCCTAATGGCGGAACAAAGCCCGCCGTTTGGCGGGCCCTGTGTTCGGCAAATTTGATTTACTTCGCATAGTCAACCGCGCGTGTTTCACGAATAACGTTGACTTTGATTTGTCCTGGATAATCCAGCTCCTGCTCAATCTTTTGCGAGATTTCACGGGCGATGAGCGTCATGCCATCATCCGTGACATCTTCAGGTTTGACCATAATACGAATTTCACGGCCAGCCTGAATGGCGTAACAACGCTCCACACCTTCAAAGGAATTGGCAATCTCTTCAAGTTTATCCAGACGTTTGATGTAGTTTTCCAGCGATTCACGCCGCGCACCCGGACGGGCCGCACTGATGGCATCAGCCGCTTGCACAAGTACGGCCTCCATCGTAGTGGGTTCCACATCGTTGTGATGGGCAGCGATACAATGCAACACTTCGCTGTTTTCGTGATATTTCTTTGCCAAGTCCACGCCGATTTGGACGTGGGGGCCGTCGATTTCATGGTCGGCCGCTTTACCAAGGTCATGCAAAAGGCCGCCGCGTTTGGCCAGCGCCACATCGCAACCCAGCTCTGCAGCCATCAGGCCGGCAATCAGAGAGACTTCGATGGAATGGCGCAAAACGTTTTGCCCATAGCTGGTCCGATATTTCAACCGCCCCAGCAGGCGAAGAATCTCCGGATGCACACCATGAATTCCTACTTCAAACAGCGCCTGTTCCCCAGCTTCACGGATTTGTTGGTCAACTTCTTTGCGCGCCTTTTCCACCATTTCTTCAATGCGAGCCGGATGGATACGGCCATCGGTAATCAGACGCTCCAAAGCAATGCGTGCAACTTCACGGCGGACAGGGTCAAAACCAGATAGAATAACAGCCTCCGGCGTATCGTCAATAATGAGGTCGATACCTGTAGCTGTTTCCAACGCACGGATATTCCGGCCTTCACGACCGATGATACGGCCTTTCATGTCATCACTGGGAAGATGGACAACCGATACGGTCGTTTCCGCTACATGGTCGGCAGCACAGCGTTGAATCGCCAGACCGATAATGTTGCGGGCACGTTTTTCGCCTTCTTCCTTGGCTTCCTGCTCGATGCTGCGTACGAGAAGCGCGGCATCATGACGAGCATCCTTTTCGATGGACTGAATTAAAACATTCTTGGCTTCTTCTTTACTCATGCCCGAGATTTGTTCCAACTCGTCCAGGTGTTTCTGGCGAAGTGTCTCCACCTCGTCATACTTGTTTTGCAACTCCCGCTGTTTATTTGCCAGCGTTTGTTCCTTTTGTTCTGCGATGTCCAGTTTTTTGTCTAATGTTTCTTCTTTTTGAATTAAACGGCGTTCACTGCGCTGTAATTCATTGCGGCGTTCACGCGTTTCACGTTCCAAATCGTTGCGGAGTTGGAGAACTTCTTCCTTCGCTTCGAGCAACGTTTCTTTTTTCAGCGCTTCCGCCCGGCGTTGTGCTTCGTCAATCATCTTACGGACGGCGTCTTCCGCTTGCCCCGTCTTCGCTTCCGCGACACGACGGCGATACGAATAACCACCCCAAATGCCTATCATAAGCGCTACCAACGCGATGGGAATAGAGATATAAATTGGCAAAAATGGATGCACCTCCAATATATACTAAACCACGTTTGTTCCCCTTTTGGTCTGTGCACTACCAAAATGGATAAAAACAAGCATGAGTCCATAAGGTTATTGTATCGGATTTATGGAAACTTTTCAAGTGAAAGGCAAAAGCCGCAGGATTATTCCTGCGGCTCTGATTTTTCAGTTTCGGGCCCTGGTTTAGCCATCGTCGCACGGATTTTTTCTTCAATTTCCTGCGCGACTTCAGGATTATCCTTCAAAAATTGGCGAACATTTTCTTTTCCTTGCCCGATACGTGCATCGTTATAGGAGAACCAGGAACCGCTTTTTTGGATAATATCCCGGGCAACGCCCATATCCAACAATGACCCTTCCCGCGAGATCCCTTCCCCATAAATCATATCGCATTCCGCAATGCGGAACGGCGGCGAAACTTTATTTTTCACCACTTTAATTTTGGTACGGTTCCCAACGACTTCGGTTCCCTGCTTCAGCTGTTCCCCACGGCGGATATCCAAGCGGATACTGGCATAGAACTTGAGGGCAACGCCGCCGGCGGTTGTCTCCGGATTGCCAAACATGACACCGATTTTCTGACGAAGCTGGTTAATAAAGATGACGACTGTATTGGACTTACTAATCGCGCCGGCCAATTTGCGGAGCGCCTGGCTCATTAGGCGTGCCTGTAATCCCACATGGCTATCCCCCATGTCGCCTTCGATTTCCGCTTTGGGAACCAGGGCAGCGACGGAGTCCACAACAATGACATCAATTGCGCCGCTGCGTACCAGGGCTTCACAGATATCCAGCGCCTGCTCCCCGGTATCCGGCTGGGAAACATATAGTTCGTCAATATCAACGCCTAGAGCCTTGGCATAAACAGGGTCCAGGGCATGTTCTGCATCGATAAAGGCTGCCGTACCGCCTGCTTTCTGTGCCTGGGCAACAGTGTGCAGAGCAATGGTGGTTTTACCCGAGGATTCCGGACCGTAAATTTCGATAATGCGACCGCGCGGGAATCCCCCCACGCCCAGTGCGCAGTCCAATTCCAGGCACCCAGTTGGGATAACGGACAGGCCGACATTTGCCGTCGTATCGCCCAATTTCATCACTGCGCCTTTGCCAAATTGTTTTTCGATTTGGCCCAGCGCCATTTCCAATGCTCGTTTCTTTTCCATTTCATTCCTCATTTCTGGGGGATACCCTGCAGTTTATCATTTGCCAAGATGCGCAGACGCAATAGATTCAGCGCATTGGTAACGGCGCGCTGACGGTTGCGTGAACGGTCGGAAGAAAATTTAAAATGTTCGACCTGTACGCCATGTTCATCCGCAACACCAATGTAGACCGTGCCAACCGGCTTTTCATCTGTTCCGCCCGTTGGCCCTGCAATGCCGGTAACGGACAGACCATAATCCGCGCCGGAAATCGTTCTGGAATGAACCGCCATGGCCTGCGCTACTTCGTAACTGACGGCGCCATGTGTTTCAATCAGAGAGGCATCAATCTGCAAATGCCGTGACTTGGCAGCGTTGCTGTAGGTGACAAGCCCTTCTTGCAAAAACCGGGAGGCCCCGCTGTATGCCACAAGTGCAGACGTCAGCCAACCACCCGTGCAGCTTTCGGCAATGCTCAGGGTGGCGCCGCGCTCTATCAACATCCGGGCCACCACATCTTCCAAGGCTTCTTCGCCAACTTCATAGACATAATCGCCCAAGCGACGCAGCACTTCTTTTTCCATGGGTTCCAGAATGGCCTGCGCGTCTTCGCCTCGCTTACATTTGGCGGTGATGCGCACTTGAACATCTGTTGTGCTGATGTAGGTGGCAATGGTCGGGTTGGCTTGCCCATCAATCAAGTCCTGCAGTGTTGCGGCGACATCGCTTTCGCCCATGCCCAGGATACGGACAAAATGAGAAACCAGCATATCGTCGCACTTGCTATAAAGAAATGGTTTCGCATGGTTTTCAAACATGGGTTTCATTTCAAATGGCGGGCCAGGCATAATGACAACGATTTTTCCGTCCTTATCAATGATACAACCAGGAGCCGTTCCGTTGGGGTTGGGCATGACAATGGCACCTTGCGGCATAAATGCCTGTTTTCGGTTGATAGAGGCCATGGGCTTGCCGGGGTGAAAGGTTTGAAAGCGGGCTTCCAGGCGTTCCATACAAGCAGCGTCTTCATAGAGTGGTAGACCCATCATTTCCGCCCACATTTCTTTGGTAATATCATCTGGGGTGGGTCCCAAGCCTCCCGTGGTAATCACGAGGTCGCTGCGGGAAAGGGCCTGTGAAAAGGCTTCTTTCATGCGCTGTGGATTATCTCCGATGGTCGATTTATACAGAACGCGAATCCCCATATCCGACAACTGGCGGGAAAGATATTGTGCGTTGGTATCTAAAATTTGCCCCATCAATAGTTCCGTTCCGACGGAAATCAATTCTGCAACCATGTATGATATGTGCCTCCTATTGTACGCGTGCCGTTTTGGGGACACGCGAAAGTTTCCAAACATCCAGACAATGCCAAACGACGCCGCCGGCACTTGCGAGCAACAACACGAGATAAAGAATATCTATCCCCGCCAACGGCTTCCACACAAAGGAATACACCAACAGTACAATCTCCAACATGCGCATACAGATGGCGCTGATACGCAGCGGAATGGGATGATGTTTACTCGAAGAGGTCACACAGATGGCACTGACAATATTATCGCAGCCAATAAAAATCATGGCGACAACAGGATGCATCCCTCCGATGGAGAGCAGCCAGAAAATAGCGTATGCCGTCAACAGCTGCCCGAGAAACGAGCGTACGAAAGGCCCGATGGTATCGCGTATTAAAACAGAACGATTGGCATAAATATAATCATATAAACTATAAACCGTGACCAAGGTGGCTGCGGCGATGACAATATGCCCGGCAAGCTGCACATCAAATAAATACGCACAGTAAGCGATAATTTGCAAAACGGTTTTGATTTTCCCGCTGTTCCTTGCAGCGAGTACAACATCGCGGTTGGCGGCAAGAATGCGAAACGCGCTGACGATAACATCCCGTGTAATCAAAATCATAGCGACCCAGCCGGGCATTTTCCCCCAGCCAACCAGCACGCACATCGCGGCACTGGTCAATAATTTATCTGCGATGGGGTCAACCAATTTGCCAAAATCGGAAATCTGGTTATAATGCCGGGCGATATGCCCATCGATGGTATCTGTTAACGATGCCACGATGTAAACAACCGCCGCCCATATATTCCAACCGGGAAAGCCGAGTGCGGCAATCAAAAGAAAGACCGGTACTAACACAATCCGCGCAATTGTAAACTTGCTGGCAAGTGTCATGGACAAAGTACTCCTATCAAATCATATTGTTTGGCCTGTTGAATCAAACATGTTTGCCATGTGCCAGGCAAACATGGATGTGAACAATTCGGTAGAATGACAACGCCATCTACTTCCGGCGCCTGTGAAGCCATCCGTCCTATTGCAGTATGCGCCTTTTCATCCCATTGTTCAATCAAAACTTCTACTTCCTTGTGTAAAAAAGCGCGATTATGCGCTTTGGAAGTGCTGGACTGCGCGCGCATAATGGCCGAAGCACGCTTCTCCTTTGTCGCTTCATCCCACTGCCCTTGCATCTGTGCGGCTTTGGTTCCTTCTTCCTGGGAATAGGCAAAAGCCCCCAGATGGTCAAAATGGCCTTCTTTGACAAAGGAGAGCAGACGTTGATGTTGTTCCTGTGTTTCACCCGGGAAGCCGGCGATAAGCGTTGTGCGCAAAGTGAACGGTTTATGGTGGGCTTGACCAATTACGGAAATGCGCTGTAGAAGCGTGCGAATCTTCGCGTCGCTGGTAGGCCGTCCCATGGCGCGCAAAACGGTGTCATCCACATGCTGCAAAGGCATATCCAGATAAGGAACAATGGAATCAACCGAAGCCATTGTCTCCAGCAAATCATCCGTGATACGTTCAGGATAGCAATACAGGACACGAATCCACTTGGCGCCGCTTTCGGCAACACGCTTAAGTAATTGTGGCAACCGCGGTTCACCGTAAAGGTCTGTTCCATAATACGACGTATCCTGCGCAATCAGAATCAACTCTTGTACACCTTGTTGTACAAGTTGTTTACATTCGTGTTCAATTTCTTCCATAGAACGGCTGCGGTATGGGCCGCGAATAGAAGGAATCGCGCAATACGTGCAATGCAAATCGCACCCTTCTGCGATGCGCACATATGCATAATGCTGCGGCGTAGTCAACACACGTCCGGCCTGTGGCTGAGGGTGATGCATACCAAAATCCATCACACGCTCGCCAGCTAGGATGCGCTGGACGATGGATACGATATCACCATACTGATTGACCCCGATAAAGCCATCCACTTCCGGCAGTTCCTGCGCAAGTTCATCCCGATAACGTTCGGGCAAACAACCCGTGACCAGGATTTTCTGTGCAGTCCCTTCCCGGCGCTGGGCAACTTGCTCCAATATGGTTTCGATGGATTCCATTTTAGCGGACTCGATAAATGAACAAGTGTTGATAATCAATACATCGGCCTGGTTCGCAAATAATGTCAGTGTATAGCCCGCCTGCTTGAGCTCAGCGAGCATCTGTTCCGTATCTACTCGATTCTTACTGCAACCGAGTGAAATCATCCCTATTTTATATGCCAAAGTTTTCCAGCCCTCTCGGTTTAAATCTCTTCCGGAACGGATGTATCGTTAAACATCTGTTCATATTCCATGCGTGTAATCAGCAACTTGCGCGGCCGCGGTCCATCTGGCGGACCGATGATACCCATGTTTTCCATCTCATCCAGCAGGCGGGCTGCACGGCCATAACCGATGCGCAGCCGCCGTTGCAAAGCGGAAGTAGAGCCTTGCCCCGCATCCAAAAATACTTCGATAGCTTGACGCAGCAGCTTGGTTTCTTCATCATCAGCATCGGGCTTATTGGAGGCCCCTTTTTCCTTTTCTTCAGCGGCTTGATTGATTTGTTCCATCATCTCTTCATCATAAGAAGGCGGGCCCGACTGTTTCTTAATAAAAGCGGTAATAGCGTCAATTTCCGGGGCGGAAACAAATGGTCCCTGGATACGAATGGGCTTGGGCGTTGAAGCAGACGAAAACAACATATCGCCATTGCCAGTCAGTTTCTCTGCGCCCCCCTGGTCCAAAATGACGCGAGAATCCGTCTGGCTGCCCACCGTCAAACCGATGCGCGAAGGGAAATTGGCCTTGATGAGGCCGGTGATGACGTCCACGCGCGGGCTCTGCGTCGCAATAATCATATGAATTCCAGCTGCACGACCCATCTGTGCAATACGGCAAATATAATCCTCCACCTCTTTGGCGGCAACCATCATCAAATCCGCCAACTCATCAATGATGACCACCAGATAGGGCAAGATTGGTTCTTCATTCATGCGCATAATATCGTTGTAACGGCCAATATCCTTGGCGCCTTTTTCAGCGAATGCATTGTAACGTTTAACCATTTCCCCAACGGCGCTTTGTAACGCGCCGGCAGCCTTCTTCGCATCTGTGACAACGGGGATGCGAAGATGTGGGATGCCGTTATATGCACCAAATTCCACCATTTTGGGGTCCACGATAATCAACTGCAATTCTTCCGGCGTTGCTTCGAAGAGCATGCTCATCACCAACGTATTGACGCAGACGCTCTTTCCGCTGCCGGTTGTACCTGCAATCAGCAGGTGCGGCATTTTGGCCAAGTCAACTACGATATCGTTTCCGGCAATGTCCTTGCCTAAAACAATCGTCACCTTACTTTTTTCCTTGCCCTTCTGATAGGCTTCTCCTTCCAGGATTTCACGAAGGGTAACGGTTGTGCGCGTACGGTTGGGCACTTCGATGCCAATGGCGTTTTTACCCGGAATCGGCGCCTCGATACGAACGCCCGACGCTGCAAGTGCCAGCGCAATATCATCAGCAAGATTGGTAATTCGGTTGACACGCACGCCGGGTGCAGGCTGCACCTCATAACGGGTGACTGTCGGACCGCTGCAAACGTTCACCACCTTGGCGTTTACATTGAATTCCTGCAGCGTACGTTCCAACAGAACGGCATTTGCCCGGCTATCCATCTGCGCTTGACGCGCATCCTTGGCAGAGAATTTAGCGGGCCGCGGCAACATGCTAATGGGTGGGATTTCATAAGGAGCATCGCCGTGCGTTTGTGCAGGCGGTTGAATATCGGCGTTTTCTTGCTGCCTTGCCGTCGATTGCGTACGCGCGCGTTGCTGCACGTTTTGTGAGCCTGGCCCCGTGTGCAGGGCGAAAGAAGCGCCGCTTTGTTCTGCCTGGGAAGCAACCACAGGCGCCTCTTCCCTTTCCGATTGTTGGGTTTGCGGGGCAAACATTTCATCATCGGTAAAACAATCGTCAAAACCAACCGGCTCTTCTTCCTCCTGCCAGGGTGCGTGGCGAGCGGTAAGATGACTGGCGTGCGGCATGCCGGGAATGAAGTCGATATCATCTTCACTATCCGCCACACGTGAGCCGGCAATGCGGTCAGGTTCTGGTTCAATAGTAAATACTTTCAAATGCGATTTGGGTTGTTCTTCGGCCACGGATGTGCGGCGATGACGGGAAGGACGCACTGGTTCTTCCTGCAGATAATAATCATCCGCATTATAGATATCATCCTCCTGTAAAGCGCGTTCCCGTTTCTGTTGCACACGAAGTTCTTTTCTGCGTTCATGGTCTTTGCGCATGGATTCAAGCTTGGCACTCGTATCCTTTTTTACTTCGCGGAAGGAAAGGTTGGTACCGATAAGTGCAGAAATAACAGCGGCCGCAATCAGAAAGATATACGAACCGACCGTCCCAAACAGTTCCAAGCATGGATATGTGAACAAGGCGCCCAATCCACCGGCCCCTTCATGCATTACGCGGCCCAAGTCATAGGACCGGGTGATAAATTCACCATAATTGGCAGAAGCAATTTTCGAGACAAAAATCAGATGTACCACACAAATAAAACAGACTGCAATGATGCTATAACATACGATTTGTACAGTCCGACGCTTTTTATCGGCAAATAAAAGCAAATATACGCCAAGGGCGACCATTGCAATGGGCAGAATATAGGAAACTGCGCCAAATACGCCCCAGCAAATCTGTTTAAATGTATCCAAAACAATGGCATCGGAAGAACTGAAAATACCCAACGCCAACAAGACCGCAAGCGCGACAAGAACAACGCCCGCGACCTCTTCTGCCAAAATTCTTTTCTTTCGTTTCCGTGCCGCCATGAATCTCCTCATATTTAGAAAAAATGATTGCTGAACAATGATTGTATTATACACAATATTGGGGCACAAATCAAATAAAAACGGGCACATATGTTCGTTTATGCGCCCGTTTACCTTGATTCGCCATGTGTAAACCTTTATGCTTGCAAGCACTCCTTTTCACCCAGCAAAAGCGGTTGCATTTGCTTTCCCTGCAAGGCTGCATCAATCGTGTCTGCAATAGCGGAGAATTTTGCCTGTATGGAAGTGGCTTTTCCATTTGGTGCATCTTGGCCAAAGGGAACAAAATAAATATTCTTGGCATTGAGAAGCAGGCCAAGGTTTTTAGCATTTGCTGCGAGTGCGTCGTTAGAGGCCAGCGCAATGACTACGGGACGTTGATTACGCAGGTGGGATTTAACTGCCATCAAGGCCGGTGTATCCGTAATTGCGTTGGCTAATTTAGCCAGAGTGTTTCCTGTGCAAGGTGCGACCAGCATCACGTCGGTCAACTTTTTGGGCCCAATGGGTTCAGCGGCTACGATAGTTTCAACAGCGTCCCGGCCGGCAATCGTTTTCAGCTTGGCTTTCACTTCAACAGCTGGATTAAAGCGGGTATCGAACTGGCCGGCATGGTCAGATAGAACGGTTAGCAGACTGGCGCCTTGGTCAACCAAGGTTTGTAAATGCGGAAGCACATCACTGATGGTGCAGAAGGAACCTGTCATCGCTACACCGATGGTTTTCCCTTCAAATCGTTTCATCCTGTTTCCCCCTCTTCTTTATGGTCTGGAAAAATCGTTTGATAAATCACTTCCGCCGCAGCCATTGGCAAAATTCTGCCGGGCAATCCCGATTCCAACGCATAATTAATATTTGCTGGAATGGAGGCGGAATCGATGCCATAGGGGGCAGAAGCCAAATCGATGAACCATCCGTTTTCCTGCATTGCTTCTAACCAAGCGGGCTGCACGACACGGCTAGGAATGGTGTTCCATACAAACGTTCTGCCTTTACACGCCTGTTCCCCCTGGGTAAGCGCATAGACGGGATAGCCTGCCCATCTAGCCTCTTGACGGGCTACGGAAGACCGCGCACAGAGCGCAGCATTCGGTGTATAACTCCGCAACAGGCGTAGCAATGCCTTGGCAATCCGCCCCGAACCCAGGACCAGACAGGAACAATTCACCAAGCTGCGTTCAGAAACAAAGCCAGCGCGCATCAATGCCGCCTCAGCTGTCAACTGTGCATTGGCAAGTGAAAAATGTGGCTGACGCAGCAATTCCAATATCTGAATATTGCGTTTTTTCGCCAGCTCCGCCAATGCCTGGTCACTACAGCCACAGACCAAATAGCCGTTTGCACGCATCTGCTTGACGATTTCCAGCCCTTGTACCGCCCCTGCTTTTCCCTTGACAATGCCTCCCATGTAATTGGCAGGCAGGATAACAATATCGGCATGCCCAATGGCATCATGCATATGCAAGACGTTTTCATGTAACACATGGGTGGCGTGGTCGTTTGACCGGCGATTGATTGCAGCGGTTAAATAAACGCTCCGCTGGTCGCCACCAACAACGGTAATTTGCATGTTTGCCCCCCTTTCCTTTTCCTTGTTCGCTGTTATCCTATGGGAAGAAAGGGGATTTGGTGCAACACGAAATCTCTACAAAAAAAGAGGGAGGATTCCCTTTATCCGGAATCCGTCCCTCTTCCTATTTTTGCCGGTAGATGCTATTCAGTTACAACAGCATAGCCTGGTTTTTTGCTTTTACCGTGCTGACGGTCAAAGTTTTCTTTGTTTTTTTCCAAGTACAAATGGTGCAAATCCTCCGCGGCCATACCCGCTTTCAGGCATATGCTGACAAAGAAATGCAAAACGTCAACCAATTCTTCCCGTACGGCATCCATATTGACCTCCTTGGGATTTTTCCACCACTTAAAATTGGTTTCCATCAGCATCTCGCACAATTCGCTGACCATCGCCAACGTCTCTTTCTGCATCCACTCGTCAAAGGTGATATGTTCCAAATGACGCCGTTGCATCAATTCGTCGTCAAAAGCCTTTTGCATCATAAAAATTTCATCAAGCTTGTCCATCACGAACCCCTTTTCATAATTAAGATTCCAATGTCTTTTCCATACGTTCAGGCTGAATCTTCCCAACCGCACTGGCGCATAAACAGGAACGGTTCAATACACGGGGCAGCACATCCATCATGCTGTCCAGCGTCACCGCATCAATGCCAGCCAGATTTTCTTCTTCCGTACGCAGCTTACCTGTCAACGTCACGGCTTTGCCGATAGCGTTCATACGGGTGTTGGTCGATTCCAGACCCAGGATATAGTTGCCGCGCAACTGTTGTTTGGAACGTTCAAATTCCTCTTTACTCAGCCCCTGCTGGGCAATCTGTTCCATTTCGTCAATCACCAATGCGACAACTTCTTCGGCATGCGCGGCGTTGACGCCCGTATACACTGAAAATGTTCCACAGCTACGATAACCAGAGGGATGTGAATAAACATCATAAGCCAAGCCGCGCTGCTCCCTGATTTTTTGGAACAGGCGCGAAGACATGCTTCCGCCAAATGCATTGTTGAAAACGGATAAAGCGAAATTTGCATCGTCATCAATAGCATAACCTGGTACGCAAATGCATAGATGTGCCTGTTCAATGGGTTTGACGCGTGTCAACATACGTGACCCGTTTGGTTCGAAAGCCACATACTGCTGAGGAGCTTGACCTGCGGAGGGGAGCATCCCCATTTTTTCTTCTACCAAATCGCACAAATGTTCAAAATCGACATTGCCAGCTGCGGAAACAACAAGATTTTCCGGCACATAACGGCGTTGCATATAATCGATTAAATCTTGACGTGTGAATCCCTGCACGCTCTGTACGTTGCCCAAGATGGGAAGACCCAGTGGATGATTGCCAAAATAGGCTTGGGCCAAAAGGTCATGTACAAGGTCTTCAGGAGTATCTTCACTCATATTGATTTCTTCCACAACGACTCCCTTTTCCTTCTCCATTTCCTGTGGGTCCAACTTGGAATGAAGGACCAGGTCGGAGAGCAGGTCGAACGTGGAATCCAGTTGTTCTTCGGCAACGCGGGCATGATAGCAGGTGCACTCTTTGGACGTAAATGCATTGAGAATACCGCCAAGCGCATCCATCTCTTCCGCGATTTGTTGGGCGGTACGCGTCTGCGTTCCCTTAAAGAGCATATGTTCAATGAAATGTGTGATTCCGCGTTCCTTTTCACAGGCTTCATTGGCCGAACCGGTCTGCGTCCAGATACCGACGCTGATGGAACGGAAGCCCTCCATCTTCTGCGCAACGACGCGCAATCCATTGGGTAAGGTTCTTTGGTAATACATGGAATTCCTCCTGTCATTTCGTTTATTGTATCAGTTTCAAGACGCGGTTTCAATCAGTGCTTCTTCGACCGTACAGCTCACTACCTGCTTTTCCGTACATGCTATGGACAACTGTGATAGCGACTGTCTGGAAATCTCGTTGACGGGTAGATAAATGAAGTCGCCAGCTTTAATGCGTTGTCCAAGTTGTTGCGCAAATGATTGGGCATCCTGTGCCACGATGGCCCGGCTATCAAAGCTGTACAGCGAAAGCAGGAGCGAATTGTCTTTGCAGAACTGCACATCGCGCTGTGTATATTCACCGTCTAAAGGCATATAAATATGGATTTTTGTACCAATTATCTGCTCGAATTGCTGCTTTTGTTTGCTCATGGAGGCAGTCCACGCGGTATCGGACGCAGATTCAGTTGTAGTTTGTCCATATAGCGCCCAAGCATGCCCTGAAGATTGAATGCGCTGGACAATATCTTTATTTTCTTGGGCCCATGCCGCGGTAACGGCAATCGTCAACTTTATATTTTGTTCAGTTGCTGTTTGGCAGAATTGCAAAAGCGATGCTCCATCGTCATCGTATCGAGTCAAAAAACAGACCCGATTGCCGCTTGCGTGATAATATGGGTTGTCCGAAACTTGCCCGAGCGTCTGATGAACCAGCGGTTCGTTGGTTACCCAATATGCCAGTGCAATGCACAGCACAATGGCAAGATTTATCCAGACATGCACCTTTCTCCTAGCTTTCATTTTGTTCACCTCACAAGGAGTATATGCAGGCCCGTCCCTTATTTTGTCAACTTTATATAAAAAAGAGGTGTAAGTGTCTTACACCTCTTGAAAACGGAAAAATTTAAGCGTTGAGGATACGGTCGATTTTCTGTAGCTCTTCCTGGGTAAATGGAGGACCTTCCAGTGCCTTGACGTTTTCCTCTATCTGGCTGACCTTGCTAGCGCCAATCAGTACACTGCTGACAAATGGGAGGCGCAGTATCCATGAAAGCGCCATTTGCGCCATGGACTGGCCGCGCTGTTTGGCAATCTCTCCTAGCGCGATGACTTTTTGGATTTTATCCTGCGGAAGCGAATCCGCTTGGATGGTGGATAAATACGTCATCGGTTTGGATGCACGGCTTCCCTCTGGAACCCCCTGATTGTATTTGCCGGAAAGCAGGCCCTGTGCCAAAGCCAGATACGGGATGCAAGCCATGCCATTTTTTTGTACGACATCAAAGACGCCGTTATGCTCAGGGTCGCGTACAAACATGTTGTATTGCGGCTGCTGAATAAATAAATGAATGCCATGCTTTTCGCGCAAAATATCCGCAGCCTGCTGGGTATGTTCAGCATCATAGTTGGATACGCCCACATACATGGTACGTCCTGTCTGAACAGCATAAGCCAAGGCATCCATGCTTTCTTCCAAGGGCGTTTCCGGGTCCATACGATGATGATAAAAAATGTCAACATGGTCTAAGTGCATGGTTTTCAAACTGCGGTCCAAACTCTCCAGAAGATGTTTACGGCTTCCGCCCTGCCCATAAGGGCTATTATCATAAGGAAACCCTGCTTTTGTAGTGACCAAAAACTGTTCCCGATAAGGTGCCAAGTCATTCTGTATGATTTTACCGAATATTTCTTCTGAAGCGCCGGCAGGAGGCCCATAACCATCTGCAAGGTCAAAATGCGTAATTCCCAAGTCAAAAGCACGAAGGGTAAGCGCACGGCAGTTGGCAAAGGAATCGCGGTCGCCAAAATTGTTCCAATAGCCAAGTGAAAGAGCGCTCATTTTCAGGCCGCTATTGCCACAAGAGCGGTAACACATGGAATCGAAACGATGTTCTGGGGCTTGATAGGACATACAAAACACCTCCTAGATTATTAACAACGATATCTATTCACTTCTATTTTATCATGAACGAAAAAGGAGAGGCCATCCAAAACCTCTCCTTTTATATCACCCTTTATTTTTCCTTTTTGTCAACAGGCGGCAATAAATCTTTACGCGTCAGGTTGATACGGCCTTTTTCATCAATCTCGATTACTTTCACCAAAATTTCATCGCCGATATTGACCACATCTTCCACCTTTTCAACGCGTTCACGCGCTAGTTTAGAAATGTGAACCATCCCATCTTTGCCTGGTAACAATTCAACAAAGGCGCCAAAAGGCATGATGCGCACCACTTTGCCGAGATAGACTTCCCCGACCTCAATATCCTTCACGATGCCCTCAATCATTTTGCGCGCTTTAGCTGCCGCGTCCGCATCGGGTGTACAGATGAAAATCTTTCCATCGTCTTCAATATCGATTTGAACACCGGTTTCATCGATGATTTTATTAATCATCTTTCCGCGCGGACCCACCACTTCGCCAATCTTTTCAGGATTGATGGTAAAGCATACAATCTTCGGAGCATACGGGCTGAGCTGCGGACGCGGCGCGTCGAGTGTTTCCATCATCTTACCAAGGATGAATTTGCGTCCTTCCAAAGCCTGGGCCAGTGCACGCTCGAGAATGGCACGGTCAATCCCTTTGATTTTGATATCCATTTGGATGGCTGTGATTCCCTTTTCTGTGCCGGCAACTTTGAAGTCCATATCCCCCAGAAAGTCTTCCAAGCCTTGAATATCCGTTAAGACACAGACTTTTCCGGTTTCTTCATCTTTAATCAACCCCATTGCTACACCGGCAACCGGCGCCTTAAGCGGCACACCGCCATCCATCAACGCCAGCGTCGAAGCACACACGCTCGCCATGGAGGTGCTGCCGTTGCTGGAGATGACTTCACTGACAACACGGATGGCATAAGGGAATTCTTCTTCGCTGGGAATCAGCGGTTCCAAAGCGCGTTCGGCCAAAGCACCATGGCCAATTTCGCGGCGCCCCGGCCCGCGCATGGGGCGAGTATCACCGACGGAATACGGCGGCATATTGTATTGGTGCATATAGCGCTTGCTTTCTTCCGGACTTAACCCATCCAGAATCTGCACCTGGCGCATAGCACCGAGGGTCAGAATCGACATAACCTGCGTTTGACCACGCGTAAACACACCAGAGCCATGCGGCCGTTTCAGAACGCCGACTTCGCTCCAAATGGGACGAATTTGCGTCAGGGAGCGTCCATCCGGGCGCACACCATCCTCCATGATTTTTCGGCGGACGGTTTGTTTGGTCATATCGTAAATGATGCTGTCTATCGCTTTATCCGAATCTGGATATTCTTCGGCAAAGGCAGCAATGATTTCCGCTTTTATCTGTTTCTCACGCGCTTCGCGTTCATAGCGGTCAAAAGTATCCAATGCCCATTCAACTTTGGGCTGCGCCATTTCTTTCACTTTGGCTTCAAAAGCTTCGTCATGTTCCACTTCAGGTACCGGCCGTTTTTCCTTGCCAATTTCCTGCTGGATTTGTTCAATAAAGGCGACGAGGCGTTTAATTTCCTCATGGCCGAAAAGAATTGCGCCGAGCATTTCTTCTTCTGAGATTTGTTTCGCACCCGCTTCTACCATCATGACGGCATCTTTGGTGCCAGCAACCGTCAAATCCAGAAGGGATTTTTCGCGTTGAGCACCATCGGGGTTGATAACGTATTCCCCGTCCACCAGACCGACAACAACAGCTGCCGTTGGGCCAGCGAACGGAATATCGCTGATGGAAAGGGCGATGGAGGAACCAATCATTGCATAGACGGCCGGCGGAATATCCTGGTCCACACTCAATACGGTAGCCACAACTTGTACGTCGTTGCGGTAGCCTTTGGGAAAAAGCGGACGCAGCGGGCGGTCAATCAACCGAGCGGTCAGAATCGCCTTTTCGCTGGGACGTCCCTCCCGTTTGATAAATCCGCCCGGGATTTTGCCGACCGCATATAGTTTTTCTTCAAATTCGCAGCTCAGCGGAAAGAAATCAATCCCCTGACGAGGTTCTTCACTGGCCGTTGCGCAAACCAACACCGCTGTATCGCCGCAACGGACGATGCAGGAGCCGCCGGCCTGCTGTGCATACTTGCCGGTTTCCACAATCAATTCGCGGCCGGCCAGTTGCGTTTTAAATACTTTCTCCATCCTACATTTACTCCTTCTTGGCATACGTGCCCTATTAAAAAGATAGAGCGAGATAACCCCGCTCTACGTTTTGGCTTAGTGGCGCAGACCCAAACGGGCAATCAGTGCACGGTAGCGCTCAATGTCCGTTTCACGCAAGTATTTCAACAGTCCACGACGACGACCGACCATCTGCAACAGGCCACGATTGGAATGGTGGTCTTTTTTATTGACCTTCAGGTGCTCATTGAGATGATTGATGCGTTCAGTCAGAAGCGCAATCTGCACCTCAGGAGAACCCGTGTCGTTTTCACAGGTTTTGAATTGTTCGATAATCTCTGCTTTGCGTTCTTTGGTCATGTTTGTTTTCTCCTCTTCACAAAAATGCCATATCCCGAGTACACCGCCGGAGCAGCGCGCGCCTCAGCATACGGTTAAATACCTTTGGATTGTATCATATACCTGTACGTTTGTAAAGGATAAACCGCTAAAACTCCATTAGTTCGATACAACCTTTTCCAGGAATTGCACGCGTTGAGAAAAGCATTGTTCCGGCGCGCGCTCCAGCCAAATAAGCCTTCGTCCCCGGAGTTGAATTTGGCAAGGACCCACCGTATCCACGCATTGATAGACGGCATCAGGAAGCACCGCTTTCCCCTGCGGCCAGCACCCGATGCGCTCGTGTATATCCTGCACTTGTACTGTATATGGATAACCCAACAGCTTTTGTGCATAGGCACAATTGCCTTCAGCGATGGCAGCCCGCACACGGGTACTGGAAATCGGGGCACCATCAAGGATGATGTCATCAATAGCATGGAGCGTATAGCCTAGCGCTTTCTGCTCCTCATCCATCAGGTCAATGGTTCCCTGGCCGTGAAACCCAAATCGATAATCGCGGCCACAAAAAATTGCTTCGACCCGCCCCTCTTTACAAAGCTGCTTTAAAAAATCGATAGGTGGCGTACTTTTATATTCCGGCGTAAACGTCAATACGACGACATTGGGAACCCCCAGCGTATCCAGTCGCTCCAGCTTTTCCTGCAAGGTAGTCAGTGCCCCACCGGCTTTTTCATCTTTTTGCGGATGGGTCTGGTTTGCATACGTATAGACAAAACATGGTTTGCCAGCCTGGCGGGCAGCACGCAGGCAGGACGTAATCAATTCTGCGTGTGCACGGTGCACACCATCAAATACCCCCAACGCCACGTAGGCATGTTGATGATTCAGCGCGTCTTCCGTATAAAAAACATTCATGATTTTCCCTCCCAGAGCATTTTATGTACATCCACCCCTTGCGAGGTGCGTTGTCCTGTTCCATATAATACACGGCCGATGCGCATCTGACAAATTGTTCCAGGCGCAACGGCATCGGGCACCAATAAATCACAATTGCGTATTTCCTTCCCGTGAATCACCCGTTCATGAGCGGCCGGGCGCAATAAGCAAATGGGGAGCGCCTTTAAAGCAAAGGATGGGTCTGTTAGGCATGTAGCAAGCCGTTGTTCCTGCGCTGCCTGTGCCAATTCCTGCAGGGTAATGGATTGCGCGATGGAAAAGCCGCCGGTGCGCGTACGCAATAAAAAGGAAAGGTGCGCACAGGTGTGTAGCGCGGTTCCCATGTCCTGGCAAAGCGTGCGTACATAAGTGCCCTTAGAACAAACGACACGAAATAAAAATCGCTGGTCGCCCGTACAGGCAAGAAATTCTGTTTCGTAAATGGTGATTTTTCTTTGGGGAATCTCCGTGTCTACGCCTTTGCGGGCCATGGCATATAGAGGAACCCCGTTTTGCTTAATCGCCGAATACATCGGCGGTGTCTGTAGATGCTCTCCCGGCAACTGTTGTAAATAAAGGCGGACATCCTGTTCCTCTACGCGATGGAACGATTGTCTTACAACGCGACCCTGGGCATCCTGCGTGTCCGTTTGTATGCCAAAATGTACTTCCGCAATATATTCTTTTTCGCCATCCATGGCGTATTCCACCAGACGCGTGGCTTTCCCTAAAAAAACAGGCAGCACGCCTGCCGCCTCTGGGTCCAATGTGCCTGAGTGTCCCGCCTTTTTCAACTGCATAATACGCTTGACATGCCCCAATGCCTGATTGGAAGACATATTGGAAGGCTTTAATAGATTGATAATTCCATTCATGAGCACGCAATCGTTTCCTTTAAGGCGTTTTTTACATAGTCAACTGCTTTTTCCAAGGGAAGATACAAGGTAAAGCCAGCTGCGCCACGATGGCCGCCCCCTCCAGCTTTCATCGCGATTTGGCTGACATCGATATCTCCTTGGGAACGCAGACTCACTTTTACACTTCCCTTTTCCGTATCCCGCAGCAATGCGGCAACACGTACGGTATCAATATCCCGCGCATAATCAATAATGCCCTCCGTCTCGCTTTCCGTGGCCCCGCAATCCAAAAAATCCTGTCGGGAAAGCACTATCATAGCAGCTTGTCCCGCACAAAATACCTGCATTTGATTCAAGCCACGGCCAATAAGTCGTGTTTTGGAAAGGCGTTTGCGTTTATAGATATCATTGCAAAGCTGGGCGACTTGCGCACCTTCCTTGACTAATTCTGCTGCAATGGCAAAACTGCGGGCAGTGGTATTGATTTGGGAAAAATGGCCGGTATCCGTCGAAATTGCGGCCAATAGATTTTGTGCAATCTGCGGCGTGAAATCAGCGTGCAGCTGTTTGCCAAGCAAATAAATTAATTCGCCTGTAGCCGCCGAACCGGCATCAATCCAGTTATATGTACCAAAGCCTCGGTTCGAGCCGTGATGGTCGATATTGATGACCCAATCCGCCTGTGATAACCAGGCAGCGGGACACGCTATGCGTTCCTCATCCGCGCAGTCAACCGTAATTAGATGTCGCGCCGCAAGCACGTCAGGGCGTTGTATTTTTTCAACATCGGGAAGAATCTGGTATACATATGGGACCGTATCCATACAGACAGCAACCGCCTGTTTACCCATTTGTTGCAAAAGGCCGGTTAATGCCAATAAAGACCCCAGCGCATCACCATCTGGGGCCTCGTGGCATACGATGCAGAAATCATCTTCCTGAGTGAGAAGCTGCAAAATCTCACGCTCGTTTTGATTAATCATTGCCATGTATCACCTGGTCAATTTTATGGGACATGGATACGGCATAAGCAATGGAATTGTCTGCGACGAATTTTAAATCCGGCACGCGGCGCAAATTCAAACGTGCGGCCAATTCCCGCCGGATAAAGCCGGACGCGCGTTTAAGCGCCTCCATACACGCCTGCTGTGCGCTTTGCTCATCCTCAAGAAAGCTGACATAAATCTTAGCATGTGCTAAATCCCGCGTTACTTCAGCGCGAACGACGCTGCTCATAGTATGAAGACCAGGGTCTTTCACGCTGTTTTTCAGAATGTGTTCCACTTCCCGGCGGACCTCTTCATTGATACGTTCGCTACGAAAACTTGGCATTTATTGCTCCACTTCTTGTTGCGTGAAGGCTTCAATGATGTCGCCTTCCTTGATATCGTTATAATTCTGCAGGCTCAGGCCACATTCGAAACCAGCCAGTACTTCCCTTGCATCATCCTTAAACCGTTTAAGGGAAGCAAGCTTGCCTTCATAAATCACAACATTGTCACGCAGAAGACGCACATCCGCATTACGGGTTAGCTTGCCTTCCTGTACCATACAACCTGCAATGGTACCAACAGAAGATATCTTGAACGTCTCGCGCACTTCAGCCTGCCCAAGAGCAACCTCTTCATACACGGGCTCCAGGAGTCCCTTCATGGCTTTTTCAACATCCTCAATCGCGTTATAAATCACGCGATACAGGCGGATGTCTACATTTTCGCGTTCAGCAGCGATGCGCGCCTGATTGTCCGGCCTGACGTTGAAACCGATAATGATGGCATTGGAAGCACTCGCCAGCACGACATCGCTCAAGGCGATGGCACCAGCGCCACCATGGATACAACGAACGCGTACCTTATCATTGGACAGCTTTTCAAGAGACGAGCGAACAGCTTCTACGCTACCCTGTACGTCGGCCTTAACAATGATATTCAAGTCCTTAATTTCGCCTTCGGAAATCTGTTCAAACAGCTCATCCAGCGAGACGCGCGCCGTCATCTTCATCTGCTCGGCTTTCAGTTTGTTTTTACGTTCTTCGACAATCTGGCGTGTCAATCCGCTTGCTTCGACTGCGTATAGAATATCACCAGCTTCCGGCACAAAGTCAAACCCAAGCACCTCTACCGGCGTGCTGGGCAGTGCTTCTTCAACCTTCTGCCCTTTGTCATTAATCATGGCACGAATACGTCCGCTGGCTGTACCGGCGATAACTGTATTCCCTACGCGCAGTGTGCCAGTCTGTACCAAAACGGTGGCAACCGGGCCGCGGCCTTTATCCAACTTCGCCTCGATAATCGTCCCCTTTGCCATGCGATTGGGGTTGGCCTTCAGTTCCTGAATTTCCGCTACTAAGAGCACCATTTCCAGCAGCTTATCAATGCCTTCCCCCGTGCGCGCAGAAATCGGTACGACAATGGTGTCGCCGCCCCAATCCTCGGAAACAAGGTCGTGTTCGGTCAGTTCCTGTTTAACACGTTCCGGGTTAGCGCCCTCTTTATCGATTTTATTAATCGCTACGATAATCGGCACCTCTGCCGCCTTGGCATGATTGATGGCTTCAACCGTCTGCGGCATGATGCCATCGTCCGCCGCAACAACCAGGATAACAGCATCCGTAACCTGGGCACCCCGGGCGCGCATGGAGGTAAACGCTTCATGGCCCGGCGTATCCAAGAACGTAATGGATTCGCCATTGATTTCTACCGTATAGGCGCCGATATGTTGGGTGATGCCACCGGCTTCTCCCGCTGTGACACGGGTCGAACGAATCTTATCCAGCAAAGAAGTCTTGCCATGGTCGACATGACCCATGATAGTCACGACAGGCGGACGCTTCTGTAAATCTTTTTCATCGTCATCCTGCATATCCTGCGTCAAGACATCTTCGGCGGTTTGTTCAATCTTCTGTTCCAGCTCCACACCCAATTCAGAGGCGACAAGCGAAGCGGTATCAAAATCAATCTCATTGTTGATGGTGGCAATAATGCCAAGCATCATACACTTCTTTATGATTTCGCTGGCGGGTTTACCGATGCGTTCCGCCAGGGTTTTAATCATAACGGTATCACCGGTGATAACGGCTTTTTCAATTTTCACCGTTTCAATCTTTACTGGTTGCTGCACCTTGCGTTTGCGCTTGCGGTTGACCATCATATCGTCATCGCCAGCCATGAGCATGGCTGCTGTACGTTCTTTTTCCAGCGCTTTACGGCTCTTATTGCGTTTTTCATTGTCGAACACGCGTGTGTAGCTGGATTTATTGGGGTCGTAATTGCTTACTTTTCCCTTTTTATTTGCTGCTGGCATGACGGGGGGCATTGCAGCTGCGCCACCAGGCCGACCATTCCGGTTTCCGCCAGGCCGCTGCTGACTATAGCCATTATTCGGCCGGCCATTGCGTTCGCCACCGGGACGCGATGCATGGTTGGGCCGCTGGCCATCACGCGGGGGGTATCCGCCAGGCCGGTTGTTGTTGGCGCGATTGCCCGGTGCCCGGGAATCGCGCTGTTGCGCAGGGCGATTCTTTGCTTCTTCCGCCATGCGCGCCGCGTTGCGAATTGCAGCATCATCACGCAAAATCCGTCCCTGCTGGCGAGCTAAGCGTTCTGCGGGACGTTCCATCCGAACAGGAGGCTGCTGGGGCGGCTGAGCGGCTGCTGCTGCGGGCGCCTCTAGCGACTTTTCCGGTTTGGGTTGTTCCTTCGGCTGTTCAGCCGAAACGCTTGGTGCAGCCGGCGCCGCAGGCGATTCCGTGTGTTCTTCAGGCTTCGGTGTTTGCGTTTGGGCAGCCGAAACAGGCGGCTGTTCCTGTGGAGCCGCTGCTTGTTCCGGTTTTTCAACCGTTGCTTGTTCCGCCGCCACAGAAGTTTCTGCCTTTTCCTCGGCAGCAGCTTCTTTGGCCTGCAGTTCCTGTTTTTCCTGTTCTTCACGAGCGCGTTTGACCAATTCGCTTTCGCGCTTGCGCATAGCATTCATTTTATTGGTGAGTTCCCCTTGCAAATCTGAAATGGTCTGCAAACTCTCCCGCGTGCTGCGCGCAACGGCTTTAGCTGCCTCGTTGATTTTGAGTTTCCCGGTGTTTTCCGTCATATTTACCCCCTGTTTGTTCCACAGTTGAATTCTTTCTCTATCGCTTGTGCAAATCCCTGGTCCAAAATGGCCATGGCCATCCCACCCGGCTTTCCCGCCGCCTGACAGGGCGCTTGCAGATATCGAACGTGCACACCATGGTATGCACACAGATTGTCATATTGTTTTTTGGTGTTATCCGCGCTATGCACATCCACAATCACCAGATACGCTCTATGATTGCGAACTGCCTGCTCCACCGCTTGCGCGCCGATGACCAAGCGCCTAGCCCGCGCGCAGAGTCCGATTAGATTATACGCTTTCCGTTCATCCACGTCTAGCAATCTCCTGCTCTAATTGTTCCACGATATGTGGAGGGAGGCGCAATGCCTTTGACTTTTGAGCGGCATGCAGACAATCCATATTGGCGCAGACGTACGCACCACGCCCATTCTTTTTCCCCGTCGGGTCCGTCGCCATCTCCCCTTCTTTGGGTTGGACGATGCGAATGAGTTCCTTTTTGGGTTTCATTTCCCGACAGCCAATGCACATACGCATCGGCACTTTCGCGCTTTTCACTGGCTTCGGCCCTTTCTTTTATTCTTCGCTAACAGGTGTTTCAACCGGCTTTTCGCTTTCCGGCTGCGGTTGCTCTTCGTTCCAAGCTTCCTGTTCAGCACGTTCCTGCTCCAAAAGTTCTTCGTACAACTCCTGCGCCTGCGACTGGCTCTTGATATCCGTTTTCCACCCTGTCAGGCGGGCGGCGAGTTTTGCATTGATACCGCGCATGCCGATGGCCAGCGAAAGCTGGTTGTCCGGCACTACCACTTTGGCCGCGCGTTCCTCCTCATTGATTTGCACCATAATGACTTTAGCAGCACTTAAACTATTGGCGATAAACTCAATTGGGTCTTCACTCCATGGAATAATATCAATCTTTTCGCCACGCAGTTCTTCCACCACACGTTCAACGCGCGTGCCTTTCGGCCCAACACACGCGCCCACTGGGTCTACCTGTGGGTCAGTGGAATAAACGGCCACTTTGCTGCGAATACCGGGCTCGCGCGAAATGGCTTTGATTTGGACGACGCCTTCCATGACTTCCGGCACCTCGAGTTCGAAAAGACGTTTAATCATCTCCCTGTTTTTCCGGGATACGATAATCGGCGTCTCTTTGCCGCGAACTTCTTTATCCACCTTAAGCACATATACCTTCAGCCGTTCATTGGGCACATAGCGTTCCCCTTCAACCTGTTCGCTGAGCGGTAAAAGAGCCTCATGGCGCCCCAGTTCAATATATACGTTCCCATTTTCTACACGTTGTACCACACCCGTCATGATTTCATGCAGTTTATCATTGAATTCATGATACATCTGGTCGCGCTCGGCTTCTTTGATGCGTTGTAGGAGTACCTGTTTTGCTGTCTGGGCCGCGATGCGTCCAAATGATTTGGGGGTCGCGTCCAATTCAACAAGGTCGCCCAACTCATAATTGCCAAGCTGTTTTGCTTCACTCAAGGTGATAAAGGACATGGGGTCCTCAATCTCCGTACCGTCTTCTACTACTTCTTTTTGCGCAAAAACCTTAAATTCGCCCGTTTCGCGATTGATAAGCGCACGTACGTTTCCCTCTGTACTATAATGATTCCGATAAGCTTTCTTCAGCGCTTCTTCGATGGCTTCAAAAAGAATCCCTTCTTCAATGCCGCGTTCTTTTTCCAAAGCTGCAATCGCTTCTACCAGACCGTTTCCCATGTGATGTATTCCTCCAATTAAAAAACAATATAAGGTTTAATTAACGCAATCTGTTTACGTGTAAAGGTCAATGCTTTCCCTTCGCACACAAGGGTCACTTCATCCGTCTCCGGCTGATATAACTGCAGCGTACCAATCCATTTCTTCTTGCCCTCAAAGGGTTGATACAGGCGCAGTTCCATCTCCTTGCCCAAAGCGTGCAGAAAATCCGCCGGTTTTTTCAACGGGCGGTCAATCCCTGGAGAGGAAACGCACAAGAAATACGATTCCTCAATAGGGTCCAATTCATCCAAAATGGGGTCAATGGCTTGTGAGATTTCTGCACAGTCATCCAAACTGACGCCGCCTTGCCGGTCTACATATACATAGAGGACTTTGCTATCTTCTTCTTTGCCGATTTCGACATCCACCAGCCGATATCCCATTTGTTCAATCGTAGGCTCGATGGCCTGCTCAATCTTCATGGTCGTTTTCGACAACCGTTGCTTCCACCCTTCACAATCAGAAAGAGTGGGACACAACCCCACTCTTCCAATTACTCTCTTATATCATGGATATGTTACCATAGCGCTTACAAAATTGCAAGAGGTGTCCCCGAGGCATTTCAAATTCTTTATGCTTTCTTTGTGTCCTTGAGGAGCTTGTATTCCAGCGAATCCACAAGTGCAATCCAACTGGCCTGTATAACGTCGCCCGAAACGCCGACCGTTGTCCAGTGTTCCTGCGTATCGCGCGATTCAATTACAACGCGGACCACGCTGCTGGTCGTCTTTTCGCTGTCCAAGACGCGAACCTTGTAATCGCTCAAATACATTTGCTTGAGTTCTGGATAAAAGCGTTCCAGCGCTTTACGAGCCGCACGGTCCAGTGCGTTGACAGGGCCGTTGCCCATAGCGGCTGTGATTTCCGTCTCCTCGCCGACCTCCACTTCAATCATTGCATACGCATTGCGCCCCTGCGGGGACGGCTCTTCTACGACTACGCGAAAATCCTTGAGTGTGAAAAACGGATGATATTTTCCTGTGATGCGCCGCACCAATAGTTCAAACGAGGCGTCCGCCTGTTCGAACTGGTACCCCTCAAATTCCATTTCCTTCATACGGTCGAGAATCTGCTGCGTTTGTGGGGATTCTTTCGTCAAAGAAGGGTCTATCATCCGCGCGCGTTCCAAGATGGCATTGCGGCCCGCCTGTTCGCTAACCAACACCCGACGCGTTGCCCCGACGCTTTCCGGCGGAATATGTTCAAAGGACTTGGATGCTTTTTTTACGGCATCAATATGCATACCCGCTTTATGCGCAAAGGCATTCTTTCCTACATAAGGCTCTTTGGGGTTATGGTTATAGTTGGCGATATCCTCAAATGCATGCGCGCAAGCATACAGGCGCTTCATATTCGCTTCCGGAATGCAATGGTAACCGAGCTTCAGCTGCAAATTAGGAACACACGTCCACAGGTTCGCATTGCCACAGCGTTCCCCGATGCCATTGAGCGTCAGCTGCACCATCGTGGCCCCTTCCCGCACAGCGGCAATGACATTGGCGTTGGCCATACCGGTATCATTATGCGTATGAATGCCAAGGGGTGCATGCGTCTGCGCGCGTACCGATTGAACAATGGCTTCTACTTCATGCGGGAAACAGGCGCCGTTGGTATCACACAAGGCTAACCAATCCGCACCAGCTTGTTCGGCTGCCTGAATTGCCTGCACCGCATAAACAGGGTTGTTTTTATAGCCGTCAAAAAAGTGTTCAGCATCAAAAATGACTTCTTTGCCCTGCTGTTTGAGATAACGAACGGTATCATGAATCAAATCGAGATTCTGTTCCAAATCAATGTGCAGGATTTCAGTAGCGTGAAAATCCCAACACTTGCCAAAGATGGCAACCGTGTCCGTTCGCGCACGCAGAAGAGCCTGTACGTTTGCATCTTCGGCCGGTGCTGCACCGGCCCGGCAAGTCGAACCAAACGCCACAAGCCGCGTCTGTTTGCGCTTTATCTCCCGTACGCGTGCAAAGAAAGCTTCGTCTTTGGGATTGCTGCCCGGGTTTCCGCCTTCAACATACTGTACACCCAAATCATCAAGCATCTGCAAAATACGCAGCTTGTCCTCCACCGTATAGGAAGCACCAGCTTCCTGTGCGCCTTCGCGCAGCGAAGCATCGTATAAGATGATTTCTTTCACTGCTTATAACCCCTCTTTTCCTACATCCACTGGAACAGCGACATCTGTGCTGTTTCCGGAATATGCTCCAATGCGCCTACTTCGCGCAGCTTTTCAATCGTAGCGCTGTTGAGTTTGGTATAGGTGCGTAAGTCCTCCACCGTTTTCAATTCGTGCTCCTCACGCGCCTGCACAACGCTAATGGCAGCATTTTCGCCTAAGCCTGCAATGGCCATGAACGGCATTCGCAGTTTTCCATCTTCAATACGAAATTGTCGGACATGCGATTTTTCCAAGTCCGGCGGCAGGAATTCAAAACCGCGCAGAAGCATCTCCAACGCCAAATCGAGATGATTTCGTTCCTTTTCATCTCGGGTTGTCGCATCTTTTTTCTGGTCGATTTCTTTGATATATGCACGAACTTTATCTACGCCCTGTAGAACCTTAATCGCATCCATTTCATCCGCACGCACGGAAAAATAGGCTGCGTAATACGCCAATGGCATGTGCACTTTATAATACCCGATTCGCAAGGAAGATACAACATATGCAGCCGCATGGGCTTTGGGGAACATATATTTAATTTTCTTGCAGCTGTCAATAAACCATGCTGGCACGTTAGCCGCCAGCATGGCCGATTCCATCTGTTCCGTCAGACCTTTTCCCTTCCGTACGCTCTCCATTGTTTTAAAAGCAGTCAGCGGCTCAACGCCCACGGACAGTAGGTAGTTCATGATATCATCACGCGTACAAATACATTCGCTCAGCGGCGCAATGCCGTTGCGAATCAAATCCTGTGCATTGCCAACCCACACATCTGTACCATGGGAAAGACCACTGATACGCAAAAGTTCCGCTACGGTGCTGGGTTTTGTCTCTTCCAACATCTTCATAACAAATGGGGTGCCAAATTCCGGCAGGCCCAATGTCCCAACCTTATAGCCGCACTGTTCTTCCGTTAGGCCAAGCGCCTGCGGGCTTTGAAAAAGCGAAAGCGTCTGCGGGTCATCCAACGGGACCGTCATGGGGTCTACACCGGTGAATTCCATCAACCGTTTCAGTTGGGTCGGATTATCGTGGCCCAGAATATCCAGCTTAACCAGGCGGTCATGCAGCGAATTGAAGTCAAAATGCGTAGTGACCATTGGGCTGTCCATCTTATCGGCTGGCCATTGCAGCGGGGTAAAATCATAGATATCCATGCCTTCTGGCAAGATAACAAGCCCGGCCGGGTGCTGCCCAGTAGTGCGCTTGACACCCGTGATACCCTGAGCCAGCATCTCTACCTGTGCACGCGATGCATGCAGACCCTTTTCTTCCATATACTTTAAGACATAGCCGCGCGCTGTTTTTTCCGCAATGGTCATTACTGTGCCGGCGCGAAACACATTTTCCGGGCCAAACATCTCAATGACCTGTTCAAAGGCTTTAGCCTGGTATTCGCCGGAGAAGTTCAAATCAATATCGGGCACCTTATCGCCATCAAAACCCAAAAACACTTCAAACGGAATTTCATAGCCGTCTTTGAGCAGCTTTGTGCCACAGACAGGGCAATCGCGGTCAGGCAAATCCGGCCCACAGCCAGCACCTGTAGCCTGGACGTCAAAATCGTAAAACTGACAATGCGGGCAGCGGTAATGCGCCGGCAAGGGATTGACTTCTGAAATACCCATGGCCATGGCCAAAAATGAACTGCCGACACTGCCGCGGGAACCAACGGAATACCCATCCGCGTTGCTCGCCATAACCAGGTCGTACGCAGCCAGATACAGCTTGCTGAATCCGTTTTTGATAACGCTTGTCAATTCGCGTTCCAGGCGCGCGTTGATAAATTCAGGCAAAGGCTTCCCGTACATTTTCTCTGCGCCTTCGGTAGCCACGCGACGCATACGTTCATCGCCGCCAACTTCCGTCGGCACAAAGGTTTCATCTGGGTAGGGGCCAAAACCGCCTTCCACCTGTTCGGCGATAGCTACCGTATTATCAATGACAATTTCATGCGCTTTTTCTTCCCCCAGATAGGCGAATTCATCCAGCATTTCCTGCGTGGTTTTCAAATACAACGGAGGCTGCTGGTCCATATCAGTGAAGCCCTGCCCAGTCATGAGAATACGGCGGTAAAACTCATCCTCCGGTTCAATGAAATGCACATCGCACGTAGCAACAACCGGTTTATTCATCCATTCACCCAAACGGACGATATCGCGGTTCAATTCGCGCAGGTCCTCTTCGGTATGAATGTGGTCGGCGTCACGTACATTCTCCGCCATTAAAAAACGATTGTTTGCAATGGGCTGAATCTCGAGATAATCATAGAATTCCGCCAATTTATGTTGATGCAGCACATCTTCATTGCCAAGAATGGAGCGAAAAATTTCGCCCTGTTCACACGCTGACCCAATCAGAAGACCTTCACGCCATTGCATGATTTTGCTCTTAGGCATGACAGGGCGTCGATGAAAATGGTGTAGGTGCGCCTCTGTCACCAAACGATACATGTTTTTCAGGCCCAATTTATTTTTTGCCAACAAAATGACATGATAATTGGGCAGCATCTTGGTGCTGCCAATACCATTGACCTGCTGCCACTGGGTTGCATGGGCCATTTTCAGCAGTTCAATCAGCAGAAGGCCTGTGCATCTGGCATCATCATCGGCACGATGATGATGTTCTTGTGCAATTTTAAAATGCTTGCATAAATAATCCAATGTATGTCGCCCCAATTGCGGCAACAGCATACGGGCCAGTACCAGCGTATCCACGACACCGTTATCAAATGGCAAACCGAACCGTTCGCCTGCATTGCGGATAAACGAAATGTCAAAACGGGCATTGTGAGCACAGAGTACGCTTTTGCCGGTGAACCGGTCAAAGGCTTCCAGGGCGTGACGAATATCAGGAGCATCCGCAAGCATATCATCGCGGATGCCTGTCAGTTCGATAATCTTTTTGCTAAGCGTCACGCCTGGATTGACAAAGGTTTGAAAACGGTCAATGATTTCACCGTGGAGCAACCTTACGGCGCCGATTTCGATAATATGGTCCTCTCGTTTGTGCAAGCCAGTGGTTTCGATATCAAATACAACAACGTCTTCAATGGCCCCATCCGGGCCTTCATAGGCAAAATCATTGGCGAGATAAGCCTCCACCCCATAAATGAGTTTGATAGGATGCCCCGCTTTTTTGGCCGCACTGACACCAGAATAAGCATCCGGAAACGCTTGAACAACCCCATGGTCGGTGACTGCAACGGCCGGATGTCCAAATCTTGCAGCTGTCATAACCAAGTCTTTGGCGTCTGCCAAACCATCCTGGTTGCTCATTTTGGTGTGCGCATGCAATTCCACCCGCTTTTCTGGCGCATCATCCGTACGGGGCGGCACATCAAACCAAGTCATATGGTCGGCCCAAATGTAGTTTTCCTTGGTAAATACTTTATCGTACGATACGGCGCCTTTGACGCCCACTTTTCCACCCTTCTTGAGCACATCCGCTATTTTATTAATCTCACGGTTTTCCCCCATGGTTTTGATGGTAATCGTTCCATATTGGTCCGAAAGGTCAAAGGTGAGAATGCTGCGGTCCTTTGTTTTGGTCTGGCGTACTTCTATGCCAATGGCTTTCCCCACAATGCTGACGCGGCCGCTTTCCAATGAGAGTGAGCTGATATCATCCAGCTTTTTGGCCGTAAATTTATTGCCCAACAGCACCTTGCTTTTGCATCCGGGAAACGGGCCGTCTGCAACCGGATGCTTTTTCTTTGGCTTGGGCTTTGGCATGGAAAAAGGCGGCAATTCCTCTTCCTGTATTGGTTCTTCCCAAGGGGGGAGGTCGAGCGTATCCATTCCTATTGGCTCTTCCGGTAAAGGAATTGAAGCATCGAACAACGCCGGTTCGCCCGCTTCTTCCAATTCTATCCCCGCATCGAGACAAAAACCATCTTGCGGCGCGGTTTGCGCTTGTAAAAGGAATTCAACGGGCGGTTCATTTTGCATCAACAAATTGCGCAGCTGTTGCATCTGCCGTGTGCGAGCGTATGCCTGGGCGGATAATTCATCTTCCAAGTATGCCGTCAGTACTCGGTTTTCAGGTTGCCAGCTCCATGTGCACTGTAAAAGGGTTTGCGCAAACAGATACAAATGTTTCTGCATAAATGTATAGCAAAAAAGCGCTGCCTGCTCCCCTGTTTGCAAGGGGTTGTTCAACCGCACTTCGACATTGGCAACCCCGGCCTGCCGTTGGATGGCGCGGACTGCTTTCTGATAATCGCGGTAATGCAGCGCCTCTTTAGCACAGGCTTGCACCACCAGCATCCGCTGCGTTTTGCGCAAGCTCACCTTTTGGATTTCAACCTGTTCCAATCCCTCTGCCATCGTTTGCTGTTACTCCCCGTATCTGGCCTGTTTATCCAATAATTCCAATTCTTCAACTAGTGCATTCAATGCGTCTTGCCCGCGTAGGCGCGCTACTTTTTCGCCTTTGCGGAATAAAATAGCGTCGCCGGCAGCGCCTGCAATCCCCACATCGGCTTCACGTGCTTCGCCCGGGCCATTGACAACGCAACCCATTACTGCGGCTTTAAGAGGCGTCTGAATATGGGCTACGCGTCTTTCCAATTCCAACGCAATCTGTTCCACGTCCACAGTCGTCCGCCCACAAGTTGGACAGGCAATGATTTCAACGCCCTGGTTATACAATCCGGCTGCGCGCAAAATATCCTTGGCGGCAGTGACTTCTCGAACGGGGTCCCCTGCCAAAGATACACGCAGGGTATCCCCAATCCCATCGAGCAACAACGCGCCAATGCCCATCGCACTTTTTACGATGCCCAATCGTACCGTCCCGGTTTCCGTCACGCCTAAATGTAAAGGATAATCCACTTTTTGTGCCAGCAGCCGATAGGCCTCTACCGTTTGCTTGACCGTGCTGTGTTTGACGGAAATAACCATATCCGTAAAGTGACAGGTTTCCAGCATTGCAACGTGCTTGAGTGCGCTCTCCACCATGGCTTGCGGCGTTGGACCGCCATAACGCGCCAGCAGTTCCTTTTCCAGCGAACCTCCGTTGACGCCGATGCGAATCGGAATTCCGTTGGCCTGTGCAGCAGAGGCAACCTCCTGCACTTTGGCCTGGCTGCCAATGTTGCCTGGATTGATGCGCAGCTTGTCCACGCCGGCTTCGATGCTGCGAAGCGCGAGCCGGTGGTCAAAATGAATATCAGCAACCAAAGGGATATGCACCCGTTTTTTAATGGCACTGATGGCCTGTGCACAGGCAGTATCATAGACGCTCAGGCGCACAATCTGACACCCGGCCTGTTCCAGCGCCAAAATCTGCTGTACGGTTGCATCTACGTCTCTGGTATCGGTATTGGTCATGCTTTGAATCGCCACCGGTGCTCCACCACCGATGACTTGTCGTCCAATACGTACCGTCCGGCTCATTGTATATCCCCTCTTTTATATGATGTGTAAATCGCTCAGCGTTAAGAACAGCATAAGACCTAACAGCGCAACCATGCCAATCAGATGCACCATACCTTCTTTTTCAGGCGGCACGGGTTTGCGGAATATCATCTCATACAAGATGAACACAATCCGCCCGCCATCCAAAGCCGGAATCGGAAGCAAATTGAAGATGCCTAGATTCAAGCTCAGCAAAATCAGCATGAATACAATGTTTCCCCAGCCCTGCGAAATGCCGTCGGCAATGATACCCACTGTGCCTACGGGACCTACGACAGAACCTTTGACAAAATCGCCTGTAAATAGACTGCCTATCACTTCAAAAGTGGAACGCACCATCCATCCAGCGAATCGAACACTTAGCTGCATCCCCTTCCAAACGGAAACGCCTTCCGGGTCTTCCATGCCTTTGAATGTGATTTGAAATTTAGCTTCATTGTCCTTGGTCACTTTATGAAGGGTGATATCCTTGTATGCTCCGTCGCGTTCTACTTGGACTGTCATGGTATCGCCTGCATCGTCCAACAAATCCGAAAGTTCAAAATAGGCCAAAACCGTTTTCCCATCCACCTTACGGATGATATCGCCCTCTCTAAGCCCATCTTCTTCCGCTACAGAATATTCTTCAATCGACCCTACATAAGGCACGACATTTCCCTGCACCATCATATAGCCCGTACACAGGATAAGTGCAAAGAAGATATTCATCGCCGGCCCGGCAAGGACAGTCAGCAATCGTTTCCATGCAGGAGCGCTGCGCATGCTTTTGGCGCTGGTTGCTTCCGCGTCTTCATCGACAAACTGACAATATCCGCCCAAGGGAAACAATCGAATGGAATATTGGATGCCCTTGCGTTCCCAATGGATGAGTTTAGGGCCAAACCCTACGGCAAATTCAACGATGCCGATGCCGCACATGCGTCCGACCCAGTAATGGCCAAACTCATGGATGGTAATCAAAAAGCAAAGCAATAGAATTGCAAAGATAAAGGTCAATCGTTTCGTCCTTTCCCATTATAGGATGGTTTGAATATATGCACGCGCCTGGGCGTCTATGGCAAAAATTGTATCAACGTCGGGCTCTTCTCCGCCGCCAAAGTGTTGCAACGCCTTTTCAATGATATCCGAAATCTGATAAAACGATAGCCGCCCTCGGATAAACGCCTGGACAGCAAGGTCATTGGCTGCATTAAACGCAACGGGCGCTATGCCTCCTAACCTGCCAGCCTCATAGGCCAACGCCAAGCAGGGAAAGCGGTCTGTATCCGGCTTTTCAAACGTCATCGTTCCCAGCGAAACAAAATCCAGCGGTTCGGGCCCACCGGGCAGCCGTTCCGGATAACCGAATGCATATTGGATAGGCAGACGCATATCTGGATTGCCCAGCTGCGCCAAAACCGACCGGTCTTTGTATTCTACCATACTGTGAATTACGCTTTGTGGATGAATCAGCACGTCAATTTGATTCAATTGTGCATCAAACAGCCATCGCGCTTCTAAAACTTCCAATCCTTTATTGGCCAGCGTCGCACTGTCTATGGTGATTTTTTGCCCCATGTTCCATTTTGGATGCCGCAAGGCCTGCTCAACAGTAGCTTGTGCAATATCCGCTTTGCTCCAGGTACGGAAGGGCCCGCCTGAGCAGGTCAGTAAGATACGGCGAAAATCCGACCTTTCTCCCTGCAAGCATTGAAAAATAGCGCTGTGTTCGCTATCCACCGGATAAATCTGCGCGTTTTTTTCGCGCAGCTTTTTTCGTACCGCCGCACCGCCGCAGACGATACTTTCTTTATTGGCTACACAGGCCTTCTGACCTAAATCAATGCATTTCAACAGCGGTTTTAACCCGGCAAATCCAACAACGGCAATGCAGGCAATGGAGGCTCCACTCGCTTCCAGGGCCAGCTCATGTGCATCTTCCCCCATCAGTAGCTGCACGTCGGAAAATAGCTCTTTCGCTTGTGGATATAAATCGACATCTGAAATACCGATAACGCGAGGCCGAAACTCATCTGCCTGTGCACGCAGGCGCGCCAGGTTATGGTGCGCCGTGAGCGCAGAAACCCGGAAAAATTGCGGAAAGGCGCGGACTACATCCAGCGCCTGTGTACCAATCGACCCCGTTGAACCGATTAACGCAATCTCCTGCATCTATCTTCCTCCTATGCAAGCAGTACGATACTAAAATAGTAATATACAACCGGCGCTACAAACAGAATGCTGTCCAAGCGGTCCATCATGCCGCCGTGACCTGGAAAAATATGGCCAAAATCCTTAATGCCTGTACCGCGTTTGATAATTGAGGCGGCCAAGTCGCCAATCTGCGCCACAACCCCGCACAATACGCCCAGTACAATCAGGTGGCCGACCAAAATGCGTTCCGCAAACAGAGGGGAAATCGCCAGGCCTACAATTACACTGGCTGCTATCCCACCCAGTAGACCCCCCACTGCGCCTTCAATTGTTTTTTTGGGACTGATGGTCGGACAGAGTTTATGCCTGCCCAGAAAAAAACCGGCAAAATAAGCGAACATATCCGTAAATGTTGCACAAACGATGGTCATCAATAAAGCAATACGACCGGTTTCCCCCGGAAAGGTCATCATCAGCGGCAGCATAGAAATCATCATGCACGGATAGAACAAAATTAGAAACGAATAGGCCGTATGTTCCAACGAAAGGTCCGCTTTAAAGACTTGAAATGCCAACAGCAACATGCCCATCAGCATATACAGGGCTAAAATGCCTTTGATACCGAAAAAGTGAATGGCCAAGGGCAATAATATCATAAAGAAAAAGCCCGTAAACGGCGGCACCTGGATGCCCACATGATAAAATGCGTGATACACTTCATAAATGGCCAGCGCGGCGCAAAGATAAATCGCAATCTCCAATGCAAGCCCGCCCCATATCCAAAGCCCGGCAAACGAAGCTGCCAGCAGTGCACCAATCACAATCCTGGTTTTCATTGTTTAAACCTTCCCCACCGCACCAAAACGGCGTTCACGATGCATATACTGCATCAAACATTCGTAATAAACCTCATTTTCAAAATCCGGCCAATGTTTTTCGGTGAATACAAATTCCGCATATGCCAACTGATATAGCATAAAATTGGACAGACGCTGTTCACCGCTGGTGCGAATCAACAAATCCGGGTCCGACAATCCCTGGGTATACAAAGCCTGTGCAAAACAAGCCTCGTCGATAGCATCCGTCTGCAAAGTGCCCTCCTGTACCCGTTGCGCCAGCTGACGGGCCGCCCGAACAATTTCAAAACGGCTTCCATAGTTGAGAGCGATATTCAGCACCATTCCCGTATTTTCGGCTGTCAGCGCACATCCGCGCTCCACCTCTCGGCGTGCTGCCGCTGGCAGATACTGGATTTCCCCCATGATGCGCAAACAAACCTGGTTGCGGTGCAATTCGTCAATCTCCCGGCGAATATATTCGACCAGCAGCGCAAACAATGCTTCCACTTCCGGACGTGGCCGTTTCCAGTTTTCCGTAGAAAAAGCGTAGAGCGTTAACGCCTCCAACCCGATATCCGAACTGGTGCGCACCACCTTACACAGCCGTTCCATACCTGCACGATGGCCTGCTGTCCGCCCTTTTCCCTGTGCTTTGGCCCACCTGCCATTCCCATCCATGATGATGGCAACATGGCGCGGCATCTTTGTCATATCCAGTTCACCGAATCCTGAAGGAAGCGGCCCTCGCATCTGCATGATTTAATCTTCCTTTACTTCGTTTGCATCCATTGCTACAGTTGAGGAGAATGCACAAATGGTAATTGTCAATGGATTTTCCGTTACGCGAACAACGCGCCAGTCCTCCCCATGGGGAGGACGCTGCGGCGCGCCTGTCTGCATGAGCGTGTATGAATCCTTTGCCCGCTCTAACATACGTTCTGCTTCCGGCCAAGGAAGCCCCAATAAGTGCTGCATTATACGGACAGAATTTCCTTTTCTTTTTCGGCCAATACCTGGTCGACAGATTTAATATGGTCGTCTGTAATTTTTTGAACTTCTTTTTCGGCGGATTTGAGGTCATCCTCGGTCAGTTCATTTTCTTTTTTCATTTTGGTGAGCTGGTCATTCGCTTCGCGGCGGATAGAGCGAATCGCCACTTTGCTCTCCTCCGCCAGTTTGCGTGCTATCTTAACCAACTCCTTGCGGCGTTCTTCCGTTAATTCGGGGAATACCAGACGGATAATTTTTCCATCGTTGCTTGGATTAATCCCTAAATCACTCTTTTGAATTGCCTTCTCCACTTCTGCAAGCTGCGTAACATCCCACAATGCGATGGTCAGCATCCGCGGTTCCGGGGATGCAATATTCGCCATCTGCGAAATCGGCGTCGGCGTGCCATAATAATCCACCAAAATGCGGTCCAGCACCTGGGCATTGGCCCGTCCGGCGCGCAGGCTAGCAAACTCCCGTTTGAGAGCCGCGATACTTTTATCCATTTTTTCATTCGCTATTGTGACTGATTCAAAATTACTCATCAGAGATACCTCCTTGGTTCTATTTTACATGTTCCCGTCTATATAAGCAACAAAAAAACCCTTGCGAAGCGTTTTCTCATCCACTTGCAAGGGCTTTTCTTCAGCATTTGATTATGCGTGGACAAATGTACCGATTTTCTCTCCTTTGACTGCACGCACAATGCTATTTTCCTCACTCAAGCCAAAGACGATGATAGGGATATCGTTTTCCATACACAGCGCGATGGCGGGCGAATCCATGACCGTCAATCCATCTGCCAACACCTGCTTGTACGAAATATCCTCATACCGCAATGCTTGCGGGTTGGTTTTGGGGTCGCTATCATAAACGCCATCCACGTTTTTAGCCGACAAAATGACATCTGCATTCATTTCTGCTGCCCGCAGCGCGGCCGCCGTATCCGTAGAGAAGAAAGGATTGCCGGTCCCGCAGGCAAATATCACAACACGCCCTTTTTCCAGATGCCGAATTGCTTTCCGGCGGATGTAAGGCTCTGCGACTTGACGCATTTCGATTGCCGTCTGTACGCGTACCGCGGCTCCTTTCTGCTCCAGCGCATCCTGCAAAGCCAGGGCGTTAATGCTCGTCGCCATCATCCCCATATAATCGGCTGTTGCACGGTCCATTTCCGTTCCCTGCCGTCCACGCCAGAAATTGCCGCCGCCGACAACAATGCATACCTGACAGCCAAGAGCGGCTACATCGATAATCTGGTCAGAAATCTCAGCAATGACTTCCTGGCATAAACCGAAACGATTTTCACCAGCCAAGGCTTCCCCGCTGATTTTCAATACAATGCGTTCATATGCTTTTGCCATGTGATAAACCCCTCTCCTGCTCATAAAAAAAGGGCCGAAAAGGCCCCTTTTTTTCTTACATACCAGCCTGCTTCATGACTTCTGCAACAAAATCATCTTCCCGTTTTTGCAAGCCTTCGCCCATCTCATAACGGGTGAAGCGGCGCACCGTGATGTTTTCGCCCAGTGTTGCAATCATCCCTTTGACGACATCCGTCACCGTCTTATCGCCATCTTTGACAAACGGCTGTTCCATCAGACAGTTTTCTTTATAATATTTTTCAATGCGGCCCATGACCATCTTATCTACAATCTTTTCCGGTTTCCCTTCATTGAGAGCCTGTACGCGCAAAATCTCTTTTTCTTTTTCGATGATTTCTTCCGGTACATCTTCGCGCTTGAGATAAGGCGGATTGGTCGCCGCTACCTGCATGGCGATATCGCGAACGAACGAACGGAATTGCTCGGTCTTGGCAACAAAATCCGTCTCACAGTTCACTTCAATCAAGACACCAATGCGGCCACCCATATGGATATAGCTTTCCACAACGCCTTCTGCCGCAATCCGGCCGGACTTTTTGGCTGCTGCCGCCAGCCCTTTTTCGCGCAGATACTCAACCGCTTTTTCCATGTTGCCATCGGTTTCTACCAGCGCTTTTTTACAATCCATCATGCCGGCACCCGTAGTTTCACGCAACGCTTTTACATCGCTTGCCGAAATAGCCATACTTGATTTCCTCCCCTTGCTTATGCTTCCGCCGGCGCAGCTTCTTCTACAACGACTTCTTCCGCCGTCTGCGCTTCTTCCGCCGGTACTTCTTCCTGTTCGCCCTGACGGCCTTCGATAATCGCATCGGCCATTTTACCTGCAATCAGTTTAACAGCACGAATGGCATCATCATTGCCCGGGATGACATAATCCAGTTCATCCGGGTCGCAGTTCGTATCACAAATGCCCACAATCGGAATTCCCAGGTTGCGCGCTTCACAGATAGCAATGTGCTCCTTGCGCGGGTCCACAACAAAAATTGCCTGCGGCAACGCTTTCATTTCTTTGATGCCGCCCAGGTTTTTCTCAAGTTTTTCACGTTCCAACACAAGTTTGCTGACTTCCTTTTTGGTCAGCATGTCAAAATCGCCATTCTGTTCCATCGCATTGATGCGTTTGAGACGCGCGATGGACTGGCGAATCGTTTTAAAGTTGGTCAGCATGCCGCCCAGCCAGCGGTTATTGACGTAATACATGCCGCAGCGCTTGGCTTCCTGTTCGATGCTTTCACGCGCCTGTTTTTTCGTGCCGACGAACAGAACCGTGCCGCCCTCTGCCGCGATATCACGGATGAACAGATACGCTTCTTCCGCTTTGCGTACCGTTTTCTGCAGGTCAATGATGTAGATACCGTTGCGTTCCGTGAAGATGTATTTGGCCATCTTCGGGTTCCAACGGCGGGTCTGGTGGCCAAAATGGACACCTGCTTCAAGCAATTGTTTCATGGAAATAATGGACATAAAAAAACCTCCTTGTTATCCTCCCCGTGTGTACAGCTGTCAAACCTCGAACGAGGCACAAGGTCAGCCTGAATGACACGGGTGTGTTTTTATCCGATGCATTATAGCATAAGAAGCGCTTGTTAAGCAAGCACTTCTTATGCATTTTAACCATATTTACTGAATGGGCGGCAACGTGCCCAGCGTTTGCGTCAACAAATGTTCAAACGGTTCCAAATCTTCTACAACAGAAAGCGTATTTCCATCCTTGTTCTGGTCGATATGCAACAACAACACGCGTTCAGCGGGCGTCATACGGTCGTGTTCTGCACGCATCACCACATATTGTTCGCCATCCTGTACGACAATCGCTGTCGGCATATATTCCGTCTGCTGGCCAGTTTCATCGGTCAACGTTGCTTTCATCAAGCCCAATGCTTCTATCATACACAACCACCACCTTTTGCATCCAGATAGTTCTGTAAAATAATCTGCGCAGCCATTTTATCCACCACATTTTTGCGTTTTTTGCGGGATACGTTTGCCCCAATCAAGGTTCGCTGCGCCTGTGCGGTAGTCAACCGTTCATCCATAAATGCCTGCGGTATGTCTGAATATACAGCAAACGCCCGGGCAAATGCACGTACTTTTTCCGTAGCGGGGCCATCCGTTCCATTCATATTGCGTGGCAGGCCGAATACAACCTTGCCAGCCCCCAACACCTGCAGTTTTCCTGCAATGGCTTTTGCATCCTGTTCAACTTGTCCAACACATGAATAACTCTCTACACCGCTGGCCAAAAATTCACTCTCATCGCTGAGCGCAATACCAATGCGCACATCGCCGATGTCCAATCCTGCTATTCGCATGCTTGTTCCTTTCCCTTTATACAACAAGCGCTCCGCATGACAAATGCGAAGCGTTTTTGCTCATTGCCGCCGCATAAACGAAGGAAGTATTTATTCCCCGCCCATGCTTTTCACACCGAGGCTTTCTGATTCAAATAAAACTTCATGACCTCTTCAAGCAGTTCGTCCCGTTCCATCCTACGAATCAGGCTTCTGGCATTGTCATAACTGGTGATATAAGTCGGATCGCCGGAAATAATATACCCTACCAACTGGTTGACTGGGTCATATCCTTTTGCACGCAGCGCTGCATACACACGCAACAGAATCTGTTCCGCTGATTCCTCTCGCACCGGTGAAAAAGCCATGGTTTGGTCCTTTCGATCCATTCTTGCACCTCAATTCTTCCTGCATCCTTATGATGTACTTGCATTATATCTTACTCGAAGTAATTTTTCAAACCATTTCCATACGATTTTCCAAATTATACAATTACGATACAATTCCCGACAAAGCTTTTTTAAGAGAAAACAAAAAAGGCGGTTTCCCGCCTTTTTTGCGTGGTTAATTACATCTCAATCCCGACTTTGCTTGCGCTCTTCTGCACGTTCTTACCAATCTTGCGCATTCCTTTGGCATTGAGGTCTCCCGTCAGCGCAAGCGCCGCCGTCGCGCCAAGAAGTGTGCCGGCCGCGATGCCTACGCCTGCCATCAACATTTTGCTGCCCATGTGTTTCCGCCCCTTTCTTCAATGGATTGACAATGCTAGTTTATCCATCCAGGCATGGTTCATGAGCATTTTCTTTTGGCAAAAAACGGGCGTCACTTTTGCGCTTCCTGCTTGCGTTTTTCATAATCAGCAAATGCGGCCTGAACCGCTTCTTCCGCCAAAACGCTGCAGTGCAATTTGGCCGGCGGCAAACCATCCAGCGCTTCTACAACCGCTTTATTTGTCAATTTTTTGGCTTCTTCAATCGTTTTGCCCTTAATCAGCTCCGTTGCCATGCTGGACGTTGCTACGGCCGCACCGCAACCAAATGTTTTAAATTTTACATCTTCTACAATGCCATCATCGTTTATCTTTAAATACATCCGCATGATATCTCCACACCGGGCGTTGCCCACTTCGCCAACGCCATTGGCATCGGGCAATTCACCTACGTTGCGTGGATTGTTAAAATGCTCCATTACTTTTTCGCTATACATATCAATGGTTCTCCTTTTTGGTTACTTCATCATACAGAGGGCTCATCTCACGCAGCCGCTGGACAATAGGCGGCAGTTTTTCCAGAACATAGTCAATGTCCGACTCTGTTGTCCGCGCACCCAGCGTCAACCGCAATGAACCGTGTGCAATTTCATGCGGCAGTCCAATGGCAAGAAGAACATGTGAAGGGTCCAGCGAGCCGGACGTACAGGCGCTTCCGCTAGACCCCGCAATCCCCTGCCTGTCCAGCATCAACAGTAACGCTTCACCTTCAATGTAGCGAAAACAGAAATTGGCATTGTTGGGAAGACGCCGTTCTCTATCCGTCGGTCCGTTATAACGCGTATACGGGATGGCGTCCAATACGCCCTGAACCAGACGGTCCCGCATACTGCACAGCCGTGTTTGATTTTCGAGCAGCTGAGCAGAGGCAATTTCTGCCGCTTTACCTAGCCCGACGATTCCCGGTACATTTTCCGTCGTCGCCCGTCGGCCACGTTCCTGTGCGCCGCCGTGCAAAAACTGCGCTATCTTCACGCCGTTGCGTATATACAGTGCCCCCACGCCTTTGGGCCCGTAGATTTTATGGCCGGACAAGGAAAGTAAATCGATATGCATAGCTTGTACATCAATCGGCACACTTCCGAATGCCTGCACTGCATCCGTATGAAACGTAACTCCCTTTGCATGGCAAACTTCCCCAATTTGGGCGATAGGCTGAATCGTCCCAATTTCATTGTTGGCAAACATAATACTGACCAGAATGGTGTCGGGCCGAATGGCTTGCGCCACCTGTTCCGGCGTGATAAATCCCTGTTCATCCACCGGCAAATAGGTCACTTCATATCCATGTTTTTCCAAAAACTCGCATGTATGGAGAATCGCATGGTGTTCAATCTGTGTTGTGATAATGTGCTTCCCCTTTTGTGCCTGTGCTTCTGCAACCCCTTTGAGCGCCCAGTTATCGCTTTCCGAGCCGCCGGAGGTAAAATAGACTTCATTGACCTTGGCGGCATGGAGCGCCTGAGCAACCTGTTCACGTGCATGGTCAACCCCCTTTTTGGCTTCCCGTGCGTAGGCGTGAATGCTGGAAGGATTGCCAAAAATTTCCGAAAAATAAGGACGCATTGCCTCCATCACTTCCGGTTTGACATATGTTGTCGCGGCATGGTCCAGATATACGTGTCTTGTCTCCATTTTTTATTCCTCCACAAGGGCGCATGCAGGCGTCCTTTCTGTCAAACATTCTTCCCGTTCCTGGCGAAGCATATCTCCCAGCGTTACATTGTCAATCACGCGGTCGATGCTCTTACGAATTTCCTTGTATAGAAAAGATTCCACACATGAATCCGCGTTGCGGCAACTAAAGCCTTCTACGGCACATGCCGCAGGAGCCATGCTGCCTTCTAACGCACGAATTACCGTACCGATGATAATCTCATCCGGCTGATGCGCCAAAACATAACCGCCCTGTGCCCCGCGAATGGAAGATACCACATCGGCCTGCCGCAATTTCTTAAACAATTGCTCCAAATAGGTCGCCGAGATATCGATGCATCCAGCCAGTTCGCGTACAGAAACCGGCCCTTGCCCTTCTCGCCGGCCCAATTCCAACACGGCCTTCAACCCATAACGTCCTTTTGTTGAAATGCGCATTCCTTCACCTCTTTAATTCGGAGTGCTTTTCTCTGATTTGCAGGAGAAGTTTACCATTTCCGACTAAGTTTGTCAACATTATTTTCCGGCTTTTACGCCTATTATATCCGTTTTTTATAAAGGGAATAAAAAAGCGGAGGGAATACTGGCTCCCTCCGCTTTGTCTGTCCTTCAGTCCTGATAGAGCGGAAACTGTGCGCACAGCGCAATGACTTCCTCTTTGACCGGTTCAACGACTGCTTCCCCCTGCTGAATCACACGTGCGATAAAGTCGGCAATTTGTTCCATCTGTGCTTCCTTCATGCCGCGCGAGGTCACCGCAGGTGTCCCAATCCGTACACCGCTTGTCACAAACGGCGTGCGCGGGTCAAACGGCACAGCATTCTTATTGGTCGTGATATTGGCCGCATGCAATAAACGTTCCAGTTCTTTTCCGGTCATCTCACGACCACGCAGGTCAATCAGCATCAGATGATTATCCGTCCCGCCGGATACCAGTTTCACACCACGGGCCATCAACCCCTGTGCCAGCGCTTTGGCATTCGCGACAACCTGTTTTGCATAGACCTTGAATTCCGGCTGCAGGGCCAAATGCAGACACACTGCCTTAGCTGCGATAATATGCATCAGCGGGCCGCCCTGGTTTCCGGGGAAAATGGCCTTATCAACCGCTTTGGCATACGCTTCTTTACATAGAATCATCCCGCCGCGCGGCCCGCGCAGGGTCTTATGCGTCGTAGTAGTGACAAAATCCGCATACGGAACGGGATTCTCGTGAATGCCCGCTGCAACAAGGCCGGCAAAATGCGCCATATCGACCATCAGATACGCCCCTACCTCATCCGCGATTTCACGGAATTTAGCAAAATCCAGCACGCGCGGATAGGCAGAATAACCGGCGACAATCATCTTCGGGCGATGTTCCAGGGCCAGTTTGCGTACTTCATCATAATCGATGCACTCCGTTTCCTTATCTACGCCATAGGAAACAAAATGATACAGCCGGCCCGAAAAATTCACCGGGGACCCATGCGTCAAATGTCCACCTTGGTCCAAACTCATGCCCAAAATCGTATCTCCCGGCTGCAACATGGCAAAATAGACCGCACTGTTGGCCTGCGAACCGCTATGTGGCTGTACATTGGCATGTTCAGCGCCAAACAACTGCTTGGCTCGTTCACGGGCCAAATCTTCTACGATATCCACATATTCGCATCCGCCATAATAGCGTTTGCCCGGATAACCTTCCGCATATTTATTGGTCAGTACGGAACCGGCTGCCTGCATAACCGCTTCATCCACAAAATTTTCGCTGGCAATCAATTCAATATGATTACGCTGCCGTGCCAGCTCCTGGTCGATTGCCGCCGCCACTTGTGGGTCGACAGCCGTTACCCGCGAATAATCCAACATCCTCAAATACCCCCGATTTATTCTGGCTTCCGCCTATATCATTATTACAGCGCGCGCTGCAACATTTGCGCAAATTCCTCTTTCGGATAAGCGCCTACCTTCTTTTCCACCACTTCGCCATGTTTAAACACAGCTACAGTAGGAATGGTCATCACACGATATTTTTTAGCCAGTTCCTGTTGTTCGTCAACATTCACTTTTCCTACTTTGGCCTTTCCTTGAAAGTCATTGGCAATTTCGTCAATCAAGGGAGAAACCATGCGGCACGGACCGCACCAGGAGGCCCAGAAATCAACCAGGACCGCTTGTTCGCTTTGCAATACTTCCTTGTCAAAATTCTCTTTTGTCAATGTAAGGCAATGTTCCGCCATCGTCCTTCATCCTCCTTTTTTCTTTATCCGTATTGTATCCCAAAATCAGAGGAAATACCAATGCATCCGCTCATTCTTCATCCAGCGTGCAAGCAATATGCAACTCCTGCAACTGTTTTTCTTCCACAACATCCGGGCCACCCGTCAACGGGCAGGAAGCAGATTGCACTTTGGGGAACGCGATGACATCGCGGATGGACGACGCATGTGCCAAAATCATACACAGGCGGTCGAATCCAAATGCCAAGCCCGCATGTGGCGGCACGCCATATTTAAACGCCTCCAGCAAGAACCCGAACTGCTCCTGTGCACGTTCCGGCGTAAAGCCCAACGCTTCAAAGACCTGTTCCTGCACATCACGGTCGTAAATACGACAACTGCCACCGCCTGCTTCCATGCCATTGATAACCAAATCGTACGCCTTGGCACGCACACGGGCCGGGTCGGTTTTCAAGTATGGAATATCCGCATCCATTGGCGCGGTAAACGGATGATGTTTGGCAACATAGCGCTTCTCTTCTTCGCTGTATTCAAACATCGGGAACTCCGTCACCCAAAGAATATCCAACTTGTTTTCATCAATCAAATGCAGCTTTTCTGCCAAATGTAAACGCAAATGGCCCAACACATCAAATACAACATCTTCCGATGTGTCAGAAATGAACATCAGGATATCGCCGACTTCTGCATCCATGCGGTTGAGGATTGCCTGGATTTGCTCTTCGGTAAAGAATTTGACAATGGGACTTTGCAATTCATTTTCCTTGACGTTAATCCAGGCCATACCGCGTGCACCGAACTGTTTACAATATTCAACCAGCGCATCCAATTCACGACGAGCAATCTGGCTGCTGCCGCCTTTGACATTGATACCACGCACGCTGCCGCCATTCTGCACAATGGATGCAAATACTTTGAAATCGGAATCGCGCGCGATGTCGCTGATATCTTTCAATTCCAGCCCAAACCGGGTATCCGGTTTGTCCGAACCAAAGCGTTCCATCGCTTCGCGATACGGCATCCGACGGAATGGAGCCGGCAAATCCACTCCCCATGCACCTTTGAAGATTTGCTGAATCAATCCTTCATTGATGGTCATGACATCATCTTCCTGCACAAAGGAGAGCTCCATATCAATCTGCGTAAATTCCGGCTGCCGGTCGGCACGCAGGTCTTCATCGCGGAAACATTTGGCAATCTGGAAATAGCGGTCCATTCCAGCGACCATCAGCAGTTGTTTAAACAACTGCGGCGATTGCGGAAGCGCATAAAACTTGCCCGGCTGTACGCGCGAAGGCACCAGGTAGTCACGTGCGCCTTCCGGGGTAGATTTGGTCAACATGGGCGTTTCGATTTCAATGAACCCATTTTCCGTCAGGTAATTACGCACAATCTGTGCGACCTTGCTGCGCAAAATCAGATTCTTGGCCATTTCCGGGCGCCGCAAATCCAGATAACGATACTTTAAGCGCAGCTCTTCACGTACATTTACGCCGTCTTCGATGTAAAAAGGAGGCGTTTGCGAGGTGGAAAGAATTTTTAAATCCGTCGCTTTGATTTCAATGGTTCCCGTAGCAATTTTGGGGTTGACCGTATCTTCGCTGCGTTTGGTGACCTTGCCGCGAATGGCCAACACAAACTCAGAACGGATGGACTCGACCTTGGCAAACTGTTCTTCACTGAAATCCGCCTGGTCAAACACACACTGCATTACGCCTGTACGGTCGCGCAAATCTACAAACACCAAGCCGCCCAGGTCACGGCGGGTATCCACCCATCCCATCACCGTCATCGTCTGGCCTACCTGTGCTTGGCTTACTAGGCCGCACATCTCATCTCGTTTCCAATCCAATAGCATATCCGACATTGTTTTTCTCCTCTTTATTTGGACAGATTGAACGCGACAAACGTCGCCTCTAATGCTTCCATCGCCATGGCAAGGTCATATTCTTTCTGTTCGCCATCGCTCATGCGACGCAGGTTAACCTTACGGTTCTTTCTTTCCTCTTCCCCTTCAAACAGCACAATCGTTGCGCCCAATTTCTCCGCATAGCGCATCTGCGCTTTTGTGCTACGGTTCAGCGGGTCGAATTCCGCTTTCACACCGGCTTTTCGCAACTGCATGCACAGCACGAACGCACGTTCGATATCCCCAAATGTGTGTATAAACACATCGCAGCGAGAAGGCTCTTCTATCTCAACGTTCTGTGCCTGCATCACCAATAGCAGACGTTCCATCCCCATGCCAAACCCAACACCCGGCATCGATGGCCCTCCGATTGTTTCAATCAGCTTATCGTATCGTCCGCCCCCACAAACAGTGCCTTGCGAGCCAATATGATTGGAGATTATCTCAAATACCGTTTTGGTATAATAATCCAATCCGCGCACAATGGTCGGGTCAATTTCATATGGGATTTGCAACGCCTGTAATGCACATTGCAACGTTTCAAAATGCGTCTTACAATCATCACAAAGATAATCCAGCATCTTTGGCGCACCCTTGGCAATCTCTTTGCAATGGTCAACCTTACAGTCCAGTAGGCGAAGTGGGTTGCGGTCAAAACGTTCCTTGCACGTCTGGCACATCTCATCGATGTGCGGTGCAAAATAGGCTTTCAGTGCCGCGTGATATTGGGGCCGGCACTCCGCACATCCGATGCTGTTGATGTGAACAATCAAATCCTCCACTTTTAATGCGTGCAGAACGGATAGGGCCAATGAAATCGCTTCCGCATCCGTGTAAGCACTTTGCGAACCAAATATCTCAATGCCAAATTGATGATGTTCGCGCAGCCGGCCCGCCTGCGGCCGTTCATAGCGAAATACCGGGCAGTTCAGATAAAACATCTTCGTTGGCTGCGGCCCATTGGCCAGCCCATTCTCCACAAAGGCGCGCACGACTCCCGCCGTTCCTTCCGGTTTGAGCGTGATGCTCCGCTCCCCGCGGTCATCAAAAGTATACGTCTCCTTTTGCACGATATCTGTCGTATCCCCTACTCCGCGTAAAAACAACTCCGTATGCTCCAAAACAGGCGTACGGATTTCGCGAATGCCGTACACGGCACATAGGTCACGCATGGTCTGTTCAACATATTGCCAGCGAAAACTGTCATCAGGCAATACATCCTTAAACCCCTTGAGCGCATTGAATTTCATCGTTTGTGTTCCCTCCATCCGGGTAATCAAAAAGGTGGCCACGCATAAGGGACGGATTGTCTCCGCGGTGCCACCCTTGTTGAACAAAAAAATCGTTCCAACTCATTGCGTTAACGCCGCCTACGGCTTCCGTTTTGCGAAAGCGGCTCCTCAGCTGTTTTTCATCGGGCGGGCACCATCTTTGCTTTCAGTCACGGCAAAAACTCCCTGCGGTTCCATCTCCGATTACTCGGCTGCATCACTGCCTTTTTGGTTATTATAGTGCCCGTACAATTGGCTGTCAACGAAAAAAGCCCGTTTTTCAGCCTTTTACCCGATTTTGCAAGCGTTCCACCACTTTGGTATATAACGGCACCATATGTGCTTCATGAATATGGGAAAGCACATCATTGAGCGGTATCCATTGTACATCGCTGTTTTCCTCGGCCAGTATGTGCGTTTGGGCATGTTCGTCGCCAATCAGAATGTAGGCGGCATTTAAGTGGACATGCGGCGCCACGTAATGCCCATGACGCGTATGTGCGAGCGCGGGAACGATGTCCAGGGTAATCATTTCATCTGCAGGCACAATGAATTCCGTCAGGCCCGTTTCTTCCTTCGACTCACGAATGGCCGTTTGCAGCGGGTCGCTCTCCCCATCAGCATGACCGCCTGGGATTGTCCAGCTCTGAAAAATATTATGATATACCATCAACAGCTTATCCATTTTTTCATTGCATACCCAGCCCGATGCCGTGATATGCGCCCGTTCGTTTTCCCGCAAAAGAATGGAAGGCCCCTCTTGGTCAATCCACTGCGCGATGATGCGCTGGTCAGTTGCCTCCTGTTCGTTTTGCGGAACATACTGTGCAAAACACTGGCGGTAGTCCATGGCTTATCGTTCCTCCTGTTGAAAAAAAGTATCCTTCTGGCGGCAAATGGTATTGATTCGCTCTAAATACAAATGCAAATCCTTTGGATTGGGCCTTCGCTCAATTCGGTCGCCTTGAATCCATTTACCCACGCTGCCCACACCCAAGGCCATTACACTGCGCAATTCATCCATCATCGCAATATTATAAACACATGCATGACCGGGGCGCGTATAGCCGACGTTTTCCAGGTTGCCAGCCATATATTTCTGCCGGTACATATAATACGGCTCAAGTCCAAGCGTTTGGGCCAGGCCGCGTGCCTGGTCGACCATTTGTGCAACTTCCGTACTAGCCGCTGCGTATCCCATTTCGTGCAGCTTACTACCACGTTTAATCGAAAGCGTATGGCAGGTCAGGCCACTGGGTGCTATATCTGCAATCGCCTTCAGCGTCTGACAAAAATCCGCCAGGGTTTCACCAGGCAGCCCGGCAATGATATCCATATTGATGCTGGTAAAACCCAGCGAACGCGCCAAATCGACCGTTTCTACAATCTGCTGGGGTGTATGGCGGCGGCCAATCCGTTCCAGCGTGGCTTGTACCATGGTTTGTGGATTTACGCACAGGCGCGTAACACCAGCTTCTCTGGCTGCAACCAACTTGGCGCGGTCAATGGTATCCGGCCGCCCTGCTTCTACTGTGAATTCATTTTTATCCACAAATGCTTCAGATGTCGCGTGCAATAAGCGTTCAAACAGGGGCTGTGGAAGGCTGCTTGGCGTACCACCGCCTATATATACAGCCGCTATTGGCACGCCTTGTGCCCGGATGCTTGCCGACGCATGTGCAATCTCCATCTCCAAAGCATCCAAATAGGCTTCCATCTCTCCTTTTTTAGCAATCCGCCCAGGAAAGGAACAATAGCTGCAACGCGTCACACAAAACGGCACGCAGATGTAGACACATATCGCCTGTGCCGGCACATTTCGCATGGCCTGTTTCTGCACATCCAAAATCTGCCTGGCCAAATCATATTTGGCTGGCTGAACGCCATAAAAGCTGACGAAGTCTGCTTCGTTTCCCTTTTGCTGCAATTCCAACAGAAGCTTGGTCGGCCGTACGCCTGTCAAACTGCCCCACGGCTGCCGCTGTCCGGTCAACGCGCAGAGTGCTTGATACGCCGCCCATTTGGCTGCACGCTTATTGATTCGTTTACGCTCCTTCATATCCGCGTTCAGCAATGCGCCATCGCAAGCGGCGCTTGCACTACGGCCGCGCCAGGTAACCGTTACCCAATGTGCATCCTGTCCATCTTTCTGTCTTACTTCGTGTACAACGTGCACATCATCCGGCAGCGCGAATAAACGCGCCTCTTCTGCCAGTTCATTTTCAAAATGCTCCACTGGAGTCTGTATTTTCAGCATGTCCCGTTCCTTAAAAAAGTTTACGGCTATCCAGAAGGATGGTCGTAGGACCCTGGTTGCATAGACTGACTTGCATATCCGTCATAAAACGCCCTTGCTGTGTCGGAATACCCGCTTCCTTAAAGGCCTGTATAGCCTTTTCAAAATATGCATTGGCAATTTCCGGCGCCGCAGCACGGGTAAAGCCAGGCCGCCGCCCTTTGCGTGCATCCCCCAACAAAGTAAACTGTGAAACCACCAGCACCGCGCCGCCTGTATCCTGTAGCGAAAGATTCATTTTTTCATTTTCATCCGGGAAAATACGCAAGTGCATGGTCTTTTGCACGATGTAGGATAAATCCTCTTCGCTATCCCCTTCTTCCACCCCTAACAAAATCAAGAGACCTGGACCGATTTGGCCCACCCTTTCTTCTCCAACTTGCACCGAAGCTTGTGAAACACGCTGAATCACTGCTCGCATTATTCTCCACCTCTTATAACGTGCCGCGGTACACCTCAATCACATCCCGTACGCGGCGGAATTTTGTAATAATCTCTTCCAGCTGGGCAATGTCGCGGATGGAGATATCAAATTCAAAATGAAAGGACCCATTTTTACCCTGTTTGCCCTGCACACCCACAACATCCACACCCATATTGGACAGGATGCGTGAAAGTTCCGCCATCATTCCGGTCCGGTCCATGCACACGATGCGTACCGTGGCTTTGTATCCTTCTTTTTTCTTTTCCTGGGCGTTTTCATTGGCCCAGTGCACCTCAATCCACCGGTCTTCCCCATCATTCAGCAGGTCTTTTAAATTGGCGCAATCCGCTCTATGCACACTGACACCACGACCACGGGTAATAAAGCCAACAATGTTATCCCCTGGTACCGGATTACAGCAACGTGCCAGACGCACCAGCATGTTTTCTTCACCTTTGACGATGATGCCGTTCGACGCCTTAAGCTGCTTTTTATTCTCATTAGCAGCCGCTGCTATTGCCTCCTCTTTCTTCTGGTTTTCCAATAGCGCCTGCAGTTTCTCTTCCTGGTGCGAGCGGGTATATTGCTCAATCAGCCGCTGCAAAATTTGATTGGTGGAAATGCCTCCAAAGCCGATAGCGGAATACATATCCTCAGCGTTATGGAAGGTATATTTTTTATAAATGCCTTCCAGCCATTCCGGCCGCATCAGCTGCTTATACAAGTCATAACCCGCGCGCTTGGCTTCCTTCTCCAGCATATCACGGCCTTTGACAATGTTCTCTTCCTTCAGTTCACGTTTAAAATAAGCACGGATGCGGCTGCGTGCCGCGCTGGTTTTAGCGATTTTCAGCCAGTCACGCCCAGGGTGTCCATCCTTACGGGTAATGATTTCCACTACGTCGCCTGTTTTCAGCTCTGTGTCCAGCGGAACCATGCGCCCGCTAATGCGCGCGCCAACACAAGTTTCACCCACCCGGGAGTGAATCCGGTAAGCAAAATCGATGGGCGTTGCACCTCGGACAAGGTTAATCACTTCGCCCTTCGGGGTAAATACAAAGACTTCATCTGAAAAGATATCCATACGCACCGTTTCCAGGAACTCATGCGGGTCCTGCACGTCACTCTGCACGGCCTGTAATTCACGCATCCAAGCAATCTTTTCATCGAAAGAATCATCTTCTTTGCCTTCTTTATACTTCCAATGCGCAGCAACGCCATATTCGGCCGTTTTATGCATTTCAATCGTACGAATCTGCACTTCAAACAAAATACCGGCCCTTGTAATCACCGTCGTATGCAAGGACTGATACATGTTTGATTTTGGCATCGCGATAAAATCTTTAAACCGGCCGGGGATGGGTTTATACAGCGTGTGCACAATCCCAAGCGCCGCATAACAATCACGCACCGTTTCCACAATGATACGCATTGCCATAAAATCATAGATTTCGTCTGGTTTACGGCCTTGCTTAATCATTTTGCGATAGATGGAATAGACGTGTTTTTCGCGCCCTTCCATCTTGCATTCGATGCCTACATCCGCTAATTGTTTTTGAATACGGTCCATCTGGTCATGCAAAAAATTGCTTTGCACGGGGCGCAGTTTCGCTGTCTCCCGGCAGATATAATCGTATTGCTCCGGTTCCAAATAACGCAACGCCAGGTCTTCCAGTTCCCCACGAATGGCATAAATCCCCAGACGGTGTGCAATGGGAGCATAAATTTCCAATGTTTCTTTTGCAATGGCTTTCTGCCGGTCTTCGGGCATGGCATGCAGGGTACGCATGTTGTGCAGCCGGTCCGCCAACTTCACCAGTATCACGCGCACGTCGCGTGACATTGCCAGCAGCATCTTGCGCAGGCTTTCGGCTTGCCGGTCCATCTTGGACTCAAAATCCAATTTGGACAGCTTGGTTACGCCATCAACCAGTTCCGCAATGCTTGGGCCAAAAATAACCTGCATTTCCTCCTTGGTTGCCGGCGTATCCTCCACCACGTCATGCAACAGCGCCGCAGCCATCGATTCCGCATCCATACCAAAGTCCAATAGAATTTTGGCCACTGCACAAGGATGGGAGATGTACGGTTCGCCTGTTTTTCGTGTTTGTCCCTGATGGGCAATCATGGCGTAATGCAGTGCATTTTGCAACAATTGCGCCTGTTCCTCTCCCATGGTTTCCCCCAGCGTGGCCATCCAGGGTGCATATTCTTTTTCCAACGCAATTTCCCATGGTTCCTTAAAAATCGTAAGCATCTCCACACCTCCCTATGGGCGGCACAGCCGCCTGTAAATCAAGCTTTCCTCCAAATCCCTTTTGCCCGTTTGGCGCACGGGATAGAGCGTAAAGTTCTGCGATTCAAAAAAACGCAATTCCAAAAATACCGTGATTGCTGCCGCCACCTGCTCACTCCTGCAACCCACATGACCCGCAATGTTTTTACAGAGCGTTCGCAAACGTGTTGGGCGCGGTCCATACTGCAATAACGCCTTGTATACTTCGCGCATAGCCGCCTTATCCAAATACAACGAATGGCAATATTCCTTTTGTGCCTGGATATCGTCCAACGCATAAATGTGGGCGAAACGTTCGGCTTCCCCAATTCCATGCGGGGCAAAAATCAACGCATTGCGCACATGTTTGCTGGCAGATACTACTTCAAAATGAAAATCCACAAAGTCAATCGTTCCGCGTTCCATAGCAGCCTGCAAAAAACGCGCAGTATGTTCCGGTGTATAAAGCAGCACTGCATTGCCAAACACATTTTCCTCCAACCGCTGGAAGATGGTTTCCATCGAAGCTACTTCCACATTCGTCGCTTTGCACAATGCCTGCTGGGCATAGCGGAAGGCGAATCGTTCCGCCTGTAGGCGCACTGTAGATACTGCGTCCACCGTGCTAAGCCGATAGTCTTTGAGAATACAACGAGCGCGCTGGTTGCCATTCCATTCGCTCAATTCCACCGTACCCACCACATCGCATAAACTGCCAACCTGCGGCACATCGCGGCCGTTAGACCGGAACAGAATCGCCTCACAACGGCCTCCGTTCATCTTCTCAAAATCAAAACGCAGATGGTCTCCTGTCCTCCCAAGAGGCTGCCGCGTCATCACTCGCACATCCTGCATTAAAACCGTTGGAACGGGATTTCCACAGCCAAATGGCGCTAAAGCGTCCAAATCCCTTGCCAAAGACAAGTTCAATTCGCCCGGACGAATTGATAAATCACATTCCACCGTTTTTATCCATGTGCGCGCAGGGTACATTTTGGCATAATAAGCCTCGTAACGTTCCAGAAAAGCGGGAAGATTTTCTTCCAATAGGGCAAAACCACCAGCTTGTTCATGCCCACCATGGCGTAAAAGAATATCAGCACATGAACATAATGCTTCAAATACATTTACACCCGGGATACCGCGAGCTGACCCGGTGCATACGCCGTCCTTATTCATGCATATCACCGCAGAGGGGCGTCCGTATAATTCAACCAGCCGCGAGGCTACAATGCCGGCCACCCCGTGATGCCAGCCCCGCCCTGCCGCTACTGCTGTATGACAGTCTGCAATGTGCGCGTCCAGCTGTTCACACGCCTGCCCAATCAACTCCTGTTCCAAAGACTTGCGCAGCATATTTTCCGCTTCCAGCTCTTCTGCTAAAGCTTTGGCCTGCTCCGCCTCGCGGCTGGCAAGCAACGTGTAAGCGCGTTTTGCGTCCCCCATCCGGCCAGCAGCGTTCAAACGGGGTGCCAGTGCAAACGCAATATGTCCAGATGTCAGTTCCTTTTGGTCCACCTTTGCGGATTCAATCAGCGCGTGAATCCCCGGCTTTTGGGGCTGCGTATTGATTTTTTCCAGCCCCATGCGCACAATCGTCCGATTTTCTCCCAACAAAGGAACAATATCCGCCACCGTTGCAATCGTGGCAACATCAATCATTTCCATCGCTTTTTCCAGGCCAAATACAGCGTGTGCCAGTTTAAAAGCAACGCCGGCGCCGCACAGTGCCTGAAAAGGGTATTCCGGCGACAGCCATGGGTCAATCACCGTACAGTTTGGCAACGTCTCCAACGGTTGATGGTGGTCTGTTACGATGATGGAAAGCCCCAGTTCGTTGGCACGCTCCACCTCAGCCAAATTGGTGATACCGCAGTCCACTGTAATGAGCAGCCCTCCCACCTGTGCCAGTTCCTCTACCGCTTTTTGATTCAGTCCATATCCTTCGGTATGCCGGCTTGGCACCCGGACCCGCACATCCATGCCTGCTTGTTCAAACAGCGGCGCTAAAATCGCACAGGCACTGACGCCGTCGCAATCGTAATCTCCATAAATATGGATGACCTGTTTATCGTCCATCGCTTTTTGAATCATTGCGACAGCCTCTTTCATTCCGCGGAGCAAAAACGGGTCGTGCAATGTCTTGGCACGCATAAATTCATGCGCTTTTTCTGGCGTATCAATGCCCCTGCGCATCAAAACGGACGCAGCCAATTCACCCACCCCTGCGGCATGGGCGATTTGCGTAACCTTTGCTGCATCCTGACATGCATTTTCATTGATACGAAATTGAAGCATGATTCCTCTTCCCCGTCTTGGTAAAAAGCCTTTCGCATGCGAAAGGCTTTTTTATCACAATCTCACTGTACATCTTTCTTCGGCTTCCGTGCTGCTCTCCGGTCAAACCAGGTCCAAAGCGGCCCCGCCAAGAAAATACTCGAGTACGTACCTGCCAGCAACCCGACGATAATAGGCAAGGTAAAGCTTCGGATTGAATCCGAACCCAACACGCAAAGCGCTGAAATTGTCAAAAGCGTTGTTAACGAAGTAAAAATACTGCGCGTCAGCGTTTCTTTGATAGACAAATCCGTTTGATTTTCCATCGTCTCTTTTGGTTCCAATGCCCGGTTATCCCGAATGCGGTCAAAGACAACGATGGTGTTGTTGATGCTGTAGCCAATAATGGTCAGCACCGCTGCGATAAACGTGCTGTTAATTTCAATACGGAAGATACAGACAAACGACAACATAATCAACACATCGTGAATCAAACAAAGCACGGCAGCAAATCCGGATTCCATTTCAAAGCGAATCCAGATATAAATCAATATCAACGCCGAGGCCACCACAACCGCTAGCAGTGCATTTTTAATCAAATCCATGCTCGCCGTAGCACCCACGCGCTCGACATTGCTCATCTGTGCATCCGGATACTGCGCTTTAATCTTCTCCATGATTATTTCACGCTGTGCGGTATCCTCTTCTTCAGTCGCGCGGGGCCGTAAACGAATTTGCGCATAGGTCTGCTCGTTGTTCTCCCCTGCGGAGCTTTTGAGCACTGTATAACCGGCCTCACCTGCTTCATTGAGCGCCTGATTGATTGTTTCCGCTTCAAATTCCGAGCCAATATTTACCGTTAACAAAGAGCCGCCGGTAAAATCAATGCCCAGGTTAAAGCCACCCATGAATACACCCATAACCAGGCCAATCAACATAATGGCTGCTGAAAGGATGAGACATTTTTTTGCATTCTTTACAAATTTCATTATGTTCACCTCACAGCTTTACAATCAAGTTCAGGTTCTTTATATCCAGCATGGATAGGCGTTTGAGCAAGAACCGTGTAACAATCAACGAGGTAAACATCGACACACCAATGCCTATTGCCAACGTATACGCAAAGCCCTTAATCGTTCCCGTACCCAACAGCATCAGGACGAATGCCGCAATCAGCGTCGTTACATTGGAGTCCAAAATAGCCGTAAACGCCTTCTTATACCCGGAATTAAGCGCGGACGAATAGCTTCGCCCGTTGCGCATTTCTTCTTTAATTCGTTCAAAGATGATGACGTTTGCATCTACCGCCATCCCAATGGACAAAATCACACCTGCCACACCGGCAAGCGTCAACTGTACGCCCGGCATTGTCAAAATACAGAAGAAAGTCAAAACAATGTAGAACAAAAGGGCAATATCCGCCATCAGGCCTTGCAAGCGATATACCAGTATCATAAACAGCATGACGAGGCATACGCCGATGATGCCAGCCAGAACACCTTTATCCAAAGCATCGCTGCCCAACGTGGCACTGATGGAATGCACTTCCGTTTCCGAAAGCGTCAGCGGCAACGCGCCGGATTCAATTTGTGACGCCAGTTCCTGCGCGCTTTCTTGGGTGAAGCTGCCTGTAATCTGTCCTTCGCCTGTGGCGATGACCGAGTTAACCGTGGGGCTTGAAATGAGCTTATCATCCACATAGATACTGATACTCTGGCCTAAGTATCGGGCTGTAGCATCCGCAAATTTTTCGCTTCCTTCGCTGGTCAGCGTGAACGCTACTACATATTGCCCATCCACATAACCAGCTTGTGCGCTTTTGATTTCGGAGCCGCTGATAATCACATCGCCATCCGGGCTTTTCCATTCCAGTTTGGCGGGCGTTGCCAAATAATCAGACAATGTGGACGGGTCATCATCGCTGCTGGGAATTTCCACGCGGATGCCATTGCTTCCTTGCTGGGTGACAGTCGCTTCTGTCATGCCCTTGGCATCCAGGCGTGTACGGAAAATGGACATCGTGCTCTGCAGTTTCTCCGCAAAGTCCTCTACGCCTTCATCCGAAGCCTCGTACACGGCGTAGAAACCGCCCGTCAGGTCCAGCCCTAGTTTCTTCTCCTTAATCTGCTGCGCCATCGGCTTGATTTCCCGTACCCCAAAGGATACGCCAGCCAAGCTGATATACAGGCAGACGGCCAGCACCACCAGCAAAATCGCTATGCCGGTCACGCCTCGTTTTCTCATGGATATCCCTCCAACATGCATCGAACATATACATTATAAATTCTATATTTGTTTTATTATATGCTCGATACCAGTACCCGTCAATCCACCCCTTTCATTTACACAACAAAAAAAGGAGGGAATTCCCTCCTTTCCCCGCTCTGATTATTTGGACGTATGCCTCTTTTTCTTTGGCATTGCTTTGGCCAGCAGACAGATGATAACGCCTACAATTGCACCGGTCAGCAAATCGCTCAACAGGATGCTCACAAGTCCAAAGGAACCGTCCAAAAATGACATGAGCAGAAATCCCAAGCCCATGTATGTAAAGCCGGCAAAGCCACCAATCAACCACCCGTATGCCTCCGCCCCTTTACAGGCAATCAGCGCCGCGATACATATTCCCACGATTTTAATCACCAGATTCACCGGGGCAATTACCGCATCCGACAAACCGAGCGATTTCAGTAGAAAAGCAAAGGTCATAATGGCAATCATCGTAAAAATGATAGCCGCTAAAATCCCCTTTATCCAGCCCTGTACCCAACTGGCATTGGCCTTTTTCCCTTTTTCTTTTCTTTGTTTTGCTTTTCGCACCGGTTTCATCCGCGCACCCCTCATTTCCGTTGTTTCTGTTTTAAGGTATGCACGCGCGTTTTCATTTATTATTCAGAATGGATAAAAAGAAATCCGAAGGACAAATCCTTCGGATTTTTCTTTCTTATTTTTTCTTTTTGGTCTCTTTCGATTCCACAGCGGTACGGGTTTCAACCTCTGAAATGCCATCAGCCTCCACAGCCGCATCGCCCACCGTTGCAATTGCACCGCGAGTCAGGTTGATTTTCACCTTATCCGGGCCGGTTTCAATTGTGATAATATCGCCTTTTACATTATAAATACGCCCAGAAATACCACCAATGGTGCGTACCCAGTCGCCTTTTTTCATCTGTTCCAACATCTCTTTTACCTGTTTATTCCGCTTGCGCTGCGGCAACCAGGTAATTAAAATCATGGCGACAACCAGAACCAGTAACGGCAAAATTTGCGCCAGTTGCGCTCCCAGTGAACTTGGCATAAAAAACGCTCCTTTGTCATCATCAATATTGCTTTATAATGGCATTAATATATCATGTCCCCCGTTGATGCGTCAAGGCGTGGATAAGTTGTTCTGTACGAAGTTCAGCATATCGTCTGCAAAAATTGCCTGACGCATCCGGCGCATCAAATCCAACGAATAATAGATATTATGTGCCGACACCAAACGCGCGGCGAGAATTTCTCCTGCCATGTATAAATGACGCAAGTATGCTTTTGTGAATCCTCCTTTGCACGCCGGGCATCCACAATTTGCATCAATCACTTCAAAATCGCGAGCAAATTTTGCATTGCGCAGATTGATGCGGCCGCCACCCGGTACAAACGCTGCTGCTGTCCGGCCCATGCGCGTCTGCATCACACAGTCAAACATGTCTACCCCGCGCAGCACGCCATTGATAAGACAATCCGGGCTGCCAACCCCCATCAAATAACGCGGGCGCTGTGGGTCCAAATGAACCGTCGTTTGTTCCAGTAAGTGATACATCAGCGGCTTCTCTTCCCCGACGCTCAAACCTCCAATGGCATTCCCAGGAAATCCCATTGCATCAATTGTCTTGGCAGAACACGCCCGCAAATCATCAAACATACCGCCTTGCACAATACCGAACAGCGCCTGGTCTTCCCGCTTGTGTGCCGTTTGACAGCGCGCCGCCCAACGATGCGTACGCTCCATAGCCGCTGTCGCGTACGCGTGGTCTGCCGTATGCGCCGAACATTCATCAAATGCCATGATAATGTCCGCCCCCAGGTTATTCTCTACTTCTATGGCATATTCCGGTGTAAAAAAATGACGGGACCCATTGATATGCGACTGAAATTCTACCCCGTCCTCCGTCACCTTTCGCGTCCCAGACAAACTGAACACCTGAAAACCGCCGCTATCCGTCAATACAGCCCCTGGCCAGCGCATGAATGCATGTAAACCACCCGCTTGGCGAATCAAATCGCTTCCCGGTCGCATTTGCAGATGATAAGTATTGGACAGGATAATCCGCGCCCCCATATCCCATACCTCCTGCGGCGCAAGCGATTTAACCGTCGCTTGTGTTCCCACAGGCATAAAAACGGGGGTCAAAATATCGCCGTGGTCCGTGTGGACGACGCCAGCACGCGCCCCCGTCTGTTTACATACATGCTGCAATTCAAAAGAAAACATGACAAACTCCTCATTGCTCTTTGTTCATTTATCTGACAGCGCCTTATTATATCAAACTTGGCTTAAAAGGCAACCTTCCTTCCCAAAAGGCAAAAAGGACGCGTGAAATCATCCACACGTCCTCGCTTCCTTTTTTTATTTTGCTTTTAGGGCTCGCGAAGCATTTAAAATAGCAATCACGGAAACCCCTACATCTGCAAACACGGCTTCCCACATGTTCGCTACGCCAAAAGCGCCCATTATCAGCATGATTCCCTTGATACCTAGGGCAAATACGATGTTTTGTTTCACAATGCGCAGCGTCTTTTTCGAAATACGCATGGCTTGCGCAATTTTAGATGGCTGGTCATCCATCAGCACGATATCCGCTGCTTCAATGGCCGCATCTGAACCCAAGCCGCCCATCGCAATACCAATATCCGCACGGGACAGAACAGGCGCGTCATTGATGCCATCCCCCACAAAAGCCAGTTTTCCTTTGGGCGATTTCTCAGCCATCAAACGTTCTACCTGTTCTACTTTATCGGAGGGCAACAGTTCTGTGCGTACTTCATCCAAACCCAGCTCGTTTCCTACGCTTTCTCCAACAGCACGCGTATCCCCTGTAAGCATCACCGTCTTGTGGATGCCCGCCTGCTTGAGCAATGCAATCGCTTCTCTTGCGTCTTCTTTAATTTCGTCCGCAATGACAATGTGGCCGGCATATACGCCATCCACCGCCACATGTACCACCGTACCTACCAAATGGCACGCATGCCAGCTGGCGCCTATCTGGTTCATCAGCTTGCCGTTGCCCACATGCACATGTCTGCCGTCCACAACAGCCGACACTCCATGTCCAGCAACCTCCTGTACGTCTGTTACGCGCGATGCATCCACCGGTCGTCCATAAGCTTCTTTAAGCGAACGGGAAATCGGGTGGTCGGAATAATTTTCCGCTAAAGTCGCAAGCTCCAACAGCTCAGTTTCTGCAACCTGGTCGGGATGGACGGCCGTCACGTGAAAAGTTCCACGCGTGAGCGTCCCTGTTTTGTCAAATACGACAATTTCCGTCTGCGCCAATGCCTCCAGATAGTTGCCGCCCTTGACCAAGATACCCGCTTTGGATGCGCCGCCAATTCCGCCAAAAAAACTCAATGGAATGGAGATTACAAGAGCGCATGGGCACGAAATAACGAGAAAAATCAGTGCCCGTTCAAACCAGTCGCTCCATACGCCCTGGAACAATAGGGGCGGAACCAATGCCAGCAATACAGCGCCGATTACTACCGCCGGCGTATAATAACGAGCAAATTTACTGATAAAATTCTCTGCCTTGGCTTTCTTGCTGCTCGCATTTTCAACCAAGTCCAAAATTTTTGCTACCGTGGACTCGTCAAATTCCTTGCTCACGCGTATGCGAAGCAAGCCATTCATATTCACACAACCGCTGATGATATCATCGCCGGCCGAAATTTCCCTGGGTAACGATTCACCCGTCAGCGCGGAGGTATTGACCGTTGAATTTCCTTCTATGACCACACCGTCCAGTGGAATTTTCTCTCCTGCTTTCACTACGATGATGTCCCCTACTTGTACATCCTCTGGGTCCACCTGCTGCAAGATGCCATCCACTTCCATATTTGCATAATCCGGCCGTATGTCCATCAATGATGCAATCGACTGTCTCGAACGCCCAACTGCATATCCTTGGAACAGCTCGCCAACCTGATAGAACAGCATGACCGCCACGCCTTCGGGAAAATCACCCAGGCCAAATGCACCCACTGTCGCAATAGCCATCAAGAAGTTTTCATCAAACACCTGGCCATGTGCAATATTACGCAACGCTTTCCATAGGACATCCCATCCAATTATCGCATAGGGGACCAGGTAATAGCCGAGTCTCCATATCCCCTCCAGCGTAAGCAGATAGCCTGCTACGAAGAACACAGCGCTGACAATGATGCGGGCCAAGGTTTTCTTCTGTTTTTTTGTCATCGCCCTTCGCCCTCTGTTTTCTTCATGTCCTTATATCCTTTCCTCGTTCACATCTGGATTTGGCAATCCGGCTCCACTTTTTTACAAACAGCCACAACCTCACGCATGATTGCATCAAAGCGTTCATCTTCCGCCTCAATCGTCAGCTTTTGCGTCATAAAACTGACCGTGGCATCCTGCACACCATCAATCTTCTTGATGGCGTCCTCCATTTTGGCCGCACAGTTTGCACAATCCAAGTCCACCAGTTTATAACGTTTTTTCATAAGGGATTCCTCCTTTAAAAGATATCTGTTTTATTCAGTCACATGCTCCATACCCTGGTTGATGATGGTGCGCACATGTCCGTCAGCAAGCGAATAAAACACCGTTTTCCCCTCACGGCGATTTTTGACCAATTTGCTTTGCTTCAATAAGCGAAGCTGATGGGAAATAGCAGATTGTGTCATATTCAACAGCTGCGCAATATCACACACGCACATTTCCGATTCAAACAATACATAGAGAATTTTAATCCGTGTTGAATCGCCAAAAATTTTAAATAGTTCTGCCAGGTCATACAGCGTTTCTTCTTCCGGCATCTGTTCGTTTACTTGTTTGACAATGTCCTCATGTACATGGATGTATTCGCACTGCTCAATCCCATATTTCTCTGCCATGTTTTTTCACTCCAATATATGAATCATTGTTCATATATTATTATATGCTCTTTATTTCCTCTGTCAACCCTTTTTAATGAAAAAAACGCCGCATTCTTTGAATGCGGCGTTTAGCATCTCTTCGCTTCAGGATAATTCGAACATACCATGATACAGCTGATAATATTCACCTTTTTGTGCCAACAGTTCTTCGTGTTCGCCCCGCTCCACAATTCGACCATTTTCCAGCACAAGAATGGCATTAGCATTGCGGACAGTGGAAAGACGATGAGCAATCACAAATACCGTGCGTCCTTCCATCAGCCGGTCCATCCCCTTTTCAATCAACGCCTCTGTTCGTGTATCAACACTTGATGTCGCCTCGTCCAAAATTAAAACCGGCGGGTCCGAAATAGCAGCCCGCGCAATGGCCAATAGCTGCCGTTGACCTTGCGAAAGATTGGCGCCATCTGTAGTCACCATCGTATCATATCCTTGTGGCAGGCGGCGGATGAACGAGTCCGCATTGGCAATCTTCGCCGCGCGGGCTATTTCCTCCTGCGTTGCATCCAATTTGCCGAAACGGATATTGTCTGCAATCGTCCCTGTAAACAAGTGTGTATCCTGTAAAACCATGCCTAGTGAACGTCGTAAATCCGCCTTTCGAATCTCCTTTACATTGATACCATCGTACAAAACTTGCCCCTGTTGCACGTCATAAAAGCGATTAATAAGGTTCGTTATTGTCGTTTTCCCTGCGCCGGTGGAACCGACAAAAGCTATCTTCTGTCCCGGTTTGGCATATAGACTAATGTCTTTGAGTATGCGGTGATTTTCCTCATAGCCAAAATCCACATGCTCAAATCGCACATCCCCGCGCAGTGGCACAAGTGTTCCATTCATCTTCTGCCAAGCCCAGTGCCCCGTTCTCTGCTGGCAGGGCACCCATACTCCGTTTTCCTCCCGTACATTGACTAGGCGAATCGTTCCCTCATCCGCTTCACAGGGCTGACGCATCGCTTCAAACACGCGTTCGGCTCCTGCCAGCGCTGCCAATAGAAAATTGCTTTGCTGCGTAAACTGGTTAATGGGCATGGCCGCTTGTCGTACAAACACTAAGTAGCTGGCCAGACTTCCAACATCCGCCATCCCCTTAAGCACCATAATACCGCCTAAAACCGATACAATCGCATAATTCAAATAGGAAATACTCACCACCGCCGGCACCATCGTGGCAGCATAACTCTGTGCACCCGTACCGGCTTTTCGAAGTTTTTCATTTTTATCACGGAACGCCTGTAAGTTCACCTGTTCATGATTAAAAACCTTGATAACTTTCTGGCCGCTGACCATTTCCTGAATATATCCATCCAGGTCCCCCAACGCTTCCTGCTGCTTGCTGAAATAAGATTTGCTCCGCCTGCCGCTAAAGCGAATATAGGCAAACATCGCAACATAACAAACTACTGCTATCAACGAAAGCCGCCAATTCAGAATAAACAGGATAGTTAAAGTGCCTGTAATCTGGATAAAACTTTGGATAACCATGGCAAAACTATTGTTGAGTGCATCTGAAATGGTGTCCACATCATTGGTAAAATAGCTCATGGTATCGCCATGGCGCTGTGTATCAAAAAAACGAAGCGGGAGCGTCTGTAGATGTGCAAATAAATCCCGTCGAATATCAAAAAGCACCTTTTGTGCTGCGCGCACCATGGTCTGTGTATATCCATAGGCCGATAATACGCCGGTTCCGTAAATGACGGCCGTTATCATCACGCCGCGAATCAATGCTTGCACATCACCGGCAACCAGGTTATTGACAACCGGGCGAATCATATAGGTTCCCAACAGGTTGGCACTTGCACTGACCATTACCAGCATTGCTACCACCAGCAGAAGCATCTTATGCCTACCCATATAGGAAAGCAGCGAATGTATCGTAAAACTCAAATTTTTGGGCCGTTTACCGCTAAATTGCCGTGCCATGCACTTCCCCTCCTTTCATCTGTGAAGCATAGATTTCCTGATAGATTGAATCGCTCTGCAGCAGTTGCTCGTGCGTCCCTATGGCATGAACGCGGCCGTCCTCCAAAATCACAATGGCATCGCTGTGTATCACGGAGGTAATACGTTGGGCAATTATCAGCTTGGTGACATCATGTAGCCTGGACAGCGCTTGACGGATTTGGGCCTCTGTCGCCGTGTCCACTGCACTCGTAGAATCATCAAAAATCAATACTTTGGGTTTTTTCAATAAGGTACGTGCAATGCAAAGGCGTTGTTTTTGTCCGCCCGATATATTGACTCCCCCCTGTCCTAAATCCGAATCCAGCCCTTTGGGCATATGTTGCAAAAATTCATCCGCACAGGCCATCTGGCATGCCCGCCACAACGTTTGGTCATCGGCATCCGCGTTACCCCAAAGTAGATTTTCCCGTACTGTTCCAGAAAACAGCACATTTTTCTGCAATACAATGCCGACCGCATCGCGCAGTGTCTGCAAATCATACTCTTTTACGTCATGACCGCCTACGCATACCCGTCCCTGGCTCGCATCATACAGGCGCGGAATCAACTGCACAAGTGTGGATTTAGAAGCACCCGTTCCCCCGATGATGCCGATTGTCTGTCCCGCCTTGATATGCAAATCAACGTCCTCAAGCGCGTACTCCTGTGCATCCTCCTTGTATTTAAAACTTACATGTTCAAAATCGATGCTTCCGCTTGGAACATCCTTGCGTGCCTGGGCGGGCGAGGTAACGCTCGGCTCCTCATCCAGCACCTCGATAATGCGTTTGGCACTGGCGAGCGAGCGCGTCAACAGCAAGAAGATATTGGAAATCATCATCAGCGAATTCATCACCTGAAATACATAACTTAGAAAACCCGTTAAATCACCAACTGCCAACTGACTTTGCAACAGCATGTTACCGCCAAACCACATAATCAGTACCGTCGCCGTATACATCACCATCTGGAAAGCCGGCAGATTCATCACCGCATAATGGAACGTTTTTTGGCTGGTCTGCTGGAGCTCTTGATTCACCGTTTCAAATTTTTCTTCTTCATATTCATCCCGTACAAACGCCTTGACCGCGCGAATCGCTGTCAATCCTTCTTCCACCACGCCGTTTAGGTGGTCGACTGCCTGCTGTAAACGTCCATACATGGGCGCAATGCGGCGGACAATCAGAAAAAGGACAACGCCCAAAATGGGCGCTGCTATAAAAAATACCAACGCCAGTTTTGCATTCATATAAAATGATAAACCAATGCCCAACAGCAGCATGACCGGGCTTCGCACCAGAATCCGAAGGCCGCCGTTAATGGCATTTTGAAACACGGTGATATCCGTCGTCATGCGCGTGACCAAAGAAGAGGATGCAAAATGGTCCAGGTTGGCAAAGGCATATTGCTGCACCTTTTCATATTCCGCTTCCCGGATACGTGCGCCTAAACCATAAGACGCACGCGCTGCAAACCGCGCATACAATAAGCCCGTCACCAACGCAAGCAATGCACATATGCCCATTTGCACTCCCTTATGTAAGATGTAGGAGACATCGTGCTGTGCAACCCCTATGTCAATAATGTCCGCCATGAGAATGGGAATAAAAAGCTCAAAACAAGTTTCCACCAAAACCAGAAAAGAGCCAATCCATATATCTTTGCGATAAGGGCCTAGAAAGCCAAACAACCGTTTTAAATCACGCATCATCCTTCCCCCTTATCATTCTTTGCACGCAAGTTTTGATAGGCACGGAATAAATAATCCGCAAACTGTTCCTGTTCCTTCTGGGTAAATCCCTTCAACATTTTCAGTTCAATTGTATGACAATATGTTTCCCAGGCTTCATTCGCCCTTCTGCCCTTTTCGGTTAATTCTACGATATCTGCCCGCCGGTTGTTCACATCCGCTTCATGCGTGATAAATCCTCCCTTTTCCAATGAATCCAACATACGGCTTACCGCAGCGCGGTCAATCTCAAAATATTCCGCCAATTCTCGCTGCTGGCATGGCCCATTTGCCACTAAGTAAGAAAGCAGTTTGGGTTGCCCTGTGCCCAGCCCAATCTCGCCTAGATAGGGGCGCAAATAGTTTCGTTGTGCGTGAAACGCCCGATATAAAAGCATATGAAAAGTTCGTTCCATTCTCTCCACGCTCCATTCATGATATATCAATCATTGATGTATCATCAATTTTAGATAAAATTTTTTAATTGTCAATCCTTCCTTATCTTAATATGGAGAAAAGCAGAAAAAACAGCTCTTGCAAAAGCTACTTTTTCTGCTTTTCTCTATTTTGAATAAATTCTGAATCGGACGTGTTTCTTTACTGGACTGCATCAGGCAGTAACCGTTAACTGATGGATGGACCTGCCCTGATTCCATAATCGCGCATAGATTTCTCTGCATTTTTTAAAACGTGCAAACATTTTCAGCGCTTCGCATTCATTGCAGTACACCTTCCATGAACCCGTACATTTGCTGTTTCTTCCTTCGTTGCGTATAAAGCCAATCACATCGCCGAGCGGATAACCCAAAAATATACCGATTTCATGTGGAAAATAAGGCTCTTCTTCCAGCCGTTGTGCCAGACGATTCAACGCATCATACAGCTCCGTGCTTTGATAGCCATATTGAGCAAGAAAACAAGCCACACCCGGCTTTTGTAAATCTGCCTGCAGATGGGAACTTCTGCATACATACACCAAAACCTTTTCACCCCGCCGACACAAAATGGTTAAAAACAAACCTTTTTCCCGTAACTGGCTATTCCAAACCAACACCTGTTGCTCCAGCGATTCAAGTCCAGCTGTTTCCGTTAAGCAGAACAAGCTGGCCGTCTTCAGAGACGCTAGCGTCGGCGCACAGTAGTCTATCAAGCATTTTTCTACTAACATCTTTTTCTCCTTTTGGGGCGCCTAATTGATGTATTTCCTCTTTTTCGCAGTTGCGACGAATTTAAAGGTCTTCCCTAGTTTTTCTCTTTTCCGGCTCCCTATGCTTCCATATTTCGGCTTTCATTCTGTTCTTCTAGGCTTTCGGATAATGCTGTGTGCTATTCCTCTTCCGCTTGCGATACGCCATAGGTAAGAAAATATTTTTTCAGCGCACCAAAGCTTTCATCACTAACTGCGTGTTCCATTTGACATGCGTCCCGTACCGCTGTATCCGCTTCCACGCCCAAACTGGTCAAAACATCCGAAAACAGTAAATGCTTTTCATATACGGATTCTGCACGTTCCCTTCCTTGGGGAGTCAATTGAATTTCATGGTTTTCGCCCATGCAAATGTAGCCGCCTTTTCGCAAATTCTTCATCGCCACGCTCACACTTGCCTTGGACACTTGCAACTCCGCCGCAATGTCAATAGAACGAACGGAGCCATTTCGGTTTTGCAAAATTAGGATTGTCTCCAAATAATCTTCGCCCGATTCCTTCATTCTCTACTCCTCCTCTTCTATTCTTCCGTTTTGGGGAGATAAACGTAATAAAAATCACTTTGCCATATATCTCAATAGTTAGCTTTAGCTAACTATCCGGGAAGAAAAATGGGGTTCCTGCCCCCACCCTTTTAGTTAGTCTTGGCTAACTTCTTGTATTGTACAAAAAAAGTATGGTTTTCGTCAAGCTCCTTTTTCCGTCACGTGCAGGATTTTACACTTTGCTTACCCTATCTATAAAAAAAGGACCCCTGTAGCGGGTCCTCCTGTCAATCAATATACATGGCGTCGCCAAAGCTAAAAAAGCGATACTCTTTTTCCACTGCTGTCTGATAGGCCTGCAAAACCCGCTCTCTTCCTGCAAAAGCACTAACCAGCATCAGCAGCGTTGATTCCGGCAGATGAAAATTAGTAATCAATGCATCGACGAGTTTAAAACGTATCCCCGGATAAATAAAGATATCCGTCCATCCTGATTGTGCACACAACGTACCATCTTCCTGGGCAACAGTCTCCAGCACACGCACGCTGGTTGTGCCTACTGCAATGACGCGCCCACCCATTTGGCGAGCCTGGTTAATCCGTTCCGCCGTCTGTGCTGAAATTTCATAGTATTCGGCATGCATCACGTGCTGGGTCAAATCATCCTCACTCACCGGCCGGAATGTGCCCAACCCTACATGTAAGAGCACTTTTTCCAATATCACACCTTTTTCCTGTATTCTTTCCAACAGCTCCGGTGTAAAATGCAGCCCCGCTGTTGGGGCGGCCGCACTTCCTTTCTCTTTTGCATATACGGTCTGGTAACGCGACGGGTCTTCCGCTTTTTCATGAATGTAGGGCGGAAGCGGCATCTCCCCCAACGCATCAAGCACTGCATAAAATTCACCTTCATAAGCAAATTCAACAACCCGGCCGCCCGCATCCGTACGCGAAAGCACCTTGCAACGCAGCTGGCCATCACCAAAACGCAGCCATTCACCTTCCCGTACCCTGCGTCCCGGTCTTACCAATGTCTCCCATTGGTCCTTCCCAGTCTGTTTGAGCAACAATAATTCCACATGCGCCCCCGTTGTCTCCCGCACACCGTGCAGCCGCGCTGGAATCACGGCCGTCTCATTTACGACCAGTACATCTCCAGGGTGCAGATATTCCACTATATCTGAAAAAACACGATGTTCCATTCCGCCCTTACGATGTATCACCATCAACCGTGATGCATCGCGGCGCTGCGCCGGATGTTGAGCAATCAACCGTTCCGGCAATTCATAAAAATAATCCTTGGTCCTTAGCGTATCCATTTTTCTCTCCCGAAAATAAGCAAGGGCCTTGATGGCCCTCCTCTTTCTGTTCGATTCAGTCCTCCAAAAGCGACATCTGTTTGGACGCCGCTGGTGACTGCGGCAGCGCGATGCCCAAATGTGCATACGCATTGGGCGTTGCTACGCGTCCTCGCGGCGTGCGGTTGATAAAGCCAAGCTGCAACAGATACGGTTCATAGACATCTTCAATTGTCACATTTTCTTCCCCCGTACTGGCAGCCAGCGTCTCCAGTCCCACGGGCCCACCGGCAAATTTATAAATGATTGTCTCCAGAATATTGCGGTCCACCTGGTCCAAACCCAACGCATCCACTTCCAGCATATCCAGCGCCTTTTGCGCGACCTTTTCTGTTATTACACCGCCTGCCATTACCTGTGCATAATCGCGCACACGGCGCAGGAAACGGTTAGCAATACGCGGCGTCCCACGGCTGCGGCGTGCCATTTCATGCGCACCTGCCTCGTCGATTTCCACCTTCATAATGCGCGCGCTCCGCTTGATGATGGTACTCAGTTCTTCTTCGGTATACATCTCCAGGCGATTGATGACCCCAAAACGGTCCCGCAACGGCCCGGTCAGCATCCCCGCGCGCGTTGTGGCGCCAACCAGCGTAAAGGGGGCTAAAGACAGACGCATCGTCTTTGCACTCGGCCCTTTGCCGATAATGATATCCAGGGCGAAGTCCTCCATCGCCGTGTATAATTTTTCCTCTACATTGCTGTTCAAACGGTGAATCTCATCGATAAACAGCACATCACCCGGCTGCAAATTGGACAAAATGGCCGCTAAATCGCCGTGGTGCTCAATCGCTGGCCCTGTTGTCATCCGCAAACCCGCTCCCATTTCGTTGGCGATAATGGCGGCCAGCGTCGTCTTTCCCAGGCCAGGCGGGCCGTATAAGAGCACGTGGTCCAGCGGCTCGCCGCGCAGCTTAGCCGCCTGGATATAAATTTGCATCTGGTGCTTGATTTTTTCCTGACCGATATACTCCTGCAGTGTTTTCGGACGCAGCGACTGTTCTATCTCCATATCTTCATCACGCGTTTGCGGCGTCAAAAGCCGATTCTCCGCCTCGGCGCGGGGAACCGTTTTTGCACGATGCATGGAAGATGTCAGTATGCTTTCATCGATTGCACTCATTCAATGACTCCTCTATTCTTCAACCGCGGTCCAATCTACGCAACGCCGCAATCGCCATTTCTTCCGGCGCACCGCCGTCTGCTTTTACCAACGCCACGGCCGCAGCGCTGTCCATTGGTGAAAAACCCATCGCTACCAGAATCGCGATTGCCTCTTCCACCGTTTCACTTTCATTACCCGCTGCAACAGCCGCAGGGGTGGAAAGCATCTGTTCATTTGCCACTGCGCCCTTTAATTCCAAAATCAATCGCTGTGCTGTCTTCTTTCCGATGCCTGGAACACGCCCCAGCGCTTTTTCATCCCCAGTCACAATCGCAATCGCAGTCTCGGATGCTGTCATGGAGGATAAAATCGAAAGCGCTACTTTAGGGCCAATACCCGATACGGTAATCAGGCGGTCAAACATCGCCTTTTCTTCTCTTGTACAAAACCCAAACAGTGTCAACGCATCCTCGCGTACAATCAAGCGCGTGTACAATTTAGCACGGCCGCCGATTTGACAGTTCTGTATCGACGCCGTATTGGATAGCACCTCATATCCAACACCACCGCAGTTGATAGCAATACGGTCCGTATCGATTTCCTCTACTGTCCCGTCCAAAAATGCATACATTTATTTTGCTTCTCCTATTCAATCCGAAAGCTTTGCGGCATCTCACTGCTATTGGCATGGCAAATTGCAATCGCCAATGCATCCGCTGCATCATCGGGTTGTGGAATTTCAGTCAACCGGAGTTGCAACCGCATCATCTCTTGTACCTGATGCTTGTCCGCACGCCCATATCCAACCACCGCCTGCTTGACCTGCAGCGGTGTGTATTCAAACAATTCATTCGTATACCGCGCAGCCTGCTGTAAAATCACGCCGCGCGCCTGCGCCACTGCGATGGCTGTCGTCACGTTTTTGTTAAAAAATAATTCCTCCATCGCAATTGCATCCGGCTGAAACTTTCGGCAAAGCGCCTCCACACCGTCCGCCAATTTCATTAACCGGTCCGGCATGGGCGTATGTGCCTTGGTGAATACGCATCCATAATCCAGTACAGTATACTGACTGCCCTTTTGATAATCAATCACGCCATAACCGAGAATCGCCAATCCCGGATCCATCCCCAGGATAATCATTGACTCAACCGCCCTTTCCTTCGCCCTAGTATAGCATGCCGGACGAAAAAAAGGAATAAAACACGAACAAACTATCGTATCTGTCCATTTCCACGAACAACATATTTCATGCTGGTCAGTTCATTCAAACCCATCGGTCCGCGGGCATGCAATTTTTGCGTACTGATGCCAATTTCTGCCCCGAAGCCAAATTCCTCGCCATCCGTAAACCGCGTGGACGCATTGACATATACAGCCGCTGCATCCACCTCATTGAGAAAGCGTTCTGCATTTTCAATGCTTTCCGTTACAATCGCTTCGCTATGATGGGTCGTATAGCGCGCAATGTGCGCCAGCGCTTCATCCAGATTCGCTACGGTTTTGACCGACAGGATTAAGTCGTTGTATTCCGTCTCCCAATCCGCTTCCTTTGCAGGTTCCATCTGAGCATCAATCGCGCAGGCTTGTTCGCTTCCGCGCAACGTAACCTCTTTGGCCCTCAGCATTGCATTGACCTTGGGCAAAAATACCGGCGCAATTGCCTCATGCACCAACAGCTTTTCCGCCGCGTTGCATACGGAAGGGCGCGAACATTTGGCATTGACAACAATCGCGGCCGCCATTTCTAAATCCGCCGACGCATCCACATAAATATGGCAGTTGCCCACGCCTGTTTCGATAACCGGCACGCTCGCATTTTCTACCACGCTGCGAATCAAACCGGCGCCGCCGCGCGGAATCAGTACGTCGACAATGCCGTTGAGCTGCATCAGTTCCATACTCGATGCGCGCGAGGTATCTGCAATTAATTGTACAGCGCCCTTGGGCAGTCCACACGCCTCACCAGCCGTCACTATGCTCTGTATGATGGCTATGTTGGAGTGGATTGCCTCGCTTCCCCCACGCAGCACGCATGCGTTGCCGCTTTTAACGCAAAGCGCAACAGCATCGGCTGTGACATTGGGCCGTGCTTCATAGATAATACCAACCACTCCTAAAGGAACGCGTCGTTTTTCAATCCGCAATCCGTTAGGCCGCTGCCATCCAGCCAGGCTCTGACTGGTAGGGTCTTCGAGACGGGCTACCTTGCGCATCCCTTCTGCCATGCCGGCAATCCGTTCCTCCGTCAGGCGGAGGCGGTCCATCATTGCTTTGCTCGTCCCCCGTTGCTGCGCCGCCTGCAAATCGTTTGCGTTGGCTTGCAAAATCACTCGTGCATCACGCAAAAGCGCCTGCGCCATCGCCTCTAAAATCATATCCTTTTCATTGCGCCGCAGCAACGCCAGCTCGGGCGCAGCCATTTTGGCATTCAGTGCCTGTTCGCGTACATCACTCATGGTCCTTCCACCTCTCTATGCAACGATTGTAGTATGTTTAGCCTTGCACGTCAACGCAAAGCAGGATACAAACAAGGGAGCCGTTTCGATACGGCTCCCTTGTTCTCTTTCATTCAGTTCAGCTATCGATATCTTCAATGTAGGACTCAATCTGTTCCAGTGAATCAAACAAAATCCCTTCTTTAAGCGCCTCATCCACTATTGGCATGTCAATCCCTTCAAATGATGTGACCAATTTTAAGTCCTGGTCGGTCTCTTCTCTACGATAGACGCTGAACGATTGGGTTGCTTCGTCATACTTGAGAATATAGTGGTTACTGCAAATTCCCTCAATGGATTCATTGATTTTAGCCCCATCCGCCGCAAACTCCGTCACTGTTCCATCCGGAAACATGGCTGCCAGTTCCTCCCTGGTCAAGTTGCTTAGCTCCGGGTCTGATATGTCGCTTTCAATTGTATGTCCGCATTTGGTGTAGCGAATTTGCAAAATCAACTTTGCCTGCTCGGTCAATCGAATCTGCTGACCGGCAGCGGCTTGTGAGTCGGGGGTCGCTTCTGCCGTGGGTACCGGCGTCTGTTTTGCCACCTGCTCCTGCGGCACGCTTGGCCGTGCACGGTTGTATCCATACAGGCCAATCCCGCCTGCCAACAGCAGACAACCAAGGCAAATCGACGCAATCCCTCGTATCCGTGCTCCTTTTGTTTTCTTCACCAAAAAAATCCCTCCGGTTTTCAGCCTTCAGGATAATTTTGCTCGTTTCCTTGTAAATTATACGTGCCTTACATATCAGCGTTATGGTATACAGCCTGTACGTCGTCCAGTTCTTCCAGCCGGTCAATCAAAATTTCCAGCTTCTGTTCCACATCCTCGCTCACTTCCATTGGGTCTTGCTGCGGCACCCAGGAAATCTCGGCAGAGATAAAGGAGTAACCAGCTTGCTCCAGCGCTTCACGCACGGAAGAAAATTCCCCGATGCCCGTCTGAATTTCAAACGCTTCTTCGCCGGCGTCAAAATCCTGCGCGCCTGCATCCAGCGCCGCCATCATTACCTCATCTTCATCCATTTCCGCAGTGCGTTCAATCACCAAGACGCCCTTGTGGTCAAACATCCAGGCTACACAGCCGCTGGTTCCCATTGAACCGCCAAATTTATCAAAAATATGCCGTACATCACTGGCCGTCCGGTTACGGTTATCCGTCAACGTTTCCACCATTACTGCTACGCCGCCGGCGCCGTATCCTTCGTATGTAATCTCTTCATAATTCACACCGGAACCTTCGCCCGCCGCTTTCTGGATGCTGCGGTTGATATTATCGTTGGGCATATTGCTCGCCTTCGCCTTTGCGATGACATCACGCAATTTACTGTTGTTATCCGGGTTTGGGCCGCCTTCGCGCACAGCGATGGCAATTTCGCGGCCAATTTTGGTAAAAACGCGTGCACGCTGCGCGTCCGTTTTTCCTTTTTTGTGTTTAATCGTGCTCCACTTATTGTGGCCTGACATAAAAATACGCTCCTTCTATCGGCAAATTATTGATTGCTCTTATAGCGTCGGTAAGCAATCGAAATCAGGCCTTTGTCCTGGCTATAAGTAGCTTTCTCCAGCGCCTCATCGATTGGATAGTATCCGCCATCGCTATACTGCAACGTCTGATTCAATGCGAAGTGTCCGTCCTGTGCCTGCATAATGTACCAGTCGATTTTATTGGTCACAGGAGACTTGCGCGTTAATGAAAAGAATTCATAGCTGGTTTCTCCCAGTGAGGAGACGATTTGTGCATCGATATCCGTTTCAATCTTCACACGTTCCAGCGCCGTCTCCGACGAGAGCTTTCCATTGCGGATTTTCCCCTTAGGCAATACCCATTCCCCTTTTTCGTTCTTCATCAGAAACACGCGGTCTTCATAAAACACAACGCCGCCTGCACATTCACGAAACAGCATGGACAACACTCCTTGCATTCAGTTGTAAAGGTCGTGTTAATTATACCATTGGCCTTTTTCCTTGTCCATATCACGATTCTGGGGCGAGTTGAAGCAGCGGAATCTGCTGCTGTTCCAAATAGGTTTGGGGCACCTGACCGACAATCACTGTCTCCACCACCGTAATCGCATTCTCATATTCATAGGAGACAACTTGCCCACCCATGATAAAGCGTACCCACGTCTTAACAATGGCTGTGATACGATGCTTGGTCTGGTTGATGCCGGCGGAGATAAATTCGCTCTCCACATCCATATCAACTGAAGCATACGCCTTACATTCCACTGCATACTTTTTCCCGCTTGTTCCCAGCATCTGGGTACCCATAATAGAGGAGAGCGGAATTTCCAGCGGTTCGCTTCCCAGTTCCTCAATCTTTTTTTCAGCGATGACCGCCATTTCGCTCATCAGTTCATTCAATGCAAACCCATCGATATGGATTGTCTTAATCGAACCGTCGTCATCCCGTTCAATCTTAACCAAATCGTCATAGTACTGTTGATAGTTCATTTGGCTAGCCGACTCACTAACCGCCTGCATTGTCACCGAACGACCCCTGGAAAGTGCAAATTTCTGTGCGGATGCCCGAAGGCTCAATTCAAAACACAAAACGGATAAGCCAATGGCTACGCATAACCACGCTAAAAAAAGCAAAATCTGCTTCTTCTTTTTTGCATCCATCCAAATTCGGCCCCCTATCTTCCCGCTTGTTTTGCTTTTTGGGACGTTATGATATAATATGTCAAAACCATCCCACCATTGACAGATGAAGGAGTGTTTCATGTCATTCGGAAGTTATGATGACCGTAAGAAACGGCCGAAAAAAACAAAAGCAACTAACGACGATTTTCAGTCGCCTTACAATACGCAACCTGTTCCTGCCGTCAAGGTAGATAAAAAGGCCGGAAAGGAAAAAAAGAAACGCAGCTTTTTCCTGCGGTGGTACGATGCCCTTCTCGCCATGCTCGACCGGCAGACCGACCACGGGCAATCTCCCTCTGCCGTTTTTGAACCGCGCAAACGTCCGCCTCATTTTGTATTAAGCGTTATGGCCACCACGGTCAAGCTATCCGTTGTCTTTATTCTTATTTTCTGTTTTATCGGCGGCGGTATGCTTCTCGGCGTTGCCAAGGCATATGTGAACACCGCGCCCGATTTGGATTTGGACGTCATCAGCGACGTTTCGCTTGCTTCGCAAATCTATGATGTCAACGGCAACCTGCTTACCACCTATTCCGGTACGCAGAATCGGCTTTGGGCCAGTTATGACGAAATTCCGCAGAATATGATTAACGCCCTGATTGCCACCGAGGACGCTCGTTTCTATTCCCATCATGGCGTGGATTTGAAGCGCATCATCGGTTCGTTCGTCGGCAACCTGACTTCCTCCACCACGCAGGGCGGTTCTACCATTACGCAACAATTGATTAAAAACCGTATGCTGACCCCTGAACGCAGCTATAAACGAAAAATCCAAGAAGCCTATCTTGCGCTTCAATTGGAAAGCAAATATTCCAAAGAACAGATTCTGGAAGCATATCTAAACGACGTATATCTTTCCCAGGGAAATTATGGCGTCAAGAGTGCTGCAAAGGATTATTTTGGCAAAGAATTGAACGAATTGACTCTGCGGGAATGCGCCATGCTTGTCGGCATGGTACAAAGTCCTTCCACCTATGACCCGCGGCGCAATTACTATGAACGCGACCGTGCAGAATTGACCGACAACCGGACTGCCACCGTTTTGAGCCGTATGTATCGGGAAGGATATATTTCCTATGAAGAATATCAACAGGCCTTGAATGAAAAGACGGCTGTGCGTGAGAAACGGACCACCAATACTACCGTTGCTGCAAGTTTCATCGATTATATGATTGACGATATCATCTCGCAATTCATCAAAGCCCGTGGTCTGGAGAATACTTCTGCCAACCGCAATGCCATTGACCAGGAACTGCGCACCGGCGGCTATCTGATTTATTCCACCATTGACCCTGACGTCCAAAGCGCGATGGAAGATGCCGTCTATAATTATGATAACTATCCCAAAATGCGCAATTCATCCGACAATGTAACCACTTGGACAAATTCCGATGGCAGCGTTACGGAAACGATTCAACCACAGGCCTCCGCCGTTGTCTATGATTACAAAACGGGCGAAATTCGCGGCATGATAGGCGGCCGTACGGCTCCTTCCGGGCTTAAAGTTTTGAATCGTGCTGTGGATTCGCATATGCCAATTGGCTCTTCCATCAAACCCATTGCTGTCTACGGACCCGCCATAGATAGCGCTGGACTTGGCGCCGGCACCATCATCCAAAATATTAAGGGCCGGGTCAATGGATGGGATACCGCAAAAGGATATCCATACGAAGGCAGCGTCGACGGCCCTGTCACAATGCGTACGGCCATCCAAAAATCCCTCAACCTGAGCGCGGCGCGCACGCTGATGGAAATGATGGGCGAAAACCCGTTGGATACCTCGTGGGCTTACCTGGAAAAGCTCGGCATCAACATGGACCCCGATTACATCAAAACCACGCCGGCTGGTCTGGCTCTTGGCGTTTCCGGCATCTCTTCGCTGGACTTGACCGTCGCTTATGGTGCAATCGGAAATGCTGGCGAATATATTTCCCCGACCTCTTTCCTTCGCGTGGAGGATGCAAACCACAACGTTCTTCTTGATGGAAAAGCCAATCAGACGCATACCCAGGTGTTCCAGCCCAGCACGGCCTGGATGCTCGTGGATATGATGACCACCGCCGTACAGAGTGGTACCGGTTCGCGCGCCAAGGTCAGCGGTCTGACGGTTGCCGGTAAAACCGGTACCAACGACAACAACACCACTTTCACCTTTGCTGGTATTACGCCGTACTACTCCTGTGCAGTATGGATTGGGCATGATGACTACAGACCCATGCGAAACACCGGCAGCGGCGGTACGTATGCGGCGCCGCTCTTCTCCTCCATCATGACAAAGATACAGGAGAAAAAGAATGCACCCAATAAGGCCATCATCGAAAGCTCGCCTGAATCGCTGGGCTTGCGAAAGGTCACCGTATGCCAGGTTTCCGGTATGCTCGCTACGGAAGCGTGTTCGCTTGACGCCGGTGGTTTGACGCCAGTGACGGACTGGTTCCTCGCTTCTTCTGCCCCGGATGAACCATGTACGTACCATGTAGCGTACAACTTCTGTAACGATACCGGCAAGATTGCTACTCCGTACTGCACCAATGTCACACAAAAGGCCTATGTGCAATTGCCAGCTGATTCGGTGCTTAACATTGCAGATTTAACCAACTTCTGGTGGTATATTCCTTACAATTCCACCACCCCGGGTGAAATCCCGGCTGATAAGTTGTGCCCGACGCATACGGAGGCCGCGGCTCTCAATGACCGGAATAATGCAATCTCTGCTGCCAACTCCATCCTCACTGTTGCCAATGCGCGCGTGCAGGCCCGGCAGGAGCAAATGAGCGCACAAGAGCAGGCGGATTATGACGCCCTTGTATTACAGCTGCAAACCCTCATCAACAATCCGGAATCCACCGCGCAACAGATTACTGAAGCAGCGCGGTTGGTCGAACAAAAAGGAACCGAGTTGATGAACAAGTACCCACTTTAATCATGCAAAATGTATAAAAAAGCGGAGGAAAAATCCTCCGCTTTTTTATTTTTTTGTTTTGGGATTGAATATCAGGGCATTCAAATATCCAAAAAATACCGCGGCGGCAATGCCACCTGCTGTTGCGGTTACGCCGCCAGTCAGAATTCCCACCCAGCCATCGGTTTGAATAGCTATTTTAACGCCTTGCGCCAAAGTGTGCCCGAACCCTGTCAGCGGAATGGTTGCCCCGGCACCAGCAAAATCCACCAACGGTCCATATAACCCTAAGGCGGATAACACCACGCCGCTGACAACAAAAATCACCAATATACGTGCAAATGTCAAGTTGGTTTTTGCCAAGAGAATTTGTCCGATAACACAAATCAGTCCTCCGATGACAAACGCTTTTACAAAAATCATTGTGCACCTCTCTCTATCTGCACCACATGTGCTACACCTGGAATGCTCTCGCCCTGCTGGCTGGATACCGTACTCATTAGCGCGCCTGTCGCAATGAATAGAATCCGGTCCAACTCCCCCTTCTGCAATTCCGGAATCAGGCGTCCGTTGAGTGTAATCCCACTGCAACCACATCCGCTTCCGCCCGCATGCGTGTCCTGTTCGGGAGCAAACATCTCAGCACCGCAATCCCGCAACACATCTTTGGGGTCTACGCCCGCTTTTATCAAAAGGTCGCGTAAGATTTCAAGTCCAAACGTACCCAAGTCTCCTGTAAAAATGGCCGAATAATCCTCCGGCCGTGTCTGTGTATCCTCCAGATGTGTCAGAATACTATCCGCAGCAGCCGGCGCCATTGCTGCACCCATATTGTTGGCATCTTTGATGCCGAAATCCACCACACGGCCAATGGTCACATGCGTGATATACGGACCAGGCCCATATTTGCTTGTCAACACGGTGGCACCCGCGCCTGTTACGGTCCGCTGCGCTGTTGGTGTGCGCTGTGCACCCATTTCAAGCGGAAACCGAAATTGTCGTTCCGCTGTGGAAAAATGCGAAGTTGCACAACACACCACTTGTTCTGCAAATCCACCATCCAACAGCATCGAACCCAAACTCAGCGTTTCCGCCATCGTACTGCATGCGCCATATAAACCTAAAAACGGAATATCAATTTGTCGTGCGGCAAATGATGCTGCAATCAGTTGGTTGAGTAAATCGCCGCCCAGTAAAAAATGCATATCCTCCATGCTCATCCCGCTTTTAGCAATCGCCAGGCGCACCGCTTCATAAAACATTTTGCTTTCTGCTTTTTCCCAGGTATTCTCTCCCCATAAATCGTCTTCAAGCACCTGGTCAAAACAGGACCCAAGCGGGCCCTCTCCTTCCATGGGGCCTGCAATACTGGCACAACCTGCAAAGCGTATCTTTTTTTGCAGCCGGATGGTTCTTCCTGTTCGTTTTTCCATATCTTCACCTCAAAAAAAGAAAATAGAGGAGCCCATACACTACGGATGCAGAAATCCCATTGACTAACACTGGTCCTGCGATTTTAAATAGATTAGCACCTACCCCCAAAACAAGGCCCTCGCGCTTAAATTCAATCGCCGGCGCTACAATGCTGTTGGCAAACCCTGTAATCGGCACAACTGAGCCAGCACCGGCAAATTTGCCAATTATGTCGTAGACGCCAAAACCTGTTAACGTCGCACCGATAATCACCATACAAATCGAAGCAAATCCTCGTGCATCCAGCGCTTCCATCCCCATATAGTTCTGCCCTATTTCAATAAATACCTGGCCGATGCAGCAGATAAGCCCACCGACGATAAACGCTTTGATGCATCCTTGTAAAACCTTGGTTTTTGGCATCCGGTTTAAAATGTAGGCGTTATACGCCTGAGCAGTCTCCTTGGCTTGCGGCTCTCCCTTTTTAGCTTCATATGATTCCAATGCTATTTCTCCTCCGCCTTAATTTCGCTGCGCGAACGTTCCTCATGCTCTTCCAGATTCTGCGCATCTAAAAGATGTTGTTCGGGCAAACGGTGAAAATCATTTTGCATTCTCGTATCCTCCTTGCGCCATTACCTGTTTGGCTCCCGGCACGCTTTGCTTTAGGACGTTCTGCAAAACATAGAATCCGCCTAGAAGGATAACAACCGCCAGCGCGATGCATAAGCGGATGCGTATTCCTTTCTGCTTTTTGCTCTGTTCCAAAGTCCTTCACGTCCTTTCTTTTTGCTAGTATGGACGTTTTTACATGTAAATATGACGTGAAAACGCGATGGTAGCAAAAAAGAGCGCTGCGCGCTCTTTTCATCCAGCCGATTGTCTCAGCTTTTGCAAGATTTTGCTTTCCATACGTGAAACCTGTACCTGTGAAATGCCCATTTGTTTGGCAATCTGACTTTGCGTCTGGTCTTTAAAATAACGGAGAAAAATAATTTGTCTTTCCCTCGGCGGCAGCTCCCTGAGCAGTTCCTGCAAGAGCATCCGGTCCAAAATTCCTTCGTTTTCATCCTGTCCGCTCAAACAATCATCCAGTGTCAGCTCACGTCCTCCACTATCCTGCAGGGGTGCGTTCAGCGAAACAGGCATACGTGCCGCCTCCATCGCAACGGTAATTTCTTCCACTTCGCATTGCAATTCCTGCGCAATTTGTTCCAAGGATGGTTCATGGCCGTTTTGCGCACTCAACCGCTGTGAAACGGATAACACTTTTGCGTATAATTCCTTGACTGGCCGCGCCACCTTCACCGCGCCATCATCGCGTAAAAAACGCCGGATTTCACCCATAATCAGCGGCACTGCATAAGTTGAAAACCGCACTTCATAGCTGGGGTCATAATGGTCAATGGCCTTCACCAACCCCATGCAACCAAGCTGAAATAAATCATCATATTCCAGCTGCCGGCCCAAAAAACGCTTTACCACGCTTTTCACCAATGCAATGTTATGTGCCACCAAATCCTCTCGCGCTTTGTCATCCCCCTGCTTGACACGCAACAGCAATGCACGCGTTTGCTCATAATTCAGCGGCGCTGTCCGTTCATTGCTCGCAGACATCCGGCTTCCCTTCTTCTACTATTTCGGCCACTTTCTTTTTCATGGTTACAGATGTTCCTTTTCCGACCTCACTGCTAACCGTCATTTCATCCATAAATGCCTGCATTACAGCGAATCCCATTCCCGAACGTTCTTCCGCTGGCCCCGTGGTGTAAAACGGCTGCATCGCTTTGTCCACATCTTCAATTCCCTTGCCAAAGTCACGAATCGTTACGGTCATCCCTTCGCCTTCTAGTTCTACCGTAATTTCGATTTGACCACCTTTGCCTTGATAGGCATGTACCACCGCATTGGTAATCGCTTCACTGACGGCAGTTTTTACGTCCGCCAGCTCTTCCAACGTTGGATTTAACTGTGAAAAGAACGCGCCAACCACCACCCGGGCAAACGCCTCATTTTGCGAAAGCGCATCCAACCGCATTTGCATCGTGTTTTTTTTCATTTTTATTGTTCCCCCTTAACCCACTTTTCTCATAATCTGATACAGACCGGATAATTGCAGCACACGGTCAATCGTGCGGTTTGGCTGACACAGGCTTGCCTTCATGCCCCTGGCTGTCAACTTTTTATATCGCCCCAGCAGCACGCCAATACCGCTGCTGTCCATCATCGTTAATCCTTTCAGGTCAAAGCAGACCTCTTTGCAATCCGTGTGTTCAATGAAACTATCAAGCTCTGTTATCGCCTGTTTAGCGCTATGATGGTCCAATTCCCCCATCAACCGCACAACAAGCGCCTCTCCCTTTCTATTGGCCTGGATTTGCATCTCTTTACCCCCTTTTTGTCCTTCTTTACAAATTTCCTCTTGCTGTCTGGCTTGTCCTTTCTCGAAAACCAACTACCTTTGTCTTATCTTGCCCTGTATTGTCAAAATTATCCATTTATATAAATAAGCACACAAATAAAAAAGGGAGTGTTTAACGCTCCCTTTTCTTAACCCTTTTCGTACCTTATTCATAGTGAATCAAGGCGTCTATCAATGCCTGGTCCGTTTGAATGCGCCACTGGTCTTCTACCATCACCAGGGTAATCTGCACATCCTGTTGGCTTTCCGTGAACGTCTCATTAGCCGCTTCCTGTTTGAGCGCCTCCAAAAGCTGCTGTTCGTCACCTACTTCGGATTTGACAAAAATCACAGCAACCGCTTGGTTAACCTCCTTCTTCGCCGGCGAGGTCAACTGACAGCTCAATACAATCGACCCATCCTCTTTTTGTTCTTGTGTATTAACCTGAATGCTCGTGTGCTGAAGGATGGTCATCGTTTGCGCACGCTGCGTGATTTCCAACGAGGCGAGTTGGTCTAATTCACTATCTTGGCTGGCCAAGGCGCGGGCAGCAGCAAAGTCCAAATTGTTCAACGCCGTCACATACTCATTCACCAACGCCAGCTTATCTTCTTCCACTGCACCTGGCGCAGGCGTCTGTGTTGGCTGTGCATCCGTCGTCTCGCCTGCCTCTCCACAGGCAACGAGCAGCAACATCATCATCGCACAAAGGCCCACCGTTATCCATTTTTTCATATCAAATCGCCTCTTTCCAAGCCAAAGCCTCAGTTTTTGATTGGTTTCAGTTTACCATTTCCGCCTAAAGGGTGCAAGGTCTGCCTTTTTTCTACAAGGTTTATTCGCTAGGAAACATCTTCCATATCTTCACCATCTCATTTCTTTATTATGTATGTGTTTTTTCTTTTCTCCTTCTTATAGAAAGCCAAAAAAGCGGGCATATTGAAAACATGAAACACGCTCTTTCTTCCAAACGGCCCAAAGCCATCTCCATACTGAAAACCACGATTCTTTTCCTGCTCGTTGCCTTGATTTGTCTGGGCAGCTTTAGCATATCCACTTTGCTTGGCATGGATGTAGCTGCACGCCTCGACCCTTCCAAAATCTATGGCGCGGACCAAAGCACGCTCGTTTTTGATGCACAGGGAACAGAAATCGCCAATATCCACGGTCTGGAGAATCGCATCTGGATTCCCCTTTCGCAAGTCCCCAAACAGGTGCAGGAAGCGTTTATTTCGGCTGAAGATGTACGGTTTTATTCACATAGCGGCGTGGATATCAAGCGCATCTTTGGCGCACTGATTCAAGACATCAAGGCTGGAAGCTTGGAACAAGGCGCCTCTACCATTACTCAACAATTAATTAAAAACAGCATGTTACATCGAAAAAAAACATGGTCGCGTAAAATTGAGGAAGCGTTGCTGGCCATCGAACTGGAGCGCCGGTACTCCAAAGATGAAATACTGGAAATGTATTTGAACTATAACTATTTTGGCGCAGGAGCGTATGGGATTGAGGCGGCTGCGCAAACCTATTTTTCAAAATCCGCCAGTGAATTATCCGTTGCTGAAGGCGCGTCATTGGCTGCCATTTTGAAATCTCCTACCAATTACGCACCTCACCTGCATCCGGAAAACAATGAAAAACGGCGCAATACCATTTTATCCTTGATGCACGATTACGGATATCTGGACGAAAGCGCAATGACTGCCGCTCAGCAGACGCCCCTGGAATTGCATATGCAGGAGGAAGAAGACACTACCTATGGCTGGTATACCGATGCAGCGCTGGAACAGGCCGCCGATTTATTGCAAATTTCTTATGAAGAGCTGACGCAGGGAGGGTACCGTATCCATACCGCAATGGACGCCGCCTTGCAGAAAGAATGCGAAGATGCATTTGCCGATGCATCCCTGTTCCCGGCCGATGCGGCAGATGGCACACAAGCGCAGGCGGCGGCGGTAATGATGGACCCGCAAACCGGACGTGTTCTGGCCTTGATAGGCGGACGTTCCTATACGGCCAAACGCGGGTTCAACCGCGCGCTGGATATGAAACGGCAACCCGGTTCCACCATCAAGCCACTTTTAGTATATGCGCCTGTATTACAAAACAAAAAGTTTGTGGCGGCGAGCCTGTTCATCGATGAACCCACTGCATTCGGCGATTATGAACCGCGTAATTCAGGTGATAAATACTATGGTGAGGTCACACTGCGCACTTCAGCTGTTCGTTCCTTAAATATCCCTACCATCAAAATGCTTGAAGCAGCAGGGATTGAGGAATGTAAAGCATTTGCCCAGTCCATCGGCATTCCATTCAGCCAAGCCGACCAAGGACTGTCGCTTGCGCTAGGCGGATTCGACCAGGGTATCTCCCCACTGGAATTATGCCGCGGCTATGCGATGCTGGCGGCGGGCGGCACCGTATGCGAGCCCAGCATTGTGACTGCCATCTATAATGCCAGCGGCCAGCTTTTATACCAAGCTTCCTCTAATAAAAAACGGGTGATGAGTAAAGAAAACGCCTACATTCTCAACGATATTCTCACTCAGGTTATTACAGAAGGAACGGGCAAAGCGCTTTCTCTATCCAACGTTCCGCTTGCCGGAAAAACGGGGACAAACGCCTATGGCGAGACGGGCATTCGCGACGCATGGATGGCCGCATATAATCAGGAGATTGCTGCAGTGGTATGGATGGGGTTTGACGAAACGGATGATGCACACGTCCTTTCCAGCAATGTGCAAGGCGGCGGAGCGCCCGCCAAAGTCTTACGCAGTATTTTCAGCGCGCATTACAAAGACCGTACGGGGCCATCTTTTGTACAGCCTGATACGGTTGTGCGCGTCCGTTTACAAAAAACACAGCTGCAACAGGGAATTTTACAAATTGCCGAAGAAAATGATTCAGATGTCGTTGAAGACCTGCTTCCCATTGAACAACTGCCCACCCAAAACCTTGGCCAGAACGCGCAGTGCGCAGTGTATCACTTCACCATTTTGCAGCAAACCCAGGGCCATCCGCAAATCCGGTTCTCTGCCACCAGTTCTGCGGCACAGTACGCCATTATGCGTCAAGGTGAAGACGGGACCGTGCAGCAACTGAGCGTGCTTCCCTATGCCCCTGTCATGACCTATACGGATACCGCGGCGCTTCCGGGCATGGGCTATACCTATTGGATTCAACCTGTAGATACCAGCGGACAGGCCAGTGGCCCGGCCAGTCAAAAGCTGTTCCATTCCGTTCCGGCTGCGTAAAGTCTTCCGCGCTCCAAAACAGCGTTAGCCGACTGCAAGAGGGCTCCTCTTTATCTCCGTCGATTATCCAATTGGTTCTATCCGGCAAAAATTTTGATGCGCTCGCTGTCTGCAGGAAAACACTCTTGCCGAAGCAGATGCTGTATTCTGTAAAAATATTCAACAAACAACGAAATAAAACAAGAGCCGTGCATTATATCCACGGCTCTTTGATTTTCCGTTCCAAATAGTAAAGATTGACACACTGTTCCCCTAGTTCATAAATCGGATGCGGATAATGGTCAGTAAAAAAATGCGGAACCATTGTGACGAAACGGAATCCGCATCTCTGATAAAAGTAGCAGCCTTGACGCGATGTCCCCACGATGAGCCGTTCATATCTTGCACCATATTCCTCACACAACCATTGTATCATGTGCCGTGCCAGTCCTCTTTTTTGAAATCGCTCTTCCGTCGCTAGATTTTTCAGTTCAATCGTTTTCTCATCGATAGGCAAGATTACCGCTTGACAGGCAGGTTCCCCTCGATATTCCAAAACATAAATCCGGGATTGTGACAAATAACGGTCAATCATTCCTTCATCCGGGTCAGCCGACAGAAGTAAGTTCAAATGCGTTTTGGGATTTCCTTGCAAAGCATAAATTTTGACGTCTTTCATCGTTTAACCTTGCTTTCGTTTCTGAAAACGATACGTAATCGGCAACATCCAAGCAGTAGGAAGCAGCTTTTGAAAAACGTGCGCGCATTTCATCGTAAAGCCGGGGATAATTACCCGTTTCCCTTTCCATAGCTTTTTCAATGCGTAGCGTGCAACGTCTTCGCTTGCCAATCCCTTTAAGCTGAAATGTACATGCGCCACCTGGTCAAACTCCGTGCGCACCGGTCCCGGACACAACGCACTGATATGTACATGGCTTCCCTGTTTACGCAGTTCTTCAAAAATGGCTTCCGTCAAATGCAAAACATATGCTTTGCTCGCATAATAACTGGACAGCAAGGGTCCCGGCAAAAACGCGGCTGACGATGCTACATTGAGGATGTACCCCGCGTCACGCTCCACCATCTGCGGCAAAATAGCCTTGGTAAATATATGAACCGCACGCATGTTTACATCCATCATTTTCAGTTCGCGGGACAGGTCCGTCTGCAAAAATGGACCAAAAATACCGAAACCGGCGTTGTTAATCAAGACATCTATCCGTTCCTCCGCCAACTGGTCGCACAGCTGTAGGCATGCTGCTTCATCCGAAAGGTCAACCCCGAAAATCCGTACATTCGACGGTACTGTACGCGCCAGTTCTTCCATGCGCTCCGTGCGCCGAGCAACCAAAAAAAGGTCGTAACCCTGCTGAGCCAATAAGCGTGCCATATCCCGTCCCATACCGGAACTGGCTCCCGTAATCAGTGCCTTTTTCAGCTTTTTCTCCTCCCTTATTGATGAGGCTGTATTATCATATGCTCCGTCCGCTCAAGAGCCTGTTCTATCAGGCGCGGCAAGTCTATTTTGGCCTCTTCCGCCGCTATTTTTTCCAAAATTGGGTGAGTTGCCGGATGTTTGGGCACAAATACCGTACAGCAATCTTCTCCAGGGCGGATAGATGTTTCAAATGTGCCAATCCTACGCGCCATTTCAATGATTTCCGTCTTGTCCATGCCAATAAGCGGACGGAAAACCGGCATATCGGCGACGGCATTGGTTGCACGGATTGCGTCTATTGTCTGGCTGGCTACCTGGCCAAGGCTCTCCCCGGTAATCAACGCCTTTGCTCCTTCTTCTTCTGCCAATCGCTGCGCAATTTGCATCATGCTGCGCCGCATCAGTACGGTCAGATACTCGTGTCGTCCTTTTTCATAGAGCTCTTCCTGCAGTTCTGTAAAACGTACCAGGTGCAGCCGTATCGGCCCACAATAGCATGCCATTTCCGATGCCAAATCCAACACCTTTTGTTTGGCAGGTTCCCCTGTATACGGTGGACTCAGAAAATGAACCGCGCTAATCGTCATGCCCCGTTTTGCCATCATCCATCCCGCGACAGGGCTGTCTATCCCGCCGGAAAGCATCAGCATCGCCTTTCCACTGCTACCCACCGGCATGCCGCCGGCCGCTTGGATGGATTGCGCATATACGTAAGCGCCATCACGCACCTCCACCTGTATCAAATGGTCGGGCCGATGCACATCCACACGCGTCTGCGGCAGCGCCTGGAGAATCATCCCGCCTATTTCTCTGTTGATTCCATCGCTATTGGGGGAAAAGGTTTTGTCTTCCCTGCGCGCCTTCACCTTGAATGTGCACTGTGTTTGCCCGTCCCGCTGCATAGCAGCCTGCAATTCCGCAATGGCAGCTTGTCCAATCGCTTCCAGGGTCTTTTCCACCTTAGCTGCGGGAGAAACACCAACTACGCCGAACGTTTTGATACATCGTTCAATCACAAGAGGCTCGTCCGCTGGCGCAAAACCCGTTACGAATACCCGTCCGTGCAGTTCCTGCACCCTGCAATGTAAATCCTGCATGTTTTCCAGCAACCGCTGGCGCAGCAAACGCTTAAAAAAGGGGCGGTTGAGCCCCTTTAAATGAATTTCCCCATATTTAATCAACAACAACCGTTCCATCACCGTTTTGTAAACCTCCTGATTCGCGGCACCAGGCGCTGTACTTCATGCGCTACCTGTTCCGCCTCTTCTTTGGTATTCATACATGAAAAGCTAAAACGAATCGTCCCCGGAGCAAACTGGGGCGATACGCCCATTGCCTTCAGTATTCGGTTCCCCCCTCTTTTGTGTGAGGAACATGCGCTGCCCGTACCCACATAAATCTGTTGCTCTTCCAACGCATGGAGTAAGGTTTCTGCCTGTACATTGGCAAAGGATACGCTCAGGATATGCGGCGCGCCATCCGCTCCCCCATTGCGGTGAACGCCCGGTATTTCCTGCAACCCCTCCCAGAGCGTGTCTTTTACTTCCTGCATACGGCGTATATAAACATCATGGTTCTGTAAATAACGCTGTAGCGCTATACCCAAACCAATAATCGCCGGGGCATTTTCCGTACCACTGCGCATCCCGTCTTCCTGTCCGCCGCCTGTGAGCAAGGCCGGTAGCTTGACATGTTTACGTGCCATAAGCACGCCAACTCCTCTCGGCGCGTGAAACTTGTGACCGCTAAAACTATACAAATCCACTCCCGAAGGCATAGCGTATTTGGGAAAAGCCTGCACACCATCGCATAAAAACACACATTGCGGTGCAATTCGCTTTGCTATTTGACAAAGCGTTTCAATATCGTTGACCGCACCTGTTTCATTGTTAACCTGCATCAAGCAGACCATAGTTGTATTGGGACGCATCACACGTTCCAAATCTTCCGGACGTACACAGCCGTTGGTATCCGTCGCCAGGGAGTCTACTGCGCAGCCTTGCTGCGCCAGCCGATTGGACGTCTCCCAGATGCTGGCGTGTTCTGCCAATCCCGTCACCAGATGTCCTTTTCCATGCGTGCGCTGCATGACCCCCAGAATAGCCGTCACATTGGATTCCGTACCGCAGGACGTGAAATACACCTCATCCTTTTGCACATGCAAATCCTTGGCCACCTGCTCGCGTACTCGCTGGATGGAACGTTTTACAGCTACAGATGGCGCGTATAAAGAAGACGGATTGTAGAAATCCTCTATCATAAAAGTACGCATCGCATCGGCCACTTCTGTAAAAGGCTGGGTCGTTGCGCTGTTATCAAAATAAATCAACGTTCTTTTCATCTCCTGTGTATCTTACTCGATGATTGTACCATGGGAGGAATGCGAACTCAACCTGCGGGGCAGGGTTTTCGTCCCGACAATTATCTGGTATACTATATGCAAATCTCGAAAAAGGGGTGTGACAGCATGGTTTGTCCCAAATGCGGCACACAATACGATGAAAAATTAAATCGTTGCCCCAACTGCGGGGCTATTTCACATATTCCTACGCCACCGCGCTTTGGTTTTTCCAAAAAGCAGAACCCTGTGGAAACATCTGATTCCCAACCGACAACTCCCCCTTCCGATGAGGCGGATACGACAACACAGCAACCTGTTGAGCATCACACGGAGCCCGTTGAGCCCAGTGCAGACGCATCGGTGAAAACGGACGTCCCCGACAATCCGCCGGCTGACGTACCGGTGCAGCAGGAGGAGAAAATTATCCGTTTGGAAGACCAAAAGGACAAGCCTTCCGTCGAATCGTTTGGCGAACAGGAAAATGTCCGTCCATCGCGCAGTGGACGCTTTTCTTCCGATTATGGTTCTCGCCGGACAAAGCGCGATGCAGCTCAATCCCGCAAAGAATTGGAAGAATCGCGAAAAGCACGGGCAGCCAAACGTGCGGGGCTTCCTGTTGAACCGGTGTCCGAACTACCCGAAGAGGATACAGATTCGGTAAAGAATGACCTTTCTGAAGAATCAAAACAAACGGAAAAACGAAAAAAAGAAAAGAACGCTCTTCCAAAAACCACTGTCAAGAAACGCGGATTGGATGACCCGCCTAAACGCCGCTGGTGGTTGATTGCGTCTGTCATCGTTGTAGCAGTTCTAGCATTGGGCGTAGGGGCCAATGCATTGGTTACATCCAATTATAGCTCCTGGTCCAATATGTTCTATTACGTCTTTGGCATTGGATCTCCGCCGGCTCTGCAGCCTGTGCAAATTGAAGCGACAACCGGCACCGATGGCCAGGCGGCACATACATTCACCATGTTCGGCCGAAGCCCAGATGTTGTACTGGCCACCTCGCTGGGGGACCAAAAAATCACCTTTGTCGAAGGCAAAGCAACCGTCACTGTAGCGGATTCATATTTTCTGCCGGCCGATATCACATCGGATGATGAAACCATGTCTGTACAGTTGGAATTCTATTCCATGGATAAGCAGGAAAATAAAACGCTTTACCCCTGTGACCCATTTGAAATTACAGTACCGCAAGCGGAGGTGAGTGATATGTCGCCGGCGGAGGACGCTTCCTCTGTGACGACGGAGACCGCTCCCATCACTATGACTGTGCCGGAGGGGGCCAGCGTATTGATTAATGGACAAGACCAATCGGCATCCATCAGTGCAGAACATGTTTTTAGTTATAACATCCCCGTCAACATGGGGGCGAATACCGTGCAAGTTGAGGTGCGTGCTCCTTACAGACGTCCTTATAAACGCACTTTGACCATTACACGTAACTTGCCTGCCGTGTCGATGCAGTTCACCACGTCCATCCCCAAACGTACGGAAAAGGATTCCATCACTTTTTCCGGCAAGGTGGAACCAAACGCAAAACTGACCTTGAAAAGCGATGGTAAGTTGAATTATACGGCAAAAACCGGAGAATTTACCGTAACGATGCCGCTCGCTACACAGAAACTGTATAATATTGAATTGCGTGCGACACTCGATGGACGCAGCGAGGGTGTTTTAACCGCCCAAATCGAACGTGCGCCCAGTTTAGAGGAATATAAAAAAGCAGCCATCAACGTATCCATTGTTCGCCTCTTCTCTAATCCCAACGATTATGTAATGAAAGCGCTTTACTTCACCGGCGGGGAGGTAACGGCCATTGATGGCAGCAACTACACAGTTAGCTTTGGTACTGACCGTTCCCTGGTTTTTGAATATCATGGAGACCCGGTCAGCGTTGGTTCCAGAGTTCATATCTATGGGCATATCGGTTCCATCCCCTCTAATGCCCCTGTATCCTGTTATGCATGGTATATGATTAAACAGTAACGCGTTAATTAGAAAAGGAGACTGAACTCATCAGTCTCCTTTTTATTTTAGTTCCACGACCGTTACGCCATCCTCTCCTTCTCCGTATAACCCGCTACGCATACTTCTGACGTGCGGATGCCTTTTTAAATAGCCGCGTACCCCTGCACGAAGCGCTCCTGTTCCTTTTCCGTGGATGATGGTTGCCAGCGACATCCCATTCATTACCATCTGGTCCAGGTGCTGGTCAATTACCATGCAAGCCTCATCCACGGTCATTCCTCGCACATCCAGTTCCATGGGTGCTTCTTTTTGTGCACGTTTGATGCGGGCAGATGCGGATTTGGGTTTCTTTTTGTCCTGCGGTTGCAAGCGCAATGACCCAAGAGGAACCGACACCTTCATTGCGCCAGCCTGAATGTACACATTCCCTTTTGCATCCGGTTCCTTAAGCACTGTTGCAGTGGTATGGAACTTGGGTACAAAGACCGTATCTCCTGCTGATAGACGTTGGGGGACACTCCCCTCCTCTTCCTTTTCCTGCCAAGAGGGTACCTCTTGCATGTTCCTCCGTGCTTGACGGGCTTGCTGCAAGTAATGTTCGCGCTCCGTACTCGTTTGTGCTCGTGCTGCAGCTTTTGCAGCCTCAATCGCTTCATCTGCTTCTTGTCTTGCCTGGCTGAGCACCTGTTCCGCTTTGTGAAACAGCTCCTGCGCTCGTTTTTTCTCTTTCTCCAACGTTCGCTGTGCTTGTTGTTGTTCTTGGTGCCAGCGCAACCGTTCCTCTTCAATAGCTGTGCGAGCCAATTCCCGCTCCTTTTCCGCCTGGAGGCGCAAGGCTTCGGCCGCAGCTAAGGCCTGTTCCAGCGATGCGGCACCCTGCTCTACATGCCCTTTTGCACAGCGAATCACCTCTTCCGGCATACCCAGGCGGCGTGAAATCTCGAACGCATTACTGCTCCCTGCAAAGCCTATCAACAACTTATACGTCGGCCGCAATGATTCCAAATCAAATTCCATACCTGCATTCAGAAAACCCGGTGTCGTCATAGCAAAACTCTTTAACTCACTGTAATGAGTCGTTGCAATGGCAAGCGAACCCTTCTCCACTAAGCTCTGTAAAACGGCTATTGCCAACGCAGCCCCTTCCACCGGGTCCGTTCCCGCTCCTAATTCATCTACCAGGACAAGGCAATGTTGTCCCGTTTTTCGTAATATCTCCACGAGATTGACCATGTGTGAAGAAAATGTGGAAAGCGATTGCTCAATGCTCTGTTCGTCCCCAATATCGGCAAATACAGCGTTGAAAATTGGAAGTTCTGCCTTTGCACAGGGCACGAACATACCGGTTTGAGCCAGCATGACAAACAAGCCTGCTGTTTTCAATGTTACCGTTTTCCCGCCGGTATTGGGTCCAGTGATAATCAATGCCCTGATTTCTCCGCCGCAGGTGATGTCCACTGGAACAACTTCCTCAGATGCAATCAATGGATGCCGGGCAGCCTGTAGCAAAAGCGTATCCTGTTCCACAATAACAGGGCACACCGCTTTATGACGCCTGCCCCACGCTGCCTTTGCAAAACAAACATCCAGCTGTATCATCGTCTGCACACTGGCGTTGATAGCATCGCGCTGCTGGCCGACCAATTTGCCCAAATGCTGTAGAATTCGTTCTATTTCGTGTCGCTCAGCAGCCTGTAATTCACGCAATTCATTGTTGGCTTCCAACACCGCCAAGGGTTCAATAAACACCGTCGAACCACTCGCACTGCGGTCATGTTCAAGTCCTTTGACTGCACTGGCGTATTCTGCCTTTACCGGCACAACATAGCGCCCGTTCCGTTGCGTTACCAGCGCGTCCTGCAACATATTTTTATATGTTGATGAAGTGATAATAGCCTGAAGCCTTGCCCGCAGCTGCTCATTGGCCACACGTGCTTTCCGACGAATATTGCGCAGTTCTACACTTGCATCGTCAAATAGCTCCTCATCATTGCGGATGCAGCGAAAAATTTCGTCTTCCGCCATCCGAAATGGCTGTAGCTGCTGTACGAGGGACAACAAAGGTTCCTGCACCTGAGCGTCTAAAATTTTATGCTGTACCACACGAGTGGCACGCAACGTCTGCGCCACCGTCAGCAAATCGCTTTGGGTAGGTGTCGCTCCGATTGCACAACGCGAAAGGATTTCCTCACAATCAGAAAAGCGTTCCATGGGATTTCCCCCCCGGCGCGACCAAACGGCTTCCGCTTCGCTTGTCATAGACAAGGCAAAGCGTACCGCTTGCACATCCGTATGGGGTGACAAAGCGCAGCAGCGCGCAAAGCCAGGTTCACTGACTGTTAAGTCAGCGACCTGGCGCATAATTTTGTCGTATTCAAGAATGCGTTTTACGCGTTCTTCCATTTCATTCTCCGTTTCCAGAATCACATGCCGCGCAGTTTTGCGCCAAAACGCTCATCCAGTGCTTTGACAATCCGGTCAAACACAACATTGGCCTCTTCGTCCTTTAATGTGCGGTCCTTCGCCCGCAAGGAAAGCGTAAAGGCGACACTCTTCTTGCCTTCGCCGGCTTGCGCTCCTTGATAAATGTCAAATAAGGCAACATGTTCCAACACGTCTCCGCCCAGTTCTTCGATGCATTCCATCATGGGTCCTACGGGTGTATGACGGTCTACCGAAACCGCTAAATCCCGCTCCATCGCTGGATATTTGGGCAACGGCTGATATGTCATCTGTGTGTGGGCTGCATCAAATAACGGGTCCAGTTCTAATTCCGCCACGCAAGCGCGATGGTCCATGCCCAACGATTCCATCGTGTGGGGATGTAGTTCCCCCATCTCCCCAATCTTCTTCCCATGCAGGAAAAGCTCCGCCTTACGCATCGGATGATACGACGCACCACCCTGCGCACGATATTGAATAGCGGGTATTCCAAAGGTCTGACAGAGCACATCCAGCACGCCCTTGAGCCAGGCAAATTTTTCTCCAATCACGCCCAGGCATAAGACCTGCTTCTGTGTGGGAAGGCCTTCAGCATCGGGTGTCCGGCTGTGCACATTGGAAATCTCATACAGTGGACAATCCAAAGTCTTATTGCGGTCGTTGAGCGAAAGCGCTTTGCACATGGACGGAACGACCGTCGTCCGTACACAGCGATAATCTTCACTCAGCGGATTCATAATGGTTACACAGTCCCGTTTGGGGTCTTCCTTCGCATAACCTGCCAAATCATAATCCACCTGCCCGACAAGCGCCATGGTCATCGATTCATGCAGCCCCATATCGCACAGCAGCATGCGCAACCGCTCTGTCTGCTGTTGGCGCACGGTTAAGCCGCCCTGCTGGCTGCCCGCCAGCGGCAGTAACGGAATACGGTCATAACCATACAAACGCGCGACCTCTTCCGCGATATCCTCTTCAATTCCCAAATCCTGCCGATAAGCGGGAATAGTACATTGCAGAATGCCCTTTTCCTTATGGGCGATAATAAATCCTTCCCTCTCCAACAAGGTTTTCATTTCTTCAGCTGGGATTTCCGTACCCAAAATTGCGTTGATTCGCTCTGGGCGCGCCTCAATCAGATGCGGTGCTTCTCCCTGCGGCAAAGTATCAATCCGTCCTGGGAGGACTTTCCCTGCCCCCAGCTCTGTCAACAGCTGTGCAGCACGTTCGCTCGCCATAGAAACGCGTTCGCAGTCGATGCCTTTGGTATACCGCTGTGACGCTTCGGACAAAATGCCCAACGCACGGGATGTGTGCCGGTTATTCGGGCCGTTAAAATTCGCACTCTCCAATATGACCATACGGGTATTGTCCGTGATTTCACTATTCTCACCGCCCATTACCCCGGCCAGACCAATAGCCCCTTTGGGGTCAGCAATCACCAGCATGGAGTCGTCTAGCGTATGCGATTTCCCGTCCAACGTTGTCAAAGGCTCTCCCGGGCGTCCACGGCGCACAATAATCCGTCCATCCTGCACGGATGCATAGTCAAAAGCGTGCATCGGTTGCCCAATCTCAAGCATCACATAGTTAGTGATATCCACCATATTATTGATAGGGCGCATGCCGGCAGCAATCAGCCGGCGCTGCATCCACATGGGGGATTCCCCTATGTGAATGTCTGTTAATACACGAGCAATATAACGCGGACACAATTCCTTTTCCTGTACATCAATCGAAACATAATCGCTGACCGATTCCTGGCCGGATTCCTCTACTTGAATCTCCGGCACACGTACCGGAACTCCGAGTGCAGCCGCAATTTCGCGTGCAATACCCAGCATGCTCATACAATCGCCACGATTCGCCGAAATCTCGAAATCGATGACTTCCTGGTCCAGGCCAACAGCGCCAAAAAAGGGCTGTCCAATGCAGTCTTTCATTGCCTCTCCCAAATCCATGATGCCATCAACGCCGGCGTTTTTAACCTCTTCTTCTTTTACCTGCAGTTCTGCACCGCTGCACAGCATGCCGTTGGAGGATTCACCCCGCAGCTCACCCGGCTCGATTTTTTGTCCGGTGGGCAGCAAGCTGTGCGCCGTTGCTACCGGGCAGACCATTCCTTCATATACGTTGGGCGCACCCGTAACAATCTGTACGGTTCGCGCACCGATATCCACCTGGCAAATACGAAGTTTATCCGCATTCGGATGCTTTTTAATCGACTTCAGTTGCCCAACAACAACCCCATCATAAGCGGCATATGCGCGTTCCACTCCTTCCACACCTACGCCGTGCATAATCATCCGTTCGCACAGTTCCTGCGTCGGAATATCAATATCAACAAATTCTTTTAACCATTCCAAAGGCGCTTTCATTCTTTTCCCTCTCCTTTAAAATTGTTTGAGGAACCGTGCGTCGCCTTCCAGCAGCAGACGGATATCCGTGATGTTGTATTTAATATTAGCCAGGCGGTCAATCCCTACCCCAAAGGCATATCCGGTATATTCCTCCGGGTCGATGCCACACTGGCGCAGCACATTAGGATGTACCATGCCGCAGCCCAGTATCTCAATCCATCCTGTGCCCTTACAAATTCGGCACCCTTTTCCGCCGCAGGCTGTACACGTGGCGTCCACCTCTGCACTGGGTTCCGTAAATGGAAAGTATCCGGGCCGGAAACGTGTCTGCGTCTGCGGGCCAAAAAACTGTTTGATAAAAGTGTCCAGCGTCCCTTTTAGGTTGCCAAAATTGATGTTTTTATCCACCACCAGGCCTTCCATTTGGTGAAAAACCGGCGAATGCGTTGCATCCACATCATCGCTGCGGAAAACACGTCCCGGACAGACCATACGAATCGGCGGTTTTGAGGATAACATCGTACGCGCCTGCACAGGGGATGTGTGCGTGCGCATCACCGTTTCCGCATTGATATAAAAGGTGTCCTGCATATCGCGTGCAGGGTGGTCCTGCGGCATATTCATCAATTCAAAATTGTAATGGTCCAGCTCAATTTCCGGGCCTTCCTCCACCCTGAACCCCATGCCAATGAAAATATCGCGCACCTGTGTAAGCACATGGGTTAGCGGATGCAGCGTGCCTCGATGAAGCGTTTCGCCGGGCGCGGTCACATCAATGGCTTCCTCTTCAAAACGTGCCTGCATCTCCGCCTCAGCCAACTTAGCTTCCTTTTCATCCATCGCCACCGTGAGCATTTCGCGCACAACATTTACCTTCTGCCCAGCAACAGGGCGTTCCGCCGGCGGTAACGCGCCCAATCCACGCAAAATGCCTGTCAATTCACCCTTGCGACCCAATACGGATACGCGCAGTTTTTCAATTTCTGCCGTACTGGCTGCCCTGTCCAGCGCTTCCATCGTCTTTTCCTGCAGAGCCCGCAGTTGTTCTTCCATTTTCAGCATCCTTTCCCTATCCATCATTGGCCTACAAACAAAAAAACCTTCGTCCTTTGCAGGACGAAGGCATTGCTTCGTGGTACCACCATGCTTCGTGCAGCTTGCTGCACCTCGTCTGAGCGTTATCGGGCTCACCCGTTTCGCCTACTGCAACATTTCAGCGAAAATGCTCCAGAGCGAACTTCCCCAAGCTAACGCCAAGTGTGCTTCCAGCCGATGACACACTCTCTCTTTTGCGTAGATAATTGGGTACTCTTCTCCTTCATTGCACCTCATATGTGTGGAAGTATAGCATAACCGACGTCATCATGCAAGCCTATCAGAGCATAAGCCCGCCGGTGCAATCCACAATGGCGCCGATAATCTGTTTGGCTAACGGCGAGCACAAAAAAGCGGCCACAACGCCCATATCCCGCGGCGTAGCAAATTCACCCGTCGGCAACAAAGGCTGCACTCGTTTCGCACGTTCGCTCCCCGGCAGATGGCCGCGTTCTGTTCGGACATACCCCGGCACAATGCCGTTGACAAAGATACCATCTTTGGTCACCTCGTTTGCCAAGCCCCGTGTCATTGTCATCATGCCGCCTTTGGCACTTACATATGGCGTATTGTTTTGAGAATTGGTCGTAAGCGCGGATTTTGAAATGACATTGACAATATGTCCACCCTTCTTGTACGTCCGGCAATCCCGTACAAACCGGCGTGACATCAAAAAGGCACTATTCAGATTCTGGTCCTGCGCGTAATGCCACTGTGCATCTGTCACTTCACCAAATGGGCAAATACATGTATTTCCACCAGCGTTATTGATTAAAATATCCACCGGTCCTAGGGCATCGATTGCCTGGTCGAACAATGCATCTGTCATACTGGGGTCCGCCGCATCCCCCTGCAATGCCAACGTATGTACGCCTGTTCGTTCAGCCAATTTCTTTGCAAACTGCTGGCTCCGCTCCGTATCCGAGCGATATATCATTACGATATCGCATCCCTCTTCCGCCAGCACCTCGCTGCATCCGCGTCCAATGCCCTTGCACCCGCCTGTCACCAGCGCCGTCTTACCCCGCAATCCTAAATCCATTCTCAGTTCTCCTCATAAGGAAGCCTGCCTGACCCTCATTTGTGCCAGGCGGTGTGCCGGGTCTTTTATAACATGGTTCCACCGGTGCAGTCCACCACTGCGCCGATAATCTGTTTCGCCAGCGGCGAACATAAAAAGGCTGCAACAACGCCCATATCCCGCGGCGTAGCAAATTCGCCTGTCGGCAGGAATTTTTTCTTTTCCAGGTAATCCGCGTCACCGGGGTGATAATGGCTGTTGCTGATTACATAACCGGGTACAATGCCGTTGACAAAGATTCCATCCTTGGTCACCTCATTGGCCAAGCCGCGCGTCATCGTCATCATGCCGCCTTTAGCTGAAATGTACGCCGTTTTATTGGTTCCATTTGCCGTAATCGCCGCTTTGGCCAGCACATTGACAATATGACCACCCCGCTTGTGCATCCGGCATTCGTGAACAAATCGTCTGGACATGCTAAACGCACTGTTGAGCACATTATCCTGTACCGTACGCCATTCTTCATAGGTCAATTCGTCAAAAGGTTTTCCCAATGCGCTGCCCGCTGCGTTGTTAATGAGGATGTCAATCGGCCCAAGTTGTTCGATGGCTTTATCATAGAGCGGGTCAATGGTCTGCGGATTGCTGACATCCGCTTGGATGGCCAGTACTTTCACGCCGTTTTTTTCTGCGATTTCATCTGCAATCGCCTGGCTTCCTTGCGGGTCCGACCGATAGGCAATTACTACGTGGCATCCCTCTTCCGCCAGCACTTCACTGATACCGCGTCCAATTCCTTTGGCGCCGCCGGTGACAATTGCAACTTTTCCCTTAAGCTGTAAATCCAATGTTATACCCTCCTCTTCTTTTCCGCCATTTTCTTTTATTACATTATACTGTCTTTTTCCCCTATGGACAAACAAAAAAGCAGCCGGAAAAATCCCAGCCGCTTTTGCTTTTTTTATAACATTGTACCCCCGCTGACATCCACCACCGCACCTATGATTTGTTTGGCCAATGGCGAACATAAAAAAGCAACAATGACGCCCATATCCCGTGGCGTAGCAAATTCACCCGTCGGCAAGAACTGCTGTTTATACAATGTATCTGCATCGCCTGGGTGATAGTGTCCATGGGTTTGGACATATCCAGGTACGATACCGTTGACGATAATGCCATCCTTAGTAACTTCATTGGCCAGCCCACGCGTCATTGTTGTTAAGCCGCCTTTGGCTGCAATATAGGAAGTATTGTTGGTGCTATTTGTTGTAATCGCCGCCTTGGCCAGCACATTGACAATATGGCCGCCGCGCTTATGGCTCCGGCATTCATGAACAAATCGTCTGGACATGCTAAATGCGCTGTTTAGATTATTATCCTGTACCCGCCGCCACTCTTCGTAGGTCAATTCATCAAAGGGCTTACTCACTACGCCGCCACCAGCGTTGTTCACTAAAATATCAATCGGGCCCAGCGTCGCAATAGCTCTGTCATAAACGCCGTCAATGGCGCGTGGGTCGCTCAAATCTGCCTGAATCGCCATCGTTTTTACGCCCGCACGTTCTGCCAAATCTTGTGTAAACCGTTCGCTATACGCTGCATCCGAACGGTATACAACTGCAATGTGACATCCTTCTTCTGCCAGCACCTCGCTGCACCCGGCGCCAATTCCCTTGCTCCCCCCCGTCACCAGGGCAACTTTCCCTCTGAGTTGTAAATCCATGGATTTGTCCTCCTATACTGCTTTTATTTGCGTAAATCAAGAGCTGATTTACGTTCAGCCAAACAAAGGTTTTCAAAGGAGGCCCCTATCCCTCTTCCGGAGCGCTGGGCTTGGGCTCCTATCCCTTAATAAACAATTCAAACATCAAAATACCCGCAGCAACACCTGCATTTAGGCTCTCCGCACCACCCGGCATGGGAATACAATAAAGCGAAGTGCACGCTTGGGCCGTCTGTTCCGCAATGCCATGTGCTTCTGAACCAATTACGCAAATACGCCGTTCAGAGAGAACCGGCAATTCCGCTTCTCCCTTTAAATGGCCGCCTACTATACTATAGCCTTGTTCTTTGCATTTAGTCAAGTATTTGGATATTTCTTTTTTTGAAATAATTTGTAGTTTAAACTGCGCTCCCATACCTGCGCGCATGCATTTAGGCGCGTATGGGTCTGCACAGCCTTCACTGAGTACGGCGCACGTACAGCCGAATGCCTGAGCCGTCCGAAGCACGGTTCCCATATTCCCCGGGTCCTGCACGTGGTCCAATACGACCATATACCTCTCCATTGGTTCGTATATCTCATAAACAGGTCGCCGTACCACTGCGGCAACGCCCTGTGGCGTTTGCGCATCACACAGCCGTTCCATCAACCGCGCCTCCACACAAAGGACATCCATCCCCCGCGTTTCGATTTTCTGTATCCATTCCGCATAGATTTCGCAGTCCTCTTTACGCACAATCAGCATGTCTATATCCGCATGGTTTTCAAACGCTTCCTGCACCAACCGTTTTCCCTCTACCCAAAAAAGGCCGGTCTCCGCCCGACCCTTGGCGGTTTGTACATAACGGGCTCTCTTTATTTTTTCATTTTGAAAAGATGTAATAGTCTGCATATTTCACCCCGGTATGCTGGATATAAAAAACGGCCTCTTTAAGAGAAGAGGCCGATAAATGCGTCCTTACGCATTCAGTTGTTTTTTGGCAACATCCACCAAAGCAGTGAACGCCGGCATGTCATTGACAGCCAAATCCGCCAGCATCTTACGGTTCATGTCTACGCCTGCCAATTTCAGGCCGTTCATCATACGCGAATAGCTCAATCCATTCATACGTGCAGCCGCATTGATGCGCGTAATCCACAAGCGGCGGAAATCACGTTTGCGCAATTTGCGTCCTTTGTAGCTGTATGAAAGCGATTTCATGACCGCCTGTTTCGCTACACGGTAGTTAGTGCTCTTCTGGCCGAAGTACCCTTTGGCCATTTTCAATATTTTACGGCGTTTTTTAACAGCATTGACTGCTCGTTTTACGCGTGCCATTGTATTTCTCTCCTTCCAGAAGGCTTATTTGTAAGGAATGAGCCTCTTGATTTTCTTTTCTTCCACCGCTGCAATCAGCGTGGATTTACGCAGATTCCGTTTCCGTTTCGGACTCTTTTTGTTTAAGATGTGGCTTTTGTAGGCTTTACCACGTTTAATTTTGCCGCTGCCGGTTTTGCTAAAGCGCTTCGCCGCGCCACGGTGCGTTTTCATTTTGGGCATGCCTGTCCCCTCCTCTCAGTTGTTGGCGTTGTTATTCGCTGGAACGAGAATCATAATCATGTTCCGGCCTTCGATCAACGGCTTGCGTTCGATCGTTGCGAAATCTTTGATCATCTCAAAGAAAACGTCCATAATTTCTTTCCCCTGGCCCGCATACGCCATCTGACGTCCACGGAAACGAATGGAAACCTTGACCTTATCGCCGGCTTTCAAAAACTTCTCAGCGTTTTTGGCCTTGACTTCCATATCGTGCTTATCGATGGTCGCCGAAAGACGTACTTCTTTGATTTGAATCACTTTTTGGTTCTTCCGCGCTTCCTTTTCCCGTTTTTGCATTTCAAAACGGTACTTGGAATAATCCATCAACTTGCACACGGGGGGCTTTGCCTGCGGAGCAATTTTGACCAGGTCCAATTCGCGCTCGTCGGCAATGCGCATTGCTTCTGCCAACGAGACGATGCCCAGCTGCTCACCATTTTCGTCAACCATACGTACTTCACGGTCACGAATCTGTTCGTTAATCTGATAATCGATGCTGATATCAGACACCTCCGAATAAAAGAATAAGCGGGCGAAAAACCGCCCGCTTCATAGCGAAATGGAAACCCAATTTTCAGCAACCTGACAGCGTCACCGGCAGGTGAGGAACGGGCAGTCCCTGCTTTACTGGGTAAATATAACACGCCTATAATCATTCGTCAAGGCCTTTGTTCTTAAAAAATCACTTTTTCTGCAATCTCCCGTTGCATTTGCTGCACCAGAGCCGCCACGTCCATCGTGCCGCTTTCGCCGACTCCACGTTTCCGCACAGCCACCTGGCTCGCTTCTGCTTCTCTATCTCCAATTACCAACATATACGGAACCTTCTCCATCTGGGACTGGCGAATTTTATATCCAATTTTTTCATTGCGCAAATCCACTTCCACACGGATTCCCGCCTTACGAAGCTGGTCGGCCGCCTTTTGTGCCGCTTCATCTGCACGGCTGGTAATGGTCAATACCTTGGCCTGTACCGGTGCCAGCCAAAGCGGGAATGCGCCGGCAAAATGTTCCGTCAAAATACCGATAAACCGTTCGATACTGCCAAACACGACACGATGAACCATGACAGGCCTGTGTTTTTCGCCATCTGCACCGTCATACGTCAGTGCAAAACGTTCCGGCAGTTGGAAGTCCAGCTGTACCGTTCCGCACTGCCATGTACGACCAATGCAGTCCTCCAGATGAATATCAATCTTCGGCCCATAGAAGGCGCCGTCGCCTTCATTGATTTTGTAAGCCCAGCCTTTTTTATCCAGCGCAACCATCAGCGCATTCGTTGCGCGCTCCCATTGTTCGTCCGTCCCCATGGAATCTTCCGGTCGCGTGGAAACCTCAACGTGATACTTGAACCCAAATACGCTGTATACATATTCTGTCAAATCCAGCACGCCGATAATCTCATCAGTAATCTGCTCCGGTGTCATAAAGATATGAGCGTCGTCCTGCGTAAAGCAACGCACACGCATCAGTCCGTGGAGCGCGCCCGACAATTCATGCCGGTGCACTGTGCCTAATTCGCCCATTCGCACCGGTAAATCGCGGTAGCTGTAAATCTTGCGGTTATACATCAATATGCCACCCGGGCAATTCATGGGTTTGATGGCAAATTCCTGGTCGTCAATGTTAACCGTGTACATATTTTGATGATAGTGGTCCCAATGGCCGCTGCGCTTCCATAGTTCGCTGGACAAAATCATCGGTGTGCTGACCTCTTCATAGCCGCGTTCCGTGTGTACTTGCCGCCAGAAGTTGATAAGCTCATTCTTTAAAATCATCCCTTTGGGGTGAAAGAATGGAAATCCTGGGCCCTCCTCCTGCAGGCTGAATAAATCCAGCTCCTTGCCCAGCTTGCGGTGGTCGCGTTTCTTCGCCTCTTCCATGCGGAAAATATATGCTTCCAGTTCCTTTTTGTCATCAAAAGCCGTTGCATAAATGCGTTGCATCATTGGATTCTTTTCATTGCCCCGCCAGTACGCACCGGCCACGCTCATCAGTTTAAAGTGCTTGATACGTCCGGTCGATGCCACATGCGGGCCTGCGCATAGGTCGGTGAAGTCGCCTTGCTTATAGAAAGAAATCGTCTCTCCTTCCGGCAAATCACGAATGAGTTCCTCTTTATACGGCTCTCCGGCTTCTTTGGCCCAGGCCAATGCTTCCTCGCGGGCAAGCGTATAGCGTTCAATGGGCAGGTTCTCCTGTGCCAGCCGTTTCATCTCCGCTTCGATGGCCGCAAAATCATCCGCCGAAATCGTCCCATCCAAGTCAAAATCGTAATAGAAGCCATTTTCAATCGCCGGTCCAATCCCCAATTTTACATGTCTGTCTTTGAACACATGCTTGACCGCCTGTGCCATCAGATGTGAGGCGGAGTGCCGCACGGTTTCGCGTCCTACCTCATCGTCAAAGGTCAGAATATTCACCTGTGCTCCTTCATGGAGTGGTTCTGTCAGCGAAACAATCTTGCCGTCCATCTCGGCGACGACAGCCGCTTTCGCCAATTTCCCACTGATGGATTTGGCTAATTCGAGCGCCGTCATACCTTCAAATGAGCGCACGCTTCCATCTTTGAGTTTTACGTTCATGCTCTTCTCCTCCTCACTAAAATAAAAAAACCATCCCCAAAAAGGGACGGTATCACCGCGGTTCCACCCTTGTTGCAAATTGATTTGCCACTTTCGGTCGCCTTTTATCGCAGGCGCGCTGTTGTCACAAGGTGGTGTTTCCTTCTGCGCATACACGATGGGGCTTTCAGCCACGGCTCCATCTCTCTTTTGTGTGCTCTCAACAGTACTTGTCCTCGTTCATCCAACAGAATCATCATGAATTTGTTTGCATTGTAACACCGTTGCTCACCCCTGTCAACGGCCGTTTTTACTAAAGATTATCTGTCCTTCAAACACCTTGGTCAGGGTTTGAAAAACAAAGCTGTTCCGCATTGATTCACTCACTTCAATTTCCAGCGTTTGCGGTGCCAGTAAAAGCAATGCACAAATCAGGTCCTCTTCTGCCGTACCCACCAACGGCGGCTCCATTCGCTGGCGAAAAATGCGCACGGTTTCATTGGCCCATAAACGGTAGTTCCCATTGGGTTCGCGTTGAATTTTTGCATAATCACAACGTGTAGGCTGTTGATGAATTAAATCTTTTAAAAAGGTGATATATGTGTCGTATTCATATTTTGCAATCGCCTTTTGAAATACTTCTTCTACGCATTCCGCCCAATCTCGGGTGTAATCCTGCATCCGAAATACAAGAAATCCTTCGATGTGCAGTGTATTCGTCTGTGCAAAACAATCCAGCAGCCGATGGCGAATGGACGATACATAAGCGCCATCCTGCGCACTTAATCCCTTTTGCGCTGCCCGCATCATAGCAAGGGAGGTCAGCGTCTGCTGCTGTTCAACGGTCAGCTCGCGTGTATTACGAACAACCATCCGCTCCAACGCAAGACGTTGCAACGGTCCTGCAACGATACGGCCCAGCCCTTGCGCAGCTGTCAAAAGCGTAGCATCGGATGCTCGCGGAGATAAGATAGCACACGTCCACCGTTCCTGCCGTGTGCATTCCAGATAGAATTGGTTTTGGAATTCCGTTTGCAGCCATTGCCATAAATGTATATGAGCATCCTGCCAAAGGATGCGAATTTCCCACATCGTTTCATTTTTCACAGTGCTAGAAGTGTTCCCCCGGCAAGCGTAAATCACGCTCGGCAATATCTGAACAATCTCCCATCTTTTTCAAGTTTTGATTTGTTTTTATTGCAATAGCTGCCACATGTGCGCATACACATCTTTTGTTTTCCGCATACTAAAGACATTTCGATTAGGAGGTTTTTGTCCATGTGCAACAAACATATTCCTGAAACGCCGTTCATCGTTGAAAACTATGTCTCGCCTTTCTTGACGCAGGCCGTCACCAACGACTCGGCGGAGGACCCTGTCACCAAAGAAGCCATCCCTTCGGATTTAGCCATCGACGAGGCCAAGGATTGGGTGGATTCAAACGAACTATGACTTCATAAGAAAAAAGAGCCCAATGGGCTCTTTTTTTCGTTGTTTAACGATAATACCCGCCTCTCGGCTGAGCATTGATGGTGTATCCATCGGATTGACGGAGGTTGCGCGGCCGGGTACGCGAATTGTAAATCGTTACGAATTTAAGGGAATACATATCGCAAACCATATAGCGGTCGTTTTCCGGTTCCTGCAGGGTGACAAAATTCATACCGGCGGCATACAGAATGCCGGAGCGTTCTACCAGGTTGTTGCTTCCGATTAAAAATTCGCATGTCACAAAATATCCAATGCTCTTTTCCAGCACCTCTGCAAATGATTCTGTATACCATTCGTTTGTATTTTCCGGGGCATCCATGTTGCTTGGGTCATTCTTCATGATTTCATCCAACGGTGTTTGGTCTTGCATCTTTCTCTTCCTTTCTCTAGGTTATGTGTCGGCATAAGCCGGTGTCGGGTTATAGAAGCAGTGGTCGCCGATTCGTGTAACAAAATAGCCAATCGCGCTTGGAAAGTTTGGTTTGCACGTTGGTGCAAACGGATTGAAGAACCACAGCGCCTGTCCCAAATTCAGCAGCCGGTTTCCTGCAATTGCCCAATCCGCAATGTCAAAATGTATTGCTTCCGGGCTCATGTTGTAAATGTTTTGTGGATTGTATCGTCCACCTTCCATTTCCATTGCGCACACAAACTGATAGGGCTGGTAAATGATATTCCGGATGCTGCCGCGTCCTACGCGCGCATACTCGCCATTGGGGGCGTGAACGCGGTTCATTACGACGCTTGCCACTGCCCGCATTCCATTATCGCCTTCACCGCCAGCTTCGCATTGAATGAGCCGCGCAAAAAGCTCTCTGTCTGTCAGCGGCATGCCATCTCCTCCTTTCACGATACGATGTATGCGTTCAATCAGCGGCATATGTCAACCCTTCTTTATAGAAAAAAGCACAGGCGTCTGCCTGTGCTTACCGTTGTGTGTTCATGAACGGGGCGGTGTATATGAGCGGCTATGCTCTTTTCGTTTTCTCATCACTTTGGCAATCAAGGACCAAAGAAGCGGAATCAGCGTCAGCGCAATGATGGCAAACGCTACATAATTCATCGTTTCCAAATGAGAAAAATCGACTTCAAATAAATATAAAATCGATAGGACAACCAACCCGACAAAAGTCAATGTCTCTTTCATATCCATGCCTCCTTTTTGTAGAATATGGATTATAAATATAATTATAACACAATCTATAAAACGACATGGTCTGTGCAATGCCGGTATCGCTTTTTCCTTGACAATCCGCCCCGTCACCCGATACAATAACACTGTTCTTTTCTTTGCCGGAATGGCGGAATCGGCAGACGCACGGGACTTAAAATCCCGGGTCGGAAACGGCGTGCGGGTTCAAGTCCCGCTTCCGGCACCACGTCGTCACGAACTGTATATCGTTCGCGACGACGTTTTCTTTTTTCAATGCTGACACTCATCGCGTCTTTACTCTCTTGTTCCTTTTTTTACGGAACGCCGAACTACTTGACTGCGAAGGCCAAACTTGAAAACGTTTCCGCCACGCTTCCAACCTTTCGGTTTGGCCAATGCTTCTCATAGCGAAACAAATTACGCTCTATACAAAAAGCCCACCCTTACGGCTGGGCTTTCCCAAATACGGCTCTGCCATTCCTGTTTCTCTGCAGGAAAGCACTCCTACGCCCTTTCGTGTTCGCTCATTTATACCCGCCTGCTTCGTCCTCTGCAGCGCATCTAGCCATGAACCTAATTAACGTCTCGTCCATACCAACAACATGCATTCGAGTACGACATCTATCGACCCCGTAAACAAAATGCACGCTTTCCTGTTGTCTTTAAGCATTTCCGTCTTCTTCTGCGATGCCGAACAAAAGCATATTCAAAAAATGGCGGAACTCCCTTTCCACACTAAATAAATCAGTTTCTCCATCCCGATACAATTCCCACAACGGCCAGCACATACACGAAACACTTTCCAAAAAACGCATTGCCTCTTCTTTGCATACCGTCCCGCGTAAAGTGGCGTGTGCGAATACCTGTTCCATAAATCTACGATTCACTTCCTGTACCGGCTGGCGCAGCCTTTGTATCTCCTCCTTCAAATGTTTAGGCGGGTGAATCATTGCATTTTCATATATCACCCGTTCCTGTGCAAACGTTTGAAAGAAATGCTCCCTTTGCAAAAAATAGGTGTTCACCATGTCCGACACAGTGCCTTGTGTAAATGAATCAAAATGCGCATCTAGATGGTCATGCAACTGTTCAAACATTTTTTGCACACAGAGCAAAAAAAGTTCGTCCTTGCCCGTATAATAATGATACATCATCCCCTTGGAGATATGATGTTTGGTACAAATACTCTCCATGGTCACGGTTTCATAATCATGTTGTCCAAATTCCGTATGTGCGGCGACAAATATCTCGTGTTTACTGCGTGCTGTTCTCTCCGCCTGTTTCAATTCGTTGTCCTTCTTTCATTTCGGGCAATTCGCCAGCCCATTCAAATCCTTTTTTCGCCATGAATACTGCAATTATCTCATTTATCACTGCAGCTGCCGCAATCGTTCCCTGCAAAATCGCTGCACATTGCGGTGCTGGACCCGTTAAAAAAGAGACTGCAATCCCGGTAAATACCAGGGATACACCGGAATGCGGCAGCAATGTAAATCCCAAATATTTCTGTACTGTTCGTGGTGCGTGTGTAGCTCTGGCGCCTGCATAAGCCCCAAAATACTTCCCGACTGCGCGAGAGACAATATAGACTGCCGTATAAATGCCTGCGCCAAAAATCAAATGATAGTCCAGCGGCGCCCCCAGATTTAAAATACAAATAATCAACGACACCCCGATAACTGGGTTCATTACACGCATCAACCGTGCAAGCTGTTCCTCTTCAATCATATTAGCAAATACCGTTGAAAAAGCCATCCCTATCAGCATGAAATTTAAAATGGACGCATGCAAAACAAAGTGATTGAGCCCGTATCCTATCCCCGCAGAAAACAGGAGCATCGCAATCAAAATACATAGGGACGCGCGGGGCGTACGCGCTTTCCGCAAACATAGACCAGTCAGCCAACCCGTGATAGCACCAATTAGCACAGGAAGGAACACCAGGAATAAAATCCATCCAATCGGTATACTCTGTGTGGATATGTTAGCCGTTACAAACGCAATAACGGTGAAAAAAACAAACGCGCCAACCAAATCATCTAATACCGCCATCGGAATCAACGTTTTGGTTACTGGGCCCGAAGTCTTCATTTCATTGACAATGGACAGCGAAGGAGCCGGTGCCGTCGCCAACGCAATGCCTCCAAAAATAAACGCAAGATACACAGGCACTTTAGCCAGCCAGAACAATATACCAAAAACAAGACTTACGACAAAAAAAGTACCCAACGATTCCGTAATCGTTGTCACAACAATCTGCTTGCCCGCCTTTTTCATCTTGCGCCAAATTAATTCTGTCCCTATCATCCAGCCTACCGTGCATTCCAATACGTTCTCAATGGTCTGATACCATTGCGCCTGCAAGAGCGAATCGCCCATCCAGCCCAACGCGTGTGGTCCCATCACCATGCCTGTAATCAACCATCCAAGAATGGCCGGTAGTTTTAATTTCGCGACCAACTTGCCCACAAAAAACGCAATCCCAATCACCAACAGCCATTTTCCTGCATCCAACGCCCACATATCCATACAGCTCTTTTCCAAACGATAATTATAGACGGGTTCGTCTATTTTTTAATATATCACTTGTAGACGGTTTCGTCCATATTTTTTCAAAAAGAAAACCTGCGAGTGGCAAATACCGCCCGCAGGTTGTCTTCTGATTGTTTTACAGCGCTGCTACCGTATACCCAGCTTCGCGTCCCATCGTCTGAGCGATGCTGATGCTTTGTCCCGGAATGGATGTCGTATATTGAAAACCAAACCGTCCGCCGCAGCAATTTCCCGTCGCATACAGTCCTGCGATGGGTTCAAACTCGTCATCCAATACGTTCTGCTTCTCATCCGTCAGCAAGCCACCCACTGTCACCAGCAAACTCAAGGACTGTCCGCCTGGCCGATGGCTGTTTTTCTCCTGTCCGCAAGCATAGTATGGCGGATGGCATAAGGCGTGTAGTAACGAAGGTTCTTTGCCGAAATCATCGTCCCGCTTTTGTGCACACATTTGGTTGTATCGGGCGACGGTAGCAAGGAATGTCCGCTGTTCTTTTTCCCCTTCAAACATATAACCTGCCAGCGTTTCCAGTGTCTCAGCGCAATACAAAATCCGCGATTTTCCGCCCGGCCTTCCCTGCGCTCCGGCCTTTTGTGCCTGTTCCATGGCGTTGCGCAGCTGTTGCTTGCGGGTTTCGTTGGTGTAGTCCAACACGGCATTACAGGGTGCCTGATACGTCGCTTCTTCTAAAACATTCGCGTCAAAAATGCCCCAAAGCATGCCGTTGGGTTGTTTGGCGCCGGCAATCGCGGCAAGCACATGGGTGCCAAAGCCTTCGTCGGAATAACGCCGGCCGTATTTATTAACTCGCAACACCGCCGTTGACCCAATCAAATCAAATCCAGGGAATGAATAGTTGCCGCCCATCGCTGGATGCGGGCGCGGGTCCAGCCGTCCACCGGCCCAAAGGCCCATCTGGATGCCGCTTCCATCCCAGCCGTGCCCTTTCCAGGTTGCCTGTGGGTCTACCAAATCCGCCGCTTCTGTAAGCAAGTCCCTGCACATCTGCGGATTTCCACTATAGTCGCCTGCGGCAAGAATCACGCCTTTGGCAGCCATGAACCGAATATAGTTTCCCCGTTCGTCCACTGCAATGGCGCCGGTCACCCGTTTCCCTTGTTTGAGCAGTTGTTGACCCGCGACACCAAAATAGAATTTCGCGCCCTTGTTTTCAGCCCATTGCTGATTGCGTTTGAGAATTTCATTTTGAATTTTTACCGGCATTTTTGCCGTTCCTGACCAGGCGCGCATTCCATTGACCGATTCGGGAAAATGTTCACTCTGCGGGGTCAACATTGGGTAAATCTGCTCCCTCTGCTCCGCGTCCAGCGGTTCAATGACCCAGTCAAAACATTCGCCGCACTTTTCCGCATACGTCCGAATCAATCGATAATTGGAACGGTTGTTTGTCCGTAACTGCCAGTCGTTGACAAACATAGCAACGTCCACCTTTGGCACGCCGTGCTCTTCCTGCCATTTGGAATTGATGTGCCCAATTTCTCCATTGCCAAGTACGAGTTTTTTCTCCTCGTTCTGTTTCTCCAACACACATACACGCACCCCGGCTTCCGCTGCAGCCCGAGCTGCACAAATGCCCGCCTGTCCTGCGCCAATTACCAATACGTCCGTTTCAATCGTTTGCTGTATATCTTTTTCCGCTACCGGCTGAGGGGCCATCCACCAATCTCGCTTCTCCTGTTCCATGTTTCCACTCCTTCGTTCTCAATCTTTTCGTTAAAATTTTAAACAATCTAAAGGCCCTTGCAAAGTACGCACTTGCTGCTCCGCTAGTTTCCCGCCGGTAACCATTTATCCTATCGCTTATTGTAGTCCATCTATGTTATGATGAAACAAAGCTTTTACAGGAGAAACGTGTATGTTTATCGCTGATTTGCACATTCATTCACATTACGCTCGGGCCACGAGCAAACAATGTGAACCTTCCATGCTAGCTTATTGGGCAGCGCGCAAAGGACTGGACTTAATTGGTACCGGCGACTTTACCCATCCAGGCTGGCGCGCAGAACTGCGTGAAAAGCTCGTGCCTGCCGACAACGGCTTTTATACCCTCCATCCAAACGCTGTGATACCGGGCGATTGGCCCGAGCGTCCATTCTCGCCACAGTTTCTTGTCTCCGGTGAGATTAGCTCCATTTATAAAAAACATGGGAAGGTCCGTAAAGTCCACAATCTCATCCTCCTGCCCTCGCTGGAAGATGCAGACCGCTTATCCCAACGGCTCGAACAAATCGGCAACCTGCATTCCGATGGCCGTCCCATTCTCGGACTGGATAGCCGGGATTTATTGGAAATCACTTTGGAATGCTGCCCGCAGGCCGTCTTGATTCCGGCTCACATCTGGACGCCGCACTTTTCACTTTTCGGCGCCTATTCCGGTTTTGATGCCATCGAGGAATGCTTTGAGGATTTAACCCCCCATATCCATGCACTGGAGACCGGTCTTTCTTCCGACCCGCCCATGAACTGGCGGCTTTCCGCGCTGGACCGGTTTCATCTGGTCTCTAATTCAGATGCACATTCCCCAGCCAACCTGGCACGAGAAGCCAATCTATTTCACACCGAACTTTCCTATCCAGCTCTCAAAGCCGCTTTGGAGACGCCGGATTCCGATGCCTTTGCCGGCACGCTGGAATTTTTCCCCGAAGAAGGTAAATATCATTTTGATGGGCACCGCGCCTGCAAATGCTCTCTCTCCCCTTCTCAGACAAATGCGCATCAAGGGCTCTGCCCCGTCTGTGGGCGTCCTGTAACAGTTGGTGTTCTCCATCGTGTGGATGCGCTGGCCGACCGGCCGGAGGGGTTTATCCCGCCGCATGCCAAACCGTTTGAAAGCATCGTTCCGCTGCCCGAGGTCATCGCTTCAGTTGTAGGCGCGGGGGTCAACAGTGCCAGGGTGCAGCGTCCTTATGTGACACTTCTGCGTGCTCTCGGTCCGGAGTTATATATTCTTCGTCAGGCACCCATTGAAGATATTGCCCGGGTAGAAGGCTGCTATGTGGCGGAGAGCATTCGGCGACTGCGGATGGGGGCGGTGGAGGTTACGCCTGGGTATGATGGAGAATACGGAACAGTTCGTATGCTGGATGCCGCGTCCCTATCGGCCATTTCTGGACAGATTTCCTTTTTGCCCGAAGGAACTGCGGCCATTTCTCCGAAAAAAGGCCCCCAAGCATCTCCTTCTGCTCCTGTTGATACGCCAGTTTTCATAAGCAACCCACCCGTTGCCGATGGAAATATGTTTTCCTCTAAAGCGCCATCGTCTCCTTACGGTCTCAATCTAACGCAGTGGAAAGCCGCCTCTTCCATGGAAAATACCGTGGTTGTCTCTGCAGGACCTGGCACGGGAAAAACACGCACACTCGTTTGCCGCATTGCGTATTTAGTGGAACAGCAAGGTGTCCACCCCTCTCAGATTACCGCCGTCACCTTTACCAATAAAGCCGCTCGTGAAATGCGCGAGCGATTGGAACAGCATTTTGGCGATAAACGCATCGTGCGTGCCATGCATATCGGTACGTTTCATTCTCTGTGCCTACAAATGCTGTCAAAATGGAAGATGGACACCACCTTAATCGATGAAGCGGAAGCGCTTTCCCTATTGCGTGATTTGCTCACCCAACGGGGAGATTCGCTCACCCCGCAACAGGCCCTTGCACAAATTTCACGCCGCAAAAACGGCAACTCCACCGAGGAAGACGCCCTAACGGATTCCCTCTTTACCGCATACCAGCAAACCCTGTCGGACCTGCATCTGGTGGATTATGATGATGTCCTCTGCCATGCGCTCGCCGCTTTCACCGGCAAACACAGGTCGGATAAATCCATCCTTCGTTGGTTTCATCATCTTTGTATCGATGAATTTCAGGACATCAACGATTTGCAATATCAACTTGTACAGGCCTGGAGCGCTAAAAGTGCTTCTCTGTTTCTCATCGGCGACCCTGACCAGGCCATCTATGGGTTTCGCGGTTCCACCGCGCACTGCTTTGAACGCTTTCTTACCGAACATCCGCAGGCCCAACAAATCCGTCTGTTCGAAAACTATCGGTCCACGCCGCAAATCATACAGGGCGCGCTCTCCCTGCTGCCCCATCGAACGGAAGCCGATTTGTCGGCGCACAAACCGTCCGGCGATAACATCCATGTTCTGGATGTACCCGATGCATTCTCTGAAGCCATCTTTGTCGCTAAGGAAATCAATCGAATGGTCGGCGGCATCGGTATGCTGGAATCGCATGCTCTCGGTGCCGGACAAAACCGCTATGGCTTCTCCGATATCGCCGTGCTCTACCGCACGCACAGGCAGGCGGAAATACTGGAACAATGCTTGCAAAAAGAGGGGATTCCGTACACCGTCATCGGCCGTTCCTCCTTTTTAGAAGACGCGCAGGTTCGTCACGCACTGGCGTGGTTCCGTCTGTTGTTCTATCCAAACGATGTACTATCCGGAAAGCTCTGTCTACAGCAAGCTGGTATTTCTTCTGAAATGGTGGAAACAATTGTACGGCAAATCAGCGCACATCCCTCCATTGACGTGCAGACATGGACAGCCTGCTTATCGCAGCATCTGGCATCTTCCGATGACCCTGCCCTGCGTATCTTTGCCCAGCGTTGGGCAACCCTTTCCCCCTCGCTAAAAGGCAAACCCGCCAAGCTTGTCGCACAATGGATTCTGGCTCATGCCGTTTCGGATTCAGCCGCTTTGCAGCAATTCCAACAGATGGCCGTTATGTATACCAGCATGCCGGAATTTTTGCAGAGCCTCTCGGTCGGTCTTGACCCGGACATGCAGCGCAGCGGCGCTGCGCGCTATACGCCGGACTCAGTCACACTGATGACGTTTCACGGTTCAAAGGGTCTGGAATATCCCGTTGTCTTTCTCTGCGGTGTGAACGAACAGACCGTACCTTTACAAATCAAAAACAAGCCGTGCGATATGGAAGAGGAACGCCGTCTGCTTTATGTCGGCATGACACGGGCCAAAGACCATCTGACTATTTTATCTTCACCGCAGTCGCCGTCGTCTTTTCTAGCCTCGCTAAAAAAAGACGTCATACACCGCGAGCATGCCGTGCCTGCCGCTGTGCGGGCTGCCGGCAAACAGCTTTCCTTTTTATGAGTGTATCAATCAAAAAAGAGTGGGAAGGTGTTCCCACTCTTTTCTTTTTTAGCTCCAAATCAACCAAATCATCACATATCCGGTGAATACAGCCGCTAATGTGAACGGTACGCCAATGCGCATAAACTGCCCTGCGCTCACCTTATGCCCGTCCTTGCGAAGGATACCCAGCGCAGTGATATTCGCCGACGCACCAATGGGCGTTAGGTTTCCTCCTAATGTCGCACCGGTTAACAAGCCAAAGAACAGCAAATATGGCTCCACGCCCATCATATTGGAAATACCCGCCACCACGGGCAACATCGTCGCAACATATGGAATATTGTCAATAAACGCGGAAAACAGCACCGATGCCCACACAATCAACGTGTAGATGACGAACAGATTGTCCCCGCTGAGGGCAACAAACAGTTTGCTGATATCATCCACTACTCCCGCCTGTGTGATACCCGCAATCACCACAAATAGTCCTGCCAACAGCAGCAGCGTGAAATAGTCAATTTCCTTGAGCGCACGCGCGTACATATTTCGGTCCTTCTGCTTCCAGGCCGTACGCACCAAGCCAATCATAAAGAGCGAAATACAGATGACTCCGTTTGTGATACTCGGTTTATTGGGTAGAAACGACGCGCCAATCAAAAGGCCAATCATGCTCACCAGAAGCACCGTGGGAAAATAATCTTCCACCTTGGTACGCGCGTCAATCTGGACGGACTCCTTTTCCCGCCGGAACAGCCACAATAAGACGCACGTCGCAACCAGTGCGCCAACCTCCACGGCCCAGAAAATGCCAATCCGTCCCTTGAAAAAGAAAAAGTCCATAAAATCCATCTGGGCATATCCGCCCAATAGGATGGAGGTCGTATCGCCTACCAGTGTAGCCGCTCCCTGCAAATTGGAGGACACCGCAATCGCAACAATGCTTGGCACAGGCGAAATTCCCAGCCTTTTGGCAATCGTCAATGCAACTGGCGCCACCATCAACACCGTCGCTACATTGTCCACAAATGCAGAAATTACCCCGGCGAAAAGCGAAAGCGCCACCACTGCCCACTTTACATTTGGCGTTTTTTCGATTATCCAATCTGCCAATAGCGCCGGCATTTTGGACTCAATAAACAGGAAAACGATTCCCATCGTGCCGCCAATCATCATCAGCACATTCCAGTCAATTGCCCCCCATACCTGGCCCAATGGCAAAATACCCAACAATACAAAAAGGCCCGCCGAAAGAGCCGCTATATACGCACGCCACTTCGGCAAGCACAACAGGAGCACATACGTCAATGCAAACAGAATAATCGCCGTGGTTTTCATCGTTCCATCCTTTTCTTTTGCAGATGTGCACAGTATAACAAATCCCGTCTATCCACACAACGGAATCCTCCTAAATTGTCTCTTTTTGTTTCTTGCTCTGTCTCTTTCCTGTTTTACATGCATAGCTTTCCTTCGCTTTGACATGCTAAAGAATGAGGTGATTTCATATGCATCCGTCCCTTTGGCAATTACGCCACGCGCTTCCCGCTTTCCCTTCGCTTTCATCGGATATCCATGTGGATGTCGCTGTGATTGGCGGAGGCCTGTGCGGTCTTCTGATTGCACACCGCCTTCAGCAAAACGGCCTACGTGTCTGTGTATTGGAAAGGGGGCGTATCGCGCAGGCGACCACCGGTCATACCACCGCCAAAATCACATCGCAGCACGGCCTCCTGTACGCCGATTTAATCGATGCTTTCGGGCCGGCGCATGCCAAACAATATGCCCAGGCACAACAACATGCCATCGAGCAATATGCCCACCTGATTGCATCCGAACAAATCGCTTGCTCCTTCGAACGAAAAAGCGCCTATCTGTATGCCACTCATCATCCCGCGCCGCTTCTGCGCGAGTGGAAGGCCATCCAGACGCTGGGTCTTCCTGCCCATTGGGAGCAGAAACTTCCGCTCCCCCTTTCTGTTGAAGGGGCTATTTGTTTTGATTCCCAGGCGCAATTCGACCCGCTGGCCTTTCTGCAAGGGCTTGCCGACCACCTCCCTATCTATGAACAAACGTGTGCAAACCGTATCGAACCGCATCATGTATATACTTCTCATGGTACCGTCCACTGCCAATCCATCGTGGTTGCTACTCATTTTCCTTTTCGCAATACACCGGGCTATTATTTCATGCGTATGCATCAACAGTGTTCCTATGTTCTTGCATTGTCCCATATTCCACACGTGGATGGGATGTATATCGATATAGACCCCGAAGGGTTCTCATGGCGTATGCAGGATGAACTTCTTCTCTTCGGTGGTGCTGGACACCGCACAGGGGACCATGACCCCGCCGGCGGTATGTTTGACCGATTGCGCATCGCCGCAAAACAGCTCATGCCCAAAGCGCAGGAGGAGGCCTGTTGGTCTGCGCAAGACTGTATGACCCTGGACCGCCTCCCCTACATCGGGCCTTATGCAGAACACTTGCAAGACGTTTATGTGGCAACCGGTTTCGGCAAATGGGGAATGACCAACGCCATGGTCGCCGCGAACATCATCGACGGATATATCCAGGACCATCCTCTTCCCTATTCTGACCTTTTCTCGCCGCAGCGCTCTTCGCTTTCCCATGGCCTGGGTCAGCTTTGGGGAAACGGCTGCCATGCCGTGCGCGGCCTTGCTGCACAAGCGCTCACTGGCGGACAGGCGGAACTGGATGCGCTCCCCCCTGGTCATGGCGGAATTGTTCACCTCAACGGACAAAAAGCAGGTGTGTATAAGGACGAACAAGGCCGCATATATCCCGTCTCCACCAAATGTCCGCATATGGGGTGTCAGCTTGTGTGGAATCCCGATGAAAAAACGTGGGACTGTCCTTGTCATGGCTCGCGTTTTGACCCGTATGGCCATGTGCTTGACACGCCTGCGGTCAAGTCTCTTCCTTCCCTTTTGTTCCCGGATGTTTAATCATTTTCCCCGCGTTCGTTCCTTTCGGGTTCACATTTTGTATTTATTTATCCGTTTAACCTTTAGGAATCATAACGCATGGGATTTCCAGCCTTGCCGTCCATCATTTGCCTGTAGTAAAATGAATATATCTTCGAAGGAAAGCAGGGGTATGGATAATGACAAAACAGACATTGGACTTCCTGGTAGAAAAAACGCACGAATTAATCAACGCCCCAACCTGCAATAGCGAAACACGTGCTTCGGCACAGCGCTGGTTGGACGCCGTGGGGACAGCTCAACAGGCAGCCGAAACCAGTGCGTATATCGCAGCGCTTGAAGGGGATATCATGCCCATTGAACAGTTGATTGCATTTTCTCAATCCGAAGAAGGCGTGGCATATTTTGGCGCGGATGCAGCTGCTGGCATCGCTGCGCATGCAAAGGAAATTCAGCAGGCCGGTGGGCGGTATTGCGATTGCCCTGCCTGTCTGGCAGTAGCCGCCATCTTAGAAAAGAAATCGGATATTATCAGTGCGTAGAGCAATTCAACCCAATACAAAGCACCGGTTTATGACAACCGGTGCTTTGTATTATCAGGCCGTTGAAATCGTCCCCTTCAGGCTGATTTTTTGCTTTTTATCGAAAGCTTGCCCTTTTTTACGGCGAGGCCTGCTTATAAATGACCCAATTCATAATGAAGTGCGCACCCTTTTTTTCTCTATTTTACCGGCGGCATTTCTTGATTTGTCCAAAAATTTGTATTAAGATAAAATGATTCTCTCGTGCGGCACAGTTTCGTAGGATGGAGAATTCAAACACCGTAAGGAACGCGTAAAAGGTGGTTTGAGTGAAGGTATATCGTGCAGGGATTGATATTGGTTCGACTACGGTCAAATTTGTTTTGCTGGATGACGCAGACCAAATTCTATATGGTGAATATTGTCGTCATTAAGCCCATATACAACAGGCCTTGTTGCATTTACTCCAGCAAGCACGTCAGATAACTGGCGATTGCCTGCTTCGCGTATGTGTGACTGGTTCTGGGTCCATGAATTTAGGCAAGGCCCTTGGCATCGAATTCGTCCAGGAGGTCGTGGCTGTTGCAGCCGCCTTACAAAACGTTGCCCCGCAGACGGATGTTGCAATTGAACTGGGGGGCGAAGATGCAAAGATTATTTATTTTCGTGATGGTCTTGATGAACGGATGAATGGCATTTGCGCGGGCGGAACAGGTTCTTTTATCGACCAGATGGCCGCACTTTTGCAAACCGATGCTGCCGGGCTCAACCGGGCGGCGGAAAATTATAAAGAAATTTATCCCATTGCCGCACGTTGCGGGGTATTTGCCAAATCCGATATACAGCCTCTTATCAATAAAGGCGCGTCCACCGCAGACTTGGCCGCGTCTATTTTTCAAGCTGTTGTAAACCAAACCATTTCTGGCTTGGCCTGCGGAAAGCCTATCCGTGGCTGCGTCGCTTTTCTGGGCGGACCACTCCATTTTTTGCCCGAATTAAAAAAAGCTTTCATTCGTACGCTTCATTTAACGCCGGAAAACATTGTCGACCCGGACAATTCTCATCTTTTTGCCGCCATGGGTGCCGCGCTTGAAAGCGGTGAGCGCGCCGCTATCGCTATCGATTCTCTTATCCGTCAATTGCAGCAGGGTGTTTCTATGCAATTTGAGCTTAAACGCATGGAGCCGCTGTTTACCAATCAGCAGGAATATGATGTCTTCTGCCGGCGCCACCGCCAGGCGGTTGTTCAGAAAGGAGCGCTGTCCTCATATGCCGGCGACTGTTTTCTAGGTATCGATGCTGGCTCCACCACAACCAAACTAGCCTTGATTGGCAGTGACGGGCAGCTGCTGTTTTCGACCCGGACGTCGATTGTGTGCTGGACATCGGCGGACAGGATATGAAATGCATTCGCTTGAAAAACGGCGTTGTAGACACTGTTTTACTCAATGAAGCGTGTTCCTCTGGCTGCGGCTCGTTTATCGAAAGCTTCGCCAATTCGCTGGGATACCGTACGGCGGATTTCGCACAGCAAGCGTTGTTTGCCCCGCATCCGGTGGATTTGGGCACACGCTGCACGGTATTTATGAATTCCAATGTTAAGCAGGCTCAGAAGGAAGGGGCTACTGTACCGGATATCTCTGCTGGGCTCGCCTATTCCGTCATCAAAAACGCCTTGTTCAAAGTCATTAAACTAACCGATGCAAAAGAACTGGGTTCCAACATTGTCGTTCAGGGGGGTACCTTTTATAACCAAGCGGTTCTGCGCGCCTTTGAAAAAATAACCGGTGTGGATGTCATCTGCCCAGATATTTCCGGCATCATGGGCGCATTTGGCGCAGCCTTGATTGCGCGGGAACGGTATTGCGGGCAGACGACTTCCATGCCCGCATTGGAAGACATCGTTCAATTAAGCTATACGACTTCGACACGTCACTGCAACGGCTGTTCCAACCATTGCATGCTGACCGTCAATCGTTTCTCCAACGGGCAGACCTATATCACCGGCAATCACTGCGAAAAAGGTGTAGGTAAAACCAATCGTGCTGAAAAAGCGCCCAACTTGTTCGCCTATAAAAAAGAGCGGATTTTTGGTTATGAACCATTGCCGCTCTCCGATGCACCACGAGGACTGCTAGGTATCCCACGGGTATTGAATATGTACGAAAACTATCCATTCTGGGCGACATTTTTCAAGCAGCTTGGATTTTCCGTGCGCCTCTCACCTTTTTCTGACCGGACGCTTTATGAACTCGGCATGGATTCCATTCCCTCGGAATCCGAATGTTATCCGGCCAAACTCGCGCATGGCCATGTACAATGGTTAATCAACCAAGGGATTGAAACGATTTTTCATCCCTGTGTGTTTTATGAACACCAGGAAATTAAATATGCGCAAAATCACTTTAACTGCCCCATCGTTATCTCCTATCCGGAGAACCTGAAAAACAACATTGAGGCTATTGTACAGGGACATGTACGGTATCTGCGTCCGTTCATCGCCTTCACCAGCGAGCAGACAGCCTCAGACCGGCTTGTCCGTTTTTGCAAAGATGTCTGGAATATTCCGGAAAGCGAAGTGCGCCAGGCCGTCCACTGCGCCTGGGAGGAACAACGGAATGCCAAGCGCGATATCCGTATGCAAGGAACACGCCTGTTAGCCTGGATGGAACAAAACCAGAAACGAGGTATCGTACTTGCCGGCCGCCCCTACCATCTGGACCCGGAAATCAATCACGGTATCCCGGAATTGATTGCGTCATATGGTCTGGCCGTGTTGACGGAAGACAGTCTCCCCATCGACTGCCAGACAAAACGTTCGCTGCGCGTGGTTGACCAATGGGTATATCATTCCCGGCTCTATTCAGCTGCTGAATTTGTCAGCCAGCGGGACGATTTGGAGTTGGTGCAGCTCAATTCGTTCGGATGTGGGCTGGATGCCGTCACAACCGACCAGGTCAGCGATATTTTGGAACAAAATGATAAACTTTACACTGTTTTAAAAATTGATGAAGTGAATAGTCTCGGCGCTGCCCGTATTCGTATCCGCAGTCTGCTGGCCGCCATGAACAAACGACATGAACAGCACATTGTTCCAAAACCGCAGCCCATCGTCTATCGGCCGGCTAAATTCACGCGGCGGATGCACAAGCAGGCTTATACAATTTTAGCCCCACAGATGAGCCCCCTGCATTTTGATATTCTGGAACCCGTATGTCGTTCCCATGGACTCCAGATTGAAATTTTGCGCAATGATAACCGTTCTGCCATCGACACCGGGCTGAAATTCGTCAATAATGATGCTTGCTTTCCTTCCATCACCGTGGTCGGGCAAATCATGGACGCTGTTCTGTCCGGCCGATATGATACCAACCGGCTCGCTGTGATTATGACACAGACAGGCGGGTGTTGTCGGGCCAGCAATTATGTTGGTTTTATCCGTCGAGCTCTGGATAAAGCCGGGCTCTCACATATTCCTGTGATTTCGCTCAACGCCAACGGCATGGAAAAAAACGATGGGTTTCATCTATCCCCTTCTCTCCTGCTCAGCGCGGCCCGTGCTATCGTCTATGGCGATTTATTGATGCGGTGTTTGTATCGTGTGCGTCCTTATGAACAGGTGGACGGCTCGGCCAATGCCCTGCATAAACAATGGCGGGATATCTGTATCGATTCCTTGATTAACCCACATAGCCCCTATCGCTATAAACAGGTGTGTCAAGGCATCGTAGAAGCGTTTGATACCCTGCCCATCAACGAATCCCTACAAAAGCCGCGCGTTGGTATCGTTGGCGAAATCCTGGTCAAATATATGCCACTGGCCAACAATCATCTGGTGGAACTACTGGAAAAAGAAGGTGCGGAGGCCGTGGTTCCCGATTTGATGGACTTTCTGAATTTTTGCCTGCACAATGGTGCCTATAAACACGAATTTCTTGGCAAGGGATGGGGCTCTGCCGCTGTTTGCAAAGCAGGCTTGCAAGCTATCCGTACCCTGAGAAAGCCCGCCATTGAAGCCTTACAGGCAAGCCGGCGCTTTGATGCTCCCCTTCCCATTGAACAAATTGGCGAACTTACAAAACCATTCCTCTCTCTCGGCAATCAGTTTGGAGAAGGGTGGTTCCTAGCTGGTGAAATGCTGGAATTGTTGACATCCGGCATATCCAATATCGTCTGTATTCAACCCTTTGGATGCCTGCCTAATCATGTAGTCGGTAAAGGCGTCGTTAAACAGCTAAAACGGGCGTATCCCTGGGCCAACATTGCCGCTGTTGATTATGATGCCAGCGCCAGCGAAGTCAACCAACTCAATCGCATCAAACTTATGTTGTCTGCTGCGAAAAGGTCATCGTTCTTTGCCGCATCGCAGTCCCAGGAAGACCGGCCTAAAAATCAAGACGGCCATCCGTTGAAGAAAAATACGACCGTTGTCTTCCCTTCCTTTTCCTGCCGTTCTCCTAAACCCAGCGAAAAAGGCATATAAAGTTGATTTCCACACAAAAACGCCATGGGATACATGGCGTTTTTGTGAACAAATTTCCTGCTTCTGTAAATTCCGTTATATTTTATCATACTATATTTTATTATCCCAACTTTCTATTTAGCACGTGTGTATCCCTTTTTCGCTTCGCATTTTCAGCTTCCCCTTGCACGAAGGAGTGACTATCGTCAAATAATTTCCTCACATTGGAACCAACGCGACTCCACCGTCTGCCACCGTTACTTGTCTGATATTCATGACCTGTCACGTTATTTGCGTTCGGGTCGCCCAGTCCAGCAGCTGCCTAGATAAAAATGTAAAGCCTTGTAATAACAGACGAGAACCACAAATCACCTGCATAATTTACGCATCTTGGTGCGACAACTTGCCTCCCGTGGCACAGCCTTCTGAAATGGATACCTCTATCCAATAATAAAAAATCGCAGACTACCTACACAGTTTGCGATTTTGGCTGCGGACACTATCCGCTGAATTCACCTATTGAATATGATTTAAACTATCGATTTCAAACCAAGAAAAGTTGATAGCGCAGTGGAGGCGTTATGCCCGCGTTTACCAAGAGCATAGCCGCAACAAGCGTGACTTTTCTTGAAAGAGGAGGAATCGGAACGACTAAAAATCCCACCCATTAGGGTGGGATTCATGGTCTCGGAGTTTCCTCCGACGTGGAGGCGCCACCCAGATTTGAACTGGGGAATGAGGCTTTTGCAGAGCCTTGCCTTACCACTTGGCTATGGCGCCATTTTGGAGCGGTAGACGAGATTCGAACTCGCGACATCCACCTTGGCAAGGTGGCACTCTACCACTGAGCTACTACCGCATAAAATGGTG
>CAJFOS010000015.1 GCA_904397865.1 Candidatus Allochristensenella caecavium
AAAGCTGGGAGAGGATAATGGAAGACTATCCGCGGCTGACGCCGGAAGAACAGCTGGAAATTCGCCAAACGCTGCAGTTGGCGCCGCCAACATATGCCTCAGAATAAAGGATTTAACGCTCTGATTTTATCAGGGCGTTTATGTTCTGTAAACGCCCAATCCATAATGGAAAAATAATAAATGATTAAGTCTCAAATGAGAGAGCAAGTGTCTCGGCGGACACTTATCAACCTTATATTTTTACGTTGCTGTTCGACAAGGGATAAGGAGAGTATGCAAAGCAATCTGACCCATTAAGCAATAGAAGATGAAACCCACAAGATTCCTTTTCAGAATGGTTTTGTGAATATCATACATAATCATACTTATATTTGTGCTATCAAGCGAAGCAAGCTATCGCACAGGAGGTTAAAATAAACATAGAGCGAAATAAAAAACGGAAGTGTGTGAAACAAAGGAAACTTGCCGGCATGAGCTGTCAGAGGCGAAGCCCTTTTACATCCTTGATACGGGAAAGAATTACATTACAGTTCAGAGCCAACACGCCGGGCATGGGATAAACGACCTGTTGCAAAAAGACTTCCATTTCTTCATGGCTGGCGGCTACGGCATGCACATGCAATTTGTTTTTGCCGGAGACGTGATAAATCTGCGTAACGATATCCTGTGCTTTCAACGTGTCAACCGCTTGCTGGAACAGGGAATGGGCGAGTTCCATTTCAAAATAAAAGGAAATGGAGTTGGTGATTTTCTGCGGGTTGATGATGGTGGTATATTCTTCGATGATGCCCTTTTCCTCCATGGACTGGATGCGTGTTTTTACAGCGACGCGAGATAACCCCACCTTTTGTCCAATTTCCACATAAGACATGCGCGCGTGATGTGTGAGTAAATCGATAATCTGTTGGTCAATCCGGTCCAGCCCATCCAGATACATTTCGTAACCTCCTCTTGCCTTTTATAGCCTTATCCTACATGAAATAGAGAACAAAACGCAACACTTTTCAAAACATGTTGAAAAAAAGAGAGTGATTTGATAAGGTTATTTCAAAAAGAAAGAAAAAACTTACTTTATGAAATAACGAAAGGGAGACAGCATGCGCGATTTGACTGTAGGGAGCGAGACCAAGGCCATCCTTTTTTTCTCATTTCCAATGATGGCAGGCAACCTGCTGCAACAGATGTATAACATTGTCGACACGATTATTGTCGGGCAATGCCTGGGAGAGAATGCGCTGGCGGCTGTGGGGGCTGCTTACTCGTTTATGGTGTTGCTCACCTCTGTTCTATTGGGATTGTGCATGGGGTGCGGCGTTGTCTTTTCCTATTTTTATGGCGCAAAGGAGAAGAAGAGCTTGCAGGCCAGTTTTTATATGGCCTTTGTCTGGGTAGGGGGCATTGCTGCGGGGATGATGGCGCTTGCATTTGCGTTTTTGCCTGCGATTCTTGGCTTTTTGCAGACACCGCAGGCGGTATTTGCGATGGAGATGCAATACTTGCAGATTATTCTGCTCGGTCTTCCCGCCGTCTTTTTTTACAATTACGCAGCCGCCGTGCTGCGCAGCATGGGCAATTCGCTTTGGCCGCTGATTGCACTGGCGGTTTCCGCAGTGTTGAATATCGGGTTGGACATTCTGTTTGTGTTGCCACTGCAAATGGGTGTGGCAGGGGCGGCTTGGGCGACGATTATCGCGCAAGCGGTGTCGGCTATCGTGCTTTGGATATATTTGCTGCGCACTTCGTCAGACATGCGGACGGCACTGCGCGAGCGTGCATGGAAAAGGGAAGTATTCGGCCAACTGCGGCATCATTCGATATGGACCAGCATCCAGCAGTCCATCATGAATTTTGGGATTCTGATGGTGCAGGGACTGGTGAACCGTTTTGGCGTGGCGGCGATGGCAGGCTTTGCCGCCGCGGTGAAAGTGGATGGATTTGCCTACATGCCTATGCAGGATTTTGGCAATGCATTCCCCACCTATGTGGCACAGAACCGTGGGGCGGGCAAGCCGGAGCGGGTACGTTCCGGTTTGCGCAAAGCGGTGATGTGCGTGACATTGTTTGGCGCCTGCATTTCGATTCTGGTGGTGTGTCTGGCACGCCCGCTGATTGGCATTTTTCTGCAACCGACGGAAACGGAAGCCATTGCCGTTGGGGTACAGTACTTGCATACGGTAGCGCCGTTTTATTGTCTGATTGGGTATCTGTTTTTGTTCTATGGGTTCTATCGCGGTGCAGGCCGTGCCGGCGTCTCGGTAGTGCTGACGGTGATTTCGTTGGGGACGCGTGTTGCGCTGGCATATGCGTTGGCAGCCGTGCCGGCTATCGGTCTGGCAGGGGTCTGGTGGGCCGTGCCCATTGGATGGGCACTGGCGGACGCCGTAGGCCTGGGAATTGCTTGCTGGCGGCGCCCGGAACGGAAAACAAAAGAGGTTCCTATACACGAGGATAGATAAAAGCAAAAGGCCGGTAAAGCCTGGAGATAGAAGGGGAGTTACAAAAGGAAAGCAGGAGATATGGTATCAACCTGCTTTCTTTTTGTAAAAACTAACTTACTTTTTGTCGATAAACGGGCCGCGTGCAACCGCGGGCGTTTGATTTTTGTGACACCCAGCCGCCCCCTGACGCATAATACGGGGCACCGGGAAAATCGCGCTTTTGCCCTGGTTCAAACGTCCAGCTGTGAAGAAAGCGGAACGACATACGGCGTGCGGTTCTGAAAATAGCAGATTTCGGTAAACCCGCACTGGCGGGCCAATGCGTAGCCGTCACGCAGGCCGGCCCCTAAATCTGCAGTGCGATGGGCATCGCTTCCGATGCTGATGAGCTGGCCCCCCAGTTCACGAAACCGCCGCACGATAGGGGCATCCGGGATACAGGCGCCAATCGGCTGGCGCATACCGGAGGTATTGATTTCCAATGCCTTTCCGTTTTGCGCCAGCGTTTGAAGCGTAGCGGAGATAACGTCCCAATAGGGAGAAAGGTCGATGGGAATGCCGTAATCGCCGGAAATGTAGCGAATGGGATAGACCATATGAGCAAGCACGTCAAACTGATTCCAGCGTACCATTTCATACAGGCAGGTGAAATATTGTTTGAGCAGTTTGTGAATTTGTTCAAAGGTCATATGGGCATAATCCAAAAAATAGAAATCAGGCGCGTCGGGATTGTTGTGCAGGCTGGCCAATACGACGTCCCAGGGAAGCGCCAGCAAATCCTGCGCGGCGCGCAGGTCCTGCATGGGCTGTCCCATCTCCACGCCATGCAGGAGCAGCAAGCCCTGTTCAGCGCAATGGGCCTTGAGCGCCTGGGCCTGGGCGAGGGAGGCGCGGATTTGCCCGGCATAATCATCCGACCAATAGGTATGGCATTCGCAATGGTCGGTAATGGACATGCAGGCCAGCCCTTTTTGCACCGCCCGTTCACACATGGCCTCCATGGTGTCGTCCGCATCGGGCGAATAGGTGGTGTGTACGTGGTGGTCCATCCAAATCAATTCGTTCATATAGCCTACTCCTTGCGGAAAATGGAATACAAAACGTTTAATCTTTACGCAAGACGCCGGTGCCGTCAAAGGCAGGCGTCTGTTCGCTGGTGGCCGAACTGCGGCCCTGTCGATATCCGGTGATACCGGATTGGACAGCCATATGCAATACGCTTTCATATTCGAACGTTGTCAACGTCCGATGGATTTCCGGATAATCCGCGCTTTTATACATGGGGGTATACTGACGCATCAGGCTCATCTGCACCGTGCCCGGTGCAAATGTATCGCGTATCCAGCGGACGGCTTCCATCGCGTCCCGGCGGCCGCCGGGCAAAATCAGATGGCGAATCAGCACGCCGCGGACGAGCATGCCCTGTTTATCCAAGGTAAACGGGCCAGCCTGCGCAACCATGGCGGCAATGGCCTGCTTTGCGACAGCTGGATAATCCGCCGCACGGCTATAACGGGCCGCCCGTACCGCGTCGATATATTTGAGGTCGGGCAGATATACGTCCACCAACCCTGTCAGCGACGCCAGTGTATCCAGCCGGTCATACCCGCCGGTGTTATAAATGACAGGAATGCGCAGCTGAGGCCGCACGCGCCGCAGCGCATGGACAATCCAGGGTACATAGTGTGTAGGATTGACCAGGTTGATGTTGTGTGCCCCCTGCGCCTGAAGTTCTAAAAAAATGTCGCCCAGCCGTTCGATGGAAATATCCGTTCCCTGATTCTGGGCGCTGATAGGAAAGTTCTGGCAAAAACAGCAGCGCAGCGAACAGCCGGAAAAAAACACCGTCCCGCTGCCGTGTGTGCCGCTGATGCAGGGCTCCTCCCCAAAATGCAGCGCTGCGCGTGCCAGACGCACCTGCGCACCGCCGCCGCAAAAACCACGGGCATGCCGCCTGTCGGCCCCGCAGGCGCGCGGGCATAAGGTACAATGGCGGGGGATTTCCATGCAGCGGGGCTCCTTTCCAATTGGGTTGGTGTTATGATTATAGCGCGTTTACGCCCATCCTGCCAATGGGGGGTGGACAACCATAATCCGTGCTTTTATTATAAAGAAAGACAAAGAGAAAGCGAGGAAAAACCATGGCTTATACATTTGTTTGCTATCCCAAGTGCAGCACGTGTCAAAAAGCACAGAAATGGCTGGATGCACACGGCATCGCCTACACGGTGCGGCATATTGTCGAACAGAACCCGAGCGCGGATGAAATCGCGCAATGGCAGCAGCGCAGCGGGGAACCGCTGAAAAAGTTTTTTAACACCAGCGGCATGCTCTACCGCGAACAGAATATCAAAGACCGTTTGCCGCAGATGAGCGAAGAAGAACAGCGCGCTCTGCTGGCCACCAACGGCATGCTGGTTAAACGTCCGCTTCTGGTGGCGGATGATTTTGTGCTCATCGGGTTCCGTGAAGCCAAGTGGGCAGAAGCGCTGCACCGCCGGGCGTGAAGGGCAGAGCCATACTCACATAGCGGCCGGCCTGGCGTATGCACCGCCAATGGGAGCGCGTATGGCAGACGCACTGCGTCCTGGTGCCACTCAGCCAAAAGACGGGACAGGAGTGGATTGCTTCCCTATAAGCGCACGATTTGTTGCGCCCTTGCCGGCACACCCTCTTTTTGCCACGGGGCGGGCTAATGCCTTGTGCAATGCCCATTGGACGGAAAAATTCCACTCGGGCAGCGCCCGGATATCCGTGCATATACGATTGCACGGAACGGGCGAGGACGGATTTTGTATGAATGCCGTCGCGGACGGGAACGAAACGTGCCAAGCATCCAGACGGGCGTGGACCTTGCCGCCGGGTAGTTTATGGCAGGGGGAAGCGGACGGCGTGGGGATGGATGGTGCGCCTTTGCGGACTTGGACGGAAGGGGCTTGGAAACTGCCTGTTGCGGAGCGATGGATGTCATCCGCCTATGCAAACAGTGCAGATGGTGAACAAGCCGGCCGGACGGTGCGAAACAGAGGCTGGAATGACAGCTGACTCATGAAAAAAGCGTGGCTTTTGCCACGCTTTTTTATTGCTCCTCCAGGCAGCTTTGGACAAACGAGACGGGGTGCTCGGTCAACGCTGCCGTCTGTTCAACGGTATGGCCCTGTGCCAGTAAACGCCGTACCACAACCTGCATCGCTTCTCCGACTTCAATCAGATGTCCATCCGGGTCGTACAGGCGCACGACGCGCTGATGCCAGGGGTGGGTCAACGGCGCATGCAGCAGCGTGATGCCGCCGTATGCCTGCAGCCGGCGCATCCAGGCGTCCAGGTCGTCCACTTCGAAATACAGTTCCATATTGTTGGACGGCTGGACGATGGCCTGCGGCGAAACGCCGGTCAGCCAGGCAAAGTCCTCCTGAATGGCAAAGCCGCCGCTGAAGGTGACGTTGCGGCCAAAATCACTCGTTATCCGCTGGTCGAACAGCGTACAGTAGAAATGTTTAGAACGCGCAACATCCGCTACGGCAAGCAGCGGCAATTGAAAGCGAATCATGGGCGGCTCCCCTTTTTCCGCCGAGGGCGCGGAAGGGGAAGCGCCCGTTCCGTTGCGGCAATCAGGGCGCTGACAAACGCGGCGTCATCCACGTTTTCAATCTGAAACATCGGCGTTCCCTGCGGATAGGGAGGCGCAAGATACGGCTGCGGTAAGAGCACCCGCCCAGCCTCTGTGACCTTGACAAACAGCTGGTCATCGCACACCAGCGCTACGATTTTATCGTTACAGTAAATCCCGTATTCGCCAAACATCTTGCGAAAGCGGATGTCGCCCGCCTGCGCCATCTGTTCGCAGACATAGGTGACGAAAGAAAGGGAAGAGGCCATGGAAACGGCACCGCCTTTGTTTTTTTATTACGCTTCCTTAAGCGCCTGCGCCAGCCCGCGCGCCAGCTGGTCTGCGCAGGAGGTGGATTTCAGGCCGCAATGAATGCCGGACAGACGCTTTTGCACATCTTCCACCTTCATCCCTTCAATCAACGCCGAAACCGCTTTCAGGTTGCCGTCGCACCCGCCGGTAAAATGCACATGGCGGACGACGCCGTCTTCAATTTCCAGGTCGATTTTGGTTGAACACACGCCCTTGGGAAAGTAGGTAAATTGCATGGTGTTTTCCTCCTTATAAACCAAGGACTATCATAGTGAATGTGTGAGGCTTTTGTCAATTTTTAAAGACACCCTTGCAGTGTAAGGGTATTTGTGATATCCTACAAGTACATGACAATGTAAGGGTGAAGGAGACGGTGGCATGGGACAGCCCGAGCTTATCAAAGGGGCGAGCCAGTTTATCATCCTGGCCATTCTCGCCAAGGAACCACGGTATGGATATGACATCGCACGGCAGGCCAAAGAAAGGAGCCACGGGCAATTCTTGCTCAAAGAGGGCACGCTGTATGTAGCGCTGCGAAGGCTGGAGGAATCCGGCGATATTCATGCCTATTGGAGCGAGGAGGCCAGCGGCGGCGGAAAACGAAAATACTACACGGTGACGGACAAAGGGCGCAAGCGCCTGCAACAGCAGCTGGAGGAGTTCCGCGCTGTAAAGGCTTTGCTGGAATGGTTTGGAGGAAACGAAGATGAAGCAAATTGAAGCGTATGTGCATCGTCTGCTGCGCAACACAAAGCCGGCAGAGGCGGCTGAAGAACTCATCGCGCTTCTGACGGACAGCGCCACCGCCCTGATGGAAGAACATGGATGGGATGAGGAACAGGCTCAGCGGATGGCGATTGAACGGTTCGAAGCCGATGCCGATGTCCAGCGGCTCTATCTCCAATCCCCTAAAATAGCAAAGCCGTGGCGCATCCTTCTGCTGGCGGCATCTCTGGTTTGTTTGTGCCTGGTTCCCTTATTGGGTTCCGCCCAGCACGGTGCACTTGTGGGCCGGTATTGGGAAGTTTGGAATGAACAATATGGCGTTGAACAGCAACTTGCCCAATATCTATACGGCCAGCGCGAAGACCCGGCTTCCATGGTGCTCAGTGAAGCGGAGCAGCAGGCCATTCAGACCATTCTTGCGCCGCGGTTTGCGCAATATGACGTGCAGTACGCCGCTTTGTATGCCTTTTCCTATGCGGAATTGGAAGAGCAGATAAAGGAAAGCAAATCGGTTGTCTGGTGGTTGGATACGCGCATCAGCGAAGAAGTGGACCGCTTGGCCTATATGCGTATGGAGGAGGCCTCCTATGCACAGGCTGTTTATGTCGTCGGTGATACAAGCCTGGGTCGCCGGCCGGATTTTGTGCAGGGGGTGGAGCCAAACCGCTACGGCGAACGGGAGAACCTGTGGCGGTTTACCAATTTGCACGGGCCGTTGGGTTCACCGCCGGTTTACTGGTATGTGGAGTATATGTTTGGGCCGGATGGCCGTTATAGCCAGTGGGTTGAGATTTCGGGCAGCGGCAGCTATTTAGAGACCTATTCCCCGATGGAAACGGCGCTATATACGCAGGTAAAGGCGCCTTATGCGGCGTTGGCTGTCGCCGCCTATATTGCCTATGACGTTCTCTTTGCGTGCTGGGCGTTGATACAGATGCGCCGGCATGGAGACGCCCCGTTGTTCTGGCGGCTGCTGGTGTGGCTGTTGGGATGGCCAGGGTATGCGGTATATTGGCTGGTACGGCACAGGAAATGGGATACCGATGCTGCGCTGATATAAAACAGGAACTGTGCAAGCGGCAGGGGGTGTGATATACTAAGCGCACCATAAAGCCGCAGGGCTGATAAAGGAGTCGACAAGGATGGAACAGAAAACCATCGGTCGTTTTGAAATGACCGTGACAGAAGCAGATACCGCCGCGCATATGGGCAGCGGCAGCCTGCCGGTGTTGGCGACGCCGGCATTGGTGGCGATGATGGAACATGCGGCCTGCAACGCGCTGGCCGATACGCTGGAACCGGGGTTGACAACGGTCGGCACGCGGATGGACGTATCGCACGACGCAGCTTCGCCGCTGGGGATGCGGTGCTGGGCAGAGGCGACGCTGACGGAAACCAATGGCCGGATGTATACGTTTTCCATTCAGGCGTTTGATGAAGCGGGGCCTATCGGCAAAGCCACGCATCAGCGCGCTTCGGTAAAGAGCGAACGGTTTATGGAAAAAACCAACGCCAAAATGCAAAAGTAACGTGTGTGCCAGCGAAAAGTCATGGCGTACATGAGAGATGAAAGCAGAGGCTTGCAGTTCCGTTGTTTGTACGGGACGCACATTTTGCCACAGCCCGTGCAGGCAGCCTTACAGGACGGATACACGGCGCACAAACGAAAAGGCAGGGAATTGTCCCTGCCTTTTTGCTTGGAGGAGAACGAGATTGTGCCGGTTCGGGCAGGCCGTTTTAGGCTGTCGGGGAATCGGGGGTGTCCAGCCGATTGACGATAAGGGCAATGGCCTGGTCACCGGTGACGTTGGTGGCCGTGCCGAAACTGTCCTGGGAAAAATGCAGGGCAATAATCAGCTGCTGCATGGGGTCGGTAAAACCGAGCATGGAGGCAATCAACCCCAGCGCAGCCATGACGCCGCCGCCTGGCACGCCCGGTGCGGCCACCATCGTTATGCCCAGCATCAGGATAAACGGAGCAAACATGCCGACCGAAACGTTCATGCCGCTGGCCAGCAGGATGCCGACAGCGCCTACCACCAGGGTAATCGTATCGCCGTTGAGATTGATGGTAGCGCACAGGGGGATGGTGAAATCCGCTACGTCGCGCTGCACGCCATTGTTGTAGGCGCATTCCAACGCCACTGGAATGGTGGAGGCGCTGGATTGTGTGCCCAGTGCCGTCAGATAGGCGGGCAGGATATTTTTCATACTGCGCATGTGGTTCTTTTTACATACGATGCTCGCCAGCGCAAATTGTGAGAGGATATACAGCACCTGCAGGATGAGAATCAGCGCGTACAATGAAGCGAACATCTTCACCGTCGCAAACAGACGCCCCTCTGCGGCGATGCTGCAAAACAGCCCCGCCACATGAATCGGAATCAGCGGGATAACGATTTTTTTCAGCACCATGGAAACAATCTCCTGCAAGTCTCGAATGCCTTCCAAGAGCGTGGTTCGTTTGCTATTGGCCATGCCGATGCCCAGTACGAAGGCTAAAATCAGCGCAGTCATCACACTGAACACCGGCGGCACATCGATGGTAAACAGCGGCGCAAATCCGTTGGCTTCCAGCACATGCCCGGTGATGGGCTGGATGAACAGCGGCAAAATCGTTTTGGCCAACCAGTAGGCTGCAAACCCCGAAAGAACGGTCGTTCCATATGCCAGCGCCAGCGTTACACCGAACAGCTTGTTGGCCTTTTTGCCCAAATCCGCCAGCCCAACGGCCACGAAGGAGACAATCAGCAACGGGATGCAAAACGATAAAAACGTGCTGAACAGCGAAGTGAACGTGACGAAAAGGCGAATAAGCATTTGATAGGCGCTGCTTTGCGCAATGCCGAACCAGCCGCCCGCTAAACCAATGAGCATACCGCCTGCCATGCCGCACAGCAGCCGAATCAGGAGCTTGAATTGTTTCATTGCGTCCTCCTTAGGGAAACTTCAAAAGAAAAAGACGGAAAACGTCTGTCTTTGTCTGCATGCATTATCATAATCAAAGATTAAGAAAATATAAAGAGGAAAAATACAGATAGGCGTCCACTATCGAAAAAGAAGCGGGCAGGACGCCGGATTTAGGCGGATTTGACGGAGGAACCGGGCTTGTGGTATCGTCCCGATAAACGGGAAGCAAAGGGGGGAGAGGGCATGCAAACGGAATTTATCAATTTGACCGAACAAAACCTGGCGGAGGAACATTTGTGCTGCATCATTCGCAGCAAAAAAGCACATCCGGGGGTGGAGGCCAAGCGGCGGTGGCTTTCACAGCGGCTTCAAGAAGGGCATGTCTTCCGCAAACTGAATGAAAAGGCGACGGTATTTATCGAATACGCGCCGCTGGAAAGGGCATGGGTGCCCATCGTCGGGGAGAATTATCTATACCTGTATTGTCTTTGGGTGACGGGAAACCACAAAGGGAAGGGGTATGGACGGGCGCTGATGGAATATTGCCTGGCCGATGCCAGGAGAAAGGGAAAATCCGGAGTGTGCATGCTGGGGGCCCAAAAGCAGAAGGCTTGGCTTTCGGACCAGGCGTTTGCCAAAAAGTTTGGGTTTGAAGTGGTTGATACCACGGAAAACGGATACGAATTGCTTGCCCTCTCCTTCGATGGCACGGCGCCGGCGTTTACGCCCGCGGCTAAAAAGGGAACGATTGCCGACCAGGCGCTTACCATCTATTATGATATGCAGTGCCCTTATATCGAGCAAAGCGTGGAAAAAATCCGTACATATTGCCAGGCCAATGAGATACCCGCCTCCTTTATCCGGGTGGATACGCTGGAAAAAGCGAAGCAAGTGCCGGGCGCATTCAACAATTGGGGCGTATTTTACAAGGGACGTTTTCAGACGGTAAATCTGCTCGACATTCCGCATCTGCAACGACTTGTCCGTACCCCATGATACAAGACTGCCACGCAGCCAATAAATATGCGCCGTCGCAGAGACTGTTCACGGCGCTCTTTGGAGAGCAAAGCGCATCCATGGAAAGGAGACTCGCTATGCATTTGTATCGTTTATCCGCTGAACAAACCGAACAACTTCGGCCCTGTTTGCAGGAGTTGGCGGAACATCACAACGCGGTTTCCCGCCATTTTCGCGGCGCATTTCCTACGCTGCCGCTGGACCAGCGGCTCGCGGGGTTTACCGAGGATGTCCGCGCGGGCCGTTCGCACATCTGTGCGTTGATGGACGGCGATGCCGTTGCAGGCTTTTGCAAGGTGAATCTTGCCGGCGAACAGGGGACGCTGCATTACCTGGTGCTGCGCAAAGCCTACCGCGGTCAGGGTTGGGGAAAACAGCTGATGGACTGGGCCATGCGGGTGTTTGCCGATGCACAGGTCAAGCGTATTGAGGTACAGGTTGTGGACGGCAACCCCGCGCAACGGCTGTATGAAGCGTACGGATTTGCCGTAAAAACGCTGAACATGGAGAAAACATGCCCATGAACCGATAAAAAAACAGGCACGCTTTTATCAGCAGCGTGCCTGTTTTTTTCGTTGCCCAGTTGTGGAAAAAACCGTCCATTCATACCGAATCGGGGGCTGGCGAAGAAAAGGGGAACGGGGTGCAGCATTCGCCTGGATATACGGCAAAATACCGAACCTGCGCTTGGTCCATTCCCCCTGCCTGTAACCACGAACGTGCGGCGGGCACGTCGTCCGGAGCCAGCCGCAGCGAAATGCCACAGCTATGCGTGATGGCACGCAGCGTCGGCATTACGGTAAAGGGGATTTGGCCCTGCAGCCGCCGTTGTGCCGCCATGGCCGCATGGGTGGATACAAACGCCAAAAGAGCGTATTCCATCTTCACAGCGTGATAACCTTCTGTGCCAGCTGCAACGCCTGGGTGATGTCATACATGTTGCTGACAGTGCCGATTTGCAGCTTTTCGGTCAGTCCGTAATAATTCAGGCACGTACCGCATACCAGAATCTCCACCCCTTTTTCCTGCAATGCCCGCAGGTGTTCGACTACCTGCGCGTCCAGCACTGGCAGATAAACCCCTTCGTTCATAAAGACGATGGAAGCGGGCAATGCGTCGCCCTGTGCGATGGTATAGAAAAACATGCGCATCAGATTGGTGCCCAGTTCTTCGCTTCCCGCGCCGATGATTTTGCGCGGGACAAAAACGGCGGTCTGCCCGCCCGATGATGCCGGCGCGGGTGCGGCCTGTTCAAGTATCGCTTCGCAGGCCTCGCAGGATTGGGTAAAGGAAACGCGAAAATCGTTTCCCATCGGCGTCACGCTGCAGGCGTATCCTTGGCTTTGGGCAAGCTTCTGCAAATTTTGTACCGCAATTGCATTATCCACATCCACCGCAAACGCCTGCTGGCCGCCGTCTATCTCCTTCTTTGCCATCAGGACAGGGATGGGGCAGTTCTTGCCCCGGGCATCTATTATCGTCGCCATGTTTGTATTCCTCCTGTTTATCTTCATGTTATTATAGCATACGCACAGCGTTGGTCATACAGCAGCGGGCTTTGAATTTTGCCGTATAACGTGGTAGACTGGCGGCAGAACGAACAGGGAAGAAGGCGTATGACATGCAGGTAAATGAACCATGCTGGTGTAAGAGCGGCAAAGCGTATGGGCAATGCCACCAGGCGTTTGACCAGAAACTCGATAGCTACCGCCGCAAACATAAAATCGTTCCCCGGCGGGACATGATTAAAAATGAAAAACAAATCGACGGCATTCGGGAAGCAGGCAAAATCAACACGGCTGTATTGGATTTGGTAGCCCGTGAAATCCGTCCGGGAATGTCCACGGAACAAATCAATACCATCGTCCATGAATACACCCTTTCCCAAGGGGCGATTCCAGCAACGCTGCATTATCAGGGCTTCCCCAAAAGCGTATGCACGTCCATCAATGACGAAGTCTGTCATGGCATCCCAAGTCCCACGCGCATCCTGCAGGTAGGCGATATTATCAATGTGGACTGTACAACCATCTATAAAGGCTATTATGCGGACGCTTCGCGCATGTTTTGTATTGGGCCGGTTGGCCCCAAGCGGCAAAAGCTGGTGGAGGTGGCCAAGGAATGCCGCGATTTGGGTGTCGAAGCCGTGCGTCCCTGGGGGTATCTGGGTGATGTGGGGGCGGCCATCAACGGTCATGCCCGCAAGCATGGCTATACGGTAATTCGCGATATCGGCGGCCACGGCGTGGGGCTGCAGTTTCATGAAGACCCCTATGTCTGCCATATTGGGAAAAAGGGTACGGGCATGCTGCTGGTTCCCGGCATGGTGTTCACCATTGAACCGATGGTCAACATGGGCCGCGCCGAATTTTATGAGGATGCAGATAACGGATGGACGATTTATACCGATGACGGATTGCCCTCGGCGCAGTGGGAAGTGACCTTAGCTGTGACCGAAACCGGCACCGAGATTTTGACTTATTGAGATGTGCCGCCGCGTATATATCGGGCGGTGATGAAACATTGAAAAAGGCAAGCATATGCTTGCCTTTTTATAATGATGCGCGACTCAGCGGGAGACGCCCTCGCTGCATTTACCGCACGCAGGGCATTTGTGCGCTGCTTTCGGGACGAAAGCAATCCCTGCTTTTTGGGCCTGTGCGTGCTGGTCAGGACGGCGGACGCGATAGATTTTCCCATCCTTTTTCAGCCTTGCCCCCGTTTGCTTAAAGGAGAAAGCGACGTTGGCTTCCATACATTGCCGGCGTAAATCAAGTATCCACGCATAATCGCATACGCGCGCCTGACGGCCGGATTCACCGCCAGCCACCACCGCCTGCACCCATGGCCCTAGGTAGGCAGACAGGTCGATGTGTTCAAGCAATGGCTCGCAGATGATGGTTTTCTCTGCAATGGGCACCTGGCGGAAGATAGGCAGCCGATAATCCGCCCGGTCCTGGTTTTCCACTGTGCAGCCGATGCCCACATTGGCATAGCCTGCGCCCCAGTCCGGCGGAAGACATGCCTGCAAGCGGTCAATGCGTTTGGTGATGAAGAAAAAGAAGACGTCGCTGCGTTGCCGTATCATCGCCCAAGCCTGCGGCCGCCAGGCATCCGCATCAGCGAGCAAAAAATCCGAAGTAAAACACAGCCCCACCTGCGCGCCCGGCGGGATTTTGTATGCGCCCTGCCGGTCACGGCGCAGCGGGAGGTCGAAATCCCGGTTTTTGGAGACGGAGGTGCTGTCCCGTTCGTATTGGGCGTCCATGCGATAGACATAACAATGCTGGCATCCTGGCGAAATTTTATGACAGCCGTGCCAGGGGTTCCAGGTTATCATATTCATCCGTCGTCGCCTCCTTTGGCCCCATTATACGCAAAACAGCGTATCAACGCCAGCTGCGCGGGTGCACGTCCGCCTCTGAAGACGGCGGAAGGGCGGCACTGTGCATGCAGATGGATAACCGGTATTTTGCAAACCATCCATGATACGCAGTTTGCTTCCATAAGGGGCTTCAGCGTTCGCCGCCTGCACGAATTCATAAAACAGGCGGTGTGGGCAACCCTACCCATAAAAGCACAAGGGAGGCCATGCGAATGAAAAATTCCCCCATCCTGCATCAGCTGAAGCAACAGATGCGCCCCGCCCGCAAACGCAAAGGATATGCCATCGAAACGCTGGCTGCGCGGCTGAATATCAGCGCCCGCCATCTGGCAGCCGTGGAGAACGGGTCGAAACGCCCAAGTCTGGAGTTGTTTTGCGCCATTGCCAAGGAACTGGACCTCTCGCTGGATGCGATGAATATGGAATTGACCAAACCCCATGAAGCCGAACATGCTCAGCTTCTTTATCTATTGGAGACGTGCAATGCCAGGGAATTGCATGTAATGGCTCAGCTGGCCCAGGCCGTTTTGCCAATTTTGCGCGCTTAGAAGCATCCCGCGCGCCGCTGGATAAAGCCGCCGCCTTTTTTACAGAAAAAACAAATTTTCTTTCCTGAACCGGCGAATTGCCATTTTTTGTCCGTTTTGTTGCGCTATCATAAACATAGAAACCGGGAAAGTGGGAAACAAGTGGCAGTTTGCGGACGTTTTTTGTGGCCGGGTGGATGGAAAAACCGAAAGAGTCTGTTATAATAACTGCGATTCAGTCTGTCAAAATGATGCCGGAAAGGATGGAAAACGCTTGCAAATCTGGCAATGCCGACAGCACTGCCTTCGCCCGTTGCAGGGGCCGACAGCGCTGTTGGATGCGTTGTTTGGCAAAGAAAAAAGCGCGCCGCTGGCCGCGTTTGTCGGCGCGGGCGGCAAAAGCACGCTGATAGATGCGCTTGGCGTGCAGGCGGCGCGCCGGGGTTGGCATGCGCTGATAAGTACGACGACGCACATCTGGCGCCCGGACGGCGGCGTCGTGACGGTGCAGGATAGCCCCGCGAAGCTGGCGGCTGTTTGCCGTACACATGCCGTTGTTACGGCAGGACAACCCGATGGAAACGGCAAGCTGGCGATGCTGCCAGCGTTGAGTTGGAAACGGATGCGCGGGCAGGTGGATATCATCCTTCTGGAAGCCGATGGCGCCAAGGGCCGCCCTATCAAGGCGCCGCGTACACACGAACCCGTCTTGCCGCCGCAGGTGACGCATGTGTGTGCGGTGGTGGGGTTGCACGCGCTGGGGCAGACGTTGGAACAGGCAGGCTTTGGCATGCAAGCGCTCGGCCGCGTGCTGGCAAAGACGCCGCAGGAAACGGTGGAAGCGATGGACATTGTGCGCCTGTGTGCGAGCAAAGCAGGCGGGCGCAAGCATGTGCCTGCACACGCGCGTTATTGTGTATGCCTGCATCAGGCGGATACACCCCGCCGCCTGGCCCAGGCGGCGCGCATCGCCGATGCGCTGGAGGAACGGGGCATTTGCTGTTTGATTACAGCTGGCAGAGAGGAGAACGGCCATGCGGGTATTGATTAAAGGCGCAGGAGACCTGGCCAGCGGCATTGCCAAACGGCTGTATGCCTGTGGCATGCAGGTGCTGATGACGGAAATCGCCGTGCCGACAACGGTACGCCGTACGGTGGCTTATTCACGTGCGGTCTATGAAGGGAGCGCCGAGGTGGAGGGCCTATGCGCAGTCTGCGCGCCGGATGCACAGACCGCCGTCCAATGGGCGGCACAGGGGAAATTGGTGGTGCTGGTGGACCCGTCCGCCGCGGTGCGCACGGCCTATGCGCCGGATGTTGTAGTGGATGCGATTTTGGCCAAACGCAATTTGGGGACGGCCTTGTCGGATGCGCCGCGGGTAATTGGCGTCGGCCCCGGGTTTACAGCGGGAAAAGACTGCCATGCGGTGGTGGAAACGCAGCGCGGGCATGATTTGGGCCGTGTGCTCTGGCGGGGAAGCGCCAAAGCAAATACCGGTGTGCCCGGCAACATTGGCGGCTATACGACACAACGGCTGATACGCGCTGGTGCGGACGGACGATTTATCCCCCGGGCCGCCATTGGAGACCAGGTACGGGCGGGGCAGGTGGTCGCCCATGTGGAAGGGACGCCTGTATACGCACAGATTGACGGCGTGCTGCGCGGGTTGCTGCAAGAAGGGGTGCCTGTGCACGCGGGTATGAAAGCAGGCGATGTAGACCCACGCGGCTGTGTGGAACATTGTTTTACCATCTCCGATAAGGCGCGCGCCATTGGCGGTGGTGTGTTGGAGGCGGCGCTGGCGGTGCGCCGGTAAGGAGGGAACGCGGATGCAGACCACGTTTTTAGACCAATGTGAACAGGCGCTGGCGCGCCATGCGCGCCTCTGGGTGTACACGCTGTTATCAGGCCCGCACCGGGGCGCCACATGCTTGGCGGCGCCGGAGCCTTTGCAGCAAGCAGATGCGGCGTTCAATCCGTTTTTGACACAGCCGCGCCCCCAGCAGGGGGCTGTGTTGCTCGAAGACGGGCAGGGAGGCGCATGCTTTGTTCAATGTTTCGGCGTCCAGCCCCAATTGGTGATTTGTGGGGCGGGGCATATCAGCCAGCCATTGTGCCAGGTCGCCAAACTGCTGGATTTTGCCGTCACCGTGATTGATGACCGGGCGGAATTTGCCAACCGAGCGCGGTTTGCCCAGGCGGATACGGTCCTTGCCATGCCGTTTGCGCAGGCGTTTGCGCAGATGCGCCTGCATTTACATACCTATTGCGTGATTGTAACGCGCGGACATTTGCAGGATGAAGCCTGCTTGGAACTGGCGCTGGCGCAGCCGCTGGCCTATGTCGGCATGATTGGCAGCCGTACCAAGGTGGCGCGTTGTATGGAACAGATGCGCCGCAAGGGGTGGGCAGATGAAACGCTGGCCCGGGTGTACGCCCCGATTGGATTGATGCTGGGCGGGCAGACGCCGGCGGAAATTGCGGTGGACATTGCCGCGCAGCTGGTCAAGGTGCGCAATGAACAGCCGCGCCCCCAGCCATGGGACGCCGCGCTGGCGGACATGGTGCGGCATACGACAGGGCCGCTGGTGTTGGCGACGATTGTGGATAAGCAGGGAAGCGGCCCGCGTCAGGCCGGGGCCCGGATGCTCATCGGTGCGCAGGGGCGGCTGTACGGCACTGTGGGCGGCGGCGCCGTGGAACAGGCGGTTCTCGCAGATGCGCAGGCGCTTTTGAATTTGCAAGCCAACACGGATATAAAAACCTATGACCTTTCCGCCGCAGATGCCAGCGCGCTGGGGATGGTATGCGGCGGACAGACGACGGTGTGGCTGGAACGGATACAGCGGAGTTGAACCAAAGGAGGCAGTGCAGTTGAAACAAATTCCAACGACGCAGGCAGTCGGGCATGTGCTGTGCCATGACATCACGCGCATTGTCAAGGACGAATGCAAGGGCGTGGCTTTTGCCAAGGGGCATATCGTGCGCCAGGAGGACATTCCGGCGCTGTTGGCCCTGGGCAAGGACCATCTGTATGTTTGGGAAAAGCAGCCGGGCATGCTGCATGAAAACGAAGCGGCTGAACGGCTGTATGCGCTGTGTGCAGGCGCCCATGTCGCGCCGACAGGCATCAAGGAAGGAAAGATTTCCTGTATCGCACAGACGGATGGCGTGCTGATGATTGACGTTGAAAAGCTGCACGCTATCAACGCCATTGGAGAAATCATCATCGCCACCCAACACAGCGGGTTTATGGTCAAAAAAGGGGAACAGCTCGCGGCGATGCGCGTGATTCCGCTGGTCATCGATGCAAAAAAAATCGAGCGTGCGGAAGCAATCGCGCAGGGGCAGCCGCTGCTGTCCGTACATCCCGTTCATGCCAAACGCGCCGCTGTTATCACCACCGGCAACGAGGTGTATCATGGGCGCATCCAGGATACATTTACACCCGTTATTATGGAAAAACTGGCAGAATATGGAACTGTGGTACAGGAGCACCATATCTTGCCGGATGACCGTGCGCGGATTACGGCCGCCATTGAAAAAAGCATGGAAAACGGGGCAGAATTGGTGCTCTGCACCGGCGGAATGAGTGTCGACCCGGACGACGTTACGCCTTCCGCCATCCGCGATACAGGGGCGGAACTGGTCACGTATGGCGCACCGGTGCTGCCGGGGGCGATGTTCTTGCTTGCCTATGCCAAGCATAACGGGCGTACAGTGCCGTTGCTGGGCCTGCCAGGGTGTGTGATGTATGCCCGGCGTACAGTGTTTGACCTCATGCTGCCGCGCGTGCTGGCGGATGTGCCGATTTCCCAGGCGGATATCGCTGGCATGGGGCACGGCGGGCTATGCCTGGATTGTCCGGATTGTACATTCCCGCACTGCGGATTTGGAAAGGGGCGGTAAGATGGCATTACAGATTGGGGTCGTCGTGCTGGCGGCCGGATTATCCCGTCGGATGGGGCAGAATAAGCTGCTGATGGATGTACAGGGTGAACCGATGATTGTGCGTACCATCCAGGCGGCCAGGCGCGCACACTTTACCGAATTGATTGCCGTATGCTCGGACGCCCGTGTCGCGCAGCTGGTGGAGGATTGCGGCGTGGGGGTCCTTCCCAATGACGAGCCTGAAAAAGGACAGAGTGAATCCGTGCGCCGCGGCACGATTCATTTGAAGAACATGGACGGCATCCTTTTTTTGCCCGGTGACCAGCCGCTGATTCGTACGGAGACGCTGACGGGCATGGGTCGCCTGTTCTGCAAGGAGCCGCAGCACATCGTTTGTGCCAGCCTGCACGGCAAGCGCATGAGCCCGAACATCATTCCCCGACGGCTGTATGAAGAAATCTGCCGCTTGCGCGGCGATATCGGCGGCCGCCAGTTGTTCTTGCGGCACGGGGCGGAAATTCTCAATTATCCCGTCACCGACGCACGTGAAATGCTGGACGTGGATACCATGGAAGATTATTGGAAAATTTAAATGAATCGTCCCCATACGGCGCCGGAAAGGGCGCCGTTTTATTTTGGCGCAATCCAGGCCTTTCCGGTGGACAAAACACAGGGAGGTTGCTAGAATAAAGCCAAATGGTTCTATGCGCGCCTGCACGTTTGGCAGGCGCTGGAAAAGGGGAGGGGCGAACGAATGATTCGACAACCCATCGATAAAATTGACGGCATGGCTGCCGTGATGGGCAAGCCCATGTATGTGGATGATTTAAAGCCGGAACACTGCCTGTTTGTCAAAGTGCTGCGCAGCCCGCATGCCTATGCGGAAGTTCTGCATATCAATGCCGAAAAGGCGTTGGCGCTGCCGGGTGTGGCATGCGTGCTGACGCATGAGGATGTGCCACAAAAGCCGATGACCTTTGCGGCGGAAGCATCGCCGGAAGGTTCGCCGCATGACCGGACAGTACTGGAGCGCATCGTGCGTTTTGTGGACGAACCGGTGGCGGTGGTGGCGGCGGAAACCGAAGCGATTGCCGAACAGGCGCTCGGGTTGATTGATGTAACCTATCGGGTGATGGAACCCAATTTGGATTTTGAAACCGCGATTGACAATGGCAATCCCATCTACACCAAGGAACAGGTGTTTAACCATTGGGATGTATGGGATAACGGCAATGACTTCGCCATCAACCGCTGCGCGCGCAAACACCGCACCTTTGGCGATATTCAAAAAACACTGGCTGAGTGTGACATTGTCATGGAAGGGACGTTCCGTGCCCCTGCGCAGGCGCACGCCATGATGGAAACCCACCGTGCCTTTTGCTACAAAGACATGCGCGGCAAGCTGGTGATTTACAGTTCCGCGCAATCGATTTTCCATGTCCAGCGGCTGGTGACCGAAGGGTTGGGCCTGCCGCCCAATTCCGTACGCGTCATCAAACCCAAGGTCGGCGGCGCCTTTGGCGGGAAAAACAGCATTTTCATCGAGCCGCTGGTGGCGCTTGTCACGCATAAAACGGGACGCCCGGCGGTTCTAAACCTGACGCGGCAGGAGTGTTTTACGTCCACCAATACCCGCCATGCGTTCCGCTGCACGGTCAAACTCGGCGCGGACAGGGAAGGGGTTATCAAAGGCATCGATGTGGATATGCTGACCAATGCTGGTGCGCATGGGGAACACAGCTTTGATGTTTTGCAGGTGGCCTGCAACAATACCCTGCCCATTTACGGCAAGGTCGAGGCGCTTCATTTCTGGGGGCAGGCGGCTTACACCAATACCGTTCCTGCCGGCGCATTTCGCGGTTTTGGCGGCCCGCAAAGCACATTTTCCATTGAAGGGGCGGTCAGCGATTTAGCCTATCATCTGAAGATGGACCCATGCGAGCTGCGGCTGAAGAATATCATTCACGAAAATGAAAAACATCCCTTCGTCGCGGGCGAGGTGATACGCAGCTGTTCGTTGGACCGGATGATTCTGCGCGGAAAGGAAATGATTGGCTGGGATGCTAAATATCCCTGCAGGCGGGTGGATGACCATACCATTCGCGCCGTTGGGATGAGCATCGCCATGCACGGCTCGGGCATCTGGGGGCTGGATAGCGTCAATGCAACGGTCAATTTCAATTACGACGGCTGTTTCACCCTGTTTGTCGGGGCGTGTGATTTGGGCACAGGCGGCGATACGGTGCTGTTGCAAATTGCATCCGAAACGCTGGGCGTGCCGGTGGAACGCATCAATATCGTTGTTTCGGATTCGGATGTAACGCCATACGATAAGGGCGCGTATGCCTCCTCCACCACCTACGTCACGGGTAACGCGGTCAAAATTGCGTGTGAGGATGTACGGAAAAAGATGTTTGAAGCAGCGGCAAAGCTGTATGAGCGTCCTGCGGAGGACTTTGCCATTGACGCGGATTTCGTCCGCACCAAGGACGGCGCGCTGCAGATTCCAATTTTAACATTTGCCGAAACCATCTGCCGGTTTATCGGCGTCACGCAGCTGGTCGGCGTGGGCGGTTGGAAATGCCCGGTTTCGCCGCCGCCGTATGCAGCGGGGTTTGTGGAGCTGGATGTCGATACGCAGACCGGGGCCATTAAGCTGTTGGATTATGTTGAACTGGTGGATTGCGGCACAGTCATCAACCCCAAACTGGCCCGCATTCAGGCCGAGGGCGGCGTTGCGCAGGGCATTGGCTACACGCTCTATGAAGATGTGCATTACAACCAGAAGGGCAAAATGCTTACCGACAGCCTGATTCAATACCGCATTCCTACGGAAATGGATTTGCCGCGTATTCAGACGGAATTCATTGAAAGCTATGAACCTTCCGGCCCCTATGGCGCCAAGTCCATGGGTGAAGTGGTGTTTCATACGCCGGCGGCGGCCATTCGGGAGGCGGTGTTGCATGCCACGGGCGTGCATATTAATACGCTGCCAATCACGCCGGAAAAGGTGCTGATGGGCATTTTGGAAAATGAAAGCAAAGGGGGGGAACTGCCATGCTGAAGCTGGAATCATTCATCCAGCCCCGGGATATAAACGAAGCGTACGCGCTTTTGCAACAGCGGGCGGACAACCTGCTTTTGGCCGGATGTACGTTGAGCAAGATGGGGCATAAACAAGGCCACACGGGGATTGACCTTTCGCTCTTGGGTCTGGATGGCATTGAACAACAGGCGGATGGCGTACATATTGGCGCAATGGTCAATCTGCGTGCCCTGGAAGCGTATCCGGCATTGGCTCGGCCGCCGTATGCTATTTTGGCGCAGTCCGTCGCGCATTTTGGTACCCAGCTCAAGCAGGCGATTACCGTGGGCGGTACGGTAGCGGCCAAGTTTGGCCCATCGGATTTGCTGACGGCCTTGCTGGCGCTGGATGCGCAAGTCGTCTGCTATCAAGCGGGCCGGCAGTCGCTGTCCGCTTACCTGGGCCAGGCACAGCCGCGCGACATCATTACGGAAATTGTACTTCCCCCCTCCACGGGCCGGGCGGCCCTGCAGCAGGTGCGCAATGAATATGCCGATTTTGCCGTGCTCAACACAGCCGTATGCCGGGATGAACGCGGCTGGCGCGTGGCTGTGGGCGGTCGCCCAGGCGTAGCTGCGCTGTGCAGGCAGGCGATGCAGGCCCTCGCACAGGGGGCAAGCGCACAGGAAGCGGCCGCCAGCGCGGCGGCGGAATTGACGTTCGGCAGCAATATGCGCGCCAGCGCGGCGTATCGAAAGACGATATGTCCTGTGTTGGTTCGGCGTGCGATTGAGGAGGTGCAGGCATGATTGTTCATCTGTTTGTCAACGACAGGCCGTATACATGGGAAGTCGGTCCGGATGAGATGCTGGCGCATACGCTGCGCAATCATGGATTCACCAGCGTCAAGACGGGATGTGATATGGCTTCGTGCGGCGTGTGCACGGTGTGGGTGGAAGGTAAGCCCACGCTGTCATGTTCGGTTTTGTCCGCGCGCATGGAGGGCAAACACATCACCACAATTGAAGGTGTGGCGGAAGAAGCGGAGGCCTTTGGCCGGTTTTTGGTCGGCGAAGGGGTGGACCAGTGCGGTTACTGTTCGCCGGGGTTTGTGCTGCTGGTGCTGGCGATGAAACGCGAATTGCACAATCCTACGCGCGAACAGGTCAAACAATATCTCAACGGCAACCTGTGCCGTTGTTCAGGCTACCAGGGCAAGCTTCGCGCGATTGAAAAATTTATGCACATCAAGGACGCATGAGACGAAAAGCCCCGTGAGGGGCTTTTTTTGTAACGATGCGCGTATGCTATAGGCAGGAGAAACAAAGGGGGTTATCACAGATGAAAGTCATCGCATTCAACGGAAGCCCGCATGAGAAGGGAAGCACGTATGCCGCGCTGTCCCTGGTTACAGCGGAATTGGAAAAGCAGGGGATTGAAACGGAAATCATCCACGTTGGCACCAAGACATACCACGGCTGCACCGGCTGTGGCGCCTGTGCGCAGACGGGACGCTGCATCTTTACGGATGATTTGGTCAACGAATGCATTGGGAAACTGGAACAGGCCGATGGCCTGCTGCTGGGCTCGCCTGTGCACTACGCGGGCGTAGCCGGGTCAATGAAAGCGTTTTTGGACCGCGTTTTTTATTGCTATGCCGGCAAAAAAATGCATTTCAAAGTTGGCGCTGTGGTCACGGCGCTGCGCCGTGCAGGCGGTGTAGATACCTTTCATCAGCTTAATAACTATTTAAATTTGGCCAACATGCTGATTGTACCAAACCATTATTGGAATGTCGCTTACGGAACCAATGGGGAGGAAGTCCGCCAGGACGCCGAAGGCGTGCAAATTATGCAGATGCTGGGGCGCAAAATGGCATGGTTGCTGCAAACCGTTGCCCTGGGCAAGCAGACGCTTCCACCTCCGGAAGCGCCAGCACGGATACATACCAACTTCATCCGGCCATAAATCCTGAATAAAAGGAAAAGAACGCAGAACAATGCGTTCTTTTTTTATGAGAAAATACATAAATTAAATGTAAAATGACACAATATATTCACTTTTTTGATGGAAAATCAAACCAAAAGTCAAATTTTAGTTGACGAGAAGAAGGCATATTATATAATGGATACATGACAGGAAAATGGGCCCATTTAGGATACGCTTTGTTCATGCGTATGCCGTAAATGGTGGATGAGCGCGCGCACAAGACAAACATCTTCGTCCGACAGGCCGGAGATATCGATGCAAGCGTGCCGTTCGGTGTCCAGCAAAAAATCGGTGGAAACACCAAAAATATGTGATAATTCAATGATGCATTGCGTCGAAGGCACACTGATGCCCATTTCCCATGCGTTCACGCTTGACCGTGTGATGTTGAGATGGCGGGCAAGCTCAGCCTGAGTCAGGTGGTGCGCCTCGCGCAGGGATTTAATTCTGTCCGCTATCATCTCATTCACCTCTTGCAATAAAGGGTATCGGGATTCCATGAATATCACATTATCAAAAAGATGTTTTGAATTGACATTTCACCGTGATTTTGCTATCCTTGACTGTAAGAAAGGCTATGTGCGTTTACCCATGGGCAGGGGGGCACGTCGCTATAAAAAAGAAGGGGGAACAAAAGAATGAAACGTTCGAAAAAACGCCTTGCTTTGTTGCTGGCGGCGATGATGGCATTTAGCCTCGTGCCGGTTGTGGCAGGTGCAGAAGGCGAAGACCCGTCTGTGACAATTTCTTTGCCGGCTGATGGGTTTGTTATCGGACAGGCGCAGGAATTTTCCGTTTCGACAAAGGCTGGCTCTCTTGCTGGCACGAACACGATGGTCAAGGGGATTGGTACTTTCCCGCTTGACGCAGACAGCGTGTTTGTTGAATACAAAGAGGTTCAGGACGGGAAATGGTATGAACTCAAAGGCGACAGCTTTGGTCCACCTTCTGGTTTCCCGATGATGGACGCTACGAGCGAATTCCGCGCGACGTTCAAGAAAGCGGGTACCTACACGCTGAAAGTGGACATCGTCAAAGCGGATGACCCGTCCCAGGTGATAGCGACCGATACAAAGACGGTTGTAATCAGCGAAGCGGGTGTGAAGATTGATTTACCCAAAGATGGTTTCGTTGTCGGTCAGACGCAGGAATTCAGCATCTCGACGGTTCCGGGTTCCTACACGGGCACAATGGTCAAAGGAACTGCTGTGTTCCCGGTAAGCAGCGATGACGTCTTGATTGAGTACAAGGAAATCAAAGACGGGAACTGGTATGAACTCAAAGGCGATAGCTTTGGCCCGAAGGATGGTTTCCCGATGATGGCGGCGACCAGTGAATTCCGCGCGACGTTCAAAAAAGCGGGTTCGTATCCGTTGGAAGTGAAAATCGTCAAAGTGGACGATGGAGAAGTGATTGCCTCGGCAAAAGCGACGATTGAAGTAGCGGCGGCTCCGGTCAGTGTTGCGACGATCAAACTGCCGGAAGGCGGCTTCACGGTCAACGAAAAAGGCGAATTCACCGTTTCTATCAAAGCAAACAGTGCGGCTGGAGAACAAGTGGTTGAAGCTTTGGCTTTTGGTTTCGGCGACAAGTTGCTTAATGACAAAGTAGCTTCCCTGGAAGTATTTGTTGATGGTGCTTGGAAAGAGGTCGAATTGGTAGAACAAGATGGTGAGAGTTTGTTCCTGCTTAGCCATGTTCCGGTAACTTATGCGGACAAAGAAATTAAAGTTCGCGTAGCCTTTAAAGAAGCAGGTGATTATGAGATCGTATACGTTGCAGGAAGCGAAACTGATATTGTAGCGATGACATATGGCCAGTTCACCGTCAAGACGGCTGGAACCGCTGTAGAACCCACCCCGACCCCGTCCAACCCGGATATCCCGAAAACCGGTGAAGCGGACCACACCTGGGTGCTGCTGATGGGCCTGGTGCTCCTGGCAGGCGGTGCGGTTGTGCTGGGCATGCGCAAACGTGCCTAAGCCCGACACGCTGGTAATAACATGAATAGAAAAGCGGCTGGAAGATTCTGGCCGCTTTTTTGATGGCGGGGGAAAACGGCCCAGAGGTTCGGGGTGCACATCTGTACCGAAATGCGCTATAATGCAGACAGGACTTTTTTTCAAACGGAGGCGCCGGGTTGGATAAAACAGCGGAACAGACGTGCCTGTTCGGTACGGAATATACGGATAAAGACCATCCACGCATTACGCTGCGCGGTGCGTTGGACGGCCTGCATGCACAGGGCATTCTTTGTGCAGTGGTAGCCCGGGATGAAGGCCACGCAAAGTTGGCTTTGCAGGCAGAACAGATTGCACAGGCGGCGCTGTGTGTGCTGGCGGCGGAATACAGCGGCAAGCCGGTGCAGATACCCGCGCAGCTGGATTTGGAAAAGGCACACGCCGATTCCCATGCGCCCAAGCGTGTTTTTGGTGTAGACCATTTTTATGTAACATCCAATATGGGGCTTACCATGGCGCATCTAAACTTGCTGCGCACGCGTATTCGCGATTGTGAACGGCTGGCGGTTTCCGTCTTTGGACGGACACGGATAGATATCGTACAGGCGTTGAACAGGCTTTCCAGCTTTGCATATTGCCTGATGTGCATGCTTCGGGCGGAACAGGAGGCGCATGCATGCAGGTAGGCATTTCAACGTCTTGCTTTTTCAATCAGCAAAACACGGAAGATGCGCTGGCTCCCATCGCACAGTTGGGCAGCCCGCGATTTGAAGTGTTTCTCAACGGTTTTTTGGAATATGAAAAATCATTTTGTGCAGAACTGGTGCGCCGGAAAAACGTGTTGGGCTTGGATTGCACGGCTGTGCATACGCTGGGGGTGCAGTTTGAGCCGCAGCTCTTTTTTCTGCATCAGCGGCAGCGCGAAGGCGCGGAGAAGGTTTTCCAGCGCGCACTGGATATCGCTGCAGAATTAGGGGCCAAACGATATGTCATGCATGGCCCCCTGCGCGTCAATGGCAAACGCACGCAATGGGACCCGCAGGATACCGCAGAACGGTTTGCGCGCCTCTGTGGGATGGCGGATGCCCGCGGCGTGCAGCTGACGCTGGAAAACGTCCATTGGTGTCTGTATCACGAACCGGATTATGCCCGCCGCATGGAGCCTTATTTGCAAGGCGTGTCCCTGGGTTATACACTGGATACGAAACAGGCTGCGCAGAGCGGATATGACATGATGGATTATTTGACCGATATGGGCGCGCGGCTGGCCAATGTCCATCTTTGCGATGTGGCGCCGCGTGCAGATAAAAAAGGCTTGCGCACCTGTCTGCCGGGGCAGGGTACGCTGGATTTTTCCGCCTTGGCGCAGGCATTGCGTGAACGGCACTATGACGGTCCGGTGACGCTGGAGGTTTACCCAGGCGATTATCAATCCGAACAGGAATTGGGACAGGTCTATCAGTCCCTCTGTCAACTCTTTGCCCCCTTGGGCGAACAGGAGGAAATCAATGAAACGTTATGAACAGCCGGATTTTCAGCAGGCTATGCGCATTCGTTTGGATGTCAACCATATGATGCAGGAATGCGTAGGGGAAAAGGGGCTATGCAAGGCGGATTTGCAGGCGCCCTGCTACCAAAAAGCAGCGGAGCGCGCGCATGCCAAACGCGCCCAATGGGCGTTCTGCCATTTGCCGGAGGATGCCGTTCTTACACAGATTGAGACCATGGCGGCGCAGATTCGCCGGCAGTGCGAAGCTTTTGTCGTCTTTGGCATTGGCGGAAGCGCCCTGGGGCCGATGGCGGTCCATCAGGCTCTGCAGCATTTGCACTATAACGAACTGCCGGCGGAAAAACGCGGCGGTCCGCGTTTCTATGTGGAAGATAATGTCGACCCGGAACGAATGGCAGCGCTTTTGGATGTCATTGACCCCGGCAAAACCTGCTTTAACGTGATTACCAAGTCCGGCAGCACCAGCGAAACCATGGCACAGATGATGATTTTGACCCGCCTGCTCAAAGACAGGGGCCTGGATGTGGCCGAACACGTCATCGCCACGACCGATGCGGAAAAAGGAAATTTGATTCAGATTGCCAAACGCCTGGGCTTGCGCACACTGTATGTCCCATCCGACCTGGGCGGCCGTTTTTCGGAATTGAGCCCGGTGGGGTTGCTCAGCGCGGCCGTTTGCGGCATTGATATCCGGGAGATGGTAGCGGGCGCCGCCTTTATGGATACGCGCTTGCAAAGCCAGGATGTCTGGGAAAACATGGCATATCTGGAAGGGGCCATGCAGATGGAATGCATGCGGCGCGGGCGGAATATCGCCGTGATGATGCCGTATGCGGATTCGCTGAAGCTGATGGCAGACTGGTATGCGCAGCTGTGGGCGGAATCGCTGGGCAAGCGGTATAACTGGCAGGGCGATGTGGTCGCTGTGGGCCAGACGCCGGTAAAAGCCCTGGGCGTGACGGACCAACACAGCCAGGTGCAGTTGTATGTCGAAGGGCCGGACGATAAGGTGGTCACGTTCATTGGTGTAGATGCATACCGGGCGCAGGTACCGATTCCGTTGGAATATGAACAGATTCCAGATGTGGCGTTTCTGGGTGGCCACAGCCTCAATGAATTGATTGCAGCCGAATTGTTTGCCACCGGCTACGCACTGGCCAAGGCAGGGAAACCCAATAAAACCATCTTCTTGCCGGAAGTCAATGCCTTTACCATCGGTCAGCTTCTCTATTTCTTTGAAATGGCCACCGCCTATGCCGGCGAAGTGCTGGATATCAATGCCTTTGACCAGCCGGGTGTGGAGGGCGGTAAGCAAGCCACCTATGCGCTGCTGGGCAAACCTGGATTTGAAGTGAAAAAACAGGAGATGGACGCGGCCCCCAAAGGGAAGGACGCGTATCGGCTGGCCTGATGCCTGGGGATGCAAAGGGGGCGGCACAGGACGAACGCCGCCCATGCTTTTTCGCAAAACCGCAGGCCATTCTGTTTGACCTGGACGACACGGTCTTTGATTTTACCGCGTGTTCACAACAGGCGCTGCGCCGCGCCTGTCAGGCACAGGGCATTCCGTTTGACGGGCAGCGCTATCAGGCCTATCGGATGATTGATGACGCCTTGTGGGATGAACAGCGGGCCGGCCGCTACACGGTTCAGCAAGTCATGCAGATGCGCTTTGTGCGTTGGTTTGAATACTTGGGCCTTTCGGCTGATGAACGGGCCTTTTCTCTCGTTTACGAAAGGGAACTAGGGCGCGCTCATGTCTTGGAACCGGATGCGCGTGAAGTGCTGATTGCGCTCGCTGCGCGCTGGCCGCTTTATGCGGCATCCAATGGCTTGGCGGATATGCAGCGTCAGCGCTTGGAAGAGGCGGGGCTTCATGCGCTGTTTAGCAGCGTCTTTGTTTCGGATGAAATTGGTTATGAGAAACCGGACACACGTTTTTTCCAAGCGTGCCTGGCCAGGATGAATACAAAGGCAAGCCCATCCATCTGGATGGTGGGAGACAGCGCTGTTGCGGATGTGGCCGGTGCCCAGCGGGCAGGCTTATCCGCTTGTTTGTATGCTCGCCATCCGCAAAAGCAGGGCCTTATAAAGCCCCATCATACCATTGCGCGCTTACGCGAATTGTTATCCGTATTTTTGTAAAATTAAAAAAGCCTGTCCATGTGGACAGGCTTTTTGTTTTTGTCAGGCCAGCGCTTCTTTACGGATGCGCTGGAACGCATGACGGATGGCGGGAATCAGGACGATGACCAGGCATATCACCAATTCCGGGCCCAGATACGTTGCGTTGTAACCGAGCGAATAGAGAAGCGGATGCATGCCTTCCGGCGCATAAGTGCCAAAGTACAGCCAGCCGGAAAGCACATGGATGATATACCGGCATATCACCGCCACGATGACCGCCAGCGGCAGCTGTTTTTCCTTCTTGAAGAAACCAGCCACTCCCAGCACCGCGAACGGCAGGATATAATCCAAGAGAAACTGGAAGGGATGGACGACGTACACGCCCTGAACCAACTGAATCACCCCATCCATCATCCCAGCGGCAATGCCAGGCACAGGCCCGTAAATCCATGCAAATAAAATGATGGGCAGCATGGAAGCGGGGGTGATGCTGCCGCCATTGGGCATGCGGTAAACGGTAATGCAGCTCAATACAAACGCCAGCGCCACACACATTGCGCCAGTTGCCAGCAGTTTGGTCGTCCAAACTTGTTTGCGCAGCAATGCGATTAGCGCCAAAATGCCGACCACACTGACTACGATACACCAAAACAGCGGCGTATACAGCCAACTGGCGGCTGTCGATGCACCTTCTTCAATTTCGGGTGCCGGAATGGCCAGAATCAGCACCCCTACAATCGCCGCCACGGCCACACACAATACGCCAATCAGCGGGCCTTTTCCCATCTTGCCGCTGCGGCTCATCAGATAGAAGGCAATGCCTGCCAGCACGATTAGTCCCAGCAGCGCCCATGTGTACGCGGGCAGTTCCGTGAGGCCCTCAATAAAGTTTTGCCACCATTGTCCCATTTGTTCGTTAAACCTCCCAACCACCTTCGGGGAACAAAAAAACCCACATACGCAAGCTCTCCGCGTTGTGGGAAACGAAAGTTTGTATCAGCGCAAAACGCGCTCATACCCGCTTCCCTCCGTCGGCATTACCCAGACAGGTTCCAAGGGTCGGACATTCGTCCTCTCAGCCTTTGCGGCCCCCCTAGCGGTGTTTTAATTGATTGCAGAACGAAGTATATGCGCATTCGTATTTTTTGTCAAGCATTGGCGAAACGGGAAAGATGCGGATTCTTAGGACTGGATATATAAATCTTCTGCCTGCAGCAATGCCGTAAGCAAACAAGCCCTTGTTGGGGCGTTGCAGGCACAGTCGGGCATCATTGTGAGCGCTTCTGAGATAGCCCCGCACAAAATCGCATAGAAGAGACAATAATCTGGCATATGCTCCCTCCTCATTTTTAGATTGAATATATCATATATATAGTAACGATAAATAAGGGAATCCTCAAACGGTTACGCTATTGACAGCATAGCCATGAGGTGAAGAACGATATGATTTCTTCGATTGCACAGATGCAGGCGTATGGAACGGTTGCATTGCGCCTGCGTGAAGTGATGGATGAACGCGGCATCACACGCAACGAACTGGCGCGCAGTGTTCAAACGCGCTTTGAAGTGGTTGATAAATGGTATAAGAACGAAGTGGAAAAGCTGGATTTGGATATTCTGGCACGTCTGTGTTTTGCCCTGGATTGCAAAGTGGAGGATTTGCTGGTTTATCATCGGCCATAAAAGGAAGAACAAAACAAAAAGAGAGGGACGGCGCTGTCCCTCTCTTTTTGTATGGTTCGCTTTTATGCGTGCGATTGTTGCTTGTAATAGTTCATCAAACATCCAGCCAGCAATACTTCGCGTTCGTTGGGCAACAGCCCTTTGCATTGCAGCGGCAGCGGTTTGCGCGTGCCGTCGGGTTTGACCAGCGTGGCATCGATGTCTTCCGCCCCCTGAGCAATCGCCCTGCGGACGCCGCGCAGTTCGACCACGTCGCCCGTTTCAATGCCGTAGGATGCCGCGTCTTTGAGCGTGAAGGGAAGCATGCCCCAGTTGATGACGTTCGCGCGATACCGGCGGGTCGCATATTCTTCGCAGATATTCGCCACGCCGCCCAGCACACGCTGACAGGAGGCCGCCTGCTCGCGCGCACTGCCGTCGCCCGGCTTTAAGGCAAAGACCAGCGTGCCCAGGCCAATGGACGAAGTTCCGTCCTTGCGCCGCTGCTGTTCTTTGGCAAAGACGGCCTTGGCGCGCCCAACATAGCCGGGGTCTTTGCGGGAAAGGGCATATTCGGCCAGGCGCAGCGGATTGCTGCGGTAACTGGATGTTTCACCCGAAGGAATCAGTTCGTCCGTTGTGGTGACAGGGTCATAAATCGCGCTGGCGACCGTCAAATCCAAATCCTCCGGCAGCGGAATCATCTCCGGCCAATCCGTAATGTTCGGGCCCAACTTCAGCGCCTGTTTGGCCTGCGGATGCCCCACACCGCGGTATACGCGGTGTTCGTACGGAGACGGGTCGAATACGTAATCGTCCACATCCGGTTCAACCGGGGGCTGTGCCAGCTCGTTGGCGGCGGTCAACACGCCGCCGTTTTGCGCCGTGGCGGCAATGGAACGCGCGTCCATCAACGCCACATAGGCAATCTGCCCTTCGCCTGGTTTGCTGCCTTCGCGGTTGGGGAAATTGCGCGTGGTGTGGCGGATACTCAGCGCGCCGTTGCCCGGTACGTCGCCTGCGCCGAAACATGGCCCGCAGAATGCGCTGCGCACAATCACGCCCTGCGCCATCAAGTCCGCAATCACGCCTTTCTTGCTCAGCTGCATCATAATTGGCTGGCTGGACGGATAGACGGAGAAGGTAAACGCCCCCGTGCCAATGCTGCCCTGCTGAAGAATTTCATGCACGCGCAGGACGTTTTGATATAGCCCGCCCGAACATCCCGCGACCACGCCCTGGTCGACATGAATCTGGCCGTCCACCAGTTTGGAAACCAAAGAAACCTCCGGCTTGCGGCCCAGCTGCTGTTCAATCTGTTCATCCGCCTGGTGCAGAATGTCCGCCGCATTGGCCTTCAGTTCCGCAATTGTGTAGGCGTTGGAAGGGTGGAAGGGAAGGGCAATCATCGGCTCAATCGTGCTTAGGTCTATCTCAATCAGCCCGTCATAGGTGGCTACATCCGCCGGAGACAACGGCTTGTATGCGTCCGCACGGCCATGGCGGGCCAGGAAACGCTGCACCGTTTCATCCGTTTGCCATACGGAGGACAGGCAGGCCGTTTCCGTCGTCATCACATCGATGCCAAGCCGGAAATCCATATTCAACTTGGCAATCCCGGGGCCGATAAACTCGAGCACCTTGTTTTTGACAATCCCCTGTTTAAACGTCGCGCCAATCAGCGCCAGCGCCACGTCCTGCGGCCCCACGCCCGGCTGCGGTTCGCCGGTCAGATAGACGGCCATCACATCCGGGTAAGGCAGGTCATACGTCCGCCCAAGCAGTTGCTTGGCCAATTCCGGGCCGCCTTCGCCGACGGACAGCGTCCCCAGCGCTCCATAGCGCGTATGGCTGTCCGAAGCGAGAATCATCCGGCCGCAGCCGGCGTACATTTCACGCATGTATTGATGGATGACGGCCATGTGCGGCGGGACGAACTCGCCGCCGTATTTTTGCGCGGCGGACAGACCGAACAGATGGTCATCCTCGTTGATGGTGCCGCCGACCGCACACAGGCTGTTGTGGCAGTTGGTCAGCACATAGGGAAGCGGGAACGCCTGCATGCCGGACGCCCGCGCCGTTTGAATGATGCCGACATAGGTGATGTCATGCGAGGCCATTGCGTCGACCTTCAGCGTCAGATGCTCCATATCGCCGGAGGTATTATGGGCTTTTAGAATCTGATATGCCATGGTGCCATCGCGGTGCGCGGCCAGCGTGCCGGTCGGCTTTGTGCAAATACGCCCGTGGTCGATGCTCACAGGCTCTTGTGTAATCCGAATCATACAGGGGTCACCTCGAAAACCTTTCTTTCCGCTTATTATACGATACCGGCCGCCGTTTGCAAAGCGGTTCTACAGTGCTTTTTGGGATAGGATTGGCAAAACATAGGGAATGGTGCTATAATTGAACAGCCTATGAAAGGTGCATTTTGATTTACCTGAGGAGGGCTCTTTTTCATGAAAGGAATCATCTTGGCTGGCGGAAGCGGCACGCGGCTTTATCCGTTGACCATCACCACCAGCAAGCAACTGCTTCCCGTGTATGACAAACCCATGATTTATTACCCGCTCAGCACGCTGATGCTGGCCGGCATTCGGGATATCCTGATTATTTCCACCCCGACGGACCTGCCCAATTTTGAGCGTCTTTTGGGCGATGGCAGCCGCTACGGCATTCAGCTCAGCTACAAGGTGCAGCCTTCGCCGGACGGCCTGGCACAGGCTTTTATCCTGGGCGAGGAATTTATCGCGGGCGAACCGTGCGCCATGATTTTGGGTGACAATATCTTCTATGGCAACGGCATGGGGCCCATCCTGCAGAAGGCCGTGGCCAATGCGGAACAGAATGGCCGCGCCACCGTCTTTGGTTATTATGTAGAAGACCCGGAGCGCTTCGGCGTGGTGGAGTTCGATGAAACCGGCAAAGCGCTGAGTTTGGAAGAAAAACCGGCCCGGCCCAAATCCAACTATGCGGTGACAGGGCTATATTTTTACGATGGTCATGTAGCGGGCTACGCCAAACAGCAAAAGCCCTCCGCCCGCGGGGAATTGGAAATTACGGATTTGAACAATGTATATCTGCAAAAAGGCCTGCTGGATGTCCAGCTCATGGGGCGCGGTTATGCCTGGCTGGATACCGGCACGATGGATTCGCTGCTCGATGCATCGGACTTTGTGCGTGTGATTGAAAAGCGGCAGGGCATTAAGATTTCCGCACCGGAGGAGATTGCCTACCGGCATGGCTGGCTGAGCAAGGAGGGCCTGCTGGAGGCCGCCGCTTTATATGGAAAATCTCCGTATGGCCAGCATCTCAAGGCCGTCGCGGAAGATAAAATCAGATATTAAATAATCCAAAACGAAAATACGACGAAAGAAGCGAGAGAAATGGAACTGATAAAAACCGATATTCCCGGCGTTGTCATTTTGGAACCCAAAGTCTTTGGCGACCATCGCGGCTGGTTTACCGAAACCTATGCGTATAACACCCTCAAAGACCTGGGTATCGACGTTACCTTTGTGCAGGACAACCAGTCCTATTCCAAGGAAAAGGGGACGCTGCGCGGCCTGCACTTCCAGCAGAACCCCATGGCGCAGACCAAGCTATTGCGCTGCACGCGCGGAAAAATCCTGGACGTGGCGGTGGATATCCGCAAAGGTTCGCCGACGTATCTGAAATGGGTCAGCGTCGAACTTTCGGCGGAAAACAAGCGTCAGCTGTTCATGCCCAAGGGGTTTGCCCATGGGTTTGTCACGCTGACCGAAGATGTGGAAGTGCAGTACAAGGTGGATGCCTACTACGCACCGGAGTGCGACCGTTCCATCCGTTTTGACGACCCGTCCATCGGCGTCAACTGGGGCGTAGCGAATCCGATTCTTTCGCAAAAGGATATGAACGCGCCGCTGCTCTGTGACAGCGACTGCAACTTCGTATATGAAGGGTAAGGAGTTTTTGATGAAGACCATTCTTGTCACCGGCGGCGCCGGTTTTATCGGCAGCAATTTTGTCTATTACATGCTCAAAACCCATCCGGATGACCGCATCGTCTGCGTCGATGCGCTGACCTATGCCGGCAACCTCAGCACGCTGGAACAAGCGCTGCAAAATCCGAATTTCCGCTTTGTCAAAGCCGATATCGCGGATAGGGACGCCATCTTCGCCCTTTTTGAAGAAGAAAAGTTTGATATTGTCGTCAATTTTGCGGCAGAATCGCATGTCGACCGTTCGATTGAAAATCCGGAAATCTTTTTGAAGACCAATATCCTGGGCACACAGGTGCTCATGGATGCCTGCCGCAAGTACGGTATCGAACGTTATCATCAGGTCTCTACGGACGAAGTGTACGGCGATTTGCCGCTGGACCGCACGGATTTGTTTTTTACGGAGACCACACCCATTCACACATCTTCGCCGTATTCGGCTTCCAAGGCCTCGGCGGATTTGCTGGTGCAGGCATATCATCGCACCTTCGGCCTGCCGGTGACGATTTCGCGCTGTTCCAATAACTACGGCCCGTACCATTTTCCGGAAAAACTCATTCCGCTGATTATCTCACGCGCCTTGGCGGATGAAAGCCTGCCGGTGTATGGCAAGGGTGAAAATGTGCGCGACTGGCTGTATGTTGAAGACCACTGCAGCGCCATTGATTTGATTATCCATCACGGCCGCGTGGGCGAGGTGTACAACATCGGCGGCCATAACGAACGGACGAACCTGCAGGTTGTCAAAACAATTCTCAAAGCCCTGGGCAAACCGGAGTCGCTGATTACCTATGTCACCGACCGTCCGGGGCACGATATGCGCTATGCCATTGACCCCACCAAGATTACCACTGAACTGGGCTGGAAACCGCAAACCATGTTTGACGACGGCATTCAAAAGACCATTGATTGGTATTTGAATAACCGCGCCTGGTGGGAGAATATCATCAGCGGGGATTACCAACACTATTATGAAAAGATGTACCAGAACCGTTAAAAGGAGATAGCCGATGAAGATTTTAGTCACGGGCGTCAACGGCCAGCTTGGGCATGATGTCATCGCGCACCTGCAGGCGCGCGGCGTTGCCTGTAAAGGTGTGGATATTCAGGATTTTGACCTCACAGATGCGCAGCAGGTGATGCAAGCCGTAAAGGCATATGCGCCAACGGCTATCGTCCATTGTGCCGCCTATACGGCTGTGGACCGCGCCGAAGAGGAAAAGGAAAAAGCGTATGCCGTCAACGTACTCGGCACGCGCCACATGGCGCAGGCGGCCCAGGCAGTCGATGCCGGCTTGATGTATATCAGCACCGATTATGTCTTTGACGGCAAAGGGGATACGCCGTTTGAAGTAGACGACCCCAAGGGCCCAAAGAGCATATATGGCGCTACTAAGCTGCAGGGCGAGGAAGAAGTACAGAAGCTGTTGAAAAAGTACTTTATCGTCCGCACATCCTGGGTCTTTGGCCTCAATGGTCACAACTTCATCAAAACCATGCTGCGCCTGGGCCGGGAAGGCAAACACCCCAGCGTCGTGGATGACCAGATTGGTTCGCCCACGTACACTTGGGATTTGGCCCGCCTTTTGTGCGACATGATTGTCACGGATAAATACGGCGTCTATCACGCCACCAATGAAAATCTGTGCAGTTGGTATGAATTCGCCTGCGCCATCTTCCAGACGGCAGGCATGACGGATATCCAGGTCACACCGGTTTCCACTGCTGCATACGGCGCCAAGGCGGCCCGCCCGCTCAATTCGCGCTTGAGCAAAGCCTCGCTTGACCGCGCCGGGTTTGACCGCCTGCCCACTTGGCAGGATGCGCTCGCGCGCTACATCCACGACCTTGTGCAGGCATGAAGGGGAGCCCATGACGAATCGGCCGCAAGTCAGCGCCTGTATTGTGACTTATAACAACGCAGGCGAAGTCGAAAACACCATCGCCAGCCTCTTGGAACATACCCAGGGGGCTGATTTGCATTTATTCGTTGTGGATAATGCGTCTACGGACGGCACACCTGAACGCATTGCCGCACGCTTTCCGCAAATCACGCTGCTCACCGGCCCGAACAATGGCTTTGGCGCCGGGCACAACCGCGTGCTTGGCCTTCTGGCATCCGAATGCCACTTTATCATCAATCCCGACATCACCATCCAGAGCGATGTGCTTACGCAAATGGCCCTGTATCTGCGCGCCCATCCCGATGTAGGGTTGGTTTCGCCGCATGTTTGCTTTCCGGACGGCACGACGCAAGTGCTCGGCAAACGACTGCCTACCATACGCGCCATTCTTTCCCGCAATCTGCCCGGCCACCCGTTTGCCAAGCAGGCCGCCTTGTACGAAATGCGCGATGTCGATTTATCCAAGCCCACGCCCATCCAGTTTGCCACCGGCTGCTTTATGGGCATCCGCACCTGTTTGTTTAAGCAAATCGGTGGATTTGACGAACGATATTTCCTCTATTTTGAGGATGCGGATTTGACACGGGAAGTCAATCAAATCAGTTCTGCTGTATATTTGCCGGATGTCGTGGTGACGCACGCCTGGCATCGTGCGCACCGCCGCAGCCTTCAAGCGCTGTGGCGTACCTGCCGTTCGATGTGCCAGTATTTTCATAAATGGAAAGGGCGTCCTTAGCACACATTCGGTAAGAAGGGACATTAAGACCGGGCAAAAGGCAATCAACGGGCTGGGCTCGGGGTCTGATTTGTATGCTTATCGCTGGCTGTATTGTAATGAAAACAAAAAGGCGGATACAACCTGTATCCGCCTTTTGCCTCTTCTTTGGAACAGGAAAAGATGCAACGATTAAAACACGAAGTTCTGCGCAACAAAGCCGCGTAAATCCTTCCACATCAGCGCGCCCCATAACGGTGTCCCCTGGAAATAAAATACGCGCCGTGCACCCAGGTCTACCAAAACCGGCATTTCGAACGCCGCCCAATGCTTTTCTGGCGAAGCCAGAACAAAATCGACCGCGCCTTGTTCAATCTGTTCGCCAGCCATCACCGCAAACGAAGCGACGCCATTTTGTATGCCGCGGGCCAACCCTTTGTAATTATCCAACGCATATTGCATGCAGCGTTTGGAATACCCCACCATTGAATCCGCTGTCACCAATGGCATATAAGATACGAACGCATATTTTTTCATTTTGGATGCGCCCCATTTAATTTTGAATTCTTCTTCATAAAATTGCTGCGCCTGCAGCGAGGGAACAAACTGTCCCGCGCCCAGTCGGAGCGAAACGGTCTGCAAATATGCGCCAAAGGCATCGCTGCTCATAGGCGGCGTTTGTACCGGGGCTGGCTGTGCCTGTGCCTTTTTTACCGGGTGGCCACACTTGGTACAAAAACGCGCATTTTCTCCCACTGGGTTCCCGCAATTCGTACAAAACATCGTTCCACTTCCTTCCCGCAAATAAAAAGCCTTATCCAAAGCATAGCGCGTTGGACAAGGCTCCGTCAAGCCGTTACCTATTCCTCCTGTGTGGGTGTCGGGTCGGGTGCAAACGGTTTGCGTTTGCCAGTCAGTGCATCGACAATCAACATCACTACGCCTGCCAACAGGTTCATATAATACGTGGCTAGCCGCCACAGTATCATACCGATAAACATCATGCTGCCCGGAAAAACAGAGGCAAAATACACATAAAATCCGCCTTCTGAAGCGCCGGTAGCGCCGGGCACGGGAATAAATGTGACCGACATCGTCAGCACCGATTGAATGGAGATGATTTCCAGCATCCGCACCAGCGAAAATGCATGGCCCGTACACGCCAGATAGATGAAATATGTGACGCCGAAATACGTTAGAATCTCTAAAAATGTTAATACCAGCGACAGGATAGCCGTCTTTTTGTGCGCAAACAGCAAATCGATGCTGCTTTTGTAGCTTTGGATAAATTGCTCGGTTTCCTGTTCCCATCGCGTCTGGTCCTTTAAAATGCGCACTTTCAATCCGATGCGCACCACAAAATGCGAAAGCTTACGCACTGCATTCTGGTTCCAGATGACCAGTACACCTGCCACAATCGCTGCAGCATTGATGATATAGCCAATTACCAGCACAATCAGCAAATAGGGATTGATAGCGCGCACAAAATTCCAACAGAAGGGAATTGTGACCGTTGCAATGGTTCCCTCCGCAATTTGCCACAGAAGAAACTTGCTTGCCAACAAAGGCGTGGATATGCTTGCGGACATGCCGTCCCGTTTCATATATACCAGCTGCGCCGGCTGCGAACCACTCTGGCAAGGCGTCAGCGCACCATAGAACAGGCCAATCAGCGCCAGCTTGATGGAATACAGCCAGGTGCATTTCTTCTGTACATATTGAAACAGCGCATGCAGCACGCCTGCATCCAGCAGCCAGAACAGCAGCATGCAGCCAAATACGCCAAACAGCCAGCGCAGATTCACCTGTGCAATCGCTTGCCCCAAATGCTGCATCTGCGGGTCGCGCAGCGCAATCCATGCCACTACGCCTATGGCAAGCAACAGATACAACCCATAGAGAACACGTTTGGTGCCTTGTTTCATCGCATTCGCCCCTTCTGGCATTTTTGGTATTTTACCATGGCGAATTCTTTTTCTACAAGCATTCCCATGTAAAATATGCGTCCAGAAACCATGGGGATTTATTTCCGCCTCCAGGTGGAGGGGGACAGCAATAAAATCATGGGAAAAATCTCCAGCCGTCCAAATAGCATATCCAGACTCAGCACCAGCTTGGAGAACCAGGAATAGGAGGCAAAACTGCCCATCGGTCCCACCATTCCCAGGCCGGGGCCAACATTGTTCAGGCAGGTGATGACGGCCGTCGTATTGCTGGTAAAATCGTACCCATTGAGGGAAACCAGCAGGATAGAAACAAGCAGGAGAACGATATACAGGATAAAGAACGTTATTGCGCCGCGTATGGTCTCCCCATCTACGTTCTTATGCTCCAGCCGCAGCGCCTGCACCGAACGGGGATGCAACAGCCGGTGGATATCCCGCCGCGCCATCCTGAACAACAGTATTAAACGGGAGATTTTAATCCCGCCTGCCGTCGAACCCGCACATGCACCGATGAACATCAGCAGCACCAGTATACACCGTGAAAATTCCGGCCACAGGTTAAAATCTGCCGTGGCATATCCCGTGGTTGTCATAATGGAACTGACTTGAAAAGCAGCGGTGCGCACCGTATCGTGTATATGACCCACACGTGGATAGATATCCACGGAAATCAATACGATAGCCCCCAAGATAATCAGTAAATACCATCGCAGTTCCTCGCTTTTCCATACATCCTTCCACCGGCGCAGCAACACAAAGTAATACAGGTTGAAATTGATTCCAAACAAAACCATGAAGATTGTGATGACCCACTGGATGTAAGGGCTGTAACTCCCCAGCCCCTGCGAAGTCAACGCAAACCCCCCAGTGCCGGCTGTGCCGAACGTATATACCAGGCTTTCATAAAACGGCATTCCACCGCATAGCAACAGAATGACCTGCAGCGCGCTCATCGCCAGATAAATGCCATATAAAATGGCTGCTGTTTGCCGCACCTTGGGCACCAGTTTGCCCACCGTTGGGCCTGGGACCTCCGCGCGCATCAGATGCATGGAGCGGTCATCCGCCAGCGGAATGACCGCCATCACAAACACCAGCACGCCCATACCGCCAATCCAATGTGTGAAACTGCGCCAAAATAAAAGCCCTTTGCCCATTGCCTCCACGTTGGTCAGGACGGATGCGCCTGTGGTTGTGAAACCGGAAACCGTTTCAAAAAAACAATCCGCCAGCGACGTAATGGCGCCGCTGAAGAAGAAGGGAAGGCTGCCACAGAATGAAAGAACAACCCAGCTCAGCGCGACGGATAAAAAGCCCTCCCGTGCATAAAAGGAACGCCGTTTCGGAGGGTGCAGCGTCATCAGCGTACCCATCGCAGCTAGCAGCAGGATGGTGGCCAGAAACGCCGTCACAGATTCCTGGTAAAACACAGCCACCAGCATCGGAATCAGCAACAGCAGCGCTTCCACCTGCATAATCCGCCCCATGATATAGAGCATCATTCGATAGTTCATGCCAACGCCCCATCCATTTACTGCAAAATATCGTTTAAATCCTGTAATTGCCGATTTGAGGTGACAATCAAGACGTGGTCGTCAGCCTCAATGACCGATTCACCATGCGGAATCATCACCTTGCGCCCACGGATGATACATGCCACCAACAGCCCCGCCTTCAGCCGCAAATCCTTCAGCGGCACCCCAATCACACGCGATGTTGCGCTGGCATGGAATTCCAGCGCCTCCACCTCGTCGTGCACCAGCTTATAAAGCGTCTCCACGCTGCTTCCCAGCGAATTTTGCATCGCACGCACGTAGCGGATGATATGGTTGGCCGTAATTGCTTTGGGCGAAATCAAGCTGTCCAGGTTAGCGTTGTTCAGCACATCCAAAAATGAAAGCCGGTCCACCTTTGCGATGACCTTTTTGATGCCCTTGCTCACGGCATACATGGAAACGATGATGTTTTCCTCATCCATCCCCGTCAGAGTGACGAAGGCATCCATGTTTTCCATGCCCTCTTCCTGCAGCAGTTCCTCATCGGTGCCATCCCCCTGGATGATGGTGGCGTGCGGCAGGATTTCACACAGGTGTTCGCAGCGTTGCGGGTCATTATCGATAATTTTGACCTGGATGCCGGATTCAGCCAGTTGCTGCGCTAGATAATAGGCAATGCGGCTGCCGCCAATGAGCATCACGTTTTTTATCTTCTGTTGCAAAATGCCTACCGCTGTGAAAAAACGAACCAATTCGTTGTGCCCGGCCGTGATATGTGCCTTGTCCCCGGCCTGCAGGACGAAATCGCCGTCCGGAATCGACACTTGGCCGTTGCGCTGCACAGCGCATATCAGTACCTTGACGCCGTACAGATGGGAAAGCGAAGAAAGCGGCCGCCCGCATAAAGGGCTGTCCGCCGCTATCTTGAATTCCACCAGCTCCACCCGCCCCTTGGCAAAAGTATCCACCCGGCTGGCAACCGAGAACTGTAAAATGCGGAAAATCTCCATCGCTGCCGCACGTTCCGGATTGATATACATGCTCAGTCCCAGTTCTTCCTTGAGGAAAAAAAGCGGTTTGGCATATTCGGGGTTCCGTACGCGTGCAATGGTGTGCCGCGCCCCCATCTTGCGCGCCAGCATGCAGCAAAGGATGTTCAATTCATCCGTTGATGTGACGGCAATCACCAGGTCCGCATGCGCCACGTCTGCTTGCGCAAGCACGTCGTAGCTGGCCCCATTGCCCTGGATGCCGATTACATCCAGTGTATTTATCGAATCGCGCAACACATGGGCGCGCTGGTCGATGACCACAATGTCGTGGCGTTCAGCGGAAAGCTGTTTGGCCAGCGTACGGCCGACCTTGCCGTCGCCTACGATGATGACCCGCATCTGTGTGTCCTCCACTTGACCTGCCTGCCGTTATGGCCGGCATGACGGGCCAATCTTTATAAAATCTTTATACACTTTGCCATAATTTTGCCACATCTGTCTGTATAAGGCAATGGCTTTTTCGTGGATTTTAGACAAACCCCGCGTTTTATCCAAAATCCCTTTCTTTCTGCTAAGGAGCGGCCTGTCCTTTCTTTTTTCACCGGATTCGGTATAATAGCAACACAGGAAAAGGAGGGATTCTTCATGACCACAGAAGAACTGGTTCCCTGGTTGCAGTCGTGGCTGCAGGCATGCCAGGATTGTTTTCAACACCGCCTATTGTTTGCAGGCCTGCAAGGAAGCCATCAGCGCGGCGAGGCCGAAGCGGACAGCGATGTTGATTTAGTCGTGATTTTGGATGATTTGCACGTGTCGGACTTAAAGATATACCGCGATTTACTGAACACCCTGCCGCCGGTACGTGCCTGCGGCTTTTTGGCGGGGCAGCAGGAACTGCAGCACTGGATTCGTTCGGATTTGTTTCAGTTCTATTATGACACCCGGCCACTTTACGGCGATATACAGAGCCTGCAAAAGCTCTTTACGTATCAGGATATCCGGCAGGCTATCCACATCGGCGCCTGTAATCTCTATCATGCGGCCTGCCACAGCTATGTGTTTGATGAGCCGGCTCCGGCGCTGGCCGCGTTGTACAAGACGTCCTTTTTTCTTCTGCAAGCACACGTTTTTCTGCAAACCGGCCGATATGTATCCACCAAACGCGCGCTGCTGGACGTCCTTGCAGGAGAGGACCGCTCGATTCTACAAACCTGCCTGGAAAAAGAACGACTGCCGTTCTTGCCGGCTGAACAGGTGGATTCCGCTTATCAACAGTTGATTGCCTGGGCTGGCGCGCTGATTTGTACATATGGACAAGCATAATAAAAAAAGAAGCGGCTGTTTTCCGCTTCTTTTTTATCCTTATTTACATCGGTTCGGCCTGCACCCGGCCCAGCAGTTCCATGAATTCATCGCCCGTAATGGTTTCCTTTTCCAGCAATGCCTGGGCCAGCGCGTGCAGGGCCGGCATGTTTTCACTTAAAATCTGCCGGGCCTTCTGATGTTGTGCCTGGATGATGTTCAACACCTGGCGGTCAACCTTGGCCGCCGTATCCGCCGAGCAGGCCAGCGTTGTATCTCCGCCCAAATAAGGGTTATTCACCGTTTCCAATGCCATCATGTCAAAATCATCCGACATGCCGTAACGCGTCACCATCGCGCGGGCCAACTTGGTAGCCTGTTCAATATCATTGCTCGCCCCGGTGGTAAAGGAAGGGAACATCAATTCTTCCGCAGCTCGGCCGCCGGTAAGCGTGGCAATTTTATTCAGTGCTTCCTGTTTGGTCATCAACAGCTTTTCCCCCTCCTCCAGCTGCATGGTGTAACCCAACGCGCCGGACGTGCGGGGGATGATAGTGATTTTATGTACCGGTGCTGAATCCGTCTGCAGTGCTGCAACCAGCGCATGACCGATTTCGTGATACGCCACGATGCGCTTTTCTTCCGCAGAGACGACCGCCCCTTTGCGCTGGTAACCCGCAATGACCGTTTCAATGGCTTCTTCCAAATCCTGCTGCTGTACGGTCTTGCGCCCGTTGCGTACGGCCAACAGAGCCGCTTCATTGATGATATTGGCCAATTCCGCTCCGGAGGCGCCGGCTGTCGCGCGCGCCAGTGCATTCCAGTCAATGGGCTCCTGCATTTTGATTTGCTTGGCATGCACGCGCAAAATCGCCTCTCGGCCTTTCAAATCCGGCAATTCCACTGGAATGCGGCGGTCAAAACGGCCAGGGCGCAACAACGCCTTATCCAGCGTTTCCGGTCGATTGGTGGCAGCCAGGATGACCACGCCCTTGCTGCTGTCAAAGCCGTCCATCTCCGTCAGCAGCTGATTGAGCGTTTGCTCACGCTCGTCATTGCCGCCAATGCCCATCGTATCGCGCTTTTTGCCAATGGCGTCGATTTCATCGATAAAGACGATACAAGGCGCTTTTTCCTGCGCCTGGCTGAACAAATCACGCACCCGCGCCGCGCCCATGCCAACGAACATCTCCACAAATTCCGAACCCGAAATGGAGAAAAAAGGCACCTTCGCTTCCCCTGCCACCGCCTGGGCCAGTAGCGTTTTGCCGGTACCAGGCGGGCCGACCAGCAGCGCGCCTTTTGGCAGGCGTGCGCCGATTTCGCTATACTTCTGCGGGTCGTGCAAAAAGTCAACGATTTCTGTCAGCGCTTCTTTGGCCTCATCCTCTCCCGCCACATCGGCAAAGGTTTTGCCCGTCTGCGCCGCGACATATACTTTGGCATTGCTCTTGCCAAACATCATTGCATTGCCCATACCGCCGCCCATCTTTTTCTGCAGGGATTTGGCCAACCATTGTCCCAGCAGCGCCATGAGCAGGATGGGCAGAATCCACCATAGCAAAATCGTCACCAGCGGCGAATTTTCCTGTACGATATCCTGGCTGAAGCGAACCTTGGCGTCGCGTAGCCGGGTGACCAGGTCCGGGTCATCCATCTTTCCGGTGATATAAGTGGCTACCTTGCCGCTTTCATCAGCAGCGGTGAAGGCAATTTGGTTTTCCTGTACTTCCACCTGCTGAACCTGGCCGGCCTCCAACCGGTCCAGGAAAGTGCCGTAGTCGACCTCCATCACGCGGCTGCCGAACATAGGAAAGACAAATGCATTGAGCACAAACAGCACCAACAACGCGATACAGTAGTAATAGATGAGCGGTTTTTTCGGTGTTTTTACATCATTCATGGAAAAGCGCCCCTTTTTGTTCCATTCGTTCCTTGCTAGAATGCTTTGATTATATCCGCCACTTTTTTTGCAATTATGTCAAAAAGCAGCATAAAATCCACCATTTTCTTTATTTCCTGTAGTTTAAAATGGATAAAAACCATTGTACATATACAAACCCTGCCGGATGTCCAAGAAAAAAGAGCCTCCGTCACCGGTGCTCTTCCATCTGCCATTGTTTGATGCGCGGCCAAGCGGCCCATGCATCTGCCCGCCCTTGTTGATAGATGGCCAGCAGCGTCTCCCTCTTTTTTTCAAAGGTGCTGCCGGGCAACGGCGACTGCGGCGCAATGACGATGGCGCGCCCTTCAGCCTCCAACGCCGCCAGCGCGTCCAGCGTTTGGTTGTAGCGCACATGCCGGTGTTCAAGTGTGTCCACTAACGCCGGATAAGCACGCAGCGCCCGCCGGTAAATGGGGCGGAAGCGCTGTGGTGGTTTGCGGTAACCACGATGGCGCGTCAGCACGACAATCAGCCGTTCGCATCCATCTGCCAGCGCTTTGCGGAAGGGAATCGGGTCGGCCGTGCCGCCATCGCAATACAGTTGGCCTCCAAACGCCACCGGCGGCGAAAGAACTGGAATCGAACACGATGCCGCCAGAATGGTATTATCTTGCCGCATGGCCTCTTTGCCAAAATACTCTGCCCGCCCGGTCTGTACGTTTGTCACGCCGACGGTATAAGCGCAGGGGTTGGCGAAAAATGCAGAAGAATCAAATGGGTCCAGCTTCTTAGGGATTTCGGAAAACAGGAAATCCATTCCAAACAGGGAACGATGCCGCCGCCAGTTGGACAGGCTTAAATAACGCTTGTCATTCAGATAATCGATGTTTGTCCGCAGACCGCGCCCCTTTTGCCGGGATATGTATGACGCACTGTTGGAGGCGCCCGCCGAAACGCCAATCACATAATCCGGCCAGTACGCCTGCTCCATCCACACGTCCAGCACACCCACGGTGTAGATGCCGCGCATCCCGCCGCCTTCGAGTACCATCCCCGTTTTCAACTTCCTTCGCTCCTTTCCATCACGTTCCTTATTGTATAAATGTAGCGAATAAAAAACAAGGCGGCGCATTCTACGCCGCCTGAAGAATAACGAACTGTACTGGATGAATGGTGCTGCAAGACTATGCCGCCGTCGCAGCGGTTTGGCATCCGATACGGGCGGCGAAAGCGGAGGACAAGCCCCGTCAACAAGACAACGGTCGCCAGTTCATCGGCGGCACACCAATGCCTGGGAATGGCCCGGCCATCCGTTTGCCGTATCCAGCGCCGTCGGTGAACATCGTAAATTCATTGGATGCAGCCGATGAGAGCAGGGAAGGAAGCAAAAGCAGCTCCATCAGAAATGCGGCCCCATCGCCTGTGCATCCTCGCGCCGCGGCAGACGCACTTTTTCCTGCAACGCTGCGACCTGCTCCGGTTTGGCCGCTTCCAGATGGCCGAAAGGAAAAGGTTGTCCGAGCGCCTCGTATTTACCCACACATAATTTATGAAACGCCAGCAATTCCACTCGCTCGATACACGGATAGGGGGCAATCCACTCGTTCAGCTGTTCGATATTCTCCTCCGTATCGTTGATGGTCGGAACTATCACCTGACGAACCCAAGTGGGAATCGACCGCGCCTGCAGCTGTGCCAGAAACGCCATCACCTTTTCCAGCGAAGCGCCTGTATAACGCCGATAATCAGCTTCATTGGTCATTTTAATATCCAGCAGGCATAAATCGGTTTCTTCCAGCAATGCTGCGACGGCTTCGTTCCATATACACCCGCTGGTATCCAGCGCCGTATGCAGCCCATTGGCATGGCAAAGCGCAAAAAAGGCGCGCACAAAATCCGCCTGCAGCAACGCTTCACCGCCCGTGACGGTCACCCCGCCGTCCTTGCCAAAATAATTTTTATACCGCAACGCTTTCTGCAGCGCTTCTTCCGCGGTGATGATTTGTCCGCCGGCGGGGTCCCAAGTGTCCGGATTGTGGCAGTATGCGCACCGCAGCGGGCAGCCCTGCATAAACAGCACAAACCGCACGCCCGGGCCGTCCAGCGTGCCCAGCGTCTGAATGGAATGAATGCGTCCGGTCATGGAAAAATCCCCTTTTCATCATAAAATGGCGGCCGATGACGGATAGCCTTTATACATGCCATCGTTTGTGCGAAAAAGCATTTGGCGTGTCGGCCGTTCTGATTATAGCAGAAGAAGGGAAAACCGTACACAAAGGTACGGTTTTCCAAGCGTAATGGCGTTGTTTACATCGTTACATCGATTCGTGGAACGTCCGGCTAATGACTTCCCGTTGCTGCGCTTTGTTCAGCTTGTGGAAGTTGACGGCGTATCCGGAAACACGAATGGTCAAATTTGGATACATGCTCGGGTCTTCATACGCTTGCACCAGTTTTTCACGGTTGAGCACGTTGACATTGATGTGGTGTGCGCCGTTTTGGAAATAGCCGCCCAAGATGCTTACCAGATTGTCCACCCGCTCTTGCTCCTGATGGCCCAGCGTCTGCGGGGTAATCGAGAAGGTGTTGGAGATACCGTCGCGGCAATCGCCGTAGCTGAGTTTGGCAACGGAGTTAAGCGAAGCGAGCGCACCGCTCTTATCGCGGTTATGCATCGGGTTGGCGCCTGGCGCATACGGCGCGCTCTTGGGCCGTCCGTCCGGCGTTGCCCCTGTTTTTTTGCCATACATGACGTTGCTGGTAATTGTCAAGACCGAAAGCGTGTGCACCGCATTGCGGTACGTCGGCGTTTTTTTCAGCTGTTCGGAAACCATGTGCAAAATCGCCGCACCGATGCTGTCCGCCCGGTCGTCGTCGTTACCATACATGGGGAATTCGCCTTGAGTATCGAATTCCGTGATGTAGCCTTCCTCATTGCGCAGCGGCCGCACCGTTGCATATTTGATAGCGCTGAGCGAATCCGTAATGACCGAAAGCCCCGCCACGCCAAACGCCATGAACCGGACTACATCGCGGTCATGCAGCGCCATCTGGATTTTTTCATATGCGTATTTGTCGTGCATGTAGTGAATCACGTTCATCGTGTTAACATACAGGTTGCACAGCCAATCCTTATAGACCAGCCACCGGTCCATCACGGTGTCATAATCCAGTACGTCACCCTGCATGGGTTCCATCTGCGGGCCGATATGGATGCCGCTGGTGTGGTCGTAACCGCCATTGATAGCCAGCAGCAACAGTTTGGGCAGGTTGCACCGCGCGCCGAAGAACTGCATCTGCTTGCCTACCTGCATCGCAGAAACACAGCATGCGATGGCGTAATCATCCCCATAAATGGGGCGCATCAAATCGTCATTTTCATATTGAATCGAATCCGTATCGATGGAAACCTTGGCGCAGAACTGCTTGAAGCCTTCCGGCAGCTGTTCACTCCAGAGCACCGTCAGGTTGGGTTCGGCACTGCTGCCCAGGGTATAGAGCGTGTTCAGCACACGGAACGAGTTTTTCGTCACCAGCGGCACGCCGTTTTCGCCGATGCCGCCCACGCTTTCCGTAATCCACATCGGGTCTCCGCCGAACAATTCATTGTAATCCGGCGTGCGCAGCAGACGCGCCATGCGCAGTTTCATGATGAAATGATCCATCAATTCCTGCGCGCCGGTTTCATCCAGCACGCCGTTGTCAATATCACGCTGCAAATAAATATCCAAAAACGTGCTCGTGCGGCCCAGACTCATCGCCGCCCCGTTTTGTTCTTTGATGGCCGCCAGGTAACCGAAGTATGTCCACTGAATGGCTTCCTGTGCCGTTTCTGCTGGCCGGCTGATGTCAAAGCCGTATTGCTGGCCCATCACTTTCAATTCTTCCAGCGCGCCAATCTGGTCGGCGATTTCCTCCAGCCGGCGGATGTTTTCCGTGTCCATTAGGTTGTTGGCCAGGCTGCGCTTCTGCTCCTTCTTATCTGCAATCAGCCTGTCTACGCCATAGAGTGCTACGCGGCGGTAATCACCGATGATACGCCCGCGGCCATAGGCATCCGGCAGGCCGGTCAAAAGCCCGGCTTTGCGTGCCTTGCGCATCTCGTCAGTATAGGCGTCAAACACGCCCTGGTTATGCGTCTTGCGATAGCGGAATTCATCGCGGATTTTTTGCGAAAGTTCATAGCCATATGCTTCGCACGCCTGTTCCGCCATACGCATTCCGCCAAACGGACATACGCCGCGCTGCAGCGGACGGCTGGTCTGCAAGCCGACGATAAGCTCATTCTCCTTGTCCAGATAACCGGGTGCATAATTGGTCAAGGTAGAAACCGTTTGCGTGTCCACATCCAGCACGCCGCCGAATGCACGTTCCAGCGCAAACAGGTTTTCCAGCTTGGCATTGAGCTGTTTGGTGCGTTCGGTCGCGTCTGCCAAAAAGGATGCGTCGCCGGTATATAGCGTATAGTTGTTTTGGATGAAATCGCGTACGTTGATTTCCTCTTGCCAGCGGCCGGGCTTGAATTGCGTCCATGCGCGTTGTTCCATGATACATACCTCCTAGAAATAAAATGGGATAAAACTTATCGGGCGGAAGGTCCCGCTTTGTTGCAACAAAAAAAGCAGCCCTGTACACCCTCCACGTACCCAAGCTGCCCAGACGGTCGACATTGTGACGGCCCCGTGCTTCCCTGTAGTTGCACCTACATCACCCGTCAGTTGCATGAGGCCCTATATATTGTGTATCTAGAGTATAGAGGAAACCACGTCTAGCTGTCAATGCCTAGAAACCCTCAAAATTTTTGCGGGTAACAAGATAAAAATTTTTAGAGATTTCTATTGCATTCTTTGACAAAAAGTGCTATCATACCTCCAGATTAGCCAGAGCTAATCTGGAGAACGGTCTCTTACATGCCAACAACAGGCTCGCTCCCTCGCGCCTGCTGTTATAAAAAAGTTTCGTACAGCGTGGCTGTACAACAAAAAAGGAGCTCCCACAGGCTCCTTTTTTGTTGCCCTTTTTTACGGTGTGGTTTTGCAGCCAGGGCCGCTTTTGCGCAGATGGCCTCCCGGTTTATCCGGCGTCAATCGCCGCCGAAGAAACAACGTTTGTTCCGTTAGGGTCGTGGTATGCAAGGGAAAAGGGAAGCGGAAGGCTGGGCTGCCAGCGCTGTATACAACATCCGCCGGTGGAAAATTGCCAGAGAAGTCCCGCCTCTGTTTTCGTAACGCCCTGCAATATGCACCCTGGCGCAGGCAAACACCCCTCAGTTGGCACGTACTGGATAGGCGGGAACAGCGTCAGTACCCACTGGCTGACGTCGTGAAATGTGCCCTGACATGTCTCAATCGTAATTTGCGGGCCAAAAAACAACGTCAGTTGCCCGTCGCGGCCGGTGGAACAGCGTACGACACGCTGTTCCTGCAGAAAAGAGGGAAGCGTTTGTTCATTCATAGCTGCAGCTGCCTTTCAATTTGTTCGCGCGAGGGCATGGACGCCGCCGCTCCCATACGCGTCACGCACAGCGCGGCTGCGGCGTTGGCAAATCGACAGGCTTCAAGCGGGGTGCAGCCTTGGCTCAGCGCACAGGCCAAAGCGCCGTTCAGGCAGTCGCCTGCGCCGGTGGTGTCGATGGCCGGTCCGGCATAGGCGGCTGGCAAATGAACCGCCTGCTGTGCGTCCGCATAAAATAGCCCCTTTTCCCCCAACGTAATGACAACGTGCGCCACGCCTCTGGCCCGCAGCGCCTCGGCCGCGCGCCGCGCCTGCTCAACCTGGCACACGGGAAAGCCACATAACAGACCGGCCTCCGTTTCGTTGGGCGTCAGCCAGTCCACCTGTTGCAAAATTGCATCGTCCAATGGCTGGAACGGAGCGGGATTGAGTATCGTGGGTATTCCCTTGGCCCGTGCCAACGCAAGCGCCTGCCAAACGGGCGGCAGATTGGTCTCCAGTTGCGTGAGAAACACGCGGGCGCTTTGAATTACACTTGCCGCACGCTCCACTTCCTGCGCTTGCAGGTGCATGCACGCACCCGGGTTGACGACGATGCTGTTTTGTCCGCTCCCGGCCTGCACCAAAATAAGTGCCGTGCCTGTGGCCGCGTGTTCGTCTTGATATACATAGGTGGTGTCCATTCCAAGCGCCGCATAAGTGCTCCGTGCAAAACCGGCAAAGGTATCCCGGCCGGTTTTGGTAATCAACTGCACCTGTGCGCCAGCCTTATGTGCCGCAATGGCCTGATTGGACCCCTTTCCGCCCGCGCCCATATGGAAGGATTGCCCCAGCACCGTCTCCCCCGGAAGCGGAAGTTGCGGGGTAACGCTCATCAAATCAACGGCAAAACTGCCCAATACACAAACGTCCATGCTTCAGCCTCCTTATCTGGTTTGCTTTTTTCTATTGTGGCCCGTTTCACATCCGCTCGTCAAGGGCCATAGGCTGCGCACGCCAATCTTTCGCCCGCTTTCGGTTGTCTTTGCAGGGTAAGGGTCCGGCTCAAACAGGCGGGTGTACGCTTGGCGCCTCTATGCGTATATACGATTTCTTTCAATCTCCGCCGTTGTTATGCGGCTCCTGCTGCCGTGGAATATTACCCCGCATTTCCAGCCGCCGAAACAGCACCTTTTTCATGGCGACGGCATAAATCCAGATGGAAACCGCCGGCCCCAAAAGGTCGGAAATGGGTTCAGCATAAAAAGCAGCGGGCGCGCCGAGGCCGGCTGGTAGCCAGAACAGGGCGATGAAATAGACCAGCTTGCGGAAAAAGGAAAGCGGAAGCGCAAAGCGCACCATGCCGATGGCGGTAAACCCGTCGACAATTTCGTACTGCGCCCCCAGCGGAATGATTGCCAGCGTGCAGATGCTGATGGCCCGCTGCGCCAGCGCGGCGAGAGCGGTGTCCTGTGTAAACAAGCGGATGAACAGCGGGCCTGCCAGGTGCGCCAGCAGGAACATCACCGCTGTGTAGCCGATACACAGGCCAAAGATAGTCCGTTGCGCCTGACGGACGCGGTCCACCCGGCAGGCGCCGTAATTGTATCCCAGGATGCTCTGTGTACCGCCGCTGATGCCGCCCAGCGGCATGGTCACCACCAACATGAAGCTCTGCGCAATCGTTGCACAGGTAATTAGAATATCGCCTTGGCCAGGGCCGCCGTAACGTTGCAGCACTGCATTCATGGCAATAATCATCACGTTATCAATAGCGATAATGAGAAAAGGTGTAAAGCCGGTGGTTAAAATCCGGCGTATCCACCGCCAGCAATATGCCCCAAAGGTGATGCGAATGGGCACCCGCTTGCCGAACAGGAACCACAGCACAAACGCGCAACTCCCCATCTGGGAGAGCACCGTGGCCAGCGCTGCGCCGGCCACGCCCATGCCGAAGGTGAAGATGAATAGCGGGTCCAGCAAAATATTGAGCACTGCGCCCAGCAATACGGACTGCATTCCTTTATTGGCAAACCCCTGGCAGATGATAAACTGGTTCATTCCCGTGGCCAAAAGGGCGAATGGAGTGCCGAGCAAATAGACGGACAAATAGGTATGCGCATAACCAAATGTGGCCGCACTGGTGCCAAATGCATGCAGCATCGGCGTGCGCAAAGGGAAGGCAAAGGCCATCAGCAGCACCGAGCCGGCGCTCAGCAATAAAAAACAGTTGGCCAGTATCTGCCGTGCCTGGTCAGCGCGGCCTTCCCCCATGCGCATGCTCATCAGCGGCGCGCCGCCAATGCCCACCCAGGATGCGACGGAGCCAATCATCGTCACAATCGGCCCGCAGGTACCCACGCCCGCCAGCGCCAGACCTCCTACGCCTGCGATATGGCCGATGTACATACGGTCGACGATGCTATACAATACGCTGACAAATTGTGCAAACATGCTTGGCAGCGCAATGCGCCACACCAGCCGACGAATAGGGTCACGCCCCAGGTCGTTTTCCATGTGCATCTTCCAATCCCCCACTTTTAGCCGCCTGTGTCCCACGGCAAAGAGAAGGAGCATGCGTGCAGCCGTGCACACATACTCCTTCAAGCGCGTTGCATTATAGCATAGCCTGCCTCTTTATACAATCCTTATATATTCCCGCCGAATATCAAAAAGACGGCCGTGTAAACAGCCGCCTTTTAACATGCCAGGGCAGGGAACTATTCCGCAGAAAGTACCCAGTTCTGGCTTTCTGTCTGCAATGTAACCATGTGCCGGTAAATACCGTCTTTGCGCATCAGTTCCGCCGGCGTTCCATGTTCGGCCACTGTTCCATTGGCCAGCACCACAATCTGGTCGGCTCCGGCGACCGTCCGCATCCGGTGCGCAATGACCAGCACGGTTTTGTTTGCAATCAACCGTGACAGAGCCGATTGAATCAGCGTTTCGTTTTCCACGTCCAACGAAGCGGTGGCTTCGTCCAGCAGGATGATGGGCGCATCCTTGAGAAAGGCCCGTGCGATGGAAATGCGCTGCCGTTCGCCGCCGGAAAGCTCGCATCCGTTTTCTCCAATCAGGCTATGCCAGCCATCAGGGAGCTTTTCAGCGAATTCATCGCAGTTGGCCAAGCGGGCCGCTTCCAATACCTCCTCATCCGTCGCGCCCTTTCTTCCGATGCGGATGTTTTCCAAGATGGTGTTGTTAAACAGCGTCACATCCTGGAAGACGATGGAGTACAGTGAGAGCAGCGTTTCCGGGTCGATTTTGGATACATCCATACCGCCGACAGTGACCGTTCCTTGCTTGGCGTCCCAAAAACGGGAAGCCAGGCGTGAAACCGTCGTCTTGCCGCCGCCCGAAGGGCCGACCAGCGCTGTTACCTCCCCCTGCTTGGCAGTAAAGGATACATCCTTGAGCACGACTTCCTTCTCGTTGTAAGCAAATCCGACGTGGTCGAATACGATATCGCACCCTTGGTTGGTCAGCGTTGTGCTTCCTTCCTGGACGGGATGATCGAGGATTTCATTCATGCGCGCCACGTTGGTGCGCGTTGCAATGATGGCGGCCAGGTTTTGCAGCGCCGTTTGCAATGGGTCATATAGCCGTGAAGCAACCAAGAGGAACATGAAGAATGTCAGTACATCCAGCGAACCATTCGCCAGCAGCACTGCGCCCGTCAGAGCTACCGTTGCAATGCCGAGTTTGAGAATCAGCTGTGCAGAGACGACGAATACCGCCGTACCCAGTTCCGAAATAATCGCCCGTTTTTCTACCGCTTTGATTTTTTGGTCCAACCCTTTGAGATAGGTGGCCTCCGCATTGTTGGCTTTTAAATCCTGCATGGTTTCCAGGCATTCCTGGATGCCGTCTGCACAAGCCATTTTTGCCGACATCTGCCGCCGGCTGAGCGCCTGCTGTGCGCGGAATGTCAGTGCGACGATGGCAAAGGACACCGGCACCACCCAGACGGCGGCCAACGCCATCCGCCAGTCAAAACAAAACAGGCCTATGCATACAAGCACCGTGGAAAAGATGGCGCCCATCAGTTCCGGAATAAAGTGCGAAAAGCTTTGTTCAAGGAAAGTACAGTCCGCCATGATGGTGCTGGTCAAGTCCGCCAAATCCTTTTTGCCAAAAAACGAGAGCGGAAGTTTACGCAGTTTTTCCGCCAGCGAAATGCGGCGTACGCCGCTTTCTACATACGTGGCGAAATATGTCGCATTATATTGGAACCAGGTGGTAATAAATATAAGCGCCAGGCACACCACGCATCCGACACCGTATAGGGGCAATTTGGCGTCCGGTACGCCGCCGCCCATCAGGTCGCCGACCAGCCAGTACAAAAGCCCCACCGGCAGCATCAGCACGATGTTGGAGAAAATACACGCAATACAACCCTTGATTAAATCCACGGCCCCCTGGCGGGAGAGCGCGAATGTATGCTGCAGTTTTTCCATCATACCGCAGCCTCCTTTCCAACCTTCCATTGTACGGAGGTCTGGTAGTTTTCCCACATGGAACGGTACAGCCCCTCCTGTTCGGACAGGGCGGCATGGGTGCCATGCTGGACAATCTGTCCTTCCTTCAATACAAAAATTTCATCCGCTTTCACCACTGTAGACAAGCGGTGGGCAATCATGATAACGGTCTTTCCTTTGGCCAATTCCGAAAAAGCCTGCTGTACGCGGATTTCATTATCCGGGTCGGCGAATGCGGTGGCTTCATCCAGGATGATGATGGGTGCATTTTTCAGCATCACCCGCGCGATGGCAATGCGCTGCTGTTCACCGCCAGAGAGATAGACCCCCTTTGCGCCGATAACCGTGTCCACCCCCTGCGGCAGTTTTTCGATGATGTCCATACATTGGGCGGCTTCCAGGGCCCGCATCACTTCCTCTCGCGTGGCTTGAGGCTTGCCCAGCCGCACATTTTCCAGAATGGATGTTTTCAGCAGTTTGCTGTTTTGAAAAACAAAGGACACCGCATGCATCAATTGCTGCTTGGGAATGTTCCGTACATCCACCCCGCCGACGCACACTTGGCCCTGCTGGACGTCAAAAAACCGGGCAATCACGTTGGCCAGCGTCGTCTTGCCGCCGCCGGACGGCCCAACAAACGCCACCGTTTTCCCCGCATCGATGCGCAGGGATACGTCATGTAGCGCATCCGTTTTTCCATCGTAACTGTAGCACACGCCTTTGAGTTCCACCGATGAATCCACCGGCCGGGCCGATTCTTTCGTCTGTACAAGCGGCTGGACACACAGTACGCTGTCAATGCGTTCCAGGGCATCTGCAACAATCATCGCGTTTTCACTCTGGAACATGATTTTTGTCAAAGTGATGGTGATAATCGGCGTGATGATGATGTAGAAAATCAAATTCAACAGAAATGTGCTGCTCACGCCGTTCTGTGTAAACAACAGTGCCGCCGCGATTAGAAAAGCAAACACACTGTTGACCGCCGTTGTATAAAACATCATAGGCAAACGCAGCTGTTTGGTATATGCAATGACCCATTTTCCATACCGGTCAATGGAGTCCTTAAAACGTTTGAAGGAAAACACCGTCTGCCCGAATGTCTTTACCACCGGCACGCCACGCACATATTCCACCGCTTCGTTGGACATGTCATCCAGGGCGTTTTGATATTCTTTCATTTTCTGCTGCATTTTTGCACCCGTCATGCTGGCCATAATCAAAAACGCAAGCACTACCGGCAGCAGACTCAGCAGCCCCAACCGCCAATCAAAGAGGAACAACATCGCCAACAGCCCCAGCGGTGTCGCAATGGCGCCCGCCTTGTCCGGCAGCTGATGGGCCAGATACGTCTCTGTAGCCGCGCTGGATTCATTGACGATTTTACGCAGCTTGCCGCTTCCAAACTGTGCCATAAACCCGAGCGGGAGCGTAGCGATGTGATGCATAGCATGGCTGCGGATGTTTGCCGCAATGCGAAAGGCGCTCAGATGTGAACACATCAGCGCCGCGACATAAATCAACAGTGCCAGCGCCGCAAACAATACGGCCATCCAGCCATAATGGGCCAGGTTCTGTGCCTGCGAAAAGGCAGGGGCGACCTCTAGCACTTCCCGAATCAGCGCCCAAATGTACACGAACGGCACCAACGCAATCAGCGCACTGATTACCGAAAGAAACCAGGACGCAATGGTCAGATACTTGTGCCCGCCGGCATATGCCAGTAGGCGGGACAAGTTGGATTGTTTGTTCAAATCGACTCCTCCTTTGAAAAAATGATAAGAAGCAGCCCGCACGAAGCAGGCGGCTTGTAAGGACACTCCAATGTTAGCTATTGCTAACTGCGGGGGAAAAAGGATAGGGCTTAAAGCCCCATGATTTTGGTCCATCCAGCGGTATAAAATTCACGCAGCTCCCGCACATACCGCAAGGATTGTTCCTTAGGCATGTCATGAATGACGATTTCAAAAAAACTACTGAATAAACCGCTGACCAGGATATGTTCCAGCTGCGGTTCAATCGGCCGAACCGTATGCCCCATATCCGCCAATACATCCATAAACGCGTGCGTTGCTGTGGTTTCAATTTCCACCATCTCATCTACAAAATGCTCATATTCCGTCCCCTCAGCGCAGCAGAGAAGCAGCTTGAACGCATCGAAATGTTCATAAATATAATCCACCATCCAGTCGATGCACTGGCCGGAGATTTCCCCCATCTGCCCAGGCTGTTCGGAAGGGGGGAGCTCAGCAAATGCATCCTGCGCCTGACGGAATCTTCCTAGGAACACATGAGCCTGTTCACCCACCAAGGCGTCAAACAGCGCCGCTTTGCTTTTGTAATAGCCGTAAAAAGCGCCGGTGGTCACACCCGCTTCTCGAACGATATTGCGCAGCGATGCCGCGCGGAACCCCTTTTGCAGGAATTCTTGCATGCCAGCCTGTAAAATGCGCTGTTGGGTGTGCAGGGTGTCGTCCACTTTGTCCTCCATATAACGATGTTATATAACGCTGTTATAATACTGCGCTGCTTGCACGCTGTCAAGGGAAAAGAGGAGAGGGAAACCCATGTTTTAAAAAAGCATTTCGCATAAAAGAGGTTTCCATCGCTATTCCTATATGAAAGCAGGAACCCATTGCATTTTTTAAATGCTTATGCTAAAATAAACCCCGCATGTGACGCTTGGAGAAGTATCGAAGTGGTCATAACGAGCTCGACTCGAAATCCTGCGGGGTTCTGTCCGTTTCGTCCACCAAAAACCTTGTAGCCATGCGGGTTTTACCCGGTTCGAAAAACTGAATAATTCGCTGTTCTTTCCGTCAGTTCTTTCCAAAGCCTTTTTCTATCGGAAAAAGGCGGAGAAAAACGGCGGCTGAACATATAGGGAGCGGTATCGAAGTGGTCATAACGGGCCTGACTCGAAATCAGGTAGTCCTCACGGGCTCG
>CAJFOS010000016.1 GCA_904397865.1 Candidatus Allochristensenella caecavium
CCGTTCTTTCCGCAGTTCTTTCCAAAAGCGGAAAAATCGTGGATTGGAACCGATGGGCGATTCCTCAGTATTTTCGGGCGATTTTTCAAAAATCCCAGATTTCATGCGGATTTGCGGGCGTACAAGGCTGACTGAAACTGACAGGAGAAACCATGTAAGTAACAGACGGCGATAAAACTCGAAATCGAGTTGTCCGCAAGGGCACGTGGGTTCGAATCCCACCTTCTCCGCCATAAAAAACGCTGAAACTTCGGTGGTTTCAGCGTTTTTTGTTAGGTTTGCATCTCACTCTGCGGGCGGTATGTGCAAATATTTACTGTGGCTATTAAGATAAAAAGAGCAAATATCATTTTGGCAGAAAGAAAATTTCAGCCTACGAAAGTAGGGCGGTGCCCCCTTCTATCAGTAGAAAATTGATGTGTACACAGATTGTGCGCTATCAGGCCGCCGCATGCTATGCTACGATTCCCGTTGGAGAGACCAACGCATGCATGCCGGCGTTTCTTCTAAAAAGTCATGCCTGCTATATCGGAATTGATGCGGCCCCATGGCTGTTTTGCGGTGTATTATCACTCCCGACATGCTCGCCGCGGCATGAATGCCCCATGCATCCAGCGATTTGAAAAAGGAGAGAGGCCCCATCCCCAAACATGCCGCCTTTATTCGTTCAAACAGCGGCATTGATGACCATAGGGGGATACACGGCGCGGGACATATTAAAGAGCAGCGGAGATGGCAGACAAAGTCAGACGCTTGCATCATGGTTTGCGGCCGTCGGAGCTTTCGATAAAAGGGGGTGTAAATGCACCCATTTGATTGTGTGCTGTCAGTAAAAATATGCCTTGTTTGGCAAAAAATTGGAACAAGCACGAACAAAAAACGCGCAAATTTTGTCAAAAACATGACACTTTGCTAAAACTCCATATAAATGTGAAAAGTGCGCACAAAAGCACTTGATTTTTTCGCAAAAACGGGTATTCTGACAATAGAGCATGTCTCAATTATCGGCCATGTCTTCTGTGGAAAGCCCCAAAAGGCGAGCGGCATTGCCGCCCAAAATGGCGGCTTCTCGTTCGGGGGAACATTTGAGGGAGCGAACCAAATGCAGTTCGTGTTCGATTTCGCTCCAGGGGGAATCGCTTCCGAACAAAATGCGTCTGGCATCGTGCTTCTGTACAATTTGTACGGCAAGTTGATGGGGAATCCGTCCATAGAGGAAGGCTGTATCCAGGTAGATGTCTGTTCCGGCCAGGTGTTCAAGCACCTCCCCCCATTGCAGCCAGCCGCCCAAGTGCGAGGCGACCACGGGGGCAGAGAAGCAGTCAAGAATATTGTGCATTCTTTCAGGGGTGGTGCGGACGGGACCACTGCCGTAACTGATATCCACACCGCAATGAAACACGGTAATCAGCCCCAGGCGCGAGGCCTTTTCATAAACGGGCAACACGCGGGGGTCATCCACGTCAAACGATTGATATTCGGGATGCAGCTTAATCCCTTTTAAGCCCAATGCGGCAATGCGGTCCAGCGTATCCAATGCGTCTGGCGCGAGCGGGTAGACGGAACCAAAACCCGTCATCCCCTCCAACTGATTGACGGCGTGGGCAAAATCATTGACGACTTGATGTTGTGAGGCCTTGGTTGCGATGGGTAAAATGACGCTGTGGTTTACTCCAGCACGGCGCATCGCCTGCTGAAGGCCCATTACGGTGCCGTCGGTGCAGGGCAGCATGCCCGAATGCTCCATGAGCGAAGTCAGCGCATGCGCAGCGACTGCCGGAGCGAACGCGTGGGTATGAAAGTCGATAATCATGGGACATCCTCCTGAACAGATATCCTACTGTTGAGCAGAGCAAATGTCAATGGACAGCGCTTTGAACATAATTCCCAACGTCGTAAATGACAGGAAAGAGGTAGAGAGAGATGGAAACATTTTACACGCCCGAAGAAGTTGCTGAAATCCTAAAAGTTCGCAAGCACACGGTTTGGAACTGGTTGCGGGAAGGTTCGCTGAAGGGAACCAAAATCAATGGAAAAATCTGGCGCATCACGGCTGAAGAGTTGGATGCTTTCATCCATTCGGACGGCAGCACAGATGCCGAATAAGAGCACATCCGCCCAAAACGCCTTGTTTGTTGACAGGGCGTTTTTGTGTGAAAATAGAGACCTTGGAAGGAGCGATAAACAGTGGCTTGGATTGAACCGTACACGCGCACGTATGCAGTCAATGTAATGGATTTGGACTGTACGGGCCGGATGAAAATGCCGGCCGTGCTGGATTATATGCAGTGCATTGCTGAAGAACACGCCGACGCTATCGGTGTTGGGCGGCGGGACACGTTGCGCCATGGGTATGTATGGCTGGTAGGCCGCACACATGTGAAAATGGAGCGGTTGCCGCAGCTGGACCAATCCTTTACGCTGACCACCTGGCCTGGCGACCACAGCCGAATGACCTGCCCGCGCTATTTTCGTTTTCAGGATGAATCCGGCGCGCTGCTGGGACAGGCGGCGATGATTTGGACCTTGGTGAATGTGCAGACGCGGCGCATCACGGCCCCGGATAAAACGCCGTTGCCCGCCCGGGAATGGGAGAGTGCGCCCGCGCCCATGGAGCTGCCAGAACGCCTGCCCGCCTTGCAAACAGTGGACCGTGATGTCATGCGACACCCAGTTTACAGCGATTTAGATGTCAATGGGCATGTCAACAATGCGCGGTATGTGGACTGGATTTGCGATTTATTCGCGCCGTCCGTCTATAAGACGCGTACGATGATGGATTTGCAAATTAACTATGGCCGTGAAATCCGCCAGGATACCGCTGTCCGGCTGGAATTGCATGAAGCGGGCAATGCCTTTTATGTGCAGGGCATGGATGAACAAGGCGGTTTGCCGCTGTTTCAGGCGGCGGGTAACTGGACGCCGGTTCAAATATAAAATCAGCAAATGAAAAGACCGCCGGAAAACAGCGGTCTTTGTTTTTTGTTTTATTTTAGGATAGCGGGGGGAGCTCCTCATCCAGCGTATGCCGCCGGACAGCGCCGATGCCAAATGCGCCTGCACCGGTATGGCAGCCGATGCTCAGCGTTAATGGGCCATAGACGATTTCCCGTCCCGGGAATTCGGCCTGAAAACGGGAAAGCCAGGCGTGGATTTCTTCTGTCGGCATCCAGATGCTGGCCATGCCGAGCACCAGCCGGCCTTTTTCGTCCAGTTTGCGCAGCCGGGTATGTAGGTCGTTGCGCAGTGCCTTCATCATCATGCGAAAGGCGGCTTTTTTGCCGCGTGCCTTGGCATACGAATCCAACTTGCCGCCCTGGATGGTCAGCACGGGTTTGATTTGCAGCGCCGTCCCAATCGCAGCCGCGGCAGGCGTGACACGGCCGCTTTTTTTCAGGTACGTCAACGTATCGACACAGATATAAATGGTTGCGTCGTGCGCCTCATCTTCCAGCACCTTTTTAATCTGCCGTGCGTTCAGGCCGCGTTCGGCCAGCAGCCGTGCATCCTGCACGGCCATCCACTGAGTCACGGAAATGCGCACATTGTCCACCACCTGTACGCGTCCGCCGTATTTTGCAGAAAACAACAGCGCACTCTGACAGGAATTGCTTAGCTGGCTGGACATGGGGATGTATACAATTTCCGCGTAATCCTGCAGGAGCTTGTCCCACATGGACATGAGCAGTTCCGGTGAAGGCTGTGAAGTGGTAATGCAAAGCCCCTGCCGCTGTTTCGCATAGAATTCCGCAGGCGTGATATCCACGTTTTCATAATACGTACGGCCGTCGACGATAATGGGCATAGGGAGCACGAAAACGCCCATCTCTGCAGCTTGTTCAGGGGTCAGGCCGCTGTTGCTGTCGGTCATAATCGCCACTTTTTTCATTTGCAGTATCCTCTATTTTTTTTGAATGAGAAGGTGGGAAGGTACCTGTTACCGTCCCCTGTTGCCTGCCCACAACTACACGTTGAGGTACGGCTCGCTTTTATGCGCTGGCACCGATATCCCACAGGGCAAAAAACGTTCCAGGGAAACCATGGAATATGCTGCGCCAGCCCTAGCTGCGAATCCATACGCCTGATGCAGGCACCTCCAGTGCGTTCGCCAGAGAATGGGGCCCATTTCCCCCAAGCCAGGGTAACGACCCATGGGGAAGCAACCCCCTGTGTTCATCGGCTACAAAGCCGGTTGGGTTGCCGTTGAAGATGAAAAAGGGAAGAGTGGGGGTTTGCACCCGCCAAGCAGAACGCCCGTACAGGCCTGTATGGACAACACAAGGTATCAAGCCTGTTCCTGCCATCCCTTGCATACGTCTACCCATTGCTGTGCATGCGCATAGGTGCACAGTTCATCACAGGTCAATTCAATCGCACTGTTGCTGCTGCCGCAGGCAGGGAACACCGTGCGGAAACGCTGGAGCGAAACATCCAGGTAAACCGGCGGTTCCGGCTGCGCCAGTGCAAAAGGACACACGCCACCAATGGTGTGCCCGGTCAGACGTTGAACATCTTCCGGGCTGAGCATCTTGGCCTTGTGACCGAATTGCCGTTTGAATTTGGCATTATCAATTTTGGCGTCGCCCGCCGCTACAATCAGCAGCGCGCCATCCCCCTGGTAAAAGGAAAGCGTTTTGGCGATGCGCGCTTCCTCAACGCCCAATGCCTGCGCGGCCAGCGTAACCGTCGCACTGGAAACGGATAGCTCCTGCACATCCGCCTCGCGGCCCAGCGAGGCAAAGTAGGCCCTGACTCGTTCAATGGACATTCCAAAAACCTCTTTATTTTCTTAGATGGGGAAACATCCCATTCTCGTTATCATAAATCATTTTACGAAAAAAGAAAATGGGGGTTCCGTTCCTTTCCGCAGATGTATGCCAGGGGAAAGCAAAAAAAGCAGACGGATGGCCGCCTGCTTTTGGTATACAGATGTATGGTTTACAGGCCCAGCACGTCGTTCATGTCATAAAGCCCGGCGGATTTCTTTACCAAAAAACGGGCCGCGCGCAGCGCGCCGTTGGCAAATACGCCGCGCGATGTCGCCGTGTGTCGGATTTCGATGGTTTCATCCGTTCCGCAGAAGAATACGGAATGTTCTCCTGCGATGTTGCCGCCGCGCAAGCTCATAATGCCCACCTCGTTGCCCGTGCGTTCAGCAACGATGCTCTGCCTGTCATACACGGGTTGAAGCGCACCGTCCCGCGTTTCGTTGAGCGAATTAAACAGCATCACGGCCGTGCCGCTTGGCGCATCCACTTTTTTGTTATGGTGCTTTTCCACAATTTCAATGTCATATGCATCGCCCAACGCCTGGGCGGCTTTTTGTACCAATGACCGCATCACCGCAATCCCGACGGAGTTATTATAGGAAAAGAACACGGGAATCTGTTCAGAGGCTTCCACCAACCGCGCACGCTGCCGGTCGTTGTGTCCGGTGGAACAAATCAACGTGGGCAGGCGATGCGCCATGCTGTAATCCAGGATATCGTCCAACGATTCTGCACGTGAGAAATCAATCACCACATCCGCCGCAACGTCCACATCCCGTATGTTGGTAAACACGGGGAAGTCCGCCGCCCCCGGCACCAGGTTCACCCCGGCGACCACCTGCATATCCGGTTGTCCCATTGTAGCCTGTACGACCTGTTGTCCCATCCGGCCCAAAGCGCCGACCAATAAAATACGAATCATCGTTTTTCCTCCTCTTTGGGGCGGGCTTGTCCCGCCTGCTGCGAACAAAAAGGGCGGCTGTTTTGCCGCCCGCATGGACTACACGGACAAGCCGCAAGCGCGCATTGCTTCCAACAGCGTCTGCCGGTTGGCTTCCTCCATCGGAGTTAAGGGCATCCGTACAATATTTTCACATAGCCCCAGCGCATGACAAGCCGCTTTGACGGGGATGGGGTTCACTTCGCAGAACAGGCGGTCTGCCAGCGGAGCGTATTGGAACTGCAGCTCCCGTGCGGTCTTCAGGTCCCCTTGGAGCATTGCCTGCGTCAAGGCATGCGTCTGTTCCGGCACCACGTTGGCCAGCACGGAAATAACACCCTGGCCACCCAACGCCATGATGGGCAGAATCAGGCCATCTTCTCCGGAATAAATTGCCACTGCATCTCCGCACAGCCGTTGCATTTCCGTGACCTGAGCGATGTTGCCGCTGGCCTCTTTGATGGCTCGGATGTTGGGGTGTTTGCTCATTTTCAGCAGCGTCTGCGGCTGTACGTTCACACCGGTACGGCCGGGCACATTGTAAACGATGATGGGAATATCCACCGCGTCCGCCACAGCGGTATAATGCGCGACCAATCCGTTTTGCGTACATTTGTTATAGTAAGGGGTAACGACAAGCAAGCCATCCGCTCCCGCCTGCTGTGCTTCTACGGAATGGCGGATGACCACTTCCGTATTGTTGCCGCCGCTGGATACGATGACCGGGATTCTTCCGTTCACGCGTTCAATCGTAAAACGAATGACCTCTGCACGTTCCGCCTCCGTCATCGTGGAAGGTTCCCCCGTCGTACCGCAGCAGATAATCGCGTCAGTATGCCCTGCAATCTGCCGGTCAATCAATTTGCCCAGCGCGGGAAAGTCCACGCCGTCTTGGGTAAAAGGAGTAATCAGGGCAACGCCTGAACCCTGGAAAAGATGCATCAGCAATCAGCCTCCTTGTGCTATTTATAAGGAATATATCCCTGCGAAACCAGCAGCTCTGCGGTCAAAACCGCCCCGCCTGCCGCGCCGCGCAAGGTATTGTGTGACAAGCACACAAACCGGTAATCAAAGAGTACATCTTCCCGCAGCCGTCCAATGCAGATGCCCATGCCGTTTTCATGGTTGCGGTCCAGCTTGGTCTGCGGGCGGTCGGGTTCTTCCATATAGGTCAGGAACTGGCGCGGCGCACTGGGTAGGTTTTTCTCCTGCGGATAGCCCTGGTAGGCTGCCCAGCGGCGTTTCATCTCTTCCATCGAAGGCTTTTCGCGGAAGGAAACGGAAACGGCCGCGATGTGCCCGTCGCTGACTGGTACGCGCAGGCACTGTGCGCTAATCAGCGGCTTTTCTGCCTTGACCACCTGCCCATTTTCCACGCGTCCCCAGATGCGCAACGGCTCCTGTTCGCTCTTTTCCTCTTCGCCGCCAATGTAGGGGTTGACGTTGTCAATCATCTCCGGCCAGGTCTGAAACGTCTTGCCCGCGCCGGAAATTGCCTGATAGGTGCAGACGCTAATTTGTTCAATGCCAAAATCACGCAACGGAGTCAAAGCCGGTACATAGCTTTGAATCGAACAATTGGGCTTGGCGGCGATGAACCCCACCTGCGTGCCCAGCCGTTTGCGCTGCGCTTCGATAACCTGTGTGTGGTCGCTGTTAATCTCGGGAATGATGGTTGGCACGTCCGGCGTCCAGCGGTTGGCGCTGTTGTTGGAAATGACGGGGGTTTCCGTTTTGGCAATGGCCTCTTCCAGCGCGATGATGGCCTGCTTATCCATATCCACCGCACAGAAGACGAAATCAACTTCCCGGCAAAGCGCTTCCACATCCGCCGCATCTTTTACAATCAGTTTACCAGCTTTTGCCGGAACAGGCCAGTCAAATGCCCAACGCTGGGCAACGGCCTGTGCATATGGCTGCCCGGCGCTGCGGCTGGATGCAGCCACAGCGGTTACTTCAAACCACGGATGCTGGTCCAGCAGGGAAACAAAGCGCTGGCCAACCATGCCTGTGGCGCCTACGATGCCCACACGATACTTTTTCATTCTTTTTTCCTCCAATAAACGCAACAAAAAACGACGCGAATCAAAGTGCGCGCCGCCCAACAACACAGAGAAACCTCGGTCCCCCTGCCCGTCAAACAGAAAAGCGCTCCACTTTCGTGACAGACGCCGGGTTCTTCACCGCGACATCCAGAAACACCCCGTGCGGAAGGGGGGCTCTTCGGCGTGTGACCCTTTGGCGGCGGGTCGTGGGGCTTCCGCGCCCTTGCCGCCGTTACTCTTGTCTCCACGCGCCTCAAATCTGTCGAAGTACGTTATGAAATTATCAACAATATACCACCGTGCCCTATGCTTGTCAACGCTCCCCGACGTTGTATCGTATGCGCATGCACAAAGCAGTGTGACTTGTGGTATAATATAAAATCAATCCTTATATCCAGAGGGGGAAAACCGCATGTCGGCCTATCATTTGTTTGCCCGCGTCTATGACCAGTTGATGGACAACCGGCCGGAGGATTGGGCGTCTTATGTGCAATCGCTGCTGCGGGAGCGGGGGATTGAGCCGCCCGCCCGCGTATTGGACGCCGGCTGCGGGACGGGGATGATGAGCCTTGCGCTTGCACAGGCGGGCTACCGTGTCACTGGGACGGATGTTTCACCGGCCATGCTGGACCAAGCTACGCAGGCGGCGCACCGGCTGGGTGTACACGTGGAATGGGAAGAGATGGACATGCGTTCGCTCGACCCGCTCGTGCCTGTGCAGGCGGTTACATGTGTGTGCGACCCCGTCAATTATCTGCCGGAACAAGATGATGTACAGGCGTTTTTTACGAGCGCCTGCCAGGCGCTTGTGCCCGGCGGCGTGTTAATGTTTGATGTAAGCACGCCGTTTTATTATCAGCATGAACTGGGGACGCAGACATTCGCGCACCAGGCGCCGGAGGCTGCCTATATGTTACAAACCACGGCGGAAGCCAATCGGTGCCGGATGGATTTGACCGTTTTTGCCTTGCAGAACAACGGCATGTATCTGCGTGCACAGGAGACGCATCTGCTGACCGCTCATCCCAAACGGACACTGGTACAGGGGCTTGCACAGGCGGGCTTTGGGTCCATCGCCTGCTATGCGTTCGGCACGCGCACCCCTGCGCAAGATACGGACCATCGATGGCAGTTTGTTGCCATAAAACCTGAAAAGCATTCGGAGGAATTGTTTTGATGCAAGACCGACAAGATACCATCCGCCATTTGTCGCTGTGCGGCGGACAAGCATATGCTGTAGCCATTGACGCGCGGGACCTTGTGGAACAAGCGCGCCGCATTCACGCGCTCTCGCCTACCAATACGGCCGCCCTGGGGCGTACGATGATGGGCGCACTGCTTTGCGCATCCGATATCAAGTTTGACTGCGGCGATGCGACCGTCACCATCGACGGCGGCGGCCCCGCGGGGAAAGTGATTGCCATTGCCACGCCGCACGGTACGGTGCGGGGGTATGTCCAATATCCGCAGGCCAACTGTCCCGTGCGCCAGAGCGACCACAAGCTTGATGTCAGCGGCGTGCTGGGCTGTCAGGGTTCCTTGACCGTCATCAAGGACAACGGCGGCGAACCGTACATCGGTCGCGTCGCCCTGCAAAGCGGGGAAGTGGCAGAAGATTTGGCCTATTATTTTGCCCTGAGTGAACAGCGCCCCTGCCTGGTGTTTTTAGGCGTGCTGGTCGATGTGGACGGCACGGTGAAAAGCGCGGGCGGCCTGGGTGTGTTCCCGCTGCCCGGTTGTGCAGAGGCAACGATTGAGGAATTGGAACATACCATACCTTTAGCGGCTGAACTTTCGCATATGCTGGGCGAGGGCACGTCCATGGACGATTGTCTGTCGCTGATTTTTGCGGGACTGGATGCCCGGCAGACACAGTGTTTACCCGCGCGCTACCAATGCACCTGTTCGCGTGAACGCATGGAACGGGCGTTATTGAGCATGGGGGAAGCGGATTTGCGTGAAATAATTGAACAGGACGGCCAGGCGGAATTGACTTGTCAGTTTTGCCATGCGCGCCATCATTTCACCCGGGAACAATTGACGGAACTTTTGGAAAAGGCCAAGGCGTGAGCATATCCGGCCGTTGTACGGCGGTATAATGAATCACAGCCGCGCCGTATTGCTATAAAAAAGGAGAACATGAAGATTAAACCTTTGTTATTAAAAGGAAATAAGGTGCTGACATTTGACCAATCCAGCGCTTTTTATACCCGCGTGGCCCAGCGCTATGCAGACCAAAACGCCTTGACACAGGCGCTGCAGTTCTATTGGCGCGCCATGTTGAACGAACCGCATAATCCGCTCCACCAGCTGGACGTGGCGCGTACGCTCAACGAAATGGGCCGTTTTGAGCAAAGCAATGCATTTCTGATGCCGCTTTCCCGCCGGGAAACCAAATTGCGCGGCGCATGTTATTTTCTCATAGGCAGCAACTTGATGGGCATGCAGGAATATGAACGCGCCCGCGATGCGCTTCATCGCGCCCTGCAGGCCGACCCGTTGGCGGATTATGTGAATGATGCCGAAGAAATGCTCTTCTGGATTCACGAAGAAGTAGAAGCCTATTATGAAGAGGAAAACTGTTCGCCCCAGGCGCAGGAGCTGGCGGAGCAGGGCAAACATGCACTGGACGCCGGTGATTATAAGCGCGCCATCCGCCTATTAGAGCGGGCGTTGGCCCTGGCGCCCAACCTCAGTTACGCGCAGAACAACCTGGCGCTCTCCTGTTTTTTGGAGGGCGATGCAGAACGTGGTTTGCAAGTGGTGCGCGCCCTGCTCACGCAGGAACCGCACAACATCCATGCCCTGTGTAATTTGATTCTGTTCAGCGAACCGAAAGCCGGCAATGAAGAAGTGCAGGCTGCGCTGGATACCCTGTGTGCCTGTAAGGCGGAGGCGCCGGATGAGGCGTACAAGGCCGCGTTAACCTTTTGCGAGGTTGGCGACCAGGCGCATGCGCTTGCGTGGCTGGAACAATCCCTGCATTTTGACCCTTTTGATTTGCGCACACTGTATTTAGCGGGTGCTTGTGCATACAACACGGGACAGTTGCGTGCTGCTTACCGTTATTTTGAGACCATGCACCAGGCTGACCCGGATGATTCCATCGGCGCCTATTACCGTGGCATCTGTAAGCAGGCCCAGGAAGGGGCGGATGTGCCGCACGCCATGGCGCTTCAAATGCAGGTGCCATTGGAAGAAGCGGTGCGGCGTGTCAAATATCTTAACGGCGCCATCACCATGGCCCCGGAGGAACTCAGCCGCCTTTGGCGTGAAGATGGACAATTTCGCTGCATGGTCATTTGGGCGCTGCATCTGCGCGACAGCGGCATTCAGCGGGCGATGCTGGAACTTCTGAGCATGCTTGCAGACGGAAACGCCGAACAGGTGCTGCGGCTGTTCTTGATGGAAGAGGATGTCTCCTATGCCATGAAAAACGATACCTTCCCGCTGCTCAAGCGCATGGGCGCGCAGGAACCCTATGTTGCCCTGCTGAACGGCGAATTGGTAGAGGCACGGGTCACCGTCGTCGACACGGACGACCAGGAGGTGCCGGAGAGTTATCCGCATGTGATAGAATTGGTCATCCGCCGGATGCGCCTGCGCAAGCGGGATGCCGCGATTGAAGCCGCCGTAAAGCTCTGGACGGAATATATTCGCCATTGCCCCCGCCCGCTGCCGGAGATTGCCCGCGTTGCGCCCTGGGCGGCGGCGTTGGAAATATTGGCCTGCGAACAGCTGGGCTTGCCGGCGGATTTGAAGGAAATCGCCGATGCATACCGTACGCACGAAGCAAATGTGGAACCCTGCATCCAACAGCTGCGCCAGGCGCATCAGCAGAGCGAATCAACCGAGCCCCCAAAGAGAGAAGAGGAGACGAAACCGTCCGATGATTGATTTTCAGCAACTATTTCGCCAATGGCTTGCTCCCAAGCTGGCAGAGATTGCTCCCCGAAAGCCCGAGGAGATAGATGAGCTGGCCGATGCCCTGTACGAACAGTGGCTGTCCAGCCCCAGTGAGGCTTTGGACGGCCTGTCCCCCAGGGCGTATTACCAGCAATGGAACGATGCACAGCTCTATCAGGAAGTGCTCAATTATCTGGATGCAGAAATGCCGTTTCCCGACCCGCTGTGTGATGAATTGACGGCGCGTGCCTCTGTTTTTGGGCCGCTGATGGTGCGGCTGCTTACCAAGCCTATGTGCGGCCATCAGCTGCAAATGGTGTTGGACCGTCTGGTGGAAATGCAGTACGCGCCCATGTTGGAAGACTGTTTGCTGCTGGCCTGCCAATCCGATGAACAGGCGGCCGATGCTGCCGAACGCGCGGCCGATGCGATGACCAATTTTGGACAAGCGGCTGGCCGCTTGGCTTTGCAGGCCCTTGCCGAACAGCAAGACCCCGCCGTGGTAGACCGCCTGGCGGACATCGTTGCTTCCACCCTGCCTGGCGCACAAGCATATCCGGCCATTCTGGCCCTGTTTGAACAGCGTCGGGATGCCCGCGCGTTTTATGCGCGCGCGCTGGCCAAACTGGGGGAAGAAGCAGCCATTGAACCGTTGACCGCCGCCTTGCGTGCTGAGGATTTAACCTACTACGACTACCTGGCGCTCCGCGATGCGGTTGAGGAATTGGGCGGATTTGTCGAAATTGAACGCATCTTTGATGGTGATGCGGATTATCAGCGCCTGCAGGATTGGGGGGATGAACAATGACCCATCTGTGCCTGAAAGATGTGCAGCAAAATACAACGATTGCGACCATGGTCGCCCAGGCTAACCGCTGCCTGGAGGCGATGGGATATACCGACCACGGCCCGCGGCATGTCGGCTATGTCGCCCGCATCACGCGGCAGATTCTGCAGGAATTGGGCTATGACCAACGCCTGGTAGAGCTGGGCGAGATTGCCGGCTGGGTGCACGACGTCGGCAATCTAATCAACCGGGACGCGCATGCGCAATCCGGCGCGGCGCTGTTGTTTCCGGTATTGACGGAGATGGGCATGCCCCATCATGAAGTGGTAATGATTTGCACGGCCGTCGGTAACCACGATGAACGCAGCGGCCAGCCGGTCTCGGTGATTTCCGCCGCCTTGATTATTGCAGATAAAATCGATGCCCACCGGGCCCGCGTCCGCAGCAATAAATATGATTTTGAAGATATTCATGACCGTGTCAATTATTCCATCCGCAACACCCATGTCACCGTCGATATTCATGAACAGGTGATTCGCTACGAGTGCACGATGGACAAAAGCTCTTCCATCAAGGAATTTTTAACCATTTACATGTCCCGCATGGACCTGGCGGAAAAGGCAGCTGCTTATCTGGGCTGTACCTTTGAATTGATTATCAACGGCACGCTTATCAACAATAAGCCCGTCCGGCCTGCGCTTGGCCCGAACCACCGCCCCATTGTGCCGCCGACAGGGAAGGTGAGCGAATGATTTGCTTTGCAACCTGCGCTTTTGGCCTGTCAGGCCTGGTGCGCGACGAATTATTGGCCTTGGAACTGCCTGTATTGCGCGTTGAAGATGCGCGCGTTTTCTTTGAAGCAGACCGTCCGGGCGTTATTCGCGCCAACTTATGGCTGCGCTGTGCCGACCGCGTGTTTGTTGAACTCGGGCATTTTCCCGCCGTCACGTTTGAACAGATTTACAATGGTGTACGGGCGCTGCCCTGGCATCAGCTGCTGCCGCGCGATGCGGCCTTTACCGTCACGGGAAAGAGCGCGCTTTCCAAGCTGTTTTCCGTGCGCGATTTACAGTCGCTGACCAAAAAAGCCATTGCCGATGCGCTCATGCAGGCGCACCGCCTGTCCCGTTGCCCGGAAACCGGACAGGCCTATTCGATTGAAATCGGCATGCTACGCGATGAAGCCACCGTGGCCTTGAATACCTCCGGCCCGGGGTTGAACCGACGTGGCTACCGTGATTTATCCGCCCAGGCGCCGCTGCGGGAAACCTTGGCGGCGGCCATGGTCAACTTGGCCTATTACCATGGCGATGAAACACTGATTGACCCGTGTTGCGGTTCGGGTACGATTGTCATTGAAGCGGCGATGATTGCCGCGCATATCGCGCCTGGCCTTTTGCGCACCTTTGCCTTTGATGGCTGGAAAAACTGGCAGGCGGATGCGCAGCTTTTGCGTGAACAGGCCCGTGCGCAACGGCGGGAAAGCGGGTTCGCCCATCTGTTGGCCTACGACATTGACCCCAAAGCCGTCTCTATGGCCTGGCGGCATGCCAAACGCGCCGGCGTCAACGGATTCATTCAGTTTGAACAGGCCGATGCAGCGGATTTGCAGCTTCCCATGGAGCGCGGGGTGATTGTTACCAATCCGCCCTATGGCGAACGCATGCGCAAGGAGGACGGGGAAAAGGTCATCCGTGCCCTGCGGCGCATCAAGGATGAACGACCGCAGCTTGGTGTGTTTGCCATTTCTTCTGATGATTCGTTTGAATCCTGCTTTGGCCGTAAGGCAGATAAAAAGCGCAAGCTTTATAACGGAAGCATTCGCTGTAACCTCTATATGTACATGCGGGGCCGTAAACCGCGCAGAGTGCAGGGAGAGAAATAAAAAAAGGGCCTCTCAATTTAGAGGCCCTTTCAATGAATGCCGCCATCAGACATGATAATGACGCATTGCGGCTGGATAAAAAAGATGCAAAGTGTCCCCCCGGCTTTCATTTAATGCGGCAGGGGAAGCGGAAATAGCGGCGGCCATGTTCATTTTTGACATATACAGCATTTGTTTTGCCTGCCTTTTTGTTTGTTGTCCAATCTTTTGAATAGCAAAAGGGAATTGGATGATACGAACGTCGCTTCCGTCTTTCGGTGACGCAGAGCCGTTCCACCCGCTTTCCAAAGAAAAAAGACCGAAAACCAATCGTTTTCGGTCTTTTTATGGTCGAGGTGACTGGATTTGAACCAGCGGCCTTTTGGTCCCGAACCAAACGCGCTACCAAGCTGCGCTACACCTCGATATGCTGGAGCCAATGTGGGGACTCGAACCCCAGACCTGCGCATTACGAATGCGCTGCTCTACCAACTGAGCTACATTGGCACCTTAGGCTGACATCAATGGATTATAGCAGAAATATAATAGCTTGTCACTACCCATTTTTTATTTTTTCACTGAAAAAATATCGTCGATTCTGTTATCCACATCTAAAACGAGACGCATCGCCGCCTCGTTTTAGATGTTTTCTTATCATTTCAATCCGAAAGCTTGACCAATTTGTCCGGTCCCTGTCCACAGATGGGGCAGCGAAATCCTTCCGGAATGGTATCGGATTCCAAAATATACCCGCATACAGAACAACGGTATCCCGTTTGTCCTTGGGCGGCGGGTGCTGGTTCCGCTTGGTAGGAGGAAGCATTTTTGGGCGTTCCGCCTTTTTTCACCGTTTGATAGTAACCATACGTCAGCAGCTCGCCTTCCGAAAGCACCTGCGCATCCGTCACTTCCGCGATGAATAGCACGTGCGACCCCACATCCATCTTGTTAACGACGCGGCAGCTCAGCTGCGCGGCAACATGCTCTGTTACATAAGGAATGCCATTTGCCTCTTTTTCATACGCAAAGGAGGCGAATTTATCCGTCTCCCGGCTGCTTTTAAAGCCAAATTCTCCAATCAAATCCATTCCGGCGTCCTGTGTGAGGGCGGCTGCCGAAAAAACGCCCGCTTTTTCTATCATCTGTTCCGTGTAATTATCTTTATTGATTGCGACGGAAACCTGGATGGGGGAAGCGGTTACCTGGACAAGCGTATTGACGACACACCCGCTGTATTGCCCCTGCGAAGCGGTAGAGATGATGTATAGGCCATACGTCAATTTGTGAAAGGCATGCATATCCATAAGAGGACCTCCAATTAGGAATAATTCTTAGTTTATTATATCCCGAAAACTTGGAAACCGCAAGCGCATTTTATAACGTTTTGCCCATAACAAAAGAGGCGGTAATTACCGCCTCTCAATCACCGTTTTGCCGCCAGCGCGATGCCTAACACCAGAATACCGATATTATCGCGGTAAATGGTGGGAAATTGACGTAAGGGAAGGGGACTGACGCCATATCCTGCTTCGATTGTATATCCTGGACGGTTATAGGTCTGGATGAACCAATCCTTGTATCCGGCAAAACCGGAGGCATAGGGCGTTTGCTCCGCTGCGTATCCGCTGACTGCAGCAAACTGCTGTGCAATTTCGTAGGAACCCACGGGATTGTAGTCCAGGAATTTCCAGTAAATCACTTCGCCCTGTGTGTGATAGGAAATCGTCAGCGCAAAGTCATGACGAAGGGTAAATGCGTTGAGGGCCCGCGTCTCCGGTTGCGAAAGCGGCGCAGCGCCCACATAATACATCGGCGCCGGCGTGGTATACCCCAGTGCGAATTTGATTTCACGCGCTTGTTCCCACTCCGCCGGATAGTTCAGATTCAGGTCTACACCGGCCAGATTCGCCTTCCAGCCGCGCGGGAATGGGATTTGCGGATAATGAGCGGCAATGGCTGCGGCACGGCGATAGGGCTTTTCATCCTCTCCCCACACGCCTGTTACCAAATCCACGCCGTCGGGATTGACCATGGGCACCACATACAGCGTTGTCGCGTGGAACAATTCCTCCGCTGCATATCCACGGATGCGGCCCTTCTCCTGCACGGCTTGCGCATATTCCTCCAAAAACTGCATCAAAACAGGGGTGGTAATCCATTCGTTGGCGTGATGGGAGGCGTTGTAAAACACCTCTGTTTCCCCATCGCCGATGGAGATGGCGTAAATATCGGTTCCCAGCACACTTTGGCCGATAATTTCATCCTGTAAAAAAGGATATCGGACCAGCAGCCCGTCAATGACCATATCCAGCACGTCCGATGTAAAGGCGATATTGGTCGGCACGATGGGGAAATGAAGCGGCACGGCCAGCATCTCGCCAATCGTCAGGTTGTACACATCCAGCCCCGGATTGGCCTGCAGGATGGACTGCGCTATTGTATCGTACTCACCGGCAATGCGGGAAACGGTATCGCCGGGCCGGATGGTATGCAGCTGATATCCACGTAGATAGGGCAGAATTGCGGCCCACGTCTGTTCCCCCACAACGCCGTCGGGCAACAGCCCGTGCATGCGTTGAAAATGGAAGACGGCGTCGCGCGTACGCCACCCGAAAATACCGTCAATGTTTCCCTGATATGTATGCGTGCGGGACAGTGCCAACTGAAGCTGTTCGACACGAGGCCCCTGGCTGCCATAACGCAAAATGAACATGCGGTCGCCTCCTTTTTTTCTTTCCATTCTATGAAAAAACAAGGCGGGTTGTGCATGAAAAAGGCCCTGCACACGCAGGGCCGCACGCTAGATGCGAATTTGCATCCACTGTCCGCGCCGAAATCGAATCCATGTCATGATAAACCGAATCACCTGGTCTGCCAGAAGACCAATCCAGGCGCCCAGAAGCCCCATGGCCAGCAGATAACAAAACAGCCAGCCGGAAAATGGACGGATGAATGCCACGCTAATCAGCGAAACAAACGCGATGTATTTGGTATCGCCGGCACCGCGCAGGCAGCCGGAATAAATCACCTGTGAAATCTGTAGGAAGACCACCAGCGCCATCACGCGCATAATCATGCCGCCATAATCCAAAATCAGCGCATCGCTGGAAAATAAAGAGAATAAGAAACGGCCGCCAAACAGAAAAACAGGAGCCAGACACAGCGCAAAGAAAAAGCCGAACCGCTGGCATACACCGCCATAGATTTTGGCCATATCCGGCCGTTGTTCGCCCAGCGAGCGGCCGATGAGCGCAATCGCCGCCACGGAAAGTCCATCGCCAAAAGAGAAGGAGATGGTTAGAATGTTCATGCCTATCTGATGGGCGGCAAATGCATCCGTCCCCAACTTGGCCACGATGATGGCATAAATGAGAAAGCCGATGCGCAGGAAAATCTGCTCAGCTAATGTGCTGGACCCGATGTTGAAAATGGATTTGAGCGTAACGCTCTCAAAATGGCGCATGGGTATATGGTGGATGGAAAGAAATCGGTCTTTCTTGCACAGCGAGGCGATGCTCATACCCAATGCAAACACCGTCCCCAATACCGTGGCAATGGCCGCGCCGGCTACGCCCAGCCGCGGGAAGCCAAAGTTTCCGCCGATTAAAAGGTAATTAAATACAATGTTTACCAGGTTGGATACAATGTTGGTGCGCATGGCGATTTTTGTGTTTCCCGCACCTCGTTGCGCTGCATTGATGACCATGGATAAAACATTGAACATCATTCCACCCATGATGATGCGAAAATACGAGACGGCGTCCGCATGTGTCTCCGGTGCGGAACCGGCAAACCGCATAATCGGGTCGGCAAAGCATACGCACAATATGCTCACCACAATCGCCAACAGGAACGTCAGCAGGAGGGACTGTCCCAATACGCGGTTGGCGCCCTCCTTATCCTTTTCGCCAAAACGGCGTGCCACCAGTGCGGAAACCGCAACATTGAGCGAAAGAAACAGCGCCAACCCGATGAACTTGGGTTGTGTAGTCAACCCCACGGCAGCAATCGCTTCTTTGCCCAACGTGCTGACCATAATCGTGTCGATAAGCGAAACCAGGCTGATTAGGAATGATTCCAGCGTCGAAGGCCAGGCAATGCGAAAAGCATTGCGCAGGCATTCTTTTTCCGTGGGCAGAGGCCCTTGCGGTTCCATTTTTCCCAACATACGGGTTGCGTTGAAAAAGCGCATCGCAGTCCATCCTTTCTGCATGGCAATCAACAAAAAAATCCATAAAAAAAGCCGACACGGCATTGGTACACAGATACGGTGAGACAGGTGTCATGAAACAGTCCTTATTATACGCTTATGTTCATTGTACAGCAAGAGTAAACAAAAGAAAAACGAGCGCATTTGCGCTCGTTTTTATAAATCGTCTGCATCCTGTACCGGGATTTCGTGTGGGTTTTCACATTTGCCCGTATAACTTCCGTTGGGGTCGGTAGCAAAATGCGCATTGCATTGTTGCATCTCCTCCACAATCCGGCTCTGTTTTTTCCGTTTGCTCATGTAAGGACTCCTTTCTATTTGAAGATATATCTAGATTGCCCCACAATGCGTCCGCTTATCAGGCAATCACGAAAAGGAAGTGCGAAGGAAGGGAGGAGGAACCGAGGCCGCCCATTTGGCAGCTTGCGGATAAAAGACAACGGCCGCTATAGATAAAAAATGCCCCCGCTGGACAGCGGAGGCATTTTTGGCATTTGCTTATTTTGCAATTTCGTAGATTTTTTTGACATCGTTGATATCGAGTTTGTACGGGCCTTCGCCGCCAACAGTGGTGGTGCCGTTGTTGGTGACAACGTTGGCCAAAAAGTCGATGTCGCTGTTTTCCACGCCGATTTCACTCATATGCGTGGGCAGGCCCAAACGGTCTTTGATGAACTGTTCAAAGCGAACGATGCCTTCCAGCGCCGTGCCTTCCATATCAAACGGGTCAACCGGCACGCCCATCAGGCGGTTGGCAAACTGTACAAAGCGCGGCAAGTCGCGTTTGTATACATAACGCATCCAGGCCGGGCAGATGATAGCCAGCGTTGTACCGTGGGCCAGATGATGCATCGTGGTCAACGGGTTTTCAATCGCATGGTCTGCGCCGCAGCTGTTGCGTTCGAAGCCGCACATGAATACAACCGCCAGCGATGCGGCCATCGCAATCTGCGAACGGGCTTCATAGTCGGTGGGGTTTTCCAATACCACCGGCGCATATTTGATGACCGACTCAATCAGCCCTTCCATCATGCGGTCGGTGATGTACACATCCTGCGAGTCTGTAAACCAGGTTGTCAACGTATGGGAGATGATATCCATGCAGCCGCTGGCCACCTGTTTTTTCGGCAACGAAGCCTGTAAGGAGGGGTTAATCAATGCCACTTTCGGCACGATTGCCATGGTGATGATGCCGCGTTTGTCCTCCGGTTCCACTTCGTCATTGCAGACCATCGCGCAGCAAGATACTTCGCTGCCGGTGCCGCTCATCGTCGGGATGGTGATGACCGGGAGCGTATCCTTCACCTGTGCTTTCCAAAGCGCAAAATCCCATACGTCGCCGTCGTATACAGCGCCCATTGCAATGGTCTTTGCGCTGTCCATAACGCTGCCGCCGCCGATAGCAATAACCGCTTCAATGCCTTCTTTACGGCACAATTCGATGCCTTCGCGCATCAGGGAAAGGCGCGGATTCGGACGCACGCCGCCCAATTCAATGTACGAAACGCCCGCTTCATCCAGCGATTTGCGCACCCGGGGCAACAGGCCGGAATCCTCCAGATAAGCGCCGCTGTCGTGGTGAATCAACACTTTTTTCCCAAACGCGAGGGCTTCCTGGCCAACCTGGTTTTCTGCTTCCGGATTGAAAACGACTTTCACCGGATACTGGAACGTAAATGGATTCATACTACTTTCCTCCTTCATTGAGAGTCCCTATATTCAATTTCTATTATAAAGTCAAATACAAAAGAGTGCAAACAAAATCCATTCTGCGAATCGATGAAAAATTGAAAAATAACAGATATTGTGTTTGTATTCGCTCAACGAGGGTATGGGGAAGGCGGAACGGGGCATGGTAAAAAGCGCATGTATTCGAGCGACCATCACCTTTCTGGCCTTGTTTGCTGACAGAGAGACAAAAAAAGGAAAAATTGTACAGGTTCGAGTTGCCAAAAAACGAGAACCAACGTACAATAAGATGCACGAATATGAGCAAAAGACGAATGCAAAGAGAGAAGGGCCCCCCAAACGCATGAAAGAAAAGTATATGAAGCCAGTTCCCAATATTTTGACTGTGATTCGCATGTTGCTTATCCCGGTCTTTGTATACGCATATTATCATCCGGGGCTCTGGCTGCCGGGGCGCATGCTGGCAATGACCATTTTTATCGCAGCCAGCCTGACGGACTTGCTCGATGGTTATATCGCACGCAAATACAATGCGATTAGCAATTTTGGCCGCTTATTCGACCCCGTGGCGGACAAACTGATGACCATCAGCGCCTTGGTCTGTTTTGTGGAAAGCGGAATCGTCCCGTGGACGTTTGCGGCCCTGGTCATTGGCAAGGAACTGCTGATGGTCTTGGGCGGGTATGTGATGCTTAAATTCCACGTGGTCGTCTATTCTAAATTGTGCGGAAAATTGGCGACATTTGTCATTTGCGTGGCAATTGTGCTTACCTTCTTTGAAGACGTATATCCATGGAATATGTATTTGCTGTATGCGGGCCTGGTGCTCACTTTTTATGCGCTGTTCAGCTATGCCCGCATGGCTATCAAGCAGATTCGGGAAATCAAAGAACACCCCGACCATCCGCGTGATATCTATTCGGAGGGGCATTGACTTTTTTATGAAAATCCGTACAATAACTACCGAAAGATGTAGAACGGGAGCAGTACGCAGCACACCGCCTCAAGAGAGCGGACCCCCAGGCTGGAAGGGTCGGCGGCAAGGCGCGGCGGAAGTCGCCCGGGAGTCGGCATGGTGAAATGCAACAATAGCTGTGCCCGCAGGCGTGCGTTATGCGCAAACGAGGGGCGCTTTGCGCCTGAATTAAGGTGGTACCACGAAGCCGGCTTCGTCCTTAAAATGGACAAGCCGGCCTTTTCTATTTTGACAGGAGGAACAAAAATGAAGCAGTTGCCGGAAAAGACGTATGACTTCAAGGCTGCGGAAGACCGCTTGTACGCTTCCTGGGTGGAACATGGCTACTTTCAGCCCAAAAAAGACCCCAACCAAAAGCCGTTTACCATCGTCATCCCCCCGCCAAACATTACGGGACAGTTGCATATGGGTCATGCGCTGGACGAGGTCATTCAGGATATTTTAATCCGTACCAAACGGATGCGGGGCGTGCCCACGCTCTGGATTCCGGGTACGGACCATGCCTCCATTGCCACGGAAGTAAAAATTGTCGAAGCCATGGCGGAAGAGGGCCTGACCAAGGAAGATGTCGGCCGTGATGGGTTTATGGAACGGGCTTGGGCCTGGAAGGAAAAATTCGGTGGCCGCATTGTCGAACAGCTTAAGAAACTGGGTTGTTCATGCGACTGGTCGCGCGAGCGGTTTACCATGGATGAAGGCTGCAGCCGCGCGGTCAATGAGGTATTTGTCCGCCTGTACGAAAAAGGGCTGATTTACCGTGGCAACCGCATCATCAACTGGTGTCCGGATTGTCAGACGGCCCTGTCCGATGCGGAAGTGGAATATGAGGACCAGGCCGGCCATCTGTGGCACATCCGCTATACCACGCCCGATGGCAAGGACAGCATCATCGTCGCCACCACGCGGCCGGAAACCATGCTGGGCGACACGGCCATCGCCGTGCATCCGGAAGACGAACGCTATGCGCACCTGGTTGGGAAAACCGTCATCCTGCCGCTGGTCAATCGTGAAATTCCCATTGTGGCGGATGATTATGTAGACCGTACGTTCGGCACAGGCGCGGTCAAGATTACGCCTGCGCATGACCCCAACGACTTTGAGGTCGGCCAGCGGCACGACTTGCCCATCATCCGTGTATTGGATGACAGCGGTGTTGTCAACGCAAACGGCGGCAAATATGAGGGCATGGGCCGTTATGAAGCCCGCAAGCAAATTGTCCAAGATTTGGAGGAGCTGGGCGCACTGGTCAAGGTGGAAGACCATGCGCACAACGTCGGTACGTGCTATCGCTGCGGGACGACGGTGGAACCCATCGTGTCCGAACAATGGTTCGTTTCCATGAAGGAACTGGCCGAACCTGCGATAAAAGCCGTGCGGGAAGGCAAGACGCGTTTTGTTCCCGAACGCTTTTCCAAAATCTATTTTAACTGGATGGAAAACGTGCGCGACTGGTGCATTTCCCGCCAGCTTTGGTGGGGTCACCGGATTCCGGCTTGGTATTGCGATGACTGTGGCAAAATTACCGTCGCCCGCACCGCGCCGGACAAATGCCAACATTGCGGCAGCCCGCATATCCATCAGGAAGAGGATGTGCTGGACACCTGGTTCAGTTCCGGCCTGTGGCCGTTCAGTACGCTGGGCTGGCCGGATAACACGGAGGATTTGCAGTATTTCTATCCGACCAGCACGCTGGTATCGGGCGCAGACATCATCTTTTTCTGGATTGCGCGCATGATTACCTTCGGCCTGGAAGTGATGGGCGAAGTGCCGTTTGACACCGTGATGATTCACGGTATCGTCCGCGACGCGCAGGGACGCAAGATGAGTAAATCTTTGGGCAACGGCATTGACCCGCTGGAAATCATTGACCAATACGGCACGGATGCGCTGCGCCTGTCGTTGATTCAGAATAACAGCATCGAAAACGATATGCGTTTTTATATTGAACGCGTAGAAAATGCCCGCAATTTTGCCAACAAGATTTGGAACGCAGCGCGCTTTGTGCTGATGAACGTGGGTGAATATGAACCCAAAGGTTTGCAGGGCTGCCAATTGCATAGTGAGGACCAGTGGATTTTGACGCGACTGCAGGAAACCATCGCCTCCGTCACCAACAATATCGACCAGATGAACCTGGGCTTGGCGGCGCAAAAGGTGTATGATTTCCTCTGGTCGGATTATTGCGATTGGTATATCGAAATGCTCAAGCCCCGTCTCAACGGCGGGGAGGACCGCGAAACTGCGCTGGAGGTGCTGCTCTATACGCTGCAGGCCACGCTGAAACTGCTGCATCCGTTCATGCCGTTTGTCACGGATGCGATTTATGAATCCCTGCCGGGCACGCAGGGGTCGATTATGGTGTCGGATTGGCCGGTGCAGGAACCGTCGCTGGTATTTGCGGATGTGGATAAGAATGTTGAAGGAATGAAGGAACTCATTCGCGCCGTGCGCAACATCCGCCGGGAACGCAATGTGCCGCCCAGCCGCAAAGCTGCGCTTTGGATTTTGCCGGAAACGGGTTACGCCGAAGGCATCCAGAAAGCGGAAAGCTGGTTTGAACGGCTCAGTTATGCCAGCGAAATTCACCTTATTGCTGCGGAAGAACAAGCGCCCAAGGGAAGCGCCAGCGCGGTGTGTGCTGCGGGCACGGTCTACGTACCGTTGGGCGATTTGGTGGATTTGGACAAGGAAAAGGCGCGCCTGCAAAAGGAATTGGAACGGCTGAAGAAGGAAATCGCCCGCGGAGAAGGAAAGCTCAACAACCCGGGCTTTGTGCAAAAAGCGCCAGAAAAAGTAGTCGAACAGGAACGGGCGAATTTAGCCGAATATAAGGCGATGCACGAACGCGTACAGGCTCAGCTTGCGCAACTGGAGGAACAATGAAGCCGTTTCCCAGTACATGGAACGATGCGCAGCGCGAACGTTTTGCGCAAATGGAGACGTTTTTGGGAATCCAAGGGTTGTATGACCGGCTGGAATGCGTGCACGTCGCCGGGACCAACGGCAAAGGTTCCGTTTGTGCATATGTGGCGAGCATGCTGGAACAGGCCGGTTATACAACCGGCCTGTTTGTCTCTCCGCATCTGTATGAAGAAAACGAACGCATCCAGATAAACGGCCTGCCCATTCCCCTGGATGCATTGCACCGATGGATGGAGCAAGCCTATACGCGCTTGCCCAGGGTACGCCTGTTTGAGGCGTATTTCTATGCAGCGCTGCGTTGGTTTGCGCAAGAACATGTGGACATCGCGGTGGTGGAGGCGGGGATAGGCGGCGCCATGGATTGTACGACGATTCTTTCGCCGCGTGTGACGGTCTGCACCAAGATTGGCGTTGACCATGCGGAACTGTTGGGCAGGGACCCTGTGCAGATTGCCGTGCAGAAGGCAGGCATTGCAAAACCCGGGGTGCCCATGGTGCTCTATCCCGTTCAGCAGGAAGCGGCACGCGTGGCTTTTTGGGAAGAATGTGCCCGCCGTGGTGCACCCGCTGTGGATTTACAAAAGGCCTATGCGCAGGCGAAGGATACGCCGCAAGGGCCGCTTTGGCGGCTGCATGTGCCGGGGCTGACGTTGGAGAACGTACGGCTGCCGCTGCGCGGTGGTTACCAGGCGCACAACGCATTGACGGCGCTGGCCGTGATGCAGACGCTCAAGGAACGGGACGGCTATTTTATGACCAACCGCGCGCTCAAGGACGGCCTGGAACAGACGCGTTGGCCCGGGCGGTTGGAACGCCTTGCGCTGAAACCGCCCGTATTACTGGACGGCGCGCATAATCCGCAGGCGGCCCGGGCGCTTGTGCAAAGCGTAAAGACCTTGTATCCGGATACGCCGCTGGTCTTGCTGACGGCGGTCATGGCGGATAAAGACGTTGAAGGCATTGCAAGGGAATTGGCCGCGCTGTCCGATACGGTTATCTGCACACAGGTGGAAAGCGAACGCGCGCTTGATGCACGGGCATATGCCGCCCTGTATCCGCTCGCTCAGGCAGAACCGAATGCGAAACAGGCGTATGTGAAGGCTTGCTCGCTCTGCCCACCCCAGGGGATGGTGGTGTTGGCCGGTTCGCTCTATCTGCCCAGCGCTGTGGGGTTGGGGCCCGAGGCGGCTCCAAAGCCACTCATGCGAAGCGCCAGGCCGCCACAGCCTAATTTTTGAGAAAAAACAAAAAATAAATGGAAAAAAGGGATGCGCTGGCCGGCTATCTTGATTTATACTGCAGATAACGGGGAGTTTTTGTAAGGAGGAACGCCTATGGAACCGTCGAAAGTATATTTTACCAACATGCGTACCAACAGCAACATCAACCTGCCGCAGAAGCTGAAAAAACTGATGAAAGCCGCGGGCATTGAACAGATTGATTTTGCGGACAAATTCACCGCCATTAAGATTCATTTTGGCGAGCCGGGAAATCTGGCCTATCTGCGTCCCAATTATGCCAAGGTGGTTGTTGACATGGTCAAGGAGCTGGGCGGGAAACCGTTTTTGACCGACTGCAACACGCTTTATGTCGGCGGGCGGAAAAATGCGCTGGACCATATGGATTCTGCGTATGTCAACGGCTTTAACCCCTTTGCCACGGGCTGTCACGTGATTATTGCGGATGGATTAAAGGGAACGGATGAAGCGGTGGTGCCGGTGAATTTGCAGTATATCAAGGAAGCCAAAGTCGGGCGTGCACTGATGGATGCGGATGTGCTGATTTCGCTTTCGCATTTTAAGGGCCATGAATCCACCGGGTTTGGCGGCACGATGAAAAACATCGGCATGGGAGGCGGCTCGCGTGCGGGAAAGATGGAACAGCACAGCGCGGGCAAACCCGGCGTAAAGCTGGATAAATGTGTTGGCTGCCGCCAATGTGCGAAAATCTGCGCCCATGGAGCTATCTCTTTCCCGGAGAAAAAGGCGGTAATTGATGCAAACAAATGCGTTGGCTGCGGTCGCTGCGTGGGCATCTGCCCCAAAGACGCCATCCACACCATGTGGGACGAGGCGCTGGATGTATTAAGCAAAAAAATGGTTGAATATACCTACGCCATCTGCCATGGCCGGCCGTGTTTCCATATCAGCCTGGTGATTGACGTGGCCCCGTGCTGCGATTGCCATGCGGAAAATGACGCGCCGGTGGTGCCGGATGTCGGCATGTTTGCTTCGTTCGACCCGGTGGCGTTAGACCACGCTTGTGCTGACGCCGTATTGCGCCAGCCGTTGCTGCCCAACACCTGTTTGACGGATGGTCATGCGCATATCCATGAAGAACAGGAACACGACCCGTTTAAGATGGCACATCCGGATACCAACTGGATGACACAGGTTGAATATGGGCACGAAATCGGCTTAGGCAATAAAGAATATGAACTGATTACAGTCTGATGGAGAAAAATAAAAAAGGGCGTTTGGCACAGCCGGACGCTCCTTTTTTATGCCTAGGACTGCTGGCGTGCTTTGCGGTGCTGCCAGCAGAAAAACCCATAGAGGTCGTTGCATAAAAACAGCGCGAAGCAAACGACCATGCAGATGTACCGGGTATCTTGCGCGCACATCATTGCCCAAAGCAGGATGAGGACGATATCGTTGGCGGCATAGCCAAGCGCATAATACGGGCTGCGTAGAACGGTCAAACAGGAAGCGATAAAGCTTGTGGTCACGGAAACGGTACTGAGAAGCAGATTGGCTGTATGAAAAGAAGCAAGCACAAAATACAGCGCTGCTGTAACCAGCAGGGCCAGGAACAACATCCACACGACCTGCCGCTTTTGCACACTGGCGACGGCAACTTCGCGTTGCCCGGAAGCGTAGGGGTGCTTGCACCAGGTATAGACGGACACCATTGCGATGGGCATGGACATCCCCAGATAGGTAATCATTTCGCCATAATAGCGGCATTGCAGGGAAATAATGCCATAAAGCAGGCTGAATACCACCGTCAGCACCTGTCCCCAGACGTTGCCTTTGGCGTTGAACAGCAATGCCGTTACACCGATGAGTGAAGCGGCGACGGTCAACGGTTCAAACGAATGGCTGATGACAAAGGCAATCGCAATCGCGCACACGGATGCGCCCCACAGACATCGTTCAAAAAGCGAAAGCGAATGCAGACAACAGGACGAACGCATAGCAAAAAACCTCCGAAAAGAAAAATAAAAAAAGCACCCGTTTTGCCCATCTTCTCAGACCTAACGATGTGCAAACGATGCTTACAGCGGGCTACCCGGTGGCAGCCGGAATATGTAATTTTTTCATTATATAAAACAAAGGGAGAACGGGCAAGGGGATTTTGCGTTTGCCGGTTGCTTTTCTTTGCGCCATCTTCTATGATATTCTGAAAAGAGAAATCGGCATGGAACCTATACAGGAGGAACGATGCATACACAGGATAACATTCGCAATTTTTGCATCATTGCACATATCGACCATGGCAAGAGCACGCTGGCGGACCGCTTGATTGAGCAGACCGGCACCGTGCAGAAGCGCGACATGCAGGAACAGCTTCTTGACACTATGGAGCTAGAGAAGGAACGCGGCATCACCATCAAGAGCCAGAGCGTCCGCATGCAGTACCAGGCGCAGGATGGCAAGACGTATGAACTGAACCTGATTGATACCCCGGGCCATGTAGACTTTACCTATGAAGTCTCCCGTTCGCTGGCGGCGTGCGAAGGCGCCGTGCTGGTGGTGGATGCGACACAGGGCATTGAAGCGCAGACGCTGGCCAATGTGTATTTGGCACTGGATAACAATCTGGAAATCATACCGGTCATTAACAAGATTGATTTGCCCAGCGCAATGCCGGAGGTGGTCAAGGAAGAGATTGAGGATGTCATTGGCCTGGATGCCAGCCAGGCGCCGCTTATCAGTGCCAAGACAGGGCTGAATGTCGAACAGGTGCTCGAAGCGGTGGTGCGCGATATTCCCGCACCGTCCGGCGACCCGGGTGCGCCGCTTAAAGCGCTGATTTTTGATTCGCTTTATGATAATTACAAAGGCGCTATCTCCTTTATTCGCGTGTTTGACGGCGCGTGCAGGACGGGTATGCGCATCCGTATGATGGGCAGCGGCAAGGAATTTGAAGTGACGGAAGTGGGCACCTTTAGCCCGGACATGACGCCGCGCGCTGAATTGTGCGCCGGCGAGGTGGGCTATCTGGTGGCCAGCATCAAAAACGTAGCGGATACGCGCGTCGGCGACACGATTACCGATGCTGAACATCCCACAGCGCAGGCCCTTCCCGGATATAAGAAGGCGAACCCGATGGTGTTCTGCGGCATCTATCCGGCCGACGGCGCAGAATACAACGATTTGCGCGACGCGCTGGAAAAGCTACAGCTTAATGACGCGTCCATCTCCTTTGAAGCGGAAACATCCGTGGCGCTTGGCTTTGGCTTCCGCTGCGGGTTTCTGGGGCTTTTGCATATGGAAATCGTGCAGGAACGGCTGGAACGGGAATTCGACCTGTCCATCATCACCACAGCGCCTTCCGTCAGCTACAAGGTGAGGAAAACCGATGGAACGGAACTGACCGTTGATAATCCAACGAACCTGCCGCCGGTTTCGGAAATTGAATATATGGAAGAGCCGATTGTAAACGCCACGATTATGGTGCCCAACGATTATACCGGGGCGGTGATGGAATTGGCGCAGCAAAAGCGCGGCACATTTACGGATATGAAATATTTGGATGCGGGGCGGGTGACGCTGCATTACACCCTGCCGCTTAATGAAATCATCTATGACTTTTTTGACGCGCTGAAATCGCGTTCACGCGGATATGCGAGCTTTGATTACGAACTGTGCGGCTATCAGCAAAGCGATTTGGTGAAGCTGGACATCCTGCTCAATGGGGAAATTTGCGATGCCCTTTCGCTCATCGTCCATAAGGACCGCGCCTATGCCCGCGGCCGGTCGATTGCGGAAAAACTGAAGGAAGCGATTCCGCGCCAGATGTTTGAAGTGCCGATTCAGGCAGCCATCGGGGGGAAAATCATCGCCCGTGAAACCGTCAAAGCCATGCGCAAGGACGTGCTGGCCAAATGTTATGGCGGGGACATTACGCGCAAGAAAAAGCTGCTGGAAAAGCAGAAGGAGGGCAAGAAGCGCATGCGGCAGATTGGCAGCGTGGAACTGCCAAGCGAAGCGTTTTTGTCCGTGCTGAAAATGGATTGAAGAGGGGTTTGTATGTCTACAAACACAGCGGGGATATACGTCCATATCCCCTTTTGTTTTGCAAAATGTGCCTATTGTTCGTTTGTTTCCGTGCCAGAGGATGGACGGATGCAGGCATATGTAGACGCGCTGTGTACGGAAATCCAGCGGGAGGCGCCTGCATGGCGGGGTGTACAGGTACAGAGCATTTTTTTTGGCGGAGGAACGCCGTCCGTCCTGCCGCCGCCAGCCATTGTACGGTTGATGCAGGTCATTGACGATGCGTACGACCTGGCCGAAGGAGCAGAGATTACCTGTGAAGCCAATCCGGAATCGTTTGACGCGGCACGGGCGTCCGCCTGGGCGCAGGCAGGGGTGAACCGGATTTCCTTTGGCGTACAGGCACTACAACCGGAATTGTTGAAGATGCTGGGCCGCCCGCATACGTTCGCAGATTTTGAAAAGGCGGCGCAGGCGGCGCGGCGTGCAGGGATTACCAACCTCAACGGCGATTTGATTTACGCGCTGCCCGGGCAGGGTATGGCGCAATGGATAGACAGCCTGCAGGCGGTTGTGGATACGGGCGTAGCGCATGTATCCTGTTATGCACTGCAGATTGAAGAGGGAACGCCGCTGTTCACGCGCGTAGAAAAGGGAGAGTTGACGCCGTGCGATGACGATACCGCTGCGGACATGTGGGACGCCGCGGCGTTGGTGCTGGCGCAAAGCGGATTGATGCGTTACGAAATCAGCAACTATGCCCGTCCGGGCAGGGAAAGCCGGCATAACCGGCAGTACTGGCGAAACGGGGCTTATGCAGGGTTTGGCGTGGCAGCCCATGGCGCACAGTATCGCGGGGGACAGTGGATGCGCATGGCGAATACAGAATCGATTGACGGCTATATAGCAGCTGTCAGACGGGGTGAATCGCCGCGCGCGTGGGAACAGGCCATTGGAAAAGAAGAGGAGATGTTTGAAACCGTCATGCTGCAGACACGCACGACGGAAGGGGTGGATAAGGCGGCGTTTGAACAGCGTTTTGGCGTAACGTTTGACGCGGTGTACCCGCAGGCGATTGCACGGACGGTGGAACTGGAAATGGCGGACAATGATGCGGCGCATTTTGTGCTCAACGATTGTGGGATGGCGCTGCAAAACAGCATCTTGCAATGGTTTTTACCCGATGCGATGCAAGGTTGAGCGGCGTGAATGGCTAGAGGAAAAACAAACGGGTGGAACGTGCTTTCTGGTGCGCTCCGCCCGTTTGTTTTTCCTCGAAAAAAGGCGAAACGTAGCCCACTGGCTATGCCACAAAAGATTCAAAAATTTCCCACAAAAAAATCACGAATTTTCAGTGCAAAATATTGACAGTGTAGAGGAAAGGTGCTATTCTCAAGCTGTGATTAGCACTCGAGTACATAGAGTGCTAACAAAACGGAGGGGAGTGAGACGATGGAACTGAACGAGCGCAAGCTGAAAATCCTGCAGGCTGTCGTGGATGACTACATTGCTTCGGGCATGCCCATCGGTTCGCGCACCATCTCCCGGATGTGGGATGGCAAGCTCAGCGCTGCCACCATCCGCAATGAAATGAGCGACTTGGAGGAGATGGGGTTTCTCGAACAGCCCCATACCAGTGCCGGGCGTATCCCGAGTGACCGCGCTTACCGGCTGTATGTGGACCAGTTTTTGCGTGTGCCGCAGCTGAGCGAGGCGGAGACGGCACGCATCCGGCAGTATTTTCATCACCGCATGCGCGCCGTGGATGATGTGATTGGCATTACGGCACGCGCGCTGAGCGAGATGACGGATTACGTGTCCATGGTGATGACGCCGCAGATTTCACGCGTGACGTTTCAGAGCATCCGGCTGATTCCGGTTACGCGGGGGCGTGCGCTGGCGGTGTTTGTCACCAGTGAGGGCATTGTGCGCAATGTGATGTTGGATGTGCCGGAAGAGATGGATGAACGGCATCTGGACCTGATTTCCAATGCGCTGACCGAGCATATGCGCGGCCGCAGCATGGATAAGCTTGTGCAGGTGGTACATGCGCTACAAAGCCAAATGCATGACCATGAAGCAGTATTTTCTTCGCTGCTGCAATCCCTGGCGCAAAGCCAGAAGAGCAACATGGCACGCAGCATCGTCTTTGACGGGACGCAGAATTTGTTCAAGCATTCCGAGTATGCCAATATCGAACGGGCGCAGGCGGTGCTCGCGGCAATGGATACGCGTGAATTGTTCTATAATATGCTGAATAAGGCACAGGATATGGAAGTGACCATTTCCATCGGCAAGGAAAACGAATATGAACCGCTGCAGGATGCCAGCATCGTCACCGCGACATATACCATCGGCGGCAAAAGCGTCGGCTCGTTCGGCGTGATTGGCCCGACGCGGATGAACTATGCAAGGGTATTGGCGATTGTGGAAACGATTAGCCGTGCAGTGGGCGATATTTTATCCGAACAAGAATAAGAAAAGAGGAGGAACGTTGTGAGCAAAGCCAAAAAGACGGACAATCAACCGGCGGCTGAATCGGCGGCGTCCCAGCAAACGGCCCCTTCGTCCGAACCGGCGGAACAACAGGAACAGCAAACGCAGCCGTTGTCCCGTGAAGAGGAGTTGGAGCAGGCGGCCAAGGTGGCCGCACAACAGATGATGGAGGCGCTCAAAGCCAGCCAAAGCGCGATGCAGAAAGCGACGGAAGCGGAGACCAAAGCCGCACAGGTGCAGGACCAACTTCTTCGTTTACAGGCTGAATTTGACAATTACCGCAAACGTACCACCGCGGAACGCGACGGTGCGCGGGAAGACGGATTTGCCGATGCGCTTAAGCTGATGCTGCCGGTGCTGGATAATCTGGAACGCGCCATTGCGTCCGGTGAAGCGGACAGCGCGATTACCCAGGGCGTCAAGATGGTCTATCAGCAGATGCTGGACACCTTTGGAAAAAAAGGACTGACGGAGATTGACGCTTTGGGACAAAAATTTGACCCTCATTTGCATGCAGCCGTGATGCAGGAACCGTGCGAGGATGAAAGCAAACACGACACCATCGCGGAAGTGATGCAGAAAGGATATACCTATAAAGACCGCGTGCTGCGTTACAGCGCAGTGAAGGTGTATATGTAACCCGCGGCCTGATAATGTAAAACGAAACGACATTCCAAAAGGAGGAATTGACAATGGCAAACATCATTGGGATTGACTTAGGGACAACGAACAGCTGTGTCGCTGTCATGGAGGGTGGCGAACCCACCGTTATTACAAACTCGGAAGGCGCACGGACGACCCCGTCCATCGTAGCGTTTTCCAAAACCGGCGAACGTCTGGTTGGCCAGGTGGCCAAACGCCAGGCTATCACCAACCCGGACCGTACGATTGCGTCCATTAAACGCGATATGGGTACTGACCGTAAGGTGACTATCGATGGCAAGAGCTATACGCCGCAAGAGATTTCTGCAATGATTTTGCAGAAGCTCAAAGCAGATGCGGAAGCATATTTAGGGCATCCGGTAACGGAAGCGGTTATCACCGTTCCGGCATACTTCTCCGACGCACAGCGTCAGGCAACCAAGGATGCCGGTACGATTGCGGGCTTGGATGTCAAACGCATCATCAACGAACCGACGGCGGCCGCTCTGGCCTACGGCTTGGATAAGGAAGGCTCCGGCCGCATCCTGGTGTATGACTTGGGCGGCGGCACGTTCGACGTTTCCGTCATGGAAATCGGCGACGGCGTGTTTGAAGTGTTGGCAACCAACGGCAACAACCGTTTGGGCGGCGATGACTTCGACCAACGCATCATGCAATACCTGGTGGATGAATTCAAAAAATCCGATGGCATTGACCTGTCCCGTGACAACATGGCCATGCAGCGGTTGAAAGAAGCGGCGGAAAAAGCAAAGATTGAACTGTCCAGCACGGCGGAGACCAACATCAATTTGCCGTTCATCACGGCGGATGCCTCTGGCCCGCGCCATTTGGATTTGACACTCACGCGCGCTAAATTCAATGAACTGACCCATGATTTGGTTGAAAAGACCGTTGGACCGACGCTGCAGGCGCTCAAGGATGCGGGCATCAAACCGGAAGAAATTGGCAAGGTTATCCTCGTTGGCGGCAGTTCGCGTATCCCGGCGGTGCAGGAAGCGGTCAAACGGGTGACGGGCAAAGAACCGTTCAAGGGCATTAATCCGGATGAATGCGTTGCGATTGGCGCGGCGATTCAGGGCGGCGTATTGAGCGGCAGTGTGACCGACGTATTGCTGCTGGATGTAACGCCGTTGTCGCTGGGCATTGAGACGATGGGCGGCGTGTTCACCAAGTTGATTGAAAGAAACACCACCATCCCGACTAAAAAGAGCCAGATTTTCAGCACTGCAGCAGACGGGCAGACGGCTGTTGACGTCCACGTCTTGCAGGGTGAACGCGAGATGGCGGCTTATAACAAAACGCTGGGACGTTTCCAGCTCTCCGGTATTGCGCCGGCTCCGCGCGGCGTGCCGCAAATCGAAGTAACATTTGACATCGACGCCAACGGCATCGTCAATGTATCGGCCAAAGACCTGGGAACGGGACGCGAGCAGAAGGTAACGATTACGGCTTCGACCAAGTTGGATGAAGCGGAAATCAAAAAGGCGATGGATGAAGCGGCGCAGTATGCTGAAGAGGATAAGAAGCGCCGTGAAGAAGTCGACGCCCGCAACGATGCGGACAGCATTTGCTACCAGGTGGAAAAAACGCTCAAAGACCTGGAGGGCAAAGTGGGCGAGAATGAAAAGAAGGAGCTTGAAGAAGGCGTCAAGGCGTTGCGCGGCCTGTTGGCCGGCACGGATGTGGAAGCCATCAAAGCGGAAACAACCAAACTGCGCGACAAATCCTTTGAAGTGTTCGGCAAGATTTATCAGCAGGACCCGAACGCAGCTGCCGGCGCAGCTGGCGCAGGGGCGGCCGGCGCCGGATTTGATGGCGCGCAGGGCGCACAGACCCAGAGCGCGGATGATGGCGTAGTCGATGCAGACTACGAAGTGGTGGATGACGATAAAAAGTAATCGGCCCTTAGAGGACAATGCCGGGCTGCCGTTTGATGCGGCAGCCTTGTGCGTTGTGCACGATGTGATATAATACATCATACGATACAAACAAAAAAACGAGGGATGCTATAGCCCCGTTGTAAATAGATAGGTGGAGGAGTATCGTGGCACGCGATTTTTATGAAGTACTTGGCGTTTCCAGGGATGCGGATGACGCGGCAATCAAGCAAGCATACCGGAAACTGGCCAAAAAATATCACCCGGATATGAACAAGGGTGATAAAGCCAAAGAGGCGGAAGAAAAATTTAAAGAGGTCAATGAGGCGTACAGCGTGCTTTCCGATGCCGAGAAACGTAGGCAATACGACGCGATGGGCCATGAGGCCTTTCAGCAAGCGGCTTCTGGCGCTGGGCCGGGCCCTGGCGCCGGCGGATTCGGCGGCTTTGGAGGGTTCGGCGGCGGTTTCGGCGATATTTTTGAGACGATTTTCGGCGGTGGATTCGGTGGGTCGAGCAGCCGCAACGCCAACGCTCCCAAGCGGGGCCGCACGCTGCGCTATGACGTAGGAATCGACTTGGAAGAGGCATTTACAGGGGTGGAGAAGGAGTTGCGCATTGGCCGTAATGAGGCCTGCTCAACCTGCCACGGAACGGGCGCAAAACCGGGTACATCCCCGCAGACTTGCCCGAACTGTCACGGCACCGGCCAGGTGCAGACTGTACAGCAAACGCCGCTGGGCCGCTTTATGAACGTACAGACCTGCCCGCAATGCGGCGGTACGGGAAAAATCATCCAGACGCCGTGCGAGGATTGCAAGGGCAAGGGTGTCAAGCATGTGCAGCGCAAAATCAAGGTCAAGATTCCGGCGGGAATCGATGTCGGACAGGTCATCACGCTGCAGGGAGAGGGGGAAGCCGGTAAAAACGGCGGCCCGAACGGAGATGTGCAGGTGGTGGTCAACGTTCGTCCGCACCGGCTGTTTGACCGTGATGGGGCGGATTTATACCTGGATTTGGATATCTCGTACGCGCGCGCGGCGCTGGGCGGCGATATCGTCGTGCCGACCATCAACGGCAGCGTTAAATACCATGTGCCGGAAACGACCAAGCCGGGCACGGTATTCCGGTTGAAGGGGCAGGGGATGCCCAAACTGCGCAGCACGATTCGGGGCGACCTGTATGTGAAGATAAATATCGAGATGCCCAAGAAGTTTACCGAACGGCAGAAGGAACTGCTGCGTGAACTGGGCGATATGGATGAGGACCGCCACGAAAAGGGAAAGGGCGTCTTTGATAAAATTTTTAAAAAATAAAGGACGCTGAATACCGCCAAGAGGGGAATGACCGGTGATGCAATGGGTAGAAGTCACTATCCGCACCAACACCATGGGCGCGGAACTGATGAGCCAGGTACTGCTGGACGAAGGGATTACAGGCACCTCGATTGAGGACCACCATGATGTTGAGCAATACCGCCGCAAAAGCGACGAATGGGATTATGTGGATGAGAACATCTTTGCCGACCATGGCGACGAAGTATATGTCAAAGGATATATCGCAATGGAAGCTGAGGTATACGGCCGCGTAGGACGCATCATGAACCGGGTAGCGGACTTGGTGGATATGATGGAGGAACAGGGCGTGGATGTCGGCCGTGGCGAAGTGCTTGTCAGCATGGTGGCGGACGAGGACTGGGAAGAGAACTGGAAACAGTACTACAAACCATTTGATGTGGGCGAACGGCTGTCGGTTACACCTTGTTGGGAACCCTATGACGCGGGTGAACGCGTGCTGGTGCAGTTGGAACCGGGCGCGGCGTTTGGCACCGGCCAGCATGAAACGACGCTGATGTGCCTGGAGCTATGCCAGCTATATGCCAAACCGGAAGCCAAGGTGTTGGATGTGGGCTGTGGTACTGGGATTTTGGGTATCGCAGCGGTGGCGTTGGGCGCAGCGCATGCGCTGGAGGTGGACCGCGACGAGGTTGCAGTGCATGCCGCACAGCACAACGCGCAGCTCAACAGTTTGTCCGACCGGGTGACGTGCATGGAAGGCAATCTGGCCGATGCGGTCAAGGGTAAATATGATTTGATTTTTGCCAATATCGTGGCCGATGCCGTCATCGCATTGCTGCCGGCGGCCAAAAAGCTGATGGCGCGCGGGGCGACACTCATTGCCAGCGGCATTATTTTGGACCGTGAAACGGACGTGATTGAAGCGGTCAAACACTGCGGTTTGCGCGTTGTAGACCGAAGAAATCGAGGAGAATGGGTCGCGTTAGCGATTCAAAAATAAAGCGATGCCACTTTTTTTTGCAGAAGAGATAAAGGACAATACCGCCTTTTTATACGAAGATGCGGACCATATGCAAAAAACGCTGCGGTTTCGCGTAGCAGATGCCATTACCGTTTCAGACGGCTGTGGCTTTTGTTATGCATGCCGGATTGAAACGATGCAAAAAGGATGCGTGCAGGCGCGCGTCCTTTCCTGTACGCCGGCGCAGAGCGAACCAAGCATTTCCGTTACGCTTTATCAAAGCATTTGCAAAGGCGCACGCTTTGAAGTGGCTACGCAGAAATGCACGGAACTGGGTGTAAAACGAATTGTTCCGCTGCATGTGCGGCGCTGTGAAATGGGCGCAAAGGACATGGACAGGCGCCGCGAGCGCTTGCAGAAAATTGCTCGGGAGGCGGCCAAACAGTGTGGACGGGCCTGGATTCCAACGGTGGAGAAGACGGTGACGGTAGAAGATGTGCTGGCGGCCCGACACGAACTGTTGCTCTGTCCCTATGAAGAGGAACGGACGCGTCCGCTTAAATCGGTTTTGCAAGCGTCTCATGGCGTCAAGGACATTGGCGTAGTGATTGGACCAGAGGGCGGCTTTGAAGCGCAGGAAATTGAACAGCTGGCGCAGGGCGGCGGGCGGATTGTGACGCTGGGGCCGCGTATTCTGCGCACAGAAACGGCGTCGCCCGCGGTGCTGAGCGTATTGATGTATGAATTTGGACAATGGGATGGGGGCCAGGCGTGCGAGTAGCATTTTATACATTGGGCTGTAAGGTCAATCAATATGACACGCAGGCGATGGCGGCCCGGCTGGCGGAACAGGGGCATACCATTGTCGGCTTCGATGCATGGGCGGATGCGTATGTTATCAACTCCTGCACCGTCACGGCGGAAAGCGACCGCAAGGCGCGCCAGGCCATTGGCCGGGCCAAAAAACACAATCCGTCGGCCGTTGTTTGTGTATGCGGCTGCTATGCGCAGCGCGACCCGCAGGCGGTCCTTGCCATCGATGGCGTGGATGTGATTGCGGGGACGACGGCGCGGCAGGATTTGCAATCCGTTTTGTTGGCGGCCGAACCCGGAAAGAAGAAAAATTTTGTCCATGCCTTTCAGGCGGACGAGCCGTTTGAAGAAGGATGCGGTGCGCTGTTTGAGCGTGCGCGGGCACATATTAAAATTCAGGATGGCTGCGACCGGCACTGTACGTACTGCGCGATTCCGCAGGCCCGCGGGCCGATTCGTTCCCGCGCGCTGCCCGGCGTGCAGGCAGAAGCGCAGCTGGCCGCAGCGCATGGCCATCAGGAAATCGTACTGACGGGTATCCGGCTGACCTCGTTTGGCCGGGAAGCAGGGCTTTCGTTGATGGACGCCGTGGAGGCTGCCGCACAAACGGATATTCATCGCATCCGCCTGGGCTCGCTCGACCCGGATGAGATTGACGAAGCATTTATTGACCGTGCGGCGCGATGCGAAAAGCTGTGTCCGCATTTTCATCTTTCCCTGCAAAGCGGCTGCGACACCGTATTGCGGCGCATGGGTCGGCGCTATACCACCGATGCTTTTGCGCACACGGTGGATGCACTGCGTGCCGCGATGCCGGAGGCTGCATTCACAACGGATGTGATGACGGGTTTTGTCGGGGAAACGGAGGAGGAATTTGCACAGACCTGCGCCTTTGTGCGGCGGATTGGATTTAGCAAACTGCATGTTTTTCCCTATTCCCAGCGGCAGGGAACGGCGGCGATGCGCATGCCGGGGCATTTGCCCAACGGCGTCAAACAAGAACGCGCACGCCGGTTGATTGAAATCGGACAGGAATTGGAGCAGACTTTTTTGACATCGCTGATTGGTACGCGCCAGGAGGTCATTCTTGAACAGGGAAAAGACGGCTGGATGGAAGGACATGCGCGCAATTATGCAAGGCTTCAGGTATATGCGCCCGACCATTTACCAGGTACGTGTGCCTGGGTGCGGGTAGAGAAACGCACGCGGACAGGTGCACAGGCGGTGCTTTTGCCATAGTGCGATACATGGCCGGCAGCAAAGAAGATTCACGCGGGGGAAAAAGCATCCGTGCCGCATGAAAAATATAATGGGGCATAGGCCCAACATGAAAAGGGAGGCCAAAAATGGAAGATTGTCTGTTTTGTAAAATCATCGCGGGACAGATTCCCGGCGATAAGGTGTATGAGAATGAATTTATATACGCATTCCGCGATATTGACCCGCAGGCGCCTACGCATGTGCTGATTGTACCCAAGGAACACATGCAGGACATGATGGACCCGCGCGCGCCGCAGGCCATCGCGCATATGACGGAAGCTGCCCAGGCCATTGTACGGAGTGAAAACCTGGAACAGGCAGGGTTTCGCGCCGTGTTGAACACGGGCGTGGACGGTGGACAGAGCGTGCCGCATCTGCATATGCATTTGCTCGGCGGCCGCAGTCTGCAATGGCCGCCGGGCTGAGGGTTGGCGGCGATGCGAAAAGGACAACAAGCGGAGCGCATTTGGCAGAGCCGCAGGGCCCACCGCACGCTTTGGGTGCTGTTTATGGTCTATTTGTTCCTGCTGATGTGGGTGGTGCTGTTAAAATCCGGCTTTGCGATTGGCGTGCCAATGAACCAAGGGGATTACGCACAGGCGCTATCCTTCCGCTGGCAATCCGCCAACCGGGTGCCGTTCCGTACCATTACCAATTATCTGCGGGTTTGGGGCGAATCCTACGCGGTGCAGAACCTGGTGGGAAATGTGATTGCCTTTGTGCCGCTGGGCGCCGGTTACCTGTTGCTGTGCCGCAGACACCCCCGTTTTGTGGGGGCGCTGCTGCTGGGGCTGGGGGTCAGCTTGGCGTTTGAACTCATCCAACTCTTTGCAGGCATTGGTAGTTTTGATGTGGATGATTTGATTTTGAACGTGGTGGGTACGGTGTTGGGGTATGCCGTGATGTGGGGGATGAACCGCATCTGTATCCGACGCATGCGCTCTGGACGGCCGCATCGGGCATAGAGAATCCTGCCGCCTTTTTTAGTTGACAGTGCCAGAAGGCATGAGTATAATAGACCTTGTATTGCTGGAAAGTGGCAACGGAGGGAGGGAATACATATGTCCGAAATTAGGGTCGGGGAAGGCGAATCCCTCGAAAGCGCCCTCAAACGGTTCAAACGCAAATGTGCGCGTTCCGGAGTGATGGCAGATATCCGCAAGCATGAACACTACGAAAAGCCCAGTGTCAAGCGCAAGAAGAAAGCGGAGGCTGCTAAAAAACGCAAATATTAATGGCACACAAACCCTTGCATATGCAAGGGTTTTTTTATGCGTTGTTTTGGCGGTTGCGTGTCTAAAGACTGCCGTAGACGAATACATTCAATCGACGGGAGGAAGAACGACGTGCGCAAAAAGAGCGGAACGAAACAACGTGTGTTTTGGGATTTGCCGTTGGACCTGCGCGCCGGTATTGCGCGGGTGACGGCGCTGGGTTTTCAGCTGGCCGTTGTGGAACACCACGACGGCTTGTTGGAATACAGCCAGACGCGCGTGCGCTTTGCGACCGGCGAGGGGGAGCTGTTGATTATCGGCCAGAACCTGGTTCTGGACAGCGATGGGACGGGGGATGCCCGTATCACCGGCCGCATTGCGTCCATCGTCATGCAGAGGGGGCAGACGCATGATTGACGGGTTATGGAAATTGCTTTGCGGTTATGCTATCATACAGGCAGAAGGTATGCACTTGGAGCGATGGGTCAATGCCTGTCGGCAAGCAGGGATTCCGCTTTACAGGCTGCAAAGGGAAAACCGGCTGTGCTGTACGGCACAGGTTTTGCTGCCGCAATATCGTCGGGCTTGCCGGCTGGCAGACAAACAGCAGTGCACCGTGCAGCGGATACGTACCGGGGGCCTGGGTGCACTTGTGCTGTCCATCTGGCGCAGGAAGATTGTGTGGGTGGGAGCGTGCCTGTTAGCGGTGTTGTTGCTGGGCGCCATGCAGTTCGTCTGGCAGGTGCGCGTCACCGGTGTGCAGGGCGAACAGGCGCAGCAGGTGCTGCAGACTGCGCAGACCCTCGGTTACAAGCAAGGAGTTTGGTGGAAGCAGATTGACCTGCAGCAAATCGAACGCACGCTGATGAAGGACCCAACGCTGGGGGCGGCTAAAATTCTGGCCCACCGCAAAGGGTTGGTGCTTGAGATTGAAATCATACCGGAGCAACCCTCTCCGGATATGGTACAGCCAGGCGACCCGTGCGACATTGTAGCGTCGTGCGATGCGGTCATCGTATCGGTCATCCCGCTGGAAGGGCTGGCGGAGGTGGAGGCAGGCGATGTCGTACAGAAGGGCGACGTGCTCATTCGCGGCGCCTATCCGCGCGAGACGATGGAGACCCGTCTGGTACAGGCGCGCGGCACGGTGACGGGGAAAATTAACATCACCGAAAGCGTGGACATTGATTTGATATACGATTGGCCGGAACCGACCGGCAGGGAATATACATTGCGTACGCTGCAGATATGCGGCTGGACGACGTTGTTGACCGAGCCGCTTCCGTTTGCGGAATCGGTTGTGGTGCGGGAAAAGACGGAACCGCTGGGCGGTACGGTGTTGCCAGCCAAAGTGACCACCGAGCTGCATCAGGAGGTGAACCTGATTCCGCGCAGCCGTTCCTATGCTGAAGCAGAGGCGATGGGGGCAGAATTTGCCAAACAACTTTGTCTGAAGCAGCTGCCCGAGGGCGTAGAACCGGCGGGCTGGGTGGTGCAGAGCCAGACGACGGAAGGAAATCAGGTACGGGTGACCGTACAGATGCAATATATACAAGAAATCGGCGTGACGGCGGCCCCTTCGACGGTCGTAACGCCGCCGCCACAGGAGGAAACTTGAACGAACTACCAGTAAATCAACAGGAGGGAACGGTGCAGGAATTTGTTACACCGTCCTCCCTGGACGCGCTGCGGGCGCTGTTTGGCAGCTTTGATGAAAACATCGGGCTGATTGAATCGGAACTGGGTGTACGCGTACACCAGCGGGACGAACAGATTTTGATTCTTGGTTCCGCCGTGCAGGCAAGAGCGGCGCGGGAAACCATCGAAATGCTTTTGGAACGCATAGATGCGGGCGAGACGCTGGACCGCACGGCCATCAAATACGCCATTGAAATGGTGCGTGAGGGGCAAGGGGAACAAATCGCGGCACTGATGAAAGATGTGGTGGCGCTGACGTACCGCGGACGCCAGGTGAAGGCTAAAACGCTGGGGCAGAAGAAATACATCGCCGCGCTGAAAAACGCAACGGTGACGTTCTGCATCGGCCCGGCGGGTACGGGCAAGACGTATTTGGCGATTGCGCAGGCGGTTGTGGCGTTGAAAAACAAGGAAGTCCAACGCATTGTTCTGACGCGGCCGGCCGTGGAGGCCGGAGAGCGGCTGGGCTTTTTACCGGGGGACCTGCAGCAGAAGGTGGACCCATACCTGCGCCCGCTATATGATGCTTTGCAGGAATTTTTGGGCTATGAGACGTTCTTGAAACTGCAGGAAAAAGGTGTGATTGAAGTTGCTCCGCTGGCTTATATGCGCGGCCGGACGCTGAGTGAATCCTACATCATCCTGGATGAAGCGCAGAACTGCACCAAGGAACAGATGAAGATGTTTTTGACGCGCTTTGGAGAGGGGAGCAAAATCGTAGTCACCGGCGATGTAACGCAGATTGACCTGCCACACGACCGTGTCAGCGGACTGATGCATGCGGCCCGTATCCTCAGCGATGTAGAAGGCGTGTCCATTCAATATCTTAATCAGCGTGACGTCGTGCGTCACGAAATTGTGCAGAACATCATTCGTGCTTATGAGCGGGCTGAAAAGAAAGAAGCGGCGCATGGGCGCAAGGACGCATCCCGCGTCAGGGAGGATTAGACCGATGAAATTTGCGAAAGCGGCCAAGCGCGACAAGGAACGCGCGCCCCGCCAGGCAAAACCGAAACAAGAACGCAGCAGAGAGGACAAGTTCTTTGTACGGATACCTGTGCGCGCCGCGTATGCTGTGTTTGCCGTGGTTGCGCTGTTGACCATGGCGTTGGCCGTTGTTCCCAAAAGCTATGCGCTGGAAGTGGGCGTTGTAGCACCGGAAGACATCTATGCCCCGCGCGAAGTGGAGGATACGTTGTCCACAACCGAACTGCGTCAGCGGGCCAGCGACGCAGTCAAAGATATCTATACGCAGGACGGTTCCATCACCACGTCCGTCAATGACCAGGTCAAGGCCTATATGGATGGCGTGGATGCGGCGCGGGCCGCAGGGCTGTTGGAATATGACAATGCTGTTTCGGCCTGGGAAACCGGCGGCCGGGAGGGTACGAAGCCGACCATCGCCAACACCGTGAAAGGAGACCAGCTCCATGCACTGACCGCACAGGTGCCCATTTCCATCAGCGATTCGGAGATGCTGGCGCTTTTGCAAATGACGCAGGGGCAATGGGATACGGCCAAAGCCGCCGCTCAGCAGGCCGTTAGCGATGCGCTGGAAGCCGGTATTCAACAGGACAGAATCGACCAGACGCTGACCGCCATCACTGCGACTGTCAACGCCCTGGATGTTTCCGATGCTGTAAAGACGGCTGCGCTGCGCCCAGTGCGCACCTATATCCGCGCCAACGCATTTTTGGATGAGGCGGCCACGCAGGCCGCGCGTGTCAAGGCGGAGGAATCCGTTGCACCCGTGGTGTATAAAAAAGGACAGATTATCCTGCGCATGGGCGAGGTCGTCACGGAAAAGCATATGTCGATATTGCGCGATGCAGGGTTGATTGCGGGCAAATACAACTGGGGCATGTATGCCGGGGTCGTCATCTGTGTTGCGTTCATGACGACAACCATCTGGTTTTATATGCATCGTTTGTTGAAAGCATACGCCAAGGATACGGAAAAAACATCCCTGATTCTGCTGGTGGTATGGGGGATGTTGCTCATTGCAGCACTGATGCAGAAATTTGAATTGTATCTGGTGCCTATCCCATTGGCAGCTATGTTGATTTCATTAGGGAGCGATTCCAAGACGGGTATTTTGATGGGGTGTCTGGTGACGCTGAACATTGCGTTGATGGCGCTTGCCGCCGGACTGGAAACCCAGCGCGTGCTGTTTTTCCTTGCCGCCGGCTGGATTGGTTCAATTACAGGCGGCGGAATCGTCAAACAGACGCAGACCCGTACGGGAATTGTAGTGATTGGGCTGTTCAGCGGTTTGTCCATGGCCGCCATTTATCTGACGGCCGGCATGATGCTTGCGGTCGCCTGGCGTGAAATTGTATGGATGATGACGATGGCGCTGGCATGCGGGGCGGTATCCGGCATTCTTTGTTTGGGTACGACGCCGTTTTGGGAATCGTGTTTCCATGTGCTGACGCCGATGAAACTCATGGAACTGTGCAACCCAACCAATCCGCTGCTCAAACGGTTGATGTTTGAAGCACCGGGAACTTACCACCACAGCGTGATGGTGGGGAACTTGGCGGAAGCGGCGGCGGAAGATTTGGGTGCCAATGCGTTGCTGGCTCGTGTGGGCTCCTACTATCACGACGTAGGAAAACTGGCGGCTCCCCGATTCTTTAGTGAAAATCAGCCCGCTGGGACCGAAAACCCCCACGACCATCTGACCCCTCGCGAAAGCGCCAGGCTGATTGCCCGCCACCCGATTGACAGCGCCAAATACATCCGAGCGGCAGGGCTTGCCAAGCCCATTGAGGACATTGCGCGCCAGCATCACGGCACTTCGGTAATGATGTATTTTTATAGCAAAGCAGCGGAAGAGAATCCGGATGTTCATGTGGATGATTTCCGTCATGTCGGTGGTTTGCCGCAAACGGTGGAAGCGGCCATCGTCATGTTGGCGGACTGCTGTGAGGCGGCTACACGCAGCGCAGGCGGGGAATATAAGCCGCGCATTCGCGCCTTGGTACAGGACCGGCTGGACGACGGTCAGCTGGACAAGGTGCCATTGACGCTTAAGGATTTGGACACCATCGTCAATGCATTTGACCGTGTTTTGCGCGGCGCTTATCACGGGCGGATTCAATATCCGGACACTAAATTGCCTAAACGGACGGAAGCACAGACGGCCCCGCAGGAGCGGGAAGAGGAAGAAGGCAGCCATGAAGCAGATTCAGATTGATAATTTGCAGCGCAGTTTGCCTTTCCCGCGTGCGTTGTCATCCACCATGCGTGCCTGTGCGCTCCATGGCCTGAAGCGATGCGGCTTGCCGGGCGATTGTGAAGTGGCGATTAGCATCGTATCACCGCGTGCTATTCGCACACTCAATGCCCAGATGCGGGCCATAGATGCAGTGACGGACGTACTCTCCTTTCCTGCAATTGCATGGGAAGGATATACGCCTGGGGATGTACAGTCGCTGCCGGAGCCGCCGGAGGTCAATCCCGAAACGGGCCGTATTCTGCTGGGAGATATCATCATTTGCATTCGCCGCGCGCAAGACCAGGCGGAAGCATACGGCCATTCGTTACAGCGGGAAATGGCGTTTTTGACGGTGCACGGCATTTTACATTTAGCAGGATATGACCATCAAACAGAAGAAGACGAAAGAATAATGAATAGCCTGTGTGAAGAAATTTTGTCGGAAATGGGCGTAGAAAGACGCTAGGGTGCTTGCCCTCCGGCGCGAGAAAGGGTATACTACAAGGTATAAATTCAAGGCGGATGAACCGGGAGGAAACAGTGAAGCAAACGCGAAGCGGTTTTGTGGCCGTGATTGGCCGGCCCAATGTGGGGAAATCTTCGCTGGTTAACACGCTGGTGGGCGATAAGGTAGCGATTGTTTCGGACAAACCGCAGACGACGCGCAACCGCATTATGGGCGTGGTCAATGGCGAAGGCTATCAGCTGGTGTTGCTGGATACCCCCGGCATTCAAAAGCCGAAGAACAAACTGGGCCGCTATATGGAAGGCTCGGTTAAGGATTCGCTCAAGGACGTGGAGGCGACGGTGGTAGTCATCGACGGCTCGACGGGCCTGGGTGCAAAGGATGAAGAGGCAATCGCCCGCGGGCTGCAAAGCGATGCGCGGTTATGGATTGCGGTGAATAAGACGGATGTGGCAGAACCGGCAGATATTCAGGCACTCGTGGAAACATTAAAAGTGCGTGAAGGCATCTATCGTGTATGTCCGATTTCAGCCAGGACAGGACAGGGGCTGGAGATTTTGCTGGGCGGGCTGATTGATTGCCTGCCGGAAGGACCGGCCTATTTTCCGCCGGATATGATATCCGACCAGCCGGAATCCTTTCTCTGTGCGGAAATTATACGTGAAAAGGCGCTTCTGCTGTTGCGCGAAGAGGTACCGCACGGCATTGGTGTGGATTTGGAGAAATTCATGGAGCGTGAGGACGGCGTTGTGGAGGTCCATGCTGTAATCTATTGCGAGCGTGACAGTCACAAGGGTATCATCATTGGCAAAAACGGCGGCATGCTCAAACGCATCGGTACGTTGGCCAGGGAAGAAATGGAAATTTTCTTTGATGCCAAAGTTTTCCTCAAACTGCATGTCAAAACCCGCGAAGGCTGGCGCAATAGCCCGCTTGCCCTGCGCGAATTGGGGTATGAATAACGCCAAGGTTTTCCTTGGCTTGTACGTCTTTCCATCGCTTGTTGCACCGCATTGCGGTACAATGCAGGAAAACGAAGGAGGCGTGCAATGAAAGAACAAATGGAACAGAACTGGCAACGTTTTTGGCATACGGGCCATCCGCTGGCGTACATACAGTACCGGCAGAGCGTCCGGGCTGAGCAAGCGGAGGAACGGGATTGCAGCACAAACTCCTTGCCGTCGTAGCGCGGGCAACCAATTACCGCGACCATGACCGTATTTTGACGTTAATTACACGCGAGCGCGGACGGTTAACGGCAACGGCGCGCGGATGCCGCAAGCCACAGAGCAAGCTGCTCAGCTGCACCCAGTCATTTTGTTATGGCGAATATGAATTACAGGAACGGGACGGACGTTTTTACGTCCGCGGATGCGATATACACGAGATATTTTATGATTTACGGCTGGACCCCAAAGCGTTGAGCGCAGCCGCGTTCGCCACTTCCGTATGTGAACAGTTTGCCAACCCGGAAGAGGACAATGCCAGGCATTTTGCACTTTTGCTGCGCACGCTTTCCTATCTATGCCAAAAGAATGCGGACATACAAGGAATTCTTTCCTTTTTTCTGATTAAATTGTTGGATTTTTCCGGTTATCGCCCGCAGGTGGATGCCTGCGTGCTATGCGGAGAAACGCAGGGGCTGACGCATTATGACGCCCAGATGGGCGGCGCGCTCTGTGCGCTTTGTGCAAGGCAGGCGCCGCGCGCTAAACGGGTGAAGCCATCGACGTTGGAGGCAATGGATGCCTTGGTTGAGGTGCCCAGCGCGGGGTATCCCGCGATTGCGGAACAGCTGGAAGCCATTGGCGCGGATTTGCTGCCGCTTTGCAGGCAAACAATCGGCCAATACTGCGCGCGGAAGCTGCCCGAACTGTTGTAAGGTCCATAAGGATGGCGTACCATCTTTAATATAAAAAGTTTTCAGCGACAGTCTGAATTCGTTTTTAGGGGGAATTTTTGATGAAAAAATTTGTCTACCTGTTCACGGAAGGGAACGCGAACATGCGCGCTCTTTTGGGCGGTAAGGGAGCGAACCTGGCGGAGATGACAGGCCTTGGCCTTCCGGTTCCGGCCGGATTTACCATCTCCACCGAAGCGTGCAACGACTATTACGCCAATGGGCGTAAAGTCAGCGAGGAAGTGCTGGCGGAAGCCATGGCTGCGCTGGAAAAACTGGAAGCCAAAGTCGGCAAACGGTTTGGCGACCCGAAAAACCCGCTGCTGGTTTCTGTACGCAGCGGTGCTGCCGTTTCCATGCCGGGTATGATGGACACCATTTTGAACCTGGGCCTCAATGATGAAACGACCGAGGGCCTTGCTGAAGCGACGCAGAACCCGCGCTTTGCTTATGACAGCTACCGCCGGTTCATCCAGATGTTCTCCAACGTTGTGATGGAACTGAACATGAATCAGTTTGAATCGTGCCTGGACGCGAAGAAAAAGCAGGCCGGCGTGACAAATGACAGCCAGCTCAAAGCGGAGGACCTCAAGGCGCTGGTAGATGAATACAAAGCCGTTTACAAACAACAGACGGGCAACGATTTCCCGCACGACCCGCGCGAACAACTGGTTTCGGCCATCGGCGCAGTATTCCGTTCTTGGGATAACCCGCGTGCGAATATCTATCGTCAACTCAACGACATTCCGTCGTCCATCGGCACGGCGGTCAATGTCCAGTCCATGGTCTTTGGCAACATGGGCGATGACTGCGGAACGGGCGTAGCGTTCACGCGAAGCCCCTCCACCGGCGAAAACAAACTGTTCGGGGAATTCCTGATGAATGCACAGGGCGAAGACGTAGTAGCTGGCATCCGTACGCCCAAAGCCATTGCGGAATTGGAGCGCGATATGCCGGAAGCGTATCGTTCGCTCTGCGACATTGCGGAGAAACTGGAACGCCATTTCCACGATATGCAGGATATTGAATTTACCATCGAACGCGGCAAACTGTACATGCTGCAGACCCGCAACGGCAAACGCACCACGGCCGCGGCTTTGCAGGTGGCAGTGGACATGGTAGCGGAAGGGATGATTGACCGCGGCGACGCGCTGTTGTTGATTGATGCCAAACAGCTGAATTCGGCGTTGCATCCCACCTTTGACCCGGATGCCCTGAAGGCGGCTACGCCGATTGCGGTGGGGTTGCCTGCATCGCCGGGTGCGGGCTGCGGAAAGTTGTATTTCAACGCCGATGATGTAGCGGCCGCGGCAGAAAAGGGAGAGGATACCATCCTTGTACGCACGGAAACGTCGCCGGAGGACATTGTGGGGATGAACGTAGCGCGCGGTGTATTGACGGCCCGCGGCGGCATGACCAGCCACGCGGCGGTTGTAGCGCGCGGCATGGGGCGTTGCTGTGTAGCCGGCTGTAACGATATTTTTGTGGATGAAGAGAACAAATTCATCCGTACGGCGGAAGGCCGCATCTTCCGTGAAGGCGATTATATCTCGCTTGATGGCAGCACCGGCAATGTGTATGGCGAACAGATTAAGACCATTCCAGCCTCCATCAGCGGCAACTTTGAAACCATTATGCAATGGGCGGATGAATACCGCCGCCTGGGCGTGCGCACCAATGCGGATACACCGCGCGATGCGAAAACGGCGCGTGAATTTGGCGCTGAAGGCATCGGCCTGTGCCGGACGGAGCACATGTTCTTTGATTCGGAGCGCATTGCATCCGTACGCCAAATGATTGTTTCGGATAATGAAAAACAGCGTAAAGCGGCGTTGGCGAAAATTCAGCCCATGCAAAAGGCCGACTTCAAAGCGCTTTATACGGAAATGGAAGGCCGTCCGGTGACGGTTCGTCTGTTGGACCCGCCGCTCCACGAGTTTATTCCGCATGAGGAAGAGGATATCCGTGCACTGGCCAAGGAGATGGGCATCTCTTATGAAAAACTGCAGGACAAGGTGACCAGCCTGCATGAGGTGAACCCAATGTTGGGACACCGCGGCTGTCGTTTGGCAGTTACCTATCCGGAAATTGCACGCATGCAGGTCAGCGCCATCATGGAAGCGGCCATCGAAGTACGCCAGGAAAAAGGGTATGAGATTGTGCCGGAGATTATGGTGCCGCTGGTAGGCGAAGCCAAAGAACTCAAATTTGTCAAAGATATTATCGACCAGACGGCCCAGACGGTGATGCAAGAAAAGGGCGTAACCATCCCGTATAAAGTGGGCACGATGATTGAAATCCCGCGCGCTTGCGTTGTAGCTGACGAGATTGCTAAAGAAGCGGAATTCTTCTCCTTTGGCACCAATGACCTGACGCAGATGTCATTCGGGTTCTCTCGTGATGACGTGGGCAAATTCCTGCCGGATTACTATCAGTTCAAGATTTTTGAAACCGACCCGTTTGCCAGTGTGGACACCAAAGGCGTCGGTAAACTGATGAAGATGGCCGTAGAACTGGGCAAAGAGACCCGCCCGGATATCAAGCTGGGTATCTGTGGTGAACACGGCGGCGACCCCAAGAGCATCGAATTCTGCCACAAGATTGGTTTGACGTATGTATCCTGTTCGCCGTTCCGTGTGCCAATCGCCCGGTTGGCGGCGGCGCAGGTAGCGGTACGCGAAGCAAAGGAAAAACAAGGGAAGTAAAATATCCTTGGCATTCAACAGGCAGCCCTAAGGCTGCCTGTTTCTTTATCCGCGGCAAAAGTCAAGAGGAGAGCGGCCGCTAGTTTTGGATGAAAAAGGTTTTTTTGGCGCTGGTGTGGAAACATTAAACATACATGAGCCTTGGCTTGTGTATGTGTGGGAGGAATGGAAGATGACAATACGAGAGACAGTGGAACAGGCGCAGGCACAGACCCTGGCCCCGTATGCCACACTGGCACAGGCTAGCAAGGGCCGTCTGCGTGAAGAGGCGCCCTGCCCAATTCGCACCTGTTTTGCGCGCGACCGCGACCGCATCATCCATTGCAACGCTTTTCGGCGGCTCAAACATAAAACACAGGTATTTATTGCAGCAGAAGGCGACCATTTTCGTGAACGGATGACCCATACGCTGGAAGTGACGCAGATTGCGCGCACAATTGCGCGGGCACTGCGTGTCAATGAAGATTTGACGGAAGCGATTGCCCTGGGACACGATTTGGGACACACGCCGTTCGGACATACGGGGGAGCGGGTGCTCAACCATTTGGCCTCCAGTGGGTTTGCTCACAACGAACAGAGCCTGCGCGTGGTGGACTTTCTGGAAAACAACGGACTGGGGCTGAACTTATCGGCTGAGGTGCGCGATGGAATTCTCAACCATCGCACGTCACGTACACCGTCCACTCCGGAAGGGCATATTGTTCGGTTGGCGGATAAAATTGCCTACATCAATCATGACATTCAAGATGCTGTGCGTGGTGGTGAACTATCCATGGAACAGCTGCCCAAGGATTGCATCGACCGTCTGGGAGAGCGCAGTTCACAGCGCATCAATGCAATGGTGGTGGATGTGATTGAACATTCCGAACAGGGCCAGATTCGCATGAGCGAGGAAATGGCACAAATCATGCAGCGTTTGCGCGCCTTTTTATTCGAAAACTTGTATTTTGGCGGACGCGCCCAGCGGCAGTCGGCGAAGGCTTCGGCGCTGCTGGAAATTTTATATCACCATTATATGGACCAGAAGGGCACCATGCCGCAGAGCTTTGAAAACATTGCTGAGCGTGAGGGGCGTGAACGCGCGGTCTGCGACTACATTGCCGGCATGAGCGACGTCTATGCCACACGGCATTTTGAGGCGTTATTAATTCCTGGATACGACAACATAAAATAAAAAGGATTTTTGCATTTCTTGTCGAAATAAACAAATAAAACGGAAAGGAGGGAACCGCTTGGCAGGGTTTTATTCAGATGATTTTTTGGATGATTTGCGGGCGCGCAACGACCTTGTGCAGGTGGTTTCCCACTATGTTCCGCTCAAGCAAAAGGGCCGGCGGTTCTGGGGCTGCTGTCCGTTTCATAATGAAAAGACCCCTTCTTTTAGCGTCGACCCGGACAAGCAGATGTATTATTGTTTTGGCTGTCATGCCGGGGGAACGGTCATCCATTTTATTATGAATATTGAAAAGTGTTCTTTCCCGGAGGCTGTCCAGCATTTAGCGGAGCGGGCGGGTATTCCGCTGCCGGAAAGCGGCGATACAGCGGCTTATGCTAAAAAGAAAAAACAGAAGGAACGACTGTATGGCGCGCTGCGCGAAGCGGCGCTGTTTTACCACCAGGCATTGTATAATCCCGGCGGAGAAAAGGCACTGGCGTACTTGAAGCGCCGAGGGATGACGGATGCGGAAATCAAGCATTTTGGGTTGGGGTATGCGCCGGAGGGCTGGAAGACCATCAGCCTTTACCTGCAACAGAAAGGTTATACGCGTGCAGAATTGGTGCAGGCGGGTTTGACGTTGGTTAAAGGGGAAAACTATTATGATTTTTTCCGCGATAAGGTGATGTTTCCTATCATCGACCAGCAGTCACGCGTACTGGGCTTCGGCGGGCGCTTGCTTTCAGGCGAAGGCCCCAAATATGCCAACACGGCGGAAACGCTGGTTTACAACAAACGGGAAATGCTTTACGGGTTGAATTTTTACCGGCGGTTTGGCACGGCCCGCGAATTGTTTATCGTCGAAGGCTATATGGACTTGATTGCCCTGGCCACTCGGGGGGTTGAAAACGTGGTGGCCAGCTTGGGAACGGCGTTAACAACGGGACAGGTACGGTTGATTCGGCGTTTTGCCGATACGGTTTACTTTACTTATGACGGCGATTCAGCGGGGCGGAACGCTACCTTGCGCGGCTTGGATTTGGCAGAGGAACAGGGGCTCAACGTGCGTGTTGTCATGTTGCCAGATGGATTGGACCCGGATGACTTCATGCGTCAGCGCGGTCCGGATGCATTCCGTGAATTGAAAGCCAATGCGCTGACGTTGACGGAATGCAAGATTCTTTCCATTAAAGAGCAATGCGATTTGTCCGATGAAAATGGACGCATGGCCTTCGCCCGTCAGGCGGCGGCCCTGGTTAAAGATGCGAGCCCGGTTGAACAGGAACGCTATTTGCGGCGCATCGCGGAAGAATCCGGCTTTGCATATGAGACCATCCGCAGCGAGGCGGCCATGCCCCAGCGTGCGGAGAAAAAAGCGCCTACCCGGGCAGAGAAACAGCAGCACACGCAGAGTGAACAACAAAATGTAGAACAGACGCTTATCTGCATGATGCTTAAAGACCCGCAGGGCGCACAAAAAGCGCTGCGATTTTTACAAGATGAGGATTTTACACAGCCGTTGGCCCGATTGCTTTATCAGAAATTATGCATGCTGGGGCCGGCGGACGATTGGAATATGACAGGCATGGTCAATGCCATCGACGACCCGGAACAGGCCGGCCAGGCCGTAACATGGATGGAAAGCGAAGTGTGTTTTTCCCCACAGGCTGTGGCGGATTTGGCCGTGCGGCTTCGCGTCATGTATTTGAACCGGCAGATTGACAGCCTGGTCCAGCAAACGGGCAGCGCGCCCCCGGAACAGAAAAAACAACTGGCGCAACAAATTCAACAAACCAATCAACAAATTCGCGCTTTGCAGCGTGAAGGAATCGGTCATTTGAGGAGGACACAATGAATCCAACGCCCAAAGAATTGGAAGCCATGGCAGATGATTTGCTTAAACGGAGCGAAGACCATAAGACTGTGACACAGGAGCAGGTCATCGAAAGCTTCAAGGAAAAAGACAAAGAAATGAACGAGAGCAACATTGAACAGTTGCTCGACGCGCTGGAAAAACGTAAGGTGGAAATCCTCAAGGCCATGCCGGAGGACAAGGAACCAGCGCCGGAGGAACTGGCTGTCGAAGAGGAGATTCCGCGCGAAGAACTGGTGGAAACCGTGCCGGAGGGCGTGAGCATCGACGACCCGGTCAAAATGTATTTGAAGGAAATCGGCCGTGTGCCGCTGCTGACGGCTGAACAGGAGATTGATATTGCGCGCCGCATGAGCGAAGGGGACCTGGAGGCGAAAAAGCAGTTAACCGAGGCGAACCTGCGCCTGGTGGTGAGCATCGCCAAACGTTATGTTGGCCGCGGCATGCTGTTTTTGGATTTGATTCAAGAAGGCAACCTCGGGCTAATCAAGGCCGTGGAAAAGTTTGATTACACAAAAGGATACAAATTTTCCACCTACGCGACGTGGTGGATTCGTCAGGCGATTACCCGTGCCATTGCCGACCAGGCGCGCACGATTCGCATTCCGGTGCATATGGTAGAGACCATCAATAAATTGATTCGTGTTACCCGTCAGCTATTGCAGGAATACGGCCGCGACCCACAGCCAGATGAAATTGCCCGGGAGATGGGCATTTCAGAGGATAAGGTGCGCGAAATCATGAAAATTGCACAGGAACCCGTTTCCCTGGAAACGCCGATTGGTGAAGAGGAGGACAGCCATCTGGGGGACTTTATCCCCGATGATGATGCACCCGCACCGGAAGAATCGGCTGCTTTTACGCTGCTGAAGGAACAGTTGATGGAAGTGCTGGATACGCTGACACCGCGGGAAGAGAAGGTGCTGCGTCTGCGCTTCGGGCTGGATGACGGCCGCGCACGCACGCTGGAAGAGGTCGGTAAGGAATTTAACGTGACCCGTGAACGCATCCGGCAGATTGAAGCCAAAGCGCTGCGCAAGCTGCGCCATCCATCGCGCAGCAAAAAACTACGGGATTTCCTGGAATAAACGCATGGACATGCTTTCATGGCGTCTGCAGCAGGCGATTGACTTTTTGCCTGTTTGCCAGGTTATTGCGGATATTGGCTGCGACCATGGATATGCCGGTTTGGCTTTGTTGCAGCAGGGAAAGGCTAAACGTGTGATAGCCTGTGACATCAGCGCGTCGTCGCTGGAAAAAGCGCGGCGGCTGTTCGTCCGTTATGGACGGGAAAAACAGGTGGATTTCTTTGTGTGCGATGGCCTGGCCCGCGCAAGCGGTGCCCAGGCGGCGCTGCTTGCAGGCATGGGCGGCCATACCATGGTGCAGATTTTGCAGAAGGACGTGGAGATTGCGCACGCGTTGGAGCGGCTGGTGCTGCAGCCTTCGGACAGCGTGGATGTGCTGCGTTCTTTTTTAGCGCGCAGTGGATATGCGATTGAACAGGAAACCATCCTGCGAGATGGGCGACTCTATCCGCTGTTATCGGTACGTTATACAGGAGAATCCTACACGCTCGACGCGCGGCAGACGCTGATTGGGCCGCTGAATTTAGCGCGCATGGATACCCACACGCGCTCGTATATACAATGGCAGATACATATTTTACAAAAGACATTTCGGACGCCGGCGGTGAGTGAACGCGGGCGAAAAATGCAGAAAAGAAACAGATGGCTTGCAGAACAACTGCAGGCGCTGCTGCCGCAGCAAAAGGGGGAACCGAAGAAGATGATACCAACCGTCAAACAGATTGCAGACGTATTGGAACCAATGGCGCCGAGCAACATGGTGGCAGGATTTGATACCTGCGGCGTGCAATGCGGGGACTTTACCCAGCGTGTACGTACGGTGTTGCTGTGCCTGGACGTGACGGAAGACGTGGCGGACGAGGCGATTGCAAAGGGCGTCGATATGATTATTTCACACCACCCGGTCATCAAGCCTACGGTGCGTCATTTGCAGGAACAGGATGGTGCGGAACGCATCATTCGTAAACTGATTAAGGCGGACATTACCTTTTTGAATGCACACAGTAATCTGGATTGTGCGGAAGGCGGCATCTGCGATGTGCTGTGCAGGATGTTTGATGTGAAGGTAACGCACAACCTCAAACCCATTGGAGCCGGATATTTTGGGCGTATGGGTACGGTGGAACCTATTACGGTGCAAGCACTGGCCCAAAAGGCCAAAAAACTGTTGAATTGTACCAAGGTTGTTTATTCCGGTGACGGGCAGCGTGTGATTACCAAATTGGCCATCGCCGGCGGCAACGGCTCGACGGTCTGTAAGGATGCACTTCCGCTGGGCGCAGAGTGCGTGATTACGGGCGATGTACTTTACCATACGGCGCTGGAATTTGGCCAAAATGGACTGAGCATGATTGACGCCGGCCATTACGATACGGAAAAGGTGATTTTGCCCGATTTGCAAAAACGTTTACAAAACGCCTGCAATCAGTTACAATACGAAGTGGAATTTCTGATTTCAACGGTTGGAAAAGACGTATTTACGCAGGTGTGACAAGGGCCTTTCCCAGGCTCTTGATTTTTTACTATATTTTTAAGGTGGTGCTCAAATGATCCAATTGGAACCATTGTGGATCTACCAGCAGGCCGATTTGGCGCTGGACCGTTTTGAAAACGGGCTGAAAAAATCTCCCACCCGTACCAAACTCTTTAATGTGCGCAATGCGGTGATGGAACAGCAGAACCGCATCAAGCGGCTGGAAGCGGATTTGCAAAAAGCATTGGACGAATGCAGTCGGATTGCGGCGGATGTCCGCAAGCTGAGTGCGGAAGTGAACAATCTGGATGCGAAGATGGAGCAGTGTGACACAGAGGATATCACGCAGGTGCGTCGGCTGCTTAAGAACATGGAAGATTGGAATCGTGCGCTCGCTTCCATGCGCAAGGAACTGGCCCAGGCACAAAACCTGGCGCATGGCACGGATGCAACCGTCAAAGAAGTGCGTACGAAATTGACGCAGGGCAAGAAGGATTTTGATGCGCTTAAGGAAAAATATGATGCCGAACTGGCGGCGGCTGCGCCGGAGCGTGACCGGCTGAAAGCAGAGGCGGAACGGCTGGCCAAAGATATACCCAAGGAATTGATGGAACGGTATAAGAAAATCAAGAAGACAAGGATGAATCCTGTCGCAAAAGTGCAGAATGAACAATGTGGTGGATGCAACATGGCAATTCCGAGTTTGACGATGAGCAAGCTGCGCAGCGGGGATGTGTTGCTGGAATGTGAAAGCTGCGGACGCATTTTGTATTTTACAGAGAATTAAATTTGTTTGCGAGTAAGCCGGATGGTCGCGAGCTTCGGCTCGAGGAAAGTCCGAGCATCGTAGGGCAGGGTGCTGGGTAACCCCCAGTGAAGGCGACTTCAAGGAAAGTGCAACAGAGAGATACCGCGAACCCCGCATGGCGGGGCCGTAAGGGTGGAAAGGTGAGGTAAGAGCTCACCAGCGGCCTGGCGACTTGTCCGCTATGTAAACCCCACCTGATGCAAGGTTGATAGAGGGACATAGGTGGCGGCCCGTCACGTCCCTGGGTAACCGCTTGAGCGCATCGGCAACGATGCGCCTAGATAGATGGCCATTCAAGACAGAACTCGGCTTATAGACTTGCTCGCAAACGTGTTGATTCAACGGCTTCCGAAAAGGAAGCCGTTTGTTTTTTGCGGGCATACTTCCGTTTTCCGCGGACAGACTAAAACCAAATGGAAAAAAAGGGGATGCTGTCCATGGATGAAACACAGGTGCTCGCCGGCGGGGCGCACATTGCACAGGCACATGCGATGGAATGGATTGCACAGGCGGATACACAACACGCCGTTTCCATCCGCACTTCGCGTCTGTTGGTACGCCAGCTGCAAAAAAACAGGCAGCCACAGGGTGCGGCTTATGTTGCCCTGGGAAATAACCGGACGTTTGTCTTGCAGCGTGCACAGGCCTGCCGGCACGTATGGGAAAAGCGAAAAGTGCCGCTGCTAAAAACCGGTATTTTTTCCGGCGAAACACGCTTGTATGCGCTGATGGCACAAATGGTTCTCCGGCAACGGGGAAATGTACAAAAGAATAATATCGATACAGTGCTGGCGCGTTATGCCGTCTATGGTACGCTGACGCTACAGGAGGCTGCGCTGATACGGCCAGCGGTGGAACTGGCCTTGCTGGAATTTCTGCGCCAGGTGCTGCTGGAGGATGAAAAGGACGAGCAGGAGCGGAAAAACGCACGCCTGTTTGCCCGCAAACTGAAGGGAAGGCATGCATCCAGCTGGTTGAAGACCGCCCTGTTTTATGCACGACATGGCGGTGTGGCGTTTGCCGCTTTTTTGCAGGAGGAAGCAAAAGCGTGTCCGTCCCATATTTATACACAGGCCTGTGATAATACGGCGTTGCCGCTGGGTACTTCAGCCCGGCGCGTATGTGATTTGTATGCCCGCCAGCGGCGCGAGCGGGCGGAACTGGTGCGCGATATCGTACGGTCGTTGCGGCGTATGGCCCACATGACAAACGCGGATTGGATGCAGCTGGCAAGTCCGGCTGCCGCCATGCTTGCACAGGAACCCGACTTTGCCCGGCAAGATAGAGACACCCAGGCATATATCCATGCACTTGTAGCGCGCCTGGCGCAGAAAAGTGGTTGCACGGAACAGGCGGTTGTCCGCACGGCCCGTTCTATTTGTGAACGGAATGCCTGCCGTTTTTGCAATGTGTTTTTGGCCGATGAGAAACGGATGTTATACCATCGGCTGCACCTGCGGTTCTGTCACTATCCATCCCCATGGCGCAGACGACTCTATTTATTGGGAACAGTGGGCGTCTGGGCGGTCAGCCTGGGGCTGTTCCTCCTTTTTTGTTTGCAAAACCAGGCGCCGTGGCTGGAAACACTGGGGCTTTGTGCGTTTGGAAGCCTGATGGTTTGGACGATGGCACAAATGTGTGTAAACCAGTTGTTTGATTGGTGCATACCTGCGACGTTTCTTCCCAAACTTGAACAGATGCCGCCACGGGCACGCACTGCAGTGGTTTTGTCGGTTGTAATTGAACAGACCGAACAGATAGATGCCTACTTTGCTGCGCTGGAACGCCAGTACTGTGCATTCCGAGAGGCCGAACGGATGATTTTGCTCTGCGACCTCCCGCCGACCAACACCAAGGACAACGCTGTATTCATGCCCTGGCTGAACCACGGCGTACAGACCGTACAGCGCTACAATGCCAAAGGCAACGGTCGCTATACGTTTGCTGTCCGTCCGCAAAGATGGGTCAAAGGGGAAGGTAAATGGATGGGCTGGGACCGAAAGCGTGGAGCGCTGCTGGCGCTTAACCGCGCGCTGTTGGGACGGCGTAATGAATTGTGGTGTTACGGAGAACCGCTACCCCATGACATCCAATTTGTGTTGACGATTGATGCAGACACCATGTTACCCGCAGGGGAAGCGCAGCGGCTGGTCTGCACGTTGGCGCACCCTGCCAATGACCGGTATGCTGTCGCACAGCCGCACATGACGGCTGCGGCGTCCGCACGCACGCGTTCCTGGTTTTCACGCTTGTATGCAGGACGGGCAATGGATGGGTATGGCAGTACCGCGGGCCGTGTTTGGATGCAGCTAACAGGCTATGGCCCCTACGCCGGTCAAGGCTTGTATGACATAGCCGCTTTTACGGAAGCGGCGGAATGCATTCCGGCCAATCGTTTTCTTTCCCATGCGCTTTTGGAAGGCGCATTGGCGGGCTGTGCGGTTGTCCAAGATGTATGCGCGGTACAATCCTTTCCGCAGCATTATACGTCTTATGCTAAACAACAGCATCGATATATCCGTGGCGATTGGCAATGGATGCCATGCGCCGCCGGAGTGCAGAAGGACGTACATGGCAGCAAATTGCGGCTGCCCTGGTATACGCGTTTGCAGATGGTGGACCGCATGCGGCTGAGCCTGACGGCATTGATGGCCACGCAGCTGTTTGCCATTGGCGCGTCGTTTTCGCGTTTGCCGTTTGCATTGTATCTGGTGCTGGCGTTTGTGCCGTTTGCGCTGCCCTTCCTGTTGGAGGCGGGACAGGGGATTTACTTCTGGTGCAGGGGCGCATTGGCTCAGGAAACGGGCAGGAGCATAATGCCCGCTGCCGGCCGTGCCGTCGCGGACGTTCTGCTTTGCGCATTTGAGGCGGATATACAGCTGGATGCTGCCGTGCGCGCCAGCATCCGCACATGGATAACGCAGAAGCATCTGATGCAATGGGTGACAACCGGACAGGCGGAGAAGGGCGACGCACGCACCTGGGTGGGCTACATACGTCTGATGGCCCCTGCGCTGGTGTTTGATATGCTGGTCATTGGGTTCACCTATCTACAGAAGCCATGGCTGCTGGCCCCTACGATTGGCGTTTGTTTTTGCTGGACGCTTTCCCCTCTGTTTGCCAATGCCCTGGATATGCGCCCTGCACCATCCGTGTGGAAGAAAGACGCGGCGGAGGATTTGCGACTGTCGGCAAGACAGGCGGCACGGCTATTCGAACGCTTTGGCGGGGCCCAACGCCGGTTTTTGATGCCGTGTTATGTGGAGACGCGCAGGGGTGGTGGAAGAAAGGTAGCGACATATACTACGCCAAAGACACTGGGGTTTGCGTTGTTGGCACCGCTGTGCGCGCAATGTCTGGGCGATACGGAGCGTGTGCTCGCCCTGCATCGAATAGCCCGGCAGATGGATGCGCTGGAACAGTTGCCGCAATGCCATGGGCACCTGTCCGAACGCATTTCATTGGACAGTGGTTGTTCTGCAACGCCGTATATTCGCACATCGGATTCCGCTTATTTGTGCGCATGTCTGATGGTTTGTGCGCAGGCGATGCAGGACTGGGGAGAGGAAGCCTTGGCGATGCGTATGCTGGCATTTGCACAGCGGATGGATTTTCATGTATTGTATGACGAAGCCAGCGGCCTGTTGGCAGACGGTTTGGACCTGCGCACGGGAACATGGATAGTCGGGCAATCGGAGGACGGCGGCGGAGAGAACGATTTAGCTGGATGCATTTCCGTTGGCCGGGGCGAGGTACCGGCCGCATATCTACAGCGTCTGGCCCGGGCAAGGGTGCAGGGGGAACGTACAACGCCAAAGCGGGGCGATGAAACCATATCGAAGTTATCGGTTTATGGGAAGCATGTTTCACCACAATGGACGGTGGCCAAGGCGGGGGACGGCCATGCCGGTTGCGGAATGGACATGGCAATGAAAAGACAGCCTGCCAATTGGATAGGGGAACCGGCCCGCCTGAACCGACACAGTGGCCAGAAAAACAGCTTGCAACCGGCCTGCATCTGCAAGGCTTGCCGCCAGGGAATGCGGCTGGCTGCGATAACCAATGTGCTGTGCGATGCTTGTTTAAGCGATTGGTTTTTGCGCAACCCGGAGATTGCGGCGTCCGTCCCGCTCTTGCAAAAAGAGGGAATGGCACAGGTCGGCCAACAAATGGATATGTTTTGGACGGAAAGTTTGCCTAAAAATGAGAGAATCCCGCGGTATCAGTTGAAAAAAAAGGAAATGTATAATATAATAACACACTGATTCTGAATATCATTTGGGCAACGCCCGTATTGTATGGAGGTTAGCAAAAGTATGGCTGCTAGTGTAAAAAAGCTTGAAAAGAGCACGGTTGAGCTTCGTGTGAGCATTCCGGACGATATGTTTGAAGAGGCCCTGAACACCGCCTATCTGCACGAGAAGGGAAAATATGCGGTACAGGGATTCCGCAAAGGGCATGCGCCCCGTCATATGATTGAACGGTTTTACGGTCCGGACGTGTTTTACGATGCCGCAATTGACATCGTGGCGCCCAAACTTTTGGAACAGTCCTGCAAAGAGAACGATTTGACGCTGGCCGGCCGGCCGACGTTGGATGTGGATATGGACGAAGAAAAGCGCATTGTGCTGGTATTCGTCGCACCGGTATATCCGGAAGTCAAATTGGGTAAATACAAAGGGTTGGAAATTATCAAGCGTGAAGCGGCGGTAGACCCCGCGCAGGTGGAAGCAGAAGTAGTTACCATGCGCAACAACCGTGCCCGCTATATCGAAGTGGACCGTGCGATACAAGACGGAGACCGTGTGATTTTGGACTATAAGGGCCGTGTGGGCGACACTTATTTTGAAGGCGGTTCGGCGGAAAAGCAGACGTTGGATATTGGCAGCGGCCGATTCATCCCGGGATTTGAAGAAGGGATGATTGGCATGAAGGCGGGCGAGGACGGCGAGGTGGCCGTGACGTTCCCGGAACAGTACCATGCGCCTGAGCTGGCAGGCAAGGACGCCGTTTTCGAAGTGCATGTGCATGAAGTGCGTGAAAAGGAACTGCCGGAAATTGACGACGACCTGGCCAAAGATGTCAGCGAATTTGATACGCTGGAAGAATGGAAACAGGATATTCATGACCGTATCCTTGCGCGTGCGCAGCAAACGGCTGATACCAACATGAAAAACGAAGTGATTGCGGCGGCAGCCGCCAATGCAGAATTGGAAATTCCGGATGCAATGGTGGAAAGCCAGATGGATAGCCTGCTGCAGGATTTGCAGACGCGTCTTTCCTATCAGGGCATCAGCTTGAATGACTATTGCCAATATGCCGGAACGACGCCGCAAGCGCTGCGTGAACAGATGCGTGAGGATGCGACTCGCCGCGTGCGCAACCAGCTGGTGCTCGATGAAATTACCAAGGTAGAAGATATCAAAGCCACGGAGGAAGAGATTGCCGAACACGTGGCGGATTTGGCCAAACGTTATAATCAGGACCCCGACGCATTCGCCAAGAACATGACGGAAGACGACCGTAAATATATCAGTGAAGATGTGGCGATTGAAAAGACGCTCAAGTTCTTGCTGGATAATGCAAAACTGGTAGACGAAAAGAAAAAGGCGCCGGCGAAAAAAACGGCTGCTAAGAAGACGACCAAAAAGACCGACGAGGAAAAAGCACCGGCCAAGAAAACGGTCGCCAAAAAGACGGTAAAAGCAGAAGGTGAGAAGGCGGAGAAAAAGCCGGCAGCCAAGAAGAGCACCGCAAAGAAAACCGACGCGAAACCGGCTGCGAAAAAGACCACGAAAGCGAGCAAGAAGGACGCAGAATAACGGGAAACTTGCTGGCAGGGAGGATTGCAATGAGCAGTAGTTATGTACCTATCGTAATCGAACAGACCAATCGGGGGGAACGCAGCTACGATATCTATTCGCGGTTGCTCAAAGACCGAATTGTCTTTCTGGACGGCGAGGTCAATGACCAGAGCGCGAGCATTATCGTAGCGGAATTGTTGTTTCTGGAAGCAGAGGACCCTGATAAGGACATCATGTTGTATATCAACAGCCCTGGTGGTTCGGTTTCGGCGGGCATGGCGATTTATGATACGATGCAATACCTTCGCTGTGAGGTTTCCACCATCTGTGTTGGCATGGCCGCTTCCATGGGTGCGTTTTTGCTGGCTGCGGGGGCAAAGGGGAAGCGTAAAGCGCTTCCCAATGCAGAAATTATGATTCATCAGCCTTCCGGCGGGGCCAATGGCCAGGCCAGCGATATTGCCATTGTGGCGGAACGAATTGTGCGAATCAAGGAGAAGATGAACCATATCCTGGCCGAACGTACCGGACAGCCGTATGAGAAGGTGGCGGCGGATGTTGAACGCGACTATTATATGGAAGCGGAGCAGGCAAAGGAATATGGGTTGATTGACGCAGTGATTCCGCCGCGCCGATAAGAGGAGGAGACCAATTTGTCGAAAATAGAAGACCGCAGTCGGCTGAAATGCTCGTTCTGCGGAAAGACGCAGGAGCAGGTGCGCCGTTTGGTGGCGGGCCCCGGCGTGTATATTTGCGATGAGTGCATTGAACTGTGCAGGGAAATCATCGAAGAGGACTATTCCGAAGCGACGGTAACCGATGTGCAGGAATTGCCGAAACCAGCAGAAATCATGGCTGTGCTCAATGACTATGTAATTGGGCAGGAAGCGGCTAAAAAAGCCATGGCCGTGGCTGTATACAACCATTATAAACGCATCAACGCCAAAGCAGAAGGCGAAGAGGGTGTGGAACTGCAGAAGAGCAATGTGCTGATGTTGGGGCCGACGGGCAGCGGCAAAACGCTGTTGGCCCAGACGCTGGCGCGCATTCTCAACGTGCCGTTTGCCATTGCGGATGCGACATCGCTGACCGAAGCCGGATATGTGGGCGAAGATGTGGAAAATATTTTGCTCAAGCTCATCCAGGCGGCGGATTATGATGTCGAGCGTGCGGAAAAAGGCATCATCTATATTGATGAGGTGGATAAAATTTCGCGTAAGAGCGAGAATCCGTCCATCACGCGCGACGTATCCGGCGAAGGGGTACAGCAGGCGTTGCTGAAGATTTTGGAGGGGACGGTTGCTTCCGTACCGCCGCAGGGGGGGCGGAAACACCCGCATCAGGAATTTATCCAAATTGATACGACGAACATCCTGTTTATCTGTTCCGGCGCGTTTGATGGAATCGAGAAGATTATTGAAGCGCGTACGGGCAAGAAAACGATGGGATTTGGTGCGGATATCAAATCCAAAGAAGAAAAGGAAATCGGACAGACGCTGGAACAGGTGTTGCCGGAAGACCTGCTCAAATTTGGATTAATTCCCGAATTCATCGGCCGGTTGCCGGTGGTGGTGACGCTGCACTCGCTGGATGAACAGGCGCTGGTCAACATTTTAACGCAGCCGAAAAATGCGTTGACGAAGCAATACCAGCGTTTGCTGGCGATGGATGGTGTGGATTTGATTTTTGAAGATGCGGCGTTGCGAGAGATTGCCAAGCAGGCCATTGAACGCAAGACGGGCGCGCGCGGCCTTCGTTCCATTTTGGAAAACATCATGTTGGATGTGATGTATGATGTGCCCTCGCGTACGGATGTGAATACCTGCGTGATTGACCGTGCGGCCGTGTTGAAAACGGCAAAACCCAAATTGTTAGAACAGTTGCAGGACCCCCCGAAAAAAGCGGTGGGAGAACAGGGCTAAAGCCTGAAAACTGCTGAGCGCATCCCCCGAAGGCTTTGCTTTCGGGGGATTTCTGAAAACGCTCAATCGATAAAAGGAGGAAAAGATGGTAAGAGTGCCTTTATTGCCCCTACGGGGTTTGAATATCTTCCCGCACATGTCGTTGCATTTTGATGTGGGCAGGGAAAAGTCGCTGTCCGCACTGAGCGCTGCGATGGCGGGCGACCAGATGATTTTTTTAACGGCCCAGCACGATTTGCAGGACATGGAGCCGCAGGAGACGGATGTGTACGAAATTGGTACGCTTTGCCGGGTCAAGCAGGTGTTGGCGTTGCCGGGCGACCATGTGCGCACGCTGGTGGAAGGCGTGCAGCGTGCCCGCATGTTTCACGGAGAACTGCTGGACGGCCATTGGATGGTGGATGTAGAGGAGCTGCCGGAGTACACGGGTTCGTGGGAAGAATCGCCGGAGCTGGAAGCGAGCCGCCGTGTGTTTTTGGAAATGTTGGAGGAATACGCCAAACTGTCCGGCAAACTCAACAGCGATGCTGTAGCTGTGCTGGCGCAGATTGACGACCCGGGTGTATTTGCGGATACGATTGCGGCGGATGTGATAAACAAGCTGGAGGACAAGCAGGCGATTTTGGAAGCGCTGGATATCCAGACGCGCATGGACAAATTGATGGACATGCTCTGTAGGGAGCTGGATATTCAACGCATTGAACGACGAATTAACCAACGCGTGCGCCGTTCGTTGGACAAATCACAAAAGGAATATTATCTGCGCGAGCAGATGAAGGCCATTCAGAATGAATTGGGCGAGAAAGACGCTGCGGCAGAAGCGGAAGAACTGCGGGAAAAACTGCAGCAAAGCGCGATGCCGGATGTGGCCAAGGAAAAGATGACCCGGGAAATTGACCGGCTGGTACGGATGCAATCCGGTTCGCCGGAGGCAGTGGTGGCGCGCACGTATATTGATACGGTGCTGGAGCTGCCCTGGGGAAAGATGACCGAGGACGAATTGGATTTGGAAAACGCGGCGCGTATTCTCAACGAAGACCACTATGGCCTGCAAAAACTCAAGGAGCGTGTGTTGGAGTATCTGGCCGTGTGCCAGTTGAAGAAGGATATGAAGGGGCCCATCCTCTGTTTTGTCGGCCCGCCGGGAACGGGCAAGACGTCCATTGCAAAGTCCATTGCCCGCGCTTTAGGTCGTTCATTCTGCCGGATGTCGCTGGGCGGCGTACGGGATGAGGCGGAAATCCGCGGTCATCGGCGTACGTATATCGGGGCGATTCCGGGTTCCATCATCTATCAGATGAAGCAGGCAGGGACGATGAACCCGGTGTTTCTGTTGGATGAAATTGATAAAATGGCCAGCGATTTCCGCGGGGACCCGGCCAGCGCCATGCTGGAAGTGCTGGACCCTGAACAGAATAAGGCCTTCCAAGACCATTATCTGGAATTGGATTTTGACCTTTCGCATGTGTTGTTTATTACCACCGCCAACACAACGGAAACCATTCCGCGGCCGTTGTTGGACCGGATGGAAATTATCGAAGTTTCCTCGTATACGCCGCAGGAGAAGTTGGGTATCGCGCAGCAGTATTTGTGCAAAAAACAGGCGGAGGAACACGGTTTCCATCCGGAAGATATTGTATTTACCGAACAAGCGTTGCTGGACATGATTGACCACTATACGGCAGAGAGCGGCGTGCGCGGTTTAAACCGGGAAATTGCCACAGTCTGCCGAAAGGCGGCGAAAAAAGTCGCCCAGGGTACGGCCTTGCCGATTACGATTCGGCAGGAGGACGTTAAGGAATATCTCGGCATTCCCAAATATTTCCACGATGCGGCGGAACTGCAGGACAAGGTTGGCGTAGCCACAGGCCTGGCCTGGACGGCGATTGGAGGCACAACGCTGCAAATAGAGGCGATTGCCATGCCGGGCACGGGAAAAATTGAACTGACCGGCCAGCTGGGCGATGTGATGAAGGAATCGGCGATGGCGGCCATCAGCTATCTGCGCAGCCGGCAGAAGGAATGGGGCATCGACGCGGATTTTTATAAAGAGAAAGACCTGCATATCCATATCCCCGAAGGGGCAACGCCCAAGGATGGCCCCAGCGCCGGCATCACACTTGCTACGGCCATTTTGTCCGCATTGACGGGTAAGCCGGTGCGGGGGGATTTGGCCATGACAGGTGAAATTACGCTGCGTGGACGGGTGCTGCCGGTGGGTGGCATCAAGGAGAAATTGCTCGCGGCATACCGTGACGGAATTCGTACCATCCTGCTGCCGGAAGAAAATCTGAAAGACCTGGAAGAAATTGAAGCGCCGCTGCGTGCGCAGCTGAACTGTATTGGCGTGCATAATATGGACCAGGTTGTCCAATACGCTTTTCAAAAAGGAAATCAACCATGCGCATCACCCGTGCAGAACTGACAAAGACCATATATACCCCGGGGCAGTACGAACCATTCGGGTTGCCGGAAATCGCAGTTGTGGGGCGCAGTAATGCGGGTAAGAGCAGCCTGATTAACAGGATTTGCAACAATTCCAAACTGGCCCGCGTTTCCAGCGAACCGGGAAAGACACGCAGCGTCAATTTTTTCACCATCAACCAGGCGTTTATGCTGGTGGATTTGCCGGGCTACGGATTTGCCCGGCGCAGCGCGGCGGAACGGCGGCAGTGGGCGGAACTTATCGAAGGCTATTTCGCCAAGACGGAGGCGCTCAAGCACCTGTTGTTGCTCTGTGATATCCGCCACGATGCCAGCGAGGGAGACTTACAGATGGTGCAGTGGCTGCAGTACTATCAAATCCCCTATACGCTTGTGGCGACCAAGGCTGATAAAGTGGCCAAGAGCAAACGTCCCATGCGGGTTGCAGCGCTGGCCAGGCAGGTGCAGGCAGAAGGCCGGCTGGCCTTTTCTGCGACGGAAAGCCTGGGCAAAGAGGCGTTGCTAGAGGCGCTGGAAAGCACATTGGATAAAAAAGATATTAAAAATTTTAAAGAACCCGTAACAAGGTCTTGACATTCAATTCAAAAACATTTATGAGTATATATCGTGGTTGAAACCAAATCCATTTACAGGAAGTGTGCTGCCATGAAAGTTGTAAAGTGCCCAAGATGTGAATTGAATTACATGCTTTCAACGGAGAGCATGTGCGATGTATGCAAGAAGGAACGTAAGATTAAGGACGAACCGGAAGAGACGCTGGATATCTGCCCGGCATGCGGGGAAAGGCCTGTTGTGCCTGGGGAAGAATTTTGCAAAGTGTGCCTGCGCGAACGCAAACGGATTGAACAGGCCGAAGCGTTTGACGATGAGGAAGAGAAAGACGTCGAGGCCGAGGAGACGGAAGAACTGGAATCGGAGATGGAAGACGAAGCGGAAGTGCTGGAAGCATTTGCGGTGGACGTTGACACGGATGAGGAAATTCCGGAAAGCGAACTGTCCGATATCGACCGTGAACTTGCAATGGAGGAAGAGGAGGAAGACGGCGACTTCTTCGATGAGGACGAGGAAGAGGACTAGGCTGCCGTTGGCATGTGAATGGCGATTTTTGCAATCAGCGACCCGCATCTCTCTTTGGCAAAACCAAAGCCGATGACGATTTTCGGAGCGCAATGGACCAATCATTGGGAGCGGATGCAGGAAAACTGGCGCGCCTGTGTAAAACAAGAGGACTTGGTGTTGATGCCGGGCGACATCAGCTGGGCGATGCAGCTTTCCGATGCACAGGTTGATTTGGATGCCATTGGTGCATTGCCGGGACAGAAGCTGCTGATGCGCGGCAATCATGACTACTGGTGGGGGTCGCTGGCCCGTGTGCGGCGGGCGCTGCCGGAGGGGATGCATGCGTTGCAGAATGACCATTTCGTATATCAGGGCCGTGCGATTGCAGGGACGCGCGGGTGGACCTGCCCGGGTTCTTCCGGATTTTCCGAACAGGACCGGCGGCTGTATGAGCGGGAGGTTCAGCGGCTGGAGCTTTCGTTGAAGAGCGCAGCGCAGACAGGTGAACCGCCGGCAGTAGTGATGATGCATTATCCACCGTTCAATGAAAAAAGGGAAGAGAACGGCTTTCTGCGTCTCTTTACAGCTTACGGAGTCCGTCATGTCATTTATGGACACTTGCATGGCCGTTCGCTTTCCTATGCGTTTGAAGGTGAGCATGAAGGGGTTTTGTATCAACTGGTATCATGCGACCACTTGCAGTTTGCCCCCCTTCTTTTATGCAAATAAGAACAAATGAGCAGGCAGCGGCCTGCTTTTTTTGTACCACTTTTTCCCACTTGGGCTTGTATTCCACACAACAAAAGGATGGATAAATATGCTGGGAAAGACAGGTGAAACCACTTTGTCCCACTGCCGATCCGATGGACCGGCATTTTTTATGCCTGCGAGTGGAACAGGGTGGGAAAAAGTAGAAGAAAAAATAAGAACATTTGTTCCCTTAATCCCTAAAATGAGGCGTGATTGCCTGGTTATTTCATCCAATTTCCCAAAAAAGACATAAAAAGTGGGTAAAAGTGGATAGAAGTGGTTGAAAGTGGGAATGAGGTGTTCTATAATAAAGCATATCTAAAATTAGGAGGTGAGAAGATACCCATGGGACAGCTGATTGGCGAATTTTCCCATTCAATGGATGCCAAAGGCCGCGTCAAGCTTCCAAGCGTATGGGAGGCGGAACTGGGCGGCAAATTCATGGTTACCCGTGGGACGGGCCCGATGCTCTTTATCTTCTCTATGCCTCAGTGGGAAATCTTTTGCCAGAAATTGGCGGAACTCCCGATGATGGACCCGAGCGCACAGGCGCTGCGTCGTATTTTTGGTGCAGGCGCCCGCGAATGCGAGGTGGACAAGCAGGGACGTTTTTTAATCCCACAAAAATTGCGCGAACATGCGCATCTGGAAAAGGAAACCGTCCTGGCAGGCGCTTTCACTTGGGGCGAAATTTGGAACGCGCAGGCCTGGGAGGAATATAACAACCAATATGCGGATACCGCCGGCGAGGACTTCATGCAGCTGATGTCCACCGTCACACAGAAATTCTCACTATGAGCGAATACAAACACGTTTCCGTGTTACTCGCACCGACGATTGAACTTTTGGCACCCGCGCCCGGGGCCATTATGGTGGATGGAACGGTGGGGCTTGGCGGCCATAGCGAAGCGATTCTTCAGCGCATTCGACCGGACGGCATTCTCTTTGGCGTAGACCGGGACCGTAACGCCCTGGCCATGGCGAAGAGAAGGCTGGCGGAGGGATTCTTGCCCATTCATGGAAACTTCTTTAACCTGCGGTCGCTGCTGGCGGAAAACGGTGTTCAGACTGTTGATGGCGTCGTACTGGATTTGGGTGTTTCCTCTTATCAGTTGGACGAGCCAAGCCGAGGGTTTTCTTACATGGCGGACGCGCCGCTGGATATGCGCATGGATGAAACCCAGCCATATAGTGCCAGGGATGCGGTGAACACCTTAGGCGAAGAGGAGTTGCGCCGCATCATCCAGGAATATGGCGAGGAACGGTGGGCCAAGCGAATTGCCCAGTTTATTGCGCAGAAAAGACAGCAGGCACCGATTGAAACAACTGGCCAGCTGGTGGAAATCATCAAAGCGGCCATTCCCGCCTCTGCCCGACGTGAAGGACCGCATCCGGCTAAACGGACGTTTCAGGCGCTGCGCATTCACGTCAACGGTGAACTCGAAGGGCTGGGACAAGCCCTGGAAGATGCCGTGCATTGCTTAAAACCGGGTGGACGGTTGTGTGTGATTACATTTCATTCGCTGGAAGACCGCATTGTCAAACAAACCTTCCAACGCTTGCAAAATCCGTGCACGTGTCCGCCGCATAGTCCGATATGCACATGCGGAAAGCAAGCGGAAGTGGAAATTTTAACGCGAAAACCGATTGTTCCTGATGCACAGGAGCTTGATGAAAATCCGCGTTCCCGCAGCGCTAAGCTGCGCGCGGTACGCCGGCTGGCGTTCTAACCAACCGAAAGGGTGAATAAACATGGCAACAGCTTACACGAGTTACACGCGGGGTTCTTCCGCTTATAAACTGGCACCGGCCACTGCGCCCGCACCGCGTTACCGCGAGACGCCGGCCGAACGCCGGGAGCGGCTGGAACGCCAACGTGCTGAACGCGCCCGGCGTGAAGCGCTGGCAGCCAAACGAGAAGCGCGCGCCAAAGCCATGGCCAAGGCAGAGGCCAAACGGAAGGCGGCTATACTGTGCTATGTCATGGTGGTGTTTGCACTGCTGTCGTTTGTCGTGTTACGATATGCAAGCGTTGCCACAATGCAGCTTGAAAACAATCAGCTGCAATCACAACTGACAGCATCGCAGACAGAGATAGAGGATTTAAAACTCAAAGTTTCACAGGCAACGGATTTGCAAACCATTCGCACCGAGGCGCAAGAGCGTTTGCAAATGGATTATCCAAAAGCTTATCAGGTTTTGACAGTCGAACCGGCTGATACGGCCAGCGGCACGCCCGCCAACGTACAATAACCGGTTTGCGTGTACCCCAAATGGGAAAGGAGCACTCAAGCATGCAGTTAACTGAACACAAGCGCAAAATGCGTTTTGTCCGCTGCCTGCAATTTACGTGCATCCTGTTCGCTTTTCTGGTGGTACGCGTCTTTTATCTGCAAATTGTAAAAGGCCCGGAATTGGTGGAGAAGGCGCTCAACCAGTGGACCCGGGAAACGACGGTATCAGCCAAACGCGGCAGCATCGTGGACACGAACGGGGAAGTCCTAGCGCAGAGCGGTTCGGCCGATACCGTTATTTTGCATCCTAAGACCATTGCAACGTCGGCCAAAAAACAGGCCGGATTGGAGGAGACAATTGCCAATTCGCTGGCGGCAATTTTGGATATGGATGCAGCCGGCGTATTGGAAAAGGTCAAAGACACGAGCAAGTATGAAATATGGCTCAAACGCCAGATTACGCAGGACCAGGCGGACCAGATTCGCGCGTTGGATTTTCCCGGGGTGGACTTTGCGGTGGATACCAAGCGCTATTATCCCAAGGGGGATTTGTTGACGCAGACGTTAGGCTTTACCTCTGTCGATGGCGAAGGCCTGGAAGGCCTGGAATCCTACTACAACAAGTATTTGACAGGGACGGCAGGTTCGACAGTTTCCGAAACAGATGTGAAAGGAAACAATGTTGCGTTTGGCGAGCAATACTACAATCCGCCCACTGACGGATACACTGTACAATTGAGCATCGACTATATCATTCAGTCCTACGTGGAAAAAGCTGCTAAGGATGCTTATGAGAAATACACGCCGACCGGCATCATGTGCATTGCAATGGACCCCAATACGGGAGAGATTCTTGCGATGACCAACCAGCCAAGCTATGATTTAAACAATGTGCCGCGCGATGATGCGGATGCCTTGACGGCGATGACGCGAAACCGGTGTGTTGTGGATACAAACGACCCGGGTTCCGTCTTCAAGGTATTTACGACAGCAGCGGCGCTGGAGGAAAATATTGCCAATCCGAGCACGACGTTCACCTGCACGGGAAGCCGTAAGGTGGGGGATTCCACCATCCGTTGTACAGGCAAGCATGGTACGATTTCGCTGGAACTGGGGCTTGCGAAGTCGTGTAACTCGGTATATATTGACTTGGGCCTGCAGCTGGGAACAGAACGGCTGTATGAACACATCCGGGAGTTTGGTTTTGGGGAGAAGACAAATGTGGATTTCCCGAGCGAAGCATCCGGCATCCTGATTGACGAAAGCAAGGTCAAGGAAGGCGATTTAGCGCGTATCGCATTTGGCCAATCCATCACGGCCACGCCGCTGCAGACGCTGACTGCGTTCTGTTCCATTATCAATGGCGGGGAATTGCTGGAACCACATCTGTTGAAAACCGTCAAAGATGCTGACGGCAACACCATCGAACAAAAGGAACGCACGGTTGTGCGGCGTACCATCAGCGAATCCACCAGCAAAACCATGCGCGAGATGATGGAGAAGACGATTCTGGAAGGAACGGGCACACGCGCAAAGGTATCCGGCTACCGCATCGGCGGCAAATCCGGCACGGCGCAGAAATACGACGAAAACGGAAAGATTAAGGAGTCGCACTATTCGTCGTTCATGGCGTTTGCGCCGCTGGACGACCCGCAGATTGCGATTCTGTTTATCGTGGATGAACCGACGACCACCGACGGTACGTCCGATGGAGGTGGTGCAGTTGCGGCGCCTTACGTTGGACAGATTCTGGAAGAAACGTTAAAATATATGCGCATCGAACCCACGGAACAGACCTCCGACCAAAACACCGTACAGGTGCCCAATGTGTTGGGAATGACGCAGGAAGAAGCTACGGCAGAGCTGGCGGCAAAAGGATTGACGGCGACGTTCCAGGGTGAAGGTGTAGTTGCGGACCAGTTGCCAGCGGCGGGAGAAGCCGTTAAAGCTGGCGAGAATATTGCCGTAACGCTGAAAAAAGAAGAGGAACTGGGACCGGCAGAAATGGTGACGGTCCCCAATCTGAAAGGGAAGACCAAACAGGAATGCAAGCAGGCGTTGGAGGATTTGGGACTGACCTATTATTTCCACGGCGAGGGGAAAGCGAGCTGGCAGAACCAGAAAGCGGGAACCGAAGTGGAAAAACGGACAGAGATTCGCGTCGAATTTACGGAATGACCGGAAGGGAGAAGCCGATGCAATTTTCTCAATTATTAGCAGGTGTTCCGAACGTTGTGCGCACAGGCGAAGATGTGACCATTACGCATGTGGAAATTGACAGCAGAAAGGTCAAGCCGGGAACGGCTTTTTGCTGTATTCCCGGTTTTCAGGTTGATGGACACGATTTTGCCGCACAGGCGGAGAAAAACGGAGCCGTTGCGTTGATTGTTGAACATGAGGTGCCGGTGAATCTCCCCCAGGCCATTGTGCCGGATATGCGCACTGCGCTTTCCGCTGTGGCCGCCAATTTTTACGGTCATCCGGCGGACAAGTTGCGCCTGTTTGCCGTGACGGGCACCAATGGCAAAACCACTACCACGTTTATGCTGAAAACCGTATTGGAAAGCGCAGGGGAAAAAAGCGGATTGATTGGAACGGTGGTCAATCTGGCGGGAGCCGAAGTGATTGGTGAATCGCTGACCACGCCGGAACCGCTGCAGATGCAAGGCTATTTTGCGCAGATGGCACAAAAAGGGTGCAGCGTTTGTTGTATGGAAGCTTCTTCGCAGGCGATTTCGCAGCATCGGATAGAAGGGCTTCACTTTCAGGTGGGGATTTTTTCCAATCTAACGCAGGACCATTTGGATTATCATAAAACCATGGAATGCTATGCTGCGGAAAAGAAGAAGCTGTTCGACCAATGCGATATCGGCCTGTTTAATGCGGATGACCCATACGGCGCTTATATGCAAAAGGATGTTTCTTGTCGGAGCTATACTTACGGGGTTGACCAAGCGGCAGATTACCGTGCGGAAGGCGTACAGCTGCACGCCCATGGCGTGGAGTATGACCTGGTGGCCCCGCAAGGAAAGGGCCATGTAGAGTTACCGATTCCGGGCCGCTTTTCCGTATACAATTCACTGGCGTGCGCGGCAGCTTGCCTGGCGGCCGGGCTGCCGATGAACACGGTGCTGGATGGATTGCACCAGGTAAAAACCGTGCCCGGACGTATTGAATTGGTGCCGACCCCTGGGTGCGATTTTAGCGTGATTCTGGATTATGCACACACGCCGGATGGCATTGAAAATATTCTGTCCGCTGTACGGGATTTTGCCACGGGCAGGGTGATTGTCCTGTTTGGATGCGGCGGCGACAGGGACCCCAAAAAGCGTCCGCTGATGGGGTTGGCCGCGGGGAAAGGCGCGGATTTGTGTATCGTGACCAGCGATAACCCGCGTACGGAAGACCCGGGTGCGATTCTGCAGGCTATTTTGCCCGGCGTAGAGGAAAGCGGATGCCCGTATGAAGTAGTGGAAAACCGGCGAGAAGCCATCGCTCATGCGCTGCGGATTGCCGAAAAAGGGGACGTCATTGTGCTGGCGGGGAAAGGACATGAGCCCTACCAGATTATCGGGAAAACGAAATACCCATTTGATGAAAAGCAAATCGTCGCGGAGGAATTAAAAAAGATGAACAGCGACGGCAAGGAGCGTAGACCGGAATGCAACAACTAATCTGGCCGCTGATAGTGGCGTTTTTGCTTGCGCTTGCATGCGGCCCTGTTACGCTGCCGCTGCTGCGCAAATTAAAATTGGGACAGAATGTGCGCGATGACGGCCCGCAAAGCCATCTGGTCAAAGCGGGTACGCCGACGATGGGCGGCATCATCTTTTTAGCGGGCGGCCTGTTGTCTACGCTGCTGTTTTTTCGCGGTGATGTACAATGGACGCTATTTGCCATCGTGATTACGATTGGTTTTGGACTGATTGGTTTTGTGGACGATTTTATCAAAGTGCACATGCACCGTTCGTTGGGATTGAGAGCGTATCAAAAAATCATCGGTCAACTGGGGCTGGCGATAGTGGTGGCGTTGTTTGCGGCCAACCACCCGGAGATTGGCACAGCACTGTATATTCCATTTATCGGTTATGTTGATTTTGGCATCTGGTATATTCCGTTTACCGTATTTATCGTGGTGGGCATGGTCAACAGCGTCAACCTTACCGATGGGTTGGACGGGCTCGCTTCCGGTATGAGCGTTATCGTATGCGCTGCGTTTGCACTGGTCAGTTATGGTCTGGCGCAGCAGGCGCAGGCTGGGGGTGAAGTGTTGCGTGCGGTGTCCCTGCGCAACATGGCGGTGTTTGGTTCGGCGATGGCAGGCGGATGCCTGGGATTCTTACGCTACAATGCCCATCCGGCTAAAGCTTTTATGGGCGATACAGGCTCCCTGGCGTTGGGTGCAGCCATCAGTGTGCTAGGCGTGGTGACGCGCATGCAGTATTTGCTGGCAGTGTTTGGCGGCATGTTTATCGCTTCGACCATTTCGGTCATTATCCAGGTTGTCAGTTATAAAACACGCAAAAAACGCGTGTTTCGCATGGCTCCGCTGCATCATCATTTTGAATTGGGCGGCATGCACGAGACCAAGGTGGTATCGATGTATTATGCATTAACCATCGGTTTGTGCATCTTGGGGTTATTAAGCCTTTTGGCATAAGGGAAGGTTCCGGGGAGGAATGAAAATTATGCAGGAATGGAAAGACAAACAGGTCTTGCTTGTTGGAATGGCGCGCAGCGGTGTAGCCGCGGCGCGACTTTTGCATACATTGGGCGCAAAGCTGACCATCAACGACGCCAAAGAACGCGATGCCTTTGAAGGCGCGCTGGATTTTATGGATGCATGGGGTGTTGACTGGCAGCTGGGCCAGGCGCCGGATAGGTTGATTGAAGGGAAGGACCTGATTGTGTTTTCGTCCGGCGTACCATTTTGGAGCAAGTGGATTCAAAATGCGCGTGCGATGGGAATCCCCTGTATCAATGAATTACAGCTGGGTTTCTGGATGAGCAAGGCGCCGTTTGTGGCCATTACGGGAACCAATGGAAAAACGACGACCACAACCCTGACCTGGCAGATGTTTGTCAATGCGCATGTACAGTCCTTCGCGGTGGGGAATATCGGTATCCCCGTCTGTACACATGCCCTTGAGATGCGGCCGGACGGCGTGATGGTGGCAGAGGTAGCGCCTTTTCAGCTGGTCAGTACACTGGATTTTCGGCCGCGTGTCAGCGCGATTTTGAACATTACTGAGGACCATCTAAACTGGTTCCATACGATGGAGAATTACATTGACAAGAAATGCTTGGTATTTGCCCATCAACGCGGCGACGATGTCTGCATCCTCAATGCGGATAACGACATTACAGCTACGCTGGTAAACCGGCCGCAGTGTCGTGTCATGTTGTTTTCCCACCAAAAAGAGGTGGCGGAGGGCGCCTTTGTGCGTGATGGCTGGATGTTGCTGCGCATTGACGGCAAGGAGACGAAGATTTGTCCAGTGGATTCCATTTTGATTCCAGGACCGCATAATCTGGAAAACGCGATGGTTGCCTCCCTGAGCGCGTTCCTGATGGGTGTATCACCCGAAGTGATTGCGCATACGCTGCAGACGTTTAAAGGCGTGGAACACCGCATTGAGACCGTGCGCACGCTCCATGGCGTGACCTATATCAACGACAGTAAGGCCACCAACCCCGATTCGACCATCAAGGCCATTGAGGCCATGAAACAGCCAACGGTGCTGATTTTGGGAGGTTCGGACAAAAAGAGCGACTACATGCCGATGTTCCGCGCGTTTACGCCGCTGATTCGCGATGTGGTAGTCGTGGGTGAAACAGCTGAAGATATTGCCGCCTGTGCCAAACGAGCAGGGTTACATTGCGTGCATCGTGCATATTCCTTTGAAGAGGCCCTTTTGATGGCGCGGGATTTAGCGACGGAAGGAATGAACGTTCTGCTTTCGCCGGCCTGTGCCAGCTACGACTTTTTTGATAATTTCGAACAGCGTGGTGAAGTGTTCAAGCGCCTCGTCTGGGAGTTGAAGTGAGGATGAAAAAACAAACGCGGGGCAAGGCGGATTTTCCGATTCTTGTCATGACCATCGTGCTGGTGCTGTTTGGATGCATCATGATTTACAGTGCCAGTTACTATACGGCCATTGTTAAATACGGCAAGCCGGGCTATTATTTCTTTCTCAAGCAGCTGGTAGGCGCAGTGCTTGGATGTGTGGCGATGCTGTTTTTCATGAATTTCAATTTCCAACGGTTGGAGGCATGGAGCATTCCAATTCTCATCGCGTGCTGCGTGATGCTGATTGCGGTCTTCATTCCCGGCATCGGTAAAGAGCAATACGACAGCGCCCGCTGGATTGATTTGGGGTTTGTGCAGATTCAACCGGCGGAAATCACCAAGTTTGCTATCATCATCTATCTGTCCTCATATTTTGCACGCAATCGGGATAAACTGTCCAAGTTTTGGAAAGGCGTATTTCCGGCGCTGCTGGTCATCGCCATTCCGTGCGGATTGATTCTGGCGCAGCCGAACTTTTCCATGCTGCTGATTATTTTGATGCTGGTGTTCATTATGATGTTCTTGGGCGGTGTTTCCGGGCGTCAGTTGGGTACGATGGGCATCATCGGTGTGGCGGGGGCAGCCGGCATCGCCATTTTGGAGCCCTACCGCATCAAGCGTATTTTTGTATTCCTGGACCCCTGGAAGGATACAACGGGCAACTCTTATCAATTGATACAATCGTTTTATGCAATTGGGTCGGGGGGGCTATTTGGCAAGGGCCTAGGCCGCAGCCAGCAGAAATATCTGTATCTACCCTATGGGGAGAGCGATTTTATCTTTGGCATCATCGCCGAGGAATTGGGGCTGATTGGCGTTATTGCGATGCTGCTTGGTTTTCTGGTGATTATCTGGCGCGGCATTCGGATTGCCTTGCTGTGTCCCAATCGGTTTGGGAGCCTGCTGGCGGGGGGAATTACGGCGATGCTGGCTGTGCAGGTATTGATTAATATTGCGGTAGCAACGGGGGTATGTCCGCCCACAGGGCAGACGCTGCCGTTTATCAGCTACGGCTCCAGTTCCTTGATTATCTTCATGTCTTCGATTGGCGTGCTGCTCAATATTTCCAGGAGCACGACCAAGACATAGGCAGCTTGTTTTCTCCAGTCACATCCGCTTTTGGGGCGCATAGGATAGAGCATGCAACAATTGAAAGAGGTGTTGTTTATGTCCATGCTGCTCGTTCGTGGCGGCCGGCCGTTGGCAGGAGAAATTGAAGTGTACGGCGCCAAAAATGCGGTTCTTCCGATTTTAGCAGCCAGCATCCTGACGACCGAACGCGTCATTTTACATCATTGTCCGAAACTGCTGGATGTGGAAAACATGGTAGCGATTCTGCGCACATTGGGCGCGCATGTCCAGGTGGAGGGAAGTCAGATAACCATTGACCCGCAGTATGCGCATTCTCATGAAATGCCGGAAGAATTATCCAAGGTCATGCGCAGCAGCATTTTTATGTTGGGTGCTTTGATTTCCCGGTTTAAACAGGCGTGGGTGACGCATCCGGGCGGTTGCGAAATTGGGTTGCGGCCCATTGATTTACATCTCAAAGGCCTGCGTGAACTCAATGTATTTGTACGTGAAGAACACGGCGCTATCCACTGTCAGGGAGACGATGTGCGCGGTGCTTCGATTACGTTGGACTATCCCAGCGTAGGGGCGACGGAAAATATAATGATGGCGGCGGTGACAGCCAAAGGAACCACGGTGATTCACAACGCCGCGCGTGAACCAGAGGTAGCGGATTTAGCAGGCTTTATCAATACCATGGGCGGCAAAATCCGCGGGGCAGGGACGGACTGCATCCGCATTGAGGGTGTGGAAAACCTGCATGGAACGGAATATACCATCATGCCGGACCGCATTGTGGCTGGCACATATATGGCGGCGGCGGCCATTACGGGCGGGGATGTGACTATACGCAACATCATTCCGGCTCACCAGCATGCTGTGGCGGCCAAATTGACCGAAGCGGGCTGCATAATCGACTGGAAACAGGATACCGTTCGCGTGCGGGCCCCCAAACGCCTGCGGGAGATGAACAAAATTGACACGTTGCCCTATCCAGGGTTTCCTACGGATATGCAGGCGCAGATGATGGCCGTGGCCAGTGTGGCGTCGGGCACATGCATTATTACAGAGAATGTATTTGAAAACCGTTTTAAACACGCTGGAGAGCTGGCGCGTATGGGCGCAAACATTACGATTAAAGACCGTATTGCCGTCGTACGCGGCGTAGAGCAGCTTCATGGCGCACGCGTAGAAGCCAAAGACCTACGCGGCGGTGCCGCCTTGGTGCTCGCCGGGTTGGCAGCCAAAGATGAAACGATGGTGGAAGGGCTGTGTTATATTGAACGCGGCTATCAGGACTTGGCGGCAGAACTTGCCGTACTGGGAGCCTGCATCGAAAAGGGAGACTAAAAATACCGTTGGCAAAGTACAGGCGAAAAAAGAAAAAACGGAAAGCGCATAGCTGGCGGGGCCCGTTGCTGGTCCTGCTGGTTTTGGCCGTTCTCAGTGGAGCGGCCTATTTGGGTTACCGTGTTTTCAAAATCAAAGAGATTGCCGTAGAGGGAAACAGCGCCTTTACACAGGAACAGATAGTCAATCTCAGCGGTATCCATTTGGAGGACAACCTGTTTTTGCTCCGCACGAATGAAATAAAAGCCGGGATTGAGGCCAATCCCTATCTGGTGCTGACTGAGGTACAGCGCGTGCTTCCAGATAAGATTGTTCTGCATGTGCAGGAGAAAAAGGTGGCTGCAGCAGTACCTTTGGGCGGTCAATATGCCTACATTGATGGTGAAGGAACGGTGCTGGAAATTGCCAACGAGGCAGGAAGCTATCCGATTGCCAATGGCATGGGGCCGACGGGCGCCAATCTGGGCGAAAAGCTGGCTGGACCAACGGATTATCAATGGCATGTATTCCAGACGGTGCTCCTGCCGGTGATGCAAACGGCAGAAATCAGCGAACATATTACAGGCATCGAGCTTTCGGAGCCGACGGCTGTGACACTTTCCACTAAACAGGGAATCACCATCCGCATTGGGGATGAGGAAAACATGGAGACAAAACTGCAGTGGCTCAAAACGCTGCTGCCGCGTTTGATTGACGAAGGGAAGCGTTTTGGCACGCTGGATGTGACCGGTACAACGGGGGCCAGCTTCATCCCATAAGAAAAGTTTTGAATTTTTGGCGGGATTTTGTTACAATAAACAACTGAAAAAGGAGCGGAGGAGGCGGTGCAGATGATTGGAACATTGACGGTGACAAGCTCACATGTGGTCTGTTCCTGTATCGACGTGCGCCGTGATGGCTCCTACAGCATTCTTTCGGAAGCGCAGGTGGCATTTCCGGGCATCCGCAAGGGGAGGAATGTATCTGGTTTTGGTTTGCAGACTGCGGTGGCGCAGGCGGTGGGCGAGGCGGAAGAAATTGCTAAAGGCCGGATGAAGGAACTGCATGTTGGGGTGCCTGGCGCCTTTTGTGAGGTGCAGGTTTCAAGCCCGGTTGCCCAATCCGATGGCTATGGCGAACCGGCTGCACCGCAGGCGCATGAATACATGAACGATGATTTTGAACTGATTCACCGGATGCCATGGCCCAACCGGGGTCTGGCGCAGTATGGTCGCGGCGATAGCGTCTCGATTTTGGCGCGTCGGGACTATATTGGGGAAATCAACCGCGCATTGGATTTACTGCACATGCGTCCGGCGGCTTTTTATTCGCAAAATTTGGCGGAAGGGCTTTATATTATCCCAAGAAGTAGCCGCGAGCAGGTTGCTATTCTGCTCAATGTAGGGTATTATAATTCTAATATTTGCATCTTTCTTGGTGATGTGCAAATATATGGCGCGACGCTGTATTTAGGCGGCGCGCATATCGCGTCCGATTTGGCGTATGTGCTGGAATTGGAACGCAGCCAGGCTGAACAGCTGACAAGGCAGTTCGCCTTTGGCATTCATTATGAACCTGATGCGCAGGATTATATCCGCATGCCGGATGGAAAGTTGTGCGCGTTTAATCATCAGGAAGTGGAGCAGATTATTCTCTCCCGTATGGACGAAATCTGTGCGTTGATTGGACAAGCGGTGGAGCAAAGCGGCTTCCCGGTTACGGAATCAACAGTGGGGTATTTGCTCGGAGATGGTCTGCGCGATTTGCGCGGAAGCCGGGAATATATTAGTGCGCAGATTGGTTTTCCTGTCAAAGGGTTGCCGCTGGCGATTAACGATGGCGCTACGCGGTACGACACGGCATCGTTAGCGCTTTTGGAATTAATTTTGCAAAAGCGGGGCACACAACCAAAACAATCTCGATTTTTCAATCGTTTTGCAAGAAAATGAGGAGGCTGGAACATGCTGGATATTGATATCGATTCGCAATTGGCGGCCATCAAAGTCATTGGCGTAGGCGGCGCGGGCAATAATGCCGTGAACCGCATGGTGCAATATGGACTGCGTGGGGTGGAGTTTTTGGCGGTGAATACCGACCGCCAAGCGCTGTATCTTTCGCAGGCGACGCAACGCATTCAAATCGGTGAGAAACTGACGCGCGGACTGGGTGCCGGCGCTAACCCGGAAATTGGACAGCGTGCGGCTGAGGAAAGCCGCGAGGACATTGCGGCAGCCATCCGTGGCAGCGATATGGTCTTTATCACGGCCGGCATGGGCGGCGGTACAGGAACCGGTGCCGCACCGGTCATTGCAGGGATTGCGCGCGAGATGGGCATTTTGACAGTGGGTGTAGTGACACGGCCCTTCTCCTTTGAAGGAAAACAGCGGGCGCATAACGCAGACAAAGGCATCAATGAATTGCAGAAAAATGTAGATACGCTTGTGATTATTCCCAATGACCGTCTGCTGACAGTCGTGGGGAAAGGAACGAGCATTTTGGATGCGTTCCGCATGGCGGATGATGTATTGCGCCAAGGCATTCAGGGCATCAGCGATTTGATTGCTGTGCCGAGCCTGATTAATCTGGACTTCGCAGATGTCAAAGCGATTATGGAAAATAATGGCATTGCCCATATGGGCATTGGCATTGGCAATGGTGAAAACCGCGCGTTGGATGCAGCTAAGCAAGCTGTGCAAAGCCCGATGCTGGAAACGTCCATCGATGGCGCGCGCGGCGTGTTGCTGAATATTACGGGTGGACCGTCCATGACGATTATGGAAATCACCGAAGCGGCTGAAATGGTGCAACAGGCGGCAGACCCGGATGCCAACATCATCTTTGGTGCCGGCATTGACGAAGGTATGGGCGATGGCATCCGTATTACAGTTATTGCGACGGGTTTTGCGGGCAAGCGCACCAGCAATATCCCGAATAAACCGCGCTATGCGGAGCCGGCGCGCAAAGAGCCGGTTCATCAGGCGCCTGCGGTACTGGAAGTAGAAGAGGATGAGGAGGAAGAACTCCAATTCGATACCTTCCAGCCCAAAGAGCGCACTACGCGTGTGCAGGAACGGCAGTCCTCGCGTACATTGTTCTCCCGTGAGCGAGATGACAATGACGACGATGATTTGGAGATTCCGACCTGGTTGCGCCGCAATCGTTAAACGAAACAAAAAAGGGGCAGGTTTCCTGCCCCTTTTTTTGTTTTATGAGAAATGGATAAACGCGTTTTGACAGCCCCAAAATGGAAGCGCCTTGGTGTGGTTGGAGGAAGTCTATCCTTTGCAGATAAAGCCCCTATGTGCACAGTTGCCATTTTTTCTGCGCATTTCTATAGACCTTGTATATCCGGCGCCGTTTGGACCGGATGCCCCGTATCTGCTGATTCCGGTGCGCTGTATTCAAAACTGGCCCGTTCGCTGATGTGGTCGAATAAAAGCTGGCTGCCTTCCCAAAAACGGTAGCGAACCCGGCAGGAGGGGCTTTCATGGATGACACGTGACATATTTCCCCGCACAGGCGCTTGCAGTGGCTGTGCAGATGGGTGGAGAAGCTGTACATGAAGCCGGTGGCTTCCCTGCTCAAGGAGCACATGCGTGGGAGAATGTGCCAAAATACGCACGCCGCAATAGGTGGCCAGACGGTAGGATTTGCCCTGATATACGATGGCACAGATGCATCCAGTAAACGGAAATGTTCCGATGGGGACGGTGGCAAGAGCGAGCATGATACACGCGCTGTCTGTATCCAGGTCGTTGGTTTGCGTCCACAGATATGCGGAGGGGAAGGAGGTCCCCCAGTCCTTTTCTATATAACCGGTATCCGCATCAAAGCAATAGGGCGTGCCGTTGAGCGTTAGTGTACCGGCGGCTGAATGAAACAGGCTGAGGATGCCGTGGTTGCACTGTAAAAACGGTAAAAAGCGAAAAGGGCCCATGATATCCGTTTCGGGCAGATGCCAAGGCCCATAGGAGAGCGCCCCTGTAAGATGGCAGGAAGGTGTATGGACATCCAAAAGGATTCCGTCTGTGTCAAAGTGATTGCGCCCCAGTTGTACATGAAATTGGCGCGGGTTTGCATAAAAATCCGCAGCGGAAAAAGGGATATGAAACGATTGCCGGTCAGCGATGATTTGTAAAGATGCGCTGGCCTGACCGGCTGTATCCACATGGTAAGCAGGGATAAGGGCAAGGGTTTGTGCCGCGTTCTGATGTTTGAGATACCAGCCTTCGAAAAAACGGCGGCGTTTTTTTTCGCCATGAAACTGAAGCATAAGAGCCTCCTGCTTTTTTTCTTAGTATGCGCATGCGGAGGCAAAACAAAACAAGGGCACGATTTTTTCAGCGAGTATATTTTTTGCCAGGGGCAGTGAGCGCATAACTGATATCAACCAACCGGGCAATCACTTTGTCGGGGACGTCGCCCTGTGTGAAAACAGTGTTCCAGTGCGTTTTATTCATATGCCAGGCAGGTACGATGTCGGTATAGATATGCCGCAGGAGAGCGGATTCTTCCGGCGGACATTTTAAATTGATGATAACACGACCTTGCCAGTGTGTGATGAGTGCAAACCACTTTCCGTTGCCGGCGTGTTTGATAACAGCGTGTGGTTCGTCAAACGGATAGGCCAGAGATGCATCTGGGTATTGCAGGCAAATGTGAATCAATGCGTCCATATTCATATAAACCCCTCCGTTTTTTGTAGTTTCATTGTATAAACTGTCACTACAAATGACAAGCGGAGGAAAATGGCTTGTCCTGGCTATTTTTGCAGGGTGTTCTTTTTTCGCGCCGTTCTACAATTTATCCCATATGCGTATTTATATAATGCTGGCGTGAGGAGGGGGGACGCCATGCGCGTATATATCGAACTTGTCTTTTTGGATAATTTCGCCATGGACTATCTGCTGCTGTATACGGTAGGGAAGTGTTGGTGGCCGGCCCCGTCCCGAATGCGCTGCGTTGGGAGCGCCTTGCTGGGCGCCATTTATGCTGTAATAGCACCGCTGCGTGGTTGGACATTCCTGTTGCATCCAGCGGTGAAAGTATTGATGAGCATGGGGTTGGTAGGCCTTGCGTACAGGCCGCGAACATGGCCTTCTTTTTTTAAACGTTTTGCCGCCTTTTGGGCGCTTTCACTGCTTGCAGCTGGGGCGCTGATGGGGGCGGGCGCCTTAGCAGGCAGCCTGATGGTCAGCGGTGGCCTGCTGGTGATGTCCGGTCCTCCTTTATGGGTGGCGCTGTTGGTGCTTTGGGGGGTGTTTACAGGCGGCCACAAGTTGTTTTATGCGCTCAAAAGGCGCGCAGCAGCCCTGCCGCAAAGTGTTGTCGTGGAACTGTTGTGGCAGGAGAAACGGGTGGAGATTCCCGGGCTGGTGGACACTGGCAGCCAGCTGCATGACCCCTCTACGGGACAGCCGGTGATTCTATTGCCACGCGGTGTTCTATCCGGGCTGGAAGAAGTGACGGAACAGACAGCGGCAGCCCTTTCGCTTGTCCTGGCCCGGATTCCCTATCACACCATTGATGGTCCGGGATGGATGAACGGGTTTTATCACAAGGATGTTACATTGCGGTATCAGGCACGCGTACAAACACTGCAGGCAGTGCTTGCCTTTGTTCCGGATGGTAAGGTGAACCGTGCGATTGTACCCGCCCAGGCGTGCATTGATTGGTTAGGAGGAGCGGAATGAACAAGATTTTCAGTTGGATACACAAGCAATGGCAGCGGCTTCGGATGGCGCTGTTCGGCGCGGCGGACGTTTTTTACATCGGCGGCAGTCAGCCTCTGCCCCCGCCGTTGAATATGGAACAGGAAGTAGCGCTGGTTCAACGGGTGGCACAGGGGGATGTTGCTGCCAAGGAGACGCTAATAGAACATAATTTGCGGCTGGTGGTATATATTGCGCGCAAATTTGAAAACACGGGCATCGGAATTGAGGACTTGATTTCCACGGGCACGATTGGCCTTATCAAAGCGGTGAACACCTTTGATGGGGAAAAGAAAATTAAGTTGGCGACCTATGCATCCCGCTGCATTGAAAATGAAATTCTTATGCATCTGCGCAAAACCTCGCGCATTCGCTATGAAATCAGCATTGATGAACCATTGAATGTGGATTGGGACGGCAACGAACTGCTGCTTTCGGATATCCTGGGTACGGAACCGGATATTGTAGTGCGCCCGTTTGAAGAACAGTCCGACCGAAATAGTCTATATGAAGCGGTAACGCATCTGACGCCGCGCGAACGCAGGATTGTCGAGCTTCGTTTCGGCCTGTGCGGGCAAGAGGAAAAGACACAAAAACAGGTGGCGGACCTGCTGGGGATTTCACAATCCTATATTTCACGCCTGGAAAAACGCATTATTAAGCGCCTGCAAAAGGATATGGTCAGTAATATTTAGCGCTTCTGGTAAAGAATAGAAAGGGTGGAAAATGGCCATGCTAATTACGACCTCTTTCGGGTCGTAAGGAGGAGCGCATGGCGATTCATAAAGTGGAAATCTGCGGGGTGCAGACTTCGCAGCTCGAAGTATTGGATGACAAAACGATGAAGGAACTGTTGCAGCGCATTCAACAAGGAGACGAGGCGGCACGGGAGACCTTCGTCAAGGGTAACTTGCGACTGGTATTGAGCGTAATTCAACGTTTTCATAACCGCGGGGAGAGTGCGGATGATTTGTTCCAGATTGGATGTATTGGACTCATCAAAGCGATAGACCATTTCGATTTGTCGCAAAATGTGCGCTTTTCGACCTATGCCGTTCCTATGATTATTGGGGAAATCCGACGCTATCTGCGGGATAACAACCCGATTCGGGTATCCCGCTCGCTGCGAGACACCGCGTACAAGGTGCTCCAAGTGCGCAACCAACTGGCGGGAGAATCCGGCAAGGAACCCAGCGTGGAGGAGATTGCGGAAAAGATGGAGCTCCCAGTGGAAGAAGTGGTGTTTGCCCTGCAGGCCATTCAGGACCCGGTTTCGCTATTCGAACCCATTTTCAACGACGGCGAGGATGCCATCTTTGTTATGGACCAGGTGAGCGACCAGCGGATTGACCAGGAAAATTGGCTGCAATCCATTGCGCTGGAAGAGGCTATCGGCCGATTGGGAGAAAGAGAACAGAATATCCTCTACAGGCGGTTCTTCCAGGGGCGGACACAGATGGAAGTGGCGGAAGAGATTGGCATCAGCCAGGCGCAGGTATCACGTCTGGAAAAGACCGCGCTGAAAAATATACGTAAATACTACTGAATAGCCCCAAGATGGGAAAGCGGACATTCGTCCGCTTTTTTTCACGTTTTCTTGCAATTACGCATAGGATAGAAGAGCGCAGCGGGAAGGGGTGGGCAAATGGAACGCTATTGTGAACTGAGAGAGAAGGATGTTGTCAACATCTTTGACGGCCGCCGGATTGGGTTCGTTTCGGATTTGAATATCGATACATGCAACGGTACAATTCTGGCATTGATTGTACCGACGTGCGGAAAGATGTTCAACTGGTTCCGCGGCAGCGAAGAGGTTATTATTCCGTGGAATAAGGTAATTAAAATCGGCAACGATGTGATTCTGGTAGAAATCGATGTCGCGACAGACTATCAATCTCCGGAACGGTGTTGTCGATAAAGGAAGAAAGGGGGAAAGGATTGTACAAACGTTTCTTACCTATGGTATAATCAAGCCAAATATGTACAGAAGTAGAGGCGCTGGACATGAAGTGTATGTACTGTGAACACACGGAAAGCAAAGTCATCGATTCCCGTCCGACGGATGAGGGGACGGTGATTCGCCGCCGTCGCGAATGCCTGCGTTGCGGCCGCCGTTTTACCACGTATGAAAAGATTGAACAGACGCCCATGCTGGTGGTCAAAAAAGACGGGCGGCGCGAGGTGTTTGACCCGGATAAAATCCGCAGCGGCATTTTACGTGCAACGGAAAAACGGCCGGTGAGCATTGAACAGATTGATGCGCTGGTGGAACAGATTGAAAAATCGTTGTATAACACGCTGGAGCGTGAAGTGGAAAGCGTGAAGATTGGCGAACTGGTGATGGATGGTCTCAAAGCACTGGACCCGGTAGCCTATGTACGCTTTGCTTCCGTATACAGGCAGTTTACGGACATTGATACATTTCGGCGGGAACTGGAAAAATTGTTGGCGGAAACGGAGACAAAATGATGGAAGCATTGCGCTGCCCGATGGCTTCTGCTGCGTTTGCTCAATGGCTGAGCCGGACGCAGTCCGGGTTTTGTTATGAGGAAAAGCAGGGCGTTGGTTTTTTTACCATCCCAATGTTTACGCAAACGGGCGAGGTTGTGCACGGGTTTTCCACACGCATTGGCGGCATCAGCGAGGGCTGTTATGCTTCGATGAATCTTTCGTTTACCCGCCATCATTCGCTGCAGGAGACGGAACTCAATTTCAGCATTGCCAGCCGTGCCATTGGAATGGAACCTGAAAACCTGGTGATTGTCAATGGCAACCACGGCGTAGCAGTACAACGCGTAGGCCGGGAACAGCGTGGCGATGGGCTGGCGCGGGCCTACACAGCACAGGACGCGGCCTTTGACGGCATGATTACCAATGAGAGGCAGACAGCGTTGGTCACCATCCATGCCGATTGTACACCGGTCTTTGCATTCGACCCGGTACACAAGGCAATTGGCCTGTGTCACGCGGGCTGGCGCGGCACAGTCAATGGAATGATTGATGCGCTAATTGCGCATATGCAGGCACAGTTTAATACGGCGCCGTCAGATTTGCTGATGGCAATTGGCCCGAATATTGGCGCCTGCTGTTTTGAAGTGGATGTGGATGTAGCGCAGGCCTTTGAACGGACATTTGTCCAAGCAGGGTGCGTACATATGACAAGCAAACCGGGTAAATATCGGGTAAACCTGGCGCATGCGGCCGCTTATCAGATGTTCAACCGAGGGGTTGCTGCCGAACACGTGACGATGGCACATCTGTGCACCTGCTGCAATGAGACGCTGTTTCATTCCTATCGCCGCGATGGAAAACAGGGCGGCGCGATGGCGTCCTTTTTGCAACTGAATCCATAAACTGAAGGAGTACTGAAGATGCGCAAACAGAGCATACTCGTGGTCGATGACGAGCGCCATATTCTGGAATTGATTCAATATAATTTACAAGAGGCGGGATATGACGTGCGCACAGCGGACACGGGCGAACAGGCCTTGCAGATGGTGCAGCAGCGTCATCCGGATTTGATTCTTTTAGACCTGATGTTGCCGGGCATGGACGGCTTGGCAGTTTGCAGCGCATTGAAACGGGAGCATGCGACGGCCTCTATCCCAGTGATGATGCTTACGGCGCGCGGAGATGAAATCGATAAGGTGTTGGGATTGGAAATGGGAGCAGACGATTATGTCGTCAAACCCTTCAGCGTACGGGAACTGATGGCCCGCGTCAAAGCGTTGCTGCGCCGCACGGGCAATCAGGCGGAAGAAAGCAGCGACGCCGTGTTGGAGGAAGACGGCATCCGGCTGGATTTGGTTACGTATCAGGCTTATGTGGATGGCAAACGCGTGCAGCTGACACTGAAGGAATTTGAACTGCTGCACATGTTGATGCAGAACCGCGGCCGTGTGCTGACACGGGACCAGCTGCTGGATAAGGTTTGGGGCTATGAATATTTTGGCGAAACGCGTACGGTGGATGTACATATCCGCCATCTGCGCCAAAAACTTGGCGCGAAGGGCGCACGGATAGAAACTGCACGCGGCCTTGGATATATGTTTTCAGTGGAGGACCCTGCATGAAAAAACGGGTATTTGCAGCCATGGCGGTAATGATTGCGGTCATGGCTGTTTTTGTGGGCTATTTTACAAGCACTCAAATCGTCAATCAGTCGCAGCAGCCGGTCAAAGAAAATTTTATCGTGCAGGCAAAGGTCATTGCACTCGCAGACACGCCGGAACGCGCCGTGGCGACGACACAAAAGGTGCTGCAGCTTTCCCAGACACGCGCGACGATTATTCTGGCGGATGGCACCGTATATTACGACTCCCAAAAACAGACGGAGGAGAACCATCTTGCACGCCCGGAAGTGCAGCAGGCTTTGCAGGAGGGAAGCGGTTCAGCCGTCCGGCAGAGCGAAACGCTTAACCAGCAGATGCTGTATGTGGCCGTCCGTCATGATAACGGGGATTGGCTGATACGTATCGCCATGCCGTTTTCCGATATCTTGGCTGCCCAGCAGCGCTCGCTGTGGGAGGTCTGGATTATTTTGATTGGCTGTGCCGCTGCATTGCTGTTGTTGGCTTGGCGATTTTCATCGATTATCATTGCCCCCATTCAGGAGATGACACAGGTTGCCCGCGAATATGCTGCCGGCAATTATGACAGGCGTATGCGCGCCAATTATCACGATGAGATTGGGCAGCTGGGTGCTTCCTTAAACGCAATGAGCGAAAAATTGATTCATGCCAACGAAGAATTGGCTACGCAGAACAATAAACTGCAGGCGATTATGGAGGCGATGAACCAGGGCCTGGTAGCGGTGGATGAACAGATGCACGTGCTGATGACCAACCCGGCTGCGCGCAAAATGCTTGGTATTGGGTGGAACGCAGAAGGGCAGGACCTGTTTGTGGCAACTGGGCAGCGGGAGTTGGAAGACTTTTTCCAGCGCGCGCTGAACGGCGAAGAAAACCTGGTGGAAGAGTTCCCGTTTGTGTCTATCCACCCGCAAAAGCAAACGCTGCTGCGCGTACGCGGTGCGCGGCTGGAACGCAATGGAACAATCAGCGGAGCCATGGCGTTGATTGAGGATATTACCGAATTGAAGCGGCTGGAGAATATCCGTACGGAATTTGCCGCTAACGTCTCCCATGAATTGAAAACGCCGCTGACATCCATCCGCGGGTTTGTAGAAACCTTGCAGGACGGTGTGGCGGACCCGGAACAGGAACAGCGTTTTTTGCATATCATCGCCTCAGAAACTGAACGGTTATCCCGTTTAATTAGTGATATTCTCTATCTCTCCGAATTGGAATCCACACCGGAAACGGCTGCTTCGCAGCTGGTGGATATGTATGATTGTGCACTGATGACCGTGGAGCTGCTGCGCAGCCGTGCGGAAGAAAAGCAGTTACAGTTGCATCTGGAGAACGACCCATCCGGCCAGGCATTCTGTTTGGGCAGCGAAGACAAGATGAAGCAAATGCTTGTCAATATCATTGCAAACGCAATCGCGTATACACCGGAAGGCGGACGGATTGACGTGCGTCTGTATTCAGACGAAAAAAACGCCTACGTCAGTGTCAAGGATACCGGAATCGGGATACCGAAGGAAGCGATTCCGCGCCTGTTTGAACGTTTTTATCGGGTGGATAAGGGACGCTCGCGCGCGATGGGCGGCACAGGGCTTGGATTGGCGATTGTCAAACACATCGCACTGGCCATGCAGGGCGATATCACTGTACACAGCAAGGTGGGAAAGGGAAGCGAGTTTATCATCCGTGTTCCCAAAGCATAAAGCAGAATAAAAGAGACGCGTATTGCGTCTCTTTTATTTTACGGCATCCTGTCAACGGTTCTGATAGGAATGCACTGGGTTGGGCATACTAGCCGCAGGAAATCGAGGTGGAGATTTATGTTGCTGTGTGCGAATATCATGTTTTGTCTGTTTTTGCTCAGCTCTTTTGGCGTATTGGAACAGCCGTTAAAACGGTTGCGCCTGCATCCAGTGGCAGCCAGTGTATTGTGTTTGACGGCATCGGGATTTTTTTTGTTGGAAAATATACGGTTGACCGAATGGCTGCACGCCAGCCTGGCGGGCGCTGTCATTCCACTGGGTCTATGCCTTTATATGTGGGTGCGCGCGGCCAACAAGGAAAAGGTACTTTGGCTGTGCTTTGCTCTGCTTTGCGGAGCAGGTGGCTGGCTGTTTGAACAACTCACGCAGGATTTTCTAGAAACAGCTGCCGGATTGCCGGCTGTAGTGGGCCGCCTGCTTTTCTGCACATTTTTTGCCTCTTTTTTAAGCATGGACGCCCGGCAGGCGCTGTTCTGTGGATGGACGGGTTTTTTCCTTTCCTCGCTTGCCCTGTTTACCGTTTCCATGCTGGTGGGCCAGCCCGGCTACATGGTATTAGGAGGCGAAGAACAAGCCTTGCCGACGGTTTTTTTGTTTGTATGCATCCCGCTGCTGCATCAGGGGTGGATGACAACCCTGGAATGTATCAAACAGTGGTGGCAGCAGCGCAGCCACAAAAAACAGGCGCCGGCCGATTCCCCGCCAGGGGAAGAAGTAGCGCCCGCCCGTCTATAAGGACGGGCTTTTTTCTATCATCAAACGATGGTATAATACATATTCAAGGAGGTTGTCCATGAACCATCGTATCGTGCAGGTGGAGCCGAATAGTATCGCAGAAGAACTGGGCCTGCGCGCAGGGGACAGCCTGATTTCGCTATCCGGGCGCCCAGTGGCGGATTGCCTGGATTATCAATACCTATTGAATACCGAATACATCGAAGCGGAATTTGAGACCCAGCAGGGTGAACGGTTTATCGCAGAAATTGATAAAGATGTGGACGAAGATTTGGGATTGATATTTGAAACGGGCCTGATGAGCAAAAAGCGCGCCTGTGCAAACCATTGTGTGTTTTGTTTCATTGACCAACTGCCGCCGGAAGTGCGTGCGTCCATGCAATTTAAAGATGATGACTGGCGGCTGTCCTTTTTGCAAGGCAATTATGTGACGTTGACCAATGTATCGGATACGGAACTGCAGCGCATCATTGACCAGCGTATCGAACCGCTTTTTATCAGCGTGCATGCAACGGACCCGGTGGTCCGCACAAAGATGATGCGTAATCCGCGTGCGGACCGCATTGAACATCAGCTGCGCATCCTCGCTGACGGCGGCATTCATTTTTATATTCAAATTGTGTTGTGTCCCGGGCTCAATGATGGTGACGTGCTGGAAGATACCATTCGTACGCTCTCAAAATACCGGCCGTACGCGCTGCACACGGCTATTGTGCCAGTAGGGTTATCCGAACACCGGGAGGGATTGTATCCGCTGACATCGTTTACAAAACGAACCGCTGCCGCGATGATTGGCCGCGTGGAACGGTTGATGCAGGGGCAGGAGGAACCGTTTGTACAGCTGGCGGATGAATTCTATCTGTTGGCGGAAAAACCTATGCCGCCTGCGCGCGCATACGGCAGTTTTTCCCTTGTCGAAGATGGGATTGGCATGGTACGCTTGTTGGAGAAGCAGTTCCTGCAGGCATTGGAACATACAGCGCCGTGCCCGCATCCTTATACGGCGACGATTGCCACCGGAACGCTGGTATATCCATTCTTTTGTGCACTGATGGAAAAAGCACAGGCGAGGCTGGGTATCAATATTCAAGTGTATCCGATTGCCAATACCTTTTTTGGCGGCAAGGTCAACGTGACTGGGCTTTTGAGCGGCCAGTGCCTGGTGCATGGGCTGAAGGGAAAATCCCTGGGCGATAAACTCTTTCTGTCCCGGACGATGTTCCGGGCGCAGGAGGACGTATTTTTGGATGATATGACCCTTGAACAGCTGCGTCAGACGCTGCGAATTCCCATCGAAGCGGTGGAAAATGAGGGCGCTGCGCTGGTGCAGGCGTTGGCAAAGGGGAAGGAGTAAAAAAGATGGCAAAACCATTGGTCGCCATTGTAGGACGGCCGAATGTGGGCAAATCTACATTTTTCAATCGCGTCGTCGGCAAACGAATCGCTATCGTAGAGGATACGCCGGGCGTCACCCGGGACCGCATCTATGCAGATGCTGATTGGGGGCGCTATCGGTTCACTTTGATTGATACCGGTGGACTGGACCCGGTGGGCGAAGTCATGATGATTGATAAGATGCGCGAACAGGCGGAAATCGCCATTGATTTGGCGGATGTAATCGTCTTTTTTGTCGATGGGCGCGACGGCGTGAATCCCAACGATGAGGATGTAGCGCATTTTTTACGGCGCACGAAAAAACCAATCGTTTTGGCTGTCAACAAAATGGATAACCCGCATAAACAAGATGATGCGTATGCGTTTTATGAACTGGGGATGGGAGACCCGATTGCCATTTCGGCCACGCTCGGCATCGGTATCAACGATGTGCTGGATGCGATTGTGGCACATCTGCCTGCGCCGGATGAGCAACAGGAAGAGGAGGAGCAAGGGCTCCAGATTGCGGTGATTGGAAAGCCAAACGTAGGAAAGAGTTCGCTGGTCAACGCGCTTTTGGGGCAAAACCGTGTGATTGTGGAGGACTATCCAGGCACGACGCGCGACGCCATTGACACACAGTTTGAACGCGATGGAGAGCGCTATACCATCATCGATACGGCAGGCCTGCGGCGCAAGCGCAGCATTGAAGATAACAGCATCGAGCGCTATGGGGTGATTCGTTCCCTTGCGGCGGCCCGCCGGGCGGACGTGGTGTTGGTGGTGATTGACGCCACCGAAGGGATGACAGAACAGGATGTAAAAATTGCCGGCTATGCCCATGAAGAGGGGAAGCCCAGCATTGTGATTGTTAATAAATGGGATTTAATTGAAAAGGACACGCATACAATGAATCAGTTCAAAAAGGATATCAGCCGTGAACTGGCCTTTATGAGCTACGCCCCCATGCTATTCACCTCAGCGCTGAATGGGCAACGGGTGGAGCGCATTTTTGAACTGGTGTACCATGTGTACGCGCAGAGCGTACTGCGGGTTTCTACCGGCGTGCTCAATGAAGTTATCAACCATGCATGTGCGGCTGTCGAACCGCCGTCGGATAAGGGGCGCCGCCTGAATATCTTATATGCCACGCAGGTGGATGTACAGCCGCCGTCATTTGCGCTGTTTGTCAATGAACCCAATCTGTTGCATTTCTCCTATCAGCGGTATTTGGAAAACCAGCTGCGCAATGCCTTTGGGTTTGAGGGAACTCCGATTCGGATTTTCCCGCGGCGGCGAGAAAATTAGGAGGAAATTGGATGAATTATATCATTGTTCTATTGGTGGGGTACTTGCTCGGCAGCATTCCTACATCGGTCATTATTTCAAAAATTGCGCTTAAAGATGATGTGCGCAGACACGGAAGCGGGAACCCGGGCGCCAGCAATATGATGCGTTCGTTCGGGTTCAAATATGCGGCTATTGTGTTGGTAGGGGATATGCTCAAAGGTCTGTTGGCGGCCCTGATTGGACAGTGGTTGTTGGGACAATCCGGGCTGTACTATGGCACGCTGGCGGCTGTAATTGGCCATAACTGGCCGATTTTTCTCAAATTCAAAGGCGGCAAGGGTGTGGCCACGACCATGGGCGGCATGTTGGTCATTGTGCCGTTATGGACGGCGTGTGCGTGCCTGCTGTTCATCCTTACCCTGTTGATTACCCGTTATTTTTCCGTTGCTTCACTGGTAGCGCTGGGCTTTTTGTGGGTGATGATTTTGGTATTCTATATGTCCAATACCACGTTGTTCTTTTTTACAACACTGCTGGTTCTGCTCAGCGTTTATCGTCACCGTGCAAATATTGACCGCTTGATGCAGGGAACTGAACCCAAACTGAAGCATTGATAGAAGCAATATCGTTTCTGGATGCGCCGACCTTATGTCGGCGCTTTGTTTTGCATATAAACTGCCTGTTGCGCATATCTTTCAACAAAGCCAAAGAATACGCAGGGGGATGCAGTGATGGAACTGGAAGGGAACACCGTACAGATAATGGGCCGTGTAGTAAAAGCACCCGCCTTTTCCCATCGGTTGTACGGTGAATGCTTTTTCTGTATCTCTGTACAGGTTCCCCGCCTATCGGATTGTATGGATACGTTGCCCGTTACGCTGTCGGAGCGGCTGCTGCCGGCTGCCTTAAAAGAGGGAAGCGTTGTGGAAATCCTGGGGCAGGTGCGCAGTTACAATAAATGGGTCAATGGGGCCAACCGTCTCATTATTACGGTGTTTGCCAGGCAGTTGCGCCTTGTGGAGCGGATGGGAGCATCGCTGAATGAAGTGTGTCTGGTGGGGCATCTATGCAAGGAACCCGTATATCGCATCACGCCGTTTCGCCGCGAGATTACCGACCTTTTGCTTGCTATCAACCGGCCGTATAACAAAAGCGATTATATTCCCTGTATTGCCTGGGGGCGCAACGCGCGTTTTGCAGGAACTCTTTCGGTGGGAGACGCCATCCGCCTGCACGGCCGCCTGCAATCCCGTGAGTATGAGAAACAGATGCCGGATGGCCGTATGATGACACGCACGGCGTATGAAGTTTCCATCAGCGGCCTTGAAAAAATCGACCGTTGGCATGCGTAAACGCAATTTCGCACTTTAACAAAGCAACGTCCTATGCTACAATAAAAACAATATATTAAACCCGCAAGGCATGGAGGACAAGCAATGACCATGATGGAAAAAATCAATCGTGAGGAACTGGATTTTCTCTGTGACGCCGTACTCAGCCTAAAGACGCGTGAGGAATGCTACGCGTTTTTTGAGGACGTGTGTACGATTGCGGAAACCCAAGCGCTGATGCAGCGGTTGGAAGTGGCGAAATTACTGCGTGAAAAGGTGACTTATCAGGAAATCAGTAAGCGCACGGGCGCCAGCACGGCGACCATCAGCCGTGTAAACCGCTGTGTGGTTTATGGCCCGGGTGGCTATAACCTGGTGCTGGAACGTCTGCAAAAGAATTAAGCGTTGGACAAAGTTGTTTTCGGCGTACACGGGACAACCCTTGTACGCTTTTTTATCGAAGGAATCCTGGAGGATGAAGGATGGACTTATCATCACTGAACCAGATGCAGCGCAAGGCGGTGGAACATACGGAAGGGCCGCTGTTGATTCTGGCTGGCGCGGGCAGCGGAAAAACAAAAACATTGACCCAGCGTACGGCCTACCTGGTGGAAAAAGGCATATCGCCTGCACACATTCTGTGCATTACATTCACCAATAAAGCGGCCAAAGAGATGAAGGACCGCGTGGAATCACTCATTGGCCCGCGCAGTTCGATGATGTGGATATGTACGTTCCACAGCATGTGCGCGCGTATTCTGCGCATCGATGGGGAAAAGATTGGGTATCAAAAGTCTTTCACTATCTATGATACGGATGATACGCAAAAGCTGCTCAAACTGTGTTTGAAAGAATTGAACCTAGATGAAAAGGTATTCAATCCCAAGGCGGTAGCCGCGGCAATTTCGGACGCAAAGAACCATATGATTTCGCCTAAACAGATGCGCCTGGAAGCTGCGGCGGATTTATGGCGGGAAAGCTGTGCCGATGTCTATGAGATGTATGAGGCGCGCTTAAAGGCCAACAACGCCATGGATTTTGACAACCTGTTGAATAAAACGGTTGAACTGTTTCAAACGTGCCCGGAAACGCTGGCAGCTTACAGCAATCGGTTTCAATACATCCACGTAGATGAATACCAGGACACCAACCGCGCGCAATATCTATTGGTGAAGATGCTGGCCAGCCATCAGAATATCTGCGTTGTCGGTGACGACGACCAATCCATTTACGGTTGGCGCGGAGCGGATATCCGCAATATCTTGGATTTTGAGCATGACTTTCCACATGCGGAGGTCATTCGTTTGGAACGCAATTACCGCAGCACCGATGCAATTTTGCATGCCGCAAACGCCGTTATTGCCCATAACAAGGGACGCAAGGGCAAAACGCTTTGGACGGACCGCAAAGCTGAAGTGCCGGTTACTGTGCATAAGGCGGTCAGTGAACGGGAAGAAGCGACGTATATTGCGGAAAAAATTGACGATTTACTGGGAACGTATAACTTGCGGGATTTTGCCGTACTGTACCGAACCAACGTGCAGAGCCGTGCCATCGAAGAAGCGTTGATGCGTGCGGGCATCGCCTATCGCGTATTGGGCGGTATGAAGTTCTACGACCGCAAGGAGGTCAAGGATTTGGTCGCCTATCTGCGCTTTTTGCAGAATCCGGATGACGCCATTTCCTTGACGCGCATTCTCAATGTTCCACGCCGCGGAATTGGGGATACGACTGTGGAAAAGATACGTCAGGCCGCCACACAGGCGGGGACATCGATGTGGGAAGTGGTACGTGACGCCAGTGCTTATCATATTACACCGGCTCGCACGGCGGATAAGTTGAGCCAGTTTGCTGCGCAGATGGTACGGCTGATGGCCCTGGGTTCGCTCCTTGAACCTGAAGAATATGTGCGCAGCGTGTTGGATACGACAGGCCTGTTGACCCAATATACCGACGACGGTTCGGACGAAGCGCTTTCGCGGGCGGAAAATATGCTCGAATTCATCACAGCGGTCAAGGAATATTTTGCACAGAACGAAGGCGCGACCATGGAGGATTTTTTGGGCAACGTCGCGCTTGTGATGGATACGGATGGCTATGAAGAAACAGCCAACGCCGTGACATTGATGACGTTGCACAGCGCCAAAGGGCTGGAATTTCCCATTGTGTTTTTTGCAGGATTGGAAGAGAGCGTGTGCCCGCATTTCCGGTCCATGAGCGATACGGCGGGCGTGGAAGAGGAACGGAGGCTGTGTTATGTCGGCATCACTCGTGCCATGGACCAGCTGTACATGACCTACGCGCTGTCTCGTGGATTGTTCGGAAGCACCAGCCACAATCCACCGTCTCGCTTTTTGGAAGAACTGCCTGCTGATGTACAGAGGGATGACATGTCTGCTGGCGTGGTGACGCCGTTGGCGGATTTTAAACCCACGCAACATGCAAGTGTGCCGCGTTTTACGCCGTCGGCACAAAAACCCGTATTCAAAGCACCGGCCAAGGAAATCATGGAACTAAAGAGGGACGATGAAGTGATTCATCCCGCCTTTGGCAGAGGGAAGGTGCTTTCGCTCAGCGGCACAGGGGAAGCCGTTGTCGCTGAAATCGATTTTGCAGACAAGGGCGTCAAACGCATTGCCCTCAAATACGCGAGTATGAAGAAGGTTTGATTGATGGAACAACGCATGCGTGAACTGGTCGATACGCTCAATCGTTATGCACACGAATATTATGTGCTGGATAACCCGTCCGTGCCGGATGCGCAGTACGATGCGCTCTATGATGAACTGCGTGCGCTGGAGGAGCGCACAGGCGTTGTGTTGCCGGATTCGCCTACCCATCGGGTAGGCGGCGCTCCACTGAGTGCGTTTGTGCCGCACCGGCATTTGGCGCCGCTTTGGAGCTTGGATAAATGCAAGACGCGGGATGAATTGCTTGCATGGGAACAGCGTGTACAAAAAGCCTATGATGCCCAGGATGGGCTTGCGCCGCTTCGCTTTACCCTGGAATATAAATTTGATGGCCTGACGATTAACCTCACTTATGACCATGGTGTACTGGTACAAGCAGCTACGCGCGGAGATGGCGTAGTGGGGGAGGGGATTTTGCCACAGGTGCAGACGATTGGCTCTATCCCGCTTTCCATCCCATTCCAGGGAAGGATGGAGGTGCAGGGCGAGGGGTATATGCCGTTGTCCTCCTTTGATGCCTATAACCGCAATCCTGACAATGAGCCGCTTAAGAACGCGCGCAATGCAGCCGCGGGGGCGTTGCGCAACTTGGACCCTAAACAGACGGCGCGCCGGAAACTGGATGCTTATTTCTACAACATTGGGTATCTGGAAGGGAAGACGCTGACCAACAGCGATGAAATGTTTGCGTTTTTGAAGGGAAACGGCATCCGAATTTCTCCGCTTTGCGGTGTGTTTGAAAGCGCGCACGAAGCATTTGATGCGGCGATGACCTATGCGGACAAACGCCATGATGAAAACTTTTTGACCGACGGCATGGTCATCAAGATTGCGGACTTTGCCACGCGTGAAGTATTGGGTCACACCGATAAATTCCCACGCTGGGCGATTGCGATTAAATTCGAAGCCGAAGAGGCGGTTACGGTTTTAGAGGATGTCAAATGGTATGTCGGCCGCACTGGAAAGTTGACGCCGCTGGCCCATTTGCTGCCAGTGGAGATTGGCGGCGCAACCGTTTCGCGTGCAACGTTGAACAATCCGGGCGATATTGCGCGCAAAGGCGTAAAAATCGGCGGCGAAGTATGGATTCGTCGCAGCAACGATGTGATTCCGGAAATCATGGGAAGCGTTGGGGACAAAGGGACGCCGGTACCGACGCCCACGCATTGCCCTTTCTGCGGGGCTCCGGTAGAATGGCGCGGTGCACATATTTATTGCACCAATGATGTGGATTGTAAACCGCAGCTCCTATACGCATTGACGCACTTTGCCTCCCGTGGTGCTATGGATATTGAAGGGTTGAGCGAAAAGACACTGGACCGCTTGATGGAAACGCATGGTTTGCGTAACCCCAGCCAACTGTATGAACTCAAAATGGAAGACCTTTTGGATATGGAAGGGTTTGCAAAAAAGAAGGCGGAGAATTTATTGCGTGCGTTGGAAAACAGCAAGCAACGCCCGCTGGAAGCGTTCTTGTTCGCTTTAGGTATCCCGAATGTTGGCAAGAAAACGGCGCGTGACTTGGCTCGAGCATTTGGCAGTGTGGAAGCGTTGGCCCAAGCGGATTTGGAAGAACTGACGCAGATGCCGGACATCGGGGCGGTCGTTGCACAAAGCATCGTGGATTATTTTGCCAACCCGGTAAAACAGGCTGAATTGCAGGCGCTTCGGGATAAGGGGATTGACCCGCATGCACAAATACAAGCGGCATCAGAACAAGGTGCATTGGCAGGAATGCGGCTGGTATTTACCGGTTCGCTGACGCTGTTCACTCGTGAACAGGCCAAGGAGATGGCGGCCCAGGCAGGGGCAATTGCTACAGACAGCGTTTCCAAACAGACCAGCGCCGTCATCGCAGGGCCTGGCGCGGGCAGCAAACTGAAAAAAGCGGAGACACTCGGTATACCTGTTTGGACGGAAGAACAATTTCTCCAACATTTACAAGGGGGCGCAATATGAGGATACAGACTGAAAAGCTGACAAATGAACAACTGCAGCGCATCATATCGGATTATGCGAAACCCTTGCGGGACGAGGTGGCTGTGCGTCCTGCACGCGGAGAGGATTGCGCGGCGCTGTGGTTTCGGGATAATTTATGTGTAATGACCATGAATCCGGTTACGACCGCACGCCATGATATTGGGCGGCTGGCTGTGCATGCAGGTTGCAACAGTGTAGCAGCCTGTGGAGCGGAGCCAATTGCCATGGGCCTATCGCTTTTGGTGCCCATGCATTATGAGGAGCATCGGCTTCGTGCTATCATGCAGCAGGTACAGAAGACAGCGGAGTATATGCATGTGGAAATTCTTGGCGGGCGTACGGAAGTAACGGATGCTGTAACAAGACCGGTGCTTTCCTCCACCATTTTGGCCGCCTGCATGCAGGATAAGCTGGTCAAAGCATCCGAAGCGCAAGTCGGCGATGATTTGCTGGTGACCAAGACGGCGGGCTTGGAAGGTGCCATTATTTTGACGCACGATTTTCAGGACTATGTTATGCATACGCTGGGGGAAGAGGATTGCGCGGAAATTCTGGGATTGACCGACCAGCTGTCCGCTGTGGCCGAGGGCTTGACAGCTGCACGCGCTGGTGCAACCGCTATGCTTGAAGCCAAAGAGGGAGGTGTGCTGGCGGCTGTTTATGCACTCTGCCAGGAAAGCCGGTGTGGCGTACAGGTTGAAGAAAGGGAAATTCCTGTGTTGGAACAGACGCAAAAACTGTGTCAGGCATTGATGATTGACCCCTTGCGGCTGGCGAGCGCGGGCTGTTTGCTGATTACCACGCCCGATGGTAAAACGATGATGCGTGAACTGCGCAAATATGGCATTCCGGCGGCAGTTATTGGAAAAATACACCCCTATGCATATGGTATGCAGGTGGCATGCAGAGATGGTCAAACACGCCCGCTCGGGCATGCTTGCGGTGATGAACTTACCAAGGTTTCGCGGGCAACTTTGCCGCCGTTTGAACCTATCACGCCGAATATGTTATAATAACGAGAAATCAATGGACGGGGGGAAGTTCATTTGAATAGCATGACCGGCTTTGGCCGCGCAACGGCCAGCCACGATGGACGGGAAGTAACCGTGGAGATGAAAACCGTCAACCATCGGTATCTGGACCTATCCTTCCGCATGCCGCGCAGTTTTGCAAGCTTGGAAGACCGCCTGCGCAAATGGGTGGGAGACCAGCTGGAACGCGGCAAAGTGGATGTATATATCAATTACCGCAACGTGCGCGAGGACCATGCGCAGGTGTGTGTGGATACGGCGTTGGCGTTGTCCTATCAAAAGGCGATTGCGCAGTTGAGTGAGATTTCCTGCTTGAGCAACACTCTTTCCTTGACACAGCTGGCTGGTTATCCGCAGGTTTTGACAGTGCAGGAAGCGGAAGAGGATGAAGAAGCGGTTGCGGCGGTGTTGCAGGATGCCGTCATGCAAGCGTTGGATAAACTCAAAAGCATGCGCGCGGCAGAAGGAGAACAGTTAAAACAGGATTTGCTGCTCAAGGCCAATGCGGTGGAAGCACTCGTCAGAACGATTGAAACGGTGGCGCCGCAGGTTGAACAGGCGGGCAAAGAGCGCTTGATGCAGAAAATGCAGGAATACGTAGAAGCGGATGAATCGCTCAAGCAACGTGTTTTAATGGAAGCGGCTATTCTGGCCGATAAGCACGCTATCGATGAGGAATTGGTGCGGCTCTTCAGCCACATTCGGCAGTTTCGTGCCACCGTGGAAGAGGAGAACCCCGTTGGCCGCAAGCTGGATTTTATCGTCCAGGAAATGAATCGGGAAATCAATACCATTGGCAGCAAAGCCAATGATGCGCAGATTGCCGGCACGGTCATCCAGTGCAAAAGCGAACTGGAAAAGATGCGCGAACAAGTACAGAATATCGAATAAGTGCTACACCTGGAGGAGGGAAAATCATGGGAATCCGTTTGATTAACATTGGGTTTGGAAATATCGTTTCCGCCAATCGCATCATTGCCATCGTCAGCCCAGAATCCGCGCCAATCAAGCGTATTATCCAGGAGGCGCGCGAGCGAAGCATGCTGATTGACGCTACCTACGGCCGTCGGACACGTGCCGTTGTCATTACCGACAGCGACCACGTTATTCTTTCAGCGGCACAACCGGAAACCGTTGCGAACCGGATGAAGGACCGCGACGAAGAAATCGAGGATTGAGCACATGCAAAAAGGGACGTTATTGGTGGTGTCCGGCCCGTCTGGTGCAGGGAAAGGCACGTTGTGCAATGAGCTGCTGGCCCGGCGGGAAAATGCCAAGTTTTCTGTTTCCGCCACCACGCGTGCGCCGCGGCCGGGAGAAATTGACGGTGTACACTACTATTTTGTAACAAATGAACGCTTTGATGAGATGATTGAGCAGGGCGAGTTTTTGGAATATGCCTGTGTGTTTGGTATGAATCGTTACGGCACGCCCCGCAAAGCGGTGGAAGAACGGCTGGCGCAAGGCATCGACGTGATTTTGGATATCGATGTCCAGGGTGCGTTGAACGTGAAAAAGGCTATGCCGGAAGCTGTCATGCTGTTCCTGTTGCCACCTTCGTTTGAAGTCCTTCGAAAGCGCCTAGTAGGCCGCGGCACGGAAACCGATGAACAAATACAAAAGCGATTGGCCACGGCGAAAAGTGAAATTGCTTTGGCCAGTGAGTATGATTATGTGATTATCAACGACCAATTGGAGACGGCCTTGCGCCAGGTGGAGGATGTGCTCGATGCAGAATCCTGCCGCCCTTCGCGCTGGACGCAGTGGCTCAAACAGTTTAGGGAGGATGCGGAACAATGATTACAGACCCGCCGATTAATGAATTGATGGATAAGGTGGACTGCCGCTATACGCTGGTAGTTTTAGCCGCCAAGCGTGCGCGTCAGCTCGTTGCGGGCGATGCGCCGTTGGTGGAAATGGATGAAAATGCAAAACCGGTCAGCAAGGCCGTGCGTGAAATCTACGCCGACAAGGTTACCTATGACCGTATAAGGAGGGCGTAAACGCCTTGAAGAACAAGACGGTTGTCCTGGGTGTGACCGGTGGCATTGCGGCGTATAAAAGCGCAGAGATTGTATCCCGTCTGCGTAAGACGGGCGTAGATGTCCATGTGGTGATGTCACGCGGCGCGTGCAATTTTATCACGCCCTTGACGTTGGAAACGATGAGCGGCCATCCGGTTGCGACAGAAATGTTCCATGAAAAAACACATTGGGAAGTGGAACACATCTCTTTGGCGCAAAGGGCGGATGTGTTTGTTGTTGCGCCCGCGACTGCGCATGTCATTGCCAAATATGCGCATGGGCTGGCGGATGACATGCTTTCCACAACCTTGCTGGCAACGACTGCCCCCGTGCTGCTCGCTCCGGCCATGAATGAAAATATGTGGGCGCATCCGGCTACGCAGGCAAATATGGCTTTGCTGCGCGAACGGGGTGTTCACGTGGTGGGGCCGGCCAGCGGCCTGTTGGCCTGCGGGGTGAACGGCCAGGGGCGCATGGAAGAACCGGACGTCATTGTTGATGCCATTCTGGATTTGTTGGAAACCAAAAAGGATTATGCAGGCAAACGCGTTATGGTAACAGCCGGGCCAACACGTGAAGCAATAGACCCTGTTCGCTATGTGTCCAACCGCAGCAGCGGGAAGATGGGCGTTGCGTTGGCATTGCAGGCGCGCCGTCGCGGCGCGCAGGTAACGCTGGTGCACGGGCCCATGGAGGTACAACCGCCGCGTTGGGTCAACTGCGTGCCGGTTGAAACGACTGAACAGATGTGCCAGGCAATCTTGCAGCGGCTGGATGATTGCGACATGTTGATAAAATGCGCCGCCCCTGCGGATTTCAAGGCTGCTTATCCCAGCGACCAGAAGATAAAAAAAGCGGGTAAAGACAACCTTGCGCTGGATATGATTCCTACGCCCGATATTCTCACTGCCGTGAGCGAAGCCAAAAAGAATCAGGTAGTGATTGGATTTGCGGCCGAAACGCAAGATGTTTCCGCATATGCCAAAGACAAGATGCAGCGCAAAGGCCTGGATATGATAGTCGCCAATGATGTGACGATGCCAGGTGCCGGATTCGGCGTCGATACCAATATCGTTACCGTCCATAAAAAAGATGGAACGGTTTATCAGCACCCATTGGCGAGCAAGGAACAGATAGCCGCCTTTGTGCTGGACCAAGGAATTACATTGTTCTGAAAAGAGCGCCGCAAGGTGCTTTTTTTAGCTGGCTGAGAGAGGTGAACACCTATGGCGCTTTATGCGCAGGTCATTATTGATATTGCCCATACGAACGTCGACCGCGTGTTTGCCTATTCCATTCCGGCAGAAGAAGCAATCGAAGTAGGACAACGTGTGCTGGTTCCATTCGGCAGGGGCAACACAGCCAAGGAGGGCTATGTGATTGCGCTTTGTGAACAGGTGGATGTGCCAAAAGAACGCATCAAGCCCATCCTCCGTAAGGCGGAGGGCTTTGCGGCCCTCTTGCCAGAACAAGTGCGTTTAGCGTCCTGGATGGCCCAGCGCTATCATTGTCTGATGGTTGACGCCTTGCGATTGATGATTCCGGCGCAAATTCGTGGTGACCGTGTTCATGAAAAGACACTGGGCGTTGCTGTCCTCACCGAACAAGCGGCGACCCTGCAAACAGTCAAGGCTGCTTTGTATACCAAAGGGGGCGCCTGTAAAGCGCCCGTGCAGAAACAGGTGCTGGAGTTATTGGAACAGATGCCTGAGGGTATGGCCGTAACGGATTTATATGCCTTTTTGCCAGGTTGCAACAGCGCCGTTGCCGCACTGAAGAAGAAGGGGGCGCTCATCATTAAAGATGTGCCCGTACGGCGTACGCCATATAAACAAATGGCGCCGGGCACAGAAACCCGTCCTGTTTTAACTGACGAGCAGGCGGAAGCGTTCCACGCCATTGAACAAGCCATGGACGAACCACGCCCAGGACAGACCTCCTTCCTTCTGCATGGCGCTACAGGGAGCGGGAAGACGGAAGTGTATCTTTGTGCGATTGAACATGCCCTGCAAAAGGGGCAGGGGGCCATTGCGCTTGTGCCGGAAATTTCCCTGACGCCGCAGATGGTACAGCGCTTTCGCAGCCGGTTGGGCGAACCGGTAGCCGTGTTGCATTCCCGCCTTTCCGCTGGCGAACGGTATGATGAATGGCGGCGCATCCGCAACGGACAGGCGCGTGTGGTCATCGGTCCGCGTTCTGCCCTGTTTGCACCTGTGCAGAATGTGGGGCTGATTGTGATTGACGAAGAACACGAACAGTCCTATCGTAACGAACAACGCCCGCAGTTTGAATCGGCCGAAGTGGCACGCAAACGGTTGGATGAACAAAATGGTGTGCTGGTGTTGGGCAGCGCTACGCCGTCGGTTACGACGTATTATCAGTGCGTACAGGGAAAGCTGCGGCTGCTGGAAATGCCCACACGCGTTGGCAAGATGGGCCTTCCCAAAGTTGTTGTCACCGACATGCGCGAAGAACTTAAACGCGGAAACCGTACCGTGTTTTCCGGTGTGTTGTATGAGGCCATGCAGCGCACACTGGAACGTGGCGAACAGATGATGCTGTTCATCAATCGCCGTGGATATTCGACCTTTGTCCAGTGCCGCGGCTGCGGTTATGTGGTGCAGTGTGAACACTGTGATGTTTCCATGACCCTGCATAAGTCCTCTCGCGGAGATTTTCTGCGTTGTCATTATTGCGGCCAGCAGAAGGCCATTCCGCCCCTTTGTCCAGTTTGCGGGAAGCCTTATTTAAAGCAATTCGGCATGGGGACGCAGTTGGTCGAAGAACAGGTGCGCCAGCACTTTCCACAGGCGCGCATTCTACGTATGGATTATGACACGACACAGGGGAAGGATGCCCACTTAAACATTCTGCAGTCCTTTGGCCGCCGCGAAGCCGATGTGCTCATTGGTACGCAGATGATTGCCAAAGGCCTGGATTTTGGCGGTGTGACCCTGGTGGGTGTTGTTGCGGCCGATGCCTCCCTCTATTTGCCGGACCCGCGCAGCGCAGAACGCACGTTTCAGCTGATTATGCAGGTGGCCGGCCGGGCCGGTCGTGACCAGCTTCCCGGGCAGGTTGTGGTGCAGACCTATCATCCTGACCATTTTGCCATCGATACCGCGGCCCGCCAGGATTATAAAGCGTTTTACCGGCAGGAAATTCAAAACCGCCAGATTGCACAGTTTCCGCCGTTTGCCAATTTCGTACGGTTGCTGTTTCGGGGACAGGCGGAGCAAGCGGTCCGAGCGGCAAAGGAGTGCCACGGCCTGTTGCTTCAGTGTTTGAAGGAACACAATATCGTCCCCTTACAGCTGGAGATGGGTTATGCTCCCATCGCGCGTATCAAGGATGAAACTCGTACGCAAATCCTGCTCAAGTTGCCGTCAGGGCCGCAGGCTGATGCCGCATTGGACGCACTTTATACGCTGTTTTACCGGCGCACTTGGCCACATTGTACGCTGACCATGGAGACCAATCCTTCCAATATGGTGTAACCGGGAAGGAATATGATATAATACCCAATAAAAAAGAAGAGGTGGATGCCACGTGGCGATTCGCGATATTCTCCATGAAGGAGACCCGACATTAAGAAAAATTTCCAAACCCGTAGCCCAGGTGGATGGTTATATTCAGCGCCTGCTAGACGACATGCTGGAAACAATGCGGCAAGCAGACGGCTGTGGCCTTGCCGCGCCTCAGGTAGGAGTGCTGCGCCGCGTAGTGGTTGTTGAGGTGGAGGGGGAAGTGTTTGAACTTATCAATCCCGAAATCATCGATGCCCAAGGTGAAGTTACCGATGCGGAAGGCTGTTTGTCCGTTCCGGGCCGCGCGGGCCTTGTCACGCGCCCGCAAACCGTAACGGTTCGTGCCATGGGACGTGATGGACAAGTGCACGAATATACGGGACACGGCTTGTTGGCGCGTGCCTTCTGTCATGAATTGGACCATTTGGATGGCGTTTTGTATATCGATAAGATGATTGAAGAACTGGATATGGAGGACGAAGATTGAACATCGTCTTTATGGGGACGCCTTCTTTCGCCGTTCCCGTGTTGGAAGCTTTACATGCCGCCGGCCACCGTATTGTAGCGGTTGTCACACAGCCGGATAAACGCAATGGACGCAAGGGAACGATGACCCCCCCGCCGGTCAAACAGGCGGCACAAGCATTACAGTTACCTGTCTATCAATTTGAAAAAATCAAAAGTGAACAGAGCGCGCAGGCGTTGGAGGATTTTGCGGCGGATGTGATTGTCACCGCCGCCTATGGACAGATTCTCAGCCGGCGCAATCTGCAGGCCGCCCCGTTGGGCGTCATCAATGCCCATGCTTCACTTTTGCCTAAATATCGCGGCTCTGCACCGGTCAACTGGTGCCTAATTCATGGAGAAACGCATACGGGCGTTACCACCATGCATTCCGATGTTGGGATTGACGATGGAGATATGATTTTACAGCAAGCCATTGCCATCGACCCGCAGGACAATGCGCAGACCTTGTTGGAACGCCTTTCACATGTGGCCGCGGATTTGATGTGTCAAACGCTCACACAGATAGAAGCGGGCACTGCACCGCGGATTCCCCAGGACCCGGCGCAGGCGACCTATCAGCCCATGTTGCAAAAACAGGACGGTCAGCTGGATTTTACACATTCCATGCAGGCGTTGTGTAACCGTGAAAGAGGCCTGACGCCTTGGCCAGGGGTGTTTACTTCCTTCGCGGGGGAGAATTGGAAGTTTTTTGCCCTCTCTCCATGTCAAGGGCATGGCGCACCGGGAGAAGTATTATGCGCAGACCCCAAAACGGGGCTCGTTATCGCCTGTGGTGACGGCGCGGTGCAGGTGGGGGAATTGCAGGCCCCGGGCAAAAAACGTATGTCAGCAGATGCATTCTTACGTGGCAAGACCATCCCGTTGGGAGCGAGGTTTGGCCTATGAATGTGCGCGAAGGGGAATGGGCTGCACTGGCTATCATAGAAAAGGTCAGCGGCGGCGCCTATAGCAACGAAGCTACTGCGCAGGTTTTTGCGGAAAAGAAGTTGAAGGGCCCTGCGCGCGCGGCGGCCCTTGCTTACGTGCGCCTGACGCTGGAAAACTGGCAGGCGTGTGAATTTGTACTCAAGCAATATACCAAATTGAACCAGTGCGGCCGTACTGTGCGCAACATTCTGCGGATGAGCACGGCGCGCTTGTTGTTTTCACAGGCGGAAAATGCTGCCATTGTCCACGGTGCCGTAGAATTGGCCCGTGCCAGCGGGAAAGGTGCGCAGAGCAAGTTTGTCAATGCCGTGTTGCGCAATGTATCCCGCAACAAGGAACACATCCCCTGGCCGGATATCCGGACGCAACCCGCCCAGGCGCTCGCAGTTCGCTACAGCTGGCCGCAATGGGCGGCGCAGGAAGCAATCGAAATTCTCGGTATCGAGCAGGCTGAACAGTTTTTATCCAGCCGTTCGGATGGGCAGGTGAGTTTCCGCGTCAATACACGGCGGCAAACACGGGAAGAGGCGCTTGCTGCCTTGCATGCTATGCAGATTCAGGCAGAACCGAGTGCATTCTGTCAAACAGGCATTTTGGCAGCGGGGGTAGAAAATGCGACAGGGCTCTCGCTGTATCGAAACGGGATACTCAGCCTGCAGGGACAGGCCAGTTTGCTGGCCGCCCAACAGTTGTACGGTGTAAAGGGAACGGTGCTGGACGTCTGTGCCGCACCCGGCGGAAAGACGTGCGCCATGGCAGAAATGTTGGGGGAAGATGCACAGATATATGCTTTCGACATTCATCCGCATCGGGTAGCGTTGATTCAAGCGCAGGCAAAACGGCTGCATTTGCCCAATGTGCATGCAGACGTATGGGATGCCAAACAGCCTTTTTCACAATGGACAGGGCGTGCCGATGCCGTGCTGGTGGACGCACCTTGTTCCGGTCTTGGCACAGCCTTGCATCGGCCGGATGTAAAGCGAAACCGACAGCTGGCGGATATTGAAGCGCTTGCCCAGGAACAACGGGCCATCTTGCAGAATGCCGCCCGCTGTGTGAAACCAAGCGGCCGGCTTATCTATTGCACCTGCACCTTTATGCGGGAAGAAAACGAAGCGATTGTTCAACATTTTCTACAGGGAAATGCTGATTTTGCACAGGATATACTATACGTATCCCAGCCATTGGCTGACCGTGCACAGCGGGGGATGCTGCAGCTCTGGCCGCACCTGGACGGAACGGACGCCTTTTTTATCGCAGCAATGAAGAGGATGAGATGAAAGCATACGATTTTAACCTTCAACAGTGGCAGCAATGGTGTACCGAGCAAGGGCAGCCGGCGTTTCGTGCCAAACAGATTTTTGCCTGGTGTGCCAAGGGCGTACAGCCGAAGGAGATGACCAACCTGCCCAAACCCCTGATACGTGCGCTCGAACAGATGGGGATGGGCGGGGTTCGCATCAGCGAAGTGCATCCTTCTGCGGATGGCAGTGAGAAGTATCTGTATACCTGTGAAGACGGGCATGCAATGGAAGGTGTATTGATGCAATATCAATACGGCGGTTCCCTATGCGTATCCACCCAGGCGGGCTGCCGGATGGGATGCCGTTTTTGTGCCAGCGGTGAACAGGGTTTGGCACGCAACCTGACTGCGGGAGAGATGGCCGGGCAGCTTTATGCTGTGACCCGTTTGCATGGCCAGCGTCCATTCAATCATTTTGTACTGATGGGGTGCGGTGAACCGCTGGACAACTATGAAAATGTTGTTCATTTTCTCAAGCTTGTATCCGATGAACATGGGATGAATATCTCTTTGCGTAACGTATCGCTTTCCACCTGCGGTCTTGTGGAGCGCATGGACGATTTGGCGCAGGAGAACTTACCCCTCACGCTCTGTATCTCTCTTCATGCCGCGGATGACGAAACCAGGCGGAAAATCATGCCAATTGCCAATCGTTACGCCATCACAGACGTCATCGCCGCCGCCCGGCGTTATGAACATCGGACATCCCGGCGTGTTGTATTTGAATACATTCTCATCCATGGTGTCAACGACTCAGTGGAAGATGCAAAACGTTTGGCGTCGATTACAGCCGGTATGCGCAAGCATATCAACCTGATTCCATTTAACGGCGCAAAAAATGGATTTACAGCCCCCGACGCGATGACGATTGCGCGATTTCGTGCTACACTGGAAGAAAATCATGCGTCAGTCACTGTCCGCCGCCGAATCGGGGCGGATGTGGAAGGCGCTTGCGGTCAGTTACGGCTCAAGGCGCACGGCAGGCAGTAAGGAGGTAGAGGATGCGATACGCCAGTTATACGCATAAAGGGAATATACGGGAACTTAATGAAGACAGCCTGTATATTCCTGACGTTCGCGATGAAAAGGCCCCCGCTTTTTTCATGGCAGTGGCGGATGGCATGGGCGGCCATCGTGCGGGAGAAGTTGCCAGCGCGATTGCAATTAAATCCATGGTCAATCTGCTGCAGGATACGGGCGTGCGGGAACAGGCACAAAATGAACCCTTTTCCTTTTTAGAATCCTGTATCGCAAAAACCAATCAAAAAATATATATGCTTTCCAAAACGGGCCTGAAGTTTGCCGGGATGGGGACCACGCTGACCGCCGCAGTCTGTTTGCCGCAGGCTGCGTACGTCGCGCATTTAGGGGATTCGCGGGCCTATTTTTTGCATGCTCATATGTTGACGCAAATCACGCGCGACCATACTATGGTGCAGGAGATGGTGGAAAATGGAGCCATCCGTCCGGAGGATGCCCCTTGGCATCCCTATCGCCATATCATTACCCGGGCCTTGGGCATTGCCAAAACACAGCAGATTGACACTTACCAAGTACCCTGGGAGCAGGGTGACCGTGTCTTGCTTTGTTCGGACGGCTTGACAACGCATCTGTCCGATGAAGAAATAGGGCAAATGCTCGGCGATGAGACGATGTCATTGGATGCCATCTGTCACGCGATGGTCGATTTGGCGCTCAAACGGGGTGGAACGGATAACGTATCCGTTTGCATCGCTGAACACGATGGGGGTGATGCTGCATGCTAGCCTTGGACAGTGTGCTGGCTAACCGCTATCGTATTCGCTATGAAATCGGCCAGGGCGGCATGGCAGTCATCTATGTGGCGGAGGATATGCGTACCGGTGAAGATGTGGCCATCAAGGTATTGCGCAGCCAATATGCCGGCGATGCGGAATTTGTTCGGCGCTTTGAACGAGAAGCGTACGCGATGCTGCGCGTGCAGCATCCCAACATCGTGCAGGTTTACGATGTTGGCCATCAGGATGGCGTCCATTACATCGTGATGGAATTTGTCAAAGGCCAAACGCTTAAAGAATATATTCAAAACCAGGGCGCACTGAGCGTTGAAGAGGCAACGCGTATCTGTCTGGCCTTGTGTGCCGCTTTGCAGACCGCGCACGATAACGGCGTCGTCCATAGAGATGTAAAGCCTCATAACGTCTTGATTTCTGAAAACGGCGATGTAAAAATGACCGACTTTGGCATCGCGAAAGTAGAAGGCGCATCTACAACCACGCTTTCCGGAGAAAATGTTTTGGGTTCGGTGCATTATATTGCACCCGAACAGGCGCAGGGTCAGCCGACGGATGAAAAAACGGATATTTATTCACTGGGCATCTCCATGTATGAAATGCTCACCGGGGAATTGCCTTTCCAGGGGGATACGACGGTAAATATCGCGTTGCAGCATGTACAGGAACGCATGCCATCCCCTTGTGAAGTGGATGCCTCCATTCCATACAGCCTAGGTGCCTGTGTGCGCAAAGCCTGTGCCAAGGACCCGGCGCAGCGCTATCAAACGCCACGGGATATGGCCAACGACTTGGTTTTGACCTATACGGCTCCGGATGGCCATTTTGCCGATTTACCGGAAGACCGTGAGCACACGGCGGTGATTCCTACGCTTCGGGAAGAACGGCGGGTTGGGCAAACGCAAAGCCCGAAGCGCAATATCATGAAGATTTTGCTCCCAACGTTGGGCGCGGTATTGATTCTGGTGACACTGTTCTTTATTGTCAATGCCGTTATCAATAACGCCAGCGGGGAGCTGGTTGCCGTACCCAGCGTTGTGGGAAGCAATTCGGCACAAGCGCAGGCTACGCTTGTTTCTTCCAATTTACAGGTCACCCTTGAATATACGTTTGATGACCAGGTACCGGAGGACCAGGTGATTCATCAATCTATCGCAGAAGGGGAACTGGTTAAGCAAAAGACCAATGTCACCATCACTATCAGCAAAGGGGTGGAACAGATACCCGTGCCGGACTTAAAAGGGCTGACCCAGGAACAGGCGGCGGGCACGCTGCAGGAAGTCGGTTTAAAAGTAGGAGAAGTGCGAACTGTGTATGAACCCAATGAGGTGGCTGGCTTGGTAGTCCGGCAAGACCCCGCTTATGATACGGATGTCCCGCGCGGCGATGAAATCGACCTTTATATTGCGACCGACCAAGTGCCCAATACTGTGCCGCAGGGGTGGATAGAATGAAACAGGGTCGCATTCTCAAGGGTATCGGAGGCTATTATACCGTTTGTGATGAACAGGGCACATTGCACACATTAAAAGCACGTGGCCGTTTTCGTAAGGAGGATAGGACTCCGCTTCCGGGGGATTGGGTGTGTTTTGAGCCGCCTGCCGCTGGGATGGAAGGCGCAATGGGAGATTTGTTGCCTAGACGCAACTGCCTGATGCGGCCGCGTGTGGCGAATGTCGATATCGTATTTGCTGTCCTTTGTGCACAGAATCCAGCACCGGATTTCCTTTTGCTGGATAAGCTTTGCATCAACGCATATGAAAATCAGATTGAGGTCTGTGCCGTGCTCAATAAAGCAGACCTTGCAACGGAAGAGCAACGCAGCCGTTTTTATGCGGACTATGCGCCCTTTCATCCGCTTTGTGTCAGCACCCGCACAGGGGAGGGAAAAGACCCGCTGCTGCAGCAAGCGGCCGGTAAAGTTGCCTGTTTGGCCGGCCAATCCGGCGTAGGAAAAACCAGCTTGGTAAATCTGCTTTTACCCGGCACGCAATGGCAAACGGGGGAATTGAGCGCCAAGACCAGCCGCGGACGGCATACTACCCGCCACGCGGAACTTCTATTGATGGCAAATGGGGGTGCTCTGGTTGACACGCCGGGGTTTAGTTTGATGGAACTGCCATTGATGGAACCGAATGCCTTGGCAGAGGCTTATCCGGAATTTGCAGAGCATCTGGGGCACTGTAAATTCACAGGGTGTCTGCACGATGCTGAACCAGGCTGCGCCGTCAAACAGGCAGTTGAACAGGGGCGTATTCCCATCGCGCGCTGGCAGCGTTATACACAGCTTCTTAAACACGTACAGGAAAAATGGAGGAACCGGTATGAATGATATTCTTGTAAGCCCGTCCATTCTCGCGGCGGATTTTGCACTTCTGGGCCGTGAGGTAGCGGATTTAGAGATTGCAGGAGCGGACTGGATTCACGTCGACGTCATGGATGGACATTTTGTTCCCAACATCACGTTTGGCCCGCAGATGGTCAAGGCCATCCGCCCATATACCGAACAGCCGTTGGACGTTCATCTGATGGTGGAAGACGCTGTGCGGTTCGTCCCCGCCTTTGTGGAGGCCGGTGCGGATATTTTAACTGTTCATGCGGAAACGGAAAAGGATTTGGCACAATCCGTTGCAACCATTCATGGGGTGGGGAAAAAAGCGGGAGTGGCTATCTGTCCGCAAACGCCCGTGTTGGCACTGTTACCCGTGCTTGAAGTAGTGGATATGGTGTTGATTATGACGGTGCAACCTGGTTTCGGCGGGCAGAAGATGCGAGAGGACTGTCTGGAAAAAATTGCACAGGTACGGCAGATGTCCGGCCGGGAAGAATTGCGCGTTCAGGTCGATGGCGGCATTGACGGCATGAATGTCAAACGCGCCCTGCGCAAAGGGGCGGATACGATTGTGGCCGGCAGTTATATCTTCCAGGCCAAGAGCAAGGCAACAGCGATTGCCTCTTTGCGGCGGATATGAGGGCGCTGATTTACACCGGCGGAGATTGGCCGGCGGATGCGCTGATTCATACGCTTGTTCCTCAGGCAGATGACTTTATCTGTTGTGATGGCGCAGCAAATCGAGCCCTTTCGCTCGGGTTGCCTATCCGTCTGCTGGTAGGCGATATGGATTCCATCCAACCATCCGTTTTGCAAGAATTGCAAACATGCGTCTCCGTCCTTCGCCTTCCGCGTGAGAAGGATTGGACAGATTTGGAAATGGCCTGTAAACTGGCCGTTGAACGCGGGGCGGACTGCATAACGATTCTAGGCGGCCTGGGCGGACGGATGGACCATGCGATGGGCAATCTGCAGTGTCTGTTTACCCTGGCTTGCCAGGGCGTGGATGCGCAGATGGAAGGAAAGGATGAGTTTGTTCGTGTCCTACTTGCCCGCCAGCGGCTTGTCGGCGCGAAAGGAAAGACATTTTCCTTGGTCCCGTTTTTGCCGGATACGGTGGTTGAACACATGGAAGGGGCGTTTTATCCCTTGCATGAGGCTGCGCTTCCTCTGGGCTGTACACTGGGTATAAGCAATGTTGCGGTGGAGGATGTTGTGGACATACAGATACAACGGGGGGCGGCGTTGTTGTTCGTCGTGCGCGAACCTGTATAGAAAGGATGAATGTGATGCAAACTAAGGTCTGGGCGCATCGGGGTGCGAGCGCATACGCGCCGGAAAATACAATCGAAGCCTTCCAGTTGGCCGTTGAACAGGGCGCTGATGGTATCGAATTGGATGTGCATTTGAGCAAAGACGGCTATGTCGTTGTCGCTCATGATGAGACGCTGGAACGCGTTTCCGATGGAACGGGGCGCATCGTAGACCACACGCTTGCCCAGCTGCAGGCACTGACCTTCAATCGGACACATCCGGATTTTTCACGGGCTAAAATGCCGCTTCTCGAACAGGTGCTCGCGCTGATTGCCCCTACAGATTTAACCATTAATATCGAAATAAAAAGCGGGATTGTATTGTATGAGGGCATTGAACAAAAGACATTGGATTTAGTCAAGGCCTACCACATGCAGGACCGCGTAATATACTCCTCCTTCAATCATTTCAGCCTCATGCAGCTGCGTGCTCTGGACCCATCGGTGCATATCGGCCTGCTCTATCAGGCCGCCATGGTCGACCCGCACGTATATGCCATGCATCTCAAAGCCGACGCCATCCATCCGTTTTATCCCAGCGTGCTGCTGGGTCCGGGTGTGGTGGAAGGCTGCCAAAAGGCCGGAGTTGCCATCCATCCCTATACGGTTGACAATCCTGCCCATCTCGTAGCCTTGGGTGAAAAGGGCATAGAGGCCGTTATTACCAACGTGCCGGACGTGGCGCGAAAAGCATTGAGCCGTTAAGACAGCAATGAAAGAGGAGTCGTAGAAAGGACGCCTCTTTTTTGTTAAAACAAAGCCCTTATATGCGTTTGGCGTGGATGATGTTTTTTTATTGGGGTGCGATGAGCACACTTGCTTTCCATGTCCTGCTTTTGCAGCAAAGCGGGCTAAGCAGCACGCAGGTTGGCTTTGTCACGGCCGCCAATGCTGTTGTTGGCATGATAGCGCCTCCGCTCTGGGCACGCCGGGCAGACCATTGTCAAAATATGAAGCGCGTATTGCTATGCGCTTTTTTCTTATGGGCCGTATGCAATATACTGTTGCCGTTCGCCAATGGCGTCCGTTTTTGGGCGCTGCCGCTTTCGGCCTTTCTTTTGCCGTGTCTGATGTTTTTTCGCGCCCCCTCAAGCGCGCTGCTGGATGGCATTGTGGTTCAAGGGGCGCGTCGAGCACAAATCCCGTTTGCCCGTATCCGGTTATGGGGCTCGCTCGGCTATGCATGCGTGGTAAGCCTTTCCGCTTTCCTATTGCGGCGTTCCAATTTATTCGTCCCCTATTTTATCAGCACGGCGGTGGCGCTTCCTCTGCTGTGGATGCTGTTCCATCAACCGCTTGCCCCAAAGGAAAAAAAGACCGCGTCTGGCCAAAAGGGATTTCACCCCGGTATCCCATTTTTCTTTTTTCTGCTGTTCAATACAGCGTTGTATATGGCATCCAACGCAACCTCCACCTTTACCCCTTATCTGCTCGCGGAGCTGGAGCTGGAGCCAACACTCTTCAGCACTTTTGCAGGGTTGAAAACGTTTTTGGAGATTCCTGCTTTGTACATAGCCAGCCGTTGGACACGCCCCAAAGCCATGCGGGTAACGCTCTGCCTTTCTGGCGTATTGTATCTGGCTGAACAGGTTTTATATCCATTTGCCTGGCAAAGCTGGCACATCTTGATTTTGCAATGTTTGGAGGGCGTTGCCTTCGGGTTGTATTTATCTGCAGCCGCACCGTATGTAGCGCATATTACCGCCGCACAATGGACGGCGACGGCGCAGTCTTGGGTGACGACAACGCTGTTTTTTGGCTCCATCCTCAGCAGTCTGCTGGGAGGGCTATTCAGCGGATGGTGGGGGGTGCGCAGCGCTTTCATACTGACGGCGTGCGTGCTGGGCTTATCGCTGCTCTGCTTTTTCCTTCGCCGTAACAGGGAAGTGGAATAAATGTGGCAATGCTGTGAAAAAGCGTGGATTCGCTTTGCGAGAAGGGACCTTGTATGATATAATTCATCCGTTATATTGGAGAATTTTGTAGAGATGGGGTGCGGGCTTGGCCAATCAAACAAAGCGAGTGATTACCAAACGCTTTTATTTAGTGCTTGCAATTCTGCTGGCCACCATTGCATTGGTTGCTGTTCTGTTGCTCAAAGGACCCTCGCGCGCCAAAATTGAAGATGGAAGCATCGCGGTAGAACGCGATGTAGATGTTGTCCTCGTACGCGACGAAAAAGTTTACAATGCCAATAATTATGCTTCCGCGTCGTTCTTTGTATCCGAAGGGGAAAAGGTGTCGCAGGGCACATCCATCGCACAGGTATATAAATGGGGCTTTAATGAAAAGTTGTTGACCGACTTGATTGATGTCCAGCAAAAAATTCAAAATAAACAAGAAAATGAAATCTGGGCAGACACGGTCAACGCCGACCTCAATGATTACAACAGCAAAATTTCCAACACCATCTCGGAAATCGCCCAGGTAATTCAGGGAAAGAGCGATGCGGACTTGGTCACCCTGGAACGCAAGCTTAAGGAACTGAGTGAACAAAAACAGACTTTTTTGCGTAAAAATGTGCAAGCCAATGATGAATTAAACGCTCTCTACGCACAGGAACAGCAGTACTTGGAACGGCTGGCCAATTGGCGGGAAGAGATTACGGCAGAAGACGCCGGTGTCATCAGCTTTTATCTGGATGGCTTGGAGACTCAGTTGACGCCCTATAATCTGGATACCTTGACGCGCAAGGATATCGAAAATGCAAAAAAAGGCGTGGTGACGAATACGACGTCGGCCGATAGCGCTACCAAGCCACTCTATCGGGTAATAAATAATTTTAAATGGTATTGTTTGATTATGGTGGACAGCGATAAGGCCATTGATGAATTGGTAGAAGGCGGCGAAGTGAAAATGACCTTCGAAGGTTATTATGACCGTCCATATACGGCCAAGGTGGCCAGCATTCGCGTGCCAGAGGATGGCGGAAAGCTCTATGTGCTGGAAATGAGCGAAGACGTAACTCCGCTGCTGAGTGTGCGTACCGCTGATGCACATTTGCAGGTGGAATACACGGGCTGCAAGGTGCCGGAAAAGGCGCTCTTTACGCAGGATAATAAACAGTATGTCAAATTGGTTCAGGGCAATACGGCCACTCTCGTGCCGGTGGAAGTATCCATTAAGACCAAGGATGCGGCAATCGTCACCAGCCAGGACCCGCAGATTACCCTGAAGGCAGGAATGGAATTACAACTGAGGTAGTGAGGAACCATGCGGGAAGTGCTAGAGGCTGTCAGACAATCCATTGAGCAGGCCGCGTTGGGCAGCGGCCGTCGGTCAGAAGAAATTACACTGGTCGCAGTCAGCAAATTTGCAACATTGGAACAGGTGTATCAGGCCATTGCATGTGGACAGATGGATTTTGGTGAAAATCGGGCCGATAAACTGCTGGAAAAAACTGCCGTTATTTCCGATTCGGTGCGGTGGCATTTTATTGGACAATTGCAGACAAATAAGGTAAAATACATTATTGATAAAGTATCGATGGTGCAGTCGCTGGACCGTTTGTCCCTGGCTAAGGAATTGGACAAGCGTGCCGCCAAGGCAGGGCGCGTAGTGCCGGCGTTGCTGGAGGTGCGCTTGAATGACAATCCGGAGAGGGGTGGCGTTCCGCCGGAAGAGGTGGAACCGTTGCTGGAGCAGTGCGCTTCTTTTGCACATCTTCGCGTGCAGGGGTTGATGTGCGTTGCGCCGCTGGGGTGTGATGCAAAGACAACGGAGGACTGTTTTGAACGTGTTCGGTCTTTGTTTGAACATTTAAAGACAAGATGCCCGGATAATGCATCAATGCAGGTGCTGTCGATGGGGATGAGTCATGATTATGTAGCTGCCATTCGGCATGGTGCGACAATGGTGCGCATTGGTTCCGCCATTTTTGCACCGCAACAGGGGAAAAGTTGAAAAATTTGGAGGTTTTATTACATGGCGAAAAAGAAGATTTTTGGCAAGATGCTGGATCTGATTGGCCTGGAAGAAACGGATGCCAACGATGAAGATACGTTTGATTATGATGACGATATGGGTTTGGATTTAGAAGGCGAAGACGAATTCACCTCCCGCCGGCGGATGGAAGAGGACGAATTTGACGATTTTGAGGACGAGCCTTCTTATTCCTTCAGCCGCAAGGATTCGATTGTTAAGAATCGCAGGGAGAAATCCGCTTCCCGTTCGCGTGAACGTGAGCTGGAACCGGAGTTTTCCCGTACAATTGAGCCGCGGGAAAACAAAGTCGTTGGGCTGGCACCCAATCCAAACAGTAAGATGAAAATGATTGTTTATCAGCCGATGACCTATGACGATACACAGAATATCATTGATAATCTGAAAAATCGCAAACCCGTCATTGTCAACTTGGAAAGTTTGGAAATTGATACTGCTCAGCGTATTTTGGACTTCATGTCTGGTGCGGTTTATGCACTCAACGGCAATATCCACAAAATTTCCAAGGGGATTTTCATCCTCGTTCCCAACAATGTTGATATTGCCGGCAATATCCCGGATGAACTCAAAGGCAAAAGTTTTTATACCTTAGGCAGCAAACAACGCCGTGATTATTAAGAGAATAAGGGGAGAAAAAGCATGCTGACTGCACAGGATATTCATGAAAAAGATTTTGCACGCGGGCGTAAAGGCTATGACATGGATGAAGTAGACGCCTTTTTGGATGAGGTCGTCAATGATTTTGATTTGCTTAGCCGTGAAAATCAGGAGCTCAATGCCCGTATCGAAGCGCTGAATAAACAGATTGAATCGTATCGCGGGATGGAAAATTCCATGATGCATACGATGGTCACCGTGCACAAAGCCGCTGAGGACATCACGGATAAAGCCAAACGCGAAGCGGACGAGTTGTATACCAAAACGCGCCATGAAGCGGATGAAATGGTGGAACGCGCCCGTACGGAAAGCGAACAGATGCTTGCTGACGCGAAGGAAAAGGCGGAAGCAATTCTGCAAAGCAAACAGGATGAAATTCAGATGCATGAAAGCCGTTTGGTAGAATTGAAAAGCTTGCTGGCGGAATTTAAAAACGGCCTGCATACCTATACCAGCGAATTCCTCGAATTTGTCGACAAAGAAGAAGCCCCTGCGGAAGTAGATGCGCTCGAACAGAAGCTTCAGGCTGAGGAAGCGGCCGAAGTGGAACCGGCGAAGGAAGTTGAACCGGATTATGTGCAGGAATATGTGCGAGGCATCCATGAAAGTCAGGCAGCGCTTCGTGAGGAAGATGTATATCGCCCGGTAGAAGTCGACGCAGAAGATGATGACCTTTATACGGAATAAAGCTGAATAGATAAAAAAAGGACCCGTAACCCGGGTTCTTTTTTTATCCTGTGTCCGCTTCCATGTTGCGCCTGTATAGCGATACTGCGATTGGCATATCCTACCTTGAAAGGGGGGATGCCCGTTGATGTACCATGACCCGCCTCCACGCCATAAAAAGGAGTCGAACGAAGACGCGCCGCCGGTAACAAACGCCATGCTCAAACAAACGCTGGATGAACTCAATGAAACGCTGCAGCGGCTGTGCATTGCGCTGGGCATTCCCGAATCCTATACGCGCAAGAAAATGCTGCGCCGTAGTTTGCTTGCGGGCATCGCACGCGGCCTTGGTTCGGCCATTGGTTTTACCATCTTGGGCGCTATTCTTATCAGCTTATTAGCCTACCTAGCGAATAAAAACCTGCCTATCATTGGGGAGTTTCTAGCGCGCTTGATGCAGATGATTCAAGTCTATACGCCCAAATAAAACCGTCTCTTTCCGCATCTCCTCTGTTCATGGTATAATAACGCCGTTAAGAATGGAGGAAGAAAATGCTGGAAGCCATCATTGCGATTGCAGCCGTTGTGTTGGACCGTTTGAGCAAAATGTGGGCCGTCGGTTCGCTTAGCCATATGCCCGGACAGCACATGGATGTCCTGCCAGGCGTGTTTGAATTCCGCTATGTGCAAAACGAAGGAATGGCGTTCTCCCTTCTGGAAGGGAAGACCTGGCTGTTTATTGTGATTACTGTTCTCATTGTTGCCTGTCTATTGGGATATCTGGTCAAATATCGCGCGGTCGAATCAGTGTGGACACGCATTGCCATCGCCAGCATTATTGGCGGTGCTCTTGGCAATCTGATAGACCGCCTGCTCTATGGCTATGTAATTGATTTTATTAATCCTACCTTTATGCGTTTTGCCGTGTTTAATGTAGCGGATATCTTTGTGACCTGTGGGGCCATTCTCTTCATATTCGCGCTGTTGATTCTGCCACAGTTTTACAGGAAAAAGGAACGTGCCCATGAATGAATTTGTTGCAACAGCCGAACAGCAGGGAATGCGTGCTGACCTTTTTCTGGCACAGGCCAGCGGCCTCACTCGTTCGCGCGTTGCCAATCTGATGGAACAGGGCCATGTTCAATGCCAGGGGAGACCGGTGCGTGCGAAGGATAAAGTGAAGGCTGGCATGCAGTTTACGCTTACCATGCCGGCTGTCCAGCCCGTTGCACTGATAGCGCAGGACTTGCCCCTTTGTATCGTTTATCAGGATGCAGATATTGCAGTCATTAATAAGCAACGCGGCTTGAGCGTACATCCCGGTGCCGGCATCAATGACGGAACGCTGGTCAATGCGTTGCTATACCATCTGGACCATCTTTCCGGCATCAATGGCGAATTGCGCCCAGGGATTGTTCATCGCCTGGATAAGGATACGACAGGCTTATTACTGGTTGCCAAAAATGATATGGCGCATCAAGCGCTCAGCCAACAAATTCAGGACCGTACGGTCAAACGGGAATATCTAGCCTTGGTGGCGGGCAACTTTTCGGAAGAAGAGGGATTGGTGGACGCCCCCATTGGGCGCCACAAACATGACCGCAAACGGATGGCTGTCGTGCCGGATGGCCGGCCGGCCCGCACCCATTGGCGTGTGATGCATCGCTTTGGCGATGCGACGCTTGTGCTTTGCACGTTGGAAACCGGCCGCACGCACCAGATTCGCGTGCATATGGCGCATATCGCTCACCCTGTTCTGCAGGACCCGGTCTATGGCCCCAAAAAGGATAGAGAACGTGCAACGGGCCAATTGCTGCACGCCTGGCGCATTACATTTGCACACCCATGTACGGGCCGGGTCATGTCTTTTACAGCCGACCCGCCGGCGGACTATCTTTCCGTACTTAAACGGCATGGATTTTATTGGCCGGAAGATTTTATGCTGTACAAATCCGATACAACCCTGTATACTGAACCTGCACACGAACGTAGCCTTTAACTCGATCCCGCGAGGTCGGCAAGGCGAAGGAGAAGCTGTGGTTTTTCGCCTTACCCGTCCAAGGGGTAAGGCTTTTTTATTGGAGGCGAAGCATATGGCAGAACAGTCCGTTTTAATCATGGATGCGCAGCATATGGACCGCGCGTTGACACGCATCGCGCATGAAATTATCGAACGCAATCCCCATCTGGAAGATGTCGTGCTCGTTGGCATCCACCGCCGTGGCGTTCCGCTTGCACAGACGCTGGCAGATAAAATCGAACAGTATGAACACGTCCGCGTGGATATGGGCATGCTGGATATCACCTTTTATCGGGACGACCTTTCGCTTCTGGCGGAATTGCCCATCGTCAAGGGAAGCAGCATCCAGGTGCCTTTGCACGGCCGCACGGTTATTCTGGTAGACGATGTGCTTTATACCGGACGCACAGTGCGCGCCGCCATGGACGCCGTGATTGATTTTGACCGTCCGCGTGCGATACAGCTTGCGGTATTGGTGGACCGCGGCCATCGAGAATTGCCGATTAAGGCGGATTATGTAGGGAAAAATGTGCCGACTAGTTATCGGGAAACCATCCAGGTACATGTCCAACAGATTGACGGCGATAACATCGTCTGGCTGCATAAGGATTCGGTCCATTCGGAAGAAAGCAGGGCATAAGCAATGAAACGCAAACATCTTTTAGGGCTTCACGGCGTTTCACGTGAAGAGATTGAAAAGATTCTCAATCAGGCTGCTTTCATGAAAAAAGTGATTGTCAGCGACCATAAACGCATTCCTACCTTACAAGGAAAGAGCGTAGTTACGCTTTTCTATGAAAATAGTACGCGCACACGGATGAGTTTTGAACTCGCTTCTAAATACATGGGCGCAGCCAGCGCCAATATGTCGGCCTCCGCCAGTAGCGTTGCCAAAGGAGAAACGCTGGTGGATACCGGTGCGACGTTGGATATGATGGGCGTGGATGTTATCATTATGCGCCATCCCATGTCCGGCGCTCCGCATCTGTTGTCCCAACACGTCAACGCAAGCGTTGTTAACGCCGGCGACGGCATGAACGAACATCCTACGCAGGCGCTTTTGGATATGTATACCATCAGGGAAAAACGCGGTGGGCTCGACGGCATGAAAATCGCCATTATCGGTGATGTTTTGCACTCGCGTGTGGCGCGCAGCAATGCATATGGCATGAAAACAATGGGGGCAGACCTATATTTTGCCGGCCCGTCGACATTGATGCCTCCTGGGTTTGACCATCTAGGCGTTCACGTCGGAAATGACGTGCGTGCTGCGGTAGAAAACGCCGATGTGGTCATGGGCCTGCGCATCCAGCGGGAACGCCAGAAGGCTGGGCTATTTCCTTCCGTACGGGAATACGCCCATTTCTTTGGTATTGATATGAACGTCCTTAAATTGGCCAAAAAGGACGCTTTGGTCATGCATCCCGGCCCGGTTAACCGCGGTGTGGAACTTTCCAGCTTCACGGCGGATTGTGAACAAAGCGTTATTCGTGAACAGGTGCAAAACGGTGTGGCCATTCGTATGGCCGTGCTGGACATGCTCACCCGAAAGGAGCAAACACGATGAAAACAATTATTCGAGGAGGCGAAGTCGTCAATCCCGGCGGCTTACAAGGAAAGCTGGACCTCCTCATCGAACATGGCAGGATTGTGCAAATGGAAGAACATCTGGATACAACGGCCGATGAAGTGGTGGACGCAACCGGCCGCTATATCTTCCCAGGCTTGGTGGATATCCATTGCCACTTGCGCGAACCGGGTTATGAATATAAAGAAACGATTGCCTCCGGCGCCCGCGCAGCTGTGGCCGGTGGCTTCACGTCCATCTGTTGCATGCCCAATACCGACCCCGTCATCGATGATGAAGCGGGGGTGCAATATATTGTACAGCGCGCCCGGGATGCCGCATACGCCAAGGTATATCCAATCGCAGCGATTACCAAAGGCTTGCAGGGAAAAGAGCTTACGGAAATGGGGTTCCTGCTGCAGGCAGGAGCGGTGGCCTTCAGTGATGATGGCCGCCCGGTTGAAAGCGCCCGTGTGATGCGCAATGCAATGTTGTACGCTAAGAATTTTGACGCTTTACTCTGCTCACATTGTGAGGAACTTTCACTGGTCAATGGGGGCGTGATGAATGAAGGGGAAGCCAGTACGCGCGTAGGGCTGCGCGGCAATACGCGTGCCGCGGAAGAAGTGATGCTTTCACGCGAAATTCTGCTGGCGGAATCCATGGATGGTCGAATTCATATCTGCCATGTTTCGACCCGTCAGGGATTTGAGATGGTTCGGCAAGCGAAAAAACGGGGCGTGCGCGTCACATGCGAAACCTGTCCGCATTATTTTTCGCTTACCGATGAAGCATGCACTACCTTTGATACCAATACCAAAATCAATCCGCCGCTGCGTACCGAGGATGACCGGCAGGCGGCGATTGAAGCATTGGCAGACGGAACCTGCGATGCCATTGCGACGGACCATGCGCCGCATCATATCGATGATAAACAAGTGGAATTTGACCTTGCGGCTAACGGCGCCAGCGGGTTGGAGACGGCCCTTTCGCTGGGCTATATGCACCTGGTGCAGACAAAACGGCTTTCCTTGGGCCAGCTAGTGGACCATATGAGTGCGATACCTGCCCGTATCATGGGCTTGGACGCAGGTATTTTACAGCCTGGCGGACATGCGGATATCACTGTGTTTGACCCGTCGCAAACTTGGACTGTAGAGGCGGACAAGCTCTATACCAAAGGAAAAAATACGCCTTGGCTGGGGCAGACCCTGCAAGGGAAAGTCACCGATGTGTGGGTGGATGGGCGGCCGGTGCTGCGCCATGCGGCCATCGTAGAATAAGGAGAGAATGAGATGATGATTGACCGTTTGTTTGAAGCCGTAATCCAGAAACGCAATCCTTCCGTGCTGGGGTTGGATACCCGCCTGGAATATTTACCGCAGGAGCTGCAAAGCCAGTTTGATGCCAAAGCCCCGTTTGAAAGTGCGGCAGAGTTAATCCGCACGTTCAACTACGCACTTATCGACGCCACTGCTGATATTGTCCCCGCTGTCAAGCTGCAGTCGGCCTATTATGAAATGTACGGCCCACAGGGCGTGCAGGCGTTTTTAGATACGGCGCGCTATGCCAAACAAAAAGGCATGCTTGTCATGGCAGACTGTAAGCGAAACGATATCGGTTCGACCGCACAAGCCTACGCCATGGCGTATCTTTCCAGTACGCCCTTTCCAGACGGCATTGCACGCAGTGCCTTTGATATGGATTTTTTGACCGTCTCTCCCTACCTGGGGGTTGATGGAGTGCAACCGTTTGTGCAAGCTTGTGAGCAAGCCGGCAAAGGCATCTTTGTTCTCGTCAAAACCAGCAATCCTTCTTCTGGTCAGTTGCAGGATATCGTCGCCCAGGGCAAGACCGTTTATACCCATATGGCCGGGCTGGTTGCCCAATGGGGACAGACGCAGATTGGGCGCTATGGATATTCTTCCATCGGTGCGGTTGTTGGCGCCACCTACCCGGCCCAGGGGGCGGAGCTGCGTGCCGCATTTGCATCGGTTCCATTTCTGGTGCCAGGCTATGGCGCGCAGGGCGGAAAGAGTGACGATTTAGCGCTTACCTTTGATGAAAGAGGCCTTGGGGCCGTAGTCAATGCTTCGCGCAGTTTGATGTGCGCGCATCAGAAAAGTGACGCGCCCTATGCGCAGGCCGCCCGGGAAGAGGCCCTCCGTATGCGTGATGACTTGTTGGGTGCGCTGGCCAAAGCCAACCGCCTTTCGTACTAAAGGAAAGGAGATTGAATATCATGCCTTGTGATATAATCTGTCCGGTTTTAAAAAATGAACGCATTGCAGACGATATCATGCTTCTTTGGTTGGACGTGGATGCAGGGAAAAAGGATGAATACCAACCAGGACGCTTTGTCCATATGAAAATCCCCAATCGGCCGGATTTGATTTTACGCCGCCCCATCAGCATCAACGGCTACGACAATGTCGTAGGCCGCCTGGAACTGGTCTATCAGGTCAAGGGACAGGGAACGGAACAGCTGGTAGATTGCCAGCCCGGCGATACCATTGCCCTCATTGGCCCCCTGGGCAAAGGATATCCTGTGCCGCGGGGAACGAAACGTGCATTGCTGGTCGGCGGAGGAATCGGGTGTGCACCGCTGAAGATGTTGCCCGCTTGCCATCCGGATATACAGTTTGACGCTATTCTGGGGTTCCGCAATCGGGATTGCATTTATCAGCTGGAAGACTTTCAGACCCTGTGTGAGGATGTCATTTTAATGACGGATGATGGTTCCGCAGGCGAAAAGGGATTTGTTACGGATGCCTTGCAACGTTATCTGCAATCCGACAATCGAACGGATGTGTTGTATGTATGCGGCCCGCCTCCCATGTATAAGGCACTTAAACCCATTCTGGATACGGTGGACAAACCCATCTATATCTCGCTGGAAGAACGGATGGGTTGCGGCATGGGGGCCTGCGTTGTCTGTACCTGCAAAATCAAACGGGATGGTGTGGTGGAAAATCGTCGTGTTTGCGTGGAAGGGCCTGTCTTTCCCTATGAGGAGGTTGTGCTATGAATTTGAAGGTGGATATCGCGGGCGTAACGTTGAATAATCCCATCATCGCCGGCTCCGGAACGTTCGGCTTTGGCGTGGAGATGTCCAAATTCTACGATTTGCATCTGTTGGGTGGCCTTGCAAGCAAAGCGGTCACATTGCATAAGCGAGACGGTAATCCATCACCGCGCATTGCAGAAGTTACCTCCGGTATCTTGAACGCTGTGGGCTTGCAGAATCCGGGTGTAGATGGCTTTTTGGCTGAAGAACTGCCGCGGATGAAGACATACGGCACCCGTATCATCGTAAATGTTGCGGGTTCGACAGAAGAAGAATATGTTGCGGTCCTGGAAAAATTGCAGGGAAGCGGCATCGATATGGTGGAACTTAATATATCCTGCCCCAACGTCAAACAGGGAGCGATGGCCTTTGGTACTTCGCCGGAATCCGTTGCTTCCATTACGCGTCTGTGTAAAAAAGCATGCGATGTTCCGCTGATGGTAAAACTCACGCCCAACGTAACGGATATCGTTGCAATCGCACAGGCTGCCGAGCAGGCTGGCGCGGATGCGCTATCGTTGATTAACACCTTAACTGGCATGGCGGTTGACGTCAAAACACGCCGCCCGATTTTAGCCAATATCACTGGCGGCATGAGCGGTCCGGCAATCAAACCCATTGCCCTGCGTATGGTTTATCAGGTTAGTCAGGCGGTCTCGATTCCCATTGTAGGTATGGGCGGCATCACTTCCGGCACGGATGTGGTAGAGTTTCTGCTCTGTGGCGCCAACGCCGTTACCGTAGGGACCGGCAATTTAATGACCCCCACAGCTTGTACGGATATCTGTGAAGAACTTCGCGCTTTTATGCAGGAACAAGGTGTAAAAGATGTAAACGAGCTAGTCGGCGCGCTGCAAATATAGTATAATGCATCTAAGCGAAGGAGGAATTTATAATGGAGCAGCAAAAAGTCTTGGATATTTTTACGGAAACAGGCGTGATGCTCAAGGGGCATTTCCTGCTCACCAGCGGCCGGCACAGTGATACATATATGCAGTGTGCACATCTGTTTAAATATCCCAAATATGCAGAAATGCTTGCACAGGACCTTGTCGACCAATTTGCCGGGCAAGCGGTGGACCTTGTTGTTGGTCCGGCCATCGGCGGCATCATCCTCTCTTATGAAGTTTCTCGTTTGTTGGGTGCGGAGAATATGTTTGTCGAACGTGAGAACGGGGCTATGACTCTGCGCCGCGGCTTCGCCATCCAGCCCGGCCAAAAGGTGTTGATTGTCGAAGACGTTGTCACCACAGGCGGGAGCGTTGTAGAGACGATGGATGTTGTACGTGCCGCCGGCGGAGAAATTGTTGGCGTCGGCGTGATTGTGGACCGCAGTGCGGGCAAGGTTGATTTCGGTGTTCCGCTGCATAGTGTCATCTCCATGGAAGTCAAATCCTATCCGGCAGATGAATGTCCGGTCTGTGAAACGGGCTTGCCGCTCGTCAAACCTGGCAGCCGAAAGATAAAATAACCAAGCAAATAAAAAGACGCCGGTTCATATGAACCGGCGTCTTTTTTCCATTCCTTAGCGCTGTTTCTAAACGGCGCTCCTCCCATCGATACGGCGTTTTCTTAAAGATGGCGCAGGGAGCCTTTTCAGTAAAATCAATCCGGTGAAAACAAAAAGAATGTTAGATAATCTAATTTTATTAAAAAGCAGCATGGCCATAATCAACATGCTCCTCAATATGCCGATGTAAAACGTATTGACGACCCAGGTTTCCTTTTGCAGACGCATCTAGCCAAACATGATGCAAGGATAGCCATAACACTCCGTCCATAGATAAACGTGACCGCATAGACGCTGTTCATCCATGCTGACGTTAGATAATGGGTGAGCTACATGCCGCCGCAGAAAACAAAAATACGGATAGCGGCTTTTTCCACCGTACTGCTTCAGGCCGCCTATGCCGTGTACAGGAAAATCCAAACCGATGTTGGAGGAAATACATGGCCGGTATTCATGTACAAATCAAGAAACTTAATCACGGCTCATAAAGTCAATTCACTTCCACAAGCCATTATCGTGTGCATAAATGCTGTCTGTTGCGGCGTATTTCGTACAGGCACATGAATTGTACTTAAAAAGTCCCGTATGAAATGAATTGCTCTCTTTTAACAGGGAAAAATACGAAAATTTTGCACGCACAATGGCTTTTTGCTCAATCTTTAACCTCTACACCCAGATATGCAACCAGGTCTATCGCCTGTTCAGGCGAAATAACCGCGCCTTTTAAATCCTCCACTGCAATACGAATCCCCCGAATATCACAAGTGCGCAAATCCATACCAGCAAGCTGCGTATGAAAAAAGGCGGCACGTTGCAAATTGCAATGGTCGAGTATCCAGTTTTGGGATTTGACTTGATTCCAATCTGCCTCCTGCAAATTACATGCCTGCATGTCAACGTATTTGACTTTCGCATAGGAAAAATTTGCATATCCACAATGGCAGTCCTTGTACTGTGTCTGGTAAAGGGAGGCCTCGGCCAAATTGCTTCCCACCAGCTTGCAGTTTTGAAACCGGCACTGATGAAATCGACATTCAGAAAAATCCACATTGGAGAAATCGCAGTGGTCAAAAACACAGTTCAAAAAACTGCTTTTCATACACTTGCTCTCCAACAGGGTGATGCGCGTCAGTACGCATTGGCGCACGTCCAGCTGATACGCGTCCATCTGTTCATATACGCCCGGAAGGAAATGCATGCGCTCGATACATGCATCCGCTTCTTCCGCCTGCTGGCAGCAGGCAAGAAAATCCGAGCTTTCTTCCAACCGTTCCATTTGTATCTGTCGGGGCATTATATATCTCCTAAGGCTGAATCAGGCGTTTTACCAGTGCTTCATCCGGTGTGATAAAAATCGTCTTTTGGGACGTATAGGTAACAAAACCGGGTTTTGCACCCGAGGGCTTATGTACGTTTTTTATCAGTGTATAGTCAATCGGCACATTATTGGAATGTTTGCCGCGGCTGAAATAGGCGGCAATATGGGCTGCTTCCAACAACGTTTGCTGCGGGACAGGATGAACCTGAATAACCACATGGCTTCCCGGCATGCCCTGTGCATGTAGCCATGTATCGGTGGAGCGAGCCAGGCGGGTAGTAACCAGGTCGTTCTGCGCGTTGTTTCGCCCTGCCAGCATGGGAATACCCTCACTGGAGATAAATGCCAATGGTTTTGCCTGCGGCGCAGGCGCGCGTTTACCGCGCGTTTGCGTAGCTGGCAATAAGCGCTGTCCTTGCAGTTCCGCGCGAATCTGTTCAATTTCCTCCATCGCCTCCGCCTGTTCCACCGCCAGACATACGCTTTCCAAGTATGCAATTTCCGGCTCAATCTGTTCTTTCTGCTCCTGCGCTGCGATGAGTGTCGCCTTGGCCTTTTGGTAACGTTTGAATCGCTTTGCAGCGTTTTCCGAAGGCGTCAGGGTGGGTTCCAGGGTAAGCGTAATCTCTTTATCCTGCGTATAATCAAACAGTGTCGCCGTCTGCATGCCGCGCTTGAGTTGATATGCATAGGCCAAAATTAATTCGCCCTCCTGGCGGTATCGTTCCCATCCTTCGCTTTTTCGCAAGGCGTTGTCCTGAATCTGCAAACGTTTGTACAGCTTCTGTAGCCGCGCAGAAAGGGAAGCCTGCAGTGCGGCTTTTGCGCGCTGTATCTGCGTTGCCTGTTTACGTGATTGATAATACGTACAGACGGCGTCATTGAATGTTTCCGTAGGTTTACTCGCATATCCCATTACGCCAAACGGTGCAAATCCCACTATGCGCGCATCTTCGTAAAGCTGGACGCTCTGCAGAGGCAGCGTCTGTAACGCCTTTGTAATTTGCACGCACGTTCCGGCCAGCACCTGCACCTGCGCATTGGAAAACGGCGCATAGCTATCGGCATCCAGGCCTGCGCGCCGGCAAATTTGCTCGGCCGTGAAAGGGGAAATCCCATAGCACATATCTACCAGCATTTTTCCCATACGGGCAGGGGGGGCGTCTGTAATCCACTGACGTATTTCGGTTTCCTCTGCATCCAATAGGCTGTGTTTCGGCTGTCCAGGCGGGCGATGATAGTGTTCGCCGGGCAAAACCGTACGCAGGGAAGACATCGATGGGGTAACACGTTTAATGCTATCGATGATGATGCCCTTTTCATCGACCAAAATAAGGTTGCTGTGTTTTCCCATAATTTCTGCAATCAGATGCATTTCCCGCCGGTCGCCTAACTCATCGGTAATCAAAAAGCGGAGCAGGCATGCGCGTTCCATCTGCGGCACGCGTATTTCCAATAGACGCCCATGCAATAGATATTTGCGCAGCACCATCAAAAAAGGAAACGGTTTTTCCGGCCCTTTTTCTGCCGGCCCACAAAGATGCATCCGCGCTGCCTCTGGGTCAGCGCTTATCAGCAGGCGCGTATTGCTGCGTTCAGCACGTATCGTAAATACAATGTCAAAACGAGTCGGCTGTGCTATGCGCTCAACCCGGCCGTTTTGTAAACTGGCATTGATTTCATTCGCCGCTGCCAAAAGAGCGGCTCCGTCCATGTGCATGTTTGTCCTCTCCTTTTCTTCCTTGCTCATTATACACGAAATCCGTGCAAAAAACTTTCCTTGTCCCTCACTTCGCGGTATAATAACAAAATCAGAAGAAGGGAAGAGAGGGATTGCCATGCGGCTTGACCAGCGAGCAAATGACCAGTTGCGACCGATTGATATCATCATGGATTATCAAAAACATGCAGGCGGCAGCTGTCTGATTGCCTGTGGAAATACACGTGTCATCTGCGCCGCCAATGTCGAAGAAGGTGTGCCACCCTTTTTGGAGGGAAAAGGGCAGGGTTGGGTCACAGCAGAATACGGAATGTTGCCTGGTTCTACACCTGGTCGGAAACGTCGTGACGGACTTAAACAGGACGGGCGCGGTGTAGAAATTCAACGGTTAATTGGCCGTTCTTTACGCACAGTTGTCGATATGCAGGCGCTGGGGGCGTATACAGTACGTGTGGACTGTGATGTGCTCGATGCTGACGGTGGAACACGCACCGCATCCATTACTGGCGCCTGGTGTGCCTTGCACGCGCTGTTTGCTAAAATGGTCGCACGCGGGCAGCTTTCTGCCATCCCCCTCAAAGGGCAGTTGGCGGCTGTCAGTTGCGGCCTGGTTGACCAGGAGCCGCGGCTGGACCTTTGTTATCAGGAGGATTCACACGCTCAGGCAGATGTGAATATCGTTATGACCAGTGAACCTGCTATTGTCGAAATTCAGGGCACTGGAGAACAGCGCGCTTTTTCTCGCACGGAATTACAAGAGCTGTTGAACTTGGCTGAAAAAGGGATTCAAGAATTGTTTGTACAACAACGTCGGGCTGTGGAGGAAAAGGTATGAAATTGTTGATTGCCAGCAATAACGCTGGAAAAGTACGGGAAATTAAGGCGATTTTAGGCCCTTTTTATCCGGAAATTTATACCCCGCGGGATATTGGCTTGGATTTGGATGTAGTGGAAGATGGACAGACGTTTGAAGACAATGCCCGGTTGAAAGCCCGTGCCTTTGCCCAGGCTAGTGGGATGGATGCCCTGGCAGACGATTCGGGCTTGTGTGTAGATGCGCTCAATGGCGCACCCGGCGTCTATTCGGCCCGTTTCGCCGGCGAACATGGAGATGACAGCGCCAATAACGCATTGCTTTTAGAGAAGCTGAAAGGCGTACCCGATGCGGAGCGGACAGCGCGCTTCGTTTCCTGTGTTGTGCTATGCATGCAAAATGGTGATGAATTAGTCGCGCAAGCTGCTAGTGAAGGACGAATTCTGCACCAAGCCGTTGGACAAGGCGGCTTTGGTTACGACCCGCTTTTCTTTGATGAACATTATCAAAAATCCTATGCGCAGCTTACTGAGGAACAGAAAAATGCCATTAGCCATCGAGGTAAAGCACTGGCCCTTTTGCAAAGCAAACTGGAGGACCGCGTATGAGCAAATCCCTGCGCCTTGGTGTGCTTTCCGACACACACGGTTCTCGCAGCGCAATCGAACAGGCGTTACAGGCGTTAGGTCCCGTCGATATAATTTTGCACGCAGGGGATTATGTCATGGATGCCCGTTGGATTGCAAAACAAGGGTATGAGGTTGTCTATGTTCGGGGAAACTGTGACTTGGACCCTTATGCGGAAGATGAATGCCTGTTGAATTTGCGCGGCTATAAGGTGTTGCTGACCCATGGGCACGAATACGGCGTGAAATATCATATGGACGCCCTTGCTGAACATGCAGAGGCAGTGGGTGCAAACGTTTGTATTTTTGGTCATTCGCACCGTAGTGCATGCAGTTTTCTATATGGCTGTTTGATGCTCAACCCTGGCAGCCCAAGTCTTCCTAGAGGCTGCGCCCCCAGTTGTGCCATTTTGACGTTGGAAGAGGGCAAGGCGCCTCAGGCCGAAATTGTACCGCTTATCCAGCCATAATTTTACAAAATATAGGAATAGCAGTTGACAGAACCCTCTATTTTCCCTTATAATAAGGCCTGTTCGCCTGAGGTTCTTGCGCCTGTAGCTCAGCTGGAAAGAGCAACGGCCTTCTAAGCCGTGGGTCCGGGGTTCGAGTCCCTGCAGGCGCGCCAAAGATGAAGCCGCATGGTGGGTATAGCTCAGTTGGTTAGAGCGCCAGGTTGTGGCCCTGGAGGTCAAGGGTTCGACTCCCTTTACTCACCCCATTTTCATCTTTTGTACCTTTATAGTTATTGTGCAGGAAATCTGAATCCGCCATTGACAATGAGCCCAGGATGTGCTAGCATATCCCTTGCGTTCGCAACACTTTGGGGTGTCGCCAAGTGGTAAGGCACGGGACTTTGACTCCCGCATTCGTAGGTTCAAATCCTGCCACCCCAGCCAGTTATGATCCATTAGCTCAGTCGGTAGAGCACCTGACTTTTAATCAGGGTGTCCGGAGTTCGAATCTCCGATGGATCACCATTTCCTTATTGTGCGGGCGTGGCGGAATTGGCAGACGCGTTGGATTTAGGTTCCAATGCCAATAGGCGTGGGAGTTCAAGTCTCTTCGCCCGCACCAATATCATTTCATGCGGTAGTAGCTCAGTGGTAGAGTGCCACCTTGCCAAGGTGGATGTCGCGAGTTCGAATCTCGTCTACCGCTCCATTTCTTTATCTGTGCGGGTGTAGCTCAATGGCAGAGCCCCAGCCTTCCAAGCTGGTTACGTGGGTTCGATTCCCATCACCCGCTCCATAGCAGCTTGGATCATTAGCTCAGTTGGTAGAGCACCTGACTCTTAATCAGGGTGTCCAGGGTTCGAGCCCCTGATGATCCACCAGCAAACAGCACTGAAAAATAATTCGGTGCTGTTTTTTTCTATCAAAATATGCTTTTATTCATATTTATTATTAATAAAAATAAGTCCAAACAGTCATCATAACGCAGTATTAGCGTGTGATTGCTAGTAGAATTGGTGCAGGCATTTTTCAGCGTACGTTGGTAAAATAGGCAGGGTCTAATATTTTTACAAAAATGGAAAAAATGTGTCAAAAAAGTATAGACAATTATTTGTTGAATTGCTATAATACGTACAAGGTCCTGAAACTGCTAAGATGTAGCGGCTTTGGGGCTTTTTAATTGCTTATATTGGGAAAATCAATCCAGAGAGGATTGATTTTTTTCTTTTGTTTTATGGTGTTTATATATTTCTTTACATTTTTAATTTGACTTTTTTTTGACACAAAGATTTTCTTGACTTTCTGTATATTTCGTTTATCATTAACCAATATAATAATTAACTAAGTGAACTATGAAAGGGAGCGCAATGAGTGGAATCAAATGATTTATCCTATCGGTTGATTCAGGCGCTGGCGCACACGCCTAGACTACTTCGGCCACCCCAGGATATGGATATCCGACGTGCTGAAATCGTGATGTTAGGGTGTATTTGGCATATCACGCAGTTTGGTGAACAGGCCACCACGCCTTCGCAGCTAGGAAAAGTGTTGCAAATTTCGCGTCCTGCCGTTACGGCGCAGCTAAACCGTTTGGAAAAAATGGGTTATATTCAGCGGGCAGCTGACCCGCGCGACAAACGAAGAGTACAAGTGCAATGTACGGAAAAGGGAAGAAAGATATTGCATGACGGTTATGCGCATATTCAGCAAGTCAGTCGCATCTTAATGGAAGCGCTGGGGAAAGAAAAGGTGGAAGAATTAATCGACCTACTGCAACAGGCCAGCCGGGCCTTGGACAGACAGGCTGAGATGAATGGCTGTGCTTGCTGGCCCCCCTCACAAGGACAAAAGGGAGACTCCATATGAAAAAGGTATTCTTGTATTTAAAAAAATATTGGATGAGCGTGCTCGCGGTTTTTGTATTGATATTTATTCAGACGATGACGGATTTACAGTTGCCTGACTATATGTCTCGTATCGTCAATGAAGGCATCGTTGGTGGTGATAATTCCGTCATTTGGTCTGTAGGGCTGATGATGCTCGCGATAACGGCCGTAGGAGCTGCTGCAACAATTTGCGCAAGCTATTTATCGTCGCGTACAGCGACGGGGGTTGCACGCGATTTGAGGGGGGATGTGTTCAAAAAGGTGGAGAGTTATTCACTCGCGGAATTTGACCGTTTTTCCACTGCGTCCCTCATCACGCGCACAACGAATGATATTCAACAGGTGCAGATGGTAATGATTCTGATACTGCGTATCGTCATTGCGGCGCCGATTATGGCCATCGGAGGGATTACTAAGGCGATTAGTAAAAATCCCTCGATGTCATGGATTATAGCTGCGGCAGTTGCCTTTTTGGTTGTGATGATTTTGATTCTATCAAGCATTGTCATGCCTCGTTTCAAACAGTTGCAAAAGCAGGTCGACCGTCTGAACTTGGTGACGCGGGAAAACCTCGTAGGTTTACGTGTAATTCGCGCGTTTATTGCGGAAAAGAAGGCTGAGAAAAAATTCGATGATGCCAACCGGGACCTAACAAAATTAAACCTGTTTGTCAACCGCATAATGGTGTTGCTACAACCCATTATGATGCTGATTATGAATGTAACGACGATAGCGATTATCTGGTTTGGCTCGAAGATGGTAGGCGCGGGCTCGCTGGAGATTGGGAACATGATGGCATTTATGCAATATGTGATGCAGATTATGTTCTCCTTCCTAATGGTTTCGATGATTTTCATCATGCTGCCGCGTGCGAGCGTTGCGGCCAACCGGATTGCGGAAGTATTGGATTCTGAACCGAGTGTGAAAGACCCGGTTCACCCCAAACATCCGGATGCGACGAAAAAAGGGGTTGTGGAATTCCGCAATGTATCCTTTGCTTATCCAGGTGCGGAGGAACCCGTGCTCCACGATATATCCTTTGTTGCTGAGCCAGGCAAGACAACGGCATTCATTGGTTCTACTGGCAGCGGAAAATCGACCCTCATCAATCTGATTCCACGTTTTTATGATGCCACATCCGGTCAAGTGCTGGTGGATGGGGTGGATGTGCGCGACTTGCGCCAGCATGACCTGCACGAACGCATTGGATATGTACCGCAAAAGGGCGTATTGTTCAGCGGAACCATTGCCAGTAATATCCGCTATGGGAAAGCGGATGCCACGGAACAGCAAGTGCAGGCGGCGGCACGTACTGCGCAGGCTACGGAGTTTATTGAACAGACAGACGGTCAATTTAATGCGCCGATTGCCCAGGGAGGCACCAACGTATCCGGCGGACAAAAACAACGGCTATCCATCGCACGCGCCCTGGCGAAACGGCCTGAGATTTTTATTTTTGACGATAGCTTTTCCGCGTTGGATTTTAAAACCGATGCAGCCCTGCGTAAAGCGTTGAATGAGGACATTCACGGCGCGACAATTCTGATTGTCGCACAGCGTATCAGTACGATTTTGCACGCTGACCAAATTATCGTGCTGGATGAGGGGAAGATTGTGGGAAAAGGGACGCACCGCGAACTGCTGGAGCATTGCAATGTTTATCAGGAGATTGCGTATTCGCAGCTCAGTAAGGAGGAATTGGCATGAGCGATTCAAATCAGCGCCGCGCAGCGCGCGGACCCGCAGGCCATGGCCCGATGCGCGGCAGTGGGGAAAAGGCCAAGGACTTCAAAGGAACGTTTAAAAAATTGATGAGCTATTTGCGCTCATTTTGGTTTTCGTTAATGGTGGTGTTCATTTTTGCGGTTGCAAGTACGGTGTTTTCCATCGTTGGCCCCAAGATTTTGGGCAATGCAACCAACAAATTGGCCGAGGGTATTATCGCTCAGACAGTGTATGATAAAATCCATGAACAGCTGCCAGAGGGCATTCAATTTCCACCAGGGACCAAAGGGGCGGATATGATGGAAAGAATGCCGCAGGAAGTACTGAATGATTTGACAGACAGTCAGCTGCAGGCGCTAAGCGAAATGGATATGAACGTACGACCGGGTATTGATTTTGCGGCGATTGGAAGTATTCTGTTGCTGCTGTTGTGTTTGTATGGAATCAGTGCGCTGTTTTCGTACATTCAAGGATTTGTCATTACCGGTGTTTCACAGAAGATTTCTTACCGATTCCGCAAGGAGATATCTGAAAAAATCAATCGAATGCCATTACGGTATTTTGATAGCCGCACCCATGGGGACGTCTTAAGCCGCGTCACGAACGATGTGGACACTGTCAGCCAAACACTAAATCAGTCGATGTCGCAAATTATTACAGCTGTGACAACGATAATTGGTGTGCTGGCGATGATGATTTCCATCAGTGGGGTTATGACGATTATCCCAATTTTAATCCTGCCGGTTTCGATGGTATTTGTATTGTTGATTACACGGAAATCCCAAAAATATTTCCGCGGGCAGCAAAATGCGCTGGGGCGGTTAAATGGCCACATCGAAGAAATGTATGCGGGACATTTGGTGATGAAAGCCTTCAACGGGGAAGAGCGTTCGGTTGAACAGTTTGACAAGGTAAATACGGAATTATATGGACACGCATGGAAATCACAGTTTCTTTCCGGCCTGATGATGCCGATTTTGACGTTTGTTAGCAATGTGGGTTATGTCGCGGTGTGCGTGTTAGGCGGCCATTTGGCTATTCAGGGCACGATTCAGATTGGCGATATCCAGGCGTTTATCCAATACGTTCGCAATTTTACCCAACCGATTACGCAGACGGCTAATATGGCCAATATTTTGCAATCCACGATGGCCGCTGCTGAACGTGTATTTGAATTCCTGGAAGAGGAGGAAGAAATTCCGGAAACGCAACACCCGGTACAGCTTGCAAACGTGCACGGGGAAGTGGAATTCGACCATGTACAATTTGGCTATAATGAAGACCGTGTCATTATCAAAGATTTTACCGCCACCATCAAACCGGAACAACGCATTGCGATTGTGGGCCCGACAGGAGCTGGCAAAACAACGCTGGTCAATTTGTTGATGCGCTTTTATGATGTCAACCAGGGGTCTATCCGGATTGACGGTGTGGACATTCGCGACATGAAGCGGCAGGATTTGCGCAGCATGTTTGGCATGGTGTTGCAGGATACATGGCTGTTTAACGGTACGATTCGCGAGAATATCGCTTATGGACGAACCGATGCAACGGATGCAGAAATCATGGTAGCGGCCCGTGCAGCACATGTGGACCACTTTGTACGCACGTTGCCGGATGGATATGATACCGTGCTCAATGAAGAAGCGAGCAACATTTCCCAGGGGCAGAAACAATTGCTGACTATTGCCCGGGCATTATTGGCAGAGCCCTCCATCTTGATTTTGGATGAGGCGACTTCTTCTGTGGATACGCGTACGGAAGTACTGATTCAAAAGGCATTGGAAAACCTGATGCGTGGACGTACGAGCTTTATCATTGCACACCGCTTATCCACCATTCGCGATGCAGACCTGATTTTGGTGATGCGGGACGGCAACATTGTGGAGCAGGGAACGCATGAAGAACTATTGGCGAAGAATGGCTTTTATGCTGAACTGTACCAGAGTCAATTTGAACAAGCTGGTTGATGAAAAATGCGAAACGAAATGCAAAAAAGGCTGTCCTACGGACGGCCTTTTTTGGTGGAAAGCGTTTGCAGGGTATGTTCAAAGAACGCAAGATGTTGCTTTTCCTGGGCGATAATCGATTCCAACAGCGCACGTACGGATGGGTTACGCATACGACGCATATGTTGCTGATAGGCGGCGATTGCTTTTTGTTCACCGATGATATTGGCCATCATCATACGCGGTAAATCGACTGTATAACTGATGACAGATGTAGTGAAATATCCCTGATGGGTGTTGTTGCTGGAAGCCCAATACCGTGGCTCAACATGTAACTGAGCTAAAACATCCGCCCAGGCATGCATATGCTGCATTTCCTGGATGGAAATTTGTAAGAGTTGCTTGGCCAGGGAAGGCTGTTCTTGATTCAGTAGAGAAGCCTGGTAAGCATATTGGAGAACGGCCCGTAGCTCGCCGTCACATCCAGCGTAATCTTCCAATAGCAGGGGAATATCCGCATTGTCGCCCGGTTGTACATGAACAGCTGGTAGAGGCTGCGTTTTGGCGAATAAGTCGTGAGTTTGCATAGAATCCCTCCTTCCGTTTGTGTCAAACGGCATCCTATCTGTATTTACTTATGTGTGAAAATATGCCATAGTGGAAACAGAAAAGGAGGGATTTGGCATGGACCTTGGATTAAAAGGCAAAGTAGCAGTCATTACAGGCGGCGCACGGGGCATTGGGGCAGGAATCAGCGAGGTATTAGCGCAGGAAGGTGCGCACCTTGTGATTGATTACCGCAGTGCGCCGGATGAATGCGAAGCGTTCGCCAAGCGACTCTCGGAACAGTACGGGGTTAAAACTGCAGCAATCCAGGCGGATATCAGCACCCAAGAGGGTGTAGACCGCGTATACGATTGTGCCATGAAGACGTTTGGCACAGTGGATTTGCTGGTGAACAACGCGGCCATGCTGGGCAATCAGAAGATTGAGGATATCACGTTGGAATCCTGGCAAAAGTTTATGGATACAAACGTAACGGCAGTGTTTTTGATGAGTCAGCGGTTCATCCAGATTTGCCGCGAACAAAAAAAGGGCGGAAGAGCTGTAAATGTGATTGCCAAAGGGTTTTATTCGCTAACAGACGGTGGAATGTCCGAATATGTGACGAGCAAGGGTGGCGCCTACAGTTTTACACGTTCCATCGCCAAAGAAGTAGCGCCGGAGGGAATCATTTTCAACGGCCTGGTGCCGGGGTATGTCAATTCCCATTTTGCTAATTTTGAAGATGGGAGCGAAAGAAGTGAACGGCGCCGTCAAAATCTGCCGCGCAAAATGTTTGCCAGCCCATGCGATATGGGACATGTCACAGCTTTTTTGCTATCAGAAACCTGTGCGACACAGGTCGTTGGCGTGATTATGGACGCCACTGGCGGCCTATTGCTGTAAAACACATAAGTGCAGGAAAGAGAAAGGAAAAAGAGCTTGCCACACAGCAAGCTCTTTTTAGTTCACGCTTTAAAACACGCGCCGTGCGCTCTTGTAGTTGGTAACCCAATAACTAGTGGTAATGTTGGTGATAACAACCTGTCCTTTACTTGAGGAACAGTGAATCATCTTGTTGTTGCCCAAGTAGATACCGACATGTCCTACGCTGCTACCGCCACGCACAGAGAAGAACAAGAGGTCGCCAGCTTTCAGATTGCTCTTACTGACAGAAGCCCAACTGGTGTTCTGGCTATAACCCTTGGCGCTCAAGCGGCCAACGTTCACACCTGAATTTTTCAGACAATAATAGACAAAACCGGAACAGTCAAACGAATTAGGGCCTTCATTGCCGGTTACGTATTTTTTCCCGAGCTGCGCTTGTGCGAACTGAAGCAATCCGCTGACTCCTTTGTTGTTTGAAGGTTTGGAAGTGGAACCCGGTTTGGGGGTTGCACTGGGCTTTTTGGTTGCACTGGGTTTGGATGTGGACGGAGCCTTTGTCGCTACCGCTTTGGCGGAATACAGAACATCTTTAGTGCGCACACCCACTTTTCCATCCTGGGTCAACTTGTTTTTCTTTTGGAAGGCTTTGACCGCAGCTGTTGTCGCGGCCCCATAATAGCCGGTCACCTTATCGGTGAAATAATTCAACTCGGCCAACCGGCGCTGAATGCTGGCGACATCCGAACCGCTGTCCCCCTGCTTGGCGACATATTTCTTTGCCTGGTCAGAGAACATCAGTTGAATGGTTTCCTGTCCGGCAACGCCATCGATAGTCAGGTCATTGGAACGCTGAAAGAGTTTAACCGCTTCCGTGGTAACGGTTCCATAGAGCCCGGTAGCTTCATCGCTATCAAAGCATTCCAGTTCCATCAACCGCGTTTGGAGCAACGTAACTTCATGGCTGTTATCGCCCGGTTTAAGCGCCTTGCTAAGAATTTCGTCTTTCTTGGGTGCTTCTGCGACCTCATCAGGAGTGGGTGTTGCCGTTGCGGTCGGGTCTTCCTGCGCGGCCGGGTCAGCTTGCGTAGGGTCACTTTGCACAGCAATGGTGTCGTCCTGTGTGCTTACGCTTTCGTTCATGCTGGCCGTAATGCTTTGCAGGACGACAGTTTGCATCCACTGTCCAAAATAACTATATTCCTGCGCCTGTGTAGTTAAGGGAAGCGACAAAGAAAATGTCATCATTCCCGTCAACGCGATGGATAAAAAACGTGAACTGCGTTTCATATGTCCCTCCAAATTCATAAATTCGTAATCATTTTGTAATATTATAACGCAAAAAAGAAAGAAAATCAAAGAAAAATTTGGGAAAATACAAAACAAAGAGAAATGGCACGCCATTTCTCTTTGTTTGTCCCGAGGAGGGATTCCGTCAGGCTGTTCTCTTTGTCTCTTTGATATCAGATGGGTCTTATCTGATGCCTGATACAGAGAGACATGCATTGAGAAAGTATCTTAAAAGGGATTGGCTTGCCGTTTATGCCCCAAACGTACATGCCGCAGAAAAGAAACTTTCCCGCACTGCCGCCCCAACCCATTGTGAGCGAGCAGAAAATAGTTGGTTCATCGCATCACTCCTATTACAATAAATTTGGACAGGAAAGCCGGACAGCCAGTCCGGCTTTCCCTCCATCTCGTGCCTAAGCTACAATGAGAG
>CAJFOS010000017.1 GCA_904397865.1 Candidatus Allochristensenella caecavium
AACATTGATGCCGTAGGTGGCGAATTTATCCACCGTCTTGTCGCTGAGGATGTATTTCATCCAGTTCGGCGTCAATACCGCCAGGCCTACGCCGTGGGTCATGTCGTACTGTGCGCTGAGCTGGTGCTCAATCGTATGCACGCTCCACTGGTTTTCCTTGCTCATGTTGATAAAACCGTTAATCGCCCAGGAGCTGGCCCACATCAGGTTGGCGCGCGCTTCGTAATTTTCCGGTTCCCTGACGGCAATCGGCCCGTAATGGATACAGGTTTTCATCAGCGCTTCGGCACAGCGGTCTTCCATAAACGTGCCTTCTTCGGTGTTGAAATAGTTTTCCAGGATGTGCGAATAGATGTCCGCCGTGCCTGAAGCCGTCTGGTAGGCGGAAACGGTGTAGGTAATCGTCGGGTCCAGGATGGAGACCTTCGGCAGCATGGCCGGGTTGCCCACCACCAACTTCTGGCCGAGTTCCAGGTTGCTTATCACGCCGCCGCTGTCCATTTCCGAACCCGTGGCTGCCAGCGTCAGCACCGTAATCAGCGGAAGCACTTTGTCCGCTTCGATAATCGATGGGTCGCTGATAAAATCCCATGCATCGCCGTCATAATTGGCCGCGTATGCAATCGCCTTGCTGCAGTCAATCGTGCTGCCGCCGCCCACGGCGACAATGACGTCCACGCCGTGTTCCTTGCACAGTGCGCCGCCTTTTTGCACGCTCTGTACACGCGGGTTGGGTTCAATGCCAGCCAGTTCAACCCATTCAATCCCGTTGTCCTTGAAAATCTGAACCACCTGGTCATACAGGCCGCTGCGTTTAATCGACGAACCGCCGTACGTCAACAGCGCCTTTTTGCCGTATTCCTTGACCGCCGCGCCCAGGTTCGTGATTTGCCCTTTGCCAAAGTACACTTTGGTCGGGATGGAGTAACAGAAGTTTTGCATCATTCACACACTCCTTTTCCAAGCTGCGTTTCCTTATTATTTCGGAAACGGAAATATATATAGTATCATATCACACTTTCGTCCCGCTGTCCTGCGCTTTTTTTGTCGTCGGGCGCGGACGGCAGGTTTGCCGTCCGGCCAAGGGTGAGGTACAATGAAAAAAACGATGGAAGGGAAGCGCTGCGTATCATGCAAATCGAACTCTTTGAAGGCGATATCACCCGTTTTGCCGCGGATGCCATCGTCAACGCCGCCAATACCAGCCTGCTGGACGGGGGTGGGGTGGATGGCGCGATTCACCGCGCCGCCGGGCCGGAACTTTTGGCCGAATGCCGTACGCTGCACGGCTGTGCCACCGGCCAGGCCAAACGTACCGGGGCCTATCGTCTGCCCGCGCGCTACGTCATCCATACGCCCGGCCCCATCTGGCACGGCGGCCATCAAAACGAGGCCGCGCTTTTGCAAAGCTGTTATACCCAATGCCTGCGCCTGGCGGATGATTCCGGCTGCCGGAGCATCGCCTTTCCCTCCATCAGTACCGGCGTGTACCGGTTTCCGTTGGATTTGGCCGCCCCCATTGCCATACAGACGCTAGCCGCCTTTTCCGGCGTCTGTCTGCAAAAAGCGACCATGGTCTGTTTCGATGCGGTCACCTATGCCGCCTATCAGCAGGCCGTACAGGCGCTTGACGACGCGCATGAAGCATAATCTGTTGTTTGTTGAATGGGCCTGCGGTCTAGAATATCCGGCATAAAAAAGAGCGACTGAATCCCAGACGCTCTTTTTTATATACCCGCTGCCGGCCAGGGAGACAGCTTTTCACCGCAGCTCGCTTTTTCAGCGCTCCTGAAAAAATTCGACGTGTTCGCCCAGCGGCCCGATACAAAAGGCAATCCGCGCTGGATAGGGAGGGTTGGACGGGATGACGATGTCCTTCGGTTCCGTCATGACGGTATACCCCGCCGCGCGCACCGCTTCGATGCATCCGTCCACATCCTTTGTCGCAAAGGCCAGATGACGCAGTGGCCCCTGTACCGGTTCATCTGTGCCGGTACAAAAGATTTCCAGCATCCCGCTGCCCGTGTCCAACATCGTCCCCTCCGGCCATTGGCGTGCCACGGTCAATCCCAGCACGTCGGTATAAAAGTGGAGCGTACGTGCATATGCCTCTGTTCCCATGCATTTGAGCGCAATGTGGTGTATTCCGTCAATTCGTCCCATTGGACAACCCTCCGTTTTCATACATAGCTGTTTTTCCATCACAAAATTCTCCAGCCGCACGCCCCCGCGCTCCACCGTTTGCGCCTGCAGCACGGCAAACCCGCGGCGCAGAAAAAATGGCCGTGCCGTCCGCGAAGCGTGCGTAACGACGCGCGGATTGCCGTTGCGGTGCGCGGTCTCCAGCAGCCGTTCCACCAGCGCCGTCGCCACGCCGCGCCCCTGGTGGGCCCGGTGGACGTACAGGCAGTCCAACAGGCCTTGGCTGTCGATATTGCCGAACCCGATGATGTCCCCTCCCTCTTCGGCCACATAGGTGACCTGACCGGCCAGCATCTGCGCCCAGCGCGCCGCATCCGCCTGCCGGGGCGCCCAGGCGTCCAGCTGTTCGGGTGTATAATCGCGGGCGTTGACGGTGTGCACCGTGTCGTAAAACAATTGCATCACCTGCGCGCAGTCTGCCGGTTGATAACGCCGTATGTTCATTGTCGCTCCTTTTATCTGAAAACGGGGAAGCGCGCGCCTCCCCGTTTCAAGTGTCTTAGTTCAGGTTTTTATTCGCTGTCTTGTCGCGGCCCAGCGCCTTATACAGCGCTTTGGTAATCGCCGTACCGACTACCAGGCATACGCCCATTTCAATCACGCTGTTGACGGTAATCATCCCAATCAGGAATTGCAGCACCGAAACGCCTTCGCCCGCCATGTTCAGCGCCGTGTCATAAAACAACACCCCGATGCCGCCGACGAAAAACACCGTGTTCAGCAACGCGCCGCTCAAACTGGCTGCGGCAAAGCTCAAAAGCCGCGTCTTGTCAACCCGATACAACGCCTTGAAGATAAGCGCGCTCAGCCAGCCCATCAAAATCCGCGGCACCATGCACAGCACCAGCGTGAAAAACCAGTTGGCTTGCAGCAGCGTTGCGCCGAGCACGCTCATCCCAAAACATTGGATGAAGCTGGTCAGCCCGAATACGCCGCCTAGCATCGCCCCTGCACCAGGGCCGAGCAAAATTGCCCCTACCACCACCGGAATCATGATGAACGTGATTTCCACCGGGCCCATCCGCAGATACCCCAGCGGCGTAAACGCCATCAAAATGATGATTGCCGTCAACAGCGCCATCTGCGTCAGATACCGGCTGTTGACCTTCCCGTTCTGTTTCATGTGTAAAAAACCTCCCGCTGCCGCCCGCGACGGGTGCGGCGCTTTTGTAGCGTCAGGCCTGGTTTTTGCGCCAGATGTCCGCCAGCCCATACAGCGTCAGATGCGGCACCTGTTCACAAGGCGTATGAATATACGGCGCAATCGTCTGCGCCGCCCCGCCGGTGAGCAATACATGCGGCGGCATGCCCAGCGCCTGTGTAAACCGCGCCACCATGCCGTCAATCATGGCCGCCGTGCCGTAGATGGCGCCCGCCTTGATGGCTTCGCCCGTGTTGCGGCCCAATACGCCGTGTTTAGGCGCTTGCAGCGTCACGCCCGCCAGCTGTGCCGTGCACGACTTGAGCGCATCGAGGGAAATCTGCACGCCTGCGCAGATAGCCGTCCCGGTCAGCGCTCCGCTTTCATCCACCACCGTAAACGTCGTCGCCGTGCCCAAATCCACCACCACGCAGGGAAGCGGCGCATGTCCGCACGCCCAGGCGGCGTTGGCCACCAGGTCGCTCCCCAGCTGGCGTGGCTGTTCGGTTTTGATGTTCACGCCGGTCTTTACGCCGGAGGAAAGGGATAGCACGTCCGTAATGCCCATCATCCGCAGCCCATCGAGCACCGCCTGCGTGGCCGCCGGCACCACCGAACCGACCACCGCCTGTGTGCACGCCGCCGCCTGTACGCCAAATAAGCGGAACAATCCGCCTAATTCCATGGCAACCTGTGCGCCTGTCCGTCGCGTGTCGGTTGCAATCGGGGCGACCCATACCAGCTCGTCCCCGTCAAAACCGCCCACGCTGATGTGGCTGTTTCCGATTTCCACTGCCAACAGCATGCTGCTTTCCTCATTTCCGGCCTTTCGCCGCCGCTATTATACCGTGTCCGCGCCCAAAACGCCAGACCTTTAGTGCTTTTATGGGGAAACGAACAACCCGATGTTCGGTGGCATGAACGTGAATGCGAAAAATGCCGCCGCCCACAACGCCGTTGCCCCAATCAACGCTCCCCGCCAGCGGGCCAGGCCTACCCATCGCATCGCACGGCGCGCCACAATGAACGCGACGGCCACACTGACTACAAACGTTCCGATGTCCAGCGCCAGCAAATGGAACCCGAGTATCCCCGTATAGGTATAAAACACAACCGGAATACACACACAGCCCGCCAGATTTCCCGCCAGAAACGCCGCTGTTGCCGCCGGCTCCCGCCCATGCGTGCGCACCGCGCGCCATCCGGTGTATAACAGCATCGGAAAAAACAGCAGTTTGATGTGTTCCCAGGTCGATTCGTTTACCGCACAGAACAGCCCAACCACCGGGTTGTTCCCGCTCCACTCGTATACAAAATGCGCCAGCGTACCCATCGCGCATACCAGGATAGCCCCGGCGATATGCAGGGCCGTCTGTTTCCGTAGCATCCTCGTTCACCTCTGGCCTAGTGTACGTTCGTGCCGCATGCCCTATACGCAAAAAAACCACCCGTCATTGAGGCGGATGGTTTCGTTGGGCGGCCGGCTTCATATCCCTTTGTCTTCCAGCTCCACCGGCGTGCCGCAGCGGCTGCAAAAACGGTCCGCCGGCACCAGCGGTTTGCCGCATGTTCGGCAGAGCCGCGGCGTCTCTTCTGACGAGGGGCTGGGCGCAGAAGGTTGCCTGTGCGCAGGCGGTGTGGCTGCACGCGTTTGTCTCCGCGGCTGCGCAGTGATAGGGGGCAATTCGCGACGCAGCTGTTCCATGCGCGCCTGCCGGCGGCGGTGCTGCATCCAGATGCGCAGGCCCACGATACCGTATCCAATCAATAGGCCCGCAGGCACGCCATAGATGATAAGAAAGATGAAAATATTGGTAAATCCTGCGCCCGCTCCATCGTCTTGCGCCGTGGGCATAGGCGTTGCAGGCGGCGCGCTGGGCAACGGCGTTCCCGCCAAGGCCTGCCAAGCCTGTTCGTCCATCCACTGCGCGCTCCAGCGGCAATCGTCCAGCGTGGGGAAGTACACGGCGGGCGTCTGTGCCTGCAGGGAATAGAGCACATGGGAAATCGGGTCGCCGGCATACGTTTGGTCGAATAGGAAAATCAGTACCATCAACCGCCCCTTTACATAGCCGTAGGCAATCTCCGTATGCCCAAGGTTGCCGTTGGTGCCGGCGGTGCGCGCGAACAAACCGCTGGGGAACCGCTGGCTGCCCGTTTCATGGAGCGGCTGGTCAAACGTGCTGTCCAGTCCGATGGCCTGCAAAAATGCAGCGTCCGGCTCGCTTGCGCCGCTGTTGACGTAAGCGTTGGCCGTTTGTTCGTCCATTTCAATCTGCCGCAGGAACAAGCGGTTGCCCTGCCCGTCCTGCGCCGCCATGGTGAACCCCAGCCCCTCGGCGGAGGTCATCGTGCCGTCGGGCAGGCGTACGCGTGCCTGCTGGGAATCATCCTCCGTTTCCCATAGGGACGTCCATCCGTCCGGCAGTTCCAGCGTATATCCGTAGCGCTGGCTGCTCACCGTGTCCGCGGCAAGGGCCGTTTGTACAGGTAGCCAGCCCACAAGGGCCAGAATGGTCAGCCCCCAGCTTCCGCGCCGGATGCGCATTCGGTTGGTTTGCCGCCTCACATTCGCGTCCTCCTTCCGGCGTTCTGCGCATCCGGCGGATAGGGCTGCCTGTCTTGTGCCATCCGACGATAGCGGCGGCGCCGCCAAACCACTACCTGGATAATGCCCGTGCATGCGAAAATTGCCAAAAAGGGAAGCAGCACTACCGCCGTGTTCTTGGATGCTTTCGGCCTGGAATTGGATTCCATGCCCAGCATGGTGTACCATTGCCGTCCGGTTATCGAACGGGTGACACGGATGCTTGCATATACAGAAGGAAAGGAAAAGGCGCATGGTTGGGCTTGAATGGACGCCAACAGTGATTGAAGCATCGGGATATCCGCCTGCTTGGCAGGCAAATAGAGCACCAGGATTTCCCGGTCGGTTAAGATGGCGCTGGCGATAAACATCTGGGGAAATACATTTTCTTCCGCCGTCCGAAGCCGCTGAATCATAAAATCATATCCTTGCGGGGTGGTATACGCAAAGGGAATCCCATTTTCTGTGACGCTCCAATCCAGCGCCTGCCAGCGCAGCAATTCTCCCGGCATTTGTACATAAGGTTGACTCGTAACGGTGTCCGGCTCCAATCGGACCTGGCGGAAAATCAACAGGCTTCCGTCCTCATGTTTGGCGGCCGCGCATACCCCCAGCTCTTCCCATGTCACCTGTGTTTGGTCCGGGTTTGAATTCGGGCCGATGGAATCAAGGGGAATGCCCTGCAGGACGAAAACGGATTCGTCCTGGAAATAGTTGTGCCAGCCGTCCGGCCAGAGCAGCGAGAATCCGTAGCGTTCACTTTCGATGCGCTGCCCGTCCTGCGCCGCATGCCCATCGGTTGCCGGACTGAACCCCAGCAACACTATCGCTGTAGCCAGCAACGCCGCGCCCCGTCTCCATTTCATTTTGCGATGCATCCAATCCCCCACAATCATGAATGTCTTATTTTTATAGCATACCATATCCGCCTCGTTTTCCATACGGGATTTTCCTCGTTTTCCTGTTTTTTGTATATGTTATGCTACGATAAATGTCCATACGGGTTGGATGAATGATGGATAAGAAAAGGCAGGCGTGGTCATCCACGCCTGCCTGCGCTCTGTCAATGGAAAAGGGTCAGGGCTGTAATTTTGCCCCGCAATGCGCACAGAAAGCCTGCCCGGGTTCGTGTTTGGCACCGCATTGTGGGCAGAAGCGCCGCTGGCCGTCCGGTTGCGGGGCTTCCGTCTGCACCGGTATCTGCGCGGCGTTGGTCGAGGGGGCCGCTTGCGCCGGGTCATCTGGCGTAAACGGCGCAGAGTCGTTCGTCTGGTTCTTTTTGCGCTTGCTGTACAGCAAGCCTCCCGCCACGGCCGCAATCGCCAGCACGCCGACCACAATCCCTACCACCAGCCAGATGGTTCCTGCGTTGGAATCGGGTTTACCCAGCGCGCCCCAGTCAATGTTGCCGCCGCCCAGGTTCTGGCTCCCCAGCCGGGCCAAATCCGTCATGGAAGGGAAATCAAAGGTCGCTTCCGTCAATACCAACGTGTCCAAAACGGCTTCGAAGTCCGCCTTGGCTTGAGAAAGCGTGCCGATGCCGCTCGGCACATATACCAGCATCGCCAGCCGTTGCTGCGTGCTGCCCATCGCCATCACCATTTGTTGGACCGCACTGCGTTGTGCCATCTCCGCTGAAAAAACGACGTAAGTAGTCTGCGCATTGGTATAGGAATCGACATCGCCGTCGAGTTTGTAGTCCTGCCCCAGCCCAAGGTGAAGGCCGGCTTGAAAGATATCGGAATCTGGGTCAATATAGGAACCGGACAGCCCGCTTTCATCCGCAAACTGCATCAGCATCAGCATGCCGCCGTCCGCTGAAACCGCCATGAATGAAAGCCCCATATCCTCCATTGTCATTCCGTCTGAAATTTCCATGGAACCAAAACCGCCTTGGTCGGCGGTATAGCCGGTCCAGCCGTCCGGCAATGAGACGGAAAAGCCATAGCGTGTACTGCGGAGCGTCTGCGAGGCCGCCACAGCCGTTGCGCTGCATGCCCCTATGCACAGCAATGCGCCCAGCATTATGGCCGCTATACGCGAAGAACATTTCATTTGGGTCCCTCCTTTTTTTGCATTGTAACACACAATCGCCGCAGCGTTCACGCAATTTCGCTGTCCGCGCCCGCCCAGGCCGGAAAAACCACCGAAAAACCGGAAAAATCGCCCAGATTGACAAAATCTTAACAATGCAAGTCTTGCACATTGGGAAAAAATGCGCTAAGATAAATGCGAATCAAAATCGAACGTTTAGGTTTACCCTATTCTGAAACACTTTAAGGGAGGAAATTCCAATGGCAATCAAAGTTGGTATCAATGGTTTTGGCCGTATTGGCCGCATGGTTTTCCGCGCAGCGGTCACCAAACCGGAAATCGAAATCGTCGCCGTAAACGACCCGTTCATCGACCCGGATTATATGGTGTACATGCTCAAATATGACTCGGTGCATGGCCGTTTTGACGGTGAAGTGTCCGCAGAAGGCGACAAACTCATCGTCAATGGCAAAGCAATCAAGGTCTTCAACTGCATGGACCCGAAGGAAATCGCTTGGGGTTCCTGTGGCGTAGAATACGTGGTGGAATCCACCGGCGTGTTCACCACGACGGAAAAAGCATCCGCTCACTTTGTCGGCGGAGCGAAAAAGGTTGTCATCTCCGCGCCGAGCTCGGATGCTCCGATGTTCGTCATGGGCGTCAACCAGAACACCTATACCAAGGATATGAACGTTGTTTCCAACGCATCCTGCACGACCAACTGCTTGGCTCCTCTGGCGAAAGTGTTGAATGATAAATTCGGCCTGGTCGAAGGTCTGATGACCACCGTTCATGCCACCACCGGCACCCAGAAGACCGTTGACGGCCCGTCCAAAAAAGACTGGCGCGGCGGCCGTGCGGCAGCTGGCAACATCATCCCGTCCTCCACGGGCGCTGCCAAAGCGGTTGGCAAAGTCATTCCGGAACTCAACGGCAAGTTGACGGGTATGTCCATGCGTGTGCCCACGCTGGATGGCTCCGTGGTTGACCTGACCTGCCGCCTGGCCAAAGATGTGACCTATGACGAAGTCTGCGCGGCGATGAAAGAAGCCAGCGAAGGCGAACTCAAAGGCATCATGGGCTACACGGAAGATGCTATCGTCTCCAGCGACATCCTCGGCGATGCGCACACCTCCATCTTCGATGCCAAAGCGGGTATTGCGTTGACCGGCAACTTCATGAAGTTGATTTCCTGGTATGACAACGAATGGGGTTATTCCAACAAGCTGTGCGACCTGATGATTCACATGGCTTCTGTTGACGCGAAATAATCGCCTCAATACGTAAAACAAAGCGTCCGGTGTTAAACCGGACGCTTTTTGTTTTGGGGTTCTTCTGGGATATACAATACAGGATAGCTCTTTGAAGAGGAACGTAGATAAGGGCTTGAAGAATGGGTATGTATCAGGAAGATGTGACAGGGTGATGCCCGGCGACATACACGCGCGTTTTAAATCGGATGGGGATAGCTTTTCGGAATCCGATTCTTATTCAATACGTAAAGCCGTTAATAGAAAACAGCTAGGGTTATGTTTGGCATAACCCTAGCTGTTTACCGCTTTGTGCGGTATGGTGTGCCCGGCAGGAGTCGAACCTGTGGCCTTCAGAGTCGGAGTCTGACGCTCTATCCAACTGAGCTACGAGCACAAGCACATAGTATTATAGCATAAAAGGATACTATGTTGCAATGTAAACATTGCATGCCATCCTATCTTTATTGAGTATACCTTTTATATTTGAAACGCGTCAATATAGTGACTCTGTGTTTTATCGATAGAGAACGTAGTACCAGCAAGTGAGTATATACGAGCGTTTAAAAGGAGCGGCCCGCCATTTGTAAATGGAGAGCCGCTCCTTTTGTTAGAGTCTACAGATTATCCTTCCCAGTTGCCCCGCTGTTGCAGCAGGCGCTGTAATTGTGCAAAGGCTTCCGGCTGTTTGACCTGATAATACGTCAGCGCCCAGCGCAAAAACTCTTCCGTCACCCCCAGATACTCCGCTAGTTCCCAGCGCGACCAACTATCCTGGAGCAAAATGCGGCGCAACTTGTCCCAAGGGAGCAGCAGCTCGATAGCCTTGGCAATGGCGCGCGTTTCCTGTTGGCTGATTTGCCAGTACCCCATCGTCCGTTCATCCCCATAAGAAGTGTAATGGTGGCCGATTTCTTCCGCCAACACGCAGGTGCGTTGCGGCTCTGTCATCTGCGGACAAATCCAAATGACGGCCTGTTCGCCTGCCCGCGTGTAAAGACCGCGGAAGGGGGGCGGCAAGGGCGTATCATCGATGACGTGCACCCCGTTGTCTGTGGCCCGTTGATAGAGCCATTCGTAATTTGTCACAGCGTCCCTCCTTTGAAAAAACCAGAAAACATGTTCCCCTTTTCTGGTTCTATTGTACGGCGGCTATCGAAAAAAGAAAAGGTGAAAAGAGAGTAAAAAAAGCAGACATCCCAAAAAAGGGATATCTGATTTTGTCGAATTTCATCGAAGGAAAGGAGATGAAAAAAAGCGGAATATCCGCTTTATTTTCCCTGTTTTTTTGCACGGTATCCCGCTAAAAAAGCGTTGACTGCAGCGATTTCATCTTCCGTCATGGGGCCAAGAGCATCGCTGGCACGGTGCGCTGCCAGCGTGGTAAATCCCTCGGGCACATCGGTCCGTCCCAGCAGGAAATCTACGGAAACGCCAAAATAATCTGCGATTTTGGCAACAGCATCCGGCTTGGGATTGCCCTTGCCGCTTTTCCAGTCCGAAAGGCGCGTCGGATTTAATCCGACATCTTTGGCCAGACGGTAGGCGGTGATGCCGCGCTGTTCGATGAGTGTAAAGATGCGTTGTGTCGTTTCGTTCATCGAAAAAGCCTCCCATCGCAAAATATTAGAAAAATCTAATTAAATAGGTTGACTATATAGAAATTTCTATATATACTAGAACCATCCCAAGTATCCCATTTGCAACAAGCAATGTCATAAACCATGATACATACAACACTTCAACCGTATTGTATCATGCGCGCGGGGCTTGTGCAAAGGGACAAAAGCAGAAGAGGAGGGTTTTTCATGTGTAATTGGTGTGGCGTATGGCCTTGCGCGCCAAATTGCCCCAACCGGACGGCTCAACCTGTGGGGCGCTGTGTGCGCTGCGCAGAGGCGTTATACGAAGCAGACTGGTACATACCTTCGCCCTGGGGCCCTTTATGTGAAGAATGTGCCCGTGAAATGCTGTTGCGCAGTCGATGCCGTGTTCAAACTGCGGAGGAAGGGGGCTGTGCATGAACGAGCCATATAAGACAAGGATGCAGCACTGGGAAGGAGGCGCCGTTCATAGGCGACGTCCAGCGACGCTTTGTTGGCGATGCCGTCATGCGGCAGGCCCCGATATGTGCAGCTGGGCCCGGGACTTGGTGCCGGTCCCTGGCTGGCAGGCGGACCCCAGCTTTTTATGGGAAACTTTTAAAGGAGAGAGGATGTCACTGCGTTCCTACCATGTCTGGGCATGCCCACAGTTTGAAGCCGACCTACCGCGTACGCCAAAGGGAGGAAAGATGCGATGATGATACAAAAGCAGAATGCTATAGACCCCGCAGTTCCACTGTCACACCAGACGCTGACGTTCACACAGGTGGAGGCGCTGTTACGCCAGCTGCCCATTCTTCGCGCCCAGCAAACGTGTGCGCTTGACCCGGTACGCCGGACGGAAGCCGCCTATATGGTGGAACGGCTGACAGAAGCGATTGCGTTTCTGCCCGACCCCTGTGGCCGTGTGCTGCAAGCGCTGTATATCGAGCAGTGCACCTGGATTCAAGCTGAGGCGCGGCTGTTTATGGCGCGTAATACGCTGGCCCGTTACCGCCGCAAGGGAATCGAACTGCTGTGCCAGATGCTCAATGGTCCGCAGGAAGGGCTACATGCGTTCAGTAAAGATGACCTAAAATAAGGGGGAAACTTCGATGCAAATTTTCGTCTTTACCGTAATTTTACAAATTATTTACACTTATATGACATTCTGCTATAATTACGAGAAAAGTAGACCATTTCTGGCTTTGCCGCGAGTAATATAATACAAAAGAAAACGCCACTCATTTTGAGTGGTGTGGCATAAAATCCTGATGAATGAAATGGTCTATCATTTCGTTCAATATGCATTAAAATCAAAGGAATGTTTCCTTGCACTTGCCTGCATACTTTATAAAATAGGAGGATGCTATGAATATTGCACTCTTAACTGCTGGTGGAAGTGGAACACGGATGAATCAAGATATTCCGAAGCAGTTCATCCATGTTAACAATCAACCGGTCATTATCTATACAATGCAGGCGTTTCAAAACCATCCCAATATCGATGCAATTTGTGTAGTCTGCCTGGATGGATGGCATGATGTGTTGTGGGCCTATGCGAAGCAATTTAATATCACCAAGCTCAGGCATGTCGTTTCAGGAGGCTGCTCAGGGCAAGAATCCATTTATCATGGGCTGGTGGAGCTACAAAAATATTATGACGAGACAGATATCATCTTGATTCATGATGGTAACCGGGCATTGGTTTCGGCAGAGATTATTTCGGATAGCCTTGCGCAATGCAGCCTGCATGGCAGTGCTGTTGCGGCGATTCCCTGTACGGAAGCCGTTTTTGTCAGCGCAGATAAACAGACGTCTTGCAAGATGCTCAACCGTGATGAGTTGATGCGTACGCAGACCCCGCACACCTATCCGATGGGAAAATTGCTTTGGGCGCATGAACAGGCACATCAGAGGGGAATTGTAAACACGGTGGCCACCTGTACGTTGATGTGTGAGCTTGGAGAGCCCATTCATTTTTCAAAAGGATCGGAACGAAATATGAAAATTACGACGGTGGAGGACTTGGACCTGTTCCAATCGCTCCTGTGCTGTGAGAAAGTAGATTGGTTGAAATGACAGAAATTTGGAGGCATCCCCTATACCGGCAAGACATACAAAATATTGCGCAGGGTGAGCTCCCCTGGAAGAAGCTGGAGGGGAAGACCGTACTGGTTACCGGCGCGACAGGAATGATTGGCTCCTGCCTGGTCGATGCACTACTGATGCACGGCCATATTCGCGTACTGGCTATGGCACGTTCAGAACAACGGGCGCAGTCGCGTTTTGCATATTGTTGGGACCATCCTCTGTTCTCCTTTTTTGCACAGGATGTATGCCAGCCTTTACAGACAGAACAGCCTATAGATTTTATTGTTCATGCAGCCAGCAATACACACCCTAAAGCGTATGCGAGCGACCCAATTGGAACGATAACGGCCAATGTAATTGGGATGCAGCAATTGTTGGAGACGGCACGTCTACATAAGACAGAACGGGTGTGCTTGCTCTCTTCTGTAGAGATATATGGAGAGAATGAAACAGGTAAACCTTTTTGCGAAACGGATATGGGCTATATCGACTGCAATACATTGCGGGCAGGTTATCCGGAAGGTAAGCGGGTAGCAGAAACCCTGTGTCAGGCGTATCGAAGTACATACGGAATCCAGACGGTGACGATGCGTCTTTGCCGGGTATATGGTCCAACCGTATTGTCCACAGATAGTAAGGCGCTTTCCCAATTTATCAGTAATGCGGTACATCGGCAAAATATTGTGCTGAAAAGTGAGGGCACGCAGTTCTTTTCTTACATCTATGCGGCAGATGCAGTCAGCGCACTGCTGACTGGCTTGCTGCGGGGAGAGGACGGGCAGGCGTACAATGTCTCGGATACACGGTCTGATATTACATTGAGAGATTTAGCGGCTATTTTGGCCAATGTGGCTGGGACAAAAGTTGTATTCGCGCTTCCTGATGCTTTAGAAAAGGAAGGCTTTTCTAAAGCCATGACAGCAATTTTGGATAGTAGTAAGCTTAAGTCGTTAGGCTGGATGCCCGTGCAGACAATTCAAACAGGGCTGGATAGAACGATAAAGATTTTAATGGCAGAAGAGGCAAACAAATGATAAACTACTTTTCAAAATACGACCCCGCTACATTGGAACGCCTGCACCAAGTTCAACTTGAGATACTTAAAGATGCGGATGCCTTGTGCCGCAAACATGGCCTGAACTACTTTGTGTCCGGGGGAACGGCGATAGGTGCTATTCGGCATCAGGGCTTTATTCCCTGGGATGACGATATTGATATTTGTTTTCCACGCGCCGACTATGAAAAATTTATGCAATTTGCAGAACAAGAAATGGCTGATAAATATGACCTGTTGACACCGCTGAATACGGCGGGTTATACGCTTATGTTTGGCCGTATGTCGAAAAAGGGCACAGTTTTTGTTGCAGATACCGATAAACAATGCACATATAAACCGGGAATTTTTATTGATTTATTTCCCTATGATAAAGTACCGATAGATAAAAAGCTTCGCCGCAAGCAAATACGTAAGGCGTGGATTTGGGCACGGCTGATTGTGTTGCGGTGTTATGGCATCCGACCTTACCCAACACGCTTACAGGCTGGAAGAGAACGTTGGCGCGCATCGGCTGCAAGCTCATTCATGCAGGCCTTGTTGTATGCTGTGTTTCGAAAAAATGGCTCTATAAGCGATACTGCCGCAATGCGGAGAAATACAATAAGGAGAATACAGGGTTATATACGGACCTGGCGTATTTATATCCTGAACGGGTGCTCGTGTATGAGAAGGAATTGTATCATACACTTGATTTTCCGTTTGAGGGGCTGCCAGTGAAGGTCTTAAGTGGTTATGACCGGTATTTGACATGTCAATATGGCGACTATATGCAGCTGCCACCGGAAAATGAGCGCCGTAACCATGCGCCACATCAACTGAAATTTGGTCAGCATGAGCCCTATGCAATCGGATAAAAGGAGCAGCGCTCCTTTTTTTCATTGTTAGGAAAGGGAGTGCTGGCGGGTGCACCGGGGTAAGATAGGGCGAGAGACGAAACGTACAGATTGCCTTGACAAAAAAATCACAATATGATATGCTTTGAACGAATTTCAAACAACGTCAATCTATTGAAAAGAATGATATAAGGAGCGGAAGCAAATGGATTTTCAAGCGGAATATCAACGCAAATTGACGACCGCCGAAGAAGCGGTCAAGGTCGTGAAAAGCGGCGACTGGGTCGATTACGGCTGGTGCGCCTGCCATCCGGTTGCGCTGGATAAGGCGCTGGCCCAGCGTGCCGATGAACTGACGGACGTCAAGCTGCGCGGCGGCATCGCGCTCTGGCCGCTGGCAATCAGCCAGGTGGACAACGCGCCCGCGCATTTCACCTGGAACTCCTGGCATATGGGCGGCTTGGAACGCAAGATGATTAACCAGGGCATGGCATTTTATGCCCCCATCCGCTATTCGGAATTGCCGCGTTACTATCGGGAAAACGTTGTCCCCAACGACGTGGCGATGTTCCAGGTTGCGCCGATGGACGAGCATGGCTATTTCAGCTTTGGGCCGAGTGCTTCGCATATGATGGCGATGTGTGAAAATACAAAGGTCATCATCGTGGAAGTGAATCAAAACGTTCCGCGTTGCTTGGGCGGCAAGGAGGATTGCATCCATATTTCGCAAGTGGATATGATTGTGGAAGGTGACAATCCGCCAATGGGCATTCTGGGTGGCGGTGGCGCTGCAACGGAAGTAGATGAAGCGGTCGCCAAACTAATTGTGGAGGAAATTCCCAACGGCGCCTGCCTGCAGCTGGGCATCGGCGGCATGCCGAATGCAGTCGGTTCGCTGATTGCTAAATCCGACTTGAAGGACCTGGGTGTACATACGGAGATGTATGTGGATGCATTTGTCGATATTGCCAACGCCGGCAAAATTACCGGCCGTTGCAAAAACATTGACAAAGGCCGCCAGACCTACGCGTTTGCCGCAGGTACGCAAAAGCTGTATGATTACCTCAACGATAATCCGGAATGTATGAGCGCGCCGGTGGACTATACCAACGATGTGCGAACCATTTCTGCGCTGGATAACTTCATGTCTATCAATAACGCGGTGGAAGTGGACTTGTTTGGTCAGGTCAGTTCGGAATCATCCGGACTCAAACACATCAGTGGGGCAGGCGGACAGTTGGACTTTGTGCTGGGCGCGTATTTGTCCAAAGGCGGCAAGAGCTTCATCTGCTGTTCCTCTACATTTAAAACCAAAGATGGCGAACTCAAGAGCCGTCTGGTGCCGACGCTGGCCCCGGGGTCGATTGTCACCGATACACGAGCCAATATCCATTTCCTTGTCACAGAATATGGCAAGGTGAACCTTAAAGGTCTGTCGACATGGGAGAAAGCGGAAGCGATTATTTCCGTAGCGCATCCGGATTTCCGTGACCAGTTGATTAAAGATGCGGAAGCGATGAAAATCTGGCGCCGCAGCAATAAATAAAACAAGACGAGTGATGGAGGGTTCTGGTAAGAACCCTCCATTTTTTTCTGAATGCAAAGCGCTGAAACCAGATGCATCCCCGGTATTACACACGGGACTGTGGTGCGCATGCTGGAAGCGTGCGATGCACGCTTTGTCCGGTTGCCACTGGGTATATGGTGGTGGTACTGAGACGCGGAAGGATGCACAAAGGAGTACTTATATTAAATAAAAAATAATAAAAAGATATATGACATTTTAGTGTTATATATGATAAAATAATAACAAACAGGATAATTGGAAAGCACATGGGGGGAGGCACCGGTACGCACAGGGATGCGTCAAAGCGCGAAAGGGGCAAACAAGATGGGTTTTTCCATTCACGATGTGGTGGTGTATGGAACGAATGGAACGTGCGAAATTGTGGACATCTGCGAAAAATCATTTGGTGGTGTGCGCCAGGATTATTATATTCTGCGGCCGGTGTATGATGCCAAGTCCACCGTATTTGTGCCTGTGGGCAACCCAGCGCTTTGCTCACGCATGAAGCCGCTTTTGCAGAGGGAAGAGGTCGATGCGTTGATTGACGCCTTGCCGGAAGAGGAATCCGTCTGGATTGAGGATGAAAAACTGCGGCGTGAAAAATACCGCGCCATTTTAGAATGCGGGAACCGTGAAGAACTGGTGAAATTGATTCGTACGTTGTACCTGCATCAGCAAAAACAGGTGCGCCAGGGCAAAAAACTACATCTGGCCGACCAGCGTGTTTTTCACAATGCACAGAAAATGTTGCATGATGAACTGGCATTTGTGCTGCATATTGCCCCGGAAGAAGTGGGCGCGTTTATTGAAAAACGGCTGGAAGACCATGAACGTACGGCCCAATAAGAGAAAACGACGGCGGAAGAGCCGCCGTTTTCTGTTTAAAAACCAAAAAGAAAGCAATGTGAATACTTGTGTAACAGGCATATTTGTGTTATGGTAAAAATAAGTAAACAACAGCATGATGAAAAGGGATGTACGTTGGCATAAAAACGGGATACTAAATGGGCAGCGTAGCGTTCCTGAAGATATGAAACCCCAAGGTGGATGGAAACACGGTTGCTGCACATGCCCCTGTGGTGCGGCGCGCGTGATTGGTTTCGGCATTTGTTGTGGAAAGGCGTCCCAGGGGCAAGGGGCGGCTACCACACTCCCCCAAAGCAGAGCAGTCTCCCGTTACTGCTCTGCTTTTTATATGCCTATATGCGGAGGAAAAAACAACGCGCTGCGCCGTCGACAAACCGGTGCGGCTGTGCTACATTCAAAGAAAGAAGGACGCAGCAAAAGGAGGGGCGCCGGATGCAGCATGAAATCACCAAACATAAGCCCTTGCTCAATGCGGATGGTTCGCTCAGTGAACCTGGGTATGCCAAAGGCCCGTTGCTGGCGTATGACCGCAGCGCGATTCGCGCCAGTGCGCTGCGCATCAAGGAATGGGACTATTATTTGGTGGCAAACGACCGTTTTGCTTTGGCTTTGACCATTGCGGATAACGGCTATATGGGGCTGGACAGCATTTCGCTGTTGCAATTTGAACGCCCATTTCAACACACCAAAAGCCCTATGCGCCTGTTGCCGCTTGGGAGAACGGGCCTGCCGCCCAGCAGTGAAAAGGGCGACGTCAGCGTGCGCGGAAAAGGTTATGCGCTTGGCTTTGCGCATATGGGAACAACACGGCGCTTGACTGCGCGCATGGATGATTTTTACCAGGGCAAATTCATTGAAGCGGATATCACGCTGTATGACCACGCAGGGGATTCGATGGTCATTGCCACTCCATTTGACGGCCATCCGCACGCCTTTTATTACAACCAGAAAATCAACTGTCTGCCCGCGGAAGGAACGGTGCGCTTCGATGGGCGCGTCCTCCGTTTTGACCCGGCGGATTCCTTTGCCGTGCTGGATTGGGGGCGCGGTGTATGGACATACCGGAATACCTGGTATTGGGGCAGTGCCTCTGGGCTGTTGGAAGGCGAACCGTTCGGGTTCAATATTGGCTATGGATTTGGCGACACCAGCGCAGCGAGCGAAAACATGCTGTTTTACCGGCACCGTGCGCACAAGCTTTCGCAGGTCACCTTTCACATTCCGCAAAAAGATGGCCAGGATGATTTTTTATCCCCCTGGCATTTTGACAGTGATGATGGCCGGTTTATTATGGATTTTCAACCCATCTTGGACCGCGCGGCATATACCAGTGCGCTGCTCATTGCCAGCGACCAGCATCAGGTGTTTGGCCGGTTTACCGGCAAGGCTGTGTTGGATGATGGCACGGTGCTGCACGTTCGGGATTTTTTGGGCTTTGCAGAGAAGGTAGCAAATCGATGGTAACACAGGAAAAACAATTGATTTTTATTCACGGCACCATGGGTGTAGGCAAGAGCACAGTCTGTGCGGAACTGCAAAAACAACTGACGCCCAGCGTGTATTTGGATGGCGATTGGTGCTGGAAAATGGAACCGTTTTGCCCCACTGAAGCAGACAAGGACATGGTGATTGACAACATCACCTACCTGCTGCGCAATTTCCTGCGCCATACATCGCTGCGTTATGTCATCTTTGGCTGGGTGATGCATGAGGAACGCATCGTGCAGGAGGTGCTGGACCGCCTGCCGGACTGCTCGTTTGATTTGCACATTTTTACGTTGACCTGCACCGAACAGGCGTTGCGTCAACGGTTGCAGCTGGATGTCGAACAAGGGGTGCGGCAAGAGGATGTCATTGCCCGCAGCCTGCCGCGGCTGGCACTGTATCAGCCCATGCCGTATACGAAAATCGATGTCAGCGAACGCAGCGCGGCACAGGCGGCTGAACAGATTGCAGCGTTGGTGCGCGCAACCGAATAGGGCACACCGAACAAAAAGGCGCACATATGCGCCTTTTTATCTTTCCTTATTTGGCTTGACAACAGGAGTCAAAGCGCTGTTGAATGACGTCCCAGTCAATCAGCGGACGGAACAATTCGATATACGCGGCCCGTCGGTTTTGCTGTTGCAGATAATAAGCATGTTCCCATACATCCATCGGCAGAAGTGGGCAGACGTTCGTTTCCAGCGGCGTATTCTGGTTGGGTGTGGTATCGATGCGCAGCTTGTGCGTTCCGCCGCATTCGGCCACCAGCCATGCATATCCGGAACCAAACACGCTTAATCCCGCCTTTTCAAACGCCTGCCAGAACGCATCGAAGGAACCGAAGCACACATCGATGGCCTTGCGCAGCGAACCGGTCGGTTCATTGTGTTCCCGCGGGCTTCGCATGGAAGCAAAATAGAGCTGGTGGTTGTACACGCCGCCGGCGTTGTTGCGCACGGCTGTGCGGATGGAATCCGGCAGCACAGGCACGGATAGAATCAGCTGTTCGAGCGAATAGGAATGTAGGGCGGGGTAAGGCTCGAGTGTTTTGTTGAGGTTCTCCGTATACGTTTTCAGATGCTTGTCGTGATGGAATTCCAACGTGCGCGCATCGATATTCGGCGCCAGTGCATCGTATGCATATGGCAGCGGTTCAAGGGAAAATGGATAATGTTGGCTCATCGTATAAGCCGCCTCCTTTGCATGAATCCAACGGTTCTAAGGGCATCCTATGCACAAAGCGCGCCAGGGGTGCCAAGCCGTTCTGGGCACAGTTTGCCCCGTTTTGCATGCGCGCATGCAAAGGAGGGATGTATCCTTGACCATACAGGGAAAAACCGATGCGCGCTGTTTACCTTGGGGGCAGCCGGCTACAGCGCCATTGAATTGCTTTGGCGCGGCCGGACGCATTGGAGCATGGGCCTGACGGGCGGCGTTTGCGTGCTGGCCATGCACCATGTCAACGGACGTATGCAAGGCCGGCCGTTGTGGTCGCGGTGCATAGCGGGGGGTGCGGTTATCACCGCGGCGGAGCTGGCGGTGGGATGCGTGGTCAATCAGGCGCTGGGCTGGCAGGTATGGGACTACCGGGCGCTGCCGTTCAACCTGTGGGGACAGATTTGTCCAGGCTACAGTTTTTTATGGACGCTGCTCAGCGCGCCGGTGATGGGCATGAGCAGCACGGTGTATCGGTGGCAGCGGCATGCCGCCGGCCGCGCATCGATTTCCTCTGCCGAATAAACAAGAGAACAAGCAAGGTGCAGGCCCCGGGCCTGCGCCTTGCTTGTTATGCGGAAAAGGTTGCTGGGGAAAAAGTAGAGAAAATCGCTCGTGGTACAACCATGGTTTTCTTCCTCGGATAAGAAAGAAAAAAGCAGAAAACAAAACTGATAGGGGAACAAAATTAGTCTATTGGTATTATATGGTAAAAGCACGAAAAAGTCTAAAATATCGTTCTTTTGGAAGCGGCAAGCACAGCTTGGCGGGGCTGGAGAAGGCCGGGGGATACACACGTTAGTCTTCTTACGTTGAGAGGAGGACAACATGAAACACAAACAGAAAGGCGCTGCATTTGCCCTGGCGGCCGCGATGATGCTTTCACTCTTTGCGCCTGCGGCGACTGCGGCGGCACAGGCATTTCGTACAGCGCAAAAAGCTGAGACGGCACAGGAGGTGGTACATGTCGATGTGCCGGCGCCGGTAAACGCCGTGCAGGGAGACGGCTTTTATTGGCAGGAAGATACCAAGACCCTGACCATCACAGCTAGCACGGGCGATTTTACCAGCGCCTATACCGACCGTCCGTATCAGGCTTATCGTAACCTGGCGGAAAAGATTGTCGTCGATGGAGATGCGAATACCGATATCGGCGACTATGCATTCAATTCCTTTACCAAGCTTAAAAGCGTAGAGATAAAAAACGGCGGACGCATTGGAAACCGCGCCTTCGGCCAGTGTTCCGCGTTGGAGCAGTTTGTGGCGGAACGCTGCGGGGAGATTGACGTATACGCGTTTCAGAACTGCCGGGCGCTGACAGATGTCAAAATCAACACCTGCGGTAACATTGCGGCCAATGCGTTTGCAAACTGCAGCGGCTTGCAGAGCGTTGTCATCGGCGTCTGCGGCGACCTGGCTGCTTCGGTATTTTCCGGAAAAAGCAAGCTGGCAACGGTATCGCTGGGCACCTGCGGCAATATTGGCGACAGTGCGTTCAACAACTGCACGGCGCTGACAAGCATTACGCTTAACTGCGGGAATATCGGCAAACGCGCTTTCTATGGATGCACCAACCTCAAAGAAGCGGTGATTGAAAATGCAGGAGCCATTGGCAACAGTGCATTTGGCAAAACAGGGCTCCAAACGCTGCGCATCATCGCCTGCGGGGATATTGAAAATCAAGCCTTTGTTGACAACAGCAACCCATTTGGCAATCATCCGCTTCGCACGGTGGAAATTGATACCTGCGGCAAAATTGGTTCGTCCGCATTCGCCTATGCTAAAAATCTGCAAACGGTGAAGATTGGTACCTGCACGTCCATCGGCAGCCTGGCGTTTGGGTTCAATTCCGCATTGCAGACGGTGGAAGTGGACAACTGCGCATCCATTGGCAAGAATGCATTTCAGGCTGCGGGCGCACCGATTGTGGAACTGCATATTCAGAATTGCGCGATTGAACAGGCGGCATTTTACATGGCCAAAATCCAGACGTTAACCCTGGAAAATGTATCGGATATCGCGGACGCCGCCTTCCAAAGTTCCACCATCACCAACCTGACCCTGTCCCATATCACCAACTTGGGTGAAGGCGTATTTGCCGGCTGCAAAGGGTTAACCAACCTCACGATTGAAGATGTGGATACCATCACTGAAGGCACGTTTAAAATATACGATACGACGCTGGGCAACAACGTGGAAACCATCACGCTGAAAAACGTGAACTACATCGGCAACTATGCCTTTTACGGGTTTACCGGCCTGAAGAAGGTCAACATCGACGGGTCGTGCGGGTATGTCGGGGCACACGCCTTTTCCGGCTGCGATTCCCTTAACCAGGACGGGGCCATCACCATTGCGGATACGACCAAACTGGGCTACAGCAATTCACTGGTTCATCAATCGGCGGTGCTGACGCGCGTAGCAGCCATTCTGCAAAACACCTTTGCTTTGACCGACCCGCAGACCCCCATCGACCCCATCGCCCCGCAGGGTTGGACATCCGTCCGTACGGGCGCGGACAATGCAACCGAGCAGGTGGGCGACACACAGCTGACCAAGGAAGCCAAATGGAGCGATGAAGAGGCGACCATCGCCGATGTGCTCATCAAAGCGTATTATACGACCGACCGGCAAATGGATTTTGTTTTTGTGGTGGACTGTTCCAATTCCATGTCCGGCTTTGGCAGCGCGGATGCCATGAACTCCAATTTCTACAACATGCAGTCCAAATTGATGGATGTCACTGAGGAACTGCTGACCTCCGGCCTGGATACGCGCGTGGCCTTTTCCACTTTTGGGCAGGAACAGGGCGCGGTCTCCCGTTTTTATCAAAACGGGGAAGCCGATGCAGCGCTTGATTACATTTGGAATGATGTTGTCAATTATGAATCCGATACCAACTACAGCACGGGCCTGGCAGGCGGCTTGACGCTGGTACAGCAGAATAAGGGACGCAATACAACCGTCATCTTCATTTCCGACGGCCAGCCTTATTGCAGCACCGGCGAGGTGCCAGCCGACTATTATGGTGAACAGCAAGCGGCCGCGATTCGGGCCGAAGGCGTACAGATTATCAGCGTGCTTCAGCAGGTACCGCAGAGCGAACTGGATTCTTCGATGGCCAATATGCAGAAATTGACCGATATCATTTTCTCCTCTACGGATTTGGCGGGCTTTAGCACGGCGGTCAACGACGCAATCGACTATGCAAACACCACCTACGTTTTGACGGACACCATCCATCCGGATTTCATCCTGGATGAAACGAGCATTCAAGCCTCTGCGGGCGATGTGGTCATTGGCCAGGATGCGCAAGGCAACACCACTCTGACCTGGACGATTACGGGTCAACCGTATGCCGAACATACCCTTTTCTTTAAGGAAAATCTCAAACCGGATGCAGGCGGGGCATATCCGGCCGGCCTGTTTGATACCAACCTGGGCGATGCTGTATTCAACGATGGTTCGCAGGCTGTCAACCGTGTCGCCTCTCCAGTGCTTCCGCGCGGCGCGGCCTCCTTTACGGTGGAAAAACGCTGGGAAAAGGACGACCCCTCCGAGCGCCCGGAAAGTATCGAAGTCAGCATTTTCTGCAACGGCACGCTGTATGATACCGTTACTCTAAATGCACAGACACAATGGGCGTATGCCTGGAACGTAGATTACGCCGACCAGGACCCCACGACCTTTACCTGGACGGTGCGCGAAACCGCCGTGCCGGACGGCTATACAAGCGCTGTCACCGCCCAGGGACAGAGCTGGACGATTACCAATACCCGTATTCCTCAACCGGCGATTCCCGTAACAGGGCAAGGGGGAACGGCGCCCTGGCTGGCGCTGACACTGTTGGCGGCAGGCGTGGCTGCGGTGGCAGGCGCGTGGCACCTGGCGCGCAGACGTACCGGTTGTAGCCGGTAAGCACGCTGGGCAAACATAACCGCCCGACCCAATGACGTCTCATTCCATGCAGAACAAAAAAGAACCGCCTTAAAAGCGGTTCTTTTTTTCGATGTCATCGCACGCGGGACAAAGGAAAGAGGACGGCCGCCAAACCGTCCCCTTCCTTATTGAGAGAGATGAGAGAGAAAAAGCGAATGTTATTTTTGTTTCTGTACCAGCTTGACATGTTCGCCGCTGGGCCCGCGCACGCCAATCATGCGGATGCCGTCGTCCCAGGCGGGCACCGGTGCGGGGTTAATCCATTCATAACCCGCGTCTTTGACGGTCTGCATCGCCGCTTCCAAATCATCGACAAACAGGCCGAACATCGGGATGCTGCCTTCGCCCTTGGTGAACGTGCCGGGTGATTCATACAGTTCCATCGTCACTTCCCCGAGCTTGAGGAAAATGATATTCACGCCCGGGCTGGGCGTAAATCGTTCGGTTTCCGTAAAGCCCAGTATGTCGGTATAGAACGAGAACGAAGCAGCCAGGTTGTCCGTACGGACGCTAAAGTATCCAAATTTCATGTCAAGGTTCCTCCTTTATGCTATTTTCATTCTTCTTCGCCCATGGTTACGACGACACGGTACGTGCCCGGGGTGGCCAGCTCCATCGCGTGCTGGAATTGGCTGAGCGGTACGGTGTGCGCAATCAAGGGTTTGACGTTAATCATATGCGTTTGCAAAATCTTGGTTGCACGGCGGAAATCGTTCGGGGTGGAACTGATGGTTCCAATCATCTGCGTCTCCCGGTTGTGCATTTCTCCCAGTTTGACCGGCACCGGCGTGTCCGGGTGCATGGAAGCGTACATCATTGTCCGTCCGGTGGGGGCGGACATCGCCATCGCCTGCTGGGCCACTTCGTAAATGCTGGTCGTGTTGACGACCACATCCGCGCCGCGCCCCTGCGTCAGTTGTTTGACGGTTTCCACCTGGTCCACCTGCGAAGGGTCAAACACTTCGTCTGCGCCCAGCTCCTTGGCCAGCGCCCGGCGGACAGGGTCGATTTCCGCCATGATGACGCGCGCCCCGCGCAGCTTGGCAATCTGCAGATGCAGCATGCCCATGATGCCCGCACCGATAATCACCATATCGTCGCCGATATCGATACGGCACTGGTCGATGCTGTGCAGCACGCATGCCACCGGCTCGCCCAGGCTCGCTTCGGCAAAAGTCAGCGTGCCGTCATAGGGGAAGAACTGTTCCTCCGGCAGGGCCATGTATTCCCCCAGCCCGGCATTGAGCGGGTCGTTGACGCGTTCGCGCCGGATGCACTGGTCCGGCCGTCCAATCCGGCAGAAGTGGCACACGCCGCATGAAGCGAATTTTCGCACGACCACCCGCTGGCCAACCGTCCAGTCCTCCGCCAGCCCTTCACCCAGGGCGGCGATGACGCCGGAAACTTCATGCCCGCCCAAAAAGGGGAGCTCCGGTTTGGTGATGCCGCGAAACACCCGCTGTTCCTGCGTGCAGATGGCACAGGCTTTGACCTGCACCAGGATTTCGCCTTTTTTCGGCACGGGCCGTTCGACGGTTAACAATTCCGTCTGCCCGACGCCGGTGATTGCGCCGATGCGCATTGTCGCCATGTCACATTCCTCCTTGCGCTTCTTTTGTGTTCAGCATACACATCCAAGTAAGTTGGAAGTCAAGGGGGAAATTATTTTTGTTGCCAAAGGGCATTTTTTAGGAAAATTCTTCTGTTTTTGGCCAACGAACCCTGCCGACAAAGGTTTCATGCAGGAAACCTGGGGAGAAAAAAGTGCGTACTTTTCTTTTTTGCGGCATTCGTTTATACATGGGAACAGAAGGAGGAGCGCCATGACGCAGGAACAACGATTGGAGAATTTGATACAAATCCTGGCAACGGAACAGGGGCGCCCGGTTCCGCGTGCCTGTACGCCGGAAGAAAAGGAACAATGGTTCCGCGCCCTGTGCAATGTGCGTCCGCCCTGGCCGGCCAACCCGGCATTTTTGCGTTTGCAGGATGCCTATCTCAAACAGGCCCTGGATGAAAAGGGCATCACGCCATTGGCCGCGCTGACCCCTGTAAAGGAAAACCTTTATCTTTGGCGCGGCGATATAACCACGCTGCAGACCGATGCCATCGTCAACGCAGCCAATGCACAGATGCTCGGCTGTTTTGTACCCTGTCATACGTGTATTGATAATGCCATCCACACCTTTGCCGGCGTCCAGCTGCGCCTGGCGTGTGCCGCGCTGATGAAGGAGCTTGGCCGGCCAGCCCGCACGGGCGAGGCCTTTGTCACCCCGGCGTTCAATCTGCCCAGCCGCTATGTGTTGCACACCGTCGGGCCGGTGGTGGAGGGCCCGCTGACCGGCGTGCATCGCCGTCAACTGGCGGCTTGCTATCGCGCCTGCTTAACATCGGCCTTGCAGCATGGGTGCCGCAGCATCGCCTTTTGCTGCATTTCCACGGGCGTATTTCACTTCCCGCCCGCACCCGCAGCGCAGATTGCGGTGGAAACGGTACGTGCTTTCTGCACCGCCCATCCGGAACTGCAGGTGGTGTTTAACGTTTTCTCCGCAACGGATGAAGCCATCTACCGAAAACTTTTATACAAGGAGGCGCTTTGATGACGCAACAAACCAATGTCCATGCTGCGCGGCAGGCGCTTGCGGATGCCGACGCCGTGCTTATCGGGGCGGGCGCGGGCCTGTCCACGGCCGCCGGGCTGACCTATACCGGCCGCCGTTTTGAACAATATTTTGCGGACTTTATCGCACGCTATCATTTTCCGGACATGTATGCCGGCGGGTTCTATCCGTTTCCCACCCCGGAGGAGTACTGGGCTTATTGGAGCCGATACATTTTCATCAACCGTTATCAAAAGGCCCCCAAGCCCGTATATGAACGCCTGCGTTCACTGGTGCAGGGAAAGGATATCTTTGTCCTGACCACCAATGTCGACCACCAGTTCCAGCTCGCTGGCTTTGACAAACAGCGCCTGTTTTATACGCAGGGGGACTACGGTCTGTTCCAGTGTTCCGTCCCTTGTCATGCAAATACGTATGACAATGAAAGCACCATCCGCGCGATGGTGGTCCAGCAAACGAACATGCGCGTTCCCACTGAACTAATTCCGCGCTGTCCGGTATGCGGTGCGCCCATGACGATGAATCTGCGTGCCGACAGCACCTTTGTGGAGGATGCGGGCTGGCAGGCCGCCTACCAGCGCTATGTTTGTTTTCTGCAGCGCACTGCTAAAACGCGTATCGTCTATCTGGAATTGGGCGTGGGCTTCAACACCCCGGGCATTATCCGCTATCCATTTGAACAGTTCACCTTTCAGGGCAAGCACGCCACGCTCATACGTCTCAACCAGCACGAGGCGGCTGTGCCGGCGGCCCTGGCACAAAAGAGCATTTGCCTACGTGGGGATATCCACCGCACCTTACGGGCCTTGCTCTCCCCCGAGGAGGAAACGGCATGATTCGTCTGCAAAACACCAGTGTCATGAATTTCGAACACGCGCTGCGCGGCGCCCGCAACCCAAAGAACAGCTGGGCGCGGATGGACAGCTATACCCGTGCCGACGGTACATTTGTGCTGGGGCCCAATGACCGCGCTCTGGCACAGCGGCTGTGCCGCGCTGGCAGCGACCACCGCAAGTTTCTGCGGCAAATCTTTATTTGCGTGGATATCACCGCGCCGCTGTATTGGTGGAAGGAGTTTGATACCTATAAAATTGGCACGGCGGCCAATTCCACCAGCACCATGCATCGTATACATGCCCGTCCCATCACGCTGACGGATTTCAGTACCGACCAGTTGAATACACAGGCGCAGCGCGCGCTGTCCGCTTATGTGCAGGTGCTCGAGCAACTGCGCCTGCAGTATGTAGAACAGGCGGATAGGCAGGCCTGGTATAGTTTGATTCAGTTGTTGCCTAGCAGTTATGAACAGATGCGTACCTGCACCATGAATTATGAGGCTGTCTTTCGTATGGCACAGGCGCGGCGTACACATAAATTGGCGGAATGGCAGACGTTTTGCACCTGGGCGGAAGGATTGCCGCATTTCCGTGATTTTTTTGGAGATGAGCCGTCCCAACCCGTATAAAAACAAAAACGCCTGTTTGATACAGGCGTTTTTTGTTTTTCCTTATCCGTTCGTTTGCACGGGCACAAACACTTCATAATATTTGGCATGTCCGTTGCCCTGCTTGACCGTGGCATGCCACATGCCCAGAATATCGCCGTTGATGTGCAGCCCCGTGCGGCAGATGGACTGCACCAGCGGCCCCAGTGCCCGCAAATCCATCGGGATGTGCGTATTCAGGTTCAGCATCACGCGGGCGCACAGGCAAGCCGGCAAATAGGAGACCGCTTCGCTTTGCGGCAACGCGCAGCGTGCGGCGTCCTCCGGACGGATGCAGAATCCCCAGGCCAGCATGTGCGCGCTGTCCGTTGCTTCCAAAGTATCCAGCCGTTCGGGCGGGCAGCGGAACGCGTATTGCGCCATGGGAAAAGCCTGCACCCAGCGGTGCGTCTGGGCGTGCATAGCGTCGGTGTCCACCAGGTTGCCCGCGGCGTCGGTATGGCGGAAATACAGCATGGCCGGTCGTGTCTGCAGGCGGAATTCGCCGGGCTGGCAAAGGTCGCTGAGCGCATCGAGCCGCTGCTCGGTAACATGCAGCCAGCTTTGTATCTGTTCGATTTCAGCCTGCTTTTCCGCACGCTGGGCGCGCAGCGCCTGCTGCCACTGCGCGAGCGTTAAATCCCAGAAATCAGAACGAATGTCCGAAAGCGTGAAACCCAGCGATTGATAGTACTTAACCTTGAACAGGTGTGCCATGTCCTCCCGCTGGTAATAACGGTAACCGTTTTGTACATCGGTCTCCTTTGGCATCAATACCCGCCTTTTTTCATAAAAGCGCAGCGCCTCGCGGCTTAAGCCCAACATCTTGGACACCGAACCCGTCCGATACCCCTTTGCCACGCCGCGGCCTCCTTTCAAGCGGTTTTTTTTCATTATAAACCATAAATTCATAAAAAGGGTACAAAATCCCCCCATAAAATAACGGCAGCGCCGGATACCGCCGGCAATATGATGCAGCGAAGAACAGGCGAATATGTAAATCATCTGTTTTCCAAAAGTTAATCAAGGAAAAACAATCACGCAACATGTTCTTAACATACCCGCCTTATGATGAACCCGTACCAAACAAGAGGAGGACAAAAACAAATGTTTAAACGCAAATATGTAGTAGCAATGGGATTGTCCCTGGCGGCTATGCTGGCCATGGCTGGCTGCGGCGGCAGCGGCGACCCGGCGGCCAGCCCCTCCGGCACGGACGGCGCCACGGGCCAAGCGGTAACGCTGCGTGTGGAAGGCTCCACCTCCGTCGAACCGCTGATGCAGATTTTTAAGGACAAATACAACGTCGCCCATCCGAACGTGACGATTGAAATCACCGGCAACGGCAGCGGCAACGGCATCAGCGCCGCGCAGAAGGGCACCACGGACATCGGCATGTCCTCGCGTGGGCTCAAGGAAGACGAAACCGGTCTTGTTCCCACCACGATTGCCCATGACGGCATCGCCATCATCGTTTCCAAAGACAACCCGGTCAACGCGCTGACCACCGACCAGATTGCCAAGATTTACAAAGGCGAAATCAAGAACTGGAAAGAAGTCGGCGGCAACGATGCGGAAATCAACCTGGTGATTCGTGAAGCTTCGTCCGGTACGCGCGGTGCATTTGAAGAACTGCTCGGCCTGGAAGGGGAAAACGGCACGCTGGTCGATGAAAAGAACGCAGCGGTGATGGATGCAACTTCCGGCGTTATCCAAACGGTCAAAGGCAATGCCAACGCCATCGGCTATGTCTCCTTCGGCTCCATGGGTGATGACGTCAAAGCAGTGCAGGTAGACGGTGTGACCTGCTCGGCGGAAACGGTTAAAGATGGCAGCTATAAAATCGCCCGTCCGTTCTTGCTGATTACCAAAGAAGGCGCCAACAATGCAGATGCCCAGGCATTCATCGATTGGATTCTCAGCGACGAAGGCCAGGCCATTGTGACGGATGAAAAATACGTAACCGTCAAATAAAACGCCATTCCCTCTTTACAATACACTACCCCTCAAAACGCAGAAAGCGCCTGGTGTTGCCGGGCGCTTTTTGCCGCAAAAAAGGTGACGCAGCGCGGGCGGCAGGGTGTATAATGCGCAGGGAAGAAGGAGGCGGCTGTATATCATGCACGCACAAATGGAATTTTGCTATCAATGTGGAACCAGGCTGGAACACAGGGCGCTTGCCGGCGAGGGCCTTGTGCCGTATTGCCCAGCCTGTCAGGCCTATCGGTTCCCCATCTATAACACGGCAATGAGCACGGCCCTGCTCAACCCTGCGCAGGACCGCGTGCTGCTGCTTCAGCAATATGGACGCAAGGATTATATCCTTCTGGCGGGCTATGTCAACCGCGGTGAAAGCGCCGAACAGGCGCTGGTGCGCGAAGTGCGCGAGGAAGTTGGGCTCACCGTCATATCCTATCGGTACATGCAAAGCTGTTTTTTCGAACCATCCAACACGCTGATGCTCAACTTTGTTTCGCTTTCGCAAAGCGAGGATTTGTCCGGCATGACCGAAGAAGTGGACAATGCCGTTTGGGTGCCGCTGGAACGGGCCGTACAGATTATCAAGCCCAACGGTCCCGCCGAATTTTTTCTGCGTGCCATCGTGCAAAAATGGCAGTCCGGCTGGCGGCTGCCCACCCCATAGAAAAAAGGAAAAAGCGTCCACCGGACGCTTTTTTTGCTTCTGTCAGGCAGCTGCGCCAGGAATAACCCCTTGTATCCCTGCCAAACATGGCAGCATTGTGGAAAACCAGGAAAACCTTTGCGACACTTGCGTTGTGTGCATTGCAAACCCAGCCGGCATTGTGCTACAAATAAAGTAGAAACTTTGAGAACCATCTCGATGGGGAGGCAGTTTGATATGTCGCAGACAACACCACATATTCTCATTTGTGATGACCAGCCCATGGTGCATGAAACGCTGGGGGTGTACCTGGAAGCGGAGGGCTTCACCTACGTTTCGGCCTATGATGGCGAACAGGCGCTGAAGATGCAGGAGAGCGAAACGCCGGATTTAATTATCCTCGATTTGATGATGCCGAAAATGTCCGGCATCGACGTTTGCCGTGAAATCCGCAAAAATTCCAGCGTGCCCATCATCATGCTCACCGCCAAAGGCGAAGAGATTGACCGAATCCTGGGGCTGGAACTGGGTGCGGATGACTACATTGTCAAACCCTTTTCGCCGCGCGAAGTGGTGGCGCGTATCAAAGCGGTGCTGCGCCGGATGACAGAGGTTAAGGAACAGGGGACTTCGCCGGTAATTCGCTACGAAGGGCTGGAAATCAACCTCAACCATTACGAAGTGAAGGTCAATGGACAAAATGTGCAGTGCACGCCCAAAGAAGTGGAAATCCTGCATTTTCTCGCTTCACATCCGGGGCAGGTGTTTGACCGCGAACAGATTCTTTCGCGCATCTGGGGGTATGATTATTTCGGCGATACGCGCACGGTGGATACGCAAATCAAACGCATCCGCCAAAAGCTGCCGCAGGAAAACGTCCCGTGGGGCATCCGCACCATTTATGGCGTAGGATACAAATTTGAGGTCAATGCATGAAGCGTTCCGCGTTTCTCAAACGCGTGCTGCTGCTGTTGCTGCTGAGCATTGCCATCACGGCGCTGATGACGGGCGTGTTGTTTTTCACCGCGTCCGCGCCGGTGTTTGCCAATGAAAAGGCGGACGAGCTGCGCCCGCGCGCGCATGTAGTCGCAGAATATTATCTGCAATATTACAACATGCAGATTAACCTGCGTGAATTTCAGCGCGCTATGGCCATTTCCGGCGCGCTGACTGGCACACAGCTGCAAATCTATGATACCAACGGCGATTTGATTCTCTACTCTTCACAATCGCGCAACGAGTTTCCCTTTGAAGCCAATAGCGATGAAATGATTGCCCTGACCACCAGCACCGCGCTGCAGGCCATGAAAAAAGGGCATGATGTGATAAGCACCACCCAGGTGGAAGGCGAAACGGGCGACTATCTGGTCGTCAGCGTGCCGGTGGTGGCCACCAATGCCAACGGGCAGGGCGTCAAGACGGTCGGCGCTGTCGTGCTGACCATGCCGTATTCCATGCTGCGTCAGCCGTTGACCAGCATCAACAAAGTGCTTGTATTCTGCCTGCTGGCCGTGTATATCGTGTTATGTATCCCGCTGTATTTTGCCGTGCGCAAGATTGGTAAGCCGATTTTACAAATGCGCGACATCGCGATGAGCATGGCCAATGGAGATTTTACCGTCCGTGCGGATGAATCCATGCCGGGCGAGGTAGGCGAACTGGCGCATTCGCTCAATTATTTGTCCGAACGCCTGGGTGAATCCATCGACATGCTCACCCTGGAACGTAACCGGCTGCAGCAGCTGATTGACGGCATCACCGAAGGGCTTTTGGCATTGGACAGCAACGGAGAGGTGACGCACGTCAACCCGGCGCTGATTCAGATGCTCCGCGGTGACGGCGAGACGGATGACGAAACCGCCATGCAGTTGATTGCCGGCTTGACGGAGGATATGCAAACCGTCCGCGAAAACCGTGAACCGATGGAAAAAACACAGCGCATTCATGGGCGTTGGTTGCGCATGATTGCCACGCCCCTGATGGAAGGGGATGTATGCGCAGGCACGGTTGCGCTGTTCCACGACATCACCGAAACCGAACGGCTGGAACAGACGCGCAAGGATTATGTCGCCAACGTTTCACACGAATTGCGCACCCCGCTGTCCTCCATTCGCGGGCTGACAGAAGCGCTCAACGACGGCATGATTAAAACGCCGGAAGCGCGGACGCGCTATTATGGCTATATCCTGCGCGAATGCATGCGCCTTTCGCGGCTGATTGACGATTTATTGGAGCTTTCGCGCTTGCAGAGCGGCAACGTCGCCCTGAAAAAGGAAGCCTTTTCCCTCACGCCGCTGCTGCAGGATGTGCAAATGCGCTATCAGACCATGGCGGATGAGATGGATATCCATCTCTGCGTGCAGATGCCTGCCCAAAGCCCCATCGTCTATTCCAATAGCGACCGCATCGAACAGGTGCTTATCATTCTGCTGGACAACGCGTTTAAATTCACCCCCGAAGACGGCACGGTGTATATTGAGCTGCACGAGGAGGCGGACCGCGTACTGGTCAGCGTTCGTGACACGGGATGCGGCATCGAAAAAGAGGATTTGCCCAACGTCTTTGAACGTTTCTATAAAGCGGATAAAGCCCATACCGGCCACGGCACGGGGCTGGGGCTTTCCATTGCCCGCGAAATCATGGGCCTTTTGGGGGAAACCATCGGCGTGCAGAGCACGCCCGGCAAAGGTGCAACCTTCACCTTTACCATCGCGCGTGCCCAATAAACTTGCTTACTGTCCTGCTGCGTCCCCCATCACGCAGCCGTTCGTAGAAAAGAGGTGTGAGCCCCCCTTGCGCCTCTTTTCTTTTTACAGACCAGGAAACATGCGGCACAAGGCTGCCGAATTATCATACAAATGGACGGAGGATGGAAAAACCCATGCAAAACAAACATCGTATGACATACTGCACAGGGCTGCTCGCGTGCGTGGGCCTGTGCCTGTGGGGCGTGCCTGCGCAGGCGGCGGCAGCGGATATCCAGCCGCAAAGCCAGAGCTGGATTTGGATTATAATTGGCGTAGTGGCTGTGATGCTCCTCTTTTTGATTGCCTATCTGGTACGCGGCATGCAAGCGGGTGAGGAAGAGCAGCAGGCGGAGCAAGCACCTGCGTACATACCTTATACGCCGCCAAAGCCTATCCGGGCAGGATCCAGCCAGCCAGAGGAAACTGCTTCACTTTTTCATCAGGCGCAGGCGGAAACCGGCGAACCCGCTGCGTCCGAACCGGAATCGTCCGTATTGGACGAAGAAGCGGACCGGTCATGCGCGCTGAAAACATCGGCGCAGGCAGGCTCGGATATGGAATGTGCACCGCAAGCTTCGTCTCAAACAGCGTGCGATTTGCAGAACGAACCGGAATCAATGGCGGGCGAGGGAGCGGCCACCGTCTGCTGTGCCGCTGAAAAGGCGGCGGAGGAATGCGCGGCACCACCCGTTGATACAGTGGTAACGGAGACGCTGCCCATTCGCTTTTGTCCATATTGTGGGCAAAAGCTCAATCAAACACAGCGGTTCTGTCAGCGTTGTGGCCAACGCGTACGGTCATAATAAACGAAGAACGAGCCATCCGGCTCGTTCTTTTTCCATCAAACATGTGGACCTAGGGAATGCTAGTACCTTCATTTTTGACTGGTAATAGATGCGGATAGCTAACAGCCGTTGCAGAATCCCCAGTGTTTTCAAATAATCTGCATTATTTTTTTATAAAGATAGTTGACAACGAATACAGAAGAGGCTATATTAATAATAACAATAATAATTACTATTTAAAATCAATGGGTGAATACCCATCAATAAAATCAAAAAAAGGAGAACGAAAAATGAGAAGCATTACAACGCTAGATTTACAGTACGCTCACCGTTTTTATGGATTTAAGGGGGAAGCGCAATATCTGCATGGACATACAGGTGTGCTGACCATCGAAGTTGAGGATTCGCTCAACGATGGGGTCAATATGGTATTTCCCTGTAATGAAATACAGAAAACAGCATGGGAAGTATTGAAAAACTTTGACCATGCGCTGATTTTGCGTCAAGATGACCCGTTGCTGCCCGCCATTCTTCAGGTATATGAGAAGCAAGGAATTCGGGATGGGGCGCCGCAAAACCAAATGAAAGGGCCGGCCTTCCAAACGGAACTTGCAACGGCCTATCCGGAATGCCGGCTTGTCGTCACAAAAGAGACGATGACGGTTGAAGGTATGATTAAAATAGTATATGCGCTCCTTAAGGAAAAACTGAACATTGCGAAAATTACCTTTACCAGCGGCGTAAATGCGGCTTCGGCGGAGTTTGAAACAAAGAATAACATCGAACGCTGCCCATTGTGTGGCATTGCACTGAATAATGACGGCGTTTGCCCCAAATGCGGATATAAAAAATAAGCACACGGGTTTGCTTCTGGGACACCTGCATAAGGTGTCCCATTTGTTTTTTGTAAAAGCATTTCATCGCCCTATGCAGACAAAAATGGAAAGTTTACTTGACATTTTGAAGACGGCTTGCTATCCTTAGAAATGGAAAGCAAACTTTCCATTCAAGGAGGCATCGGATGAAAAACCGGCTGGAGGAAATCCGCAAGGCGCATGGTATCACCCAGGAGGAGCTGGCAGCCGCGCTGTCCGTTTCGCGACAGACGATTGGTTCGCTGGAAAACGGGCGCTACAATCCGTCGCTCGTGCTGGCATTTAAGATTGCGCGGTATTTCCATATGCGGATTGAAGCAATTTTTATCGATGAGGAGGAGTCAATATGAAACAAAACAAAGGGGCGCTATGGCTTGCAATCGGCTTGGCGCTGGCGGGGCTGGGGCTGTTCTGGGTTCGTACGCTGCAGGCCCCCCAGGGCATCATGCGGGCCCTGCCGTATATCTGTATCGGACTGGGCTGCGGGCTGTTTGGCCAGGGGGTAGGCAGTCTGTATAACCGGCATGTGATGCGCCGTTATCCCGACTTTGCCCGACGGCAGCAGGTGGAGGTTAATGATGAACGCAATGTTGCGCTGAGCAACCGCGCAAAAGCCAAGGGGTATGATTGCATGACGGTGGTGTTCGGTGCGCTGATGGTGGCGTTTGCGCTGATGGGGACTTCCTTCACGTTGATTGTGCCGTTTGTCATTGCGTATTTATTTGTTGTCGGTTCTGCGGTATATTACCGCATTCGCTTTGAAAAGGAAATGTGAGAGCGTCGCCGGGGTTGGGGCAAAAGGGTGTTTTAAAACGCCCTTTTGCTTTCTGTAAAATCGATTAAATGTTTTAATCCATATATTTTTATTTATATATCCGTCAAAGGAATTAAAAATATTCCCCAAAGCGGGTTGGCCGGTGTGGGTGATATATTGAATCGACGGCCTGTTGTGCATCGGTCAGACTGTCATATATAGCGGGCTTTGTCAGTAGCTGCACATCACTGGTGTCCAGGGCGAGGTATGGCTTTTGGTACACAACACCTGCAGGGCATCATGCGCGAAGCGGGAGCGGCAGCAGGTTGCCGACGCGTTGGATTCGCTGTGCCGCGGTACATACAGCAATGTAGCACAGAAGAATGGGCCTGATACAAAAATCACCGGCTATATCCGTCCGGCCTAAAACCACAGAAGTGAAAAGTGCCTGAATTGCCGCTGGCATGGTGGGCATGTTGCTGGTTATTGTGCAGCCGATTGGCGGAAACAGAAAAAAAGAGAAAGACTGCATCGACGCCAGATGCCGCGACGCCGTTCGCTCAATCGTGAAACGCATGCGTAATGGGTTGCCGCTTCAGGTACATCGGCGTTACAGGATGTGGTTCTGTCCACGCCGTGGCATGGAACTTGGCTCATCGCATGCATCAAAAAAAGCCCCGAAGGGCTTTTTTGATATTCAGTCTTAAGACGTCTGTCCACATGTCTGGCAATGCCCGAACCAGTGGTGGCCCAGCTTGAACGGGGCCTGCATATACCGGGCTTTGCCCTGACTGAAATAGGTCACGTGTTCACAGCAGACGGCGCTTTCACCATTGAGTGCACGCAACGCGATTTGCCGGTATGCATCCGGAATCGCCGTACGCTTGTATGCGCGGCTTTGCGTGGGTGTGAACTGCGCCTTTTGGTAAATCACGCCGCGGATGGTATTGGGCCACTGGGCGCTTTTCACCCGGTTCAACACTACGTTGGCGACAGCCAGCTTGCCTGCGTCGCTTTCTCCGCGCGCTTCAAAATAGATGATGCGGGCCAATTCATCAATATCGTCCTGCGTATAGGCGTTCTGTCCAGCAGGTTGTTCGTCCGCCTGCTGGGTATCAGCCTCCTGTTTTTCGGGCTGTATAGTAGGTGTGGACGATGGCGTTGGCAACGGGGTTTCCGTTGGCGTAGCGGCCGGCTGTTCTGTAGCCATGGGCCAGGGGGCGTCCGTTGACGGCAACACGGGTGTAGGGGTTGTCATGCCAGACGAACCCAGCCATACCTGTGAAATCGTTAAAAGGGCGGCCAACCATTTCATCGCATTTCCTCCTTTTCTCTTTTTTACACAAAACAGCATGAAAATACATTGCTTTTTTGTGTGATGCTTTTTTATATACCCGCCGTTTTTTACGGCGCGATGAACGTAGTATGTCCACAATCTGGAAAATTTAACACACCTCACCATATTTTCCATCCACTGGGTGTTTGAAAAAAGCGATTTGGGGGACGCTACCTGTATCGTGCAATTCACTGACTTTGCATATAGAAAGGAGGCCCGCAGCCGCTTTGATGGAAAAATTCATTTCTAAACGCCTGCGCAGTCAAATGGACGGCTATTCACGCGCCCTCATCTTTTTCTGCTGTACGACGGAGGAAAACCGCCGTGCCATCGCACGCTATATTCAAAGCCCGCCAGACGGCCGGACAAAAAAACGGCATGTCCAGCAGGCAGTTACCGCCATGCAAAGCCATGACGTGGGCCTACTTTGCGATGGCCTGGACAGGCCTGAATGAATCGGATGACGCGCGGCTATACAGAGCCCTTTAAAAAAAGGAGGATGTTTTATGCAAACACAGCCATCAAAAGACCTTCCCGTTGGTTTAGGTGAAGCACTGGCGGATAATGTGGAAGCGCTGCAGTTCTTCTGCGGCGCCCGGGAGAGTACCCGCGATGCCATTGCGGACTACATCCTTGCGGCCCCCGGCGGAGAAGAAAGACAAACCCGTCTAACGGCGGCCGTACACGGTATGGCGCAAAAGGACCTATCCTTTTTGTCTCCTTTGCATTGAACTTCCGCGCGCTGATGAAGCCCCTTAAGGGGGCTTTTTTTTGTGCAGGCCCGTGCCTGTAAAAAGCCTAGCAGAACCCAATGGCCCCGCAGTGCGGAATGTATCCCGCCTTGGTATACATCAGGGGATAAAAAATAGTGATAAAAAATAAATAAATAAATCATCAAAAAAGAATGGAAAAAGTAATTTGATTCGTTATAATGAAATTAAAGTGAAAAGGAGGCGATGCAATGAAACGATATCATCGATATATCCGTGTCTTCGTAGCCATTTTGGTAAGCTGCTACGCTGTGCCCGCTTTTGCGGCGGCTCCCGCTACCCAGGAGGGAACCTGGCGGCGCTATGAAGCAGTGCAGCAAGCAGGCTTGATTGTCCCCGTCCAGCAAGGCTGGGAGATGCTCACGCCGGACACGCCGGGTACAGATATGCGGTGGCTTGAGGCTTTTCCCAATGGCTTGACGGGCCAAGAGTGGATGAAAGAATCCCGTATTGCTTACTATCTTTACAACCAGGAAATTGCAGAGGAAATACATATTTATCAGCCAAGCGACTTGAATAATACCGATATTTATATGTCGCAGTTTTCACAAGCCCAGATGGATACGTGGCTGAAGAACGTTCTACAGGATGTCGATGGTAACCGTTATGAGGTGCTAGAGACCAATGGCATTCGATATTTATTGACCACGACCACCATGGAAGAGGGGACTCTCATCGCTGCGTTCACTATTCTTGCAGGGAAGGACGTGCAAATGGGTTATTACGCGCCCGTCGGCGTTACCAGTGAACAGGCGATGGAAACATTTAAAAAATGGCTGACTGATACGCGCATTTATCAGCAGACTTTTACGTTCCCCGATTATCCTGTGCAGGTGAACGTGCCAGCTGGATGGCTTGCGTTTGATGAGGAATTGGTCCAGCAGACTGCGTTCTGGCAACAGTTAGGCGTGGACCCGGGGCAAATCAAACGCACCATGCAGGCGCAGGGGTATCAGCAGGCGGTATTTCGTGTCGACTTCCTGGCGGAGATGGATTTCCATTACGAGACAAGCGTGCGTGACGGCGTCAATGCAGCCGGCCAGTTCATGCCGTATTCGGATATGGAATGTGAACAAATTGCCCAACAGATGCTCGAAGGATTCCGGGAACGTTATCCCGATGTCGTCTATGCGGATGATTATCAGATTTATCAGACCGAACAGGCAAAGTATCTTTTGTTTTCCGCCCAGGCGGGCAATGCCAAAAACATATTGTCCATTACGATGGTGGATGGAAAAACCTTTCAGATGACCTATATCCTCAATGAAAACCGCCCGTTGGATGATACGGATTACGTCCTGGTAAAGCAATGGTTGGACAGTATACATTTTACGGACATACAGGGTTCCATGCAGGTCAAGGCTATCGATTTAAACGGAAGCAATGTGCTGTTTTATGTGCTGGCCGGGGTGGCTGTGTTGGCAGTTATTATCGTGGTGTGCAGCCTGTCCTACACACGTCGGCATAAAAAACAACGGGAGCAGGGACACAATCAATCGTTGCCGCCAGAGGCAACAGGCGCGGCGATGGGCGGGCCGATGCCCGCCGAACAAACCCGCTGCCCGCATTGCCAGGCGCCTATAATGGCAGGCGAACGGTTCTGCGCACATTGCGGCCAGATGATTGTTCCAGAAAAACCAGAGGAGCCACCGCATCCACAGACCTGAAGACTGCGTAAAAGGGGGGCCGTCCCGGCCTCCTTTTTTGCAACCGCCTTTTGTATTGACTTTTGCCCCGCTTGCGATTAGCATGAAACTGAAAGAATATGGAAAATACGGACGCAAGAACCAACTGGCAAGGTGTTCGGCTTTTCCAGCAGCGGAACCGTGTTCCTGTTCAACAAATCTTATTTTTGTGTGAAAAAGGAGAGAGCCATTATGCCGAAAATCACTGTTACCACACCGAAATTGCCCGAAGGAATGCCTGAAAAACTTGCCCGTGCACTGCAGGACGCGGCCTATCCCATCATTCAAAATCGTGAAATCTATACCTATATCAATGAGCCGCGTTATTTTGTCAATGGGGAAGAACAATTCGACGGCTATATCAATCTGGAAGTCAACGGCCCGCAGTTGGACGACCAGACGCGCGGCGCGCTTTGCAAAGCATTGTTTGATGTGTGCAAGGAGCTGTTGGGCGAACGCCGCACGCTGTTTGGCTACAGCAGTACGCCGTTGAACCAAATCGGTATCAATGGCCTTTTGATGCCGGAATATAAAAAAGCGAAAGCAGAAGGCCGTCTGTAACGCTGGATGGCAGACAGGATGGGGAATCTTTGAACAAAATTCACTTGATTTTTCCCCCCCTTGCGATACAATAAAAGGGTACGCAAACGCGCGGGTTCCGCGCGTTGCTGAAAGTTTTGCACAACCATTCTGATAAGGAGTGAACACTATGACCAAACGCAGCATTGAAGACATCCAAGACCTCAAGGGCAAACGCGTGCTCGTCCGGGTGGACTTCAACGTCCCCATGGACAAAGCCACCGGCAAAATCACCGATGAAACTCGTATCAACGGTGCGTTGCCGACCATCAAATACCTGTATGAACATGGCGCAAAGGTCATCCTTTGCTCGCACCTGGGCCGTCCGAAGGGACAGTTCAATATGGAATTTTCTCTCGCGCCGGTTGCCAAACGGCTGGGTGAACTGGTCAATACCAAAGTCACGATGGCCAAAGACGTGGTAGGCGAAGATGCTAAAGCGTGCGTAGCCGCGATGCAGGACGGCGAAATCGTCGTGTTGGAAAACACGCGTTTCCATGCGGAAGAAGAGAAGAACGACCCCGCCTTTGCCAAGGAACTCGCTTCGCTGGCGGATGTATATGTCAACGATGCATTCGGCACGGCACACCGCGCGCATGCGTCCACCGCAGGCGTGGCGGATTACCTGCCGGCTTACTGCGGCTACCTGATTCAAAAGGAAGTCGAAGTCATGGGCAAAGCGCTGGAAGACCCGGTTCGTCCGTTCGTGGCGATTCTCGGCGGCGCGAAAGTCAAAGATAAGATTGGCGTTATCACCAACCTGCTGGGCAAGGTGGATACGCTTATCATCGGCGGCGGCATGGCCTTTACGTTCCTCAAAGCCAAAGGATACGAAATCGGCGAATCGCTGTTGGATGAAGAGCGCGTCGAATATGCTTCGCAGCTGATGAAGGATGCGGAAGCCAAGGGCGTCAAGCTGTTGATTCCGGTGGATACCGTCGTGGCCAAGGAATTTGCGGCTGATGCGGAACATAAGGTCGTTGATGCCGACAAAATTCCTTCCGATTGGCAGGGCCTGGATATCGGACCGAAAACACGCGAATTGTTTGCCGATGCCATCAAAAACGCAGGCACGGTTGTGTGGAACGGGCCGATGGGCGTCTTTGAATTCGAAGCCTTTGCGCAGGGCACCAAAGCGATTGCACAGGCGTTGGCTGAATCCAAAGCCATTTCCATCATCGGCGGCGGCGATAGCGCGGCAGCGGTCGAACAACTCGGCTTTGCCGATAAGATGACGCATATCTCCACCGGCGGCGGCGCTTCGCTTGAGTTCCTGGAAGGTCTGGAACTGCCGGGCATCGCTTGCATTCCCAATAAATAAGCAGCACATTTAGGCATGCGCGGCGGCGTTCGCTGCGCCTGCCTTTGTTTCATCCGCCGCTATGTCAGGCGGAGCGGGCTGTGGGGGGAATTCCCCGCAAGCTGAAAAGAAAGGCGGGTTCCCATGTTTTGTACGCAGTGTGGCCATGAAATGGGTGACGCATCCTTTTGCGGCAACTGTGGCGCCGCACGCACGGGCCAGGCGGCTGCTGCACAACAGCAAACATCCCGTGCGCGTGACCCGAGAACCATTCCTTTTTATACGACGGAGATTATCCCCGGCCGAACATACACGGTGCTCGGCCTTGCGCAGGGCAGCGTGGTACAGGCCAAAAACATGGGCCGTGATTTTCTAGCCGGGTTCAAAAACCTGGTTGGCGGCGAGATAAAGGACTATACGGACATGCTCAATGAAGCAAGGCACATTGCCCTTGAACGCATGCAGATGCATGCGGCTCAAATGGGTGCAGACGCCATTGTTTCCATGCGTTTTGCCAGCGCCGCTATCATGCAGGGCGCGGCGGAAATGCTCGCTTATGGTACGGCCGTCCGTTTGAATGAAGAAGAAAAATAAAAAACCATTTTCATATTTTTAGGAGGAACCATTCCATGCGTAAACCGATTATTGCAGGCAACTGGAAAATGAACAACACGCCGGCCCAAGCCAAAGAGCTGCTTGAAGGCCTCAAACCGCTTGTTGCGGACAACAAGACGACGGAAGTCGTTGTGTGCGTGCCGGCGATTCTAATCGCGGATGTCAAAAAGCTCATTGAAGGCACCAACATTCATCTCGGCGCAGAAAACATGCATTGGGAAGAAAGCGGCGCATTCACCGGCGAAATCAGCCCGCTGATGCTCAACGCCTATGATGTGGAATATGTCATCATCGGCCATAGCGAACGCCGTCAGTATTTTGCGGAAACCGACGAAACGGTCAACAAAAAGGTGTTGTCTGCACTGGCGCACGGTCTCAAACCCATCATGTGCGTTGGCGAAACGCTCGAAGAACGCGAAGCAGGCGTGACCGATAAACTCGTTGCAGAGCAGACGGAAAAAGGCCTGGCGGGCGTCAAGGACATCTCCAACGTTGTGATTGCGTATGAACCCGTTTGGGCGATTGGCACCGGCAAAACTGCATCCGCGGAAGAAGCGAACCGTGTTTGCGGCGTGATTCGTCAGACGGTAGAAAAAATGCTGGGCAGCGAAGCAGCGGCCGCTATCCGTATCCAGTACGGCGGCAGCATGAAGCCTGCGAACGTGGCTGAACTGATGGCGCAGCCGGAAATCGACGGCGGCCTGATTGGCGGCGCAGCGCTCAAAGCGGCGGACTTCAGCGCGTTGGTGAATAACCAGTAAACCCGATAAACCCGAGGTGAAACATATATGGCAAAACCCATTACAGCACTGCTGATTTTGGATGGCTTCGGCCTTGCATCGCCGGTGGCCACCAATGCAGTTGCACAGGCAAATACCCCGTTTTTGGATTCGCTGATGGCGGATTATCCGCATACCACGCTCAAAGCCAGCGGCTTGGCGGTCGGCCTGCCGGAAGGGCAGATGGGCAATAGCGAAGTCGGCCACCTGAATATTGGTGCCGGTCGTGTGGTCTATCAGGAATTGACCCGCATCACCAAGTCCATCCAAGACGGCGACTTTTTTGAAAACCCCGCTTTTGTGCATGCCATGCAAAGCGCGAAGGAAAAGGGAACAGCCCTGCACCTGATGGGCCTGTGTTCCGATGGCGGCGTACACAGCCACTTGACCCACCTGTTTGCCCTGGTCGAAATGGCCAAGCGGCAGGGCCTGGAAAAGGTGTATGTCCATTGCTTCATGGATGGCCGCGATGTTGCGCCCACCAGCGGCAAGGGTTATGTGGAAGCGTTGCAAAAGAAATTGGAAGAGATTGGCGTAGGCCAAATCGCGACTGTAATTGGCCGTTACTACGCCATGGACCGCGACAATCGCTGGGAGCGTGTCGAACAGGCGTACAATGCGCTGGTCTGTGGTGAAGGCGTGCAGGCGGAGGATGTCGTAGCGGCAATTCAGCAAAGCTACGATGCCGAAGTGACGGATGAGTTTATCAAGCCCATCGTCGCTGTCAAGGGCGGTGCACCGGTTGCCACGATTGGCAGCGGTGACAGCGTGATTTTCTATAATTTCCGTCCGGACCGCGCGCGCGAAATTACGCGTACGCTTATCCTGCCGGAATTCGACGGCTTTGCACGCAAGAAGGGGTATTTCCCTGTTACCTATGTCTCCATGACGCAGTATGACGCCACGTTTGCCGACAAACTGGAAATCGCCTTCAAGCCGGAAACCATGGTCAATACGCTGGGCGAATACGTGGCAAGAAAAGGCCTCAAACAGTTGCGCATTGCAGAAACGGAAAAATATGCGCACGTTACCTTCTTTTTCAATGGCGGCGTGGAAGCCCCTAATGAAGGGGAGGACCGTGTGTTGATTCCGTCGCCCAAAGTCGCTACGTATGACCTTAAACCTGAAATGAGCGCATACGAAGTGGCGGATGCGGCGGTGGAGCGCATCGCTTCGGGTGAATATGATTTGATGATTCTCAATTTCGCCAACCCGGATATGGTCGGCCATACCGGTGTGCTCAGCGCAGCGATTGCGGCAGTGGAAGCGGTGGACAAATGTGCCCAAAAGGTTGTAGAAGCGATTTTGGCACAGGGCGGTGCGGCCTTGTTGACGGCAGACCACGGCAATGCAGAATGCATGGCGGATGAACAAGGGCACCCAATGACCGCGCATACCACCAACCTCGTGCCGTTGGTGTTGATTGACCCCAAACGCAAACAGGCCAAGCTGCATGAGGGTGCGCTGTGTGATTTGGCGCCGACCTTGCTGTCCATGATGGGCCTTGAACAGCCCAAGGAAATGACGGGCCACTGTTTGATTGAAGGGTAAAGAAAACAGCGAAGCCGTTGCACGTGTTTGCAATACATGCACCATCAAAAAAGCCCCGGTTTTCCGGGGCTTTTTTTGGATGAACGCCGCCGCCGGTCCCTTGCCAGGGGCGGTGGAAGCCCTTATTTATCCGTATAAAAGAACCGCCGTTGCTTTACAACGGCGGTTTTTTTAACTTTCCTTGGTCAGCGCTTCCAGCATATCCATCTCTTCGAGCAAAATCATGCGCTGTCTTCGGCAATTGTCTACAATCTGCAAGACCAGGGAAAACTGGTCTTCCGTGCATTCCTGCTTGAGGATGCGTAAATACTGCTGAATTTCATTTTCCAGTCGTTCTTCTTCCGTGTGCACGATTTGCAGATGCGGCGCAAAATTTTGTTTCATCATATTCCTTTCTGGATTGTATTCCCCATCGAACAATCCATCCCTCATTTTCTTCAACCTATCACACAACAAGTACCAAAGTCAACAAACAGGACAACATTCATCCCCCCGAAAGATGACGAATTTTCACGAATTAAAAAGAAGAAAGGCGGATGAATGACAAAGACGGAAAAGTAAAAAAATTGTTTTCTTCCTCGTGATGATATTTGATGGAATAAACTTCGATTGACGCGTGCATCATTGTACAACAAGCTGACGTTTATTTCCGTATCGTATCGGGAACCGTTCTATTGGCTGCGGGGTTTGCACAGAGATGATTTCTACCGCCGATGGATTGACCGGTTGCACCTGTTGCGGTATGATACAGGAAAGTCGCAGAAAGGAGAATAAAGCATGCAGGTACCCTTGATTCGTTTGCTCTATGAGGGGCTGTGCCTGGCCTTTGGCGGACTGGCGCTCTGTACGCTTTTACAAATTTTTACATTTTCAGCAGCTGCGCCGGTGCTGGTAGGGCTGGCAGGGCTGTTGCAGGGGCTAATGGCCGTGGATTTTATCCAACAACGACGCCATTGGCATGCCATCTTGCCCGCATTGACGGCGGTCCTTTGTTTTATCATCGTTCTAACACGGTTTGGGGTTTAGAAGAAAGGCAAAATAAAACGCCGCTGCCACGGCGTTTTATTTTGTCATTTTGCTTCTGCTACCAGCCACACCAGTGAAACATTTAACACATCCGATAAACATAACAACTCATAATCACAGACACTTCGTTCGTTTTTTTCAATCTTACTGATAGCCTGCTGGTCAATGGGAACACCATGCAGCTGCATGCGGGCAGCCAGCTGTTCCTGGGTCATATGAGCGGCTTTCCGTGCTTGCCGAACGCGCCGAGATACAATGTTCCGTTTTCCGGTGATATCCATCTCTTGCATCCACATCCATATTGTAAAATTCGGGGCTGAGCTCTTAATAATAGCTCTCGATATGACTTTAGCATGCCCCATTCTCAAACTTTACATAATAAAAATGTAAACAAGAAAAAATTGCGAAAAATGTCGAATTTGCCGATGCTAACTTCCATTTGATGTTAAAATGAAATTAGAAAAGTGGCATTTTCAAAAAGAAAAGGTTGCAAGGCGTGACAAGCTATGATAAAATCCATCTGTTAAATAGTATGAGGAGGTTTGCCCTTTGAATATTGTCATGACAATCGGGAAAATCTTATTATGCCTGGTGAGCGTGGTAGTTGTCATCGCGGTGATGATGCAAAAACCAAAGGATGCAGCCAGCGGAGCAGCGTTCGGCCAAGGCGGTTCGGGCGCCTCGTTTGCAAATAGAATGAAGTCCAAAAGTTTGGACGGCCGTCTGGACACCATTGCGAAATACGGTGCTGTCGTTGTGATGGTTCTCTCATTTGCATTGGTTTTGTTGACCAAGACGTCCGCTTGAAAACAGTTCATCCGAAAGTGCTCCATGTTGAGCACTTTCTTTTCTTTTAGGAGGAAATGATTCGTTGGAACAAACAATTTCGCCGCAGGCGATGCAAGTGCTTGCGGTGCTCAAACAGCAAAAGACGGCCGTTGATACGGCGCAGCTAGGCCTGTTGTGTGCAATGGAGGGCCCGGGTTTGGCCGCTGCGCTGGAGGAACTGCGCAGCGCGGGCCATGCGATGGAAAACCGCAAAGGGAAATGGGCGCTTCCAGCGCTGCTGGGCTGCGTATACGGCCGCGTACAGGGGACGCGTAAAGGGTATGCATTTCTGCTCCCATCGGATGGGACGGACGATATTTTTCTGCCACAGGATGCTTTGGGCAGCGCCATGCATGATGATATGGCACTGGTGCGCGTAATAGCCCGTAAGGGCCGTGCCCGGGGAACAAACCGTGCCCGTGAGGGGGAAGTGGTGCAGGTATTGCATCGCGCACGCACACGTGTGGTCGGTACGCTGGAACGCGGTGCGCATGCAAGCTTTGTCGTGCCGGAGGACCGTCGGATTGCAGACGTGTTTATTCCCCGTGATGCCGTAGGGGATGGACAGAGCGGCCAGCTGGTTGTTGTGGAGATTACAGCCTTTGCCAAACCCGGGCGCAATGCACAGGGACGGGTGATAGAGGTTCTGGGACAGACTGGCAGCAGCAAGGCCGACCGGATGGCCATCATCCGCCATTATGGGTTGAAAGACGCGTTTGACCCCGCCGCCTTGCAGGAAGCGGAACGGCGTGCTGTGCCGGTACAAAAAAAGGATTTGCGCGGGCGCACGGATTTTCGGGAACAGACGATTGTTACAATAGACGGTGCAGACGCCAAGGATTTTGATGATGCCATCGCGTTGGAAGAAACGCCGGAGGGCGGCTATACGCTCTGTGTGCATATTGCAGACGTAACGCATTATGTGCTGCCCGACACCGCATTGGACGCTGAAGCCTATGCACGCGGCACCAGCGTCTATTTCCCGGGCGCCGTATTGCCGATGCTGCCTGAAGCGCTGAGCAATCAGATGTGTTCGCTGCAGGCCGGAGAAGACCGTTTGACGCTTTCCTGTGTGATGGAGCTGGACAAGGGTGGCCGCGTACAGCATTATGCATTCACCCGCGGTGTGATACGTGTGACCCGCCGGGTGACCTATGAAGATGCCAACCGCATTCTTGAACAGCATGATACGGCCTTGGCGGCGGCCTATGGAGAAGTGACGCCGCTGCTCGAACGAATGCAGACGCTGGCGCGCATCCTGATGCGCAACCGGTTTGGCCGGGGCGCGCTGGATTTCGATTTTCCAGAACCGGAATTTGTACTTGATGAAAAGGGGCGTGCGGTGGATATATTTCCGCGCCACCGCGGCATTGCAAACCAGATGATTGAGGAGTTTATGCTGGCGGCCAACGAATGTGCGGCTCGTTTTGCCGTTGAACGGGATTTGCCGTTCCTGTTCCGCGTGCACGAAGAACCGGATGCAGGGCGCATGGACGAATATTTTGCCATGCTCAAGGCCCTGGGCGTGCCGGCACAAAAGCCGAAACGGAAAGTTAAACCCCGTGATTTGCAGGCCATCTTGAAACAGGCGGAAGGGCAACCGTATGAGACGGCAGTCAACCGTGTTTTGCTGCGTTCATTGAAAAAAGCGCGGTATTGTGCGGACAATTTGGGACACTTTGGCCTGGCCGCCAAATACTACTGTCATTTTACCTCCCCCATCCGCCGCTATCCGGACATCATCGTCCACCGGGGCATTATCGCGGCGCTTAAGGGCGGGCTGCGTGAAAAGCAGCTGGAAGCGGAACATGCCCGTATGCCGGAAATGGGGCGGCATACCAGTGAATGTGAACGCGTGGCGATGGAAGCTGAGCGCGCGGTGGATGACTTGAAAAAGACGGAATATATGCAGGACAAGGTTGGGGAGGAATTTGACGGCATGATTTCCGGCGTGACGGATTTTGGCCTGTTTGTCGAGTTGCCTAACACCGTTGAAGGGATGATACGGCTCTCTTCGCTGGAAGATGATTTTTATGTTTATGATGAAAAACTGTTTCGCATTGTAGGCCGGAACAGCGGCACCACCTATGCCTTGGGGGATAAGGTACATATTCGTGTTATCGGAACGGATATGGGATTGCGGCGGACGGAATTCATGCTGCTTCAACCGGAACGTGACCCCTCGAAGGACAATCGCTCCGGCGGTCGCCCGCATCGCCGCCGTAACCATACGAAACATCGGCGCAGAAAGAACGGATAGAACAATGAAAAAGCAGGCGTTTCCTTTTTGAAAACGCCTGCTTTTTCATTGCTTACCTGCGTTGCGAAACGCGCGGTCCATCTCGCGTTGGTCATCCCGTTGCTTTATGGTTGCGCGCTTATCGTATAGTTTCTTTCCCCTGCATACGCCCACGAGCATTTTCGCGTGGTTACCCGAAAAATACACCTTCAGCGGCACCAAGGTGTATCCGTCCCGCCGCGTGGCCATATCCAGGTTGCGGATTTCACTTTTGTGAAGCAGCAGTTTTTTGTCCCGCATGGGGTCACGGTTAAAGATATTGCCTTGTTCATAGGGGCTGATGTGAAAGCCGATGACAAAGGCTTCACCATTTTGCAGAGCGATATAGCTGTCCTGCAAGTTGGCTTTGCCGTGGCGGACGGATTTGACTTCCGTTCCGAAAAGCACCAACCCGGCTTCCACCGTTTCTTCGACAAAATATTCATGCCGTGCGCGCCGGTTTTCAATCAAAACCGACCGGTCTTTTGTTTTGGCCAAACCGACCGCCTCCTTTTTTGCGAAAAGCAATTTATTATAGCACGCCGTTGCAGGCGGCGCAAAGGCCGCCCGTAGGGCGAATGGCTAGCGAAAGCTTTACGGGTTTGCTACAATAAAACAAAGCAAGGGGGGAATTTGATATGAATATCCGTCGCAAGAGCCTTTGTCTGTTGCTGGCAGCTGCGAGCGCGGCGATGCTTCTGGCCGGGTGCAAAACGACGCCGGCAGCACCTTCGCCCACCGCAGCGGCCACGCCTTCGGCCAGCCCGATGCGGCCCGTACAGACGGCAGAGCCATCGCCTTTGCCAACCGCATCCCCAGACCCTGACCGTCCTCCCATCGGTCTGTACATACCGGAAGAAGGAACGGGCAAACGCACGCGGGTGACTACATTCACAAGCCCTTGGACGCCGGGGAAGGATATCGATTGCTTTGAAGCAATTGCCTGCACGGAGCAAACGCTTTCGGGCGGTTCGTTCCGCCGTGTCTGGCAGTCACAATGGGACCGTTATCCCCAGGCGGACGCATATCGAATCGGATTCACACTTTCGTTCACGCTCGCCTCTGGGCAGCAGGTATACAAGACCATTCTTGGGCCAGCGGATATCACGGAGGATTTTACCCGCTACGTCGAAGTATATTTATATGATGATATCCATCAGCAAGCGGGTGTACGCTATAGCCACCTGTTGGAGTCGGAGATGGATGAACAGACTCTTATTACTTCCATTAAACTGACGGCCGGGAAGGAGATTGAACAGGTGCAAGCCATTCAATTGCAGGCATTCGTCTATCGAAATGAAAATGAATTTGACGCGCAGACAGGCGTATATACCGGGCCAGGCGGCTGCACCATTTCGATTCAGCAATCCTAAGCATGCGAGGGGACACCCGCCGGGAGGGCGGAACAAAGCACGGCCAGACGGCGGTGCTTTTTATATGGGAAGCGGTGCCATTGCACCACGAAAAAGGAAGCATCCGCTTCCTGGCCGACGTATGCTGCTCGATGAACACTCTATTTTTAAAATACGTCTTTATAGAGAATCTTTTGCCCCTTTTTCTGTTATAATAGCCAAACATTTGTACATGCGGTCTCGAGAAGGCCGAAAGGGGAAGAATCGACAAAAAACGCTGGATTTTTGTATTCCTTTTCCCTGGCAAATCGATTAGAATGTACAGGCGTTAGGCCCATATTGCGATTCCCTGTCTCTGACAGTTTGGTGATTCTTCTTGTCGACCGGGATGCTGTATGGGCCTTTCCTTTTTATGGGCCATTGGTTTGTAGAACAGGAAGAATCGTGGTATAATACAACACCAGCCTTTTTGGGCGGGCGTGGACATGGGGGTGTAACGGTTTCGACGGGGATTGCCATGGCCATGGTAAGCGAGCCGCAGTGGCCGGAACTGCGATAAAAGCCGGCAAAACAATAAACGCGAAACAAGATAACTTCGCACTCGCTGCGTAAGCAGTGACGTCCTGCCCGCTTCACCTACCGAGCGGGGTCAGGGCGACAATGAGGTAGGGAACCGGCGCCGGTAAGCTTTGCCCGGTGGCCGTTTTGATGAAGCTACTAACCGCAGTATCGAGCAGATGAGAGCCTGCGTGAGGGAATGTCAAACCATCTGCTGCGCTCGGAGAAAACCATGGCTGAGGGTCTTCGGACAGGGGTTCGACCCCCCTCACCTCCACCAGCGGCAAGTTGCCGTACCCCAATATCGCAATTCACTTTGGTGAGTTGCGATATTTTTGTTGTGTGAAAGGAAACAGCCATTCCCGTGAGCTATACCCAAACCCTTTCTACGTTGTAGGCGGTTTTGCCATGACGGTTCGGTGTAATATCTAACAAACAGGGAGCGTTAGCTCCCTGTTTGTGTGTTCCTTACTTTTCCAAGGAGCACGGCCAGTTATTTTTGGGACCTTGTTGAGTTTGGTTTAAGATAGAGGTTGAAAAGTTATGCTTTTGGCGGATATCATTTGAGATTTTATTTCAAAAAGGTATCTTGTGCAGGCGGAATGAATGATAAAATAATAAACAAGGGGATGAATGGCGGTTTACGGATGAAGTGCAAGGGGGATGTTTGTGAAATGGTTGTGCATTTGTCAATAATTGCCGCTCTGTCTATGCGTTTGGCCGCATATGCTAACAAGACAATCTGACAAACAAAAGGAGCGTGGGGATGAAACGAGTGAAAAAGGCCGGTGCGTTGCTGCTGAGTGCGGCACTGGTATTGGGGCTGTGCGGATGCACGCCAAAGCAGGAACAACAGGCGGCATTTGATGCGTTTATGCACCGGCAGTTTGTCGAAACGGTGCAAAGCGACTATCTGACTGCGCATATTTTGTTGGAAAACCCGCAGGATTACGGTGTGGACATGACGCAGATAGATGTCCGCATCGGTACGCCGCTTTCAGAGACGGACGCGGCGGAACAGCGGGCAGATTTAGCAGATGTGGAAGCGGAATTTGCCCGGTTTCGCCGCAGTGAACTGACGGCGGAGCAACAGGATACTTATGATATTTTTGCGTTCCTGCTGCAGACGAGCATGATGGCCAGCAATACAAAATTTGATGGCTATCCCAACTATTTTGAAACGATGACCGGCATCCACACGCAACTGCCCACGCTGTTCGCAGACTTGACCTTGCGTGATGAACAGGATGTCAAGGATTGCATCCAATTGGTGCAAAGCGTGCAGCCCTACATACAAAGCCTGTTGGATTATACGCAAAAACAGGCGGATAACGGTACGCTGATGGTGAACTTGGATGAGGTCATCGCCCATTGTCAGGAAATTGTGGAGGCGGGGATGGATAGCGCGGTCCTCCATTCGCTGCAAACGAATATAGACGGCGTGGAGATGGACGCGGCGCAAAGAGAAATTTATAAACAGCAGATGGAACAGGCATTTGCCGACTCCTTTCTGCCGGCGTACCAGGCCATCATTGGTACGATGGACAGCTTGCGGGAAAAGCCGAACAACACACAGGGGCTGGCACACCTGCCAGAGGGGAAGGCCTATTACGAACTGCTGGTCCGGCAGAACACGGGCACGACGGATTCGATTCGTCACATCCGCACACAATTGGAACAGCTGGCCAATGAGCAACTGGTGCAAATCCAGCGCATTATTCGCGCGCACCCGGAGGCCTATACCGCCTGGGCGGCGGGAGAAACCCGAACAGGTTATACGGATTATGCGGAAATGCTGACGGATTTGGAGCAATTTACCAAACAGAACTTTCCGGACGTCGGTACGTTTGACTATGCCATCGAGCCAATCGACAAGGAGATTGCCACGGGCGGCATTGCTGCCTATTTCAATATTCCCGCCCTGGACGGCACCACGCCGCAGCAGATTCGGGTCAACACCACGAGTACGGAGGTGGACGTACAATCTCTCTCCACGTTCAGCACCGTGGCGCACGAGGGCTTTCCTGGTCATATGTACCAGATGCGGTATGCTTATCAGCACATCCAGGAACCCTATCGAAACGGTCTGGCCTCTTTTTCCGGATATACGGAAGGATACGCGACGTACGTGGAATTCTTGGCATTGGATTATTTGACGGATGTGGATGAAAGCGTGCGGCAACTGGAAACGCGCATGGGCATTTTTGAACACTGTCTAACGGCGCTGATGGACATTGGCATTCATTACGATGGATGGAGCAAAGCGGATTTGCGCACCTTTTTTATCCAGAATGGATTGAATACGGACGTAGTGGATGTGTTATATGACCAGCTGCAGGCAAATCCAGGTGCTTTTTTACCCTATTATGTGGGCCATATGCAGTTTATGCGCCTGCGTACGGAGGCGGAGACGGCCCTGGGCGAACAATTTGATGAAAAGGCGTTTCATGCGGCCATTCTGGCAAGCGGAAGCGCACCGTTTGAAGTGGTGGAACGCCATGTGCAGGCCTATATCCGGCAGACCAAGGCCGATAAGGCGCTGTTGTGTAGGCAACAGCCTGCCGCTTGAGAAGAACAACCGCAGGCTCCTCGAAAAGGGGAGCCTGTTTTTTTTTATTTTACCGGGAAGAAAAGGGTGGCCAAAGAAGCCGGACGGCTGATACAATGCGTAACAAAAGGAGGCGACGCCATGCACCAGGGCAGGCTATTTGAAATCCTGTATGTGCTGGTAGAAAAACGGCATGTCACCGCAAGGGAACTGGCTGAACGATTTGAGGTATCGGCACGTACCATTTATCGGGATATCGATGCGCTCTCCAGCGCAGGCATCCCCGTTTATACACAGAAAGGCCAGGGCGGCGGCATCCACCTGATGGATGGATTTGTATTGGACCGTACGCTGCTCAGTACGCAGGAAAAGGGCGAAATTTTGCTGGGACTGCAAACTTTGGCGGTCGGGCACGCGCTCGAAGATGACCGGACGCTCAGGCGTATGGCGGCGCTATTTCGCTGTGATGCGGCCGATTGGCTGGACGTTGATTTTGCGCAATGGGGTGACGGAGAGGAACAGCGGGCGGCCTTTTGCTGTGTGAAACAAGCGATTCTGGACCGGCATATCCTATCCTTCCGCTATTACGGAAGCAACGGAACTTGTACGTACAGGCGGGTGGAGCCCATGCGCCTGCGCTTCAAAGGCGGAAACTGGTATGTGCATGCTTACTGTTTGCAAAGGCAGGCGTTCCGTTTGTTTCGGCTGAGCCGTATGGAGGATACAAGGGCGCAGGCAGCTACGTTTGTGCCGCGCCCGGGCCTGCCTGCGATGCTGGAGACGCCGGATACACAGCCGCCGTCCATGGTGCATTTGTGTTTGCGTTTTGACGCGGCCGCGGCGTACCGCGTGCGTGATACATTCCATCCCCGCTGTGTCGTTTCCCTGCCGGATGGTACGCTGCAGGTGGAGACGGACTTTCCAGAGGACGGCTGGGTGCTGGGGTTTCTGCTGTCCTTTGGTCCGCAGGTGCAGATAATTGCGCCCACGCATATACGCAGGCAGGTCCAGAATATGGTGGACGAAATGCAACGCAGGCATCAAAGTGGACACAGGGTGTCTAGTTTGCACGGGTATCCTCAAGAAAAAAGCAGGGAGGAACAGATGATGAACCGTGAAAAATTTTGTCAGTGCTGCGGGATGCCGCTTCGACAGGAGGCTGATTGTGGCCGGGAAGCGGATGGACGTGTGAACACGGACTACTGCCGCTATTGCTTTGCAAACGGCGCGTTTGTCCAGCCGGAGATGACCATGGAAGAGATGATTGCATGGAACCTGGATTTCAACGAAAAGAACGGGCGGCCTTTCGGGCCGCCCGAACAGGCCCGGGCACAGATGGAAGCCTGGTTTCCCACGCTCAAACGCTGGCGCAAGTCATAAGGGCGGAAAATGGAAAAACGGCCGGTTTTTACCGGCCGTTTTTCCATGGAGCGCATAGGGCGGCTATTTGGGCGCGAGCAGGGTAAAGGTGTTTTTATGAAATAGCAGCACGCCGGCATCCCGCAGCTTGCCCAATTCGGCGGAGAGGGCGCTTCGTTCGACACACAGGTAATCGGCCAGCTGCTGGCGGTTGAACGGGATGGAGAAACAGACGCCTGGGGCGGGGGACTGGTCCCGCAGATAGGCGAGCAGTTTTTCACGCGTCTTTCGCTGGCTGAGGTAGGTGATTTTCCGATGAAGCAGCAGAATGCGTTGGGCGAGGATGGTCATCATATTTTCGGCCAACAGCCGATGTTGGGGACAAGGAGCGCTGCAGGGGGAAAGAATGCGCTGTGCGTGCAGCCACAACACGGTGCAGGGCGATACGGCAACGACGCTGACCGGCAGCGCCGGCACGCGTGCAAAGGCGAATACTTCGCTGAACAGCTGGCCCGGCCCCAGTTCCGCCTGTACATGACGCGTTCCGTCCGCCTCCTGCTGAATCACCTGCACCGTGCCGCTGAGCAACAGCCCCATGCGCGTGGGCGCATCTCCCTGGGCGAGCAGCGTTGTGTGTGCGGGCACAGTGACTTCCTGCGCCTGCAGGCAATCCAGCAGAGGCGCCAACAGCGGCGGGTCAATGCCGGCAAAGAGTGGGAGATGGGCCAGGTCTATCCGTTTTTTTGGCATGCAAGGGCTCCTTTCGTTGGAAAAACAACAGAATTGATGCGATGAGTATAGTATAATGTGCACGAAAAGAAAAGGGGGAATTTGAATGCGCCGAAAGGACCGCCAGCGGACGTGTGCATTCGCGCAGCAGGTGTTGGACGCCTGTATGTATGCCACATTGGCGATGACGGATATGCAGGGGAGGCCCTATTGCGTACCCATCAATCCGGTGCGCGAAGGGGACGCGCTGTATTTTCACGCCGCCATGGAGGGAAAGAAGACGGACTGCCTGCGGAACAATCCGGCGGTATGCATCGCGGCGGTGGGCCGCACGCGCGTGCCCGCAGGCAAATTCACCATGCAGTATGAATCGGCGATTGCAACAGGACGGGCGGAAGAAGTGACGGATACGGAAATGAAAATCCATGCGCTGCGCCTGCTGTGCCAGAAATTTGCGCCCGCAGATATGGGCGCATTTGATGAAGCGGTGGCGCGAAGCCTGACGCGCACAGCCGTCTGGCGTGTGCGGCTGCAAACAATCAGCGGCAAATGCAAACCCTATGAAGGCTGGGACAAACAATCCGGGGAGGGAAATACATGATACGGAAAATTATCACCATCGACGAACAATTGTGCAACGGCTGCGGCTTGTGTGCCGCGGCATGCCATGAGGGCGCGATTGGCATGGTGGATGGAAAGGCCAAGCTATTGCGCGAAGATTACTGCGACGGGCTGGGCGACTGCCTGCCGGCCTGCCCGGTTGGCGCCATTACATTTGAAATGCGCGAAGCGCCCGCCTATGATGAGGCCGCGGTTAAGGCGGCCCAGGCGCGCAAGGGGCAGGGGTGCCCAGGCAGCCGCAGTCAGGTGCTTCATCGCACGCCGGCATCGTCCGGGCCTGTTTTGCATGCACAGAGCGAATTAAGTCAGTGGCCGGTGCAGATAAAGCTGGCCCCTGTGCAGGCCCCTTATCTGCAAGACGCCGATGTGTTGATTGCTGCGGATTGTACGGCCTATGCCTATGCAAACTTCCATGCCGATTTTATCCGCGGGCATGTGACGCTGATAGGCTGCCCCAAGTTGGACGCCGTCTGCTATGCTGAAAAACTGGGAGAGATGCTGCGGCACAATGCGGTGCGCAGCGTGACCGTGGCGCGCATGGAAGTGCCCTGCTGCGGCGGGCTGGAGCATGCCGTGCGGCAAGCGCTAGCGCAGAGCGGACGGGAGATTCCGTGCGAGGTTGCCATCATAGGAACGGATGGCCGTATCGTCCGCCGCGAAACGATTTGAATGGATGAACAAAGCGCCCGCGTTTAGCGGGCGCTTTGTTTTTTGCTTATTGGTGGGAAGGTGCATCATCGGACGAATTGCAGCCGGGCAGGGAATCTCCCGTCAAAATCCGGTCGGACAGGGCTTCCAATTGTTCGAGTTCCTGATAGCGTTCGGCTACTGCCGTGGGTTGATAGGTGGCGTCCACTTCGCCTTTGCTGGAACGGAACGCGAGCTTGAGCAATACCGGTGTCAGGATGGAGCAAAACACCACCATGATGATGACCGGTCCAAAGAACAGCTGCGGCATCAGCCCGACAGCCAGCCCCTTATTGGCGACAATCAGCGCCACTTCTCCGCGGCAGACCATGCCCACACCGATTTGCATGCTTTCGCGGCCGGTGCATTTGCATAATTTGGCACCTACGCCGCAGCCGATAACCTTGGAAAAGACGGCTGCCAGCACAAAGCAGACCGAAAGAAGGATGATTTGCATCGACATGGGCGGCAATTCCACCTTGATGCCGATGCTGGCAAAGAAAATGGGCGTTAAGAATAGATATTGCACAGGCTGGAATTTGGGCAGGATGTATTCGCATTTGCTGGTTTGGGCGATGATGACGCCAGCGGCAAACGCGCCGATGATGTCCGCCATGCCGAAGAATTCTTCGGCACAGAACGCGAACAGCAGGCAGATGACAAACGCGACGATGGGGTAGCGGCGCAGGTTTTGATTGCCCTTGCGCGCGGCATACCAGTTGAAGCCCCGCTTGACCACGAAGCCCACCACCATGACCGCCACAAAAAACAGCACGATTTTGGCCAACACCACAAGCACGTTGACATCCGACCCGGCCAGGCTGGTCACAACTGTCAGCGCGACGAGCCCCAGCACGTCATCAATGATGGCGGCAGCCAGGATGACGTTGCCCACCTTGGTGGAAAGCTTGCCCATTTCTTCAAGCGTTTCCACCGTGATGCTGACGGATGTGGCGGTTAAGATAACGCCGATGAACACGTTTTTTAAAAATGAAGCATCTGCCTGGCCGCGGGTAAATGCCCATGCAATCACAAAGCCAGCAATCAGCGGGACGACCACCCCGCACAGCGCGACAACGAAACCGGAGCCGCCGGATTTTTTCAAATCTTCCAAATTGGTGCCCATGCCGGCGGAAAACATCATGACGATGACCCCCAGTTCCGCCAGTTGGGAAAGAAACACCGTTTCATGCAGGATATTGAATACGGCAGGGCCAAAAATCAACCCGGCGAGCAGAGCTCCGACGACCTGCGTCATCTGAAATTTGCGCGTGACAAGCCCGAACAATTTGGTGCTGATTAAAATGAGCGCCAAATCAAATAAAAACCGATATGACATATCCTCGATGGCCTCCTAAACGAAAAAATCCGCCCAAACGGCCGGCTTCGGCGGCGATAAAATAACCCCCTTATTATAGAGAAGGAAGCCGAAATTTGTCAATTCAGTGAACGCTTTTAGGCGGCGATGCACCGCGTTTTTGCCGCTGAGGGAAAACAGCATCAGCGGCGGGGTACGGATAAGCAAATCAAACAGGCCGGAATGCCTTCCCTTAAGAGAATGCCTTCCGGCCTGTTTTACGCCTGGGTGCGCAGATAGAGTATGCCCAGCGTGTTGGGCCCACAGTGGCTGCTGATGGTGCTTCCTGCAACGGTATAGAGGATTTCGTCAAAATGCATACAGGCATCGACGGTTTCCCTCACGGCATTGCGGATATGCAAAGGCGTGCCCTGTGTGTAGGTAATAAACAGGCGGCTGGGGTCAATCGTTTCCGGATGCCGCAGCCGGTCTTTGACGTACTGCACCATGCATTTTTCCAACGGCCCCCGGTATTTTTTACCGACGCCCATTGCGCCGCCGCGCACTTCAATGCAAGGCTTGAGATGCAGCAGGTTGGAGCCAAAGGCGGCCAGCGCGGAACAGCGCCCGCCTTTATACAGATATGTCAGCGTATCCAGCACAAAGCTGGCATCCACCCGTGCGCGCGCCTGCATCAGGGCCTGTGCGATGGAGGCACCGTCCATGCCTTGCTGCGCCCACTGGGCGGCCAGCAGCACCAGATGGCCGCTGCCGGTGGATAGGTTGGCCGAATCCACCACATGCACGCCGGGCACCTTCTGTGCGGCCAGACAAGCGTTTTGATAGCAGCTGGACATGCTCTCACTCAGCGTGATATGTACGACCTCACGCCCCTGTTCAGCATAGGAAGTGAACAGGCGGAGATAGTCCATCTCGTTGACGGCGGATGTCCTGGCCAGTATCTGGCGTTGGTTATAGGCGTCAAAAATCATCTGGGGATGGATATCCACGCCATCGCGGTACATTGCTTCGCCCAGCCCGACATAGAGCGGGATGGTCACGATATGATATTGTGCTATCAGCTCCGGCGAGAGGTCACAGGTGCTGTCGGCGGTAATCTGTACGGGTTGCTGCAAAAGAGAACGCTCCTCTCCGTGTCCATGTGTCAAGAAAAAGACGGACAACCGTCCATCCATAGGGATGGTATATATCTTATTATACACGAATTGTGCGCCTCTCTTGCGACAAACCAAAGAAATTGACTAAAAAGATGGCGCGTGGTTTAACCGAATGCATACCATTTCTTTACCCGTTCTTTACCAAATCCACGCATATTGATAACCCGGCGCGCTTATCATGCAAAGTACAAACCAATATACACAAACCGGGGAGGAAACAGAACATGAAACGATGGGGCCATGCGGTGGTGTGTTTTTTGAGCGTGGTGTTGCTGTTGGGTATCAGTTGCATGGCGCTGGCCGGGACGGATGCGCCCGCCGCACGCACGGACACGGCCAGCCTGCCGCGCATTTCCACCGAAGCGGATACGGCGAGCACGCGCATTGCGCTGCCGACGCAAACGGATACGTCTGCCCGGGCGCTGGTGCCGTTTGTGGTGGTCATAGGCCTGGGAGTAGCAGGCGGGCTGTGTACGTTGCTGCAGCAGCACCCCCGGCCCAAATCTTAACGCGCCGCAGCGGCGGGAGGATGCTCCCGCCCTTTTTTATCTGCCGTTGTGTGCGTATTTTGCAGAGAAAGGGAAATTATAGTAAAATAGCAAACACACCGCCGGACGGTTGGGGCGGATGGAAAGGGTGAAAGGGAATGTGGATAGAAGGGTTAAATACAGCGATGATTTCGCAGAGTGTGGCGGGTGTATCGCTGGCAATCAGCACGGTGGTTGCGCTGCTGAATTGCTTTTTTGGTTATAAATTCCGCAAGCTGTGGGTGACGCTGGCCGGGTTCGGCTGCGGATTGCTGGCTGGGTTTATGCTTGCCGTGCAGATGACGGAACAGACGGGCGTGCTGGCGCTGGTGACCATTCTATGCGGCCTGGCGGTCGCGTTTGTTGCGTTTCGGCTGTATCGGTTCGGCCTGTTTCTGCTGTGCGGATACCGCACGTTTCTGGTGGTGTCGGCGTGGGTCAGCCTGCCTTGGCTGGCGGTCACGCTGGGCCTTGTGGCCGGTGTGCTGGTGGGCGCGCTGGCGCTCAAGTTTTTACGGCCGGTGGTCATTGCCAGTACGGCGATTGGCGGCGGCGCGACGGCGGCCCAGGGGCTGTTGGTGTTGTTCAGCATTGCTACGGACGCGACATGGACGCTGGTGGCCAGCCTGGGGCTGGGCGCGCTGGGCGTGGTGTTCCAGCTGTTGACGACCAAAAAATAAGGGACGGACAGTTGCCGCCGTGGAAGCGGCGAATGGCAGGTCCGGGCGCACGGTAAAAAGAAAGGGATAAAAAAGCAGACGGCTTATGCCGTCTGCTTTTTTATCCGCTTTTTTCTGGCTGCCAGCGACAGCGGGCGAGGTCCACGCGCCCATCGGGTAAAAACAAAACGCCTTCCTGTTCCAGCAGGTCGCGCTGGATGGCGGGAGAACCGAATACATCCCCCTGGCAAAGGGCGCCATCGGCAAACAAAACCCGGTGGCAGGGCAGCCCGTCGGCCGCACCGCTGCGCAGGATAAACCCCACGCCGCGCGCCGCACGCGGCCGCCCGGCCAGTGCGGCAACCTGTCCGTAGGTGGCGACGTTGCCGCGTGGAATCCGTGCGATGATTTGACAAACGTGCTGGGTGAAAACAGACATCCTCATCCCTCTTTCCGCTGGGCCCGCAGGGCGCGTACAGCCTGTTTATCCGCCGCTGTGACACGCCGGGATTCGACGATTTTCTGCAGCGCCCGGCGGTAGGTATGTGCATCGAGCCGGCATGTTTTAAGATAGCCCATCGTTTGCGCAGCATCGCAGACAAAGCAGACCGAAACGGCCCAGGCCACGGCCATGCTGACGGGCGCTTCACAAGCGGGTACGTTGTCCAGCAGAGCGAACACGCGCTCCAGATATCCCGGTTCGATATAATAGTTGAGCAGCATCACCACGGCAAAGCGGCGGGTATAGGAGGCCGGGTCGGCAAACAGGGGCTGCAGGAACGCCCACATCTGTGCCGGGTCCTGCCGGGTGGCCTTCAGGCTGCAGCAAAAGCTGTCGCAGACCGACCAGTTGTCAATCCGTGGCAGGAAGGCGGCAATATGGGGCAGCTGTTGCGCCAGCGGCACCGGCAGCGCACCGATGACCATGCCGTGCAGCATGCGCTGTTCAAACGTCGCGCTGCGTGCATGGGAAAGAAAATCCTCCACATCCGGCCGACGGGCGATTTGCCGCGCCAGCGTGCGCAATTGAGGCAGCCGCACCCCCTGTACGTCCGTCACGCCGGGCAGCAGGGAAGCGGCAAAGCGCTGATAATCCGGGTCGGCCCAGCGCGCCAGTTGTGCGTCGATTGCATCCAGCCAATCCAAAGCAAAGCTCCTTTGTTTTCAGGTTGAGGATATCATAACACAGCGTTCTGCAGAACAAAAGAGCGTTTGCCTTTGGCGTGCGTGGGTGCTACACTGGACGTGCAAAATATCGAAACAGGACGAATGGACGGGAAAAACGTCCGTTCGGCGGAAGGAGAAGACGCTGATGCCATTGCATTTTCAGCGCCGGATGAAGCGGGCCGCCTCCATTTTAGCGGGGCTGTTGCTTGCATGCGCGGCAGTTGGCTGCCAGGGCGCCGCACCCGCCCAGTCCAGTCCGGCGCCCACATCGCCCCAGGGGCAGTTTGCCGAACTGGCCAATCTGTATTTCATGGGCCTGGAGGACAAACAGCAGGTGGGCGTGACCCAGGCGTATATCGATTACAAGGGCGCCTGTGCATACGCCATTGAATACCCCGCCACCGGGAATGAGATGATTGATGCGCGCATCAAGGAAATCGTCGCGCAAATCCGCGCGGATTTTGACCAGACGTATGCGGCATTTGTCGCGGACGGCGATGCATCCGTTTCCTATCAAACCGGTTTTGAGGCGGAACTGTACGTCGGTTACCAAACCTATCTGGGGGTGGATAAAACCCTGAGCGTTGTGTTTGAAGAGAGCCAGACCGTCCGCAACGGCAATTCGCCCTATGAAGGTGTGCATACACATGTGTTTGATTTGTCCAGCGGAAAGGAATTGAACGAAAGCGACGTATGGAAAGAAGGATATCGTGCCGCAGTATCTGCCTATGCGGCCAAACATTTCGGCAATGCAACCTTTGCAGAGGATTTGATAGAACCCTCTTACAGGGAACACATCGCTGATGCACCGCAGAATTTTACGCAATATGCGCTGACCAATGATGGCGTCCGGTTTTATTTTGATAAATACAGCATCCTGCCCGGCAGTTATGGCATCGTGCAGATGGACGTTCCTTACGCGGCGCTGGCGGACGTGCTGAACGTGGACATCACCCAGAGCGCCGTCGTACCCGAACCGAATACGGGCATGCATGCGCTGCCTGCCGCGACGGAGACGGCGGCGCCGACGGTGGCCCCCACCGCAGCACCATCGGCCAAGCCTGCTTCTACCCCCAAGCCTGCCGCCACCGCTACGCCGGCGGCGACAAACCCGCCCGCATCCGCCCGGAAGATTGACCCGAATAAACCCATGGTTGCGCTGACCTTTGATGATGGGCCCAGCGTCAAATACGGCAACCAGATTCTCGACACGCTGGAAAAGCACGGACAGGTCGCTACCTTCTTTGAACTGGGCAACCTGATGGCCGCCCACCCCCAGGTGGACCAGCGCGCCGCCGGGCTGGGGTGTGAAATTGGCAGCCACACCTATTCGCATAAGAACCTAAATAAACTGACAGCCGAGCAGGTCAAAGAGGAAATTGCCAAGACCGATGAGGTGTTTAAGCGTGTTTTGGGGCACCCGTCCGTGCTGATTCGCCCGCCGTATGGAAATATCAACAAAACCGTCCAGGCATGCCTGGGCGAACACGCTGCGGTCAACTGGTCGGTGGATACGCTGGACTGGAAGAGCAAGAACGTGGAACAGATTATAGAGACCGTGAAAAAGGAAGGAAACCTGGACGGCAAGGTGATTTTGATGCACTCCATCTATGCCAGCAGCGCCCAGGCGGTGGAGGAACTGGTACCGTATTTGCTGGAACAGGGGTATCAGCTGGTTACGGTATCGGAATTGATTACCTATAAACATCACGAATCCATACAAATGGGCAAGGTATATGGATACCGTTATTTCCGATAAAAGAAAGAAACCGAAAAGAGGAGGGCAATGTCCTCCTCTTTTTTTGTCAGTGGGGGAGCTAAAGCGCTATATACATGTCTTGACAGTAGTCATGACTTGTGCCATAGTAAGAACCATATAAAAGTTTGGCCCGCCAGCCTGCGCGGGCGTTAGAGGGTGTTAGAACAATGGAAATCACCGAGCAGATTGGGCGGCTCAAGCAGCAGCGCGGCGCGCTGATTTTAGCCCATTACTATGTGCCGGAGGAGATTCAGCAAATCGCGGATTTTGTCGGCGATTCTTATTTTTTGAGCAAAAAGGCCATGGAAGCGCCGCAAAAGACGATTGTGTTCTGCGGCGTGCAGTTTATGGGCGAAAGCGCAAAGCTGATGAGCCCGGACAAGACCATCCTGCTGCCGGATGCCGCGGCGGACTGCCCGATGGCCCACATGGCCACGCCGCAGGAGGTTGCGCGTGTGCGGGCGGAACACCCGGATGCAGCCGTCGTGTGTTACATCAATTCCACTGCCGAACTGAAAAGCTGCTGCGATGTATGCGTGACCAGTTCCAATGCGGTGAAGATTGTACGCGCGTTGCCGCAAAACGAAATTTTCTTCATTCCGGACAGCAATCTGGCGCATTATATCGCCCAGCAGGTGCCGGAGAAAACGTTTGTGTTCGGCACCGGCTATTGCCATGTGCACCACAGCATCACCGAGCAGATGGTGCGGCAGGCCCGGCGCGAACACCCGCAGGCATTGTTTGTTGCGCACCCGGAATGCCGCGGGGATGTGCTGGCGTTGGCGGATGCGGTAGGCAGCACGTCGGAGATTATCGATTTTGCCACGCAAAACCCGGCGCAGGAATTTATCGTCGGCACGGAGATGGGCGTATTGTATGAACTGCAAAAGCGCAATCCGGATAAACGCTTTTATCCGGTGCATGCCCACCAGGTTTGCCCCAACATGAAACGCAATTCGCTGGAAAAGGTACGCGATGCGCTGGAGAATATGCAGCCGGCTGTGGAATTGCCGGGCCAATGGAGCCGGCGAGCGCTGGCACCGCTGGAACAGATGCATACTCTGGCGGAAGCAGCCCGTTGAGAGAAGGGGAGAAGATGGAAACCAGCACCGATGTGCTTATTGTCGGCACAGGCGCCGCGGGCCTGTTTTGCGCGCTGCATCTGCCGCCGTCCTGCCGGGTGCTTTGCATCACCAAGGAAGAGATGGAGCAAAGCGATTCCTTTCTGGCACAGGGGGGCATCTGCACGCTCAAGGACCCATCCGATTATCCGGCGTTTTTTGACGACACCATGCGCGCCGGCCATCGGGAAAACGACCCTGACGCCGTGCGTGAAATGATTTGCAATGCCCCGGACGCGATTGCGGATTTGTTGGCCTTCGGCGTTTCGTTTGACCGGGACGCCCAGGGGTTTGCCTACACGCGAGAAGGCGCGCATTCCACCAGCCGTATCCTCCATCATGATGATTTGACCGGTGCGGAGATTACCGGCACGCTATTGCAGCGGGCCCGGGAACGGGCGAACATCACCCTACTGCCGCACACCGCCATGGTGGATATCGTCCTGCAGGATGATGTGTGTACGGGCGCGGTCGTGCGTGATGAAAAGGGACAGATTTTCACCGTGGCGGCCAAGGCCGTCGTCTGGGCGACGGGCGGAATTGGCGGCCTGTTTGCCCATTCGACCAATTTTCCGCATATCACGGCGGATGCACTGGCCATCGCGCTTGTGCATGGCATTGCCGTGCGGGATGTCAGCTATATCCAAATTCATCCAACGGTCCTGTATGCGTCGTCCCCCGGCCGCCGTTTTTTGATTTCTGAATCCGTGCGCGGCGAGGGGGCGGTGCTGCTCAATGCAGCGGGCGAACGGTTTTGCGATGAACTGCAGCCGCGGGACGTGGTCACAGCAAACATCGTCCGGCAGATGCAGGCAGACGGAACGGACCACGTGTTCCTGTCGCTGACGCACCTGGATACGCAGCGGATTGCCGCACGATTTCCGAATATTTTCCGCACCTGTTTGCAACAGGGCATCGACATGCGCACACAACCCATTCCCGTTACCCCCGCCCAGCATTATTACATGGGCGGCGTGCGGACGGATACCTTTGGCCGCACGTCCTGCAAGCATCTGTATGCTGTGGGCGAGGCCGGCTGCAACGGTGTGCATGGCCGCAACCGCCTGGCCAGCAATTCCTTGCTGGAGAGCCTGGTGTTTGCCAAGCGCGCTGCGCAGGATATCGCCGAGGCTCTGCCGTCTATCCACATCAGGACATCGGCCGTCCAGCAGGCGCCGTACCAGGATGCCGCCGCGCTGCGCGCCCATTATAAACACATCGTGATGGAAGCGATACGAAAAGGAGATGCACAGTTTTATGATAAATGGTGCCATAATGCCGATACAAATGGATGACCTGCTGCGTCAGGCGTTGGCGGAGGATATCACAAGCGAAGATGTGAGCACCGCCGCCGTCATGCCGGACTTCTGCGCCGGTTCGGTTGAATTGATTGCCAAGCAAGACGGCGTGCTGGCCGGATTGCCGGTGTTTGCGCGCGTGTTTACGTTGCTGGACGATACGTTTTGCCTGCAAACGACCTATCAGGATGGGGATGCAGTGACCAAGGGCACGCTTATCGGCACATTGTTCGGCGATATCCGTGCGCTGCTTTCCGGCGAACGCACGGCGCTCAATTATTTGCAGCGCATGAGCGGCATCGCCACGCTGACGCGCGAAATGGCCGATGTGCTCAAAGGGAGCCATACGCGCCTGCTCGATACCCGCAAGACCACGCCCAACATGCGCATTTTTGAAAAATACGCGGTGCGGGTTGGCGGCGGGCAGAACCACCGCTACAACCTGTCCGACGGCGTGCTGCTCAAGGATAACCACATCGATGCCGCCGGCGGCGTGCGCCAGGCGGTGGAAAAGGCCAGGGCGTACGCGCCGTTTGTCCGTAAGATTGAAGTGGAAGTGGAGACGCTGGAAATGGTGGAAGAAGCCTTGCAGGCGGGGGCCGATATCATCATGCTGGATAATATGGACGATGTGACCATGCAGAAGGCCGTTAGCCGCATTGCGGGCCGGGCGTTGACAGAATGTTCCGGCAATGTCACCAAAGAGCGCCTGCGGGCTATCGCGGCCACTGGCGTGGACTTCGTGTCCTGCGGCGCGCTGACGCATTCCGCGCCGATTATGGATTTATCGCTCAAACATCTCAAACGGATTTGAGCGCGGAGCAAACGGGAAGAAAGGGGGAGAGCGGATTTGAACGCTCAACAGCGCCGGCAAACGATTTTGCAGATTCTTCAAAACAGCGATACGCCTGTCAGCGCCACGGCGTTGGCGGATGCGGTGCAGGTCAGCCGCCAGTCCGTGGTGGGGGATATCGCGTTGCTGCGTGCGGCGCATATGCCCATTCTGGCTACACCACGCGGCTATGTGCTGCAGAAGACAGAACCGTCTTCTGTCCCTGGATGGACCTATTCGCTTGTGTGCAAACACGGATATGAGCAAATGGAGCAGGAGCTGCTGATTGTGGTGGACAACGGCGGCGGGGTATTGGATGTAACGATTGAACATCCGGTTTACCGTGAGATGACCGGAACGCTGAACCTGTTTTCCCGCCATGATGTGCAGAATTTTATGCAGAATTTAAGCCAGGGGCAGGCGCTGCCCTTAAGCCGGCTGACCGACGGCGTGCACCGGCATACCATCTGCTGCCGTACACAGGCGGATTATGAGCGCATCGTGCATGCGTTGCGGGCGGCGGGCATCCTGGTGGCGGAAGCGCAGTAAAAAGACATACCACGCAAAAGCAAAGGCGGCGGAGCCCTTAAGGGGGTGCAGCCGTCTTTTTTTGTGGCGTTGCATGTATTTTCACAGCACTGTGTTATACTGGTGTCAAAGATATCAATGGAACGGGGGACGGTTGTGATGCAAAAGCGCAGTCAATGGGCATCCAGCATCGGCTTTCTGCTGGCAACGGCAGGCGCAGCGATAGGCCTGGGCAACTTATGGAAATTTCCATATTTGATGGGGAAAAACGGCGGGTTTGCATTTCTGGCGGCCTATCTCTTTTTTGTGGTGGTGCTGGGGTTGCCGGTGATGATGACGGAAATGGCCATCGGTCGTAAAACGCAGAAAAATCCCATCGGCGCGTTTGCCGCTATCAACCGCCGGACGACGTTCATCGGGGTGATGGGCGTAGCATCTGCCTTTATCATCCTTTCGTATTACAGCGTCATCGGCGGCTGGCTGCTCAAATACATCGCCTCCTATGCCACGACCGGTGCGGCGCCGGCGGATTTTACGGCCTATACCGCCCAGCCCGTCGAACCGCTCGTATGGCATGGAATCTTTATGCTCTGCACGGCGCTGATTTGCTACAAAGGCACCCATGGGATTGAAAAGGCATCGAAGTGGATGATGCCCGGGCTGTTTGTGCTGCTGGTGGTTATCATCGTGCGCTCGGTCACTTTGCCGGGCGCGGGCGCAGGGCTGGCGTTCATTTTCAAACCCGACCTGTCCGCCTTTACATGGGACTCCGTCGTCGCTGCACTGGGGCAGGTGTTTTATTCGCTGAGCCTGGGCATGGGCATCACGCTGACATACGGCAGTTATTTGAATAAAAAGGAGAATATTCCGCTCAACTGCGCCAAGGTGGCGGGGCTGGATACCATGGTGGCGGTCATGGCTGGCGTGGCGATTTTTCCGGCCGTATTTTCCGTCGGCCTGGCGCCCGAACAGGGCCCAGGGCTGATTTTTGGCACGCTGCCGCATGTGTTTGGGCAGATGGCGGGCGGCTCGCTGTTTGCCATCCTGTTTTTTGTACTGATGTTCTTTGCGGCGGTGACCAGCGCCATTGCGCTGCTGGAATGCATCGTATCCTATGCGGTGGATGATTTGCACTGGAGCCGGAAAAAGGCGGTGGCCTGGCTGGCCGTTGGCATCTTTGCGCTGGGCGTGCTCAGTTCGCTGTCCTTTGGCCCGCTGGCGCAATGGAAGATATTGCATTATAACTTCTTTGACCTGATGGGCGTGCTGACGGACAACATCCTCCTGCCGCTGGGCGGCCTGGCAATGTGCATTTATGTCGGCTGGTTCTGGGGGCCGGGTCAGCTTATCCTGGAAATGGAAAGCGAGGGCGTACGGTTCCGGCTTCAGAAAGCATGGATATGGTGCATTCGTCTGATTACGCCGGTGCTGATTGCAGTGGTGATGGTGCTGGGTTTTATCAACATCGTGCAGGTTATCGGCGGCTGAGGCACGGAAAGGGCGGTTGAGCCAACCGTGTGCAGACGGAAGAGAGAAAAAGAAAAGGCATCGGAAATTCCGATGCCTTTTTGTCAGTGCCCTTGGTTGAAGGGCGGGAGAAAATAAGGATTGCGACATTGGTGTCATATGGTTCGCGTGTAAGGAGGTCGCAATGGCTGCCTCAATCCTTATGGGGGGGCTTGACATGCAGCGGCACGGGGCCGGACCCTTGGCAGCTACAGTTGTGGTCATGGGAGGCGGAGTGGCATCCGCCGCACCCGCCGCAACTGCCGCAGCCGCCGGCACACTGGCCGCTTTTCATATTTTTGTATGTGGTGCGGATGGCAAATCCAACGAGCACTGCCAGTGCCGCACAGATGAGAATTGTACCCCACATTACCATCCCACTCCTTTCTTGTTTTCGTACAGGTTACGCTTTCATTTGCGCGGCTTGGCGCATCAGCGCTTTTTCCGGGTCATCATAGTGCCGGAACAGCAGCCACAGGAAGAACGCAACCAGGATGACCGCTACGATGGTGAATACACCGAACGAACCGGTTGTAAACAGCATCCCCAGCTGGTAGATGCACAGCGATACGCAGTAGGCCAGGCCGCATTGATAGCCAATGGCGAACCAGAACCATTTGCCGCTGTTCATTTCGCGCTTGATAGCGCCCATCGCCGCAAAGCACGGCGCACACAGCAGGTTGAATACCAGGAACGAATACGCAGCGAGCGGCGTAAAGCTGCCAGCCAGCGTGCCCCAGATTTCCCAGCCGTTTTCAGCTACTTCTGCAAAACCGTACAGGATGCCAAACGTGCCAACCACATTTTCCTTGGCTACCAGGCCCGTGATGGCCGCCACAGCTGCCTGCCAGTGGCCCCAGCCCAGCGGCACAAACAGCCATGCAAGTGCATTGCCAAGCCATGCCAGGATGCTCAGGTTCAGCTGGTCTCCTTCAAGCATCGTAAACGCACCGTCCACAAAGCCGAAGTTCGAAGTGAACCAGACGAAAATCGTGGACAACAGAATGATGGTACCCGCTTTTTTGATAAACGACGAGCCGCGTTCCCATACGCTGCGCAGCACATTGCCGACCGTCGGCCAGTGGTAAGCGGGCAGCTCCATGACGAAGGGAGCCGGGTCACCGGCAAACATCTTGGTTTTCTTCAAGATGATACCGGAGAGAATAATCGCCGCGATGCCCACAAAGTAAGCGCTTGGGGCAACCCACCATGCGCCGCCGAACAGCGCGCCGGCGATAAGAGCGATGATAGGAAGTTTCGCTCCGCAGGGAACGAAGGTTGTTGTCATAATAGTCATCCGGCGGTCGCGTTCGTTTTCAATTGTACGCGACGCCATGACGCCCGGCACGCCGCAGCCCGAACCGATGAGCATCGGGATAAAGGATTTGCCGGACAGGCCAAATTTGCGGAAGATACGGTCCATGATAAATGCGATACGCGCCATGTAGCCGCAGCCTTCCAGGAAGGCCAGGAACAGGAAGAGAACGAGCATCTGCGGGACAAACCCGAGCACCGCGCCCACACCAGCGACGATACCGTCGAGAATTAGGCTTTGCAGCCAGGGCGCACAGTGGATGGCCGTCAACCCATCTTCAATCAGCACCGGAATACCGGGCACCCACACGCCGTAATCGGCCGGGTCGGGTTCTTCAGCGGCCATGCCCGCTTCAAAGTCGGCCAGGGAAACGGGAAGCGTTTCTTCCACCTGTCCCTCATCCCCCAGCACTTCGGCTGTGGCCGTTAGGTTTTGTGCCTGCGCCTGTGCAACAAACGCGCTGATGATGGCCGGGTCCACTTCCTCCGCTTCCTCATTGGCCACCGCGTCCATCGCGGCGGTCAGCGCGCTGGTATCGATGCCGGCGTTTTCCGCTGCCTCAATATAAGCGTCGCGCTTAAGCGTGCTAAGCGAGTATTCGTCTGCCAGTTCATTATATTCCGCATCGCCGATGCCAAGCAAATGCCAGCCATCGCCGAATACGCCGTCGTTGGCCCAGTCCGTCGCATAAGTGCCGACGGTGGTCACTGAGACGAAATACACAAGGAACATAACAACTGCGAAAATCGGCAGTGCCAGCCAACGGTTGGTGACAACGCGGTCGATTTTATCCGAAATGGTCAGTTTGCGTTTTTGTTTTTTCACGCAGTCCTTCATCAGTTCGCCGATGTAGGTATAGCGTTCGTCCGTGATGATGCTTTCCGCATCGTCGTCCGCTGCCTGTTCACAGGCGACAATCAACGCTTCAATCTGTTCTTTCTGCGCGTCGGTCAGCTGAATGGTTTCCAGCACTTTTTCATCGCGTTCAAACAGTTTAACGGCATACCAGCGCTTTTGCTCGGCCAACACATCTTTTTCGATAATGGCGGCAATGCCGTTCAATGCCTTTTCCACGTCCGCGTTAAAGGTGTGCTGCGGGGTTGTAACAATTTTCTGTTCTGCGGTGCGGATGGCCACATCCATCAGCTCTTTGAGCCCGGTCCCCTTGAGCGCCGAGGTCTCCACCACTTCGCAACCCAAGGCGCGGCTCAGTTTTTTTGTGTCGATGACGTCCCCGTTTTTCTTCACGATGTCCATCATGTTCAGCGCCACAACCACGGGAATTCCCAGTTCGGTCAGCTGTGTGGTCAGGTATAAGTTCCGTTCAATATTGGATGCGTCCACCAAGTTGACAATGACGTCCGGACGTTCCTGTAATAAATAATTCCGAGAAATGACCTCTTCCAACGTATAGGGGGAGAGGGAATAGATGCCCGGCAAGTCCATAATGGCCACATCTTTACGCCCTTTGAGCTTGCCTTCCTTTTTTTCTACCGTTACGCCCGGCCAGTTCCCCACAAACTGCGAAGAACCGGTCAATGCATTAAACATTGTGGTTTTGCCACAGTTGGGGTTGCCCGCCAAAGCAAGCCGAATACCCATCGAAAAATTCCTCCTCTGCAAGACATCGTCTGCTGGCCTTGTTTGGCCAAGGCCTTTGTAGGATGCCCTTCCACAGGTTAGCCCAGGCTAACCATTAAACAAAAAATACAAGTATACGCCTACTCCACAAAGATGCAGCTGGCGTCCTGTTTGCGCAGCGACAATTCATACCCGCGTACTGTGATTTCCACCGGGTCGCCCAATGGCGCTACCTTGCGCACGTACACGCTTGTGCCCTTGGTGAGCCCCATGTCCATGATGCGCCGCTTGATGGCCCCAGTTCCAACCAGTTTTTGGATGGTCACGGTTTTCCCGCAGGGAACCTCCCGCAGTTCTTGCATCGTTTTTCCCCCTTTCATTCCTCCATGAAAATATGTTTGAACGGGCAACCGCCCGGTTCAGACCATGATGCGATTTGCCATGCTTTTGCTGATGGCCACGCGCGTTCCCTTGACGCTGACAATCACATTGCCAGCCATCTGCGAAACAACCGTGATGACCCCACCTTCCACAAAACCGAGGCTTTCGAGAAATCGACGCGTTTCATCTTTGCCGCGCACCGCTTTGACGGTTTCTTCCGTGCCGGTAGGCAACATTGTTAAAGGCATAATTGTGGCTCACTTCCTTTTTGTTAGTCCGTGCTAACATCGTGTCCAAAGAGAAGGGTTAGTTAAAGCTAACCCTTTTTCTGCTAGCACTATAGCACGAATGACCAGGGCTGTCAATTCTTTTTTTGACACAAAATATACAAATTGCTTTTTGGTTTTATACAAATTTAATGCGCACGGGAACGCGGCTGCTATATACTAGGCACGAATGAATACGGACGACGGACAGGAGGAGGGCCAATGGCAGTCATTGAGGTGGAACATCTGTATAAGGATTACGGCCATAAGCGCGGGGTGTTTGACATCTCTTTTGCCATACAGCGCGGGGAGATATTTGGCTTTTTGGGCCCGAATGGGGCAGGAAAGACGACAACCATCCGGCACCTGCTTGGGTTTTCGCGCCCGCAGCGCGGGCAAACCCGTGTCAATGGACTGGACAGCTGGCGCTTTGCAAGCCGCATTCAGGGCGTGTTGGGCTACTTGCCGGGGGAAATGGCGCTGCCGGGGGATTTGACGGGGCTGCAATTCTTGCGTGTCACGGCGGATTTGCGCGGCATGAAAGATTTGGGCCGTGCGCCGGAACTGATGGAACGGTTTGCCCTGGACCCGAGCGGCCGGCTCAAACGTATGAGCAAGGGCATGAAGCAAAAGGTAGGGATTGTATGCGCTTTTATGCATGACCCGGATATCTTAATTCTGGACGAACCGACCAGCGGCCTGGACCCATTGATGCAAAATGCGTTTATTGAATTGATAGAACAGGAAAAGGAGGCCGGCAAGACGATTTTAATGAGTTCACATATGTTTGAAGAGGTGGAACGCACCTGCGACCGGATTGCGATAATTAAGCAGGGCCGGCTGCTTGACACGCTCTCCCCGGAGGCCATCCGCCACACGCAGCGCAAAATCTATAAACTGGAATTGGCAACGGCGCAGGCATACGAACGGTTTGTGCGCGAACCACTGGATTTTATCGAACAGCGTCCGGCCCAGCAACAGGTCAAAGTGGAGGTAGAGGACGTGCAAATCAATGCCTTCATTCGCCTGTTAGGCGGATATGAACTGCGCTTTCTGACGGAAGTCAAGCGTACGCTGGAGGACGTGTTTTTGCATTATTACGGAGGGGAAGAACATGTGGAGTAAACCGATGTTCAAACAGATTGTCCGTGCAAACTATAAGCTGTTTGTGCTGTTCACGGGCATATTATGTGCCTACATGGCGCTGTGTATCGGGGTGTTCAATCCGCAGACGCTGGGCGGTTTGGATACGCTGATGCAGTCCATGGGCGGCATGGGGGAAGCGTTCGGCTCGCTGATGGGCGATTTTCAAAATGTAAACAGCTTCATCGGTCACACGTTCTACGGGCTGATTGCCGTCCTCTTCCCAATGCTGTATTGTATCATCGTAGGAAACCGGTTGATTGCCGCGCAGGTAGACCGCGGCTCTATGGCCAACTGGCTGTCAACCCCTACGCGCCGCAACCAGATTACCGGTACCAGCGCGCTGTTTTTGGGCGGTTCGCTGCTGGCCATGTTTGCTGTGACCGGTGCGGTGGGCCTGGGCGCAGGTGCGCTGTTTCAGCCCGGGGCGCTGGCGGTTTCCTCTTTCTGGATGTTGAATTTGGGGTGTTTTTTGCTCCTGTTTGCCATCAGCGGCATCTGTTTTGCCGCCTCGTGCACATGCAACCTTTCCCGGACGTCGCTGGCGTGGGGGGCGGGGATACCAGTTGCTTTCTTCCTTTTTCAGATGATTGCGCAGCTGGCACCCAGCCTGGACTTCTTTCGTTATCTGACGATTCAGTCGCTCTTTGACCCGGCCGCCATCCTGGCCGGGCAGGGATACGCCGGGGCGCTGGTGGCGCTGGGGTGTATCGGCCTGGTTTGCTATGCAGTCGGCATGCAGGTGTTTGCGCGCAAAGACCTGCCGCTTTAAGCGCATACATCCTCCATATGGAAAATACAGAGGGACGGCCCGGCGGCCCCCTCTTTTTTTATTTGCCGCCGGCATGGTATTGAGAAGCATGTCGGTTCTTGCGTATAATAAAAATGAAAGAAATTGCCGTCGTGTGATGGAAGGGGGTAATGGTTGTGCCGCAAGTACAGGGAAAAAAGGCGCTGCTGCTTTGTTTGTTGGATATCCTCAAAGCTTACACGGATGAAGAGCATCCCATGACCATTGCACAGTTTATCCAGAAACTTGATGCGCTCTACAGCCTCAAGGCCGAACGCAAGGCAGTCTCCCGCAACCTGGCGCTGCTGGAGAAATTGGGTTATGATATCTCGCCCTATGAGGAAAACGGGCAGGGATATTACCTGCGCCAGCGTTTGCTGGACGATTCCGAGTTGCGGTTGCTGATGGACTGCGTGCTGTCCTCCCGGTTTATCCCGCCGGCGGATGCGGCGCGTTTGCTGGATAAGCTTAAGCAAATGTCTACAGTCTATTTTGCCGGGAAGATGGAGCATATCCAGTCCGTCCATCAATGGCACCATCAACGCAACCGCCAGTTTTTCTTCAATATCGACCAAATCAGCGCGGCGATTTCACGCCGGCGGCAAATTGCGTTTCGCTACAACCGGATTGGCGTGGATAAAAAGCTGCATCCGGTGCGTGCGGAAAAGGATATCGTCAATCCCTATCAGATGGTTTGCACCAATGGACAGTATTATCTGGTCTGTAATTTTGACGGTTATGACGACCTGCGGCACCCGCGTGTGGACCGTATGACTGATGTTGTCATACAGGACGGCCCGCGCCGTTCGGTACGCAATCTGCCCGGATATAAAAACGGCCTGCGCATGGCGGACTACATTGCCTCACACAATCTGATGGTTGGCGGTGAACCGCGCCTGGTGCGTATGCGCATGCACGCCGGCTGTGCGGCCGATGTTGTGGATGCCTTTGGCGACAAAGCGGTCATGAAACCGCTGGATGATACCTGGATGGAGGTGCAGGTGACCACAGCGCTGGAGGGCATGCGTTATTTTGCCTTGCAGTTCGGCCGTCATTGCCAGGTGATATATCCGCCGGAACTGCGCCGGCAGATTCAGCAGGATTTGGCGCAGATTGCCGCTTCCTATGCCGACGAATCCTGAAAGGGCTTGGCAAATGGCCTGCAAGCGAGTAAAATAGCAAAAAAGCCGGCAAAGCCCCGGACGACAGTGCAGTCGGCCCGCGGGCTTTTTTGTGCCCGCTCCAGCAAACCGCTTGTCACATGTTGTGCATGCGGCAGACGGCCTTGCAGCGGTAAAAAAACAACCGGAATCCATATTGAAAAGAAAGGGGAATGAAGGATGAATCGAGTGAAAATCACTGTGCTGAAAACGACGCTGGATGTTGAACTGGCCCGCGAATATGGCGCCCCAGGGCTGGGCGCATGCCCGATGCTCCAGGCGGGGCAGGTATTCTATGCCGATTATGCCAAGCCGGAAGGGTTGTGTGACGAGGCCTGGAAAGCGATTTATCAATATGTATTTGCCCTGGCCCACGGCGCAGGGAAGGAACTGTTTTATTATGGAGATTGGATTGGCCAGCCGGGCGTTGCGATTTGCAGCTGCAATGACGGCCTGCGCCCGGTCATCTTTAAACTGGAGGCTACGCAGGAACCCGCGACGATGCATTATGTCCCCGTACGCTGAAAGACGAAAAAAGAAAAAGCCCGCTGGTTCCAGCGGGCTTTTTTATTTTCTTTCCGTTAAGAAAACGCAACCGGGCAGCTTCACCGGCCGATGACCACTGCGGCAATCATAAAGCCGAGTCCGGCCAACGCCCACCATACGCGCGAACGGTTGGTGCCGTGAAATTCCAGACGGCAAATCATCAGCAGCCCGCAGAACACCAGCACCGACGGTACTGCGATGCGCAGCTGCGGGCAGACCACCGTCAAAAACCATACCGCGACCAGTACGAACATGGATGCGATGGTAGTCGGCACGCCGACAAAGATTTTTTCTTCGCCGTTTTCTTCAATCAGCATGTTGTAATAGCCCAGGCGCAAAATGCCGCAGATGCAGTACACGCCTGCGCCGATGACCGTACCAATCCCCATATGCATCCGCACAATGGCATAGATGGCGGGCACCAAAACAAAGTTGATGCCATCACAGAGCGAATCCAGTTCCGCCCCCAAAGGCGAAAGCCGGTCCAGCTTTTTGGCGGCAAAGCCGTCCAGCGTATCCATGATGCTGACCATCAGCACACTGATATAGAACAACAGCACCTTGTGTTCGATGATAAAATAAATGTTCAGTACGCCAAGAAACAGCCCTGTCAGCGTGATAAAATTGGGGATGTTCATCAACGCCAGGACGGGAAAATTCCGTTTGACCATATTATCCATGATTTGCTTCTCCTACCCGCTCGCCCAGATGGACGATGCTCTCAAACCCCAGCGAGGTTTGTTCAATCAAATCAGCGTCTATCCGCAAGCGGCCCTTTTGGAAAAGCCCCAAAAGCATGGAACCGCCCGGGGCAAAATGCCCGCCGTCCGCCCCGCGCACGAATGAATCGCCCGCGGCAAAGGGGTTGTGGATGCTGCCAATCATCGTTGCGCCCACCTCCACCAGCGCCATCGGCCCAAACGCCGCCGTATCGGCTACGACGATGCGCCGTTTGTTCTGGCAATAAAGCCGTGCAATCTGCCGGAGCGCAAGCGGATGCACGGAAAAATAAGAGCCGGGAATGTCGCGTATCGAACGCACCACGCCATCGTCAAACCAATGAAAATGGTGGTAGTGCTGCGGCGCCAGGCGGATGCGGAGCATCGTACCGCCGCGGAACGATTCGGCCAGCGGCGCATCCCCCAACAGCGATGGCAAGTCATATACATCGTCTTTGACCTGTACCACGCGGGCGGGCTGGATGTCCTCCCATACGCTGCAAAATCCCTCCGCCCATGCGCCCAAAACCGGGGCGCCGGGCATATCGACCTGCGCCAGCGTGCGGGTAAAAAAGGAAGCATAGCTGTCAAACGACCCAAAGGGCGTCATATCCAGGGAAAAGGTATCAATCAACCGCTGTGCCGTGCGGGCGCTGTGGCGCGTATGGCAATAGCGCCCATACACGCTGGAAACAACCTTGCGCTTGATAAGCGCATGCAAAGCCATGCGCCCTGCGGGCGTCTGATACGTCCAGCGCATCCACCGGCCGGCTACGACGGGGATGGACTGGTAACAACGGCGTTGCCGGTCATATGCGTGCGTGCTGCAATCCATAGCGTTCTTCCTCTTTTGTTTCCTTGATTTTAACATGCCGGGGCGGGGGTGTCTATGAAAATCCCTATGAATTGTGCACAAATCCAAAAACAGGCAAAAAAAGCACAAAAAAGCCCGGCACGCTGTGTGCCGGGCGGAATGGAAAAAAGAGGGTTTACAGCAGCGTAGCACGCAGCTCTTCGCCGCTTTTGGGCGAGAGATAGGCCGGTGCGATATCAAACACCGTCTTGGCCCCCTGAATGCCTTCCTGGTGCAGCCGGTAAGCGGCTCGCGCATAGGCGACCAGAATGCTGGAGGTGAATTCCGGGTTGGATTCCAGCTTGAGCGCATATTCGACAATGTGTTTGGCGCCGCCGCCCGTCTGCCCCGAACGAATGACAAATCCGCCGTGCGGCATGGCTTTATGGTCGCGGTCCAATTCCTCTTGCGAGATGAAATGCACGGTCGTATCATATTCGTCAAAATAATTGGGCATGGCTTTGATGGTCTGTTCGATTTTGGCTTTGTCTGCGCCTTCTTTGGCGACGACAAAGCATTCGCGCGTATGCTTTTCGCGCGTGCTCAGTTCCGGATTGCTTCCGTTGCGCACAGCGTCGATAGCTGCCTGTACGGGCACGGTGTATTGCTTGGCGTCCGCAACGCCTTCCACCCGGCGCACCGCGTCCGAATGGCCTTGGCTGATGCCCTTGCCCCAGAAGGTATAATCCTTGCCCTGCGGCAGAATGCAGTTGCCATACAAGCGGTTGAGGGAGAACATGCCCGGGTCCCAGCCAACCGAGAGAATACCGACATGGCCGCTGGCTTGCGCGGCCGCGTCCACAGCGGCAAAATGCTGCGGAATATGCGCGTGGGTATCAAAACTATCCACGGTGTTGAACAGTTTGACCACTTCCGGCGTTTGTTTAGGCAAGTCGGTTGCGCTGCCGCCGCAGAGAATCATCACGTCGATTGCATCACGCATGCGTTCCATGTCCGCCATGGCGTAAACCTGTGCGTCTTCGGTAAGAATCTGCACGCTCTGGGGGTCGCGGCGCGTAAAGACGCCCACCAGTTTCATATCCGGGTTCTGGCGGATGGCCAGTTCCGTTCCTTTGCCAAGATTGCCATAACCTACAATGCCAATACGAATTTGATTCATCGGTTTCCACATCCCATTTTGTGAATTTCTGTTTGTATTGTAGTACAAAATAATGTGAGTGTCCATATACGGGCTTTTTTAGCCTTGTTGTATGTAATAAGTATGCAATAGCGCTCACAATTTGTTTATAATTGCACGGAGTTCATCTACTTCTTCGTGCGTGTAGTGTCTTGTTTGGTTGATGTTTGAATGCCCATTTAGCTTTATTCTCAAATCATCATCTGCCCCAGTGCGGCGAACCATTGTTGAAAAAGTATGGCGACATGCGTGCGGTGTCTTCCGCCCTACACAAGCTTCCTTTAACACTTGATAATAGAATTTACGCCGAAAGTATTCAGGTGTCATATGTCCCCCATCTTCCATACAAAATATTTGTCCTGCGATTTTATCTTTTGTTAGGCGGTGCAGGATTGGCTGTATAACGGGGGATACCGGGATAATACGATTTTTTCCTGCCTCTGTTTTTCCACCCCCTTGCAAGTATTCCTCTTTCCGGTTGTAGCTTGCAATCTCAAGCGCAAAAAATTCGGAAATACGAAAGCCGGTGTAAATCATACACAAAACATATTCGGCGTAAGGGGCTGTACAGCTTTTGATTTTTTCTACTTCTTCACGGGTAAAAAACGGAGCATCTTTCTTTTCCTCTTTTCCGGCGTACAAATACCTGGCTTTTGATTGCGGCACAACTTCGTCTTTTACGGCATATACACCCATCTTACTCAATAACGAAATACAGGCTTTTTTTGACCCAGTTGAAAGGTTTAGATTATCTATGATGTCTTGATACTCGGCGTTTTTAATGGAAGCGTATTCTCGATTATCCAAGACTGAAAAGTATTTACGCGAATTTTGGTAGCTTTTCTGTGTGTTTTCAGATATCTTTGGAAAATGTGCGGCCTTAAAACGTTCATACATTTCTGCGAACGTAATTTTCTCATAGTCCACTGGCTTGTTTCGGAGTTCGTCCATATAGGCATAAGCGTCTTTTTTCCGTGTAAAATCGCTGCGACTGGCCGTTTTTCGGTGTAGCTTCCCATCTTTGTCTGTCCAATATCCGAGCGTAACGACTGCTCTATATTTTCCGTTAGGCAATTTATACACGCTCCCTTGTCCGTTCCCGCGTTTTTTTGTAGCACCCATTGAAAACACCTCCTGTTAAAACCATAGCGCCTAACGACTGCTTTCAGGCCGCCAAGAATCGCTTGTTTCGCATGGCTTGTCCGCCATTTTCTCCATAGCCTTTATAGCGTCCTCGATTTTTGACAATGGGGCATCGGGCGATACAAAAATAAGACAGCGGTCAGTAAAGACACAAAGAGTGTCTGTGTTTACTGGAAGCACATCACATTCTATTATCTCGATACCAAGGCGACGAACAATGTGTAATAATTTCCCACAGTAAATCATTGCATATCCCCCTAAGATAAGAACATGTGTTCTCTTTTTTGTATCGCCATCATATCATACAATCTGTACGATAAACCGCACAATTAAAAAATTAGGGGAAAATCGACAAAAAAGCGACTATGATATCATAGTCGCTCATGGGCTGTTGTATTTTGCTATTCTATCTCCCAGCTATTTCCGCAGTTTTGACACAGGCAAACCTTTTTGCTTTTAATCTTTTCTTTTTCGGTTCCTTTTGACTTTTTCCATACAAGGTTTGATACGCCAAGTGTGCCTGCTGCCGTAACGGCTCTAGCAAAATTATTAAGATTACCAAGTAGGCCAGTTCCTTTGTTAGCTGTTTTGGTTGATTCCATCACCATCTGAATGTTGACGTTTTCGCTACCACATTCAGGACATTTCATAAGTAAAACCTCCCAACCCTTCATATTGTAGCTTAATTATAAAGAATTTAAAAGACTAGTATCAAGCACAATCGTTCGACATAAAATGACAAAAGGACGATTACGTAGCTTATTTTGTTAGTTTTTTAATGATGTCACCAACGCCAATAGTAGTTTTTTTATATATTTTATTTTTAAGTGCGCGTTTTGGATTCTTTATCCATCCCATCCCCTTTTTTCCGTAGCCAGGGATGATAGCTCTTTTAATCTCTCTCTTTACCCTTCCAGTTGTCCTTGCCTTAATGGATTTTTTGATGGATGGTTTTCGGATTCCAATTTTCATCATGATTCCCCTATTTATCCCTCGCTTTCACCACCATCTCTGCGAAATCAATTACCTTTTGCATTTCTTCTTCCGTAAGCGCTTTCCCATCTTTAGTAGTGATGCGCAATATCTGCGGAAATACAGCACCTTTTGGGTCATCTGTACGGCCTAGAAGATAGTCTGTAGTCACGCCAAAATAGTCGGCAACTTTTGATATCTTATCCACAGATGGCATGTTTGTATCCCATTTTGAAATAGAGCTCTTGCTCAGGCCAAGCTCAATTTCAACACGATTCAGCGTTGTATGCCTTTCATTGCAAAGGCGTTTAATTGTCGAAACGATATTCATGGCAACACCCGAAAATTTTCATAAAATATCTGAAAATATATTGACATCTGAATATTTTCAGATTATTATAAGCATGTACCAAGGATGACAGTAAAGACATCAAGGTATTCATATCAAAATATACCACGCCAAAACATCAGTTGGCAAGCGAAAGGAGGTACAGAATGGCTGGACAGCTACAGACGGTCGAACAGGTGGCAAAGATGCTGAATGTCCATGTGCGCACGGTTCAACGCTTGCTTCTGGATAAAGCGATTGTTGGGTATAAGGTGCGCGGTGTATGGAGGATTGACCCACAGTCCGTTGATGCATACATGAAAGACCATTGCAACGTTTCCTGACACGTATATTATCGCACAAACGGAGGTGATACGACACGCCAAACATCGGAGAAATTATTGCAAAATCCCGCCAGCGGAACGGGTGCTCGCAAGAGACCGCCGCCATGCTTTTGCCGCTTAGTCTGCGGACGTTGCAACGGTATGAGACGAGCGAGAACGGGTGCCCGATGGACGTTATCCCCATCATCGCCAACGAGTATAAAGACCGCACGTTGTTGTATGACATCATCCGGCAGATTGAACCTTGGCAAGACGCGATTGGAAAGGTTGAATTTGTGGAATTGACACAAGCGGCTTGTGCGATGCTGAACGCGGTAAACGATATGGAGGCATGCAAGGCTGGAATGCTTGAAATTGTGTCAGACGGGGTTGTGAAACCGAGCGAGCGCGAACGGTGGGAGAAGGTTGTGAGCGCAACAAAGAAGATGATGGTTGCAGGGCTTCAATTATTGGAAGCGACGGAAAGGAGGGAAACAGATTGACGCTATCGGAAATCAAGAGCATGGACAAGGACTTTTTAACGCCGGAAGATGTTGCGCCGTTACTAAGATGTGACCCGCATGGGATACGGGTGCAGGCACAGACGGCCCCGCAATTTCTAGGGTTCCCTGTGTGTCAAGTTGGCAATCGCACGAAGATACCACGCGTGTCGTTTTTGAAATGGGTGGAAGGCGAGCTTCCTATCTTTCATCTGACCTACCCACCAGATAATCCAGCGACACGTTGAAGTAGTCGGCAAGGGCGATGAGCGTATCGATTGAGGGCGCGTTCGCAGCGTTTTCAAATTGACTAATAGCGGGACGCGAAACGCCGACAGATGAAGCAAGGCTGGCCGAACTGACTTTCGATTCATTCCGCAATGCTTTTAGACGAATTGAAAAAATGTTCAAATCCATAAAAAATACCTCTTGACTAGTAAGCAATACTTACATATAATAGAGGCAGAAGGTAAGTAAAACTTACCTAGCCGGAAAGGAGGATTGATGGAAACGGGGATGAAACAGGAACGCACAAAGAAGGGATGGACGCAATCGTTTGTTGCAGAAAAAATCGGCGTTTCAAGAGTGGCCGTACAACTGATTGAGAATGGAAAAATCAAGCCATCCTATGACGTTCTTGTAAAGCTAGAGAACCTATTCCACAAATCCCATCGTCAGCTATTCGCAGTAGCAGACGAAACACCAAGTAAAGAGTAACAAAAAAGGAGGTGAAAGACAACATGATATACACGATTGAAAGACGATGTGCTTTTGGCTACGGCTCAATGGAAAGCTGGTACGAATGCCGCAGTTATGAAAGGCGAACCCCAATCGGCGTACTGGTTGGCGGGAAATGCTTGAAAAAGTCAAAGAAGAAATCAGATTGCAAGGACTACTTCGGAAAAAAGGGGTTGCAATATGAAGAAAGGTGGTGTTAGACAAATGCAATTTTATCCGTGGGTGTACATGGTGGTGGGGTTGGCAGGCGGGTATTGGATACGCGCGACAAAGGAATGGATTGAACGGCGTATCGAAGCAAGCGAGCCGGTATATAAGAAAAATCGCCCACAGCGCGGCAACGCTGTAAGGCGATAAGCAAATAACTCTATAGGCATTATACCACAGGAAGGGGGAAATGCAATGCTTGTATTTAAGAATCTGGAAGAAATGGAACCGTATTTGGATAAGAAAACGGATACATACCGTTTTGAGGATGTCGTACAGTTTTGCTTTGATTTGCGTTCTGATAGCAACATCAGCGCATGGGACATCAATGCGTGGAACATCGACGCGGGGGACATCAATGCGTGGAACATCGACGCTGCGGACATCGACGCTACGGACATCGACGTGGGGGACATCAATGCGTGGAACATCGACGCTGCAAACATTAACGCGGGGGACATCAATGCGGGGGACATCAATGCTGCGAACATTAACGCGGGGGACATCAAAGCGGGGGACATCAACGCGAATAACATCAACTACTATGCTGTTTGCATTGCGTATCAAACATTCTCCTGCATGTCTGTACGAGGAAGAAGGAAAAACGCAATCCATGCCTGCTTGGATGGAGAAATCGAGTACAAGGAAATGAGTGTAAGGGAAGAGAAGGGGGAGGCTGCCGATGTGTGAATTATGCGGGCATTATCCCCATTTGCCGGGGTGTCCGAACGAGGAATATGCGTGCGACGTATGCGGGGAGTCTCTGCAAGAAGGGAACGAAATATACAAAATTGACGGAGATATCCTGTGTAAAAAGTGCGCAGTGGCATGGTTGGAAAGGCGGTGCATTGCATGTTGAATATGGTGGACTACGCAAAGACGGTATGCGAAGAAATCCCTAGATTGTTTGCAGAGCCGGACATCTGCGACCGATGCGGAGAAGGCAGGGAACTGATGTACGACGTAACAACGGGGGAATGGCTGTGCAACGAATGCTGGGAGGAGGTGCTCGACAGATGACGTGGGAAGAACTGCAAAAGGTCAATGAGAATATTGCAACGATGGACATCAAGGGCAAGGATTACGCGGCTGTGCCGGAACGGATTAAAGCGTTCCGCAAGCTGTGCCCGAATGGGAGCATCGAGACGGAACTTGCAAGCATAGCAGACGGCGTGTGCGTGTTCCGCGCTGTTGTGAAAGATGAAAACGGCAAGACGCTGGGGACAGGAACGGCCTACGAAAAAGAGAACAGCAGCTACATCAACAAGACCTCATACATTGAGAACTGCGAGACAAGCGCGGTAGGACGTGCGCTGGGTATGTGCGGGATTGGGATTGATACAAGCGTTGCAAGTTTTGAAGAAGTAGCAAACGCCCGACTGAATCAAAATACCGAACCGAAGCCGCCAGCGCGAGGGGAGGATTTGCCCCGCTATGTTGCCAAGCCCGTATCAGCGCCGGAATACACATGCGCGGGATGCACGGCGAAGATAACGGAAGCAGAGCACAATTATTCAACGCGCAAGTATGGGCGTGCTTTGTGCAGGGCATGCCAGAAGAACGCATGACGGGGCCGTGCGCAGTGTGTGGGCGGTATAGCTATCTGGAAGCCCATCACATTGTAAAAGGGCGTGGGAAGCGCAGAGAGTGCGAGACAAAGGAAAGCGTCGTCTATCTCTGCGCAGACTGCCACAGGGGTACATACGGCGTACACGGCAGAGATGGGCATGCGTTGGACGTGTATCTGCGCCGCCAATTACAGGCTGCATATTTTTCACAGGGAAAAAGCGAAACAGAAGTGCGGCGGCTGATGGGCGGCAAGCTGATGTTGGATGACAATGGGGAGGTGTACAGGTGGACGAAATTCAGGTGATGGATGCGCGGTGCGAAATGGACGGCGGGACACTGCGCCTGTCTTTCAAGGTAGCGCAGGACAACATGATGAAAGCGCGGCGTTTTGTCACGGAACAGCCGGACGGGCAGCGGTGGCTCTTGTCGTTCAAGAAATACAGGAAAAAGAGAAGCTACGACGCGAACGCATATTTCTGGGTGCTGTGCGACCGTTTGAGCGAGGCAACGGGGATAGACAAGGAAACGATATACCGAGAGGCAATCAAGGACATAGGGGGCGTAAGCGTCCCCGTGTGCGTCAAGGATGAAGCGGTGAAGATGTTGCGCAAGCATTGGGAAGCAAAAGGGCTTGGCTGGCAGACGGAAACAACGCCATCTAAGCTGGAAGGATGTACAAACGTTGTTCTGTATTACGGTTCCAGCACTTATGACAGCAAGCAGATGGCGGCGCTTATCGACCACATTATCCAAGATTGCAAAGCGGTTGGAATTGAAACGCTTACACCGGGCGAACAGGCGCTGCTCATAAACGATTGGGGGAAACCAAGTGAATAAGGTTGTATTGATTGGAAACTTAACGAGAGACCCGGATGTGCGGAATACGCAAAGCGGGGTTTCGGTGTGCACGTTCACGCTGGCGGTGCAGTCACGGTACAAGGAAACGGCGGATTTTATCAATGTGGTGGCATGGCGCGGGATTGCGGAGACGTGCGGGCGGTATTTGAAGAAGGGAAGCAAGGCTTGCGTATGCGGGGCGCTGCAAAGCCGGAGCTACGAAGCCAAGGACGGAAGCAAGCGCACGGTTGTAGAAGTAATCGCGGATGAAGTGGAGTTTTTGAGCTTTGCAGAGAAGAAGGAAGCGGAGCCTGTCGGAGAACCGATTGACGACGAATTACCGTTTTAAGGCGGTGGAATCATGACGCTATCATACATCAAGGTTTTCCTAGATTGGGATAAAACGACACGCGCCCTAAAGGACGCAGAGAAAGGCCGACTGATTGATGCGCTAATCATGCATGCGAAAGGCGAACAAGACGCCGAGGCTAATCTAAGCGGCAACGAACGGTTTGTGTTTCCCATATTCCAATCACAGATTGACCGAGACAATGAAGAATACATCAGATTCATCGACAAGCAGAGGTCAAATGGGGCGAAAGGCGGCAGACCGAAGAAACCCACCGGTTTAGAAGAAAACCCAAAAAACCCATTGGTTTTTTTAGAAACCCAAAAAAGCCAAGACAAAGAAAAAGACAAAGACAAAGAAAATAGTAACAACAACTACAACAGCGCGTGCGCGCGCGAGGACGACCCGTTTCTCTCTGACTTCGACGACATCGAGGTGTACTACAGGCAAAACATCAACTATTCGCCGACACAGCGAGAGACGCAAGCCATCAGCAAGTGGCTTTCACAAACATGCAAAGCGGGGGTTATGTACGCAATCGACGAGGCGGTAGACAGAGGGGCGCGGAACAAATCGTTCATTTCGGCGGTTGTTGACAATCTCGAAAAGAGCGCGGTAAAGACAGAGGAAGACCTTGAACTGTACAAGGCAAAGAAAGCGAAGAAGAAAGAGAGCAAAAGCCAAAAGCAAAGCGCGTTGAATTACTCACAGCGGGAAACAACCAGAAATGAGGTGGGGACGTGGCTGTAAAGAGAACGAGAAAGAGGCGGGATGTTACGTTGTGCTGGGATTGCAGGAATGCGGCCAACCCGTTTGTGTGCTCATGGGCGCGTGACTTAACGCCCGTTGAAGGGTGGAATGCGTACAAGGTGACATATGTCATTGATGGTAAATACAACGACTGCACGTATTGCGTAGAAGAATGTCCGCATTTTATCAGAGATGAGAAGCGGGAAAGTGTGATTATGGTGGAAAAAGAGCCGTGGGAGAAAGCGGTATGCGAACGGCTTCGCGAGTTGTATTTTGGTAAAAATGTCAGCTTTGAGCGTATCGGTGAAATTGTGGGTAATTCGCCTAAGACGGTAGCAAAATGGGCATATGGAACGCTATGCCCAGAATCGAGTGCAAAAAGGGTGCTTGAAAGGACGGCGTTTTTACTTGAACAGCAAGGCGAAGGGCGCACGGTTTGAACGGCTGCTTGCTTCCAAGCTAAGAGACTACGGATACGATGCACGGAGAGGGCAGCAGTATTGCGGGGCGAACGGCGACGCGGATGTCATCGGGCTTCCGGGCATTCATATCGAGGCCAAGCATCAGGAGCGGATGCAGCTGTATGACTGGATGGCGCAGGCGAAGCACGACGCAAGAGGGGCGCTTCCGGCAGTGTTTCATAAGCGGAACAACAGCGCCATTCTGGTGACGATGGAACTGAACGACTTCATGGAGATATACAGGGAATGGGAGGCCGGACGTGGAGAACTGGGAGAGACAGGAAATGGCGTTTCTGCGAAGCGAGAACAAACGCCTTGCACGGGATAACGAAGCGTTGAAAGCGGCGTTGAAGCAGCGCAACAGGGATATAGAGGAAGTTGAAGCGCGGTTTATGCGGGAGTGCATGGAGTGCGAGTTGAGGAAAGCAGAAAAGCCAAGCGTGTACGAACAAATCATGCAGGGGTTACAGGAGGCAATCGAGTATGAAAAAGGGGAAAGTCAAACGCTTGGAGAGCGAATTAAGGAGGAGCAGCGAATGACAGACCGTGAGGCGGTTGAGTGATTACCGATTGTTTTGACACAGAACAAGAAGCAATCGAAGCATGGAACAGGAGGACGAATGATGCGTTGTTGTGATTGCGAATTTAGGCAAGAGTGTCGAGACGCTGACAGGGTTTTGACCGCGTTTGTACGATGCTATATGAGAGACAAGTTTTTAAAAGAGAAGAAGGAAAAAGGGAAGAAGGAAAAATGGATGACGAATGCCGACTACATGCGAAGCATGACGGATGATGAATTAGCTGCATATTTTATGATTTTTAGGCCAAGCGATGCTTGTTTTGATGATGACGAAAAAAACTATATTTCCTTGAATTCACGGTACTTCAAGCACTCGCAGGATTGCTTTGTAGAGAATCTAAACTGGCTACAGCAGCTATACACGGAGGACGAATAATGGCGGAGTATATTGGTGTAGACACGTTATGGAGAGAAGTAGAATGTACTGCGTTTTATGATAAAAGAGATAAAGAAGCGATGGAAGATATGATTTTGTCGTGCCCCAAAGTAATAAACGCATCACCTATTGTGCGATGCAGAGAGTGCGTCCATCTCGGCCATGTCCATGATTTTATGGGGTTAGAAATCGAATCCTTTCAATGTGGGCGGACAAACACAGAAGTGAAGCTGGATGATTTTTGCAGCTACGGGGAACGGGAGGACGAATGATGGATTGGTACAACGCAAAAAAGGAACAGCCGAAACCATTCGTAAGCGTTTTATGCCGTATGCCTGGCGAAAAGCCGTTTCCAACCGTGCGTGAAGGGTATATAAACGAAGATGGAATGTGGGTGTCGGGCTATTTCAAGCGAGAACCGGGAGAGGTGACACACTGGGCAGAGATGCCCGTATTTCCGGGGGATGATGAAGAATGACAGAATATATTGACTGTATGAAACTAATTGCCGACATGGAAAAACGGTATTGCGAACCATGTGTAGCCAACAAAAAAGACTATAATGGCGCGGGCTGCCGTGCTTGCTGGGTAAATGATGCAATAGGAGAGGTAGACGATGCGCCTACAATCGATGCTGTATGTGTGGTGCATGGGAAATGGGTTGAATATCCGCGTGCTCATTATTTCAAGTGTAGTAATTGTAAATATACCGTTCCACATAGAAAAGCAAACTTGTTTAATGGAAAGCGAGAATACAATTATTGCCCGCACTGCGGTGCGAAGATGGACGGTTAATGAAATGGAATACAAAGCGGATAAAGGCAAGCCGCGATTGTTTCTCGTCCCGCCGTCATTAATTGAAGCGGTGGGGATTGTACGGACATACGGCGTGCAGAAATACGGAGAGGAACAAGGCTGGCGAAAGGTGGAACCGTGGCGGTACAGGGACGCGCTGATGCGGCATCTTGTGGCGTATATGCGCGAGCCACAGGGAACGGATGAAGAAAGCGGATTGCCGCACTTGTGGCATGTGGCGTGCAATGTAGCGTTTCTGATTGAACTTGAGAAGGGGGCAGGGGATGGTTATCAGCAAAGAGGTGTGCAGACTGATTGAAAGTCATTTTTACAATCATGAACAGGAGAAAAAGGAACTACAACGGCGCAAAATCGAGATAGCAGAGGAGATTGTACATACACCTGACCCAACAGGGATACGGGGCAGCGGGACATCCGACCCGACGTTTCATAAAGCTAAAAAAATAGAGAAGGAAACGGCGTTTCTACAGGCATGGGTGGAAGTGGTACAGGCTACAATCGCCCATTTCAAGGGAACGGAGTACGAGCGATTTATCCATGATGTGTATAACGAACGGACACGGTACACGCAGGCAGAGTGGAAGCTATTTATGAGCCAAAAAACGTTCTACAATAGACGTGAAAAAGTAATTTTGTATGCTGCTTTGAAAGCATGCGAAAAAGGTTTGGTAGTCATCTAAATTTTGTTACAAAAAAAGCCTGTTTTACAATGCTAAAATGATACCGTGAAAATGTTACAGCATTGGCACTTGGGCGCATGGCGACCCACTCTATGCGCCCCACCTCCTTGAAACAAAAAAAGCACCATAAAGGCGCAAGAATACCGTATTGTCATATCTGTCGCGTTGTGCTACAATGTACACACAGGGACACACCATGTCAGAGTGGTAGCCCGGTCGACGTGCCGTTAAGTTAAATACTTAGCGGCTTTTCTCTTTTAACCAAGTCGTTAAAAGGTCGGCGACTTTTATGACAGCAACCAGAGATAAAATCTCAATGATACTATTCATAGGCATCACTCCCTTTGGCCTGTAGTACCAGGCTACCGGGTGTGCCCTGTTGTACACGGATGATTATACACGATATTTCAGTATTCGACAATTACAGGATTCCATTTCAGCACCCCAAAGGGTGCTTTTTTATTTGGCAGAATCCCGGCATATGAAAGAGAAGCGCGGGGTTAGGGGATGCGCAGCACAGGCGGATAAGCCGCGCAGGGCGGGTGAATATGTGCAGGCCTTAACGCGGGGCGAGATACCGCGTTACCATTGAAGGAGCGAGCGCATGAAGATAGTAAAAGCAGACCTCCCCAGCGAGTTGGAAACGCTGGAAATCCATACCTTTGCGGATGAACACATCGGGGACAAATTCTGTGACATGAAAGACATCCAGCGCAGGATTGACTATGTGAAGAATACGCCGAATGCCTATTGCGTGCTAAACGGGGATTTGTTGAACAATGCAACGAGGGGAAGCGTATCAGATATTTTCAGCGACACACTCACGCCCATGCAGCAGGTGGACAGGGGAATGGAACTGTTTGCGCCAATCAAAGACAAGGTGCTTGCAGTGACATCGGGCAACCATGAACTGCGAACGTACAAGAACGAGGGGATTGACCTTTCGTATATCATGGCGCGCGAGATGCGGATAGAAGATAAATTCGGGAGCGAGGGCGTTCTATTATATGTCCGCTTTGGCCTTCTAAACCACCGCAGGAGCGCGGGACGCAAGATACAGTACAAAGTATATATGACGCACGGAAGCGGCGGAGGACGGCGCGTAGGGGCGAAAGCAAACCGCCTTGAGGAGATGGCAAACAAGGTAGATGCAGATTTGTACATCCACAGCCACACGCATACGCCGCTGGTGTTCCCAGACCGTTTTTTTCGCACTTATGAAGCGTCATTCGGCGGTGAATGGGTGGAGCGGTATTTCGTCAATGTAGGGGCTGCACTGGACTATGGCGGGTACGGCGAACGTGCGGAATACAGGCCGGCGAGCAAGCAAAAGCCCGTGATTTTTTTAGACGGACACAAAAAGGGGATAAGGGTAGAAATATAAAAAGGGCCTTTCGGCCCTTCTAAAGCGGGACTATAAATTTAATTTTGCTTTCAGTCCTTCCTGTAGGACTTGGGAAAAATTTACTCCTTCCCGTTCGGCTTCATAAGCAAGCCAGGAAGGGAGTGTAACATTCTTGCGAATTGTGCGAAGGTCGTTTGCGCGACGATAAGCGTCAAAGTCGATATCGACAAGCGTCGCAATTTCTCCCTCTTTATGGTCGAGAACAATCGTTGACGGTTGCGGAATTTCTTTTTTCAAATCCTGCAAGGATAGACCGCATGCACCGATTGCATCTCGCGCCATACCGATTGCATCAGATAGCGAAGCGCCCTCTGTATTGATATCGAAGTCTGGAACATAGACCACATAACCGGATTCACATGGCGTGAGCAGGATAGGATACACATATTTCATTGGTTACTCCTTTCTGGGGGCTATTTCAGCCCCCGCCGTTTGATGATGGATTTGGCAAGCAATTCGTTTAACTCTTTGTGTTTGGGAACCGGTTCAATGTCGGTGCCATTGGTGAAAACGATATGGTTTCCAGTATGGCGTATCTCCCACCATCCGTTTTGCTTGAGCAGTTTGATTAAGTCCCGCTGCTTCATTTCCTCACCTCTTGATTATATTATACGCATTAAATACGCATAAGTCAATACAAAACAGGAAAATAATTCAGAAATATGTTATTGATGCTGGTAGGTGATAAGCGATTGCAAAGTATAAAGAGTGGTTGGACAGCGACCATTTAATATTAGTGCAGGGATGGGCGCGCGATGGGCTGACAGAGGAGCAGATAGCGCATAATATAGGTATCTCCGCATCCACATTAAGGGAATGGAAAGGACGGTTTCCTGCGTTTTCGGCGGCCATAAAAAAGGGGAAAGAGGTTGTTGATTATGCGGTTGAAAATGCGTTGTTAAAAAGGGCTCTCGGTGGTGACACGGGCGCTATTTGTTTTTGGTTGAAGAACAGGCGGCCCGACAAGTGGAGAGACAAGCCAGAAACCGACAGAGCACCGGACATGTCGCTTATGCATGCCTTGATAGATGTATGCAGGGATGGTGAAAAAGAATGATATGGAGCGAAAAGCAGCGAGACACTATCTCTGCACCGTTTACCCATTGTTTAGAAGTGAACGAAGGAACACCGCGAAGTAGCAAGACCACAGCATGTGTGTTCCGGTTTGCAAGGCATTTAATCGAATCAAGAGATGCAAACCATCTTGTTGTGGCATACAGCCAAGAACAGGCGTACAGGCTTGTAATGGAATGCGATGGGTTTGGATTGCTGCATATTTTCAATGGCTTGTGCAAAATGAAGCATGACGATAATGGAGACCATTTAGAAGTACAAACGCCGAACGGAACCAAAAAGGTATATTACAAGGGCGGTGGGAAAGCTGATAGTAGGAAATCCATTACGGGTCTGTCTCTCGGCAGCGTTTATTTTTGTGAAATTGATTTGCTGCACATGGACATGGTTCAAGAGTGCTTTAGGAGAACATTCGCAGCTAAAGATAGATGGCATATAGCAGATTTAAATCCTCCCTCCCCACAGCATCCCGTGATTGATGATGTATTCAATGTACAGGATACGAAGTGGACGCATTGGACGATTGAGGATAACCCAATCATTAGCAGAGAGAGAAGGGAAGAGCTTTATAGAACGCTTTCAAAAAATCCATACCTTCTTTCTCGCGATTGGTTTGGAAAGCGGACAGTCCCGCAAGGGGTTATCTACTCGATGTTTAATGTTGAAGAGCACATAATCAAAAACATGATAGGGAATCCAGTTGAAATGTATTTTGCGGCCGATGGAGGATTGACAGACGCCACGAGTGTTGGCTGTTATCTGATATCGGAAAACAAGGGGAAATATACATTGAACCGTATCGCTGGCTGGTATTATGACGGCGAGCATAAAGCGATGAGTGTGCAAGCAAAGGAGATAACAGATGATTTCTTACCGTATTGTAGGAATAAGGCATGCATTCAGGAAAGCGGTATATATATTGACCCTGCATGCAAGGCGTTAAGGATGGAATTAGAAATGCTTGGTGTACAGACCTATAAAGCGGACAACAATGCAAGGGATATCAAGGGAAGCTCAAAGGGAATACGGGTAGGGATAGAGTACATGCAGAGCGCCATAGCAGATGGACGCTTTTTTTGTGTGGAAGATGATAGATTTGGTCACAAGGATTTTTTGAAAGAAATTGGCATGTATTGCGTGGATAACAACGGGAACCCCGTTGATGCTTATAATCATGCGATGGACGAATTGCGATATGCCAATAATTATTTTTATAAAAATTACGTCCTGTAGGCGGTGCGGATATGTTTGAAAACGTAAAAAAGAGGGTGAGAGACTGGATGCAAAAGACAGGCGCGGATATGCAAATGGGACAGGAATTCAAGGACATTTTTGAACTTGGCGGCGTACCTGCATTCAATCAATTCTATTATTTTGGCATTTTCATATGGAAGTATTTATACAAAGGGTTCTATAAGCCGTGGCACCTCATAGACGCTCCGACAATATTAAACCCAGCAGGAAAACGCGAGTTAAACCGCATGGATATGGCCAAAGCGGTTTCTTCGGAGTTGGCCGCACTTATTTGGTCAGAACAATGCGAGGTACATGTAAGCCAAGATGAACAGGAGCGGCAGGTGCTTGATGAGTATGTGCATGATGTTCTTATAAAAAATGGTTTTTGGACAAAGATGCAGGAACACATTGAGCAGGCCCTTGCGCTTGGCGGCGGGGCAATTAAGGCTTGGTACGAAGAAGACAGAGATAGTTCAGGTAACGTGATTCCTGGAAGTGGCAGTGTTCGTATTGGTTTTTGCATGGCAGACCAATTCGTGCCGACCAGATGGAACAACGCGCAAGTAAAAGATGGCGTTTTTATTAGCAGAGAAGCGAAAGACGGATATTATTACACACGGCTTGAATGGCACAAGTGGGACGGCTTGACCTATTATGTGTCAAATGAGCTATTTAGGTCTGAAAGAGGGATGGGGCAAAGCGTCGAATCCCAGGACATCCTAGGGTTTAGGTATCCGCTCAATGCTATTTATCCGTTCTTGAATGAAACAACGGAATTGAAGGGCCTAACGACGTCGCTATTTGCGTATTACCGAACAGCGATTGCGAATAATGTCGATGATGATAGTCCGCTTGGCGTATCGATTTACGCTAATGCCCTGGGGACACTAAGAGCGCTGGATATTTGCTATGATTCTTTTGTGCGCGAGTTCCAGCTCGGCCGAAAACGCATTATTGTTCCAGCGCAATGCTTGCGTACCGTCGTAGACCCCGTAACAAAGGAAAAACGCAGATATTTTGATGCAAACGACGAAGCGTTTGTGGGGTTATCGACAGATGGGGACAATGCACTTCAAATCAAAGACAATTCTGTTGAGCTACGGGTGGATGAACATGTAAGCGCTATTAATGCGTTGCTATCTACGCTTTGTCTACAGCTTGGATTTTCGGCTGGGACATTTACTTTTGACCAATCACAGGGATTAAAAACGGCAACAGAGGTCATTAGCGAAAACAGCAAGACCTACAAGACCGTCAAGGGTAACCAGATGCAGATTAAGCTGGCTGTTAATCGAATTGTTGATGCGATTGTGCAGCTCGCGTCCCTATACGATGTACAATACGATGGATATAGCATCCGCGTTCTGTCGAAATACGGCTGGGAAAGCAAGGTTGTGTTTGACGATAGCATCTTGCAAGACAGGCAGACCAATATCAATGAAGGAATCTTGCTCACGAACAATGGATTGATGAGTAAGAAACGGTTTATGATTGAAAAACTGGGATACACGGAGGAAGAAGCGATACAGGAACTCGCAGAAATTCGGAACGAGGGAAGTGTAACGGCAAGCGCATTCGATTTTGCGGAGTATCGAAGCCCCGAGATAGCTGCTCCGGAGAAAGAACCGGAAGCGGAAGAAGAAAATGAGGAAGCAGCAGAGGATGAAAGCTGATGGCACGACTTACACCCGATGCCATTCTAAAGTTGTCTGAACCTATCGAGAAGGTATATAGCAATATTGTAGATGCTCTTTTGGTTAATATCGCAAGGCATCTACGCGAAGGAAATTCGCTTTCAACGGCACAATGGGAAGTGCAAAAGATTGCGGAAATGGGGAAGCTGACCGAAGAAAGTGCGAGAATCATTGCGGGTTTAACTGGACAAAACCCCGAACTTATCATGCAGGCATTGGAGGGGGCTGTCACGGATGCGCTTGTGGATGTGGAACCAGAATTAAAAAAAGGCGTTTCCGTTGGCACCATAACCGCCCCTGAATCATCCACAGCCCTTGCGAGCAACAGCATCAGGCAGGCGCTTGAAGCCTATGACGAGCAGGCGATTGACAAGCTTAATCTTGTAAATACAACCATGTTGGAAAGCACTCTGGAACAATACCGAAAAATTGTCACAAATACAGTAGGTATTGAACGACAGATGCAGCAGGCCCAAGGCGTATTGAACACAGCGGCGGGCGAAGTGATAACGGGCGTATCTACAAGACAGACTGCGCTTCGAAAGGCGCTTGACCAGATGCATAAAGAGGGAATCACAGGGTTCTATGATAGGGCTGGGCGGGCGTGGTCACCAGAAGCGTATGTAAATATGGAGATAAGAACGACCGTTCATAATACAGCTGTTGAAACAATCAAGTTACGACAAGAGGATTATGGTGTTGAGATTTTTAGGGTGTCCCGTCATAGCGGGGCAAGGCCATTGTGCTATCCGTACCAGGGCCGATATTTTTCTTGGGATAATTCAAGCGGTACGTTCACAGACGGCGAGGGAAAACGGCATCGATATCAGGGGATTAACACGACCAGTTATGGAAAACCGGCTGGCTTGTTTGGAATCAGCTGCGGACACCATCCAATCACGGTCATTCCTGGCGTATCGATTCCGCGTGAACGCGCCGAGGAAAATAAAGAGGAAAATGACGAAGCGTATGCATTATCCCAAAAACAAAGAGCGCTTGAACGTGATATTCGATATGCGAAACAGCGTGAAGCGATGTATAAAGCGGCTGGGGACGAAGAGGGGGTTAGAATGTCGAGAGAACAAATCAAACGCGCACAGGCGAATATGCGCGACTTCATAGGCCAAACTGGACGAACACGAAGAAGGGACAGGGAACAAATATATGCAAATTGATGGAGGGGCATACATGGGATGCAAACATGAGTTTATTGGCACAGTTTCCGGCGTGCATTGTAGAAAGTGCGGATTACAGTTGACCGCAGAAGAATATGGGCAACTTGTGAAGGGAAGCGCAAAAACTACCCCAAAAAAGACTGCACGAAAGAAGGTAACGACAAATGAATGAGTTTCAACGGCTGATTATGTTTTTAAAAGTACAATATCATAACTTCGGGATTTTGCACAGGCATCTAAATGGTGACCCCTGCTGGTTCGAGAATCATGAGGAATTGGATGAGTGGGCGGGAATTGTTGCGAAGCAGGTTGACGAACTGTGCGAGGAAGCACAGGCGCTTGGGTATGCGGAACCAGGGATAAAAGATGCGCTGTTGACGTTTGGAAGTGAAGAAATAGCGGCAGAGTTTAGAGATTTACACGAAACACTTCGCATTGCGCAAGGAATTATGCGCGGTATCGCGGGCATGATGCAGGCAGCGGAAAAAGATGTGCCCGCTTCTGTCACTAATCGGTTGCAGGAAATGGAATATGAATGGAACAAGCTAGCGGATTACAAACTGGCGCGGGTGCTTGGGGGGCATGGTGACCGCCAGGTACAAACGCCGCAAATGGAAATTGATGACGATGATTGAATGATTGCAATAAATGGCGTCTTGCAAAAAAACAAGGCGCTATTTTTGTGCAAATATTTCGCCCCCGTCGCACGGCGTTAAACTGCGCGGCAATTCGCCCGTCGTTCTTGGGCGTTAAAGAAAGGATGTATTGGAATGGCGTTTACACGCAGAGCATTAACGGCACTTGGTTTGAGTGAGGAGCAGGTAGAAAAGGTTATGACGTTGCACGGTACCAGCATGTCTGACTTTATCCCGAAATCGGAAATGCAAACCAAAATTGACGAGGCGCTAGCAGATGCACAAAAGAATGCATTGCAAAACGTGCAAATCAAAGAAACCGATGAATACAAGGCTGTGGCCGAGGAACGCGATATGCTTCGTGCTCTCGGCGGCGACGAGTTTGCATCGGTGAAACCAAAATTCCGAGAAACCGTTTACAAGATGTTGGAACGGGGCGAAGGCGCACCGGATATCTCTGAGCAACTGAAGACGGTGGCGGAAAAGTACGAGGAATATTTTGCCCCAGCGGAATCTTCCGAACAGTCGAAAGGCCCGCAGTTTGGCGCGGCTGTGCAAGGACAAATGCCCCGTGGCCAACAGGGAACGACCTTTGAAGAAGTATGGGGACTAAAGAAAGGATGATTTAAAAAATGGCATTTACACAGCTTGACCTTAACTACGCAACTGAATATTCTAAAGCGATGGCCAATGCGTATCCGTATTGGTCTTATTTTTCGGATTTGTACGGAAGTCCGAACAGCGCCGTTTATAAACCGTTGAATGGAAATGCAGTCGCTGTACAGAGCATGACCGTGAGCGGTGCGCGTGCGACAAATCGGAACAATATTACGGGTGAATTTAACCGGAATTTCAATACGAGCGAGCAGGTTCTTACTATGCGTATGGACAGGGAATGGGACACCCTTGTAGACCCGATGGACATTCGTGAAGACCCGATTGTAAATATCGGTAATATCACGAAAACGTTCAATGAATTTCAGAAAGTCCCAGAAATGGATGCTTACGCCGCCTCTACATTATCGAACGCCGCCTCTGGTTTTGGGAGTGTAGACAGCACGTCTTTGACTGCTGACAATATTTTGGCACAGTGGGATTCTTACCTTGCATATATGGTCAATCAGCGCGTTCCGCGAGACCAGATTCGCGCGAAGATGACGCCCGATACCTATAAATTGTTGAAGGAAGCGGCCGGCATTACCCGTTTCGTAGAAGCGGATACAGGCATTCGTAACATCGACCGCAATGTGGGGAAACTGGATGGCGTTGTGATTGCAGAGGTGCCGGCCGAAATGATGATGACGGCGTATGACTTCACGGAGGGCTGGCAGGTGGAAGATGGTGCAAAACAGATTAACTTGTTGATGTTCCATCCGCTTGCGATTGCGGCTCCTGTCGTATATGAAACGTCGATGATGTCCGCGCCGACTGCGCAGAGCAAAGGCAAATGGCTGTACTATGAGCGTTATTACTATGATGTATTCGCATTGAATCAACGGCTGCCTGGTATCTTTGCCAATATCGCATCTTTGCCTGCCTTGAGTACGATTACGTTTACGACCATCGCTGGTGCGGATAGCACGCATACCATCATTCAAGGTCTTGCGCCTGCTCCGTATGGCATGGCGTATGTAGCGAAATCCGGTGCGTCGGCTGACCTTCCCGATTATGGCGAAGCATTAACGTCTGGATGGACGGTTGTCAACAACGGCGATGCTGTTACGACGGCAGCAAGTCAGGTGATTACCATTGCGCTCGTTAATGTAACAAAAGGGAATACTGCTGTTGCAGGTGGCTCTGCGACAGCTGTAGTAGGCGGTTAATGAGGTGATAATATGGCGTACATCACATACGACGAGTATATTTCCATATACGGCATTTGCCCGATAACGGAAGAACAATTTCCCGTGTACGCCAATATCGCGTCGGACTTAATCGACAGCGCAACACAATTCAGGATAGAGGAATGGGGCGGTATTTCCGCCCTTTCTCCCTCTTTACAAAAATTAGTGAAAAAGGCGTGCGCGGCCCAGGTTCAGTATTTTTGCGAACTTGGAATTGATACCGTGATGACTGGACAGACAGGACAGGGGTTCACGGTTGGGAAGGTATCGGTAAACGGCGGGGCGATTGCAAATAGCGCAATGACCGCTGGTCAACTCATGATTTCTCCAATGGTACGCATTTTGCTTGAGCAAACGCCGCTGATGGAAAGGCGGGTGGCTGTATGTTACGACCGATACCGAGTTTTTTATTGACCGATACCATGACGCTGCATGTGTGCGGGGGCCTTGGTACTTGGCAAGAACAGGATGAAGAAACGTATACGATAAACAATGTGCATCTACAAAACACAAATGAAATACGCAAGGCGAAGGACAACACGGAGGTTGTCTTGCGGTCTGTATTATTCATCGACGGAGTTCGCTCACTTCCGTCGCTGGATTATGATGTATTGGCAGATGAATCAGAAAAAGCTGGAGGGCCTATGACCTGTACTGTCACAAACAAGGCAGGACAAACGCTTGGGCCGTTCACGATTTTAACCGTAGACTCTGTTCCGGATGTTCCGTCTACGCGCACACACCATATCGAATTGGGGTTGGTATGATGAGTATAGAAGTCAAAAGCAATATTGGCTCCATCAAGGCGAAGGTGAAAGCGGGGAAAGCAAAGATGATTCCAGCTGTGACCGAAGCCGTAATCGAATATGGGAATATATACGTTCGTGTTGACCAGGGACAGCTTGAAGAAAGTTCATATATAAAAAGCCAGCCTGAAAAGGGGCTTGCGGTATGGGATACCCCGTATGCAAAGCGTATGTATTATACGGGCACACCATCGCGCGACGTAAACCCGCAAGCGTCGCTGATGTGGGCGGACAAGGGCGTAAAGAAACACAAAAAAGAATTGGATAAGGTCGCTCAAAATGCGTTTGGAAAGGGGATGGGGTAAGCGTGAGTGTATATGCTGATTTGCTGGAATCCGTTATAGGCATGGCAAGCGCAACCAATCCCTATGCAAGCATTATCATCGGGGCTATGCCGCCTGATAATGGTATAAGCATGACCTTTGCGGGCGGTTCTGCAACAGAAACCTTTTTTAACAAGGGAATGGTGCAAGAGATATCCATTGTACTTAACGGGAAACACACAAATCAAAAGATGGTGTTTGATGCGCTATCCAATATCCATCAAGCACTTACGAAAACAAAGCAATATCCAGGAACAGATGATTTCCAAGTGATGAATATTGCAACAATCAGCGCACCACAACTCATAGGCCGAGAGGAAAACAGCCAAATCCTTTATGGTTCAAGTCTGGGTGTGAAATTTTATTGGAGGTAAAAGCATGGCACAAGACAAAATTTCGGTCATGTATGGAATCACCGTACAAATTGACACAACGCCCGGCGAAGAGGCAACAATGGCCCCTCTTGATGCGGGCATTGAAAACTTACAAGAAGCGTTAAATGAAGTTGTCAACCAATATTTCTTTTTCAGCGGCGAAGGATTTGCAAACAACTATGTAACGGGCATGGCACCCGCGTACACATTAACAGGCCGCCGGATTATTGGCGATGCTGCGCAGGACTTTATTTTCGCAAATGCACAAAAATTCGGGTTAATGACGGCTCGCGAAACGACAATGGAAATTACACGCAATGTAAATACGGGCACGGAAAAAATATCATGTCCCGTAACGTTCTGCAACCTGACGGACATCGGCGGAGCAACGACGGACGGGAGCGCTATTTCGGTTGAATTGCGCTTGAATGGGAAACCGACTGTTGAAGTAACGCCCGGTTCTTGATGTTATGGGGGGCGATGCCCCCCTATCATTTTTAGGAGAGTTTCAATGTACAAGATAAAAAGAACGTCACACTTTACGGATATGTTGGAATTGGAAGATGGAGAAAATACGCTGCAAATTCCTGTTGAAATTGAGATTGATAAAATTGTGCAGCGTTATAGGGCGCTTGAAGTTGAACTGATGCGCGCCCAGAAAGCGCTAAAAGAAAAAGGACAAACGGCGCAGATGCTCGAGCGAATCGGGCAAACGGTTGTGGACATTTTCACTCTGCTTTTTGGTGAAGAAAATACGGGAAAAATCCTATCGTTTTATGATGGGAATCATATAGAAATGCTTGGGGATGTGTACCCGTATATCCTGCAAGTGATTGTTCCGAAACTAAAGGCAGCGGCGCTAGAACGTAAGCAGCAGTACAAAAAAATACAAAGGATGCGGTGAAGTGTGGACGTTGTACGACAGATGGCCGCGATGGTGCAGGTTTGATAACGGGAGATATCGCCTGCACTTGTCTTTTGATAGGGTATTGCGCGTATTTGACATCCAAAACGATGAAATGTTAACGGATGCAGAGAAAGTGGATACGGCTCTTTATGTTCTTATAGGCCGAAAACGGCCAAAAGATACAAAGAAAGCAGAGAAACTGTACTCGCTTATATGCAAGACGTACATAGATGTTGTAAAGAGCAAACCGAACGCGGAGCGTTCTCTTGATTTTAAACAGGACGCGCCGTATATATACGCCGCATTTTATCAGTGCTATGGCATTGACCTTGAAAAACAGATAGGAAAACTGCATTGGTGGGCGTTCCTTCATCTGTTTAGAGGCTTGGCGGATGATACGCGCATGATGCAGATTGCACGCATTAGGACGATGCCGATTCCGCGCCCGACAAAGTACAACGCAGAAGAACGCATTCGTATTATACGCGCCAAAGCTGAACACAGACTTCAAACATCGGAGGAGGAAACCCAAATGCGCATGGCGCAAGCATGGAACAAGCTAGCGGATGCAATGAAGAGTATGGCGAATGACAAAGATGGATAAAACGACAAATGTGAAGTGTCTGTATTGTGGGTATCAGATGCCAATACGGTACACGAACAACGCAAATGCAAATGGCCTTTTTGTCAAGTGCAAGGGGCGGAGTTGTGGAAAAATTTTTGAGATTCGCATTGTAAACGGGGAACAAGTCAAGTAGTGCCGGAGTGCCGATGACTGCCTTATGAGAATGGGGTGAGCGCATTGGCCGACGATGGCAAAGTTGTATATAGAGTAGAAGCAGACGATAGCGGTATCGACAAGCAGATAGAAGAAACAAACCGAAAAATAAAGCAGACTGCGCAAAAAGGAGAAAAATCCGTCAAGGACAGCGCAAAGGGCGCGGGCGATGAAGTGCGGAAAGCCGCAGAAAAGAGCGGCGATAGCATGACGGACGCTGGAAAAGATGCACAGCGGATGGCACGCGATGTTGATGATATCGATGGCGATGCACTAAAAGATGTCGGTGTTGCAGCGGAAGAAGTCGGAGAAAAGGTTGAACAAACTACTGAACAGGTAGAAAAGCTGGGCGAATCTTCCAGCAGAGCGGGTATAGTTGGTGCGGCTGGTCTTGCGGCGATTGGGACTGCGGTTGTTGCAACAGGCAAATTCCTCCTAGATACTGCGACGGATATGGACAAGGCGATGAATCAGTTTGCTGCGTCCACTGGATTACCGCAGGAATCGATGGATGGATTTCAAGAGACGCTTGAAAACATCTATGCCAATAACTACGGGGAAAGCTTTGAAGATATCGCGGAGGGTATGGCCGAGATTACCAAACAAGTCGGTTTGTTTGGCGGCGACAAAGAAAAACTGCAATCCTTTACGGAATCTGCTTATGCTTTGCGGGATACATTCGGGTATGAGATACCCGAAGCGGTACGCTCCAGCAAAACCTTAATGGAACAGTTTGGCGTTAGCGGCGAAACGGCTATGGATTTGATAGCCGCTGGCGCACAGAATGGCTTGGATTTTTCCGGCGAATGGCTGGACAGCATCAACGAATATTCGGTTCATTTTGCAAAACTTGGCCTTAGTGCGGAAGATATGTTTGCTATCTTCCAAAACGGCACGGATGCTGGCGCGTTTAATCTTGATAAGATAGGCGATGCCGTAAAAGAATTGTCTATCCGTGTGATTGACGGTTCAGATACGACAAAAGAAGGGTTTCAAATCATCGGCTTAAATGCTGATGAAATGGCAAAGAAATTTGCGGCAGGCGGCGAAAGTGCGAAAAAAGCCTATACGCAGATTATTGAAGGATTAAACGGAATTGAAGACCCGATAGCGCGCAACACGGCGGGCGTTGATTTATTTGGCACCATGTGGGAGGATTTGGGGCCGGACGTTGTGACGCAGCTTGACCTTATTTCCCAATCGTCTGAAGATGTTGCGGGGTCTATGGAATCGATTAAACAAATCAAGTACAATGACCTTGGCAGCATGCTCGAAGGATTAAAACGCAATTTTGAGTTGCTGGCCCTTCCGATTGGAAACGAGTTAATACCATTGATGACGGAAGTCATCGAAGCTATCCTTCCGGCAATGGAGGAACTTTTACCGCCGCTGATAGAAAGCATCGGCGGTATTTTTGAGCAATTAGCACCGATTATTTCTGATTTGTTACCTCCTTTGATTGAGCTAATTGGCGGCATCATGCCGTTGTTGTCGGAAGTTATCAGCGTATTGCTCCCGCCAATTATCAGCCTCTTACAAACGATTGTACCTATCATCACGGAGATTATACAGGCCATCCTTCCAACTTTAATATCGCTCTTTGATGCGCTATCGCCTGTTATCGATGCGGTCATCGAGCTACTCACTCCCATTATCGAGCTTTTTGGTGAGGTAGCTACGCTTGTTGCAAACACTGTAGGCCCTGTTTTATCCGACCTCGCTGGCATTATTTCCGGCGTATTAACGCCCGTCATTGATGCGATTACGCCTCTTGTCGAAGGATTAAAGACTGTATTTGAGGGCTTGTCAACCTTTCTGTCTGGTGTTTTTTCAGGAGAATGGTCACGTATATGGGAAGGTGTCAAAAGCATCTTTGACGGCGTATGGAATGGGCTAAAGGGTATCGTAATAGGAGCGATCAATGCCGTCATTGGTGTTATTAACACTTTTATAGAAATTTACAATAGAACAATCGGTGACCTTGGCTCATGGCTTGTCGGATGGCTTGGCGTAGATATTCATATTACCCCCTTGGAAGAAATTCCGCTGCGGCGTGGCATGGACTATGTGCCGGAAGATGATATGCCCGCAACGTTGCATCGTGGCGAGCGCGTAATGACCGCAGATGAGAATGCGCAATTTAATGCTCTTGGCGGGCTGGCTGGAATGGAGCGCGCGTTGTCAGGAGACATACCACAGGCGGTTAGCGCACAGCCGATTATATTGCACAATCGTATGGAGGGAACGCTTGAAGTAGACGGGTACAAACTCGGAACGGTTGTATTTGAGAATTTGAATGATGTTTATGGAATACAAGGGTGACGGAGTAGATGATTGTTGCAAAAATCAATGGGATGGAATATGACGCAGAAACGGAGTTTTCCATTAAAGAAAAGACGGGGAATAAAACATCAAGCAGCATCCGCGTGCGTGTAGATGGGCAACCAACGCCAAAAGCAGGCGATATTATAGAAATTATTGCAGATGGAACAAGGCTTTTTTATGGTGTTTGCGGAATACCCAAAAGCCCCAAGTACACGTCTATATATCAGCCGCGCATCTATGAAATTGAGTGCGAGAATGCGAATGCGATATTGAGCAACAGGGTTGTAAATATGGCGGCGCAAAACCAGACCATTACGCAGATTGTGTCAGGCTTATATGCAGAGTACATTGCCGCGGAAGGTATCGCGCTTGGAGAGATTAGCGATATTCCTGTTGTGATGCAGTATTATACGGCCAGCGATATGACCTTACGGGATGTATTGGATGAACTTGCAAGCCAAGTATCGGCCATATGGCAGGTGACGAGTGATAAGCGGTTTATTTTCCTTGTCCGTGATGAGTTTCCTCTCTTTCCCGATACAATCACGAGCGACTATCTTTTTGGGGCAGAATTGCAACACAAAACAACGGATTATACCATGCGAACCGTGCAGATTATTTCTGGTGCGACGGATACGACTGACCCGCAGACGGAAACGCTGACCTATGATGGCGAACAGAAGGTCTTTACGGTTACATTTCCAATCAAAAACAAGCCGACGCTCTATGTAAATGGAACGATTGTGCCAAGTGACCTCGTAGGAATCAGTGGTATTGACGATGGCCAAGACAAAGTGTTCACATTCACGAGCGGGTCTCAAAACATCTCTTACAAGGAGAACAGTGAGTATTTGAAGCAAGGGGACACCGTGCGGGTTGACTATGTGGGCACCTTTAATATCCGCGTTGTGTCGCAAAATGCGGAGAAAATTGCGGAGATTGCACAAAAGACCGGAACGAGCGGGATTATCGAAAACGTCCTTCTTGCAAAGAGCATCACGAATACAAATGATGCAATGAATACCGCAAGCGCGCTTTTGCAAGAATTTTCCGCTGAACGTGGGGAGGTGTCTTTCTGGATTCCCTCTGCATGGTTATACCAAAATGGGCATACCCTTGATGACGTTTATGTATATACAAAAATGCGCTTTGAAATGCCGGAAATCGGTATCGTTGGCGATTTTGTTGTTACGGAACGAACGCTGCAGCCGTTCGGCCATGACTTGTCCATAAACACAAGGCAGAACCTTAAGGTTGCTTTGAAGCTTGTAGACCGTGACTTGTTACAGAGTTATGGTCAAATTTTTTCCAGCTTGCAAAAAGGTATCCAACAGCTTTCGATTCGTGGTGACGAAGTTGTCGTTGATGCATATACCATGCAGGAAACAATGCAGACGAATGAAATGGTTACCTTCAGTATGGATAACGCTTATTGTCCCGTTGCATCCGGCGTTCCTGTCAATGGTAGTCTTTTCGCGCCTTGTGACTTCGGGAATCCCGTCTATCCGATGCAAGCTATATATGTGGGGCCTAAAGCACCACATTTTCCCATCGCAACGAGTACGATACAAGATGGCGGCGTTTTTACTCCCAATAATTTTGGCAATGATGTTTATCCGATGGAGGATGTTACTTTATGAAAGAGAGCATGAAAGCCAAGGGCTTTTACACGATACAAGCTGTAGATGAAGATGGCTGCATTGTGTGGGAGCGGCATATAGAGAACACGCTTACTGTAATCTCCCAAAAAATAAGAAGCGCAATGTTGATGGGTCAAGCGAACGGATATACCTTTGACGATTTGGATATTAAATACATCGGATTTGGTACGGGAACAACGCCTGCTTCTCCTCTTGACACAAAGCTACAGACGGAGGCCTTGCGCAAACAAATCACAAAAAAACAGGTTATCAGTGATGGTATTGTTCAGACGGTTGTTTCTTTAGCCCCTTTAGAGGGCAATTTTGGCATACAAGAAATAGGCGTTTTTTGCGGCCCGAACGCAACAACGGAATTTAATACAGGTATCCTGCTTTCGCGTGTTGTAACCAGCATTCCCAAAAATACAAACCTAACACTTAATATTGTGCGCAACGATGTGACAACGATTTAGGAGGGTGAACATGGCATATTCAAAACATACATGGCTTGCAAGAATCGGTGAAAATTTGAACCGTTTTTTGAATACCACTACGGGCCAATACGGAATCTATCAGAGTGCGCCAACGTCCATTTCACAGGAAGGCACGCCATTTAATGTAACATGGATGAATGAAATGGAGGACGGAATCGCACAAGGGGCCGATAGGATAAGTCCAAATTTACTAATCAATACAAATTTCCTTTCCCCTATCAATCAGCGCGGTATGACATCGTATAATACGGTGAATAAGTATGGAATTGACCGTTGGAGGCTCTATGGCGGCTCTCCATCTTTGAGTGTGAGCGCATCCGGTGTTACGGTATCGGGCGGTAGTATTCTGCAACCTGTTGAAAATATTAACTCATTGGCTGGTACTACCTTTACCCTTTCGGCGAAAAAGTCCGGCGTTCCATCCGAAAGCATTACAGGCGTGTTATCTACGAACACGGTGGCATCGTCCACGACATATGACATGGAGTTTTATATCAGTGGCAATTATGTAAATGTAAGACTGGGAATTGGTACGTGGGAATGGGTGAAGTTTGAGGTAGGGGAGTATGCGTCTGCGTATTCTCCACGGCCATATGCGGATGAACTCGCAATGTGCAGAAGGTATTACCAGACGTTTCCCGGCAAGCTTGATACTCCCATCATCCAATATAAAGGTGGAACAGGATATGCATATTATCCTATCGAAGAAATGCGCGTTACGCCGTCCGTCTCGTGCAGCACGGTTATAGCTTATCTGTCTAAGGATGATTCAAATTTGGGGGAAGGAAACGCCGTGGGCGGTAGCCCCAATACAATAGCAGCGTCAAGGGGTGGAGTTGGCGCGGGCGCATATATCGAGATGACGGACACGGTGTGCGATGCAGAAATATATTAAGGAGGACGGGCATGGCAAAAGTATACGTACGAACGGATGAACAAAAGCGCGTCGTAGAAATCAACAGCGACATCTTTTTACAGGATTTGAAAGGATGGACGCAAATTGACGAAGGGGAGGGCGACCGATACGCACACGCGCAGGGAAACTACCTGGATAAATCGCTCATGGAAGACGGAGCCTATACCTACAAACTAAGCAACAAGAAATTGAAGGAGCGCACGGAGACAGAGAAGGAGGCCGACCGTGCGCTTTTGGTTCCACCCGTTTCATTGGAGGAACGTGTGGCGGATTTGGAAAGCGCGGTAGTGGAAATCGTGTACGGGGGTGAGATAGCATGAACCTGTTTTTGCGTATGGCCTGCCGTGTGATTGAACGCAGAATGAATGCGGGAGAATCGTTTGAACAAATTGTAGTAGATTACCCAAAACTGACAGACGAAGAAATCCAACAAATAAAAACAGAATTAGGGGGGAATTGAGATGGGAAAACGGTTGTTGAAGCTGACCAGCCCGATGATGAAGGGCGATGATGTGAAGGAGTTTCAGACGCTTGTGAATGCGAAAGGGTACAGCCCCGGCAAGATAGACGGCGTCTATGGAAACAACAGCGTATCGGCGTGCAAGGCATTTCAGAAGGCCAGCGGGCTTTCCGTAGACGGGATGTGCGGCGACAGGACGTGGGCCGCCTTGGAGGGCCGGAGGACGCTGAAAAAGACCAGCCCGTTGATGAGCGGCGCGGATGTCAAAGAGTTTCAGACCAAGGTCAGGGAAAAGGGCTTTGACGCAGGCGCGATAGATGGAAAATACGGGGACAAATGCGTGGCCGCCTGTCAAGCGTTTCAGGGAGCAATGGGCCTTTCGATAGACGGTATTTGTGGAAAGAATACCTGGGCCGCGTTGGATTCGGACGGAAAGCCGTCGTTGGAAAAGCCGCACAGCGCGCATTTCAAATTGGAGGAATGGCGGTGCAACGACGGGCAGGACGTACCGGTACAGTATTATGGCAACCTGCAGCGGCTGATGGATAAGCTGGAGGAACTGCGGGCCTACATCGGCAACAAACCGATTACGATAGCGAGCGGGTACCGTTCGCCGGAATACAACGAAATGCTGCGAAAGAAAGACCCGAACGGGGTAGCGAAGAACAGCCAACACCTGTACGCGACGGCGGCGGATATTAAGGTAGCGGGGATGAAGCCGTCCGAAGTGCAAAAGGCAGCGGATAAAATCTTTGCCGACGGTGGCATGGGCAAGTACAGCAGCTTTACGCACGTAGATGTGCGCGGTCATCGGGCGCGCTGGTAGGAGGAAAGGCATGTGGAATCCGTGAGCAAGGAAATGTGCGACGTGAAATGCGGGAATATGGAGGAGAAAATCAATACGCTGGGGACGCGGGTATCGCTGCATGGGCATGAGATTGACGCCGTATCCCGCACGTTGCAGGAGGTCAGTTTAATTAACAAGGAAACGCTGGATAAACTGGAGAAGATGGACAAACGGTTGGCAGCGTTGGAAGCAAAGCCGCAGAAGCGGCTGGACCAGATTATATCAGTCGTAAGCCAATGGGCGATTCTTTTAGTATTGGGCCTGCTGGCGGCAAAAATAGGGTTATAAAAAGGAGAGGTTAAAACATGGAAATTTTGCAGGACTACATTGTAATTATTGTAATGGCTATCTGTTTGGCGATTGGGTATATCATCAAGCATTTTCTGCCAATGGACAACAAATGGATTCCGCTTATCATGGGCGTGCTGGGCGTGGTGCTGAACACGTGGGTAAGCGGGTGGATGTTTACGCCGGAAATTTTGCTGGGCGGCTTGGCGAGCGGTCTTGCGTCCACGGGTGCGTTTGAGCTTGTGCGCAATATGAAGAAAAGCGAATGAAAGTAGAAGTGAAAGGCGGCGAATTGCCGCCGGAGGAAATCGAACGGTATAAGGCGTATATGCAGGAGAAGTACCCGAACCGCCGCATTGAACGACTGACGCTCACGGTGGATGGTGAGTATGTGGATATAGGCGGGGTGTTTGAACACGCCCCGTTTGACCGCATTCGACGCATTACGGGCTATTTGGTTGGCACAATGGACAGGTGGAACGGCGCAAAGCGCGCAGAGGAACGGGATAGGGTAAAGCATAGTTGACATATATGCTTTAATAAAATATAATATAAATGCAAGGTTGTAAGTTGTACATCGTATAACTTCGCATGCTGCGTAACAACAGCTTTGCTTTAGAACCCGAACGCCTCTCAACGATGCGTACCACGTCGGGTCATTTAAACCGCCCATGAGAGTACGCGCCCGTCACCATTCGACATCGGAAGAAATCATGGGCCTTATAAGTTGACCGCTTTTCGGTGGTGCGGTATACAAGTTATCCGAAGCGTCAAATGTTTACCGCTGACCGATATGCGGGATATAAATGGTCGGGTTACTAATTGGGGTATGCGTTTGCGGACGCATACTTGAGAGGGCCGGAGGAATCCGGCCCTTTTTCTTTAATATTTTTCGTCCTCTAACGCTCTTTTATGATATATTATATTCAAATATATTTGAAAAGAAGGGTTGACCTCTGTGGTAGACAAAGTATTATATTGCAATGGCATTCAAATGAACATGGCGAAAGACGGGAGCAATCTTGTCATGCACTTTTACGCAGCTATTCCAGATTTCATTCCCGGTGATAATGGAAAACTTACAATTTCGGACGTTGTACAATCAACCATTGTGCTTGACTCTGACGGCATCTATGGACTTTTGAATGGAATCCAGCAAATCCTTGCTCAAATGGATGAAGAACGTGGTAAAGATGAGCAAAAATAAGGATATTGACAAGTATAGTAAAACTAGGTCGTGGGATGACATAGCAGCGGATTATATTATTATCCCTACTCCGCATATGAAACAATATTTTGACGCGGTAAAGATTGACAAAGAACGGTGGATAGGTCATACAATAGAGGGAGATAGTACTGGTGGAGGGCATTCCGAACTCATTGGGAAGCTACACGAAGTGATACATACGGTCAGTACTCCAAACGTGGTATTCCGCCGCCAGAGAAGGGGAGTAGATGAGTACATCTTTTATGGCGATTCGGAACATAATAATGAGTGGAAAATACCGCCCTATATGAAGGTTATTGTTCGTGATATCAACCGAGAGAGATTGTCGGAGTTTGTTACCGCGTATAGAGAAGGTATAATGAGAGGTGACAAAGATATTGTCTACATTAAATGCAAAATATGACAAAAAATTTGATATTTTGTATGTTGGAATGCCTGATTTTAAAGACGCGGTTGGAAGCGATGGGTCACACGACATCACGATTATGCGCGATGCACACAATAAAGTGCGTGGATATATCTTTATGGATTTTCTCGCAAATTATCGAGATGGAGTATACTCCAGTGTTCATTTTGAGAAGCCGATAGATTTGGCCAGGCTGTACAATAAGGTTTTAACAGTACAATAATCGCTCGAGGACGGAACAGGCAGCCGTCACCCGTTGTTAGGAGATGCAGGATACGCCGCCCTGCCGAGCACAGAGAAAAGCCCCGCATATGGCGGGGCTTTTTTGTTTTCTTCATAGTATTAAGAGGGAAACAAGTTGACAACGCAAAAGACGTACGCTATTATGTACATAAAGGAGGCGAAACGCATGACAAATACGAACGCTACTAATCTGCGGAACAATCTATTTGAATATCTCAATTCTGCGATTGAGTTTAACGATGTTATCAATGTGAATACCAAAAAGGGAAATGCCATTATTTTGAGCGAACAAGAGTACAATGGCATGCTTGAAACGTTGTACCTTTGTTCCATTCCTGGCATGAAAGAACGCCTGCACGAAGGGCTTGAAGCTACGCAAGAGGACTGCGAGGCGTTTGAGTGGTGAACTATAAGATTGTAATTCTAAAAAGCGCACAGAAGGATAAGGAAAAGGTAAAGCAATATCCTGCATTAAAGCGGAATGTCGAAAATCTGATTGACTTATTGCGGGAAAACCCCTATCAGAATCCACCGCCTTATGAATCACTTATCGGCGATATGAAGGGATTGTATTCAAGGAGGATTAATCGGCAGCATCGTTTAGTATATCGCGTGCTCGAAGAAGAAAGCACCATTATAATTGTGAGCATGTGGTCACACTATGAATAACCAAAAGCCCCGCTATATGCGGGGATTTTTTTGATATGCAATAGCGATATGCAATAGTGTATGCAATAGCACATGATTTTATATAGCGTAGCACAATGTTTTCCTTAAGAATCTAGGTGTATAGGGTATACAGTTAATTTTAGTACAAAATGTGCCGGACGAAAAGAAAAATGTTGCGGACAGGACGGTTTTATTTCGATATTTTTTATATGGAATACCGGGACAATCACCGAGGGCGGTACTTGCCATCGGGCCGCATAGCAGGTATGCTGAAATGAAAGAAAAGGGAAGGCGCCCTGAATGGAGGAACAAGCCCCATGCAACTACCGGCCTTTGACGGAGCCATTTTCGATTTGGATGGCACGCTGCTGGATTCGATGTACGTATGGAAACAGATTGATATCGATTTTTTAGCGGAGCAAAACCTGGCCGTGCCGGATGATTATTTGCACGCGGTCAACGGCATGTCCATGCAGCAGGCGGCCGCTTACACGCGCAGGCGTTTCGCCCTCTCCTTGAGCGAGGACGACCTGGTGCAAAGCTGGACGCGCATGGCCAAGCGCGAATATCATACCCGGGTGCCGCTCAAGCCGGGCGTTGCTGCTTATGTGCACGCGTTGCATGAAAAGGGTGTGCGGTGTGCGATTGCCACGGCCAGCGAGACGGATTTATACGAACCGGCGCTGGCCCGTACCGGCATTTTGGATTGTTTTGACGCACACGTGCTGCTGCGTGAAGTGGCGCGCGGCAAGCGGTTTCCCGACATCTATCTGCTGGCCGCCCGGCGGCTGGGCCTTCCGCCCGGACGGTGCGTTGTGTTTGAGGATATTTATGACGGTATCTGCGGCGCGCGGGACGGCGGATTTTTTACCTGTGCGGTGGAAGATGAGGCCTCGGCGTCTATGCAAGCGCAGATTCAGGCCGCCGCACACGCCTATATTCACAGCTTTTGCGAATTGCTGCAGACATAGGATGAGGAGGAAGGCCCTTTGTGTTTTAAATGTCCGTATAGTATAATCAAACAATAACTTTGCCCCCTCAGGATACATGGAATGGATAGGTAAGGAGAAAGAACCATGGATATCAAAAATACCCTGTATGTAGTGGTTCCCTGTTATAACGAAGAAGAGGTTTTGCCGGAGACGGCCAAACGGCTGAAACAAAAGATGCAGGCGCTCATGCAGACGCATAAAATTTCTGAGCAAAGTAAAGTGGTTTTTGTCAACGATGGTTCCAAAGATGGCACATGGGCCCTGATTTCCCAGCTGCATGAACAGGACAAGCTGTTCAGCGGCGTCAACCTCAGCCGCAACCGCGGCCACCAGAATGCGCTGCTGGCCGGGCTGATGACGGTCAAGGATTTGGCGGACATGACCATCTCCATGGATGCAGACTTGCAGGACGACATCGATGCGATGGACGCTATGGTCGACCAGTATTTACAAGGGGTGGACATCGTATACGGCGTACGGAGCAAACGCAAAACCGATTCTTTTTTCAAACGGTTTACCGCTGAAGCCTTTTATCGGCTGATGAACGCCCTGGGTGCCAACACGGTGTTCAACCATGCGGATTACCGGCTGATGAGCAGACGCGCGCTGGAAGGGCTGGCGGAATTTAAGGAGGTCAATCTGTTCTTGCGCGGCATCGTGCCGATGATTGGCTATACGACGGGCACCGTATATTATGAACGCAGCGAGCGTTTTGCCGGAGAGAGCAAATATCCGCTGAAAAAAATGCTTTCCTTTGCCATCGAAGGCATCACCTCGTTGAGCGTCAAACCCATTCGGTTGATTATCGGACTGGGGTTTACGGTGTTTCTGATTAGCATTGTCATGATTATCTATGCGCTGGTACGCTTCTTTTTGGGGCAAACCGTTACCGGCTGGGCAAGCGTAATGGCGTCTGTATGGGCGATTGGCGGCCTGCTGCTGCTTTCCGTGGGAATCGTAGGCGAATATATCGGCAAGATTTATCTGGAAACCAAGGCGCGCCCGCGCTTTCTTATCGAACAGTTTTTGAATGAACAGGACGAGACAAAACATGCATAAATTTTTTGATAAAAAGCTTATCAAATTTGTCCTGGTGGGCATTTTGAACACGGTTTTCAGCGCGGCGGTGATGTTTTTGCTCTACAACCTGGCGCATTTTGGATATTGGGGCGCCTCGGCGGTATCCTATGTTTTGGGCAGCATCCTCAGCTTTGTGCTGAACAAACGATTTACGTTTGAAAACAAGGATTCCGTTTGGAAAACCGGCCTGCGGTTTGCGGTCAATGTGGCGGTGTGTTACCTGGTGGCTTATTCGCTGGCCAAGCCCTGTGTGCGCTGGATATTGAGCAGCACGGCCCTTTCCGCCAACGTGGTGGAACAGATTTCCATGCTCTTTGGCATGGTGCTGTTTACGGCGTTTAATTATGTAGGGCAGCGCTTTTTTGCTTTCCGGGAAACGGGGCGCGCTGCGGGTGAGGATACAAATTGAAAATGGTTTATAAATCAACAGGGGCGTTGCGCCCGCCCTGTGCCAAACATCGTTTGTTCACCGTGTTTCACATATGCTTTTTCCTGCTGTTCGGCGTGCTGTGGATAAGCCTTTGCTTGTTCAACAACAGCACGGTTTTGTTTCGTACAAGTTATCAGCTGATAGCGGGTGCGCTCGCATTGGGCGGCCTTCTTCTGGGCGCGCTGCTGGTATGTCGTTGTTGCAGCCGCCATACGCTGTGGACCCGTCGGTTTGGCTGGATATATCTGGCGGGCACAGCGCTTGTTTTTGCTCTGCAGGTTGCATATGTATTGGAGATACGTACCTTCATCGGCTGGGATTGCGGAGTGCTGACAAGCACTGCCTATCAGCCGGATATGCACAGCGCAGGCGATTACTTTTCCACCTACCCGAACAATCTGTTCCTCTTGTTTGTTTTTCGCGCCGTTACCTGGGTATGCACGCAGCTGCATTGGGGCATGACGGAATATTATATTATTCTGATACTTATCAACGTGATTGCGGTGGATGTTGCGATTGGCTGTATGGTCTGGGCAGCCAAAAGGCTGTTTGGTACGCGCAAAGCCTATCTGACCTGGATGGTTTGCATAGCGCTTCTGGGCTTTATGCCATGGCTGATTGTTCCCTATAGCGACACGCTTTCCATGCCGTTTCCGGCGGCAATCCTGTTTTTCTATGTGTGCCTGAAGCAAAGCAGCAAGCAGGCGCATAAAGCCTTGTATGGAGTGGCCATGGGCCTGTGTACAGCGGTTGGCTACCTGGTCAAACCCACGGCCGTGATTGTGCTGATTGCCATCGGGTGTGTGGAACTGGCCATGGGGGTCCGTCGGGGCATGTTTGCAGGGAAGCGCTTGGCACACTGGTGCCGCGCCGCTGTGCCGGCCGTTTGTACGGCGCTGAGCATCATGCTTGCGCTGGGCGGCTTCCAATGCGTGTTGGACAGGCAGACGGCCATTGAAATTCAAGCCGATAAAGGCGTGCCGATGACGCATTTTTTGATGATGGGCATGCAGAAGAAATACGATAACAACGGGCGTGCCCTCTATGGCGCATGGAACGAAAATGACGTAGCGCTGACGCTCAAAGAGCCGGATACCGCCCATATGCAGCAGGCCAATCTGGCGGAAATCAAACGGCGGTTGGCCGATTTTGGCGTGGGCGGCTATCTGCGGTTTTTGTTTGACAAGGCCCGTTGGATTACTTCCGAAGGGACATTTTTCTGGGGTGGAGAAGGCAATTTTGCCGACTACACGCTGACGGCGGGAGATGATGGCCTCAAAGAATATGTCTACCGCCCGGGTGAGCATTACGGCGTCTATAAATATTACGCGCAAGGGGTATGGATTGCGGTGCTGTTTCTGGTTGTATGCACGGCCTTCCGGCGTAAAAAAGAAAATTGGCAGGACCCGTGGCGTGTCCTGCTCCGGCTGACGTTTGTGGGCATCGTGCTGTTTGTCTTGCTGTTTGAAGGCAGGTCGCGCTATCTCATCCTCTATCTTCCGTTTGTCGCGCTGTTGGCGGCGGACGGCCTGGATTTTTTGCACAGCCGCTTGCGGCTGCTTGCGCGCCGCGGGAAGCATAGGACGGAAGGGAACCCGGCTTCAACGCTGGAATAAAACAAAAAGAGGCGTCCGCGTCGGCGGGCGTCTCTTTTATTCGAAGTTAATCCCCCTTGGCGAAAAAAGCGCCCTTTTGAGGCGCTTTTTTACAGATGTTCATGCGTGTTCGTGTTCACAATCGCAGCCGTGTTCATGGTCGTGCTCGTGCCCGCATTCGCAGGTGTGGTCATGCGTATGCGCGTCTTCAGGCGCGCGGCTGAGCAGGTTATGCCAGTCATCCATCAGTGCCAGGATGTTGTTGGCGGCCGCCAAGCGATTTTCCGGCGTGTCCTTGCCGACCAGCACGATATCCTCGCAATCCTCCAGAAAAACGTTGCCCTTATAAGTAAACGCTACCACATATTCGCCGGACGGATAGGTCGGGTTTCCAAAAAAACAATGGCGGGGCGCCTGTGTGCTGCGCACCACGTCGTCCAAATCCAGCGCCAGCTCATGCGCTTGCAGCGCTTCGATGCTTTTCAAAGGTTCAAACATGGCTCTCCATTCCTCCTTGTTGTTCCCTGCTATTATAACGGATGGCGGTCGTGGCGGCAAGCGGCGCTTGCTCCGCCCGTTCCAGGGCGAAAAGACGGCGTGCGAGCATTGACTTTGTATGTCATTTGTGGCATAATAATGGCGAAATCTTTGTTTTTTGTAAAGCTGTATCTTGTTTCCATGCGTCGAAAAAGACAACGGGGCGGGGCGGATATGGCTTTGTATTTTTCAGGGTGGATGAAAAAGGGCGCTTGCCCACAATCGCATATTCACTTTTGCCGTTATAATAGGCGTGATACGGTCGCCGAGTTTCTACCACCCGCCGTAAATGGGTGACTAGCGGGTTTTTGTGTTCCATGCAAGACGGCAGCTATGCGTGCCGCCTTTTTTTGATTTGCGGGGGATGCCCGCGCCAAACATCGTATGTTTCCGGGCTTGCCCGGTGAACAAATCGTTTTATGAAGGAGGAGGGGCTTTAGATGGAAAAACTCTTTAAGCTCAAAGAACACGGCACCACGGTTCGTACGGAAATCATGGCCGGCCTTACCACGTTTTTGGCCATGGCGTACATCCTGGTTGTCAATCCACTGATGCTCTCCGGTGCAGACGCAGGCGTACAGCTGATGGACTACAACGCGGTCTTTTTGGCCACGGCGATTAGTTCCGCAGTCGCGACGCTCTGCATGGCGTTTTTCGCCAACTACCCGGTGGCATTGTCCGCAGGCATGGGCCTGAATGCATACTTCACCTATTCGGTATGCTTAGGCATGGGGGTCTCCTGGCGCGTAGCGTTGACGGCAGTGTTTGTCGAAGGTATCATCTTCATCATTCTGTCTTTGTTCAAATTCCGTGAAACGCTCGTCAACACCGTTCCGGCAAACCTCAAATACGGCATTACCGCGGGCATCGGCCTGTTCATTGCCTTGGTCGGCCTTAAAGGCGCGGGCGTGGTCGTCGGCAGCGACAGTACGCTGGTGGACCTGGGCAAATTCAGCTCGCCAGAAGTGGTGCTGGCCATGGTGGGCCTGATTATCATCGCGGCGCTGCATCACCGCAATGTCAAGGGGTCGGTACTTATCGGCATCCTAGTGACTTGGGTGCTCGGCATGGGCGCACAGGCCATCGGTTGGTATCAGGGCAATTCGCTCCTGCCGGATTTCAGCAATTGGACGTTGTTCCCGGTGGTGCATGAATCCACGATTCTGCAGTTTGACTTCGCCTGGGTGGGACAGAATCTGCTAAGCTTTGCTGTGATTGTATTCTCGTTCCTGTTCGTCGATATTTTCGACACGGTCGGTACGCTTATCGGCGTTGCGCAAAAGGGCAACCTGTTGGATAAGGACGGCAAACTGCCCAAGGTCGGCGGTGCGCTGATGGCGGACGCAGTCGGTACGGTGGTGGGTTCGTGCCTGGGCACATCCACCATCACCAGCTTTGTTGAATCCAGTGCGGGCGTTTCCGAAGGCGGCCGCACGGGCCTGACGTCCGTGACGGTGGCGGTGCTATTCATCCTGTCTATCTTCCTGTATCCTATCTTTACGGCGATTCCTAGCTTTGCGACGACGCCGGCGCTGGTTTTCGTTGGCCTGCTAATGATGGGAAGCATCAAGAACATGACCTTTGAAGGCGATATTGCGGACACGGTTGGCGGATTTTTAGCCGTCATCATGATGCCGTTCACCTATTCAATCGCCAATGGTATCATGTTTGGTATGCTGAGCTGGGTTATCCTCAAAGTGCTGACTGGCAAAGTGAAGGACATTCACCCGGTGATGTGGATTGCGGCGCTGCTGTTCGTGCTGCGCATGGTTACGATGGTGCTGTAAACGGCTGTTTTTAGACAGTCCGTCCATATTGGCCAAACACGCCCCCTTGTAAAAGGGGGCGGTTTGCTGTATAAACATACTGTGTGCCTGTTTGTGCACATGCAGAAACGGGGCGACGCAGAAAGGATGCGAAACACACATGGCAGATAGTTATAGAATGAAGGTAGCGGGGCTGGAACGGGATTTGCCGCTGTGCAAACTGGCGGACGACCTGTACATTGCAGCATTTGTCATTTTTGGTGATGTAGAGATGACCAGGGCCTGCGCGCGTGAGCTTCTCAAACGTGCGCCGGAACACGACATCATCATCACGGCGGAATCCAAAGGCATTCCGCTGGTATATGAAATGGCGGCGCAGGAGGGCGTAAACGATTACATTGTGGCGCGCAAGGCGCCCAAGCTGTATATGAAGAACGTGGTCTCCACGCAGGTGCATTCCATTACCACCGCCAATGTGCAGGTGCTGCACCTGGGCGAGGATGATGCCGAGAAGCTCAAGGGAAAACGCGTGTTGATTGTCGATGATGTAATAAGCACCGGTGAATCGCTGCGCGCGGTGGAACATCTGGTCGAACAGGTAGGCGGTCACATCGTAGGCCGGATGGCTGTGCTGGCTGAAGGCGATGCCCAGGACCGGACCGATATCGTCTATCTGGAAAAACTGCCGCTGTTCCATGCGGATGGTTCTGTCATTGCGTGATATATAAGCTGTCTTATCCAAACGCTCTGCTTGCCGGCAGGGCGTTTTTTTACAACCTGCGTGCATATCGGTGTGAAAACGACAAAAAAAGAATAAAGTTTTCTTTGACTTTGTGTTACGGGCGTGATATAGTAGGGAATGTAATTTGATGTAAGAATGAATTTCACACAGCTTGAAAGGTCGTTTATACATGATTTTTCAGCTGTGTTTTCTTTTACAGCGGATTATGCACTTTTTTGTAGGAGGAACAACACACAATGAAAAACGGAACAGTCAAATGGTTCAATGCAGACAAGGGCTTCGGATTTATCGCGGACGATAATGGCGGGGAAGATGTATTCGTTCATTTTTCCGCTATCCAGGCCGATGGCTATAAAACCCTGGCAGAAGGCCAGAAGGTGACATTCGACACCGAACAGGACCCCCGCAACGCGGGCCGTACCCGTGCGGTCAATGTCCAGATTGCATAAGAAGACAAAAAAAGGAGCCGCTGCAAAGCGGCTCCTTTTTAAATAGCCGGCGGACCGTACTGCCCGGCTTGTATATGCGTATGAAAAAAACAAGGTGCCGCCGGATGCGCTTGGGTAAAAGATGCAGAAAAAGCCCTTTACAAAATGCGGTGCTTGTGATAACATACCAAAGTGCTATGGGGCATTAGCTCAGTTGGCTAGAGTGCAACACTGGCAGTGTTGAAGTCATCGGTTCGAATCCGATATGCTCCACCAGCGGACAGTGTCCGCACCCCAATATCGCAATTCACATTGGTGAGTTGCGATATTTTTTTATCCAAAAGAAAAGATGCGCATTATTAAGATTCTGCCCGCGGCGGTTGCTGCACGCAAATTCGCAAACTATCGATGTAGTTTGCGAATTTTTTAACCTGTGCAAGTAGGCGACGACAGCAGAAAATGCCTCTGCCTGCATGATGACGGACTGAACGCCGCCGTTTGCTTTTGCAGACCGCCCCATAGCCCGCATGACACATTTGATAACGCTGGAAGGTCATGCGTATGTCTTCGCTTTTGCTTTTTCTGACGACGGAATAACAAACGCCCGTCGATGAGGTAGACGGTTTGTTTCACAACGGGCGGGATATCGAACGGCGAAAACGTGCAAAACGCATGGAAAAAAGCTGTGCGAGCAGGTCTGTATAGATGCGGCTTTTATCTTGAAGTGGGGCAAAAACAAAAAAGGTAATTAGTTTCATCTGAACCGAAAAGTGTAGCATTTCGTTCATT
>CAJFOS010000018.1 GCA_904397865.1 Candidatus Allochristensenella caecavium
GTGGAAATCTTCTACCGCTTTATCGGCAAAATCGAATGACACATCTTGAGATACCCAACAATATCTTTAACTAAGGGAAACGGGCGAAGCACGTCCGGATATGGAGAAGTTGATTGCATTGAGTGAGGCATTGGATATTTCGTTAGACACTTTATGCAAGGGAGAACGACGGAAAGAGGAAGTCGTTTCACCGCAGACGGCGGAAACCGAAAGAAAAAAGAAATACTGGTTTGCGGTGGTGGGGCTGTTCCTTTTGTGTGCAACTGCCGCATTGGGATATTGGGCAGGCATACGGCGAACGGCTTTCTTGCCCCAGGATAGCATTCAATCCGTATCCATTGCATCACTTCAACATACGTTAATGCAAAATAACGGGGCTCCTTTGCTGAAAATGATTGTCGTGCCCGACCAACATGTGCTCGATATGGAGATGGAAGTGTTGTGCATTGACGAACAAGGAAGCGTACAGCGAATCTTTGCGACAGATGTGCAAGGAAGTTACCAGGTAATGGTACCGTTGTCCGCAGGAATTCAGTACACGATAGACGCCCAGTTTATAAGAAGGGAAGAACACCACATGCAACCCTTGTTAAAAGTTCAATTGGATACGCAAGGAAATGGCTACACATTTGAAGAACAATGGAAATTGTGAGAAAAGAGGGAGGTACGCCTCCCTTTTTTGCGTATGCCGGTATGTTTGGATGTGTTATAATAAAACATATGCTTTTTGACATATATTCTCTCTACCCCTGAAGCAACCGGGAGGGTTGCGGATACAGTCACACGGAGGAGATAAAAATGTTTGATATTATTATTATCGGCGGTGGTCCGGCCGGGTTGACGGCGGCCATTTATGCTCAGCGCGCCGGACTGCGTGCCTTGGTGTATCATGCCAGTGCGCCGGGCGGCCAGGCTTCCAGTGCGCATTGGATGGAAAATGTACCTGGATTTCCCGAAGGTGTTGGCGGTATGGAATTGGGTGAGCGGCTCGCCGAACAGGCCAAACGCTTGGGCGCTGAGCTGCGTGCGCAGACGGTACAAAGCGTAGCGTTGACGGGGACGATAAAAGAAGTGACGACAACCACGGAAACTGAAAAAGCACGAAGCGTCATTCTAGCACTGGGTGCAAACCCGCGTGAGCTAGGCATCCCAGGCGAGAAGGAATTACGCGGCATGGGCGTTGGTTATTGCGCGACATGTGACGGATTCTTTTTCCGTGACTTGGACGTTTGTGTCGTGGGCGGCGGTGATACAGCACTGGGCGACGCTGTATTTTTGGCAAAGATATGCAAAAGCGTGACGGTCATTCATCGCAGGGATGCCTTCCGTGCAGCCAGACGTTCTGTTGAACAGGCGGAACAATTGGAAAATGTTCGTTTTATCATGGATACCGTTCCTGTAGCCATCGAGGGAAAAACAGAGGTAACCGGGTTGTTGGTGGAGAACAAGAAAACGGGCGAGCGGCATACGATTCCCTGTGCGGGCATATTTATTGCAGTCGGGAATATACCGGATACAAAGATGCTGGAAGGCCAGGTACAGATGGACGCGGGCGGATATATTTTGGCAGACGCGTCGTTGCAAACCAATTTACCAGGTGTATACGTAGCTGGAGATGTGCGGCAGACGCCATTGCGACAGGTGGTTACCGCCTGTGCGGACGGAGCGTTGGCCGCGGTGATGGCAGAGGAATATCTGCATCAATAAAATCGATGATTTCCTATGTTTAAGGGTAGTGAAAAGCAGAAAAGGGGGATTCCATGGCCAGGATGTTTGGCACGGATGGTGTGCGTGGCATTGCCAATACGGAATTGACTTGTAAAATGGCGTATGAACTGGGACAGGCGGCGGCAATTGTGCTGACGAAAGGTGCTCATAAGCCTAAGCTGTTAATTGGGCGCGATACGCGTATCAGCGGTGATATGTTGGAATGTGCGCTGGTGGCCGGCATCTGCTCCGTTGGGGCGACGGCTGTGACGGTAGGCGTGTTGCCTACACCGGGCATCGCGTATCTAACGCGCAAACTGGGGATGGATGCCGGCGTTGTGATTTCCGCTTCGCATAATCCGGTAGCGTACAACGGCATTAAATTTTTTGATGGTCAGGGCTGGAAACTGCCCGATGCATTGGAAGATGAGATAGAAGCATTGATTGATAAGGGGATTCAGACGCTTCCGGGTGGTGCAGAGGTCGGGATGCGTCAATGGCTGCCTGACGGGGCTGCCCAATACCGCGATTTCTTATACAAGCAGGTCAATGGGTCCTTTGCGGGCATGAAAATCGTCTTGGATTGTGCAAACGGGGCCAGCAGCGCCATTGCCCCGGAGCTGTTTGCCTCGCTGGGGGCGGATGTGATTGCCTTGCATCACCACCCCGACGGGCATAACATCAATGACGCGTGCGGTTCTACCCATCCACAGAGCATGCAGGAAAAAGTGCGCCAAACAGGGGCGGATATAGGTCTCGCGTTTGATGGCGATGCGGACCGACTATTGGTCTGTGATGAGACGGGAACAATGCTGGATGGGGACGTTATCATGGGCCTTTGCGCGCTGGATATGAAAACACGCGGTCAATTGAAAAAGGATACGCTGGTTGTGACGGTGATGAGCAATATTGGGTTGGAACGCTCGCTGCGTGAACAGGGAATTTCCCTGGTCAAAACCGATGTGGGCGACCGATATGTGGTGGAAGCGATGCGCAAAGGCGGATACAACATCGGCGGAGAGCAATCCGGCCATGTGCTGATGACGGACCTTTCGACTACCGGCGACGGTATGCAGAGCGCGCTGGCATTTGTACAGGTAGTTCGCCGTGATGGACGGAAGCTGAGCGAGCAGCGCCGAAAAATCCGTATTTATCCGCAGGTGTTAGTCAATGCACATGTACATGCTGCCCATAAAAACAACTATGCCGCACACCCGGCGATTGCGGCGAAGATGGCGGAATTGGAACGTGCATATGCGGACAATGGGCGGGTGTTGATTCGTCCAAGCGGGACGGAACATCTGATTCGCGTGATGATAGAAGGACCGGACGAACAACAAATGTATGCGCATGCCCGTGAACTGGCCGATTTGATGGAACAATATTTGTAAAAAAAGCAAAAAAATTGCAAAAAGGGGTTGCAAATCTGAGAGGACGAGCTATAATATAACAGTAACAAGAATCAATACTGTTTTGACTTAGGAGGTCGTAACATGAAGAAGTTTGTTTGTTCGGTTTGTGGTTATGTAGCAGAAGGTGCCGCGCCGGATTTTTGCCCGGTTTGCAAAGCGCCGAAGGAAAAATTCACGGAAATGTCGGTTGGCGGCCGCCAATGGGCAGACCAACATGTGATTGGCGTCGCGCAGGGCGTTGACCCGGAAGTAGTTGCCGGACTGCGTGAGAATTTCACCGGTGAATGCACGGAAGTCGGGATGTATTTGGCGATGAGCCGTCAGGCTGACCGCGAAGGCTACCCGGAAGTGGCAGAAGCTTACAAACGCATTGCGTTTGAAGAGGCGGAACACGCAGCGAAGTTTGCCGAACTGCTGGGCGAAGTCGTGTTTGCTGACACGAAGAAAAACCTGCAGCTGCGCGCCGATGCGGAAGAGGGTGCTACGATGGGCAAAAAACAGCTGGCAGTCAAAGCCAAAGAATTGGGCTATGATGCCATCCATGATACCGTACATGAAATGTGTAAAGACGAAGCACGCCATGGCTGTGTATTCGATGGTTTGCTGGCCCGTTATTTTGGTTGAGCAAATAGACGGAATCCCCGGATTGTATCCGGGGATTTTTTTATGCCCAGAGAATTGACAAAATGAGAATATTGTATATAATCAATATATACAATATAAACAGAGGAGCGCGCCATGGATATTCTTCTGAGCAATGCCAGCGGGAACCCCCTGTACGAGCAAATTGTGGACCAGGTCAAACAGGCGATTTTACAGGGGGAAATACAGGAAGGGGACGCCCTTCCATCCATGCGACTGCTGGCAAAGGAACTGCGCATCAGCGTGATTACGACCAAACGCGCCTATGAAGAACTGGAACGTGAAGGATTTATCGTCACGATGACGGGCAAAGGCAGTTTTGTTGCGGGCAAAAATAGGGAGATGATTCGCGAGGAACATCTCAAGCAGGCGGAAGCGCATTTGCAGCAGGCATGCGAATTGGCCAAGCGGAGCGGAATTACGCTGACGGAATTGCAGGATATTTTACAGATGATTTATGAGGAGCAGTGAGATGCAAGACGCCATTGTGCTCAAAAATGTAGAGAAACATTATCCAGATTTTACGCTGAAGGCGGATTTTCATCTGCCGGTCGGTACGATGATGGGATTGATTGGCGAAAACGGGGCGGGGAAAAGCACGACGATGAAATTAATCTTGCGGATGATGCATCCGGATGCGGGCTCGATTGAGGTGCTGGGGTTAGACCCGGATGAGCATGAACAGGAAATCAAGCAGCGCATCGGATTTGTGATGGATGAAAATCACTTTCATCCGGGCCTGAAGCCGTGTGAGATTGGCCGTATGATGCGGGGGATTTATCGTCAATGGGACATGCGTATATACGAAAACGCATTGCAGACGTTTGGCCTGCCGGCGAAAAAAGCGGTTCAGACCTTTTCGCGCGGGATGAAGATGAAGCTGTCGATTGCTGTAGCATTATCCCATCAGGCCGAGTTGCTGCTGCTGGACGAACCGACCAGTGGACTCGACCCGGTGGCGCGGGATGAAATATTGGAAATTTTGCAGACATTCATGCAGGACGAGCGGCATTCGATTTTGTTTTCCTCGCATATCACGAGCGATTTGGAAAAGACGGCAGATTACATTACATTTCTGCATGAGGGAAAGGTAATATGCAGCGATGAAAAGGACGTATTGTTGTCACATTATGGGCTGATTCAATGCAGCCGAACTGCATTGGACGCCATAGACCGGCGCGCGGTTATCGGCGTACGGATGCATGCCTTTGGTGCGCAGGTCATGGTGGACCGGACGCGTTATACCGGCCGATATGCGGTGGAACCGGTGAATTTGGAGACGATGATGCTGTTTTATACAAGGGGGCAAGAGGTGTAATGCGTGGATTGCTTTATAAGGAGAGCGTGCTGCTCAAGCAATACAGCCGGGTTTGGGTGTGTCTGCTGCTGTTTGCGGTGGCTTTTTCCGTGATGAGTGAGGACAGCTCGTTTATCCTTTCAATGATGGCGATGTTTTGTATCATGCTGCCCCTGTCGTCCATGGCGCTGGATGAGCAGGCAGATTGGGGCCGGTATGCCAGCGCGCTGCCGGTGCGCCGCAGCCAGATTGTATGGAGCAAATATATTATGAGCCTGGTTTGCATGGGATTGGGTCTGGTAGTCGGCCTGGTGCTGATGGGCGTCCTGCGGCCGCTTGTCTTTGCATCGAAGGCATGGGATTGGACCGAGATTGGCGGCCAGGCGCTGCTGACGGGGATGTTTGGGTTGCTGCTGCTATCGGTGATGATGCCGCTGCTGTTCTGGCTGGGGCCGGAGAAGGGACGCTTTGCGTTGATTGGAGCGATTTTTATTCTGATGATGCCGCTGTTTGTCTGGAAGGAGCAGGTTGAAACATGGCTGCCGTTTTTGCGGACGGCAGGACCGTTCTTCGTAGTAGCGCTGCTGCTGATATCCGTTGCAGTTTCCATTGCGATTTACCGAAAAAAGGAATTTTAGCAAAGAAAAGAAGGCGCCTATACGGCGCCTTCTTTTGTATTTACTCGTGGGTGACGGTGCCCTTTGGCGTGCGGTGGAACAGGAGTTTGATGCACCACAGGCCGCACAGACCAACGACGATATACACGATGCGCGCGCCCAAAGTAGCGGGCCCACCGAAAATCCAAGCGACCAAGTCGAAGGAAATCGTGCCGACCAGAAGCCAGTTGACTGCGCCGATGATGACGAGTAAAAGTGCAAGCGTATCCAAGGGAATCCCTTCCTTCCATGATTGATAGAAGGAGTTTGCCCGAAGAGAAACGGAGTTATGCGCGATTTTCCTTTTTTTCGCGTAAAATTTCAATTTCAAAGCAGCGATAGGAAAAGGGTTCCATAAAATCCCGTGCGAAAAAGACGGTACGTGAAAACTGTGCAAATTCGCGTTCGTGTTTTTGCAGGACGACGGGCACGGCGATATCGAATTGCTTGCAAAAGGCGGGCAAACAGTCCAACAACGCGGGCTGACCGTCAAAGGAAAGGATGGCCTCCTTGGCAATTTTTTCTTTTTGGCGCAGAACGCCCCAGATTTTGATGGTGTTTGATTGCATCGAAAACAAACCGCCTCTATAATGAAGATAGTTCGATTATAAACGCCGTATGCCTGGATGTAAACCGAAAGAGGAGGGCCAAACGCCATGTGGATGCAAATGCCGTGCACGAGCGAACGGACGGGAACGGAACAAAGGGGCGTTCTCTATCGAGCGGATATACGGGAGATAGCCGCAATGCTGAGCGAACGCTATGCACAGCGCATGGACATGGTGTATTTAGACCCGCCCGCGCTGACCCGGCGAATGGCGTATGCCAAGGAGTGCATCGGCGTACAGGGATACCGAGGAGAGGCCGCGTTTGTCCGCAGAATGCCGCAAGCGGACAACCGTTTTACCGGTAAACAGAGCGCATATCTTTCCTTTGTGCAGGAAGTGACGGCGTTGGCAAAGACGATGCTCAAACCGACAGGTTGCCTGTATATGCATGCGCCGCAGGGGATGACGGCGGAGATGAAGATGATTTGTGACACGGTATTCGGCAAGCGGAACTGTGTGAATGAAATCATTTGGCATTATGGTGCCGGCGGACAGGCGCAAAATGGATACGCACGCCGGCATGATACGATTTACTTGTATCAAAAAAGCAAAAAACGGTATTTTAATGCCAAGGCAGTGGGAATGCCGCGGGGGGCGGAAAAGCGGAATAATTTGAAGCGGAATGTCGGCGCGGATGGGCGTGTGTATTTTTCTACGCGTGTAGGCGGAAAAGAATATCGGTATTACGCAGATGCGCTGGTGCCTCCGGACGATGTATGGATGGATATATCGGATTTGCAGCATAAAGACCCGGAGCGGTGCGGTTATGATACGCAAAAGCCGGAAGCGCTGATGGCTCGTCTGCTGTCGGCTTCGTGTCCGGAGGACGGATGGGCGGCTGACCTGTTTTGCGGCAGCGGAGCGTTGCCGGTGGCGGCGGCCAAACAGGGAAAGCATTTTCTGGCCGTGGATACAAGCGATTGGGCACTGTGGTTAACGCGCAAACGCCTGGATGAACAGCAGACAGGATATTGTTACGAACGTATGGCGGGGGCAATGCAGCAAAGGGTGCCGGCTGCATTCCGTCTGCAGGCGGACAAGGCAGGATATCAGGTGGAGGTTTGCGGATTTGGCGGGCCCAGGGAAGCGTTGCCAAAAGACCAGGGGAATGGGCCGCAGCAGATAAGCTGGGAACAGGTATGGCTGCAGCAAGCGCCGGTGCAAAACACAGGAACGGAACCTGTAGAACAGGATATGCGCTGGGTGGACGGCATTGCGGTAGGTTACTGGGACGCGGACAAAATGAAGGTCAGCAATGGCGTGTCACGTACGGCGCGGCATCCGGAGATTTCGACGCGTTTTTTCCTGCCACATGGAACGGGAAGGCCCTGTGTGCGGATAACGGATACCCAAGGACGAGAAGGGACGTTCGTGTGGGAACCAGAAGGGCGCTAAAACAAAGGCGCGCAAAAAAAGGTTGAGTTTGTGCGGCAGAATGGTATAATTAATTGATATTTTATGAACAATCCCGGAGGTGTTCGATGGACAAATACGTTTCGGAAGCGGTAATCCGCCGTTTGCCCAAATATTACCGCAAGCTGGAAGAACTGGAGGCGCGTGGGGTAGAACGTATCTCCTCTTCGGAATTGAGTGCAGAAATGGAATTGAACGCTTCCCAAATTCGCAGGGATTTCAACTGTTTTGGCGGTTTCGGACAGCAGGGATATGGATATCAGGTAAAAAAACTGAAAAATGAGCTGTATCATATCTTGGGCTTAGACCAGACCTACCGCTGTGCCATCATTGGCGCGGGCAACATCGGCCGGGCGTTGTTGCTCTACAAAGGCTTTGGCGCCAAAGGCTTTCATATGGATGCGATTTTTGACATCAACCCGGAGTTGATTGGCCAGCAGATGGAGGGCGTTACAATCCGCAGCATGTTTGATTTTGACACATATGTCAAAGAACATCAGATAAATGTGGGCATTATCTGCACGCCGAGCAATACTGCACAGGAAATTTGCGATAAGTTCAGCGCGTTGGGGGTAAGGGCTATCTGGAATTTTGCTCCGTGTGAATTGAAGGGGCCGGAGTGGATGTGCATTGAAAATGTGCATCTTTCAGACAGTCTATATACGCTGGCATATCGTGTGAATAACGAATAAAAGAAGAATGGTTGAGGGATACCCAAGGGTGTGATATAATCATCCCCAATCAACCGTACAGATGTAAGGAGATTATGCGATTGAACAAGCTACGAAAGGTTTTCAATAAGCGGAAGGTTATGAGCTGGGTGCTTTCGTTTGCATGTCTGAGCGGCCTGGGCGTATTGACAGGCGCGGCCGCGGAACCGGATATTGTTCTGTTTGACGATGGCCGGTTTGCCCAAGGGGTACAAATCGCAGGAATAGACGCGAGTGGGAAGCTGCCGGCGGAAGTCAGAGACGCAGTAGCGACGATGGGCGATGAATTGGTAAAGACTACCATGCTGGGGGTACAATTCCCGGATTATCTGGAAGAGCTGCCGCTTTCGCAATTCGGCGTTCAGGCGGATGTGGACAGTACGATTCGCAATGCGATGCTTATCGGTCGGCAAGGGTCGATTACCGAACGCCAGCAGGCTGTGCAGGCGACGCAGCAAAATCCGCAGAACATCGCGATTGGATATACGTTTGATGAAGCAACCGTGCGGGAAAAGGTATTGGCATATTGCCAAACCATTCCCCGCGATGCGGTGACGGAATCGGTCAAGTTCGACCCATCGTTGCCCGAACGCTTTGTATTTTCCGACCCGCGCAAAGGGTTTATTCCGGATGAGGAAGCATTTGTAAACACGATGCTGGAAGCACTGCGCACGGGTAATATCGCTGCGATTCCGGCACAGGGACAACAGGTGCAGAGCGATGGAACGGAAACGGTGAGCAGTGGCACACGTGAAAATACGAAGCTGATTTGTAAATATGAAACCAAGGTCAGTGGGAGCGCGAACCGCCGGTATAACGTGGCCAAGGGTTCGAGTATGATTAACGGGACGATTCTGCAGCCGGGCGAGACGTTTTCGACCAACGATTGTTTAGGCCCCCGGATTGCGGGAAAGGGATGGAAGGCGGCGCCGGTGATTGAGGGTGGCACCTATACGGATGATTTAGGCGGCGGCATTTGCCAGGTATCGTCAACGCTGTTCAATGCGGTTATCCGTGCAGATTTGGAGATTGTGGAATGGCGGCACCACAGCTGGCCATCCAGCTATGTGCCGATTGGAACGGACGCGACGATTTCCACGGGCGGCCCGGATTTTAAATTTAAGAACAATACGGATTGGCCGATTTATCTGGTCAGTATCTATGATGAAAATACAAAGACGTTGTCCATGGAAGTATGGGGTCGTCCTTTGCCCAATGGAATGACGATTGAACTGGAAAGCAAGCGTACGGCTGTAATTCCGGCTCCGGCTCCGGTGACGGTGACCGACCCGAAAAAGGTGCGTTCGGCCCGCAATGGGCAGTCCTGCGTGGTGACGCGCATCTATAAGGACGCGTCGGGAAAAGTCATCAAACAGGATACGCTAGAGAAGCACACTTATCGTGCATTCGCCGCTTATGTATTGGCAACGCCTACGCCCGTGCCGACGCCCACACCGGTTACGCCTACGGCGCCACCGACACAACCGACGCAGGCACCAACGCAAGCGCCGACCTCTACGCCCAAACCGACGGCTGTGCCAACGCAGGCACCGACAACCGCTCCGGATGGCCAATGAGACGGAAAACAGCAAACGTAGGGCGGGTGAAAGAGAACGATGGCATATACATTTAAACGTAAGCAGAAGGCGCGTATTCAGTTAATTGCTATTCTGGTTGGATTGGCAGCCGTGGTTGGCGTGGCGTGTTTGCTGATTTTTGGCGGCATACCAGACCAAAAAAATATGGTTGTGGTGTTTGATTCCGGACTGATTTCCCATGATGTGAGTATCAATGGGGTGGATGTAAGCAACATGACGCCCAAACAGGCGCGCGTTGCGATAGATGAGCAGGTGCGCGCCAAGGCAGAAAGCCTGGCGATTAAGCTAAAATACAGCGACCGGACAGATACGCTGGATGCGGAGAAAATTGGCGTATATCCGAATGCGGATGCGATTATCCAACAAGCGATGTTGCTGGGCCGCAGCGGCGGCATCCAGGAACGGAAGCAGGGTGGGGATGAAGAGGCCAACCGGGCTTTTGAATTGGGTTATACCTACGATGAAAGCCAGCTGGAGGCCAACATCCGCGCCGCGGCGGAAGAATTGAACACGGAGCCGATTGAACCCAAGGTGGAATCGATTTCCGGCAAAGAGTTTACATTTGTGGATGGGAAATCCGGTGTAGACTTGGATGTGGATGAATTTGTGAACCGGGTTGCAACGGTGGTCAAGGACGGGACGTTTGCAACGGTAGAAGTACCGGGAACGGTCAAGGAGCCAACGTATACGCTGGACGAAATTCGCCAGAACACAGTGAAGATTTCCAGCACAACGACGTACTTCAAGGACGCTTTGACATCGGGGCGCGTGTTTAATATCAAGAAGATATGCGGGTTGCTTTCAGGCAGCGTGGTAATGCCCGGTGAAGAGTTTTCCGTGAATAAGACGGCGGGCGACCGTACGCTGGCCAACGGATGGCAACTGGCCAATGGATATGAAAATGGGACGACAACGCTGCAGGCGGGCGGAGGTATCTGCCAGGCCAGTTCCACGCTGTATGGTTCGTTGCTAAAGGCGGATTTGCAGATTACGGAACGGCGGCCGCACTCGATTCCAGTCAGTTATTTGGACCGGGCGTTGGATGCAGCGATTTCTACAGGCGGACCGGACTTGAAATTTAAGAATAACACGGACTGGCCCATTTACATCATTATGTACGTTGACGATAAGGAAAAATCGGTAACGGCGGAGGTATACGGGCGTCCGCTGGAAGACGGCATGACGATTAAGCTGGAAAGCGTGAACGTGACGAACGAGCCGTATGACCCGACCCCGATTTACGTCACTGACCCAGACCAGGTGCGCAAGGGCCGCAACAAATATGTGGATGAGGCGTGGAAGGTTTATTATGACAAAAACGGGAAGGAAATCAAACGTGTGAAGGCCAATACAAGCACGTACAGGAGCAGCCAGGCGCATGTCTTAGACCCTGCGCTGACGGCTACCCCCACACCGCAGCCGACGCCACAACCAGCTGAATGAACGAAACGAAAATGCAAGAGAAAAGGAAGAGGAAAAGACCTCTTCCTTTTTTGCTACAGAGAACCACAACAGGTGGCGTTTGATTGACGCAGATATGCTTGTGGTGGTATATTGATATGGTAAAATGGATTACTTTTTTTGAAAAAGGAGCGGCGTTGAAATGAGCGATTTTCGCAAGGCCATTTTGGAGCTGTTAGAGGACGATGCACGGATTAGCGCCAAGCAGATTGCCACGATGCTCGACGTGACAGAACAGCAGGTGCACGATGAGATTGCAAGCATGGAACAAGAGGGCATTATCCTGGCATATAAACCGATTATCAATACGGACAAGACGGAGCATGGGGAACGTGTGGAAGCGTTGATTGAAGTACGTGTGACCCCGCAGCGCAACTTGGGATTTGAAGCGATTGCCGAACGGATTCGCCGGTTTGACGAGGTGCAGACGGTGTACCTGATGAGCGGCGCTTACGATTTGATGGTCGTATTGGAGGGGCAGAGCATGCGGCAGATTGCGCTGTTTGTAGCGCAGAAGCTTTCCACGCTGGAGGGTGTGCTGAGCACGGCGACGCACTTTATTCTGAAAAAATACAAGGACCAGGGCATCGTGTTCACAGAGGAACAGGAAGACCGCCGCTTGCAGGTGACACCATGAAGATTGAAGACCGAATTGCCAGACATATCAAGGAGATTCCGCCTTCGGGCATTCGCCGTTTTTTTGATATCGTCAGTACGATGAATGATGCCAATGCGATTTCGCTGTCTGTGGGTGAGCCCGATTTTGCGACGCCGTGGAACATTAGCGAAAGCGCCATTTTTGCGATTGAAAAGAATTACACCCATTATACGGGAAATGCGGGGTTGCCGGAATTGCGGCAGTGGATTTGCCGTTATTACCAGGAACGGTATGGCCTGAAGTACCAGATAGATGAAGCCCTGGTTACTGTGGGGGCAAGCGAAGGGATTGACCTGGCGCTTCGTGCGCTGCTGGAACCGGGCGAAGAAGTGCTGATTCCATCCCCGTCGTATGTTTCCTATGCACCGGGTGTGAAATTGGCGGGCGGCGTGCCGGTGGAGATGCCCACATACATGGAAAATGCGTGTAAGGTGACGCCGGAGGATATTCGCAGGGCGGTGACGCCGCGGACAAAAGCCATCATCCTTCCCTATCCAAACAACCCGACGGGTGCAATCCTGACAGAGGAAGAGCTGCGGGACATTGCGGATGTAATCGCAAAAACGGAGATGGTAGTGATTTCGGACGAAATCTACTCCGAATTGACGTACGGGCGGCGGCACGTATCCATTGCGTCGATGGAAGGCATGCAGGAGCGTACGGTGGTCATCAACGGTTTTAGCAAAGCGTTTGCGATGACAGGATGGAGGCTCGGCTACTTACTGGGCCCATTGCCGCTGATTAAACAGATGCTGAAAATTCATCAATACACGATGTTGTGCGCGAGCACGATGAGCCAGTATGCCGGCATTGAAGCGCTGAAAAGCGGTATCGAGACGGGTTTTGCCCAGGTGCAGAAGATGGTGCGGGAGTACGACCACCGCAGGCATACGCTGCTCAAGGGATTGCAGGAAATTGGTCTGCCCTGTTTTACACCGGAAGGCGCATTTTATGCTTTTCCGCAGATTAAGCAGTTGGGGATGTCGAGCGAGGATTTTTGCCGCAGGCTTTTAGAAGAGAAAAAGGTAGCGGTGGTTCCCGGAAACGCATTTGGTGAAAGCGGAGAAGGATACGTGCGCATCTCCTATGCTTCTTCAATGAATAACATCCGTAAGGCGTTGGAACGAATGGATGCATTTGTGAAAGGAAAATAAGATGGCGCAAATCAAATTGGTGGCAACGGATTTGGACGGGACCTTTTTGACCGACGGGATGCAGAGCCATCCGGATAACCGGCGTGCAGTGCAAGCGTGTAAAGCGCGGGGTATTCCCGTATGTGCATGCACGGGGCGTAACTGGGGCGCCTGCAAACGGATTGTTTGGCAAAATGGACTGAGCGAATACTGTGTGACAAATAACGGAGCGTCCGTTGTGGATACGCGCACGGGGGAAATCCGCTATCGCAACCGATTTGAACCGGAGAGCGTCCGGCGCATTGTGGAAATGAGTTTGGAGATGGAGTGTGAGACGGTCAGCATCTCCGGGCATGATGCGACGTACTTATACAAGGACCGCGCGGAATACTTTTTTTGTCATTTGCCGGAGGAGATTCTGGCGCTGCCCGCAGGACAGTGGATGGAACTGAAGTGGTTTGACACAGCCGAACAGATGATAGAAGCGGCGGCTGATGATGCCGAACGCATCAATGTGGGACTCAAAAGAGAAGCGGATTTGGCACCGTTTTGCCGCCGTTGCGAACGGATTCGGCCGGTGGAGATTGCAGCGTCCGGGTTTGGGCATATCGAAGTGACAGCCAAAGATGGCACCAAGGCAGAAGCGCTGTCGGTACTGGCGGATATTTACAACTGCGGGCCGGAAAACGTGCTGGCATTGGGGGATAGCTTCAATGATTTGCATATGCTGCTTTGGGCGGGCACAGGTGTGGCAATGGGCAATGCAGACGAACACGTGAAAGCCATTGCGGATTTTGTGACGAAAAAGAACACGGAGGCAGGATTTGCCTATGCGGTGGAACGGATGATTGGTCTGGAACGAACAGAGGAGTAGAGCATGGGAAAAATCGGGTTGATTGCGACGGATTTAGACGGGACATTTCTGGTCAGCGGCGACCAGATGCATCCGGAAAACGTGGAGGTGTTGCGTGCGTGCGAACGCGCAGGCATTTTCCTATGTGCATGCACGGGCCGTACGTGGGGCGAAACGCGCAATGTTGTACGACGTGCAAAGATGGGCGAATTTGCAGTCGTCAACAATGGAGCGGCCATCATCCGCCTGGATACGGAGGAAGCGGTTTTTTGCAAACGTTTTCGGACGGAGCAGGTACAAGCCATCATTGAAATCGGGCTGGAGATTGGTGCGAACCATGTGGCCATTGCAGGCCGGGAAGGGCTCTATAGCTACGAAGGAAAGGCGTCGGACTATTTTTATAAACGCCGCAGGCAGCTGATGGAATTGGGCGAGCCTGACTGGGAGACGATTGTGATTGCCCCAACCAGGGAAGAAATGATGCGGCGCGCTGAAAACGACATGGAAGGCGTGCAGTTTATCTTTGATACACGCGAACAGCAGGAGTTGCTTCGGCTGCGTGCGGACCAGGCGGTGGGCATTGAAATGACGCGGCCGGGATTTAGCCACATTGAAGTCAGCCCAAAAGGATGTACAAAAGCATACGCACTGTCGCTGGTGGCGGAGCATTATGGGGTGCCGCAGAGTGAAGTGATGGCGTTGGGAGACAGTTTCAATGATTTGGAAATGCTGCAATGGGCTGGTGTGAGCGTGGCGATGGACAACGCCGATGCAGACTTAAAAGCACATGCGGATTTTATTACCGGACACAACAGGGAGGCCGGTTTTGCGAAGGCGATTCGGAAGTGGGCACTGAACGATTCGATTGCATAACAAAGTGACACGCGGGGGAGGAAGCGGTTGCATGGGAAAGATTCAATTGATTGCAACGGATTTGGACGGGACATTTTTGATGGGTGAAGACAAGCCGCATCCTGAAAATGTGAAGATGGTGGAGAAATGTCACGCGCATGGGATTCATGTGTGCGCATGTTCGGGGCGCCCCTGGCCGGCGATTGAAAAGATAGCGTTGGAAGCGGGCCTGGATGATTTCTGCGTGACGAACAACGGGGCGTCGGTGGTAAATATCCATACGGGAGAGATTCGTTATCGTAACCGTTTTGATGAAGCTTCGATGCGTAAATTGGTGGAAATAGGGCTTTCTTTGCAGTGTGAATCGGTGCATGTGGCTGGACATAAAGGCATGCATGTATTTAATATAGACGGTTCAGTCGATATGGAAAAGCCATCGTTTATGGGGATGGAAGAATGGAATAGCTTTCTTTTTTATCCGACGCTGGAGCAGATGCTGCAGGCGGCTGCGGATGATGCGGAACGCGTGATTTTTGGCCGCCCTCAGGCGCAGGGATTCCAGGAGATTTATGACCGATGCAATCCGGTTACCCCGGTGGAGGTAACGTCGACAGAAGAGTTGTGTTTTGTGGAAATTACGCCGGCCTATGGCACCAAGGCTGAGGCAATTTCGGTTTTAGCGGGCATCTATGACTGCAAACCGGAAAATGTATTAGCGTTGGGGGATGGATTCAACGATTTGCACATGCTGCTTTGGGCAGGGACGGGCGTGGCGATGGGCAACGCGGACGACCGGCTCAAAGCGGTGGCGGACATGACAACGGACACCAACCGGAATGCGGGCTTTGCCAAGGCGGTAGAGCGCATCGTGTTTGCGGGAGAGTGAGGAGAAAACATGCCTGCGATTCGGCTGATTGCAACGGATTTGGACGGGACATTTTTGACGCAGGGGGATGCAACGCACCCGGAGAATCGGGCGGCTATCACCCGCTGCCAAGAACAGGGGATTCGCGTATGCGCGTGTTCGGGCCGGCCGTTTGCATCGATGCGGCGTATTGTACGCGAGAACGGATTCGACGACTTGTGTGTCAGCGTCAATGGTGCGTCGATTGTCAATGCGGATACGGGCGAGGTTGTATATCACAATCGCTTTGACCTGGAGGTTGTGGAGCCACTGATGCGGGCCTGTCTGCCCCTGGGCTGTTGGCGTGTGGATATTGCGGGACAGCGGGGCATGTATATCTGCCGGATAGATGGAAAAGAAGGCGACGCAGGACACGTTTCGCCAGAGGAACAAGCGCACACGTTTTATTTCACCGACTTGGATGAAATGCTGGCCCAGGCAAGGGAAGATACGGAACGGATTTCACTAGGAATCCGTACGCCGGATACGATTCGTTTGGATATAGTGGAAGCCGCATGCCGGACCGTGACGCCGGTGGAGGTGATTTCACCGGATTTGCGGTTTATTGAAATTACACCACCAAACGGCACCAAAGCAGGGGCGGTCGCATGGCTGGCAAAGCAATATGGATGCCGGCCGGAACAGGTGCTGGCGCTTGGCGATGGCTTGAACGACCTGCATATGCTGCTCTGGGCGGGCACGGGTGTAGCGATGGGCAATGCAGACGCACGATTGAAGATGATTGCCGACATGACGACGGACACCAACCGGAATGCCGGTTTTGCCAGAGCTGTGGAGCAGATTGTATTTGACCAATGGGAAAAGGAATAGAGGATGGCATGCAACAGATTCGACTGATTACAACTGATTTGGATGGAACGTTCCTGGCGTATGGAGATACGCCGCATCCGGACAATATCAAAATGGTGGAGAAATGCCATGCACATGGGATTCGTGTCTGTGCATGTTCGGGGCGGCCGTTTCTGGCGGTGCGCGGCATTGTGCAACGCGCGGGGTTGGATGCGTTCTGTGTATCAAACAATGGGACATCGGTTGTCAATGCCTATACGGGGGAAATCCGATATCGAAACCGATTTGCACCGGATACGGTGCGTCAACTGGTGCAGGCATGCAGGCAGTTTGACTGTTGGACGATGGATGTCGCTGGACAAAGGGGCATGTATGTGTGCCGGATGGATGGACAGATTCAATCGCAAAAACCGGAGCGGATGGGTCAGGATGAATGGGATAGCATGATTCATTTTACCAGCCTGGAACAGATGCTGCAGGCGGCAGAGGATGATGCAGAACGCATCGGCTTTGGACTGAATCACCCGGAAAACATGTGTTTGGATGCAGTTAGCCAGGCGTGTAATGCGATTACACCGGTGGAAGTAACGTCGACGGATTTACGGTTTGTTGAGGTGACACCGGCCTATGGCACCAAAGCGGAAGCGATTTCCGTTTTGGCCGGCATGTATGGATGCAAGCCGGAGAACGTATTGGCGCTGGGGGATGGATTCAACGATTTGCATATGCTGTTATGGGCGGGAACAGGCGTGGCGATGGGCAATGCGGATGACCGACTCAAAGCGGTGGCGGATTATGTGACAATCAAAAACAGCGAGGGCGGATTCGCCCAAGCGATTGAACGAATTGTATTTGAGGGAAGATAGGACACGGCCATGCAAAAGACAGCCAAACACCCAAACAAGCCAGTGCGCATGATTGTGACAGATTTAGAGGGAACGTTTCTCAATGCGCAGAACCAGCCGCACCCGGTCAATATCCGCGCGGTAAAGGAAGCCCGGGAGGCGGGGATTTTGGTAATTCCCTGCACGGGGCGCAACTGGGCACGCAGCAAACAAGTGATGAGCTTGTGCGGGTTTGACCCGTTTTTGATTACGGGAAACGGAAGTGCCATCATCGATACGCGGATGGGCCGTGTGCTGGAACAGACGTTGATTGCGCCGACGGCGCTGCTGCCCGTTCTGTTTTTGCAGTGGCGAGACAAGCGGGCGACAACAGAACTGTGGGCCAGGGAGGCGTGCGGATGCATTGGGCCGGAGGCGGAGGACCGTATGCTGCGTACACATGTGCGTAATTCCGTTTTGCCGGAAGAGGAGCAACTGGTCTTTGAAATCTTTACGGAATATTTGGATTTGTTTTATGCGTATGAAGAACAAACGGAGAGCATCCAACTGACGTTGGGCAATGAGATGGGACTGATGAGTGCCCAGATGGAGGAACTGCTGCAGGCATTGCAGGCGTTTGCAGCGGTGCAGCGGCCGGATGGCCGTTGGGAACTGACCAGCGCCCGGGCGAGCAAGGCGCAGGCGGCGCAGAAAATTGCGTATATGCATGGGATTGACCCAAGCGAAGTGATGGCGATTGGTGATGGCGAGGAGGACGTGGAGCTGTTGCGCTGGGCTGGAACCGGCGTCGCGTTGGCGGACAGCTGCCAACAGGCACGGGATGCGGCGGACGTAGTGACGGTAGAACAATGGGATGCGGGTGTGGCAAAAGCGATTTTTGAATTGGCGCTGGGCTATGATTTTACCGACCCGCAGCAGTCAGAGAAGGTTATGGAAGAGGAGTGAAGCAGAGTATGCCGGACATCCAGATGGTCATCACAGACATGGATGAAACGTTCATGTACCAAGGTGGCATAGTGCCGGAGGAAAACGTAAGGGCGCTCAAAGAGGCGCAGGAAAAAGGGGTTAGGGTATTGGCTTGTACAGGACGCTCATGGGCGATGTGCGGCTACTTGGTGCGCTCCTTTGGTTTCGACCAATATGCCGTGACCAGCAATGGCGCAGCGACCATCGATATTCAGACGGGGCAGATGTTTGACCCGTGCGTGGTGGAACCACGGTTTGTAGAGCCCATCGTACAGGCGGCCCTTTTGGACGGCTGTAAGGTGGACCTTTTTTGTGGGGCGTGGATACATACCTGCACGGAACATAAGGGACGCTGGTTGCAAAAGGCAGAGGACGCGTGTGCAGGAAGGCCGCTGGAAGAACGAATCAAAGTCAAACAATGGGATTCGATGGAAGAAATGCTGAGCAGGAGCCGTGAACAGACGGAACTGATTCGCGTGGAAGTAGAGGTCGGCGCGCCCGTGCCGCCGCACGTGGCGCAAACGATGGAGGAATTGGGCGAATTTCATTTATCTGTCAGCTATCCGGGCCATTGGGATATCTGTAACCCAAAGGCGGGAAAAGAGGTTGCGGCACAGCGATTGGCGCGTCAGTTCGGCATTGAACGAGAACATATTATGGCCATCGGCGACAGCAGCAACGATATTGGCATGATACGTTGGGCAGGATTGGGTATTGCCATGGGCAATGCAGTGCCGGAAGTGAAAGCAGCAGCGGATGCAATCACAGGCTGTTGCGAGGAAGGGGGCTTTGCCCAGGCATTGCGGCGATATATACGATAGACGGGAAAGGGGGAGATACCAATGGCGGAGATTCGTTTGGTGGTAACAGACCTGGATGGTACGTTTTTGAGCGGATGGGACAGCGTGCCGGAGGAAAATGTACGCGCTGTGCAAGAATGCGAAGCGGCGGGTATTCCCGTACGCTGTATTACGGCGCGGGGCTACCATTTTGCCAAGCGGCCGTTGGCACGGGGCGGTTTTCAGGGGCTGTGTGTGACAAGCAACGGAAACGGTGTGCATGATGTTGAGACTGGTCAAGCGCTGTTCAGCCGTACGATTCCCAAACAGACATTGGTGCGTTTGTTGGACATTTGTGCCCGCGCGCATGTGCACATGGGACTGAATACGGCGCAGAAGGCGCTTTTTTGCAAGCCATTGTTTGACTGGAGACTTTGGCACGACGATGAAAAAGAGATGCAGGCATGGCCGGAAAAGGACAGGCATTACACGGTGATGGCCGACACGGTGGAACAGATGGCGGATTGGGCAGGGGATGCGACGCAGGTGCTTTGGATGCAGAGCCGTACGGAAGAGGAGCTGCCGGGATGGCTATACCGGGCGATTGTGTGTGAGGACGAGTTTCTGCTGAGCAGTTCCCATCCGGGCGGGCTGGACGTGATGCCAGCGGGTTCGGGTAAACGAGAGGGGTTGATATGGCTGGCCAATCACATGGGCATTCAAAGGGAAAATATCATGGCGATTGGCGACTTGTTCAACGATATTGGCATGCTGCAATGGGCGGGCCTAGGCGTCGCGATGGGCAATGGGGACGCGAAGGTCAAAGCGGCGGCGGATGTGGTGACGGGGAGCAACACCGAGGCGGGCGTTGCCCAGGCGATTGACCGTTATGTGCTGCACAAGGGATAAAGGGAGAAACAAATGGCAAAGAAGATACGGATGGTTGCGACCGATTTGGATGGAACATTCATGGATGGATTTGACAGCGTGCATCCGGATAACATACGAGCGTTGGAAGCCTGTGAAGCGGCAGGTGTCCCAGTGTGCTGTATCACTGCGCGGGCGTATCATCTTGCCAAGCGGCCGCTGGCGCTGGGCAAATTCCGCGGGTTATGCGTGACGAGTAACGGGAGCGGTATTCATGATGTACAAACCGGCCGTGCACGCTACCAGCTAACGATGCCGCAACAGACCCTGTATGATATTTTGAAGATTTGCCGCGGTGAAAATGTGCATGTGGGTGTCACCGGCGCTTATTACGGGGTGGATTGCCGGGAATTGTACGACCCGGAGGACATCCGCATTAAAAACAATTACATGAATGCGCAATGGCCCAAGGAGCAGCAGCATGACCTGCGGACTGTGGATACGATTGAGCAGCTGGCGCAAGCGATGGGGGATACGACGCAGTCCATCTGGATTCAAAACAAAACGCCGGACGAATTGCCTGGACGGCTGTATCGGGCCATTATTTCAACGGGTGAGTTTTTATTAACCAGTTCCCACCCGGGCGGGTTGGATGTCCTTTTGCCACAGGCGGGTAAGCGGAACGGGCTGGCGCGGCTGGCGGAGATGATGGGCGTTGCGCCCGAAGAAGTGATGGTATGCGGTGACCATTTTAACGACCTGGGCATGATGCATTGGGCGGGGCTGAGCGTAGCGATGGGCAATGCGGACGAACGTGTGCGCGCAGAGGCGGATTATGTCAGCCGGCCGAACAATCAGGGCGGCGTGGCGGATGCGATTGACCGATTTGTTTTACATGGATGAACAGGGGGAAGAACCTTGGCTAAGATTAAGTTGGTGGTAACGGATTTAGACGGGACATTTCTACAGTCGCACGATGTGGCGCAGCCGGACAATGTCAGAGCCTTGCAGGCTTGCGAAGCGGCGGGGGTGCCAGTGTGCTGTGTGACAGGCCGCAGCTTTGATTTGGCACGGCGCCCTTTGGCGTTGGGCGGATTCCATGGGTTATGCGTGACAAGCAATGGATGTGGGATTCAACGTGTGGAGACAGGCGAAACGCTTTACAATAATACGCTGTGCAACCGCGATGTGCGTAAACTGTTGGAGATTGCGCTGCGCGCCGATGTGCACGTGATGGCGAAAACGGCTGCCTTCGGCGTATTCTGTCGCCCGTTGTACAAGGACGTCGCACGTCCAGAGAGTGATGAGATGCGGGCAAAGTGGCCGCCGGAACAACGCCCCACCTTTTATATGACAGAGACGATAGAGGAAATGCTGGCCAAACTGGGCGAACAGACCCAGACGGTGAGTTTTCATAAGAAAAATGCGCAGGAGATGTTTCCGGGCTGGCTGTATGATGAAGTGATTTCGCAGGGCGAATTTTCGTTGACCAGTTCATTTGCCGGGGGACTGGATTTGGAGATTATGCCGCCGGACAGCGGAAAACGCAATGGTGTGATACGGCTGGCGCAGATGATGGGAGTACGGCAGGAAGAGGTCATGGCCTGCGGAGACCATGTTAATGATTTGGGGATGCTGCGCTGGGCGGGCATTGGTGTAGTGATGGGAGATGCGGATGCGCGCGTGCAGGCGGAAGCGGATTATATCAGCGTGCCGCACGACCAGGGCGGCGTAGCGGATGCAATTGAGCGATTTGTGTTACGGGGGTAAAGAAGGAGTTATGTTTCATATTGTGTTGTATGCGCCGGAGATTCCACAGAATACGGGAAACATCGCGCGTACGTGTGCTGTTACGGGGTGTGGCCTGCACTTAATCCGGCCGCTTGGATTTGACATCGATGACAGGGCGGTGCGCCGCGCGGGGCTGGATTATTGGGATAAGGTATGCGTAGGCGTATACGATTGTTTTGAGGAATTGGAAGCGCGGTATCCGGATGCGCCGTTTTATTTGGTGGAAACAGTAGGCAGTGAACGGTATGACCGGGTGGCCTATCCGGAGGGCGCGTTTTTTGTTTTTGGCAGAGAGACAACAGGGTTGCCAAAGGAGCTGGTGGAAAAGTACAACGACCATCTGATTCGGCTGCCCATGCGGCAGGGACTGCGGAGCTTAAATTTATCCAATGCGGTGGCGGTCACGGTGTATGAAGCGTTTCGCCAGCACGATTTTCAAGGCCTTAAATGAGTAAACGGGTGTATAGAAGCACCCGTTTTGTTAAATCAAGATGAAAGAAAGGATAAAAAGGTAAAAAAGAAAACAAAGGAAAAAAGATGTAAAAATATAAATAAAAAAGAAAACAAAAGAATGGATTAACATAAAATTAACATTGGATTAACATGAAGATGTACAAGCCTGCCCCGTTATCTTTTACAATAAAATCGATGTTTTGCGGCATAAGTCCGCGTGAGGGAATGGGAGAAAGACGATGACAATCTTTGATGTGTTTACGTTATGCGGGGGCTTGGGGCTGTTTCTGTACGGCATGGACATGATGGGCAAGGGGTTGGAATCTGCCGCGGGAAACAAGCTGAAGCGTATTTTGGAAAAACTGACGACAAACCGTCTGATGGGCGTATTGGTTGGTACGCTGGTAACGATGGTGATACAGTCGTCTTCAGCGACAACGGTGATGCTGGTCGGGTTTGTCAACAGTGGGTTGATGAATCTTTCACAGGCGTTTGGCGTGATGCTGGGAGCCAATATCGGGACGACGATTACGGCACAGATTATCGCGTTTAACCTGACGGACTGGGCACCGTTGTTTATTATTATGGGTGTAATTCCGATGATGTTTGCCAAACGGCGTTCGGTCAAGAGCGTGGGGAACATCATTGCGGGATTTGGTATCCTGTTCCTGGGGATGAACATGATGAGCGGCGCGATGGTGCCGTTGCGCAGCGAACCGTGGTTTGTCAACCTGATGACGAGTTTCGAAAACCCGTTGCTGGGTATTTTGATTGGCGTGCTGGTAACGGCCATTATCCAGTCGAGTTCGGCTTCAGTGGGAATTTTGCAGGCGCTGGCGGCACAAGGGTTGGTCGGTATCAATGCGGGGCTGTATATCGTGCTGGGCTGTAACATTGGCACGTGTGCGACGGCGTTGATTTCCAGCCTGGGAACGAACACGATGGCGCGGCGGACGGCGATGATGCACCTGTTGAACAAGGTGGTGGGCGTTATCGTGTTCGCCCTGGTGTGTATGGCGCTGCCGATTGGGCAGATTGTTGCGCAATGGAGCCCAGGAGACCCGTCCCGGCAGATTGCGAACTTCCACACGCTGTTCAATATTCTCAACACGATTTTCCTGCTGCCGTTTGGCGGGTTGATGATTAAGGCATCGACCAAGCTGGTCAAGGGGGACCCAGAGGCGGATGCGGAACAGCAATTGATGTATTTGGATGAACGAATTTTGGAATCGCCTATGATTGCGATGATGCAGATGGACAAGGAGATTGCCCGCCTGGCGGATAAGGCGAACAGCAACTTCCACCGTTCGCTGGAAGCATTCTTTGAAAAGGATGAGGTGAAGGTGGAATTATGCATGGAGAAGGAGCGGATTGTCGACCATTTATGCAGTGAGGTCGTGGGATATTTGGTGAAAATCCAGGGCATGACGGGAACGACGGATGCAGATAAGCTGAAGATTTTCCGGATGCATGAATTGGTGAGCAATATTGAACGCATTGGTGACCATGCGGAGAACATTGCAGAATTTGCGCGCGAGCGAATGCTGACAGAGGCACAGTTTACGGATGGGGCACTGGACGACTTGCGGGAAATGGCGTCCAATGCACAGGGCGCGCTGAATGCAGCTATTCATCTATTGAAAAAGGAAGGGGATTTGCAGGAAGAGTTTGATGCGTGCTGCAATTATGAGGATGAAGTCGATAACCTGCAGATGCGGTTGCGTGAAAATCACATTGCGCGGCTGAACCGCGGAGAGTGCAGTCCGCGGGCAGGATTGATTTATGCGGATATTGCGGTGGACTTGGAACGCGTATCTGACCATGCGTTTAACCTGGCACTCTTGAAATTCAAGGGAAAAACGAGTAAACTGCTGCGTGGATAAACCAGTGGGAGAAGACAGATGAACGAGACGATACAAAACTGGATGTTGGCGCTGAGTGTGATGGCGCTGGCACTGGGCGTAATCGCGATTTTGCAGATGCTGCGCATTCGAAGGGAGTTGCGCCGTTTACAGGCACAGGGCAAGCAGGGTCCCAAACTGATGCAGCAATATCAGATGCGGTTTAAAAAAGTGGGTCGCGTGCTGTGGACGGCCGTGATTCTGGGTCTGGTTAGCTTGGGGATTCGGATTGCGTCGATGGCGGGCTGGTTATAGAAAGATAGAAAAAGCCGATGAACGTCTGTTTCATCGGCTTTTAAATTATATAAAAGGATATCGGAAGAGAAAAGACGAGTGAGGAAGTGTAAATCGATATTGGGCCAAGCGACGCTCCGTGTTGGCGAATATATCGACAAACAAAAAACGGACCATGAAACGGCCCGTTTTTTCTATTTTTCAGTTTGTACGGTGATGGATGAGCCATCAGTGCGCAGCAAAATGGTGCCATTCTCATCGGTGCGGTATAGCTTGGCTCCGGTGGCCTCGATGGCGTCAAAGACTTCGGCTTGTTCGTCAGCGTCGTCATAGGTGGATGGTTTGTCCAGGCTGACGATGGCATAGGAAGGCCGAACGGCTTTTAAAAAGACGGAAGAAGTGCTGTTGCGTGCATGGTGGCCGACCTTAAGCACATCCGCGCGTAAGGCAGAAAGGTCTTCGGACATTAACGCACTTTCAGCATCGGATTTTGCATCCCCCATGAAAAGGAAGGTGCGCTCCCCATACTGCATGCGCAATACCGCACTGGCGTTATTGAGGTCATCTGGGTCAGGGTCAAGAGGCCCAAGATATGTACAAGTGGCTTGGCCGAAGGAAAAGGTATCGCCGGCATGAATTTCAACAGTGTTTATCTGCTTGTCCGTGATGGTCTGCTGCAGGGTGCGATAGGCATCGGAATCACGTCCGCAGGGAATCTGGTGCACTTCGCCGATGGTGTAGTTTTCCATCAACCAGGAAGCGGAACCAATGTGGTCATTGTGCGGATGGGTGAGGATGAGGATATCGATGGTGTCGATTTGCAGTTCGTCGAGGGTTTGTTCGATGGTGGATTTGGCGAAGGACTGCCCAGTATCAATCATCATCGTTTTGCCGCTGGGTTCCGTTAAAAGCATACAGTCGCCATGTTGAACATCCAACACGCGTAGCGAAAGCTGTTTTTCCTGGGCCTGTTTTTGTTGGTATGTAGACCAAAAGGCATAACCGATGATGGCGAGCAGGCAGAGAAGGAAAATGAGACTGATATTGCGGGCTGTTCGTCGTGTCATGGATACTCCTCTTTCTGATAATTGCATGCGTGGTGTTTTCAATTGCGAAAAATACAGCGCGGTTATAATGAATTTATCATATTTTTATGAAGATTTAGAAGGATGAAAGGGAAAAACGGTTTTTTGCAAAAAATGGGGAAGAAGCATCTTTGTATCCCGTTCCCGCTTATTGTTTCCGCCCCCCCCTGTGCACACACAGTACGTGAGTACGCCGGCAAGGATACTACCTAAATTTTTGCCCCACGCTTTACTTCCTGAGAACAAACCGCCCCGCCTCCGTTCTATTGTAATTTCGAATATGGCAGAAATTATTCGTTTGCTTCCGCCAGGTTAACTCCCTCCGGTATCTGGCTCGCTTCTTTGCAGTCGGATACTATTGACAAAACGCTGTACGGCTGGTTTTAAATAATGACAAAAGAATCGATGCCAAGAGCTATGACCAATGTTGTGCGATTGAATTTCGGGTTGTATGGTTATAGGTCCTGAGAAAATGGGATAGCCCCATTATAGATGTTTTCTTTATTTTATCATAACTTGTTTTTTGGGGATACGGGATGGGGATGATTTACTTTCCCGGGTGTGCGGGCTATAATGAAACCCCAAGGAGGCAAGAATATGCGCGTAACAGTTGGAATGAGCGGCGGCGTGGACAGTGCGGTGGCCGCTTGGCTGCTTAAAGAACAGGGCTATGATGTGACCGGCGTCTTTATGGTCAACTGGGAAGAAGAGGACGAAGAGGGCGTTTGTACGGCGGCGGACGATTTTGACGACGCACGACGTTGTTGCGATGTAATTGGAATTCCCTACTATACGGTCAATTTCAGTCGTGCGTATCGTGAACGCGTATTTTCCGTTTTCCTAAGGGAATATGAGGCGGGGCGCACGCCAAACCCAGATGTGCTGTGCAATAGTGAAATCAAATTCAATGCATTTTTGGATTTCGCATTAAAGACGGAATCGGAATATCTGGCAACGGGGCATTACGCACGACTGAAAAAGGAAAATGGACAGGCCTTGCTGCTGCGCGGATTGGATGACAACAAGGACCAGACGTATTTCCTTTGCGCGCTCAACCAACAGCAACTGATGCGCGCTCTGTTTCCGGTTGGGGGGATGCAGAAGTGCGAAGTGCGCGCTTTGGCGCAGAAGATTGGTTTGCCAAACGCACAGAAAAAGGACTCGACAGGCATCTGCTTTATCGGCGAGCGAAAGTTTGCGCAATTTATCGGCCAATATATTCCCAGCGAACCGGGCCCGATGGTCGACATAGACACAGGAATGGTATTGGCGCAACACGAGGGACTGTCACGTTATACGATTGGCCAGCGCAAAGGAATCGGCATTGGAGGAATGGGTTCCGGAGAGCCTTGGTTTGTGGCAGAGAAGGATGCCAAAAACAATACGCTATATATTTGTCAAGGGAAAAATCATCCATGTTTGTATAAAAAGGGCTTGTATGCGGTAAACTTTTCGTGGATTGCAGAGGACGCGCCGGCACAGAAGTTTGATTGCACGGTGAAATTCCGTTACAGGCAAAAAGATGTGGATTGCCATGTGGAAGTACAAGAGAGAGGGGTATGTGTGCGCTTCGATGCGCCGCAACGCGCGGTAACACCGGGACAATATGCGGTTCTCTATCAGGGCGAGGTGTGCTTAGGAGGGGGTGTAATTGAGCGGGCGCTGCATCCAGAAGAATCGGCCTAAAGAGCTTTTTGGGAAAGAGAAAATATTTTTTTAAAAAAGCTGTTGACAGAAACGATTTGGTTTGCTATTATAGACAAGCGTCATCGGGGGGCCTGATGACGGGGAGCACCTTCAAAACTGCATAGTAAATGAGAAGAAAAAAGCTTAGCGAACAAGACAACGA
>CAJFOS010000019.1 GCA_904397865.1 Candidatus Allochristensenella caecavium
CCTGAAATGAAAATGCTCTAAGTGACTGCTTCACTAACCATGACAAAAACCATGATTAAGAAGTCACTTAGAGCATACATCTCCCAAGGCGGCGATGTTCTTTCTCATCTTTACCGTTGTAACGGGTATCCTCTATACAGGCGTGGTGACGGGGCTGGCACAAGTGCTCTTCCCCTATCAGGCCAATGGCAGCATCATCGAAGTGGATGGCAAAAAATACGGCTGTGAACTGCTGGGGCAGCAATACACAGATGACGGGCATATGTGGGGACGGATTATGAACATTGACGTGTCCACCTATAAAGACAAAGATGGAAAGACGTTGATGTATGCTGTGCCGTCCAACATCAGTCCAGCAAGTGAAGAGTATGAGGAACTGGTGGCAGAGCGTGTAGAAAAACTGCGTGCTGCCAACCCGGATATGGATGATACGGCCATTCCGGTGGACCTAGTGACCTGCTCGGGCAGCGGACTGGACCCGGATATATCGCCGGCCGCAGCAGAATATCAGGTGGCGCGTATCGCAAAAGCACGCGGCATCTCTGAACAGCAGGTGCGTGACATCGTGGAAAAATGCACCACGGGCCGCTGGCTGGGGCTCTTAGGTGAAGAGAGGGTGAATGTGCTAAAAGTCAACCTGATGCTTGATGGCATCTTGCAATAAGGGAAAAGGGGATAAAATATCCCCTTTTCTTTTTTGCGGCTTTGGGGCAAAATCTTTATAGAATCTTAATTCTATCTTTTTTATTCTTAATGTGAATTTTAGATAGGAGCCGTTATACTCATTGCAATGGAGGTGGTACCGTGGAGCAAAATAGAAGCAAACCGGATGAACTGCTCCGGCAGATGAAACGGGAAGAGGAAGACAGCCGCCGCGGCCACCTGAAGATTTTCTTTGGCTATGCGGCCGGCGTGGGGAAAACCTACGCAATGCTGAAAGCTGCGCATATGGCCAAGCGGCGGGGGATTGATGTGGTTGTTGGCTATGTCGAACCGCATGCCCGCCCACAGACGGCACAATTGTTAAATGGATTGGAGCTTCTGCCGACACGGGAGGTCCAGCACGGCGGCATCACTTTACACGAGTTTGACTTGGACGCCGCCATCGCGCGCAAGCCACAGCTGATTTTGGTTGATGAACTGGCGCACACCAATGCCACAGGCTGCCGCCATCTAAAACGTTATCAAGATATCAACGAACTGCTTGTTCAAGGGATAGATGTCTATACGACAGTCAACGTCCAGCATATCGAAAGCCTGAACGACCTTGTGGCTTCGATTACGGGTGTGATTGTCAAGGAACGGATTCCGGATTCCGTCTTTGATGATGCGGACGAAGTCAAACTAGTGGATATCGAGCCCAAGGAGTTAATTGAACGCCTCAACGAAGGAAAGATTTACCGGAAGGTTCAAGCGGAACGGGCACTCGGCAACTTTTTTACCGTACAAAATCTGGTGGCGTTGCGTGAAATCGCATTGCGCCGCTGTGCTGACCGCATCAACCGCTTGTCCGGGCAGGCCAGCGGCAAGGCGAACGCCCATTTTACCGATGAACATATTCTGGTTTGCTTGTCCTCTTCTCCCAGCAATGCCAAGATTATCCGCACCGCCGCACGTATGGCAAGTGCGTTTAAGGGCTGCTTTACTGCGCTGTTTGTTGAGACGCCGGATTTTGCGTCCATCAGTGAGGAGAATAAGAACCGGTTGCGTCAGAACGTGCGCCTGGCACAGCAGTTGGGTGCTACGATTGAAACGGTCTATGGAGAGGATATCGCCTTCCAGATTGCAGAATTTGCGCGGCTTTCAGGCGTTTCCAAAGTTGTGTTGGGACGCAGCAGCGCGCGGCGGAGCATGTTGTTCGGCCGTCCACCGCTGACGGAAAAGATTACGCAGCTTGCACCCAATCTGGATATTTATATCATTCCGGACCAGAACACGCCGCCATATCGTCAGAAGAAACGCCGTGCTGCGGCTAGACCGCAGAACATAGCACCCGACACGGTCAAAAGCGTGTTGGTGCTGCTGGCTACTACGCTTATCAGCTTTTTATTTCATTGGATGGGCTTCAGCGAAGCCAATATCATCACCGTCTATATCCTGGGGGTGTTGGTGACGGCGGTTATCACATCACAGCGGGTATTCAGCCTGGTTAGTTCTGTGATAAGCGTGTTGCTGTTCAACTTCTTCTTTACGGAGCCACGATTCTCTCTCAACGCCTCTGATGCAAGCTATCTGGCGACATTCCCGATTATGTTCCTGGCCGCTTTTCTGACCAGCTCGCTTGCTGTACGTATCAAGCGACAGGCACGAAAATCGGCGGAGACAGCCTTCCGTACGAAAATCCTCTTGGATACCAATCGTCTTCTGGGCAATGAAAAGGATGCAACCGGTATCATCACCGTCACCTGCAACCAGCTGACCAAATTGTTGGATAGAGATATTCTCTTCTATAGCGTGCAGAGCAATGATGAACTGGGCGCGCCACTGCTGTTTCCCGTGCATGGGGAACAGAACACCGTTGCCTACACCACAGAGAATGAACGCGCGGTTGCTGCCTGGGTGTATCACAACAACAAACACGCGGGGGCTACAACCAGTACGCTGGGGGATGCCAAGTGCCTGTATCTGTCCGTGCGCGTCAGCCAGGATGTATACGGCGTAGTAGGCATTGCGATTCAGGGTGCTCCGTTGGATGCATTTGAAAATAGCGTGATGCTGTCAATCTTAGGCGAATGTGCATTGGCCCTGAAAAATGATAAAGTCTCCAAGGAACGGGAAGAAGCTGCGCTTCTGGCAAAAAATGAACAGCTGCGCGCCAATCTGCTGCGGTCCATATCGCACGATTTACGCACGCCGTTGACCTCCATCTCCGGTAACGCGGGCATCCTGCTTTCCAGTGAAGAGGAGATGAGCCGGGAAAAACGCAAACAGCTGTATGCCAATATCTACGATGACTCCCTGTGGCTAATCAATTTGGTGGAGAACCTGCTATCCGTAACACGTATCGAGGACGGCACCATGAAACTGCGTCCTACTACCGAACTGCTGGATGAAGTGATTACCGAAGCCTTGCAGCATACCGACCGGCGGCGCAGCGAACATCATATTCGGGTACAGTCTCCGGATGCGATTGTATTGGTCAAAATCGATGCACGGCTGATTATGCAGGTCATCATCAACCTGGTGGATAATGCGATTAAATACACTCCGCCCGGTTCCAATATCTCGATTGAAATAGGGGTTCGGGGTACGCAGGCAGTGGTGACAGTTGCGGATGACGGCGGCGGTATTTCGGATGAAGCCAAAGCGCATATTTTCGATATGTTCTATACAGGGGATAAAACCAAAATCGTGGATAGCCGCCGTAGCCTGGGTCTCGGTCTGGCGCTGTGCAAATCCATCATCACCGCGCATGGCGGTCAAATCACGGTGACGGATAACCAACCGCATGGTGCGGTATTCTCATTTACGCTGCCAATAGAGGAGGTTACGTTGCATGAATAAACCCTTGATTCTGGTCGTGGAAGACGATGCGGCCGTGAGAAACCTGATTACAACCACGTTGGAAACGCACCAATACCGTGCACAGGTTGCGCCCAACGGGGAGGCCGGCATTTTGGAGGCCATTTCGCATAACCCGGATGTCATTTTGCTGGATTTGGGGCTTCCGGATATGGACGGAATACAGATGATTGAAAAAGTGCGCACATGGTCGAAAACGCCCATCATCGTCATCAGCGCCCGCAGTGAGGATACGGATAAAATTGAAGCCCTGGACGCCGGAGCTGATGATTATCTGACCAAACCGTTTTCAGTTGAAGAACTGCTGGCCCGGTTGCGTGTGACCTTCCGCCGTCTTAATGATGCCGGCAGCGACGCAGGTGCGTCCGTTTTTACCAACGGGGATTTAAAAATTGATTACGCAGCGGGGTGTGTGTTTATGAAGGACAAGGAGCTCCATCTCACGCCTATTGAATACAAATTGCTGTGCCTGTTGGCTAAAAACGTGGGAAAGGTATTGACGCATACGTATATCACACAGGAGATTTGGGGAAGCGCATGGGATAATGATGTCGCGTCGTTGCGGGTATTCATGGCTACGCTGCGCAAAAAAATCGAGACGGACACCGCCAATCCCAAATACATTCAGACGCATGTAGGCGTAGGATATCGGATGTTGAAAGTATGAGATTTGCCGGTATCGGCGCATATTCAGCCAAGAGGGATACGCTTTTTTCGATGCCTTTATATAAAACAGCCACGGTCCACCGTGGCTGTTTGTTTGATTGCACTAGAAAGGAAATGGATAAAGAGGTCCGCTTTTTATTTACAAATAAAGGGCGTATTTGAAACGGAGGATTTGACGCTCAGAGGCGATGGTATGCTTCATGTGAAAGGGGTACGTTTTGTTGCAGTGGATGCCTTGAGCATCGAAGACATCGCTGTCACCGCGTATAATGTAGCGAACGCAAGTGTTATCCAGGCCAATCGGGGAACGGAAACCATTTTAAACAACCAAAGGATAATTGTGGATAAACACCAAAGGCAACGGTATTGCAGGACACAATGGCTTCGTATTGGCGAATAAGCGCGTTACTTCCACCGTTATTGCAGTTTCCGGCCCGCAGGTGGGTTTGCAGGCGAACGGGACCGAGCCAACAATCAGGGGATTCGAGTGGGGATATCTCTATTTCTCGCGGCCTGGGCATTTCGGCGGGCGCAGGCATCGTGACGCCTGCAGTTTATAAACACAGACAAATGGAAAAAACAAACCCGCCGAAAATGGGCAACGGGCAGAAAGAGGGTCTTTCCGCCCGCTTTTTTTATACATTTTCTTCATACATTACACGGAACGGTTCGCTATTTCCCGCTCCTTATCTGGCATATTTACGGAAGAAAGGAGAGGGATTTTTATGGATTATGGATATATCAGGGTATCCAGTACAGACCAAAATGAGCAACGGCAGCGTATTGCGTTGCGCGAAAGAGGGGTCGCCGAAAAACGATTGTTTATAGATAAACAGTCGGGCAAAGATTTTGAACGGCCGAGTTACAAACAGATGGTTAAACAATTCAAGCCGGGGGATTTGCTCTATATCCTGAGCATCGACCGCCTGGGACGTAATTACAAAGAAATACAGGAACAATGGCGGTTTTTGACGCAGCAAAAAATATAGATATTAGGTGCTATATTGGATAAGGATTCTGATACGGTAGGACTGTTGATAGCGATCTGGGTTTTTGTACTAGTGGAAATTACAGGGTTGCTATCTTTCAAAGAGTTTGGAATCGTGGAACTAAACGAAACCGGTCTGTGCCAACGAAGCCGAGGGGGGTACACGTTCCAGTTTTATTCCTGGGAGGAGATCAAGGAAATTGGATATGGGATGTCGCGGACGCGCGGAGGAGATATGGTGGAATATATCTACGCGGCCAACCGGAGACTGAGCGTTTTGGAACGCAATGACATCTTGCATACCAAGGGAATCATCCGGATGGTGCCGACGCCGGCTTTGAAAGAAGCGCTGGACCTGTACTGGAAGAAGCCGGTGAAGGCGCCGGAAGGCTGGGAACGAGGCGGAGGCTACAAGATGGGGAAAGCACTGTTTACGACAGCACCGCCGGATGAACACCGGCTGACATCGGAAGAAGCGAAGTTCCCCCAAGAGATACAGATACAGGTGCGGCAGACGGACGAATATGAGATGGAAGCAGGAGAACCGGTCGGGAATGTATACATCGCACTGATAAGTGCCTATCTGGACCAGTATTTATATCGGTTGAACGCGGTGACGGATGGGCAGGGCCGTGCGACATTTACCCGGGAACAGGTACAGGTAAAGCTGGATGAACAGAGGGAGAAGACCGGCTGGGCGCCGGAGATAGACCGGCTGCGGGACAGAATATATGTGACGTTGTGGGATGAGCGAAAAGGAAAAGGAGCGGAACTGCAGGAGGAAGCGGGTTCGTTCACGGAAAAAGACGGGATATGGGACCGAATACGGATGACAATCATGGAGGAACAAAAGGGAACGCGGATGGCGATGACGCCGGAAGGGTGCCCGTTTACGGAAGAAGAACGAGCAATCTTTGCACGGACGGACAACCTACGATATGATGAGCGGTATGACCAGCCGTATTCTGTGGACCGCAGGGACCAGGACGAACAGGGGATTTTGCGGGGCGTGATGCCGGTATATCCACATGATGAAGATGGCGAACAGTGCTTGTAAGGGAAAAGCAGGGGAAACCCTGCTTTTTATTTTTTGAAGAGAAAGAAGATATTGAAAGGGAAGGCGATGGTGTACGGTTACGCTGGTGCTATTCCTGACGGGTTAAGTCTTTGTTGTTATCAAAAAAGGCAATCTGCGTATCAGATTGCCTTCATTTGGTGGAGCATAGCGGAGTCGAACCGCTGACCTCCTCGATGCGAACGAGGCGCACTACCAAGTTGCGTGCTTTGCACCATAAAAA
>CAJFOS010000020.1 GCA_904397865.1 Candidatus Allochristensenella caecavium
ATCCACACCAAACGCACGGTACATTTGCAGCATGTACATATTTGCTTGTTTCAATTCTACCCCACTGAGCTGCGCATTGGCAATCTGATTTCCCTTCGCATCATACCCAAATGGCGCCTTAACCCCTTCCTTTGGTTCTCCTGTAAGAAAATCCAGCTGCCAAATCCGATAGCCGCTTTGCAAATTCCGCTTCATATTTTCGTACGCGTTGCTATTCCCCTGATAATACATCAAATATGTTAGCGCCAGCGCTTCTAAATTCTGTTCATCCTGGTCTTTTTCCATTGTGATGGCATGTTCTGTTAAATATTCCTGCCAAGTCGTTCGCGCTTCCCATGCCTCCTGCTGTTTTTTACGCGCTTCTTCCTCCTCCTGCTTTTCCGCCATCCGTTCCTCTACCTGCTGCAAAACTTTCGGTGCACCATTCTCCAAGAACTCCAAAAATGTCTCGTTCTTCTGTTCCTGCGTTTGTCCTGAAAAATCCATTCCTTTGTCTATATTGGTAAACATACTCCCATAGCTGTCGTTCCCCTTTGGTTGGAGCACGTGCGGGTTGTTGTCCTTCTGTTGCGGCGCCGGGCCGTTCATCCCGGCCACTGCCCAATTCTTGACATCCTGCATATGCTGAACCTGCTCGTTCGTCCCCACCTTTTGCGCCGTTTTCTCCAGTTGTTCCCTCAAGGCCTTGGTATCCACGGTGTGCTTGTCTGTCAGCGCCTGTCCTATGCTGTTCCAAAACTGGTTTCGTTTGTTCTGCGCCTGTACGGATGCGCCCTGGTTGTAGTAGTCTGTACGCTTGGCGATATCGTTTGTCCCAAAAACGCTTGCCGGCGTTTGCGTCGTACCCAATGGGCCGGTATAGCGGTTGTAGGCAGATTGCTGTTTGGTTTGCAAAAGCGGATTGTTCTGCCCGCCCTTTTTCATCGCTGCGCCCAGCGTGCCGGAAAGCGGCGCTGCCGTCATAGGGGGAGATTGCTTTCGTTGCCCATTTTTTTGCGTCCGCACGTGCATGCTGCTTGCACCGACCAATACGCTTGCCTTTTGAATACCCCCCAGGCGGTCCCAGGCGGCCTGGGTACGTTTACCCCAAATGCCATCCGCCTCCAACCCCTGCGCGCGCTGAAATGCCTTGACTTCCGCTGTCGTCATCCCCACGCGCGGCAGCGTATATCCCTTGACCGTGCGTGCCGTCTGCGTCGCCGCTTTGAGACCGCCATCGATGATTTTACCAATCGTCCTGGATACGCCGCCTTGCCGGGCTTCCCACTTGGCCTGCGTGTCCCTGCCCCAGATGCCGTCCGCCTTCAAGCCATTCTGACTTTGAAACTGTTTGACTTCCCATACCGACATTCCGGCTTTGGGCAGCGAATATCCGCGAACGGCGCGGGCCTTGGTCTGCCGCTCCTTTTCCATTTGTGTGATGGCGCTGGTTATCGTATTAGCCGCCAAACCAATCGCCGCGAATGGATTCTGTTTCATCTCCCGATAGGCGCGGTCCGTCTGCGCCCCCCAGATGCCATCTGCCTGCAAACCGTTCTTTTTCTGGAAATTTTTAACGGCCTGGGTGGTTCGAAACGCGTCCGGCACTTTAAACCGACCTACGGCACGGGGTTTGTCACCTTGTGTGGTGGCGGCCTTCATGACGCTGGTTATGCCTGATACGAAACCCATGATGCCCCCTTTTGCCATCTTTTTCACATAGTTCTCATACGCCTTCTGGCTTTGCGCGCCCCAAACGCCGTCGGCTTTGACTCCGATGGTCTTCTGCCATAGCATCACCCCCTGTTTATCCTTCACACCGGCTGGCGGCCTATATCCTTGCACATAATAATCGGCCATTGCATCTAGACTCCTTTCTTCACCTTCTCCCTTTACCATAAGACGAAGAAAACGCCGCGCATTTTGCAATCATTCCCCTCTTTTTCCCGTTTTGCCCCTTTTCTTTTTTTCCCATCATGTTACAATACACATACATGGGGCCCTTGCCCTACAAAGGAGGTTCTTTTCATGGCAAAAAAGTTTTATATCTGTAAACATTGCGGCAATATCATCGGAATGATTCATAACACCGGCGTACCGGTCAAGTGCTGCGGTGAAAACATGCATGAGCTTGTTGCCAATTCCACGGATGCCGCGCAGGAAAAACACGTTCCGGTCGTATCCATCGATGGGCAGCAGGTAACGGTCACCGTTGGCAGCGTCGCCCATCCGATGACAGCGGAACATAACATTGCATGGGTATACGTCCAGACCAAACAGGGCGGGCAACGCAAAGCCCTTCCGGTCGATGGCGCGCCCACCGTTTCCTTTGCGCTGACAGCAGACGACGCCGTTGTTGCTGTATATGCTTACTGTAACTTGCACGGCTTATGGGTCAAAGAAGTTTGAACGAGCAAAAAAGCACCGCTTTCCGCGGTGCTTTTTTCTTTTTAACTTCTTTTCTTTATTGTCCGAGCCTATCCTTGCCGCCCATGTACATGCGCAGCGGTTCGGGGATACGAATGGTTCCGTCGGCTTGCAGGTTGTTTTCCAAAAATGCAATCAGCATACGCGGCGGTGCGACAACGGTGTTGTTCAGCGTATGGGGGAAATAGGTTCCCTTTTCGCCCTTGACGCGGATACCCAGCCGGCGCGCCTGTGCATCGCCCAGGTTGGAGCAGCTGCCTACCTCAAAATATTTTTGCTGCCGCGGCGACCACGCTTCAACGTCGATGCTCTTGACCTTCAAGTCCGCCAAATCACCCGAACAGCATTCCAGCGTACGCACCGGAATGTCCAGCGAACGGAAAAATTCCACCGTGTAGCCGTACAGCTTATGGAACCAATCCATGCTCTCCTCCGGCTGACAGACAACGACCATCTCCTGTTTTTCAAACTGATGGATGCGGTACACCCCGCGTTCTTCAATGCCATGCGCGCCCACTTCCTTGCGGAAACAGGGCGAATAGCTGGTCAGTGCCTGCGGCAGTTCCTGCGGTGCGAGAATGGTATCGATGAATTTGCCAATCATGGAATGTTCGCTCGTACCAATCAGGTACAAGTCCTCGCCTTCAATCTTGTACATCATGTTTTCCATTTCCGCAAAACTCATCACGCCTGTCACAACGCTGCTGCGAATCATAAACGGCGGTACGTAGTACGTAAAGCCACGGTCAATCATGAAATCGCGTGCATAGGACAAAATCGCTGAATGCAGCCGCGCAACGTCCCCCTTGAGGTAATAAAACCCGTTGCCGCTGGTCTTGCGCGCGCTGTCCAAATCCACGCCGTTGAGCCGTTCCATGATATCGATATGATACGGCACTTCAAACTCCGGTACCACCGGTTCGCCAAAGCGCTCCACCTCGACGTTTTCACTATCATCTTTGCCAATGGGCACGGAATCGTCGATGATATTCGGAATCACCAGCATCCGCTCGCGGATTTGTGCAGACAGCGTATCCTGCTTTTCCTTCCATTCCGCCATCTGCGGGCCGATGGCCGCCACCTCAGCCTTGGCGGCCTCCGCCTCCGCCTTCTTGCCCTGTCCCATCAGCGCGCCAATCTGCTTGCTGACGACGTTGCGCTTGTTGCGCAGCGCATCGCCCTGGGCAATCGCTTCGCGCAACTGCTTGTCCAGCGCCAATACTTCATCGACCAGCACAAGCTTCTCATCCTGGAACTTCTTTTTGATGTTTTCCTTCACCTGTTCGGGGTTGGTGCGAATCAACCGAATGTCAATCATCTGAAAATCCTCCTCCAAAAAACAAAAGAATCCTCCCCCCCGTTATGGGACGGAAGATTCCGCGTTGCCACCCAAATTGCCGGCGTATCGCCACGCCGACCACTTTACCGGCGCATTAACGGGCGCCACCCGTCCGGCTCCTCACCAGAAAGCTTGGAAAGTGGACCCGCTGTCCCCGCCCGCCGGTTTGCACCCCCACCGGCTCTCTGAAAGGCAGGCTGCACAGCGCTGGCTTTCCTCTTCGCTCTATCTTTATCTTACATTAAGGGGATTATACCACGCCCATGCTTCTGCGTGCAAGCCAGTCCATGCGTCTGCGGCCACATTATACGAATTTTTTATGCATCATACAGATATAAAAAAGCGGCCCGGTGGGACAACCGCCGGGCCGCCATACAGCTCATGGTTCAGCATCCCAGCCGGTGCAATAGTTGCCGCATTTGCCGGACGCCCTGTTCCTGTGAGGTGACAATGGCGCGCAGAATGGGCGTGAGCGGCGGGCAGATGACATATTGCAGCGTGGTGTTTGCCATCGCAATCGCTCCCTGGTGATGCGGAATCATTTCGCGCATGAAATTACAGTTAATTCGATTATCTGCACACGCCGCGCCCATGTCTGTAAACATCGTCTGCATGATGGCATCCATCTGCCGCTGATACGTGCACACATCCTCATACGGATTGACCAGCCGCGCGCAGGCGCATTCTATCCGCTGCATATTGGCGACGCTGCGGGTCTGTTCAACGATAATCCGCGAAGCAATCGCACAAAGCGCGGGGTCTGCCGGGTATTCGAGCAGGTTACACGACATCGCAATCGCTGCACGGTGATGCGGAATCATCTGCACGATAAAATTCTGTGAAATGCTTTGCCTCAGCGGCGCTTATGTCATCTGTTCCACCATTGTGGCCAGGATATTGTCAAACGTATGCAGATAACGGCGTGTCTGAGCGCTCAGGTTACAAGTTTGCATGTAAAATCCTCCCTTCCGTTCCATTGTATGCAGCGCCGGGCAAAACGTTTGGCGCAGGGACTTTCCAAAACCTTCCAGCACTGCCTGCTTTCTTATTCGGATACACAATCACTCCGGCGCACACACTACGGACGGGGAGGGAAACGCATGCAATACCGTTATCTGCACGAACTGCTGGCCCACAGCGCCAGCAGCCGCACCTTTTTCGTCTCACTGCCTGTTGCTTTGCAAACCAAGCTGCACGAACACGATGCTTACATCCACTCTGCCGCTCAACTGCGCCAAAAGGCACAGGAGGTGCATCGATATGAACAGCTGGCCGCACTGGGCGGCTGGCCTGATACGGGCAAGCCCCGGCCGCCTGTTTGCTGACTGTATGTTCACACGCCTGTTTGCTTTATTCATCGCTGTAGACCGAAACACCCGTTTCGGTCTTTTTCTGTTCCCTTTTCCAACGAACCGCACACTCCCACCCACTTTTTCATACTGTAAAGTGTCACGGACAAGTGAATAAAGGAAGTGAATGACCATGACACAAAATAATCGTTGTTTTCCCTTTTCTCCCAACACATCCTGCTGCTCGCCATCCTGTGGGCAGCGGCCATGCCCCCCTCCCTGCCCACCTCCGCCGTGTCCGCCTCAGTGTCCGACCGGACCGACAGGACCTAGCGGCCCTACGGGGCCGACGGGACCCACAGGGCCGACCGGCATCACAGGCCCCACCGGGCCGACCGGGGCGGGTGCACCAGGGCCAACCGGGCCCACGGGCGTAACAGGGCCAACCGGGCCCACAGGCCCCACCGGCGCAGGTGCACCGGGGCCAACCGGGCCGACCGGGCCCACCGGTGTCACCGGAGCCACCGGGCCGACGGGACCGACGGGGGCAGGTGCAACCGGACCCACCGGCGCTACAGGGGCCACCGGCGTCACCGGACCCACCGGGCCGACAGGACCGACGGGGGCAGGTGCAACCGGACCCACCGGGCCGACTGGGCCCACCGGTGTCACTGGGCCCACCGGACCGTCAGGGGCCACCGGCAACCAAGGGGATGCGGCCACCATTCAAATCGGCACCGTCTCCACGGGCGACCCGGGCACGGCTGTACAAGTCACCAACAGCGGCACCAATCAGGATGCTATCTTCAACTTCACCATCCCACGCGGCACCACCGGTGCAACGGGCGTTACAGGCCCAGTTGGACCAACCGGGCCCACAGGTGCAGGCGCCACCGGACCCACCGGCGCTACAGGCCCCACCGGCGCAACCGGAGCCACGGGAGCCACCGGTCCGACTGGGCCCACGGGTGCCAGCGGCAACCAGGGCGATGCTGCCACCATTCAAGTCGGCACCGTCTCCACAAGTGACCCTGGCACAGATGCCCAAGTCACCAACAGTGG
>CAJFOS010000021.1 GCA_904397865.1 Candidatus Allochristensenella caecavium
GGGAAGGGCGGCACGCCCCCCAAAGCGCGTTTTCATCTTTGCCCAACCGCCTGTCCGCGAGCATGCGCCCCCCTGCCTCGCACGCGCATCCGCAACGCCGGGGAAGGGCGGCACGCCCCAAAAGTGGTATGAAACAGGGACGGCGCGCGTGCCCATTTGCGCTACGGTGGAGGATGGAGGGGAAGCCGCCTTGACGTATATCGAACGCTTGAATGCCTTTTATGCTTATTTGAAACGCCAGCCGCTGTCGCCGTATGCGAAACTGCTGTATTATACGCTGCTGCAAATTGATAACGAACGCGGCTGGGCCCCGTGGTTTGCCGTCACCAACGCCCATCTGTGCATGTTCATCGGCATTGGGGAAAAGACGCTGATTCGCGCCCGCCGGGAATTGGCTGAACAGGGGCTTATCGGCGTTCAGCCCAGCCGTACCCGGGGCGTGGCGACGCGCTATACCCTTTTGCCGCCGCCCGCGGGCGCGCTGGACAACCCCACCGATGACAGCCCAACCAACCCCCCAACGGCTGTGCAAACGACGGACTTATTAGAAAAAGAACCAAGAGAAAAGAAGCAAGTCAACGCGTGCACGAAGACCGCCTACGCGCCGCACGTGCATCTGACAGCCGAGGAACACGCCGCGCTGTGCCGCCGTTACGGCGTACCCATGACCGAACGCATGATTGCCACGCTGGAGGATTACAAGCGCACCTCCGGCCGCCGGTACAATTCGGATTATGAAGCGATGGAACGCTGGGTCGCGGCACGCTGCGCCCGCGCGCCGGCGCAAACCCGGCCTGCGCCAGCCTACGCGCAGCGTACGCAAACGGAACAGGCCGAACAAGAGGATGTGCGTTGGCTGTAAACACGGCGGATAACCAACGAGAAAAAATCATACGGATACGCAATGAAAGAAAGGACAGACGCATGAGTAGTTTTGTGGTCAAAGGATATCAGGCGCCCAAGGGCGTGCGGTACAAAGAACAGGTCGAAGAAGTGCAGCGGCTCATCGGCGCCAAGGTGGATGGGACATGGGGCAGTGAATCGCAGCGCAAGTGGGAGGCATTTCAAAAACGGGAACCGAACCGGATGGCCGGCTACATGCTGGCATACAGCATGGCACTGGAAAACGGGGAAAAGCGGCATCGTGAATCGGTCCGTCAAGCGCGTGCCAGGGAAAGCCTGCGCGCACAGGAATACAACCGGCGCCAAAATGCCCAGGCCAGGACCGTGGCCGGATACACCAAACCCAAGGAGTATCAGCTCGTTTCACAGGTGGAGGCGTTCCAGCGCGCCCACGGGCTGAAGGTGGACGGTGTGTGGGGGCCGGCCTCCCAAGCGGCCTACCAGAAAAGCAAAGCGCAGCAAACCGCGCCGGCCCGCACCGTTAAAGGCTATCAAAAGCCGGCGGAATACCAGAGCGTCTGGCAGGTCAAACAGTTTCAACGTTCTAATGGCCTGAAGGTCGACGGCGTCTGGGGGCCGCAGACCGATGCGGAATATAAACGGCTGAAAGCGCCCAAAATCACCAACCTGGTAGAGCTGAAAAAACAGGATGCGGAAGCGATGCAGAAGCTCAAAGTGGAACAGTCCACGCCCGCGCGGGCGCTCAGGGGCTACCGTGTGCCGGCAGAATACAACACGGTTTTCAAGCTCAAGGTTTTTCAAAACAAATACGGCCTTAAACAGGACGGCGTCTGGGGGCCGGATTGTGAAAAGGCGTATCAGATGGAGAAACAGGCGGCCCGCCGCGCCCAAGAACAACGCAAGCGCGAACAGCAGCAGGAGCGGGCCGAAGAGCAGGAACAGGAGCGCCTGGCGGAGATGCGCCAAAATGGGCAGACCCCGCAAGACCTTGACCCCACCGCCGCGGGCATGCGCGGTTATAACCAGATGAATATCCCGCGCGGCACGCAGAGCCGCAGCAATCCCCCCACGACAAAAGCCGCCGCCCCGCAGGACAGCGACCCGGCCACCCAAGCCCTGCGCGGCCCAAACCGCCTGAAAGCCACGGGAAACAAAACGAACGCCAAGACCACGGGCGGCGGCAAACAATCCCCGCAGGACGTCAATACGGACGCCATGCGCGGCTTTCACAACCCCGATTACGCAGAACAGGATGAGAATTGGGTGCGGACGCTGCCGGAAACATCGGTTGATAAAGAGGATGTAGTAGGCAGTCTTGTCACGGAGGATGAGCTAAATCGACACATGAAACGGCGGGCAATGGCGGATGCATTTGGGTATTGGGGACTTCCATTTAGCGATGCGACAGCGGGCGAATTTGAAACGACCCGAAACGAACTGGCCGGAAGAATTCCGGAGGGATTGGGATTTTCCGTCGCCGATATCCACCATATGAACCAGGGCGTCATTTTGGACGATAAACAGTTGGTAGCGCATGGAGGCGGGACGGAAGAACAGCGTCAAAAGGTACGCGATTTGAATTTTACCAAGCAACTGCTGTCAATTTTGTTTAAGATGTTACCAATACCTAAATTTAATGTGATAGAAAACTTGCTGGGAACAGATTCAGAGATGAAAGAGTGGCTGAAAAAATTTATGAAATACGAATCGGCCGCAGAAGACTATCTAAACGTGCTCTCAGCTAAAAGTGGAATCGATTTAAATAGCAAGGTTTATCAAGATCAGATGAATCGTTTGCGCGAAAAAGCAAAACGTACAGAGAAAGCACTGGCTTCTGTACGCAAAGGGGATATTTATTATCGGGTGTTTTTGAAGAACTTGCCGAGTGCGCAAAAAAACAATACACTACAGATACCGGATGCATACACGCAGGCGCCCATACAAGCCCCGGAAGACGCGGCAACGACGCAGCGGGAACTGATATTGTATTTCCGTAAGGAAGGCGGTCGGGAGAAGCTGATGTTTATCATGCGGATGGATACGATGGAAGTGATTTGGCCGTAGGAGGGAAAAGCAATATGGGGTTGTTTGATTGGTGGTTTGAGCAAATTGATTTAGATGTGGAGAACAATGTGCGCAGGGGATTTTTTACTGGCTTTGGATGGCCGTTTCGGGATACGGAAGGTTCCAGACGCGCCCGTGCAATTGATACCGGCATGCGCCAATACCTGGCGGTGCGGTATTTACAAAAACAGACAGATGCAACCGTAGAGGATATCTTGCGCGAGGCGTTTGAATGGAGCCCAGATGAAAGAAGGAAACCCTTAACGCAGCTATTGCAGGGTTTGGAAAAGGAAGGCTGGGTGGAATCGTACGAAAAACAGTCGCATACGTATTGGCGATATATCCCTGGAGAAGGAGACAGTCAGTGGGGATACGGGCAGGATTACGAGGACTTGCAGAAGGAGAATATCTACCGCATGTGCAACGGCCTGCTTTCGCGAGACCAGGCGGTGCTGGACTACCTGCGCGCGCATGGGGAGGAACGTTTTTTGGTGCGGCAGATATTGGCGCGGGTGTTTGGCGAAGACGAAACAGTGACGAGCAAGATGGTACGGGATTCACTGGAATGGCTGGTGGAACAAAAGCTGGCCATAGTGGAGGAGGACGAAAGCGGACGGCTGCTGTTCCGCGCGGCGCCGGAGACGGAAGTGCGCGCACAGACGCAAGAATAGCAAACATAGGGTGAAAAAAGGGGACGGCGTGCCGTCCCCTTTTTTTGTGGTTCAACGGATACCCCGCGCTCAAAGCCGCCGCCCCGCAGGACAACGACCCGGCCACCCAAACCCTGCGCGACCCCAACAGCCTGAAAACCACAAAAAGCAAAACGGATACCAAGACCACGGGCGGCGGCAAACAATCCCCGCCGGATGTCAATACGGACGCCATGCGCGGCTTCCACAACCCCGATTACCAAGAAAAGGACACGTGGGTACGGAACTTGGAGGAGAAGGCAAAGGCGGAAGATGTAACGGGAGATATTGTCAGTCCGGATGATTTTCGCAAAATTGCATCAAATAATATCATATGGGAAGCGTTTAGCTGGATTCCATTTATAGGCTTTAAAGACGATGCTTCAGCGGGAGAATTTGAAGTGGGAAAAGACAACGTTTATCCATGGTTGCCGGATAATGCCGGTTTTAGCGCTACTGATATCCACCATGTCAATCTGGGGGTGATTCTTGATGCAAGGCAGTTGATCGCACACGGTGGCGGGAATAAGGAACAGCAGGAATATGTGCGTCAACAGTTGTTGAGTAAAAAACTCATTTCACTGTTGACTGGCAAATTGATAGATGGATTAGGAACTTCGTCGACTATCGATGACAGTTTGGGTTGGAAGGATATTATGGATGCGATTGAACGAGGCAGTAATACAAATGAGATAATTAAAAAAATTTCGTCTCTTTTGAAAAAAGATGTTAGCGGCCAAAGAAAAGAAATAGATAGTACGATTGAGCAAGTTAAAAAAACCCAAAAATATCTATCATCATTGCGTGTGGGGGATATCTATTACCGGGTTTCGCTTAACGAGTTGCACCGTATTAAAAAGGAAGGTACAATGCTAACAGGATTAGAAGCGTACAGCCAGGCGCCGATACAGGCGCCGGCTGGTGCGGTAACAACACAATCTGAAGCATTGATGTATTTCCGCAAGGAAAACGGGAAAGAACGATTGATGTTTATTCTGCTGGAAGATACGATGGAAATTTTATGGCCATAGGAGGATAAAAAGCAAGATGTACGGCGCATATGATAGTCTATTCTGGTTGCTATTTAGGGGCGCTGATATGCTCCGTAAAAATGTGATGAATACTCCAGCCGATAATGAAAAGCGAAACCAATGTGCTGAATATCGTAGACGAGAGGCGATAAGGCTCATAAAACGAAACAAAGGCGAGTGTGAGATAATAGAGCTTTTACACCAAATGAATATTTGCGGAAATTTATCGATTGAAGAAATACCACAAAGTATAGAATCGTTATTGATTGAATTATACCAGGAAGGCTGGGTACAATTACAGCAAAAGGAGAGCCAAGGATTCGCTTCCTATCTTTCAGGTGAAGATGATACGGTTTGGGACTTGGACAGTCAGAAAATAGATGACAGTCAAGCAAAAATTCATATTTACCGCATGTATAATGGCCTACTAAAGCGTGATCAAGCGATTCTGGATTATCTGCGCGCGCATGGCGAAGAACGTTTTCTGGTGCGGGAGCTATTGGCGCGAGTGTTTGGCGAAGAGGAAAAGGTCACGAGCAAGATGGTGCGGGATTCGCTGGAA